>NZ_JAZDQT010000002.1:564430-1191055 GCF_036324255.1 Pedobacter albus | reverse complement strand
CCGTACTGCCCCCCGGGCAATACCGTCACTATGGTATCCATGTAGGCCTTGAGGCCCGTTGTTCCGCCAGCCGACTTTTCGCCGTATTCGTATTCCGTCTTTTTTACAGGCTTCAATCCCGTATTCGTATTCCTGTACTGTATGACGCTTTGCGGCTGCACGCCGTTGAAGCTGCCTGCAAACGAAACATAGTCGCTCCGCGTGGTCAGCGTATCGGCGCCGTCCACCAGGTCCTCGAACACCGTACGGTAGTAGTTGGGCTGTCCGCCGTTGACCCCTTCGGAAATGAAGGAGCTCACGCTCCTTGAGTTTACCGTCGTTAACTGGTTCAGCTGGCTTGCCGTTATCTCCGTAAGCAGCCTCTCGTCGTATACCTTCGACATGGCCGAGCCGCTCGAAAAGCCGGCGGCGTCGGTATAGCGGTAGCTCTTTACCGTAGGCAGGCCGATGACCGGATCGTTGGTGATCCGTTTGATGCGGATGCCGCCGGCAGCCTGGCCTTCGATGGGCGTAGTACTGTTGTTGCTGTAGCCCAGGGTCGCCGTCATCGACAGCTCGTTTTCGTCGATAAAGGTCTGCAGGTAATAGGTTCCCGCCGTCAGGTCGAAATGCTTCATCATGCCACCGTTATCTGCGTCGTCAAGTATCTTCCATGTGTCTATGAAAGCGTATATCCCATCTTCGACCTCTCTGTACAGCCTGGCGTCAAAAGAGCCCTTTATGTTGCCGTCGCCCGTCAGCGACTTGGGATAGCGGACCAGGTTGATGCCTACGCGCTGGCCGTAGTTGATCGTGAACTTCCCGCTCTCGAAGTCGGATTCGAAGTGGTCCAGCGGCGGGGCACCGGATGGCCTGTAGACGTAGCTGGTAAGGTTGCCCGGGATCTTGACGTAGTCCTTGCCGTTGAAGCCCACGTTGCCCTCGTAGTCGAAGGTCGTGCTGCCACCGGTGGGATAGGTGATTTTCTTGAGCGCACCGAACTGCGCCGTAAGCGGGCTCGGGTCGCGGTTGGGCCCGCCGGGATAGATATAGTCGGGGATCATGATGTTGCCGAAAGAGCCTCCCTTGTAATAGCCGTAATGGTCTACGAAGGCCTCCGTCCTGTTGGGATAGGAGCCCGTCTCCGCTATGTAGTCGAAGGTATGGACCTGTTTCCTGGTGGTGTCGAGCACTTCTCCCTCCTTCCAGCCCGGCAGCTCTTCCAGGCTCTTCAGCTTGAGGTACTTTTCCAGATAGGTACCGGTTCCGAAATAGCCGTATTTGAGCCTGAAGTTCTTGATGACCTCCCCCGAGCTGTTGTCGGTAACCGTAATGCTGCCAAGGACCGGAGGGCCGGTCAGGATGTCCTGGCGGGATGCACCCCCCGAGAAGTCTACCGTCTGCTTCTCTGAAATGATCGTCGTCAGCCTGACCGGCTCTATATATGAGGAGAAGCCGAAATAGGGCGCGTAGAGCTGCGAGGAGCCGCCGCTGGACACGTCCTCTACCTTTTTGTAGGTCTGGCTGTTGGTGCCCAGCTGCGGGTAGGAAGTTTCGGTGGTATAGAGGAACCGGATGGCCTCGGTATTGGCTGCGTTGGTAATGGAGGTGAGGTACCAAGCCGAGACGTGGTATGGGATGTTGTAGCTGCCCGGGCCGCTGTAGGTAGACTTCGGTTTTGTATGTTCCACGTCGCCGAAACCATATTTGGTACCGTCTTCCGTGGTGATGGTAAAACCGGCCGCAGACCCGCTGATCTTCAGTTTCGAGTACGGGAACAGGGTAAACGCACCATTCACCAGCGTGAATTTGCCCGAATAGCCCCCGAAGTTGAAGCTGAAGATATCGGCCTCGCCGTCGTAGCCGCCCTCCATAACACCTTTCAGGAAGTTCTGCATGTCTGTGGATTCATAGCCGCCCGCAGCGACGATATTGCCCTGCACAAAGCTGCTTCCGAACCGTTGGTTTTCCGTATCAACAATATCGTCCACCCTTCCCCTGATCTGGCGGGTAATAACCCCGCCGGCCTGCAGGTTCCAGCCCATTCCGGTCCAGCCGTTGGGCTGGGCGGGCCTGAAGCCGTCGTAGCTGTAGCTCAGTACGATGGGAACGTTCAGGTCGTGCCCCGTAACGGTGAATATCGGGATGGAAAGGTTCGGCGCCCCGCTCGACTGGTTGACCGATGCGTCGCCGTAGCGGCCAAGGGTTGAGGCTGTAGCCGACGGGCTGACCAGGTCGGTGCGCAGGTAGTTCATCGGGTTTTCGGAAGTTTTCTGGGCCAGGAGGCTGGCCGGAAGACCAAAAAGGAACGCGCACAATATAAAGCACTTTGCAGGGCGGCTCAGATAGTCGGCAGCATATCTTGATACGCTGAAAAGCAGGCGGCGAAGGACAGCGTCCACGCCCCCGGTTGGGTAGAGTGTTTTCATTAGATGGGTTTATAGTCTTGGTTCAGGCAGCCTCCATATTCCGAAAAGCGCTGGAACCGGATAAATTTGACAATTCGGTTTCGGATTCGCAAGTTTATTTAAAACTTGTTGTCAAGGCCTGTCAGGAGGTATCTGTAGTGGTGTTCATAAGGTTAGCCGTCGGTCAGTTTTATAGGATGATGGAAGACAGAGGCAGATTCCATAAGGGAACTGAAAAAACACAAGAGGCGATTGGATTTTATCAGGCTGTTTTGCCCGTGCTTTTTATCATCAATTCCAATCTGGTCACCCATTGCCGGTAATCCTTAGCCCGTTTCTGACTAACGATAACAGGGCTTTGAACAGCAGGCGCGATATGCAGCTCTATTTTACCATTATCGATTGTCCTGGACTTTGAGACGGCGTAATAATTGACAATGAATTTCCGGTTCACCTGGAAGAAAAGGCCGCTGTCTAATGCAGCGCCGATCTGATCAAGCGTTTCGGGAATGAAGATCTTATCGCCTTCATGGGTGACCAGGAAATTGGCGCCTTCTTCATGGATGAAGTAGGCAATGGCTTCCTGCCGGATAGGTACTGAAGCGAGGTTTTTAGTAACTAAAAATGTTGCGGGTTCATGATGCGTTTCATCTCCTGAACCATGGATATGTAAAGAGGCAACAGCATCCGTCAGGTGTTGGATCTCCCGGTTGGCGGCTCTCAGTTCTTTTCTATAAGTCAGAGCGACCTTTGCAAAATAGAAGGCTACGTAATAAAAGTTCACCACGATGATCATCAACACGGCAAGCGGGTAGTCGTTGGTGTAAAAGAAGGTTTTGAACACATCTTTTCCGCGCAGGGTGAAATAGGCGAGTCCTAAAAGGAACTCGATGATACCAGGAACACAGATGCCCCAGAAAAACTGCAACAATGCCCTTTTTAACAAATTTCCGGTCCAGGGGTATTTTTTATCCAGTCTGCGTACTACATAGGCGACCAGTTCGATCTGGATGATGGCAAGGGGCAGTGATGCAAAAAGGGATAGCCAGTAGTCTATCCCGGCCATCATTTTAAACAGCGGAATATCTATGCCATAAACCACCAGGTAGTGGGTGGCCAATAAGGCCGCAATAATCCGCAACGGAAAATCATTGTAGCGAATGGATTCGTCTCCGGTGACAAGTTCCATAGGTCAAAACTTAAGGGTTAGCCTGTTTGTTATACTAATAACAATAAACGACCGTTGGTTGTTTAATAGTATCTAACCGGATAAACCTATGAACCGATATGAATTTTCTCAAAGCGGGATAGATGAAAAACTGGCCACGCTTTACGCTTCTTCCGAAGAAGAAATCGCTATCGAAGCCGAACAGGCAAATGCAGATTTTGCGAAATGGGTGGACGATAATTTTATCCTGACGGCAGATGAACTGGCATTCCTGTACAGGATCGATCCAAAATTTTTAGGCGATGCAGGAGTGCAGACGGCCCAGGCCATTACGGACCGTGTGCCGATCAAACTGACCCGATTTCCAAGACCGGGTGAGGGCGGTGAAAAATACATCATTACCCGCCCATCCAAATGGTCGCTGGAATTTGAGATCGGCTGGATCATGATGCCATAATCTGAAAATGGCTCAATCGATGATGCGTTGTTTGGTTGCCTCTGTTATTTGTATGGGTTTACCTGCCAGCTCTGATATCGTTGCCTCGATCATCTGGCACATATTCGTTAAGGCGAGGTCGTTATCATCCATCCCGAACGGCTCTTCAATTTCGTCTGCAATGGCTTCAAATGCCACGAAGGTATAGGCAATAAAAACAACCATCAGTGGGGTAACCCATCCAAGGCTGTCCACCAGACCGAAAGGCAATAAAAAGCAATAGATGTAAACGGTGCGGTGGAGGAGCACGCTATAGCTATAGGGTATGGGTGTTGACACAATCCGTTCGCATCCCCCCACAACATCGGCCAGCCTGTCTAAATTTTCATCGAACCGTGCCTGCTGAATAGAATCTATTCTGCCTGAATTCTTCGCTTCCTCAACCCAACGTGCTAAAAGTTTCATCAGGATGGTAGGTTTATACTGTGCCGGGGCCACTATTTCCAGCTGCTCCCTACTTAACTTTTGAGCCAGATCCTCACCCGCATCAGTGCCGCGCAGCTGATGCTTTAATGCGTAAGTAAAAGCGCTGAGCAGCTGTATGAATTCCGTGATTTCTGACTCGTTGGCTTTGGGATTAATTAAAGTGAGTGCCTGGCGGGTCATAGATCGTGCTATGTTGAGCAATGCACCCCAGAGCTTTCGCCCTTCCCAAAAGCGGTCATAGCTTGCGTTGTTGCGGAAACCAAGGAAAAGGGCCAGCACGAAACCGAACAAAGTAAAAGGAGCGGGATTAAGCGGGATTTTGAAAGAGAAAATGCTGCCGTGGAAATAAACAACGACCACGGACAGGATAAACAACAGAGATAGACGGGGCAACAAGCGGGGCAATACAGAGCCATGCCATACAAACAGCATTCGGAACCAATGCTCTTTTCTTCTAACGATCATAAGGTATTCTTAGCCCTGCAAAAGTAAAAAACCAAAATACAGGGAATTAATTGATAAAATAATAATTAAATTTATAATATTTATCAACCAAAAGAAAGCATATCCAATGCAGTCGGCAGGCGGTCAAGACGAAGGTGTATTACTCCGGTCATTACGTGATGGGAATGAACTGGCTTTTGACCAGTTATATCGCCTGTACAGCTATCAGATTTACACTAACATCCTGCGCATGGTCAAAGACCCGGATGTCGCGCAGGAGCTTTTGCAGGATGTATTTCTTAAGGTCTGGGAGCGCAGATCGTTTATTGATCCCCAAAAGTCGTTTAAGGCATACCTGTATCAAATTGCCAGAAGCAGGGTATTTGATTTTTTCAGGCATGAGAAAATCGCGCGAAAGGTAGAAAGCTATTTATCGGGCATCCATACCGAACTGCATACAGACCTGGAGGATCAGTTGCAGTATAAAGAAACCCGGGAACGATATGACCACGCTGTTTCGATGCTGCCTGAGCAACGCCAGAAAATCTATATACTGTGCAAGATCGAAGGAAAATCATATAGCGAAGTAAGCAACCTGCTCCGGATTTCTTCCTCGACGATACAGGACCATATGGTAAAGGCCAATAAGTTTATCAGGGCCCACCTCGGCGAAGCCATCGCACTCCTGCTTATCAGCAGGCTTTGAGCGGTTCTTTCTTTCCATCATTCTTTGTTTCCGCTGCAATAAAATCCGTCCGGTTGAAATCCTGGTAGCCCTGAAAATGTTCTGTTTTTTTACATTTTTATTTTTCCCTTCAGCAGTTACCGAACGCGACGAAATAAATTAATATTTTAGAGAAAACCCAAACAACCTAAACCAGCACCTGCGTATGAGTAACAAGAAGTGCGCCCTGTTTATTGGTCTAAACAACATAAATGGATTCCCGCCCCTGTCAGGGGCTGTGGAGAATGCAAAGGCCATGTATAGCTGGGCGAAAGCCCAGGACTTTGAAGCAAAATTACTCACTGATGAAGGCCAGGCCAGGGTAACACTGGACGACCTCTTCAATGCTATTGAGGATTTTATTAAACGCTCACCTAAACAACTGATTGTTTACTTTGCCGGCCACGGGTATATCCGGGACCCGGGCAGCGAGATATGGCTTCTCTCTGATGCGAGGCGACGGAGCACGGAAGGGGTTAACCTGAGAGCCAGCAAAGAGGATGCCCTGAACTTTGGTATTGAAAATGTGGTATTCATTTCGGATTCCTGCAGAACGGTAGCAGCGAGCATTGATGAACTGCGCGTCAGCGGGGGGAGTATTTTCCCCAATGAGGCAGTCCCTGATACCAGGACCAGGGTCGATGTGCTTTACGCCACAAGGGCGGGAAGCTCGGCCAAGGAAGTAAAGGACCCCAATGGAAAATATAGTGGCATATATACCGAATGCATGCTTGATTGTCTGTACGGCCAGGTCCCCCAGGTAATTAAGGAGCTGAATATGCTGACGCCTCCTGTGATGGCGGTCATCTCCTACGATCTGAACGAGTACCTCGAAGAACGGATACCTTTGCTGATTGCCGAAAGAAGACTGGCCATTAAACAACATCCGTTCGGGGAAGTAAATTCAAGGGCGCCTATTTACCTTTCAAAAATAATATACATGCCCGAAGGAATTCATGGTATCGGCCCTCCTGTATCAGAAGCACAGGCTCCTTATGATCGCGATTACGACCGACCGGACCGACAATCATTGGAAGAGAAACTTTTAACGTTGCGGAAGAGCGAGCCTGAAACCTACCAGTATATTAACGAAACCTCCTCCTTCATTAACAATATTATCAGCAATCCGGTTCCGGATGAGGGCCATTTAATCCGCCTTCCCTATAGGGGAGCAAATACACCTGAAGGGACAATCCGTGTAATCGGTTTAGAAAATTTCGGTGTTTACTTCCTTCAGCGTCCCTGGAGATCCGCCGAACGGTATACCCGCCATAGCGCAGTTATCCGGACAGGCGGTGATAACTCAAAATGTATCCCGATAACAGTGCTGCCCGGATTTGCCTGCCGGCTGATATTTAACGAAAATAAAGATCTGGTACTGCTGGATTACTATCCTATCGGGACCAATGAACAGCGGTTCCAGTTGTACCAATATGAAGCTGGTTACATAGCGGAAAGAAAATCACTGATCATTGCTGCGGCCAAACAGGGTGTTTTTGAAGGCGGTGATCTGGCAGCAGAAAATCTAAGGCAATACAAAGCGCTCGATCCGATGCTTGGCTTGTTCGCTGCTTACGCCTATATGGAAACCGGGAACCGGGCAGGGGTGTTATCCGTTTATGATTTTATGGCCCGTGAACGCGAACCGGTTCTTTTTGACGTTGCCATGTTGCGCAACCTCGCCAGCCATCGTAGCCTGGAAGAATTTGTATTTGGACGTACGCCGGCAAGAGGCAGTACGCGTTTGATGCCCATACTCACCCAAGGATGGTCCTATCTGAAAACCGGCTTCGGAGAACGCGGCTTTTCTCTTAAAGAATATCTGAACCCGGGTTTATGGACTTCGTTCCGGCCGGAAGTAATCGATAATTTTTTCCGGTATTATAACTATTCAGCATTTTAGCCATGAGAATTTTATTCATCCACGGCAGGGGCCAACAGGACAAAGAGGAAGTGATACTTAAAAATGAATGGGTATCGGCGCTCCGGGAGAGCTTTGATAAAGCCGGGCTGATCATGCCCGGGGAGCTGGTGTTTGATTTTCCGTATTTCGGAAATCAGCTGATCGCATTGCAGCAGGAATACCAGGAGAAAATAGACAGTGGCGAATACAGGATGCGTGGTCCCGGACTGCCCGAAGATCCTGCACTTGAACTCGAGCAACAGCTCCTGATGGAACTGGCAGAAAACGCCGAAATTGACCTGTCAGCTGAGCCTGACACCAATGAAGAGGACTACAAGAGCCGTGACGTGCAAAATTCCTGGCCCGTCATCACACTGGCCCGTATCATTGACCGGTGGATAGCGCCTGGAGGAAATTATTCAATCCGGAAAAAGACCAAAGATGTGGCCGCTTACCTGGCAGTCGGTTTTATCCGGAATGACATCAACCATTTTGTTAGAAGCTTTATTTCGGATCAGCCCACTATTATTATCGCCCATTCGCTGGGTACCATAATCGCCTATGATGTGTTAAGCCATCTGCATGCCGAACACTGCGATATCCGTGGATTAATAACACTGGGGTCTCCCCTTGGTGTAAAAGCGGTAAAACGGCAGCTCCCGCAGGGAGTTCGCCGTCCCGAAGCACTGCACGGCGACTGGCTGAACATCTACGATACCAGGGATATTGTTTCCCTTTATCCACTGGATGAAAGGCATTTCAACATTTCCCCTCCCGTTAAAAATATAGTCGGGATCAACGCTACGGAAAACAGGCACGGCATCAGCCAGTATCTGAACGATCCGGAGATTGCAATCATGATTACAAAATTGCTTTTAACGGGATTCTGACTTTTTTTACCGGACCAGCCGACATACCCCCTCTGATAATCGTATTACCTGTATAAACCCATAAAAATGGAAGACAGGGAACTTATCAGCCAACAGTTTAAAAGCTACCTTGAGGGAACCGCGGCAAAAGAAGAAGCCGAACAACTGCTCTGGTTTCTTTACACGACCGGCGATGAAGCATTTGTAGAACAGCTCATTGCGGACAACTGGGAAACCGAACGGATCGAATCTATCGCCGAGGATATCTTGATCCGTCGTCGGCTGGAACAAAGCCGTCTTTACCTGCGGGACCGGATCGCAGTGCCACAAAGGCGTACAAAGATCCCGGTTTTCAAATTACTGCTTTACAGCACCGCTATAGCAGCGGCCTGCCTGGCAATTATTTTCGGCAACTTCTGGCTGCTGCGGCAGGATGGCATCAGGATCATTGCTGTTTCAGCATCTGCCGGGCAGATCAAAAAAGTACTCTTACCCGATAGCTCTGTCGTTACGCTCAATGCGGGAACGACTTTGGAATATCCTTCATCCTTCAGCAGTGACTCGCGATCGGTCGCCTTAAAGAACGGGCAGGCCTTTTTTGAAGTGAAGCATCACCAAAACCTTCCGTTCATAGTGCAGACTGCCGAAGCAAAGGTTACCGTACTCGGAACTTCTTTTGATATTAAATCATACAGCAACGATGAACAGACCCGCGTGGCCGTGGCTACCGGTATGGTAGGCGTACAGACCAACGGGCGTAACAGGCCTTCAACGCCGCTGAAAGCCGGCGAACTGGCCACCATCAACAACCAAAACAACGGGCTTTTGAGAACGAGCCTGCCGGCTGGTGATATAGCGGGCTGGCGGAGTAACCGGTTGAGCTTCCGGGAAGAGCCCTTTTTGGATGTGATCCACGCGCTGGAACGCAGATACCAAGTGAAGATAAAAATTGAAAAACAAACCCTCCTGAAAGAGAAAATAACGCTCAGCCTCGATAACGAATCACTGGAAACAGCCCTAAAGGCGCTGAGTCTTTCCAATCACTTTAATTACCAAATCCATGAACATTTAGTGTTAGTTAAATAGCGCAGGCGGCTCCCAGGGAGCTTACTGCAAGGTTAGATGGCCGGTGGATACCGGCCATCCGTAACCTGTACAGAAGTGCTGCTGCAACCGGACAAAGACTCTGACCCCTTATGCCGTTATGTAGCTGGTCTAATCATTAACTACTAAACCTGAACCAAATATGGTAAGAATTTACCGTAAACCAAACCCTGTGCGTATGCGTTTAAAGCCGCTGCTCTTTGGCCTTTTCTTTTTTATTGCCCTGATGGCAAGGGAAACCGTCTATGCGCAGATAACGCTAAGCATCAAAAACAAGCCGGTCACCGAAGTATTCGGGCAGATCGAAAAACAGGCAGGGGTTAAATTTACCTACAACCAAACGACCGTAGCGAATCTAAAGCCTGTTACGCTCGAAGTCAATAAAGCCACGCTGGCAGAAACCCTGATCCTCCTCCGACAAACGACGGGGCTGGTCTTTCAGCAGGTCGGCAAGCTGATTGCTGTATCGAGGGATGAGAAGACGCAACCCGGAAACGGGCCGGTGAAAAAGAAAACCATCACCGGGCTGGTAACCGATGAAACGAACCAGCCACTCCCCGGTGCGGGTGTAACCATCCAAGAAACCGGCCAGCAAACCAGCACCGGAACAGATGGAAAATTCAGGATGGACGGCGTACCTGAAAACGCCACGCTGATCATTTCCTTTACCGGCTATGAAAGAAGAGAAATACCGGCCACCGGTGAAACGATTGCGGTTCAGCTAAAACCCGATGCATCGCTACTGAACGAAGTGGTGGTTTCCACCGGATACCAAAAGCTTCCGTTGGAACGGGCCACCGGCTCCTTTGTACAACTGGACAGCGCGATTATCAACCGCAGGGTATCGACCAATATCCTCGACCGGTTGGAAGGCATTACCAGCGGGCTGATCTTTAACCGGACCGTCGCCAGCCCGAATGAAAAGCTGGGCATTGCCATTCGCGGGAAAAGCACCATCGATCCCAAAGTAAACGCCGATCCCCTGATCGTATTGGATAACTTCCCTTACGAAGGCGATCCCGCCAACATCAACCCGAACGATGTCGAAAGTATCACGGTGCTGAAAGATGCGGCGTCTGCTTCAATATGGGGCGCACGTGCCGGCAATGGGGTAATCGTTATTACCACCCGGAAGGGCCGGCTCAACCAGCCGCTCAGCATTACCCTGAACGCCAACCTGACCATCGGTGAAAAACCTGATCTGTATTATTCCCACGGCTTTCTGAATGCCGGCGAATATATAGACATCGAAAAGCAGCTCTTTGACCTGGGCTATTTTAATGCGGATATTACCAACACGACGACACGCCCGCCCTTGTCGCCGGTGGTTGAAATACTGCTTCGGAAAAGAAACGGCCAACTGACCGATGCACAGGCAACGGCCCTGATCGACCCTTACCGGAGCATCGACGTACGGGATGATTTTTCAAAATACATGTACCGTACGTCTGCCAGCCAGCAATACGCCCTGAACCTGACGGGAGGCTCTGATAAAGCGACCTATGCATTCAGTGCGGGTTACGATAATAACCTGGATAACGTAAAACGGTCCGGCAATGACCGGCTGACGCTGAATGCCTACCAGACCTACCGGCCGGTAAAAGGATTGACGCTGACGGCCGGTATTAATTACATCCAGGGCAACCGCGACAACAGCTCCACCGGGCTACGTTATGGGTCGCTCGGGATCGGCGGAGCAGGCGCCAAGTACGGCCTCTGGCCCTATGCACGACTGGCCGATGACAACGGCAACCCCGCCCGACTTACCCAGAATTACCGTGACAGCTATATCGACAGTACGGTCCCGCTAGGCTTCCTGGATTGGACGTTCCGCCCGCTGGAGGAGCTGGAACTGGCCGATAATACCGTAAAAACAAAATCGACCATCATTCGCACGGGTGCCAGCTACAAATTCATCGATTACCTGAATATTGACCTGCAGTACCAATACGAAGGGCAAAGTACGGACAGCCGCAACCTGCGGAGTCAACACACCTATTATGCCCGCAACCTGGTCAACCAGTTTTCGGTACGTAATACCACGACCGGCCAGTTTACCTATAATTTCCCGGTGGGTGGTATCCTGAACCTGTACAGTAGTGAGCTGCGCTCTAATAATGGCCGGGCACAACTGAATTTCGGCAAAACGTTTGCGGATAAACACGAGGTGAATGCTATTGCGGGCGCTGAAATCCGGCAGGTGGAAACCGAAGGCTATGGCCGGACTTCGTATGGCTATGATGATAACCTGGGCACGGGCGCTACGGGCCTGGACTTTAAAACGTCGTACCCTAAAAACCCTTCCGGTACAGGGCGTTTGCCGGGCGTTGAGAGCAGCGTGGCGGGGACAACCAATCGCTATATTTCTTATTACGCCAACGCCTCTTATACCTATGATGGCCGCTATACGATCAGTGGCAGTGCCCGGAAAGACGGTGCCAACCTGTTTGGGGTAAGAACAAACGATAAAATTACACCCCTCTGGTCAGCCGGCATTGCCTGGAACGCCGCCCGCGAACCTTTTTACTCACTCGATTGGTTGCCCCAATTGAAACTCAGGGCTACTTATGGTTTCAATGGCAATATTTACAATGCCTCGGCTTACCTGACCGCTACGACACTAACCAGTTCCAGGACAGGCTTGCCGTACGCATTTATCCAGAACCCGCCGAACAGCGAACTGAGCTGGGAGCGGGTAAGAAATGTCAACCTGGGTATGGATTTTGCCACGCGGGGCAACACGCTTACGGGTACTCTTGAATTTTACCGGAAAGACGGACTTGGCCTGATCGAGAGCCGTCCATTGGCGCCATCATCCGGGTTTGCGTCTTTTAAAGGAAATGCGGCGAGTACGCGCACAAAGGGGATGGATGTTACGATTAATGCCACGGGCCGGGTAGATGCGTTTGGCTGGCAGGCATCCCTGCTGACCACCTTGCAGAAAGATAAAGTGACGGCTTACAGCGCTCAGTTTTACGCAACCCAGCTCGTTGATCCGCCGGTGGCAAGCTCTCTGCCGGAGGTGACCGGGCAGCTCGCGGTGGTGGGACGTTCGCTGTACGGAATTTATAGTTACAGGTGGGCCGGTCTTGATCCGGCAAACGGCGATCCGATTGGCTATCTCAACGGTCAGCCGAGCAAGGACTACCTGAATATTCTAAGAACTACGACCCCGGAACAACTGGTATATCATGGTTCGGGAAGGCCTGCGGTATTTGGCGCTTTACGTAATACAATTACCTGGCGACAGTTCTCTGCATCGGCAAATGTTACCTACAAGCTGGGCTACTACTTTCACGCCAATGCACCGGCCATCAACCTGGCAGGTGCATTAAACAGAAACGGTGCACGATCTGAAATAGCTTCAAGATGGAGGCAACCGGGTGATGAGCTCATTACCAATGTGCCTTCACTGGCTTACCCCGCTAATTCCAACCGGTCCAATTTCTACCGTGGCGCCGAGGTCAACGTACATCGTGGCGATCATATCCGCCTGCAGGATATTACACTGGGCTATGAGTTGACACGCAGTCAGTGGAAGCAATCGCCATTCAGCCGTTTACAGCTGTACATCTACTGCAATAACCTGGGCATACTCTGGCGGGAGAATAAGATCGGAGCCGATCCTGACTATTATTCGTCGGCAACAACGGCCATTGAATATCCCAACCCAAGAACTTATGCATTAGGCCTGAAGGTTGGACTTTAAACAATTATAAGATGAAAAAGAACTTTATAATAACCTTGCTTTTTCTTGCCCTTGTTTCCTGCAAAAAACAGGACGAGTGGCTGGACAAAAAATCCGATAAATCGGATGTGGTACCGACTACACTCGCAGACCTCCAGACGGTACTGGACAATGACAAAACGCTCAACGAAGGTATGCCTGCCCTTGGCATTCTCGGTTCAGACAATATGACGTTACTCTACACGATCTGGCTTACAGGGACTACTAACCAGGAGCGTGGTGCTTATATATTCGATAAGGATATCTACAAAGGGGAGTTAGGATTTGAGTGGAATAACGGTTATCAGCAGATTGCAGCAGCTAACATTGTACTCGAGGGACTTGCTAAAATTGATCCTAGCCCAAGCAGCCAGGGACAATGGAACGCCCTGAAAGGCGCAGCACTTGCGCACCGTTCAATTGCTGCCTACAATCTGTTGCAAGAATTTGCCAAATCTTACGATCAGGCCACGGCGGCTACTGATCCCGGCATCATACTAAAAAACAGCGCTGATGTAAATGAGCCAGTAAGCAGGGCCAGTGTAGCTGAATGCTACGCCCGCGTTATTACTGATCTGAAAGAAGCGGAACAACTATTGCCTATACTCCAGGCGGTTGCCACCCGTCCTTCAAAAACAGCGGTACAGGCCATGCTAGCGAAGACCTACTTGCTGATGGGCAATTATGCTCTGGCTAAAGATTATGCTACATCGGCGCTTACCGCCAATGGAACGCTGGCAGACTTTAATACACTGAACGCACCCGCAGCTCCTAACTATAGTATGCCGGCATTTGATAAAAAGTTTGCAGAAATCATCTTTTACAGTGAAACAGGCAATTTTAATCTCATGGGGTACCAGCAACTGATGGTTGCCCCGGAACTCTACCGGTTGTATGGGACAAATGACCTGCGAAAAAACCTGTTTTTTGAGGACCGTGGCAATGGAAATGTGTATTTCCGCGGGCAGTACACGGGAAGCGGTATCTACTTTTCGGGGCTGGCCACCAATGAACTTTACCTCATACGGGCAGAATGCCAGGCGAGGCTGGACAATAAAGAGGGGGCTGCGGCTGATCTGAACGCCCTGCTTGTCAAACGATGTAAAACAGGCACCTATGGCAGTTACCAACCCGCAACTGCGGACGAAGCGTTAAAAAAAGTGTTGGAAGAGCGGAGAAAAGAACTCCCGTTTACAGGGAACATTCGTTGGGAAGATTTAAGGAGGTTGAACCATGAACCTGGATTTGCCAAAACTGTGACCCATGTACTAAACGGGCAGAGTTATATACTGCCGCCTAATGATAAGAGATACGTGTTACCGATCCCGGATGATGAGATCCGGTTGAGCGGCATTGCGCAGAATGAACGATAGATTTTTAGAAAGATGAAACGATTAATAGCATTGATTATAATCATGCTGGCGCTGGTAAACTTTTTACCGGCATCCGGTCAGATAGCAAAAACTAAAAACACAAAACAGGAATGGGCGACGATCCGCCTGAAAAGTGAACATTTAAAAAGCAGCGACACGCTGGTACTGACAACTTATGGAAACTACATCTACGGTGAGCTGAACAGTCAACGTACGATTGCTACACAGGATGGGACGGGCATCTATACGTTCAGAATTCCCATTCGCAACGTTCCGCAACGGTTCAGTATTGATGGTGCCGGTCTCAGGGAAAATTCTGCGTTGCTTAGCTACTACGCTGAACCCGGAGATAATATTACAATAACCGGGTCACGTGAAGCCGGTGGAGACTGGCAAATGTCCTTTTCAGGAACAGGAGCTGCCAAATATCAAAGTATTTATTCCGCAGATACGGCAATAGCAAAACTTGCACGGAGATTGGGCTCCCGGATCATCCGAAGCCCTATGCAGAGAAATTTCGGCCGTAGTGATAGCCTGTCTGCTTACGGTCTTTCTTTTATCAACGGAAGAAGTAGGGGTATGATACCTGAAATAGCCACCCTGATCAAAGCCAGGGTTATCGGCAAACTTTATGAAAGAGGTGTTCTTTTTCTTAGCCCGAGGCTCAGCCCCAAGGCAACCGCTGCAGAGCTGAACTATCTGAAAAGGCAATACGATGAGCTGGCTGCACGGCCAATAGATACCGTGAATGTTATAACAGCGCAATCACCCGAGTATATAAAACTGCTGTTCGAACGCCTGAGGACCGGTGCAACCTTCGCAGTATATCCCAGCAACCCATCCTTAAAGGCACTTTATGATCAGATTGCCGCTTCTTTTAAGGGGCCTTATTTTGATCGTCTTACAACTCATTTATTAATGGGCTATAAGCCCGATGCAAATAGCACAACAGGCGATTACCTGGATTGTATACGTATTGCACTTAGCAAGCTAAAGGATACGATTGCACAGGGCTACTTGCGCCGTCAGTTGGCGGCGTATTCAAAGGGAATCGACAGTTTTTCGTTTGCGCTTCCGGATACAGCCGGTAAAATACATAGGTTGGTCGATTTCAAAGGTAAAGTCGTCCTGATGGATTTTTGGTTTACCGGGTGCGGCCCCTGCCTGCAGTTTGCGGAACTATTGCACAGGGATATCATACCCATCTATAAAGATGATCCCAGGATTGTATTTGTCAATATCAATGCCGACCGGGATGCCGGTAAATGGAAAGAAAGTGTCAGTGGCGGCAGGTATACGCCACCCGGTTCCATCAGCCTGTTCACGGAGGGTAAAGCATTTGACCACCCGCTGATCCGGCACTATAATTTCACGGGCTTTCCGCAAGTAGTGCTCCTGGACGGTAATGGAAAAGTTTATTCGGCATTGGTACCACACGACCGAAAAGGCCTGCTGGCATTGTTACAGGAAGCGCTTGCTGAAGGGAGTATAAGCAAAGGAAAAAGATAAAGCCAGGGTGGATAGACATCCACCCTGCTTATGAAAAAATTCCGCTTATGGCTGCCATTCGGCATTGACATCGATCGGAGTAAAGTCGTTGGGATTGGACGGATCACCGTTTGTTTTAAGCCGGTACTCACAGTGTTTTCCCTGAGCCTCTTCACAGGTACCGCCCGCGAGGGTCTTGAGCTCGAAAGTGCCCGGAGCCGTTTGCACGTAGATGCTGTCCTCCATAGTGGCGAATGCGCTGCCCACACCGAGTACAGCGGCAGCGGCGAGTAATAGACTAAACTTTTTCATAAAATGAAAGTTGATTGGATTAAGAAATTGCCTACTCTGTTCTAAAGGTTTTCGGCTACTCCTTTTTTTGACTGCGCAGTCGGGTAAAGAATTTATTAAGAAGCCGGGACGGCCAATTGTCTGTGATCTGTTTTATTATGGAGCCAAAGGGCGAGCAGAGTGATCCCTACAAAAAAGAGGTTAAAGATCAGGTGCTGCGGCCAGGTGAGCGAGCGTATAACCCCGCCACAACTGCAAGGCATACGGTCGAATGTGCCGGTGAGTACCAGGCTGGTGTATAGGGTGAAAACAGACATAAGGGCCAGGGAGGCGATTAAGCCTGTTTTCCTGCTGCGTGGAAATAACAACGCAATAGCTGTGACTAACTCGATCGATGGAATGGCAACGACCATAACCATCCTCCAGCTTTTAGGGAAAACCTGGTTGCCCATATCGAAGTAAAAACGATCAAAATTGACCAGCTTGCTACTGGCCGTATAAAGGAACAGCAATACCAACAAAAAGCAGGAAAATTGATAAAGGATGCGATAGAACATAGACAGTCGGTTTAAAAGATTATAATACTTTAAAACGATCGGAAAAAGAGGTTTTAAACGGTTTTTCCAAATTGCGCTGTAGGTTACTTTTAGGGTTGGCGCCAGGATCGGCATTTTATCGGAATCTTGATAAACGCCATCCCGAACCATCTGTATAACCCCTGTTTTCAGGTTCTGGTGCTAAGGTAAATGACCCCAATACTTCGACACGAAAATTTTATGTGAAAAGGCATATTCGCTATGTGTTAACAAAAAAGCGCTCGAAAAACTGCAAAGGAAGAACAATAAAAAACCCGGGCTATAAGGCTCCGGGTGCGATTGTCATTTGAGACTGGTGGGGCAGGTCTGCGTGGGACAGGTACAGGTCGGAAGCATGCTTGCCAGGGTTGTGGTGTTGTTGGTGGTGTCCCAATTTCCAATCCCGGCAACAATGCGGTTTTTAAAGCGGAAAGCCGTTCTCCGGTGTGTCGGGGTTTTAATGATGTTCATAATTAACGGGGTTTAAGTAAAACGATAATTAAAGATAATGATGAGCTACACCGACCGTGAAATCTTTTATGTGAAACGGTCGATTGTCTATGCGAAAACCCGGGCAACTAAAATCAGTACGAAACAAATGGAACAAAGGACTAAAAGGAAGTTATATCATCTGCCGGGCGTTCTCCTGGTTATTGGTTATGAACAGGGCTTTGTGTTTTCCTATACCCATGAATTCCATTTCATTTCCACGATGATTTATTACCTGATTGACATCCCTGTTTTTTTTCTGATCTCCTATAAAGCCGCTCCATATCTGCATGCCGGGCATCGCCGGCTGTTAAGAACTGTCTGTTTGCTTACGGTTATGTTTATTTGTTACCTGTTGCTTCAGAATATAGCAGATTATTTTGTCCTTTGGTACAGGAGCGGACAAACAGTTGGTTGGACATTCTCGGGTAAAAAATCCTTTTGGCGGTTTGTCTACCTGACAGGATTTGCCACGGCCTACTTTCTTTCCAGGGAAGGCCTCCGCCGCGCCCGTGAAGGAAGAGACCTGGAGGTCAGAAACCTGGAACTGGAAACAGCTTATCTGCGGTCGGTGATAAAACCGCACTTCATTTTCAATACCCTGAATTTCATTCACAGTGAGGTGGCTGAGCTTTCAGCCACTGCCGCTACCTCTGTGTCTTTACTTGCAGAGGTCATGCAATATGCTGTCCAGCCTTCAGGAAAAGCCGTTTCATTGGAGGAGGAACTGGCCCAGGTCAACCACTATGTGATGCTTAACAGGATCAGGCTCGGTGAGCAGCTACAGTTGCAAATGGATTTAAGGGCAACGCCCGAATGCCGGCAATACAACGTTCCGCCGCTTATTCTTACCAACCTGGTAGAGAATATGTTTAAACACGGCAACCTGTATGACCGTATACATCCGGGCAGGATTAGGATAACCTGCGAAAAGCGAACCCTGTCGCTGTTCACCTGGAATCTCAAAGCGAGGGCGCGTCCATTGGAAAGTGCCTCGGTCGGGATGGCTTATCTGCAAAACCTGCTGGACCGGAACTACCCGGGAAAGCATTGCTTGCAGGTAAAAACGGAAGAAAACACGTTTGAACTTTTAATGACCCTTCAATTATGAGGCTTCGTTGTTACATAATAGATGATGAGCTGTCGAGCATCAGGATCATCAGCCGGTTAATTGAACAAAACAATGAGCTGGAATTGATCGGTTGGGAAACTAATTCCCGTCATGCGATGGAACAGCTGCTGAAAAGAAAAATTACGCCTGACGTGGTTTTCCTGGATATTAAGATGCCTGATATTAACGGAATAGATGTTGCCGCAAAAATCAAAGGCACGACCCGGATTATTTTTGTCAGCAGCGACAGAAGCTACGCTTTGTCAGCCATCGAACAGGAAGGGATGGATTACCTGCTAAAGCCGCTGACAGTGGAGCGGTTTGGGGAAGCGGTAAAAAGGGTGCGGGCCTGGTACGATGGAAAAGATCCGCGGATGCGGCTTGAACAGAACCGGCTGCTGGTCCAGGTTGAAAAGAAAGGGCGGTTCATTTGCATTGACCTGGCACGTTTGGTGTACATAGAGAGCGATTCGAATTATCTGCGGATCAATATGGAACATGACAGATTCTATTATATTAATATGGCGCTCTCGGCCATGGAAGAGCGCCTTTCAGGGTGTGGATTCAGCCGGGTTCATAAAACCTTTCTGGTCAATCTTCGCTTTGTAACCGGTATAAATAAAAACCTGATCGAGCTTTCGGAAGGAACCAGGATTCCTATCGGGCCGAAGTACAGGGCACTGTTTTTGCAGGCTTTTGAACCCTTGAATGCTAAACCCGGTGAAATGTAAACCATGCCGGAGCAGCCACTGCATGCTTTCCATGTTTGAATTCTTTGGCTATAAAATAGTAGATGACGGCTTCGTGGGTTCTCTGGGCAACAGGGAAAAGGCGGTTAATGTGCATGTGAAATAACGAGGTGAAGATAAACGGCCGTTCACCGGGCAGATACGTCTGCATCAACTCAACCATTGAAGCTATGCAGCGATGAATTCCATCCTTGAGCATTGGGGACCATACGGATGGCTCTCTTTTCATAAATACTCTATAGGCCGTATTCAGCGCCTTGAACTCAGTGGTCGTGGCGCTATGTTCGGACAGATAACCTTCGGAAGCATCATGGATCAGCTTGCTGAATACCTGTTTGTCGATAATCCCGGTTTTACCAACTTCAGCAGCCAGGAGCAGGCAGAGCTCATATTTGACACTGTCGGTTAAATCCATCGCAATTATTTGCAGGGCAAAATCGCTGTCGGTATAAGAGTGGGATTCCGCTTCGGCTATATGCTGAACCCCATACCGCTCTGTTTCCCGCTCGTAAGTTCGCAGGAGCAGGTCTTCCACGAGGCCCGACTCGACCATAGGCAGGAGCAGCGCACTTAAAGCCGGAATGATGACCTGCCCTTCCCCGGGATCATGGAGCTGGAACCGAAGACGCAGGTGATGGCCTCCTTTGGCATACCGGATAAAAAACCATTTTTTAAGGTAATGGCCATGCATACGAACCAGTTCGGCTACCGGCCCTTTTAGCAGTTCGTCGCTGCGTTTGGGATGGCAGTAAAGCTCGAAGTAAAGCCAGTCATTGCCGGGAAGGATAAACTTTCCCTTAAGCGGCTGGCCGTCTTCCGGGACTGCCGGCTGCCGTTCCTTGTAGATTTCCTCCCGGTGATACAGGCTGACCATAAATTGCGGCAGGTAGGGCTTGTTTTCGGGATCGACCAATAGCCCGGACCGGGGCACTCCAACTTCTTCCAGGTAAAGGCTTCTGTGTTTTCTGAGCAACTGCAACAGCAGCTGAAGATCTTCCTGGCTGGCCGTATCAATGCACAAAGTCTGGTCGCCTCCGCCGGTACGCACAAAAGCGGACATGGCTTTTTCCCGGATCACGGCAGAAAGGCGTTCCGAGTCCGAACGACCCTGTGCCGATTGGAGTTCTGCGATCTGCAAACGCCAGGTCATAGGAGAAAGAATGATGTTTTTAAATTGCAAGCGCGGGTAAAAATCCAGGTCTTTAATCCGGTCGCGTAATCGAAAGTCCAGGTTTTTGTGCGTATCCTGGTGTTGCAGGTCGCACAGCAGCCGGAATACCGGCAGGTCGCTCAGCAGGTAATTATAAGCGGTGCTGAACCGGGGAACCATTTGTTTGCCGAGGCTTGCCGAGCGAAGGATCAGTTTTGTACCGGTGACCGAAAGGTAGAGATCATCCAATGTTAATGGGTTTTCAGAAGTGTCATAATCCATCAGGCTCAGCTGAAGGTCGTAGACGGATTTTCTGCGGTGTACATTGCCAACCACCCCGTCCATGCCATAGGCAATATCAAAAAAGCAGACTTCCGGGTTAGCCAGTTGCTCTGTTTGGGCAAGGCTGCGGCATTCGTGCAATATGGCGTCATTGGCCAGCGTGAACCGGCCAAGCAATGCATTGGCGGTACAGCCCCCCGTATATTCCAGCTGCACCAGGTCGTCAGCCACCGAGCAAAGTACCGACAAGGTATTGGGCAAGGGCTTATTCCGAAGGTTAGGCGGTATGGGCAGGTGCTCAAGGTCGATCACTTTGTTTGCCCGGTCCAGCAGGTGAGGCAACAGTTGCTGGATCGTTGAGTACTCCGGTTCTTTGCTGGCTTCTTCCTTGCGCCGCGCGAGTTGGTCAATTAATTCGCCGGTAAGCATCGCGTCATCCATTTGGCCGTAGCCCAGACCCATTTCGGGGTCGAGGGCCATCATGACCGGCACCTGGCGTTCACCGAATTTCCTGCGGAACTTCTGCCTGAATTCATCCAGGTCCTGCGACTGATAGGATGGCAGAAGACCGTGCAACCTGGCAATAAGTTCCGGCAGATGCCTGAACAGGCCGGGCGGAACGGCTCCGCTAATTACCGGGCGTTCCGTGATGAGGTACCGGGATGAGCCTGGTGGAAGAACCTGCGGTACCCGTTCAAAGTAATCGGTGCCGATGAGATTGGGATGAAATTCGGAGATCAGCAAATGATCTGCCATCATTTGCTCCAGCACGCTTAAAAGGGTTTTTGTGCCGTTGCGAGTGACGAATGACGCCATTAATTCAGAAATTCGAACGGGCTTGCGACATGCTTTAAGCAATGCCACCATCAAAGGGTCCTGGGGCACTTCGGATAATTCATAGCCTGTCCCGGATTTCCCAACGTACCGTATTTCGGAATTGGTCAGATACCAGCTGCTGTTGGCAAAGAGCTGGGCATCTTGCGCCACTAGCTCTCTGAAGTCAGGCAGGATTTGATTTGTATCCGTCCAATCCCGGAAGGCCGTTGTGATCGGCTCCTTTGATAGGATAACAGGGGTACCGGTATTATTGATACTTACAGTGCCTATTGCCGCAAAACGGCCATAAGGCGTTGCCCGGAACCGCGACCTGTTAAAGTATTTGCGGATGATATGCTGAATAGCTTCGGGCTGCTTGCCCAGGTCCCCATGATCCAGGTCTTTGATCAGTGCATAAAAATGAGTAGAGGAAACGCCGATCGATTGCTTGAGTTCTTCCCAGCAATCGCCCAGTCTGTCGAGGTAGCTGAACTGGGGGACACGGTATACCAGGGTTTTGCTTAGGTGCATTTTCGTCATGATGGAAAATGCACATTCCTACCGGAATATGTCCTTTTTTTTATGTGAAACCCGGTATTGTCGATATGAAAACTACCGGTAAGGTCAACCGTTTAAAAACGGGGTAAAAATGGGTTAAATAACGGTTGGTTCGGTTTATACACTGATTTTACATTTGCTGGCAAATAAAAAATCAAAGCGAATGCTATGAAGAAACTATTTTTGTGACTATACATATACAGAATTAGCGTTTAGCTAAAACAGACTGTCAGCTGAAAATGTAGGAAACTTTCAAATGAATGAACAGTCAAGTTTAATGCTAAGCGCCCCGGAATACCGTGGGCGTTTTAGTGTTACTTGCTTCATTCGGCTTCCTACGGCCTCAGCGGACAAGTGATGCGACGAGCCCCACGGTATTCGTGTGTTTAGCATTATACATTGCACTTAAATGAGTGATTCAATTCATTTTTAATCAGTTTGCTATGGCTTCAAAATATCCTGTACAACTTCAAGCTTTATTGATCTCCTTCAAACCGCGCTGGTCGGTTGTCATTTTTCACTTTTTAAAAACTCGCCTATGATCTAAACTCAAGTTCAAAAAAATCTTCATTTTACTTTTTAAACACACAATTTCTTTCCCATGAAAAAAATCATTCTGGCATTATCGGCCGTTCTATTGATTATTACAAATTCTAGTGCTATGATAAGAGTCACTGAGTATAATGGTGGCCCTTGCGGTTATAACTCTGTAAGACAGGGCCGTTCTGGTGATGAGGACCGCCTTGATTGCAATGACCCTGGATATTGCGATTGCCGTTTTGAAGATTCGCCAACCTGCGGTGATTTGCAGCCAGAGGAAATTGATGCTTCTTTCCTTGAAATCCGAAACGTCCTTCAGCAAAGAATTGCCGAAGGACGTTTCGGAGGAGAATTTAAAAGTAACCTGGGATCTGTAGCATGGACCTATAACGAAGGGTTATTAACATACACAATCGACAATAAATAATTCTTTAATACTTCTGAATTTAAGAAAATGAAAAAGACCATTTTTGTTGCCCTATTCCTTTTCAGCACAGGGCTAGTCAACGCAACGGTGTATTATACGACAAAGGATTGCCAAAGGGCGGGTTACGATCGCGTAGAGGAAAGTCACTTTACCGGCGGGGCCAATTTAACTTGCACTAGGGCCGGATCGACTCAATGTAAATATAAGGATGGGCATGTTCCCCCGCGTGTTATCGAAAATTACGGAAATATTGATGAGATCGTTTCTGCCAACGTCAACGAAGGTGTTCTCTCTGGCTCAGCCGATTTTGAAGGTGGATATTATACTTGGAATGCCACTAAAGACGGTGAAATTCAATTTAGCATTGTAACTACTGAATAGCATTTTTGCAAAGTTCAAAAACAGATTTCTAAGACTGAGCGGCATGTATTACTGTTCTCTCAATAGGTAACCTAAATTTTGGGTTACCTATTGATCAAAAACTATTATGAAAGCAACTTACTTATTCCTCATCCTGCTATTTTCTTACACTCACCTTTCGGGTCAATATAAGATCGAGCAGGCGATTTATCGTTATCCAGGTAAAATAGATTTTAAGGATAAAAATGGAGAAAGATTACTTTTTAAAGGAAATGATAACACGCTCTATGTATACTCAAAATATACCTCTAACGACTCTCAATCATCTTTTAGGGTTGTTAAACTGAATCTAGATATTGATCAGGCTGTCGATAGCTTCGATTTGCCTCCATTATCAAGCCAATTCTATATAACAGACATTATACCAGGAAAAAATCGTACCCTTTTTCTTTCTCACAACAGACTTGTGTATCAAGATAGAGATGGGCAAACTGGTACAGTTTTGCGGGAAAAAGTCGACTTCAGATCGGGAATATTACTAAATGAGTCGTTAGCCCTACTTTATGAGCTTTACAATCATCATCCCAAAGACGGGTCATCTGGACTATGCCTTAATCTGTATGACATGAAATCAAATAAAATAGTTAGATCGAAGGTGTTCCAATTTCCAGGTACTTTTTTAGGCAATTTAACGATAAACTGGGTTACAAATGATGATAGGTTTATATATGCTTTCGCTGGCCTAAGCGGAAGAGTATTTAAGTTTGATCTAAACCTCAATTTTATCTCTGAAAAAGATACAAAACTCTTTGAAAACGAAACTAAGCTGAAGAATTATTTTTATGAGCAAAAAATGGACTCTTTAGTTGCCACTGAAAGAAGGGAGTTAGCCCACAAACTTTCAGAAAATGATACAGCGCTCGTCAAATTAAACTATACATCAACGATCTACTCTAAAGATTTTGTGGTGAATACATCTAATGAGGTACGTAGCCAATATGACTTTATTGAAAAGGTCTTTAAGACTAACGATAATAGAGATGAAGTTCTACTTACAGTGTCTAGACCGGGATATGGCTGGGAGTTTAGAGACGTATATATTTACAACTTAAAAACCAATGCCATTTCTTTAAAATTCAGCAAGTGGCGCACTGGGAAAGCAAAAGAGATTAAAATTCCTGAAGATTATTTTCCGGTTTATTTATCGAACGATGAACTTATTGCCCCTTATTTTTATAAAAGTAGAATCTATAACAAAGTGGATAGGAATATGCGGTTATATAAGTCTGGCTTGGCTGATTCCTTGAATGCAATGCAGTATGAAGATATTATAAGAAATGGATATACTTTTCAATTGGTCGAGTATACTTATTAAGTCAAAGTTTCACCTAAATAGCATACACAAAATGAAGCAATTATTTAATGTTGTCATTTGTTTGATTGTTTCTAATGTCATAGCCTCAGCTCAATATAAATTGGTTAAGCCAATTTTTTATGCTCCTTTTAAAGTAGACTTTAAAGAAAGGTTCTACGATAAGATTTTTATTCAGGGAATGGACGACTATCTGTACGTTTATTTGAAAGAAGGTGGAGCTCAAACCGGCGATACTGCAATAATTTTTAGTATGAAAAAAATTGACCTGAGAACTGACAAGATTATTGATAGTCTTCAATTTACGCCACTATCCAAAAACATGTTTTTAAAGGATATTATACCTGGCAGTGATTATGCAATATTTGTTGACTACGGACAGCTTTTTTTCACAAGGCGAAATAACGTGCAATCTTTTAGCAAAAAGGGTGCAGATTTTAATGCCGGGGTCAAATTGAATGATTCCTTGGTTTTACTGTATACCTTGTATAATCACCACCCCGCAGATGGGGGGACCGGTTTATTCTTGAATATATTTAATGTAAAAAAATTAAGATTTGAGGAGACAGTCGTACATGAGTTTCCAGGCGTAATACTAGGAAACCTTTCAACAAACCTTGTTAGCGCAGATGAACATTTCATATATGCTTTCGCAGGGCTTAGCGGGCG
This sequence comes from Pedobacter albus, assembly GCF_036324255.1. NCBI lineage: Bacteria > Pseudomonadati > Bacteroidota > Sphingobacteriia > Sphingobacteriales > Sphingobacteriaceae > Pedobacter > Pedobacter albus. Next base: position 1,165,557 of record NZ_JAZDQT010000002.1, on the reverse strand, counting down.
GGTTTTCAAATACGATTTTAAACTGAATAAAGTATCTGAAAGCACAGTTCGATTTTTGTCAGATAAAGAAAAATCTAAAAACACTAATTATGAGACAAAAATTGACTCTATTATTAGACATGATCGGGCAGAGCTAGAACATTATGCAAATGAGAATAAAAATTCCGAATATGTCTCAGAAGTATATTCAAAAGATTTTATTGCCCAAAAAATAGCCGAAATAAGGAGCGATTTTAGTTTTATAGAAAAAGTTTTTAAATGGAAAAATGAAGAGGTGATATTGTCGGTTTCGAGACCCGGATACGAAATGGATTACAGGGATTTATACCGATATAATTTAAAAACAAATAGAACTTATTTGATTTATAAGAAATTTCAGACCGGCCGAAAAAAAAATCTAAAAATCCCTGAAGACTATTTTGTAGTTGATATAATCAATGACAAGATTATTGCACCTTACTTCTATAAAAAGCAAATTTACGCTATAGCCTACAACGATGAAAAGTTGTTCAAATCTGGAGCTATAGATAGTTTGGATTTAAGGTTATTTAACGATGTAATATCCCGCGGATATCAGCTTCGAATATTAAAATATAAGTTATGAAAAGCTTTGCTCTAATAATACTCTTTTTAAGTGTCAGCCAATTTGCATTTTGTATAAACGATAGCCTAACCTCGGCTATTTCAAGCCAATTGGTTTCTGTCTATAATAAACCTGTCATTTTAAATGACACCGAGCAAGCAGTTTATATGATTGCTACGAAGAAAAACTGTAGCAGATGTTTTGAAGATATTTGTAACCTCTATAGTGGAAAGATTAAATCTTTCTACATTATTGTTTTTATGGAAAGGGACTTGATGTCAATGCTTTCTATTTACAATAGGTATGCCAATATTGCTGGATGTGTAAAAGATGTCTACTATTTCTGGACAAATGATATCAAGACTCAAAGGCTATCGGAGATTGTTGCCGAACCATCTCCTCAATTATTGATCCACGAAAGTGGAAATTTTGAATATAAATCCTATTCAGATTTCTTAAAATTAACAAATAGTAGGTAATAGTTTTTTGCTTACAATCATATAAGGAATGCGCAGCATACTGGCCATACTGTGTTCATTAGCCGTGTGCATTGCTCAGGGTAAATCACGCAATATAATTGGCCAGGTAGTTGATACTTCTGGTGCAGGATTTTCAAATGTAATGGTGAGATTGTTTTTAGACAGTAACGTAAAAACTACTTACACAGGGTTGAATGGCGCGTTCCGATTTCCATCTATAAAAAGCCCTCGTTTTGAAATAGAAGTTAATTTCCTGGGAAAGAAGGCTTTTAGCGCCAATTACGAGCCAGACAGTAATACAAGCGGCGATTATATAATTAAACCGATCGTTCTAGGTTATGCTCCAAATAATCTTAACGAAGTAATTGTTTCTGCCAGCCCGATGATTGTAAAAGAAGATACTGTTCAGTACAATGTGGCCAGCTATAAAGTGAAGGACGGAGCAACCATTGAAGAGGTTATTAAAAAGCTTCCAGGAATTATCGTAGATAAAAGTGGTGGTATTAATGCGCAGGGGCAGCAGGTGACCAAAGTAAAAGTGAATGGCAAAGATTTTTTCGGTGGCGACATTACAACAGCCACCAGAAACCTTCCGGCATCCATAGTAGACAATGTCCAGGTCATTGAAGATTACGGCGAGCAGGCGAGGCTAACCGGTATCAAAGGCGGAACGTCTGAACGAATCCTCAATATCAACACAAAGAGTAAGCATAAAGGTTCATTTGGCAGCGCAAGCGTTGCCGGTGGCACTAATGACCGCTATTTCACCGGTGTTACAGCCAACTATTTTAACGCAGAACAACAACTATCGTTTCTCGGAACCGCAAACAATATTAATACCAGCAACAGCAAGTTGAGCGAAGATCTTTCCAATAATGCCAACGGCTTAAACAGTACGCAAACGGCAGGTGTTAACTACAGGAACAAATTGTCCGCGAAGTTATTGGCGTATGGCAGCTACACCTATACCCGGAAAGAAAATACTACAAACAGCTTCGCGGAACAGCAGGATATCAACCCGGTAAACACACGGTACAGTACAAGGAACGGATCGGGCACTTCGCAGAATATCACCCACAGGCTTCAGACCAATTTTGAATATACCATGTCTGCGAAGGACTACCTTAAAATAACCCCGTACCTATCAACTTCTTCCGCCAATATGGCCAATAACAGCATCGCAAAGATCAGGAGAACCGGGTTTTTTACCGATAATTCTGGTATATCCGAAGGAAAGGACGTATCTCAAAATGGCGGGGTGAACCTTTTTTTCAACCACAAGTTTAAAAAAACAGCAAGAAATCTTGCGTTTAGCATTGGTGTTGACCAGACCCAGACTACCGGTCAAAGAAACAGCAGAAACAGCTACCTGAATATTGATTCTACCGATGTCGATAGCCTCCGGCCTAACCCGGTAGCCTCGCAGTTGAATCAACATCAAAATATCACCACACTATCCAAAAGTTTTAAAACCCAATTCGAGGTATCATATACGGAACCGGTCAGTAAATCCGCTTTCCTGGAAATCGGTTACAAGCACAACAAAAACAACACCAGCAATAACCGGGATGTTACAAACTTTGATACGGCATCCAATGAAATGATTCCAAGTCCAGGCCAAACCAATCATTACCGTTATAGCTTCACGGTTGATAAATTCAGCCTGAATTTTAAGAAGATTTCCCGAAAATTCAATTTGGTCGCCGGCTTTGGAATTCAGGAAACCAATCTGTCCGGAGCAATTGAGAAAACAGGTATATCGACTGATTACCGCAACCTAAATGTTGTACCTAATATCCGTTTGGTTTATAATTTCCAAAGAAACAACACACTTACCCTTGTTTATTCAGGAACGAATAAAGATCCCGGTTTTGAGCAACTTCAGCCTGTAGTTGATAGTTCGAACCTAACCAATATTTTGATTGGCAACCAGCATCTGAAAACCGAATTTACTAATAGGGTTAACTTACGATACAACCGGTTTAGTAAAACATCAGAGAATTCGATTTTCCTGGACCTGTCTGCTAACGAAACCAGAAATAAGATTGTGCAGTCGGTGGCAAATGAAATCAATGGCACAGGAAGAACCACAACCTATGTCAATGCTCCCGGTGCCGTTTCTGTCGTAGGAATTGTAGGGTTAACACAACCATTCGCTAACCGGAAACTTGTTTTTTCTGCAAGTGTTTCTTCTGCTTATAATACAAACATTTCCTTCGTGGATGATCAAAGGAATGACGGGAACAGTTTAACATTTACCCCATCGGCACGGTTACAAATAGATATTCCCAACCGGTTAGATGTACAAGTAAATGCTAGCTATTCATTTGCCAGGACTATTACCGAATACCAACAGAATCTTATCAGAACGCAGTCACAAAGCCTGTCAGTAGCGATTAATGGGAAGGCGTACTTTTTAAAAAACTATACCGTAGGATATGACTACACCAAAACATTTTACTACGGCTATGGCGACGGTGTAAGCATTAACCCCGACATTATAAACGTATTTCTCGAGTACAGCTTTGTGAAAACCATACCCGTAAAGCTTAGAATACAGGTCAATGACTTGCTGGATCAAAATACAGGCGTTTCCCGGAGTGTTTATGGTTCAACCATTACAGACAGCAGGACCAATCGTTTGGGACGCTTCATTTTATTGGGATTGACGTTGACCCTCCAGCAGTTTAAAGCAAACAAAGAATAATTTCAAAAGTAGCTTAAGTAGTGTATGTGCCATGGTTTTCCGTGGCCCGCCTTGCTATGCTCCAATACAATCTATGAAAAAGTCAAATCTCTTAATTCTTGCCTTCGCAACTTTTTTACTGCTGCTTTTTGTGTATTACAAGCAACAGCAGCGAAACCGAAAACTATTGGTTACAAACGGTGTTCTTACAACCGCAAAGTTCATCGACTATTTTCAGCCCGTAACCGCAGGGCAATCCGGCCTCCGATTTATTTACTATGTTCGTGAGCGGCGATATCATGCTATGGCTTACTATCACGTGAGTGATAATTATGTCGAATATGTTGGCCGGCAGGTGCCGGTGATCTATCAAAAAGACGATCCTGATAATAACCGGATACTCCTGACCAAACCGGACTTTGCACAGTTCGGGCTTCCTTTTCCGGACAGCCTGGCCTGGATCGATAGCATGTTGCAATGATTATAAAAAGGGCAATTGTTGCCATAACCAGCCCAAATGTCCCCCGTTTTTTACCACGGTTCCGATGTTAAATGTGTTTTTCGGCAGGGCTTTATACGCCGTTGAACAATAATGAAGTGGTTTTTAATTTGGCTGAACCAGACTGCCGTTTTATGCAACTTCCAAAACACCGTATTCCGCCTGAAATCGTAGAAAACGCTTACCGCCGTCTATTTGAGGCAATGAAGGCGCTGTATCCTTTATCGGAAGAGGTATTGGAGTTATTCCATCACAGGTCGGTACCGGTGCTGTATAAGCCCAAAGAGATTATTCTTAATTATGGTGAACTGTGCAACTATTGCCTGTTCGCACTAAAGGGACTCGTAAAATCAACTTTTATCGTTGGCGGAGCAGAAAAAATAGTTTGGTTTATGCGCGGTGGCGATGCCATCGTGGGCGTCCATAGCTGGTTCGACCAGGAGCAGTCGGAAGAAAAGATCACAGCCATTAAAGAAACTTTGTGCATTGCCATCAGCTGGTCTGATGTGCAGCAACTCAAAAAAGACCGCCCGGATTTTCTGGCCTTTGTGCTGAAGCTGACGGAGCGTCATTATGTATTGGCCATCCAGCGTACCAAATGGCAACAATTCTCGACGGACGAAAAAATAGAGAACCTTTATGAGCTGTATCCCCAGCTGATGCAGGAGGTACCCGTTAAGGACCTGGCCAGTTACCTGGGTATTTCCAGAGAAACGTTTACCAGCAAGCGTCGTCGCCATTGATTGGAGCCCGCTTACTGGTCATTACCGTTCATTTTTCTTTCAAAAAGTCAATTTAGCTTAAAAAAGTGTCAGATTTTCCACAGTTTTTCTGATTTGTGCCAGCTAGATTTGCTCTTTGCGCTCAGGCAGGCTTAGTTCCAATTTATAGACCGGATATAATGCTTGTGCTGCTTGCAGGAATTCCACTGAAGTATATCCAATCCTGTTTCAGCCCTGAAAAATATACTTCACGGATTTTTCCATCTACTTCACCCGATCTGAACCCTGGTTGATGCTCCTGTCAGGAGCGAAACCCCACAGTTTTGTATCACCGCAAAGGGATTATTACGAAATACTTAAACCAACGTGAAGCATGGAGCAATATGTGAAGGAACTACAGGCTGAAATGAACGAGGCACTTAACAGGATCTCTAAGGAATCGGCAAACAAGCTACAGAAAGCGGAAAAATCCTGCCAGGCCGTACAGGACCTGCTGACCCGGCTCAAAGAATACGTCATCGCCAATCCATTAAACGGATTAGCGGATGAAATTCTTTTTTTCAAAGAAATCAAGCCGGCCTTTCTGAGCGAACTTATTTTCCGGCGGGAGGTCTATTACCTCGAAGCCAACCTGCCGCCTGGTCCCCCGGAACTGGTAACAGGCTATCTGACCGGGGAACTGGAACGCATCCGTATTTATTTTCAGCGCAATCTTTCGCTTTATAATTACCACAGGGCCGTAAGGTCCGACCAGGATCATCTGCTGTTCGCAAAAAATCCCGATCCGGGTATATTCGTTTCCGAATGCGCGGTCGAGTTTGATCCCCGTTTTTGTACCGTGCCCAGCTTCAAGCTATCCAAAATCATGGCATTCGAACGGCTGAACAAATATGTTCACCGGCTGCTCGACCCTGCCTGGACCGAACCAAACGAGGAGGAAATTCACGAAGAAAAAGTGGCCCCATGGACCGACTCCAAAGTATCACTCATCGAACTGGCCTACGCCATTCATAGCAACAGCTCCATCGACCATGGCAAAGCGGATGTAAAACAGATCGTCGCGCAGCTTCAGCGTGCCTTCAACGTCGATCTCGGCAATTACTATGCGGTATTTCAGCAGAACATCCGTATCCGTAAAAAGAACCGCACCACCTATTTGGATCAACTAAGGGAATCCCTTATCCGTCGAATGGACGATGCCGATGAAAATCCCAAATACTATCAGTAGCGGGCCAATCAGCCTATTCATGTTTTCCTCCTTTCCCAACCAGCCTGTCGGTTTTTGACAGACTGGTTCATTTTTGTCCACTAGGCTTTATTGGGTCGCATAAGCCGGCCTGCCAGACCGCTTCAACTATCGCAACCTGCCCATTTTCCGCGTCCGGATGCGCTTCGCTTTCCGCTTTTCGACACATAAGCAATTAATAAAAAACGAAACCCCTTCTCCAAAAGCCTCTTCAGAAAAAAATCTATTAGCTAATACCATAGTAGCAAAAACAGGATTTACGCCCATGCACTTTTGCTTTCGTAAACAATCGGGGATCATACCCGGACTAAAACGATAAGCATATGTTGGAATCTATATCATGGACCCAGTACCTGGCAGGCGCCGCAACAGCTCTGGCTATCTACGAGTCGGCCGTCCTTTTTCTCTTCTACTGGAACGATCTTCAAAAGGCCCTTCGTTCCAAGGCATCACCCTTAACCGGCCCTATAGCGCAGGCCGGGGAACCCTATGAAGATACCAGCCTCGTGCTGTTCGAAGAACTGCAGGGACTGGTCCGTGAACTGAACACCGTCCTGGAACAGGCAGGCAACCCTGCCGGCAAGGAAGCGCTGCTTGCACAGCTGCGAACCACGCTGGCCAGCTTCGCCGGGCTACGGCACCCTGCCTACCGGACGGCTGTTTTCAATCACATCATAAATAAGGCCTGGGAGATTAACGGGGTAAGGATCAGTGCAGAAGACCTGGCAGATTGGTAGAAGATCCTTACCGCCACTCCCGGCCAACCCAGGCTACAAACCAGTAAACAAAACAGAAAGATGAAAAAATACAAGAACAGAACCAGGAGCAGCGCCCGCAGGCGAAGCGGAAAAGTGACAACAGGTATTGTGGCGGGCCTGCTCCTGGTTTTTATGGCCTGTCTCGTACAGGCCCAGGACGGCAACGCCGGTATTACGGAAGCCACCACCAAGGTAAAAAGCTATTTCGCCACCGGCACCAACCTGATGTATGCCATCGGGGCCATCACCGGACTGGTGGGAGCGGTTAAAGTGTACAACAAATGGTCGGCCGGAGAGCCGGACACGGCCAAGGTGGCCAGCAGCTGGTTCGGCGCCTGCATTTTCCTGGTAGTCGTAGCCACCGTCCTGAAAAGCTTCTTCGGGGTATAACAAATCTTAAACAAAACTGATGTTATGAAACGGCAACTACCGATTGTAGAAATATTAGGCACCGCGTTCTATGTCGACGTACAGCGGGACGAACTCCGGGAAAAGGCGAATGCCAATAACCAGATCCCCTTCAGCGTTTTCGACCAGGAAGGCGACGGGTACACCTTCTTGTATGATGTGCAACGAAAAAGCATACCGGAGGATACGACCGTAATCAACGAACTAGGTACCCGTTACCAATGGGTCACCCTTCCCGCACTGATGGAGCTGGACCCCGAGGGCATCGCCCTTAAATACGATATCCCGCTGGAGATCTTATGCCCGGAGCGCCTGCTGCGCGGGACGGACGATGACGACGATGAGGAGGAGGAATATGATGCGTTCGGCTGAGGAACTGTTGCGCAGGCGGCTCTCGGGCATTTTGCCGGAGATCGATATTGCAGGGAACCGCTTTGAAGTGGACTGGCCGGGACGGAAGCTCATTCAATGCACCGACCGCAGGGTAGAAATAAGGCTGGACACGCTCCTGCTCACCCGGGACGCAAAACATTACCAGTGCTGCTTCGATCTGGTGAATAAAAAGGTAGTGAGACTGTCTGAAAATATCACCCGCCTTCCTGAAAACATCGTCCGGCTGCTGATCCCCTATGAGCTTACGCTTGACCCGGTGGCCGTTGCCCGGGAAATGAACCAGCCAGTCGCCGAACTGCTGAAAGTCTTTCCGATCCGGGAGGGGCTGAAAGCAGAGGTAATTCCGCTGGAGCAAACCGAATGGGCGCAAAAAGTACGGGCCAACCGGGAAAAGAAGCAAACCGGGCGCTGGTTCAAAAGCTGGCGGGGCAACAAGAAAGGACTTTAAAAACAAACGTATGAGCGAACTGATCTATGAAATCAACAAAGGGGTCAACCGCCCGGTGGAGTTCCGGGGACTGAAGGCCCAGTACATCTATGTCCTGGCTTTGGGACTGGCGGCACTGCTGGTCGGCTTCTCGGTCATGTACATCCTGGGCGTGCCGGTCTACCTGTGCCTTCCCCTCGTACTGCTCGCAGGCTCGCTCCTGTTTTTCACCGTCTACCGCTACAGCCACAAATACGGCGAACACGGACTGATGAAGGCACTGGCCTGGCGACAGGTCCCCGAAGCCATTATTGCCCGTTCCCGCAAGCCGTTTACTGATCTGCGCTCAAAACCTTTAACGTCCAACCAATAATACCAAACATTTAAGCACAAATATGGTCTTCCTACTTATCATCGCCATAGCGGTAGCTGCCGCCATGCTGCTTCAGCAGCGCAGTTCACCGGACAGCAGCCGTCCGCTGGAACAGGTATTGCCGGTCTGGAAGATCGAACAGGGCTGCCTGCTTTCCAAAAGTGGCGACATTACCATCGCCTTCGAAGTCAGCCTCCCGGAAATCTTCTCCCTTTCGGACGCCGAATACGAGGCGCTCCACCAGGCATGGCTGAAGGCGATAAAAGTACTCCCTGCCGGAAGCGTGTTGCACAAGCAGGATTGGTTCGAACAATCGGCCTACCGGGCAGCGTTCGCCGAGGGCGGCGATAATTTCCTGCTCCGGAGCAGCGACCGTTTTTTTAACGAACGGCCCTATCTGGCCCATACTTGCTACCTGATGATAACGCTGAGGCCCGGTGGCCTCAAGCCTGCGAGCTCTGCCTTTTCAAACCTGCTCCGCAGGAACCTGGCAGCTCCGGCCGCCGTACCTGATAAGCAGATGCAGGCACTGCTGAACCCGGTCGGCCAGTTCAGGCGCATACTCTCGGACTCCGGGCTGGTACGGCTGGAACAGCTCTCTGAAGAAGCGCTTGCCGGAACCTCCTCTAAAACCGGGCTGCTGGAACGTTATCTTTTCCTCTCGCCGCAACAGGTGGTCCCGGTTCTGAACGATATCCGTTTTAAGCCCGATTTTGCCATCGGCGAAAACAGGTGCCAGCTGTACACCCTGGCCGATGCCGAAGACCTGCCGTCCGGTTGCAGCCCGGCCATCGGCTATGATAAATATTCAACGGACAAAACCCGGTTTCCGATCGGATTTGCCGCTCCGGCGGGACTGTTACTGCCGGTAAACCATATCTACAACCAGTTCCTGGTGATCGGCGACGGGCCCAAAACGCTGAAGCGCATGGAAAGCAAGCGCCGGCGTCTCCAGTCCCTATCGGCTTACAGCCGCGAGAATACCATCGGCAGGGACGCCACCGCCGCCTTTCTCAATGAAGCCATCGGCCAGAGCCGGTTGCCGATCCGGGCGCATTTCAACCTGCTCTGCTGGACCCGTGATGAGAAAGAGCTCAAGGAGCTTCGCAATCTGACTGCTTCGGCCCTTTCCCGCATGAACGCCGTTGCCCACCTGGAAACTCAGGGTACGCCACAGCTCTGGTGGGCAGGCCTGCCGGGCAACGAAGGCGAACTGCCGGAGAACGAGTCCTTCGATACGTTTGCCGAGCAGGCCAGCTGTTTTCTCAACATGGAAACTGCCTACCGGTCTTCGAACAGTCCCTTCGGCCTGCGCCTGGGCGACCGGCTGACAGGGGTTCCCCTGCACGTGGATATCAGCGACGAGCCGATGAAAAAGGGCATCACCACCAACCGGAACAAAGTCGTGGTCGGCGGTTCCGGTTCGGGCAAAAGCATGTTCATGAACCATATGCTGCATAGCTACGTGCAGCAGGGCGCCCATTGCGTGGTGGTGGATGTGGGTCATAGCTACCAAGGGTTGTGCAGGTTGTTGGATGGCTATTATTTTACCTATTCTGAAGAAAGCCCGATCCGCTTCAACCCCTTTTATATTGCAACAGGGGAAATGCTGGACACCGAAAAAAAGGAAAGCATCAAAACCCTGCTGGTGGCGCTTTGGAAGCAGAACGACGAAAGCTTCCGACGCTCGGAATACGTGGCCATTTCCAATGCCCTGCAATCCTATTACCAGCACCTGGCAGAAAACAGCCGCCTCTTTCCCTGCTTCGATACGTTTTACGAGTTCCTGCAGGCCCATTTTACCAAAGAGCTGGAAACGGATGGCGTAAAGGACCGCGATTTCGATATCCGCAATTTCCTCTACGTGCTGTGCCCTTTTTATAAAGGCGGTGAGTTCGACTACCTGCTCAACGCGACCGAAAACCTCGATGTGATGCAGCAGCCTTTTATCGTCTTCGAGCTGGACAACGTAAAGGACCATCCGATCCTTTTTCCGGTGATTACGCTGATCATCATGGAGCTCTTTATCTCCAAGATGCGAAAGCTCAAAGGCATCCGGAAAGTGATCGTCATCGAGGAAGCGTGGAAGGCGATTGCCCGCTCCGGGATGGCCGAGTTCATGAAGTACCTGTACAAGACCGTACGTAAATATTTCGGGGAAGCCATTACCGTTACCCAGGAAATCGACGACATCATCAGCTCGCCGATTATCAAGGAAGCCATCATCAACAACGCCGACTGCAAGATCCTGCTCGACCTGAAAAAGTTCCAGAACAAATTCGACCAGATACAGGCGGTGCTGGGCATGACCGACAAAGGCAGGCAACAGGTGCTTTCGGTCAACAAGGCCAATGATCCCAATTATATCTACCGGGAACTGTATATCGATCTGGGCAACCAGCTGATGAAGGTCTACCGATTTGAGCCTTCGGTGGAAGAATACTACGCCTATTCAACCGAACAGACCGAGAAGCTGAAGGTTCAGGAATATACCGAAAGGTGTGGAGGCGACATTAAAAAGGCACTCCGCATGCTGGCCCTGGAAACCAGCAGCCATTAAAAAAAGACAATGGACAACAAAGAATTATTCGAATCCTATAAAGCGCTCAAAGGCCGGGATGCCTTCGAGGCACGCACTAAACAGGGCATGCTACCGATTATTGAAATTGCCGGCTACCCATTCTACGTCGATGTTCGTATCGGGTTTTTAAGGCCGAAGGACGACTTCTCAACAATGGGTATAGAAATCGGTCGTATGACCGTCGATCCTGAGACCCGCAACCTCTCGGACTTTTATGATAAGCAGTTAAAAGAACTGGTATTCCCGGATGAGGGACAAACCAGCTTTCCACCTAATGTCGTACGGCTTGGGATTCCCAATTATTATGTGCTCGATCCTGTGGGAATGGCGCGACGGCATGGAAAGGACGATGACGCTTACTATATACAGGATGGCATTCGTCAGAAAATGTACCATAAAGCCACTGTTACGCGGCGACTGCCCGGTCAGAAAATAAGGGCTGATGTAAAGCCGAAGCCAGAAAGTGGCCAAAAAAAAGTGATCATAAAACGAAAATCCAGAGGTATATGAAAAAGATTGTTTTTCTCGCTATGCTGCTCCTGCTCACAGGGCCGGCTACTTACCGGGCAAAGGCCCAGATCCCGGTCATAGATGTCATCAAAGGAGCCGTAAAAAAAGTAATCAAAGCGATGGACCTGCAGATACAGCGACAGCAGAACCGGGTGATCTGGCTGCAGAATGCACAGAAGACGCTGGAAAACGCCATGTCCAAACTGAAGCTCCGCGAGATATCCGAATGGACCGAACAGCAGCGCAAGCTGTATGACGATTACTTCCAGGAACTGAAGAAAGTAAAGGACCTGCTCAGTACCTATCAAAAAGTCCGGGATATCATCGCCCGCCAGCTTGAGCTGGTCGACGAATACAAGCGGGCCTGGAACCTGCTAAAGAGGGACCCTCACTTTACCGCGGAGGAGCTCAGCCAGATGTACGGGGTCTATACGGCCATCCTGGACGAAAGCCTGAAAAATATCGATCAGCTGTTCCTGGTTACCAATTCCTTTCAGACGCAGATGACGGACGGCAAACGGCTGGAGCTGATCGGGAAAAGCGACGATGCCATTCGCCGGAACCTGATCGACCTGCGCAGCTACAACCGGAAAAACTTTGGCCTGAGCGTCGCCAGGGCCACTGATGAAAAGGAAGCGGCCATGCTGAAGAAAGTATATGGACTTAACTAACATCAAATGAAAGAGCAGCTATACAAAAGGGCAATCGATGATTTTTCCACCATGATGTACCAAAAAGGATATCGGGGAAGGTTTTCACTTGACAAAGGAGATCGGATAAATTTCGGCACGCTGGCCGAGTGCCTGGAAACCTATGTCCGCACCCTTCTGTCCGAAGGCATACCCGCACCGCTCAAACTGGAAACCTATGCTGCCTACAAACACGCCGGCGACCACATCCTGTGTACTCTTCATGGCAATCTGGATACGGTAAAGGGGTTCATAATGGAACAGATGGATGTTATACACCAGCCATCCGGCAAAGGGCAATCCTTCCGGCTGGTAAATAACCGGCAAATACCGGGCATCAACGCGGTGCTGGGACTGTTTCCAAAACCAAAACCCTGGGACCATTTAATAAAAGGAAAGTTCAGGCCTTAACAGCTTATACGATGAAAAAAACAGCAAACATTTTGTGCTGGCTGGTGCTGGTATTCAGCCAGTATATCGCCCATGGTCAGACCTGGAGCGAGTGGTTCCGCCAGAAAGCGACCCAGAAAAAGTACCTCCTCCAGCAGATCGAAGCCCTGAAGGTCTATGCCGGCTATCTGAAGGATGGCTATAACGTTGCCAAAGACGGCACCCGGCTGATCGGCGATATCAAAAACGGCGATTTTTCGCTGCACAGGGATTATTTCGCCGGCCTCAAATCCGTAAAACCCGGCATCAGAAACCAGGACAAGGTAACTGCCATCCTGGAAATGGAACGGCAGATGCTCCGGAGCCGGACGGCCGTATTTGAAAAGGTGCGACAGAGCGGGCAGTTCAGCCCGGCAGAGCTGGAAGAAATCCGGGGGCTTTATAACCGGCTGAATGAAGAAGCCTCCAGGGACCTGGACGAGATGGAGCTGGTCATCCGGGACGGCGAAGCGGCCATGACCGATGACGAGCGCATCCGGCGAATAGACCTCCTGTACGTTTCGATGCAGGGAAAGAAAACCACCCAGCACCGCCTGAACCAAAAGCTGCTCGGACTGGCAACCAGTCGCAAGGCAAAGCAGCAGGAATACCAGACCCTTAAAGAGCTGATCCATTGACCAAAAGAAGAATGCTCCGGCAATTGCCATGTATAGCAGCCCCCTTTTTAGGAGCAAAGACTTTAACACCCAAAGACATGAAAAAAATCACCGTTTTACTGACCGCCTTCTGCTGCCTGTGGCAGCTACACCTTGCTTCCGCCCAATCGGCGGAGGTTCAGCAGCTGGCCTTGAACATTGAAAAGCTGGCGCAGTTCAAGCAGATCCTCCAGGAGATGAAGCGCGGCTACGAAACCGTCAGCCGCGGATATACAACCATCAAGGACCTTTCCGAGGGCAATTTTAATCTCCACCAGGCTTTCCTGGACGGGCTGCTGGAAGTAAGCCCCGGGTTGCGCCGTTACCGCAAAGTGGCCGACATTATCAGCGACCAGGGAAAAATACTTACCGAATATCAGGCCGCCTTTTCCCGGTTCCGGCAAAGCGGGCATTTCAGTCCGGAAGAGCTCGGCTATATCGGCCAGGTCTATGAAAACCTTTTCGACCGCAGCCTGCAGGATCTCGACGAGCTGGCCATGGTCATCACTTCCGGCAAGCTCCGCATGAGCGATGAAGAACGGATCGGATCTATAGACCGCCTGTATGCCGATATGAAGTCCAACCTGACGTTCCTGCGCCGTTTTAACCGGCAGACGGCTATCCTCGATGCCAAACGGGGGGCGCAGCAAAAAGAAGCAGAACAGCTCCGACGTCTCTATGGCCAGTAAACTCTTTATTCCCATCCATTAACTCCACTGCTATGAAACACCGACTATTTAAAATTTCCTTGAGGATGACGGCTATCCTGGTCATCGTGCTGTGCATTCCCTTTGCTTCGCAGGCACAATTCGTACCCAGCGATTATGGCTACAGCCTGAACGGCGTGCTCGACCGCCTTTTTGACGAAATGCTGCCGCTCTGCAACCGTATGATGGGCGTTGGCCGTGCCATCGGCGGATTTGCCGCGCTCTCCTTTATTGCCGTCAGGGTATGGCGGCACCTGGCGAAGGCAGAACCGATCGACTTCTTCCCCCTGCTGAAACCGTTCGGCATCGGGCTGGCCATCCTGCTCTTCCCATCCGTTATTGCGCTGATGAACGGCGTACTGAAGCCTACGGTGGAGGCGACCGCCGCCATGTCGCAGGACAGCAAGAATGCGATCCTCTACCACATCCATGAAGAAGAAAAGGCTGCCCGTGAAACGCCGCCTGCCGGCATCTACCCCGGAGGCAACGACGATACCGAAAAATACGAACCGGGCGACAGCAATACTTCTTCCGGTATTTTCTCCGGGCTGCGCAACGCCTTCAGCTGGATGACGATGAAAACGGTCTTCAAGCTCTTTATTACCGAACTGGTCCGGATACTGTATACGGCAGCCGGGTTATGCATCAATACCATCCGCACCTTTTACCTGATCATCCTGGCCATACTCGGCCCCCTGGTCCTGGGCCTCAGCATCTTTGACGGCTTCAGCCATACGCTGGCCAGTTGGTTCGCCCGCTATATCAATGTCTACATGTGGCTGCCGGTGGCCAATATTTTCGGCGCCATCAGCTCCAAGATCCTGGAGAACATGATGAACCTGGACCAGGGCTTTGCCAGCTCGACCGCCTATATCGTTTTCATGCTGATTTCGGTGGTCGGATACCTCACCGTTCCCAATGTGGCCGGCTATATCATCCAGGCCGGGGGAAGGGACACCCTGCTCCATAAAATAACCGACATGACCGCGGCCGCGGGGAAGGCAGCCGTCGGCGCCATGGTCTAGTCCACAAAAAAACCACTGATGTTTAAGCACTTTAAAAATATTGAAACCGCCTTTCGCCACGTGCGCCTGTTCAGTTTTGTGGTGATCGGAGCCAGCACCGCTATCTGCGGGTATACGCTCCTGGAAAGCTACCGCATGGTCACTGCCGCCCAGCAAAGGATCTACATCCTTTCCAACGGAAAAGCCATGGAAGCCCTGGCGGCAGACCGCCGGGATAATGTACCGGTTGAAGCCAGAGACCATATCAAAACCTTCCACCAGTATTTCTTTTCCCTGGACCCGGACGAAAAGATCATTGCCCGGAACATTGGCCAAGCCCTCTACCTGGCAGACGGCACGGCCAAGCAGCAATACGACGACCTGACCGAAAGCGGGTATTACGCAGGGATCATCTCTGGAAACGTCAGCCAGCAGCTGGAAACCGACAGCATAACGGTCGACCTGGGCAGCTATCCTTATTACTTCCGGTTCTACGGCAAACAAAAAATGATCCGCCCGACGGTCACCGTCAGCCGGAGCCTGCTGACCGATGGCTACCTGCGTAATGTGGGCCGCTCGGACAATAACCCGCACGGCTTCCTGATCGAACGCTGGCGCATCCTGGAAAACAAAGACCTCGACATCCAAAAACGATAAACCATGAAATTAACCGGAACCAACAAAGGCGGACCAGGGTCCGTACGGAACCTCCTTGCCCATCACATCGCCACCGGCATTGTACGCAGGCAACGTAGGATCGCTGCCTGGCTTCAGGCACGTGAACGGAAAGCCTCCTTAAAACAGAAAAAAATACTGCTGGTGATTTTTTGCCTTCTGGCAGGTGCCTATTTGATCTACGTATTGGCAGACGCCATCTTCAGTGCCGGTTACCACTCCGCGCCAGCTGTTTTGCCCAAGGGCAACGGACCACCCCTGTTGCTGGAGCATCCTCCGGATAACGGAAGCCACCCCTGAAGGTGGTGTACTTATTCCTAACCATAAAAACAGAAAAAACATGAAAACACCTTCCGAACAGTTTTTGAGAAAAAGAAAGTTTCTCCTGGTACTCCCTTTCCTGGCACTGCCGTTTATTACCCTGGCCTTCTGGGCCCTTGGCGGCGGGAAAGCAACACCTGCCCTGCAAAACAATGAGCAAAAGCTCAACAGCACCTTACCCGGCGCCCAGCTGGGAGCCGACGGGCCGCTGGATAAAATGAGCCTGTACAACCAGGCGGCCAAAGACTCGCTGGCCCTGAGGGATCGCGGTCAGGCCGACCCTTACGGCAGGAGCGACGACGCAGATACCGGCAGCAGTACAGATCCTGCCTTTGATGCGCATATACGAGCCTTCGACCCCGGCGCCTCCGCCGGACTGAAGACCGGCAGCGACCCCAACGAGCTTCGCGTCAGGGCACGCCTCGCAGAGCTGGAACGCACCCTCAGCCAGCCTCCGCCACCAGCCTCCGTTGCTGCCTATCCCGGTGGGTATCGTGCAGATCCCGGGATGGGCAGGGAATTGGACCGGCTGGAGCAGCTGATGCAGCAAATGTCCCCATCTTCCGCTGCCGACCCGGAGATGCAGCAACTTGGTAGCATGCTGGAACAGATCCAGGATATCCAGGACCCGGCACGGGCAAAGGAGAAACTCAGGCAGCAGTCCCAAAGAAACAGGGGCCGCGTTTATCCCGTTTCCAAGCCTCCGGCGGAAAATGTAACGACACTGATTCCAAGAGCAGAAGGCGGCAATATGGGTACGGGCAATCAACCCATCCCTGTAACAGGCTATCCGGCAAATAATGGCTTCTATACCATTGAACCATTGCCTTCTGCCATGGATACCCTGATGCAGACCGCTATACCTGCCGTTGTAAACGAAACCCAAACCCTGGTTAGCGGTGGCACCGTAAAGATGCGCCTCGTCGAAGACATTTTTGTGAACGGCGTACTCATCCCTTCCGGCAGCTTTGTATCCGGGCAGTGTTCAATTGACGGCGAGCGGCTGAAAATTGAAGTGACGGCCATCCGTTACGGCAAAAGCCTGTTCCCGGTAAGCATGAGTTGCTATGACCCGGATGGCATCGAAGGGATCAGGATACCGGGCGCCCTTTCCCGCGATGCGGCCAAGGAAGGCGCCGACCGTGCCCTGCAAAGCGTGCAGCTCCTGTCGCTCGACCCGTCGATCGGCGCACAGGCGGCCGGAGCCGGGGTGGAAGTGGCCAAAGGCCTGTTCGGCAAAAAGGCCAAACTCATCAGGGTTACCGTCAAAGCCGGACATCCGGTACTGCTGATGGACCAGAAAGCCAGGCAGGCACTCCAATAACCAATTGTACATCCATTTTAATTCTTAGAACATCATGAAAAGATTATTCATCGCACTTATCGCCCTGATGGCAGGCGTTTCGGCCAACGGGCAAACACCGCCGGCCAGTATCCATCCGGATGCGGTGCTCCAGCCACTGGGCCTGGAGATCACCTGGCACAAGACCACCCTGATCCTTTTCCCGGCACCGATCCAGAGCGCCGACCGTGGGGACAGCTATGTATTGGCCGAAAAAGTAAAAGGCGCAGAAAATGCGCTCAAGGTAAAAGCCGGCCAGAAGGACTTTGAACAAAGCAACCTGCAGGTAATTACTACCGACGGCAAAGTCTATTCGTTTACCGTGAACTATGCAGCGCAGCCATTAGCTACGACCATCGACCTGCGCAAACAGCCCCCTTTCGCGCCGGTAACTTTCAAAGACGTTTCGCTTAACAGCGGACAGGTGGCACAATATGCAACCATCGTTTCGGCAAAACCGTTCCTTAAAAAAGGGCGTTACCATAAAAACGGCATCGAACTGAAACTGACAGGTGTTTATGTAAAGGGAGATGTGCTGTTCCTGTCCTATAACCTGAAGAACGCAACGCCGCTCTCCTTTGAGCCGGCTTCCCTGCGCTTTTTTGTCCGGGACAAGAAAAAGGCCAAACGCACGGCCATCCAGGATAAAGAGGTCCAGCCCCTGGCTATGCATTATTATGGGGCCCCGGAACAGGCAACCGGGCAGACCGTAGTGGCGGTCTTTCCCAAATTCACCATTGCCGAAAAAAAATATTTCACACTCGAACTGATGGAGCAGAACGGCGACCGTAACCCGGCCACCAGGCTGGACCAGCGCCTGCTGCTCCGTGCCAGGACTTTACAATAACCACCTTTTATTATGGAAATAGCATTGCAGACGGACAGGCCCCAGACCCTGGTCACCGAGCTCGGCAACTGGAACCGCCTGGAAAACCAGTTCCGGGAGCTGTTCTCCGAACAGGCGCTGAAAGACCGGGAATTTATGAAAATGAAGCTCGGGGAATATGAGCGACTTGCCTATAAATATGCCGGCGCTCCGAAGACGGCCGATGAACGGGCGATGCAGGTGATCCTGAACTTTCAGCGTACAAAAATGCGCCGGGCTATCTATCCCGGGATCTTGTCGCGCCTCGTTTACCGGAGCCTCGTTTTACTCAGGCACGCCCTGCGACCCGCTCCAAAGGTTCCGGCTGGCAGCAATGATCCGGCCGGGTACATCCATACTGCCATTAGCGTACCTGAAGGCCAGCAAACTCCTCCGACCGAAAAACAGGAACAGGTCCGTTCATGGCCAAGATTTGGGCAGGATCTGGGCGGGCGGAAACCGGATCGGCACCAGAACAAAGGCCAATCCCTGTAACCAAGAAAACTATGCCTGTCCGCTGGTACATCCGCGTCAGGTTTATCCGAACACAAACAAAAAAAGCAGTCATGAACATTGATAATTTTGAACAGCTCAAAGAGCAGTTGTACCGCAAAGGTTTTGGCGACACGCTCAATATCCACCTGGAAGCCAGCATGAAATCCGGTCAGCCGGAGTTCACCCTGGAAACAGTCCTGCCGATAGAACAGGACGAGGTGGGCTATCGCCTCCATTTCCGCAACGACCTGGAAAACGACAAGGTGTATTTCAACAGCTATGACGTAGCCCTGTTAAGCGTCACCGATCCGGAGGGCAATCCCCGCCAGCATTCCTTCCAGGCCGAAAAGCTGATTACCGCCATGGAAGCCTACCATATGCTCAAACACGGCGACCTGGTAGCCGTTAACAAAAACCTGTTTAATAAAGACGGGGAAAAGTACAATACCTGGCTCAGCCTGGACCTGAACGGCCCGAAGGACGAGTACAACAACTACCCGTTAAATTCCTATCACGAGAAGTACTATCAGAAGTACCCGTTCATCCTTAGCGCGGAACTGCAAAAGATGCCGGTTCCGGTCAAAGAACTGGAACACGCCGGTTTTCGCGAGAACATCGGGAAGTCGCTGAAAAAGGCCCACCTCGTGCCGGTTACGATCCTGTTGAACGGCTCGGAAACCAAAGGTTTTTTGGCCGTCAACCCGGCCAAAGGACGTGTTGACCTCTATGACAGCCAGATGAAGCTGGTCGAAAGCAAGCAACAGTCCGCTGAGGTGAAGAAAACGGCAACGCAGCAACAATCACAACAGGCTGAAGAGCCGGACGTAAAAAAAAAGCCCTGGCCAGACCAGAAAGTGAACTGGACGCAGAAAAACCAGGCCGGTAAGGGAAAGTCGATTTAAGAACCCTAAGAACAAAGAGAATGACACCCGGACAGATCGAATCCTATCTAAAAGTTGCTGAAGACGGCAGTATTCCCGATGAACAAAATCCCCTGTTTGTGTTCAGCCTGACCCATCCTTACCTGTTGGCAAAGCTGGCCTACGGCGAAATTGACCCGGTACAGTTTGCCAAACGGGAACTCGCTCAGCGGGGACTGGACAGGGAAGGCAAGTGGATTGGCTTCGGGGAAGCAGAAAAGCTTCACTTCCCGACGGGAATAAAAACAAAGCCGCGCATTCAAAAGCGGTACGGCAAGCGACGCTAATAATCAGACGGATATGACACAAGAACAGATAACCAAATACCAGCAGGCTGCGAAAGAGGGCAGCCTGCCGCCGGAAGAAAATCCCCTGAACCTTTTTGCCACCACCAGTACCAACCTCCTGGCCAAAGTACTGGCGAGAGAATTTAATGTGCTGACGCTTGTACGCATGGAAATGCGCAAACGGGGGGTCAACGACAAAGGGCAATGGATCGGGTTTGAAGCGGCCAGGCAGGCGGGCAAGCCCGCATCGGGACGTAAGTAAACAGGCTGTTTTAAAAGCAAACGACATGGCAGCAAACGAACAAAAAGCGGGGTTTATGGAATATGCCGGATCGCTCGGTTTTCATGTCCCGCACCTGGACAGGTACTACGAGGCCCTCAAAAGAGGGGAGGCCGAAAAGCTGGTGCTGAGCAACCTGGAACGGAAGTTCGACGGGCAGGCATTTACCTATGAGCTTTATTTTGGCAACAGGGAGGGCGAACCCGCCCTTACCGGGTTCAGGGCGACCACCCTGCTCCTCCCAGGACTGGCCCATGATATGCATGAAGGCATTGCTACCGCAGGCCTGGAGCTTTTTATGGGATTTATCCGCTGGCGCCATCCGCCTGAAGCGGACAGCCCCGGGCTGGAACAGCAGATAGTCAACGACCTGGATCGGCTTACGAACAGCAGCGTCGCACAGGCCCGTCAGATTGCAGATGTCCTTAAAGCCAGGTATTGGACCGGCACCCGGATGGATGGCCAGGTGGATCACGACCGCATTAAAGCGCTTTATGAACGCAGCTGTTATTTCGGGCTGGAGGGCACGGACAGCGACATCACCGCCAAAGAAGCCGCCAGCCTGCTGTCGGGCCGTTATATGCTGAAGCGGTACATGCCTCATTGGATAGGTGTCGTCCCGGCAAACCCGGGAGATCAAACGACCTGCCGGCTAAAGGAGTATCCCGATTTACCTTTGGGCGACCACCTTCGCCGGCTTCCCCTGAAAGAATTATCCGACGAAGCATCCATCATCGGCATGCTCCTGAAGATGTTCAGGGGCGAACAGGTCCGGGCAACGCTCGTTGCCAAAAATGGCAGCTACCAGGTATTCCTGGTCGCCGACCCGAAAGAGAAGACGGTTTCGGTGCTTAATCCTTTGGGCCGTCCCGTCAACCTGGAAAAGCTCCTGGGACCGGACCGGGCAAAAGGCCACTTGCAACAGCAGTCAGGCAGTCCAAAAAAAAGGGGAAGGAACAAAGGCCCTTCCCTGTAATCCTTTAATCAACAACAGTGACCACGAATCCGTGCAGCATGGAAAAAAACAACATGAAAACCCCATTGACCTATTATGGCGGCAAGCAGACCCTGGCCCCGCTGATCATATCGCTGATCCCCGAAGACCATATCCTGTATGGAGAGCCCTTTACCGGTGGCGGAGCCGTATTCTTTCATAAAATGCCTTCCAGAAGCGAGGTGATCAATGATACCAACGGCGAGCTGATGAATTTTTACCGCGTGGTGCGCGACAGCTTCAGGCCCTTGCAGAAAATGATCCAGCGAACGCTTCACTGCCGTAATGCCTACCGGCAGGCTACGGTGGTCTACCAGAACCCCGACCTGTTTGATGAGGTACGAAGGGCCTGGGCCGTCTGGGTGGTCTGCTCGCAGGGCTTTGCCGGAAAAATGGACGGCCCGTTCGGATACGATAAATCCTGCAACACCACTTCCAAGCGCATCGCCAACAAGCGGCTGAATTTTACCGAAGCTTATGCGAAAAGACTGGAGCATGCCCAGATCGAATGCGCCGACGCGCTGTATATTATCAGGAGCCGTGATCATGAGGGCGCCTTTTTTTACTGTGATCCGCCCTACGTGGGCTCCAACTGTGGCCATTACAAAGGTTATACCGAAGCGGATTACGAAGCCCTGCTGGGGCTCTTATCGGGCATTAAGGGCAGGTTCCTGCTCTCATCCTATCCCGGGCCGCAACTGGACCGCTACGTAACAGAAAAAGGCTGGTACCAGATCAGAAAAGAATTGCTGGTCACCGTGAACAGCAAATCAGGCAAACAAAAAAGCAAAACAGAGGTACTTACCGCTAATTACCCGATTGGAAACGGAATAACGACAGAACAAAAAGAACCAGCGATATGAAAGAGAAAAAAGATTTTCTGATTGGCCGCACGGTAATGGTTCATCCGGATATTACTGCCGATCCCTGGGGCAAACGTGGCCGGACCGGTGTAGTAACCGGCTTCCTTCCTGGTAAAAAGGCGGCGTATGTAAGGTTTGAAGACGGCAGTTCGGGGCTCTATGCCGATGATACGCTGCTGACCCTTCCGTCACTGAAGGCAATCCTTCATGCCATCCACGTTAACGGGCGCACGCTTGATGAAAAGGGACATGAGCTGATCATGCAGGTGTTTAAGCTGGCCATGCAGCATAAACATGCCGATGCCCTGAAGCTGGCGGTGAAGGATGAAAAAGTGGCAAAGTTATGTACCATCAATTGCTTTGACTACCGGGAACAAAAAGAACTGCTGCAGACCGGGAAAGGTCTAAAGCGATAGCCATATCAGCCCATGCAATTTGAGGATTTGCATCCGGTGAACAAGTATTATACAATAATCAGCCAGGCCCTCAAGGGCCTGCTTTTTTAAACAACAGGGGGAAGAAATGGAAGAGCAGGCAGAAAAGAAGGCATCTCCCGTAAACCCGACGGAAAGCGAGGGGAACAGACCCGGATGGACCGGGAAAACAGATACAATAAATAAGGAACATCCTGCGTACGAGTTGACCGACGGAAGCAGAAAACGCAGGCGCTCTAAAAAGAAAGGGAAAGTTTACCGGGTCATTGTGACCTATATACCTGTTACAACGGAAGAAGCCAAAATCAAGCTTGCCATCATCGAAAGCATCCTGAAAAAGAGCTGCAAAAAGTAATACTGTCGCTTTCAAATGCTTGGTATTCAGGCACTTGCTTCGATCCGATGCCAAATAAAGATGGCAATTCACTGGATGTTCCCGATGTATATGGTTAACTTTATACTAGCAAAATACGGTGAAATATGGAGCAGAAAAGAGTTGGTATTTGGGTCAGGGTATCCACGGAATTTCAGGTTGCTGAAGACAGTCCCGAAGTTCATGAACAACGGGCAAGGTATTATATCCAATCAAGAGACTGGCATGTTGCCGAGGTATATCGTTTGGATGCGATATCCGGTAAAACAGTCATGGGTCATCCCGAAACACAGCGAATGCTCAATGATATCAGGCGGGGGCACATATCCGGGCTGGTGTTTTCAAAACTCGCCCGCCTCGCAAGGAATACAAGGGAGCTGCTGGAATTTGCCGAGATTTTCAGAGCAGAGGGTGCCGACCTGGTTTCCCTCGCCGAACAGATAGATACCAGTACACCGGCCGGCAGATTGTTCTTCACGATGATTTCAGCGATGGCCCAATGGGAGCGGGAGGAGATTTCCAGCCGGGTCGCTGCCTCTGTGCCTATTCGGGCAGAAATGGGTAAGCCACTGGGTGGACAAGCTAGCTTCGGCTACAAATGGCACAACAAGCAGTTGGTAATTGATGAAAAGGAGGCGCCGATACGCAAACTCATTTATGACATCTACCTGGCATGTCAACGAAGAAAAACCACGGCTGACAAATTGAACGCACTGGGGCATCGTACCAGGAACGGGTCTAAATTCTCCGATACCACCGTTGAAAGACTTTTGCGAGATACCACCGCAAAAGGAGTGCGCCTCGCTAATTATACCAAAAGTACCGGTGATAAGAAACAATGGGTAGTGAAGCCACAGGAGGAGTGGGTACAGATCCCATGCCCTGCCATTGTTGATGAACAATTATGGCAGGAATGCAATTCCATTCTTGATGAGCAAAAGCAAAAGAGAACGAAAATTGGCAGGAAGTCGGAATACCTGCTCGGCGGGTTAGTGAAATGTGCTTGCGGAAAATCGATGTACGTTTTCAGTACTGCCAGAAAGTTTACTTGTAAGGCTTGTAAAAACAGCATTGACGAAGCTGTCATGAATGATATTTATCAGGAACACCTTCACCAATATCTCAATAATATAAACCCTAAGATCTTTATCGAAGAGGTTGATGCAGAAATAAGGGAACAGGAGAAACTGCTATCGTCCACCATCAGGAAGCGGGCGCAGTTACGTAAGAAGATGGATGATTTAGTAAATCTCAGATTGAGCGGCGAATTGGACAAAGAACATCTTTCGGAGCTATACAAACCCATTGAAATACAGGTAAAACAGTTAGACGAGTCGATACCGGAACTACAGGCGGAGATTGACTATAAACGGATACAGCTGAATTCCAGTGATTATGTATTAACGAAAGCGAAAGCGCTGTATACAGAATGGGCTGATATGCAGTTCCCTGAAAAACGGGCTATTGCCGAAACGGTCACAGAGTATATAACCGTCGGGAGTGATACGATCAATATTGCATTGGCCTATCTTCCTGGGTCTTTGCAAACAAGTCAACGCAACTTCAGGGATTCATTGAAGCCACAAGCATAAAGCTAGCAGGGTAAGCCACGGCGAATCTCGCCCTCGAAATATTGACCATGCGATCTTCTAAAGGCTGACGCATTACCTCGAGTACGGCGCGTTTAAATTCGGGTAACTCGTCTAAAAAAAGCACGCCATTATGGGCCAGCGATATTTCCCCTGGCTGCGGATTAATACCGCCACCCACCAAAGCTACATCAGAAATGGTATGGTGTGGCGCACGGAAGGGTCGCTCGGTTAAGAGTGCCTGTTTGGCTGTGAGTTTGCCTGCTACCGAATAAATCTTGGTGCTTTCTAAGGCTTCCTGCATGCTTAAGGGGGGCAGAATAGTAGGCAGACGTTTGGCTAACATCGTTTTTCCGGCACCCGGTGGTCCAATTAAGATGACATTATGTCCGCCTGCGGCGGCAATCTCCAAGGCACGTTTAATGTTTTCCTGTCCCTTTACATCGGAAAAATCATGTTCATCAGGATTGGCTTCGGTAAGAAACTCCTTTGAGGCATTTACAATAACCGGCTGGGGACTTGCTTTCCCGTTGAAGAAATCTATGACGTTTGCTAAGGTGGCCATGCCATACACCGATAATTGGCTTACAATTCCCGCCTCGCGCGCGTTAGCCATGGGGAGGACGAAACCAGTAAACCCTTCATTTACGGCTTGTAAGGCAATAGGTAGTGCGCCTTTGATGCTTTGCAGGCTGCCGTCTAAAGAAAGCTCGCCCATAATGAAATATTGGTGTAGCTTGGAGGCGTCGAGCTGACCGGAAGCGGCTAAAATGCCTATGGCAATGGGCAAATCGTAAGCGGAACCTTCTTTTCTGATATCGGCTGGGGCCAGGTTGACCACGATTTTTTGCCTAGGCATGCGATAGCCCGCCGTGCGTATGGCGCTCTCTACCCTGAACAGACTTTCCTTAACGGCATTATCGGGTAAGCCTACTACAAAATACTGCGTACCGCTGTCTATGCTTACCTCAATGGTAATGGTGAGGGCGTTAACCCCATAAACAGCGCTTCCATAGGTTTTGACGAGCATAGAACCAGGCGTTACGATTTAAACCAATTGATAGATTAAGATATGGATGTATATTTCTGTTGTGGGAAACGGAATCATAAATAACAACGAAGCCCTTCGATTGAAGGGCCTATTTTAGTTTCGTTTTTATCTAGCGATTAGACCATTGGTCCTTCTTTACGTTTTACGAAAACATAATAGATGAGGAGGTGTAATATAAAGCTGACAGAGCTAATCGCCAAAAGAACCGTACTTCCATCATTAAAAAAGGCAATAAACCCCATAATGAAAAGAACTGTGATTGCTACCATAGCAACATATACTTTGTACTTTAGATATTTAATCATAACTGTCGATTTATGTATTTACTTTATATAACTGGTAAACATGCAAGTACAGCCACGCCCAAACATACTTCAGGAGCAATCGTACATGCTATAGTGCAAACTAAATCACTTCCGCAGTGCTTTATAATAATACATTCTAAGCATTTATAATAAGAAATGCCTTTTTTGAAGCAGTCTTCGCCACCGCCACCGCCACCGCCACCACCACCACCATCTCCATCCCCAGGATCGATTAATGCAGTTTTATTTGCTTTGAAACTTTCTGTGTTAAATGATTGAAAGTCAGGTGATTTCTGCATCACATTTTTGTCAATTGACACCTCAAACTTGGACAAATTAAATTTATTATCCAAATCAAACCGCATGATTAATTCATTTCTGGAATTGGTGAAGTTGTAATGTTTTACGTTGTTGGTTACTTGGTTTATTTCGACTTTAGTCCAAATGTAAACATGATTGTTCTGGTAAACATTTAAAAATCCATTTTCCATTTTGGAGGCATATGGAATAGTAATCATCACGATTTTACTATCAACAACATTAGTTTTTTTTACATTTTTTTCATCTATTACGAAATGATTATCTTCAATGTACTTGTTCCATTTGTCGTTGCTTCTTAATGTTCTAAGATAATCATTCTGATAATTGATTAAATATGTGCTTAGAATACGGTCTTGTATATTAATGGAATTAGGGTTTTTTATCGCTTCAGAGTTGTCATTGTTTTTTTTGTAGATTAATTTTTCCGTATTTCTCTCAGGAATTGTATCGGTAAGATTCTTACAGGAGTTGAAACCGGTTGAAGCTGCCGTACAAAGCAACAGAAAAAAGAGCATCTTTTTCATAGTTTGTTTTGAATTAAGGTTGATGTTTTTAAGACGTTATGCATCAAAAATATAACGGGAATAAATTGTAAGAGAATTTTTTCATCAATAGGCAGATGCTAAGACTAAACGCCGTTATTATGTCTCTTTTATTCTTGTATTTGTTTCATCAACTCATTTCGGTAAGCTTCGCCCAACGGAATTTGAATGCCATTCTTAAGTGTAATAAGATTGGCTTCAAGCATTTTAATAATACGAATGTTCACAATGTATGCTCGATGTACCCTGATAAATGTTTTTATGGGAAGTTTTTCTTGTATTTTTTTGATACTCATGTTGATAATAACCTTCTCATTTGTTAGATAGATGCATGCGGAATGCTCTATTGCTTCAATGTGAGTCACTTCGGCCAGCTCAATCTGAATAGCCTTTCCTTTTAAGCCCGGGTTTACGAATAAGTGGGTTCTATTTATCTCTTTTTGCTCATTATATTTTGATGCAATTTTTCCTTGTATTTTGCTAATACACTTTAAAAACTGCTCAAAGGAGAATGGTTTCAAAAGAAAATCTATTACATCCTTTTGAAATGCCTGTAGAGCATATTTGGAATGGGAGGTTATAAAAACTACGGAAATACTTTTGTCAAGCATGTCGATAACATCTATCCCTGAAAGCTCTGGCATCTCAACATCAAGAAAAACAATGTCAGGTTTTTCCCCTTTACTGATTTCATTAAGAGCCAATAGTGGGTTGGTATGATGTCCTGTTACTGTGAGATATGGTATTTGCTCAATGTGCTTAATGATTGCATTAATGACATGCTGATCATCATCTATAATGTAAGAGGTCATTAAAAGTAGATGTTAAATAGTTTGCATTCTAATGTTATTCAGCGCTTCCATAGGTTTTGACGAGCATAGTCTTGAATCTATGCATTGTGCAAACCATTTGCAAAAAGCGCAGCAACTATTTGAAAAATTCAATTAGAGGCTAATTTTTTTAATTAGCAGGAGGGCGTTTTTTCTTTTTGGGAAAGGCGCCGAAAGGGATAACTGCCAGTTTTCAAAAAACAAAACCCCCAAAGCATGGCCTTGAGGGTTCGTTCAATATTTTTTAGTTAAAGCCTAGCGCTGTGGCATTTTTGGCATGTTGCGCATCATTTTGGCTGCTGCGGCCGGGTTAGAGAATTGTTTCATCACCTTGCGCATGTCTTCAAACTGTTTAATGAGCTTGGTTACGTCTTCTACCTTGCTGCCTGATCCTTTGGCAATGCGTAGCCTGCGGCTTTGCTGTATGCTGTCGGGGTTTTCTTTTTCGAATGGGGTCATCGATTGGATGATAGCCTCTACACCTTTAAAGGCATCGTCGTCTATGTCAACGTTCTTCATCATTTTGCCTACACCTGGAATCATGCCCATCAAATCTTTCATGTTACCCATTTTCTTGATTTGCTGGATCTGGTTGTAGAAATCGTTGAAGTCGAATTTGTTCTTGCGGATTTTCTTTTGGAGTTCGGCCGCTTCTTTCTCGTCAAACTGCTGCTGTGCACGTTCTACCAACGAAACCACATCGCCCATGCCCAAGATACGCGAAGCCATCCTGTCTGGATAGAACACGTCTAGCGCTTCCATCTTCTCGCCGGTACCAATAAACTTGATCGGCTTGTTCACTACCGATTTGATCGAAAGCGCCGCACCGCCACGGGTATCGCCATCCAATTTGGTTAAAACAACACCGGTAAAATCCAAACGGTCGTTAAAAACCTTGGCTGTATTGACGGCATCCTGACCAGTCATGGCATCTACCACGAATAAGATTTCGTGGGGCTTGGTTTGCGCCTTTACTTCCGAAATCTCATTCATCAGGCTTTCGTCAATCGACAAACGGCCGGCGGTATCGATAATGATAACGTTGTTGTTGTTCTTTTTACCTTCGGCAATACCTTCTAAGGCAATGGCAATCGGATCTTTCGATTCTTTATTGGCATAAACCGGAACGCTGATCTGCTCGCCCAGTACCTGTAGCTGGTCTACCGCCGCAGGACGATAAACGTCGCCGGCAACCATTAAAGGTTTTTTGCCTTTGCTTTTAAGGTGCAAAGCCAGTTTTCCGGTAAAGGTGGTTTTACCCGCACCGTTTAAACCGGCAATCAATATAATGGTTGGGTTGCTTTTAAGGTCAAGATCGGTTACCTCGCCACCCATCAAGGCGGTCAGTTCGTCGTTCATGATCTTGGTCAGCAACTGGCCCGGAGAAATAGAGGTCAGTACGTTGGAGCCAAGCGCTTTTTCCTTCACCTCGTCGGTAAAGGTTTTGGCTGTTTTATAATTTACGTCGGCATCTAGCAAAGCTTTCCTGATCTCTTTCATGGTTTCGGCCACGTTGATCTCGGTAATGCTTCCTTGTCCCTTTAAAACTTTAAACGCCCTGTCTAGCTTGTCCTGTAAATTTTCAAACATAATTGGTTACAAATTTTTGTAAACGCAAAGATATTGTTTTTTTGCCTAAAAGCGAGCCTAATCGTAATTGCAAGGCAATTTTCCGTCCTGATTTTCAAAAATCTAGCCTCGAAAAAATTAAATGTAATATAAAAGTTACACAAATACTAATCGATTAGTTTGTGTATTAATCAATTAGTAGTACATTCGTCTATCAATTTTTACAACATGATCAAATTAGCAAAAAGAGAAGAGCAGATTATGCAGGTGTTTTGGGAAGTAGAGAAGGCGTTCATCAGGGATATCATCCCCTTGTTGCCCGATCCGAAACCCCATTACAACAGTGTAGCTACGATGGTAAAAATTTTAGAAGAAAAAGGCTTTTTGGGCCACGATGTGGTGGGCAACATGTTCTGTTATTTTCCGGTTATCGGCAGGGAAGAATACCAGAAGCACGCCCTCAAAGACGTGGTAAGCCAATACTTCGACAATTCCTATCCGCGGATGCTGGCCTTCTTTGCCAAGGAGCAAAACCTGTCTGACGACGAATTAACCGAAATTGTTAACCTCATTAAATCGAAGAAACCATGATGTTCTACGTGTTGAGTGTGGCCCTAATTTTGGCGGGCTGCCTGGTGTTTTATAAACTGTTGCTGCAAAACGAAACCTTTTTTCCACTAAACAGGTTTGTGCTGCTCATTTGTTTGGCGCTTTCTTTTGGCCTGCCTTTAATTCCGGTACCGCAACAATGGTCGTTCAGAAAGGCGAATGTAGAGGTGCCTGCTGTTGTCGACGACAGCAAGGTGCCTGTGGTAGACGTACCGCAACCTACGCCAACTGTACAGCCTAAGGCCGCCATCAGCACGGGCAACGAACAACAAGTTTCTTTTTTTAAGGATATCTCCCTGCTCAAAGTGCTTTTTTGGGCCTATTGGCTTGGGGTTATCGTGTTTGCCATCAATTTCCTTTTTCAGCTCTGCGTTTTGCTTTACCGCGCCTATTCGAGGCCGGTAATTAGAGACGGCCGTTTCAGAATTGTAGAGCTGGCGGGCAACCAAGCCCCCTGCTCCTTTGGCAACAACATCTTTATCAATCCCGAAAAATACGATTGGGATACCTACAACCAGATTATCCTGCACGAAAAAATCCATATACAGCAAGGACATAGCTATGATATTTTGATCGCCGAGCTGGCTTTGGTTTTTCAGTGGTTTAACCCCTTTGCCTGGATGTACCGCAAGGCCATGGAAGACAACCTCGAGTTTTTGACGGATAACGAACTGCTGGCCAACTCCGATATCGAGCCGAGCAGCTATCAGATGAGCCTGGTAAAGGTTTCGGCCCCACATTTTCCGGCTAGTTTGACAACTAATTACAATCAATCCATTCTTAAAAAAAGATTAGTTATGATGAACGCAAAAAAATCTAACGTAAACTCTACGTGGAAATACTTATTTATTGTACCATTATTATTGGTATTTGTCGCTTTCCTGAACGAGCCAAAGGCTTACGGAAAGAATGACGCCAAAAGCAAAACCGCCGAAAGGTTTCAGTTGATCGACAATCAAGGTACCTGGTTTGCCACCATTAAAGGCGACAAGGTAAACATCCGTTTCGAATCAGACGAGGACGGCAACAGCACCAGCAGCCATACCTTTTCACTGGCAGACCTTAAAAACCTGCCAAGAGGAAGCGAAGGCACCTTCTCGATTACCCGCGATGCCGGCACGATGAACTTTACCGGTAAATTTGAAAACAACACCGGTATGGGCTCTTACAAATTTAGTCCGAATGCAGATTTTACCAGTTTCTTGACCAAGGAGGGCGTAAGCGGAATCAAGGAAAAAGATAACTTGGTGTTTTTCATGATCAATGTAAAGCGAGGCTATGTTACTTCGCTTAAAGGACTGGGCTACAGCCAGATTTCTAAAGACAACCTGATTCCCTTGGTGGCTTTAAACGTTACGCCAGAATACATCCAGTCGCTAAAAAAGGCAGGCCTGCCTGACGTAAGCTTAGGTGAACTGATTCCGCTAAAGGCGCTAGATGTGGATGCCGAGTTTGTTAAAGGCATTAAAGAATCGGGTTATAGCAAAATAACCGCCAATAAGATGGTTACCTTTAAGGCACAAGGCATTGATGGCGCTTACCTAAAAAGTGCGAAAATGGCCGATGCGGAAAGCCGTGAAGCCGATGCTACTGACAGGGTGAAAAGCAAAGCTGAAAAAGCCAGCGGAAAAACAATCGAAAAAACGGCCCGAAAAGCCGCTAAAGATGACGAAGACGATGAGCTAGGCAACCTGATTGCCAGAAAGGTAATGAACATCACGCCAGAGTATGCCAAAGGCTTTGCCGACAAAGGCCTTAAGGTATCTGACGATGGCTTGCTTTCGATGAAGGCACTCGGCGTGACGCCAGAATATTTCGAAAGCTTCAAAACAGCCGGCCTCAACAACCTAACGGCTGAGCAGGTTACATCGCTTAAGGCTTTGGGTGTAACGGCCAGCGATTTTACCGAGTTCAAGAAACTGGGTTTCAAAAACATTAGCATCGAAAATATACTTTCGGCCAAGGCAACTGGTACCTCACCTACATTTGTGGCTTCGATGAAGAAAAAAGGACACAACTACAGTTCGATAGAAGACTATGTTAAAATGAAGGTCCTAGCTATCGACTAATCAATCCAGTAACCAAACCAACTATAGGCCTGCTGTTTTTGGTGCCCTTACGCATCAAAAACAGCAATTGGCCAAGCCTTGCCCCCTCGTGCCGAAACCTACCCGCTTGATGAGCTGAGCCGGTCGTTACGCGCCTGCCCAGAAAACACCAAATCCAACTCGTAAACCAAATGCTAAGCATGCAACATTTGCTTAGGCAGGATGTCTTTTGCCCTAACCAATCCCTATTAAAATGAAGAAAGCCTTATCTACCTGCCTTTGCCTTTTGTTACTGTTCGGTGTTGCCACAGTACAGGCCCAAACATTTAAAGTAAGCGGAAAAATTGTAGCCAACAGCAACCAGCAAGGCTTGGATTATGCCACGGCCACCTTGTTGCGCCTGCCCGATTCGGCCACCGTTGGCGTACAGTACAGCAATGCCCAAGGCATTTACGAATTTAAGGAAGTAAAGCCCGGCAACTATCTGATAATGGCCTATTACCTGGGTTATGAAAAGGCCAAATCGGATGTTTTTAGCATAGCCAGCGCCGATTTGGAGCTGTCGACCTTGCGGTTAATCAGCAATGCAAGGACGCTTAAAGAAGTAACCGTCAAAGGCAACAAGCCGTTAATAGAAAGAAAGATTGACCGTATGGTTTTTAACCTCGAAAACTCGATTGCGGCCAAAGGTACAGACCTTACCCAGGCCCTGGCCCTTACGCCTATGCTAAGGGTTGAGGAAAGCGGCATTTCTATAGTTGGAAAAGGCGGCGTAGCAGTAATGATCAACGAACGCATGGTACAGCTTCGGGGTAGCGACCTGATGAATTACCTTAAATCGCTACGTTCTGACGATATCGAAAAAATAGAAGTGATAACCACGCCACCTGCCAAATACGAGGCGCAGGGCAACAGCGGCCTAATCAACATTGTCGTAAAAAGCAATCCGAATTTGGGTTGGAGCGGCAATTTTAGCCCTTCTTTTATGCAAAGCACCTACTCTTCTTTTGCCAACAACCTTAACGTGAATTACCAAACGCCGAAACTGGCCAGTTCTGTTAAGCTGAGGCAATACCACAGGCTGTCGCATATTGATGAGCAGACCGATAACATTGGCGTGAATTCTATTTTGAGCAGCGACCCGAGAAAGAGTATTTCCAACGGTATTGGTGCCAACCTGAGCCTCGATTACAAAGCAGGTAAAAGAGCCAGCTTGGGTCTGATTTACGATGTTGGCAAAACCAGTTCAGACATGAATATTGACAATGCTACCGTTTACCAAACCCATGGTGTAACCGATTCGGTGCTGCGTACGGTGTCGCATAACGAAAACCCGAACCTGAACCAAACGCTTAGTCTTTACTACGACCAGAAACTGGATAGTTTGGGCAAGAAACTGAGCACCAGCTTCAACTTTTTTGGGGCACAGCCAGAAACCACCAATAACTTTCAAACTACTTCAGACCAAACCGGCCAAACCAATCGCGTGCGGAATTTTAATGGCATAAAGTACAATGTTTGGTCGGCCCAGGCAGATTTGGTATGGCCTTATCAATGGGCTTTGGTTGAAACCGGCTTAAAGTTTGCCAATTTTGATCAGGATGCCGAAACGGCTTATTCCAACTTTGTGCAAGACGCTTTTCGGCCAGATCCATTGAGGAGCAATTTGTTCGAGTACAACGAAAAAAACATGGCAGGTTACATCAGCCTACAAAAAGAACTCCATAAGAAGTGGGAGGCCAAAGCTGGGCTACGTTATGAATACACTCTGATCGACGGCTATTCGCCAACCATCAACTCACGAAGCAAATCAGAATATGGAAAGCTTTTTCCAACGGTTTACCTCAGCTATAAGCCAAACACTAAAAGTACTTTTTCGATCAACTATTCGAAGCGCATCAACAGGCCAAATCTAAGGGCGATCAACCCAGCCAAATGGTACTCCAACGCCAATACCTATTTTACGGGAAATCCATTCTTAAAGCCTTCATACAACCATAACGTAGAGCTTTCTTATTTGCGTGGCAATTTGTCTTTTACGGCTTATGGCCAAAAACTGGTGAATGGATATGGTTATATCGTAGAAGTTAAGGATGCCCTCAAGGTTGTAAATGCATACAATTACCTTACCCAATACAGTGCCGGATTAACGGTAAGCCTCAACCAAAAGTTCTTCCCCTGGTGGGAGAACAGCAGCTTTGCTTCCTACAGCTATTCGAGTG
This sequence comes from Pedobacter albus, assembly GCF_036324255.1. Taxonomy (NCBI): domain Bacteria; kingdom Pseudomonadati; phylum Bacteroidota; class Sphingobacteriia; order Sphingobacteriales; family Sphingobacteriaceae; genus Pedobacter; species Pedobacter albus. Next base: position 1,131,472 of record NZ_JAZDQT010000002.1, on the reverse strand, counting down.
CCGAGTCTGTCTTGCCACAAGTGCTTGCACAAAAAGGTTCGGCCTTTTACTACAGCATCAACAATACGTTTAAAACCAGCAGGCAAACTTCGGCATTTGTCAATTTTAGGCAGTCGCTATCATCAAGACAGAACAACATGTACAATCAAGGCCGATATGTACTTTCGGCAGGAGCGAGAGTAACATTTGCCGATAATAAATTCCAGGTCAACGCTTCTGTTAACGATATTTTGAAAGGCGATTTGGAGAGAAACAGAATGTACTATGCCGATGGTATTCAATATAGCAGCACTTATTACGATACCAGAATGTTTAACCTGAACTTTACCTATACCTTCGGCAAATCGAGGGTAAAGGGCAGTCAAAAGCAAATTAACTTTAAAGAAACTCAAAGAGCGAATTAATAGGCCTAAGAGCTATATGCTATAAATTAATGCAAGCTATTTTCTCCTTTAGTGCAACATTCGGCACACTAAGCTCGTCTTATCAACACCATTAAAACCAAATGAAACTACAATTAACATCCCTAATCATTATATGCTGTACCTTTGCCTGTTTTGCGCAAAACGCACAGCCCATCAAGAAAAAACTCCAGGCCAAACGAACTGCGGTAAGCCCCAAAATTGACGGTTTGCTCAACGATGCGGTTTGGGAGGGTGCGCCAATTGCTACAGACTTTGTAGAAAACAGGCCTGTGCCTGGTCGCATAGAATCGAAAGAAAAACGAACCGAAGTAAAAATCCTCTACGATGACTACGCCATTTACGTAGCCGCGCGCATGTACGACAAGCGCGACAGCGTGGTGCATGAGTTGGTATCGAGGGATAACATTGGCAACGCCGATTTTATTGGGGTTGTTTTCGATACCTTTTTAGACGGCGTAAACGGCAACGGATTTTATGTAACTGCGGCCGGCGTACAGTTTGATGCCAAATACTCGCTCATTGGCGATGAAGATTCCAACTGGAATGCGGTATGGGAAAGCGAGGTGAATATTGACGAAAATGGCTGGACAGCCGAGTTCAAAATCCCTTATTCGGCCCTGCGCTTTTCGAGCAAAGACCTGCAAAACTGGGGACTTAACTTTGTAAGAAAGCGTACCGGAGCCAATGTGCAAACCTTTTGGAACTTTGTAGATCCAAGGGTGAGCGGCTTCATCAATCAGGAAGGTGTTTTAGAAGGCTTGCAAGGCATCAAAGCGCCGTTGCGCCTCTCTTTCTCGCCTTACATTTCTACCCTGGTTAGCCATTATCCCTACAATGTGCCGGGCGTTAAGAATACACAGACTACTTTTAACGGCGGTATGGACGTAAAATACGGCATTAACAAGAGCTTTACGCTCGATATGACCTTGATCCCCGATTTTGGGCAGGTGCAGAGCGATAACCGCATCCTGAATTTAACGCCTTTCGAAGTAAAGTTTAACGAAAATCGGCAGTTTTTTACCGAAGGAACGGAGCTGTTTAACAAAGGCGATTTATTTTACTCGAAAAGGATCGGGTCCATTCCTTCTTATGTCGACCTCAGCGATTTGAAGGCTGGCGAGAAAATCGTGAAAAATCCGCAGGAAGCCAAAATCATCAATGCTACCAAAATATCAGGCCGTACAGCCGGTGGTTTGGGACTGGGCATATTCAACGCCGTAACCAACAGCATGTATACCGAGGTAGAAGATGCGCAGGGCAATAAGCGCAGCTTTAGGAGCCAGCCTTTAACCAACTACAATATTTTTGTGTTAGACCAATCGCTAAAAAACAACAGTTCGGTTAGTGTAATCAACACCAACGTATTGAGGCAGGGCAATGCCTACGATGCCAACGTCAGCGCGTTTTTGTTCAACATCAGCAATAAAGACAACAAGTATTTTGTAAGCGGGGCCGGCAAAATGAGCTATGTTACCCAAGCGCCGGTTACCGCCGATCGTACCGGCTACAGCTATAATTTTAGCCTAGGCAAAAAGAGCGGAACGGTTACCTACGATTACCAACAGGAATTTTCAGATACGCGCTTTGATCCGTCTGATATGGGTTTTTATACCAACAACAATTTCTTCGATCAAAAAATAACCGCCCATTACGATACCTACAAACCTCATTCTTGGTACAATAAATGGCTCAATTATTCGAGGATTTCTTATTCGAGGAGGTTCAAGCCCGGCGATTACCAGAATCTGAGCATCGAAGGTGGACCTTACATCGAGTTTAAGAACTTTTGGTCGGCGGAGCTTAATTTCTATTACGCCGCAACGGGCAACGATTTTTATGAGGCGCGCAACGGACAGGTTTACAAAACACCATCGCAGTTCAAATACAGCGTATTCATCAACCCTAACCGGGCCAAAGCGTATAATTTTGGGGGCAACGTACAAATTACCAGGGTCAACCTGTTTAAAGGCGAGAACTACAATTTCTACTTCTTTCAGAACCTGCGTGTAAATGATAAGCTGGCCTTTGGATTAGACCTTAACTATGCGCCAAGTTATAATGCCGTAAACTGGGTAGCGGCGCAGGGCGCGCAAGCCATTTTTTCGAGGTACAACAGAAATACTGTCGAAAATTCGATGGATGCCAAATACAGTTTCAGCAATAAAATGGGCATTAACTTAAGGGTAAGGCATTATTGGTCTGACAGGCGCAACAAGGAGTTTTTTGTGCTGAACAGCGCTGGCCGATTAGATGCCTACACTGGCCCGGCATTGCAAAATGTTGATCGAAATTACAATGTATTCAACATCGATTTGGTTTACCAATGGGTATTTGCGCCAGGAAGCGAGTTGAGCGTAACTTATAAAGATGCGGCTGAATCGAACGAAATGTTTTATACTGCGCGTTATGGCCGCAATTTCGACAAGGTTTTGTCGGGCCCGCAAAACAACAGCCTATCGGTTAAGGTGCTCTACTATATCGATTACCTCAACCTGATCAAGAAGAAAAAACACAACTAAAACTATCTGGGGAAGGTAAACATGAGCCCAAGGGCGAGTGTTTGGCTTCCCTGTATTTTAAGGTCGGTATCTCTGTCGTATAAGCCTACGCCGGTAAGCGAAACGTTGATATAGCGATTAACCTTGGCCATGATGTTTACGTCTAAGCGATGGTCGATGTGCCCAAAATTATCGTAAGGAATAAACATGTTGTAGCGGGTTTTGAGCATGATGTTGGTAAACACTTCTTTTTCAAAACTGCTCACAATCTGAAAGGCCAGCTCGTTTCGGAAATTTTTGCCTTTTACCACCCCAAAGTTATTCGAGTTGGTACGCCAAATGGCCGTGTCGAGCACAAAGGTTTGTCTGGCGGTACCCGTACCAATTCGGGTTGAGAAAAACTTGTTGGGCTTGTACTCAAAACCGATGGATTCGGTGAGGTAGCCCGGCGACATGAATTTAGACAAAAGATTTTCTTTTTCGTTGCCTTGTGCATCCTTGCTGTAGGAGAAGCCCTTGTCAAACTGCGATTCGAAGTTGATGGAACCGAAGAAATACCAGTTTTTAGAAAGCTGTATGGCTGCTTTGTTGTCCCAGTAAATGCGGTCGGTAGTTTTCTTTTGCAACTGTGCCTTGTTTTTTACTTTGCCGTATTGCAAAATCACCTCGCTTACATAGCTGTAGCTTTCCTTGCTGTATTCGGCTTTGTAGTTGACCAATCCACCAATGGCCAAAGAGTTTACGCCCCCGCCTTTCCAGTTGTCGCTAAAAGCCGCCTGGTTGATGTTGATGCCCACCGATGTTTTGGTTTTCCAGTAATTGACCTTGGCATTGACCAAGGCTGGCTTTAGCACTACGGGCTGAAACTGGAGTGTACCCATGCGCGAAGGAAGCGGACTACGTTTGAGCCTAATATCTAAATCTTTGGTAGAGATAGGAATGGTGTCTGCCTCTTGGGCCACGGCATGAAACGAAAGGATAACGACAAATAGCAGGCTAAGTAGTGTGTTCTTCATTGTTTTACAAAGAAAAAGAAAAATAACAGCTAATAAAAGTTTTTATGGTGATTGCTTTGGGCGGTAAACCATTATGGAATTAAGGGCAATAAGAATCGGTTTTTTGTAACCACAATGATGCAAAGTTAAGGAGGCGAACCTTTGCGACATTGAGCATACGGCTTAGGGTTCTTAGGTGGTGAAAAAACAATAAAAGTTTTGATGATGATTGCCTTGAAGGTAAACAGAAAGCGACTAAGAAGATACGAGCAAAACGCTTGGGAGAACCATTAAGGAATTAAGGACAATAAGAATTGGTTTTTTTGCAACCGCAATGATGCAAAGTTAAGGAGGCGACGCTTTATGGTATTGAACGTACTGCTTAAGGTTTTGAGGGGGTGAAAAAATAAAAGACTTTATGGTTGATGATTTCTCGGATTAGTTCAAAAAGCTGATCTAGCGATAAAGTTTTCGTTGCTTCAAATAATCGAAATCGAGCTCATTGGCAAAGGCTTCTCGCTCAAAGCAGATTTGTAGATAAGCTTGGTGATGGTTGCGGAAACGCAATAGGTTAATGAGGTAATTGAGCAGGTAAAACACATAAAAAGGGATAACCAACAATTCCAATTGTTGCCTGAGGTGGATCTGCTCGTGGTTGATTAAAGATCTGTCGGTTTTTAATGCGTGGTTTTTAACCAAAATGAAAGGGAAAAGCGCCATGCCACTGGCCGGCAATTTGGACCAAACAACAATCCAGGGCCTCATGGGTTGGTCTGTAAGCTCAGTCTTGGCAGTTTGGGAAGCCTAAAAGCCGCCGGATTGCGTTTGTACGAAGCATAGCTATTCTTGATAAACTGTACAAAGGAATAGTCGGAGGCCGTAAGCACAAACTGGTAGGTTGGGCGGTACTGCACAATAAAATCGTTTAAATCAGCGTCGTTGATGCCAGTCACCGCTTTTACATAATCGGGCCTAAAGCGGTAATCGATAATGGCTTCATGGTAGTCGCGCTCTAAAATGGCTTGTAGCCTGCGCGCATTCCGTCCCTGACGGCTTAGCAGGTTATAAATCACATCAATGCTCAAGCCCGCACCCGATGGCCCCAGCGAAAAAGGATCTTTGGTACTTCCTCTTTGCAGGGCAGATTTATATTCTTTCAGGTTTTGGCTGTATTGCTCCTGTGGTGTTGGTTTTTTGCCTACAATCTGTACTTCCTTGAGTTTAATGCTGAGCGACTTGAGCTGAAACACAATGGCGCTTTGGCCTTTGTAGATCACCGTGTCCATGGCATAGCCGCTTAAGGCGGCAAAAAGCGTATCGCCGGGTTTTACGTTGGCCGTAAACTCTCCCTTGGTGTTGTTGTAAATGCCTTCGTCAGAACTTGGGTTGTAAATGTATACCTTGGCCAGCCTCAATTTGCTGTCTTGATCAACCACAAAGCCCTGCACGGGCTTGTTTTGGGCAAAAAGCTTGGTGCTGAACAACAGAAAAAGTAAGACAACCGAAAATCTCATGGTTTAACAAAACTACAATTTATGCCAAAAGTTTTATTTGCTCTTAACATTATTTAACTACCAAAAGTTTTTGTCCAACCTTGATGTTGTTGTCGCTCAGTTTGTTTAAGGCCTTTAAATCGTCAACGCTCAACTTGTACATTTGGGCAATCCTGAAAAGCGTATCGCCTTGTTTCACGGTGTAATAGCCGTCTGTACTGGTGGCAGGTGCCGGAACGGTTGTGGTTGTGGATTGTGTTGGTGGCGGATCTTTGGGCGCTACATCAACTGGTGTAAATTTCTTTTTTTCTAGCGGGATATTGGCATTGATTTCGGTAAATACCCGATCCTCGCGGTTAATTTTTTCCCTTTCGCTTTCAGGCTGGTCATACTGGTACAGCTTGTACTTTTCGATGGTGGTAATCAGCATGTCGGGGTATTTCGGATTGGTGGCATAGCCAGCGGTTTTAAGCCCTAAAGCCCAGTTTTTATAGTCGTTTTTGTCCAGTTCGAACAAAAAGCTGTAGCGTTTGCGCTTTAAAAATTCCGAATGGTCTTTGTACGATTCGCGGGCATCTTTATACACCCTGAAGCAATCGTTGGCTTGGTCGTCGTCTTTGTAATAAGCTTTGCCTCTCCAATCAGAAGTACACTTGATGCCAAAATGGTTGTTGGCATATTTGGCCAAAGAGCTGTTGCCACTGCCCGATTCGAGGATGCCTTGGGCCAAGGTAATGCTGGCCGGAATACCATAGGCATTCATTTCTTCGATGGCTACGCCTTTAAAAGCCTCGATATAGCTCAGCGTAGTATAATTGGTGAAGTTTGGATTTTCTTTGTTGGCGGCTTTTTCGATTTGCTTGTTGTTACGGCTGTATTGTCTGGATTTACAGGCGGCCAACAGCAAGGTGGCCAAGGCCAATAAGAGGATGGAGTTCTTCATGAGGGTGTATTGGTTTTAGTGGTATTCACAAGCTCGCTTCTTTAGAGTTTAAGTTTTTGTCCGGGTTGCAGGGCCGATGATTTGAGTCCATTTTTTTGCATGAGCGAGGCGGCTGTAGTGCCCAAGCGTTCGGCCAGCTTATTCAAGTTGTCGCCTTTCTTAACCGTGTAGGTTTTTGCCGAACTGGATTTGCTACGTTTGGTGCTTTTTGCCGTGCGCGATTTTTTTGCTGGAGCTTCAACTATCGGATCGGGTTTTTCTTCATAACCGTCGGGGCGCTCGTCGTAAAGGTAAAGTTCGTATTTTTTAATCAAGCCAATCACCTGCGAGGCCCACGAACGGCTGTGTGCGTAGCCTCCCCTTTGGATTCCCCGTGCCCAGTTTTTATAATCGTATTGGTCGTATTTGTCAAAAAGCACTTCAAAATAAGACCTGCTGTGCAAAAAGGAAACAAAATGGTTGTATGACGAGTCGACCGTTGGGTAATCGCGGTATGAAGATCGGATCTCGGTATTGCTGTTGGCGCCTTTTACGCCAAAATGATTGTTGAGGTAGCGGGCAATCTTGCTTTTGCCGGCGGCCGATTCATGGATGGCAACGGCCAAGATGATGCTGGCCGGTAGCTGGTGTTCGCGCATCAGCTCTTGCGCATGTTCTACATGTTCGGCAATATAATCTTCGGTTGATTGTGCTTTGCCAAAAAGCGCCGATAAGAGCAACAGGCATACGGTAAGGATTTTCTTCATTGTTAAATTGTTTGATTAAATGTTAGCCAACGCTAACCGTCAATTGACAATTGCCAACTCGAATTATTTTTTTCTGATCACAAACAGTCCGTCGCGAACGGGAAGGATTAATTTTTCTACCCGTTGATCATTCGCAACTTCGTCATTAAAATTACTAATGTTTTTGGTGTCTTTGTCTTGCGCCCCACCCAACACTTTTCCACTCCACAGCACATTATCCACAATAATAATTCCGCCCGGTCTTACCCTGTCGAAAATGAGGTGGTAATAAGTGCCGTTATTCTTTTTGTCGGCATCAATAAATACCAAGTCGAAAACTTCGTCGATATGTTGGAGGCTTTGCTGGGCATCGCCAATAATGTATTTGATCTTTGGGTTTAATGGCGATTTGGCAAAATTGCCGCGCACCATGTCTTCCAGCTCGGCATTGATGTCGAGGGTGTAAATGAGGCCGTCGTCGGTTAGCCCTTCGGCCAAACACAAGGTGGCATAGCCCGTAAAGGTGCCGACTTCCAAAATCCTTCTGGCGCCTATCATCTTGCTCAGCATACTCAATACCCGACCTTGGTAATGCCCGCTCAGCATGCGTGGCATCAGTACCTTTAAATTGGTTTCGCGGTCAATATGTTGCAAAAGCGAGTCTTCGGGTTCTGCATATTTTAACAAAAGGCTTTGTAGTTCTTCGCTGATCATTGTGCTTATAAACGGTGTTGTTCCATAAAATATTGCAGAATTATGGTGGCCGATATCGTATCTACCCGCTCCTTGTCGCGCCTATCGGTTTTTTTGAGGCCGCTTTGCATAATGGTTTGATGCGCCATTTTGGAGGTAAAACGCTCGTCGATCCAATGTTGCGGAATGCCCGGAAAATTCTTCTTTAAAATGGTGGAAAAGCCTTTGACGTGCTGTGCCGATTCGGAAGGCGTGCCGTCCATTTGTTTGGGGTCGCCCAGCACAAAAGCCTCTACCTGCTCATGGAGCATGTATTTTTTGAGGTAGTCTACAATATCTTTCGGGTGAATGGTGTCCAGTCCTGTTGCAATCAGTTGCAAGGGATCGGTTACGGCAATGCCGATACGTTTGGTGCCATAATCAAAAGCCAGGATACGTGCCATATTCGGGCCAAAGATAGCGATTTAGTCTGGAGTCCATAGTCGATAGTCCATAGTCGATAGTCCATAGTCGATAGTCAATAGTCCATGGTTGATGGTCCATAGTCCATAGTCTTGGGCTTAGACTCCAGACTTCCGACCCCAGACCCCCTGCTAGGTGCCCGCTCTGTTGATTTCGTCGCTGGCCCCGCCTGCCGAGCGTTTGGCGGCTTTCAACGGTTTGCCAAAACGATAGCTAAATCCAACGTTAAATACCTGGGTATCGCGCCATAAAATAAAATACTCGTTGGCACCCGGAAAATCGGTTAAGCCTTCCATCGATTGGGTATGGAAAATATCACGTGCGGTAAGCCTTAAAGTACCATTGCCTTTGAATATGGTCTTGGCCAAACCCGCCGATACCTGTCCGGTTGGCGAAAGCAACTCCTGCAAATCGTTGCGCGCTTTGGTGGTGTAAAAGCCCGATAATTCGGCATTCAGCGTTTTGCTGATCCTGAACTGGTTGTTCATGCTGTTGTGCAGCTGTTTTACCGACGATTGGTAGTTTACATTCTGGTAACCACTCAGCTTTTTGTAGTTGAAATTGCTTTGTGCGGTCAACGACCACCATTTAAACGGCGATACCTGAAGCGTTACGGCTACGCCCAAATTGTGCATTTGTCCCACGTTGCCATCGGTGTACACTAAAATATCGTCGCCTTCTGACAGAAACAGTTGCGAAAAATAATTTTTAATGCCACTGTAGGAAACCGCCGTAGTGAGCAGGTTTTTATACGAATGGCTCAGCTCGAAATTCCAGGTGTATTGAGGCAAGAAGAACGGATTGCCACGCTGATAAGTGTATTTGTTGATGATAAACACAAAAGGGTTCAGCTTTTGGTAAGGCGGACGGTCAATCCTGCGTCCTGTGGTCAAAGTTAGGGCATTGGCCGAATCGACTTGGTACGTAAGGTAGCCCGATGGGAAAAAATCTTGATAGGTTTTGGTAAAACGGCTTCCTGCTTTGATCGCGTTGCCCTCTTGGTCGGCTACGTAATGCGTATTTTCATAACGAAGCCCCAGTTGATAGCTTAAACGGCCCAACTTGTGCTCTAGGCTGCTGTAAACCGAATTGATGTTTTCCTGGTATTTGAAATGGTTGCTTTTGTTCAGGTCTGCTTCCCAGTTGCCATTGTTCAGCAATTCGTAGTTTGCCTGGTTGTCGGTGTTGATGTTCGACGATTTTGCTCCTGCTTCCAGCTTGGCGCTTTTGCCGAGTTGTAATACATAATCTGCTTTGGCCGAAAAGATGTGGAGCTTGGAAGGAATGCTGCCTTTTGAGCTTTGGTTGTAAGCCACGGCTCCAGTTCGGATGTTGTTGAAAGCTTGATTGTTGTCTATCGAGTAGCCCAAGTAATCTACATCAAAGCCAATATCCTGCGTTTTGCTGATGTTGTGACGGGCATAAACGTTAACCGCTCCATTTTTAAGGCCGAAATCGCTCGTGCTAATGGTGCTGATGGCCGAATCGGTAACCTGTTTGCTCATCCAGGTAGCCACGGCAGTGCTCACGCCCGTACGCGAAACCAAATTGCCGGTTAAGGTAAGGCCAATCGTGGTGCGGTCGGAAGCAAAAAAATCAAGCCCTGTTTTGAGCAGGTGCGGACTGTTGGTGCTTTTCAGGTACGAAGGCTGGTCGAGCGCCGAAGTAACCGTTCCTTGGTTGTCGAAGTACTGTCGATAGGCATAAATAGACGTGTAGCCCTTGTAATAGCCGTAGCTGTAATTGACAAAAGTATTGATCCGGCCCGAACGCAGATTAAGCAAAAGCGAGTTGTTGCTCTTCAAATATTTGCCTTGGCCGAGGTTAACCGATAGATTTCCGTTAAAGCCCTCCTGCTTGTTTTTCTTGGTTTTGATGTTGATGATACCCGCATTGCCATTGGCATCGTACTTGGCCGAGGGACTGGTAATCAACTCGATTTGGTTTACCTGCGACGAGTTCATGCTGCTGAGCAGGTTGTTCAGTTCGGTGCCCGAAAGATAAGTAGGCTTGTCGTCTATCATCACCAAAACGCTGGCCTTGCCTTGCAAACTGATGCCTCCGTTTTTATCGACCATTACCCCCGGCGACTTTTCGAGTACTTCTAAAACCGTAGTGCCGGCATTGGTTACGGCAGCATCTACATTCACCACGGTCTTGCCCTGGCTGCGTTGCACAAAAGGCTTGCGCGAAACAATAGTTACCTCTTGCAGGTTTTTGGCGCTTGTGCTCAGGTTAACAGTTAGGGTTTGCGTAGCTGGCAATTGAAAAGGGGTACTGCTTTTGGTGCCAAAGCCCACGGCAATAACCGTAGCATAATACTGGCCGGTTGCGATGGCCCGAAAATCGGCCTGGCCTTTCTCATTGCTGATGGCGGCTTTCACCAAGGCTTTGTCTGTGGCTTTGTGCAGTTCTACCGTGGCATTGGCCACGGGTTTTTGTTGTTCGTCTAGTACCGTAATCCACAATGTTGGAGCCGGGTTCTGTGCATAGAGCCTAAAGCCCATCAGGAGGCAAAGCCCTAATAAAAAGAGTTTGTTTGTTGGTTTCATTTGTGTTTGGTTTATTGTTTTGTCAGGATTGCTGGCAATTGGCAATGATCTGCTGCATCAACTGTCGCATCTGTTCAATGCTTTTTTCATCTATGTTTTTTAAGGCCTTGGCCCTGTTTTCGATAGCTATTTCGTTCACTTTTTGGGTTACCTGATAGCCGCTGTCGGTTAAGGTGAGTGTTACCCGCCTACGGTCTGAAGGATGGGCTTCGCGTACCAAATAGCCTGCGCCAACCAGCAATTGGATAATGCGGGTAATAGACGCATTGTCCTTAAACACAATCTTGCTGATGTCGTTTTGCGTAATGGTCGGGTTTTCGGCCACGCTTTTTAAAATCAGCCATTGGTCTATGGTAATGTCATAGCCCGCCTGGCGCACATTGCGTTGCGCAAACTGGTTGTAGGTCCTAAAACACTTGTCTAAAGTGTAAAGCATCGTATCGTTGAGATTCTCCATGAGGCAAATATATAAATGTATTATCAATTATTGATATATCAATTAAATTTTTACAATGCCAGAGATTTACGTATAGCGTTCCAATCCGTTTTCTAATCCCAATCCGCCAAGCTCAATACGCCATACGCATCTCTCAATACGCCTATCGCAGTACGCAATACCCGGCGCAAGTCAAATCTCACATCTCCTGGCCTACATCTCAAATCTATTTCTTATTTTGCACCAATGCAGTTTAAAGAGATTATCGGACAGGAAAACATCAAGCAACAACTCATCCAAACCGTTGTAGAAAACAGGGTTAGCCATGCGCAGCTGTTTTTGGCGCCGGCCGGAAATGGGGCGCTTTTGTTGGCCATTGCCTATGCCCAATACATCAACTGCCAAAACAGAACCGCTACCGATAGTTGTGGAGAGTGCGCTTCGTGCCGCAAGTACGAAAAGTATATCCACCCCGACTTGCATTTTTCCTACCCGTTTTTTGCTTCGAAAGATGTAAAAACCGCCGTTGATGTGCTCGACGAATGGCGGAGCCTGTTGCTGGAAGAACCTTATTTCGACCTGGATATTTGGCGGTCTAAATTAAGTGCCGACAACAAACAGGCGAATATCAATATTGCCGAGTGCCACGATATCATCAAAAAACTGAGCTACAAGGCATTTGAAGCCGATACCAAGGTGCTGATCATGTGGCTGCCCGAGTTTTTGGACAAGGAAGGAAACGCCTTGCTGAAAATCATTGAAGAACCGCCTGCCAATACCCTTTTTATTTTGGTGGCGCAAAACCAGGAGCAGATTTTAGCTACCATTTTATCGCGTACACAAATTGTGAAGATACCCAAACTGGCCGACGAAGTGGTCGAAAACTACCTCATCAACAAGGCACAGCTCTCTGCACAACAGGCCATCGAATACAGCTTTTTGGCCGATGGCAACCTAATCGAAGCCAATGCCCTGCTCAACGATGTAACCAACAACAATGCAGGCCTGTTTGCCGAATGGCTGAGGTTGGGTTTTGGCAACCGCGTACCGGCCATGATTGCCTTTACCGATACGGCCGCGGGCTGGGGAAGAGAGAACCAAAAGAATTTTTTAAAGTACGGCATCAACTTTTTACGCGAGTGCAGCTTGCTGCTTAGCGGTGCCTACGAATTGGTTAAATTACCGCCACAAACGCTCGAGGTGGCACAAAAACTGTCGGAAAAGGTACTGGATTTGGCCATGGTAGAGGCCTTGATTAACGAATTGGAACAGGCGCATTACCACATTGAGCGCAATGCGAATCCGAAAATTCTGTTTTTAGATGTATCTTTACAATTAGTTAAAATAATAAAATTTAAAACGCTCCCTCAGGGGACTCAATATATATACAACTAATATGGGATGTGGAAGTTGTTCAACAGGAGGCGGTTGCGCCCCTGCTGGCTGTAAAAGCAATGGCTCTTGCCTAACGGGCGGCTGCCAGAAAATGGAAGTACACGATTGGCTGTCTAACATGGACATGCCTGCTAATTATATACCTTTTCAAGTAATCGAAGTGAAATTTAAGGGCTCTCGGAAAGAGTTTTTCTTAAACAACGACAACATTTACCTTGAAATAGGCGAACTGGTGGCCGTTGAAGGGCCAACCGGAGGCTACGATGTGGGCCACGTTTCGCTAACCGGCGAACTGGTGCGCATGCAGATGAAACGTCGCAAAACGCATCTCGACCAGGTTACCCGCAAAGTATACCGCAAAGCCACCGAAACCGATGTAGAAAAGTGGAAACTGGCCAAGGAAATGGAATGGGAAACCATGCATAAGGCACGTACCTTGGCACTTGATCTGCGTTTGTCGATGAAAATCAGCGACGTAGACTATCAAGGCGACAAAACCAAAGCCACCTTTTTTTATACTGCCGAAGGCCGTGTAGATTTTAGGGAGCTGATTAAAAGAATGGCCGAAACCTTCCGTGTAAGGATTGAAATGCGCCAAATCGGGATGCGCCAAGAAGCCGGCCGTTTGGGCGGCATTGGCTCGTGCGGCAGGGAATTGTGCTGCTCTACCTGGCTCACCAACTTTAAAACCGTATCAACTGCGGCGGCCAGATACCAAAACCTTTCGTTAAATACCTTAAAACTGGCCGGACAGTGTGGAAAGCTGAAATGCTGCCTTAACTACGAGCTAGATACCTATTTGGATGCGCTTAAAGATATTCCAGATCGCATCGAATCGCTGCATACCGAAATCGGTGTGGCCCGCCATCAAAAAACCGATATCTTCAAAAAACTGATGTGGTTCAGCTATGCCAATCAGGAAGATTGGATCCCGCTCAAGGTAGACCGCGTCAAAGAAATCATGGCCATGAACAAACGTGGCGAAAAACCGGTAAACCTCAAGGAGGAAGCCGTAGCGCTAAAACCAGCCGTAGTTGTAGAGAAAGTATACGATTACGAAAATGTGGTTGGCCAAGACAGTTTGACCCGTTTAGACGAGAAAGCCAGAAATCGCAACAACAACCGTAACCGCAACAAAAACAACAAGGGCGATCAGCCGCGTGGCCAAAATCAAAACCAGCAGGCAAAAGCGCAGCCGCAAGGCAACAAACCTGCGCAAGGCAAAAACCAGCAGCCTAAACAGGGGCAACAGCCACAAAAGCAACAACAAAACCCTAAGCCAGTAGCAGAAGGTGGTGCAAATCAGCCGGCACAAGCGCAGAAACAAGGCAATCGCAACAACCGTAACCGCAATAAGAACCGTAACAAAAATAAGCCGAACAATCCATCGGGCACCCCACCAAAAAATGAACAAGCTTAATTCTGTTTTCCTGTTTTTGGTCGCTTTGATCATGTTTTCGGGTTGCATGAGCAACGAAGTACTCGATGTAAACCAAAGCATTGCCGACAATAGCTGGGCCTATGCCAAAAGCCTGAAGGCCACGGTAGAGGTGAAGGCGGCCAATCAGCCTTACCAAATCAGGTTCAGGTTGCGCCATACCACAGATTATCGCTATGCCAACCTCTATGTGATGGTGCATTTGAAAGGCAACGGACTGCAAAAAAGCACGCGCTATCAATTTAAGCTGGCCAAAGCCGATGGCGAATGGCTGGGGCAGGGATCGGGAGATATTTATACCAACACTTTCCCTTTGCTTAGCAACTTCCGCTTTCCAAAAGCCGGAAAATATGAAATAGAGATCGAGCAGAACATGCGCGACAATCCTTTGCTGGGCATTAGCGATATTGGCCTGAGCATCAGCAAGCAGCAGTAGCCATAAACTTAAGATTAATCGTAATTTGCCCACTAAGGCAACAGAAACAATATCACAGATGAAGAAATTAGTATGGGCATTGAGCCTGCTTTTGATGACTGCATTTGCCAATGCGGCCGAAATTAATTTCATGGATAATCCGGCATGGAGTACCGTATTGGAAAAAGCCAAAAAGGAAAACAAACTGATTTTTTTGGATGGCTATGCCACTTGGTGCGGCCCCTGCAAAACCATGGATGCCGAAACCTATAAAAACCAGGCGGTAGCCGATTATTTCAATGCCAATTTCGTTAACGTGAAGTACGATATGGAAAAAGGCGAAGGTCCAAAACTAGCCGAGCAATATCAGGTTACGGCCTATCCCAGCCTGTTGTTTATCAACGCCAATGGCAATATCCTGCACAAAGGCGTCGGTTTTCACGAGGCGGCAGATTTTGTAACCTTAGGCCAAACCGCCAAAAATCCGGAAACGCAGTTTTTTACCTTAAAAAGCAAGGCGATGGAGCTGAGCAATGCCCAGTTCGTAAAATTTGCAGCCATGGCTACCCAATTTGAGGACGAGGATTTTACGCAGATCAGCAACGATTACCTGGCCAAACAAGCCGATATTGTGGGCAATGCCGACTTGATCGACCTGGTGATGAACCATATAGAAACCCTTCCCGACGAAAAATCGCTGGCCTATATCATTGCCAATAAAGACAAAATTGTGAAGGGCGGCAAATATACGGCGCAAGATGTTGAAGAACGCATTATTGGCCTTACCTTGGGCTATGCCGTTTCTGGAGCCATCCAGGGCGATTCGGAAGAGCCGGATTTTGCAGCTGTAAAAACGATATTGGATAAATACATTCCCGAAAAATCGTTCTTTATCTATCATTTTTTCCAAACGCAGTATTTCTTAAACAGCAAGAAAACCGACGAGGCAATCAAAGAATTCAATATCCTTTTAGACAATACCCCAGCTAAGGTAGATTTCGAACATTTGTGCAACGCCATGATGACCTTTGGTCCGGTATTGGCCGAAGAAGGCAAGCTTGCGCCGCTGTTGACCAAGTTCGAAAGTATCGCCCTGCCGGCAAAAGATGCCAAAAAGGCCTACCTTAAAGATTATGTAAAGGCTATTCTTTTCATCAAGGCTAAGGATTTTGAGAAATTCAAAACCATTGCTAACCGTATGATTGCCAATCCGGATACGCCTGATGCCATTAAAGAAGACCTGAAAAGCGCTTTAGACCAGATCGGAAAAATGTAGAACCACACTTGCGAAGTTTTTAAACGGCGTAGCCCTCAACTTTACCGTTGAAAACAAACAAAACTGAAAGTTAAACTTCGCAAGTGTATTCGTTTATAGCAAAGGCAACAACTGTTCCAGAGCCATGCCCCTGCTGCCTTTTAGCAATACCAGATTGTCTTTAACCGGGTTGGCCTTAAGGTAAGCCGATGCTTCTTGTGGCGTAGCAAAAAACTGTCCGTTGTAGTCGTGTTTCAGTGCGTAAAAATATTTGCCGATCAAAACAATTTGTTCTATTCCAAGCTCCGACGCAAGCTTGGCCACTTTTTCATGTTGCTCGGCCGATTCTTCGCCAAGTTCGAACATATCGCCAATAATGGCCGTTTTGTGCTGGGCGCTCAGCGCTTTCAGGTTATGCAAGGCAGCGCTCATGCTGCTGGGGTTGGCATTATAAAAATCGCAGATAACCGTATTGTTTTCTGTTTTGGTCAGTTGCGAACGATTGTTGGTAGGAAAGTAATTGGCCAATCCGTTGTTGATCTGGGCTGCAGTTAGCCCGAAAAAATGTCCGATACAAATGGCGGCCAATATATTCTCAAAATTGTAGGTTCCGGTTAGGTTGGCTTTGGCCTGATGGCTTTCGCTGGCCGTATGCCATTCCAGCTCGATGAGCGGATCGCTGTGCAACAATTTGCCCGTTATGCTGTTGCCTTCTTCCGTTCCGTAATAAACAATTTTGTTCAGTTCGGCCCTTTCGCTCATTTCGATGAGGTAAGGATTATTGCGGTTTACAAAGGCAAAACCATGCGTTTTTTTCAGGTAGGCATAAAGCTCGGCCTTGCCTTTTTTCACGCCTTCAAAGCCTCCAAATCCATCTAAATGCGCCATACCGACATTAGTAATGAGGCCGTGGGTAGGTTGGGCGATTTCGCACAGCATGGCAATTTCGCCCTGATGGTTGGCGCCCATTTCAATAACAGCCATTTCAACCTCGCGTGTTAGCGACAAAATGGAAAGCGGCACGCCAATGTGGTTGTTCAGGTTGCCTTTGGTGGCAAAAGTAGCATGCTTTTCGGCCAAAACAGCCCTAATGAGCTCTTTGGTGGTGGTTTTGCCATTGCTGCCCGTTAAACCAATTACCGGAATTTGAAGTTGCTGACGGTGGTGCTTGGCCAAATCCTGCAAGGTAGTCAGTACATCGTTTACCAAAAGGCACCGTTCGTTCGTAGCATAAGCCTCGTTGTCTACAATGGCAAAGGCCGCACCCTGTTCCAAAGCCTGTTGCGCAAATACATTGGCATCAAAATTTTCGCCTTTTAGGGCAAAAAACAGGCATCCTGTACTAATGCTGCGGGTGTCTGTACAAACGATGGGGTGTTGTAAATAATATTGGTAAAGCTTTTCGATATGGACCATTGCAAGCGGATAAGTTGAGGTAAAATTACAAATGCAAAGCTAAAAAAAGCATTCTTTTTAGTATTATTGATTATTAATCACCGTTATATGAAAAGATCGCTACTCTATTTATTGCTGTGCTGTTTAGGTATTTCAAGTGCAATGGCACAAACGCCGTCGCCCGACGAATTCTTGGGTTATCCGCTGGGAAGCCACTTTACCCCACATCAAAAGGTTGTCGATTATTTCAAAAAAGTAGCCTCGCTAAACAAAAACATCAAGTTGCAAACCTACGGCAAAACCTACGAGGGGCGCGAGCTGTTGCTGGCGGTTATTTCCGATCAAGACAATATGGATAAGCTGGAGCAGATCCGTACCAATAACCTCAATTTTTCGAGCGTTACCAAAACACCAGCCAAAATGAGCAAGCAACCGGCTATTTTATGGCTGAGCTATAACGTGCATGGCAACGAAGCCAATTCAACCGAAACCTCGATGAGGGTGCTGTACACTTTGGCACAGGCCAGCGAAAGCCATGTCAAAGACTGGCTCAAAAACACGGTGGTGATTATAGATCCATGTTTAAATCCCGATGGTAGGGAAAGGTACGTCAGCTACTACAATATGGTCAGTGGCAAGGCACCTAATCCAGATCCTTCGGCCAGAGAACATAGCGAACCATGGCCTGGAGGCAGACCTAACCACTATTATTACGATCTTAACCGCGATTGGGCTTGGCAAACGCAGATTGAAACCAAGCAGCGCTTGGCGGCCTACCACCAGTGGATGCCCCAAGTGCATGTCGATTTTCACGAACAGGGCTATAACGAACCTTATTATTTTGCCCCTGCGGCAGAGCCGGTTCATCAGGATATTACGCCTTGGCAAAGGGAGTTTCAGGTTATTGTTGGAAAAAACAACGCCAAGTATTTCGACGAAAACGGCTGGCAATATTTTACCAAAGAGCGCTTCGATCTGTTGTACCCTTCTTATGGCGATACCTACCCGCTGTACAATGGGGCTATTGGTATGACTTATGAGCAGGGCGGAATCAGGGCCGGCTTGGCGGTAGTTACTGCCGATGGAGATACGCTGACCTTGAAAGACAGGATAGACCACCATTTTACCACCTCGATGGCTACGCTGGAAACGGTATCGGCCAATGCCGAAAAACTGATGAGCGAGTATAAAAAATACTTCGAACAAAGTACCAGCAATCCGCCGGGCGCTTATACCACCTATATTGTAAAGGCCCAGAATATTTCGCGTTTGCGCAAACTGGCCGATTTGTTGAAAAACAATCACATTGCCTTTGCCTTTGGCGCCGAGCGTACCCTGAACGGCTATAACTACGAAACCCAAAAAACCGAGAGCTTTAAGGTAGAGCGTAACGACCTGATTGTTAATCTGCAGCAGCCCCACTCGGTAATGGCCAACGTGCTTTTTGAACCTCAAACCAAGGTAACCGATTCGAATACCTACGATATTACGGCTTGGGCTTTGCCTTATGCCTATGGCTTAAATGCCTATGCCGTTAAAGAGGCGATAACCGGGAGCTTTAATTTTATAGAAGAGAAAAAAGAAACGCCACCTAACTTGGCTAAGCCCTACGCCTGGGTTATTCCATGGAATTCGGTAGCCGATGCACAAGTGCTGATTGCCCTGCAGAAGCAAAAAGTAAAGGTACGGATAGCCGAAGAAGGTTTTACCATTGGTGGCAAGATCTATCCTGCTGGCTCTTTGCTGGTTTACCGCAACGAAAACGAACGCAGCATGAAAGATTTTGGCCAATTTTTATCCGAAACCGCCAAAGATTTTAACGTGGCCTTTTTCCCTATTGCCAGTGGCTATGTAGAAAAGGGCAAAGATTTCGGGTCGTCGGTTTATCGCCTGTTGGCCACACCTAAAATTGCGGTAGTAGCCGGACAGGAAGTTTCGTCTGGTGGCGTTGGCGAAGTTTGGCATTTCTTTGAGCAGGAACTAGGCTATCCCATTACCATGATCAGCACCCAGTCTGCTGCTTATTTAGACATCAATAAGATCAATGTGCTTATTATGCCCGATGGCTCTTATAACGATAAAATGGCCGAACAGTTAGGCAGCTGGCTCAATGCAGGAGGCAAACTGATTTTAATGGAAGATGCCATTACCTCGCTGCTGGGCAAGAAGCCGTTTGAGATCAAGAAGAAAGAGTACGCGAAAAAAGACGAAAAAGAAAGTACCGAGCGCAGGTATGCCGAAAAAGACAAAGACGACCTCGAAAATGCCATTCCTGGCGCTATTTATAAGGTAAGCCTCGATCAGAGCCACCCGTTGGCCTTAGGATTGGGCAAATATTACTATACCCTAAAAACCGACGAAAAGCTTTACGAGCCCTTAGAAAACGGCTGGAACGTAGGTACCTTAAAAGCCAACAGCTACATGGCTGGCGTGGCTGGCGAAAAAGTGAAGAAAAAGCTCAATGCTGGTATGCTTTTCGGTGTACAGGAAGTAGGCCGGGGCACTGTAGTTTACCTGGGTACCGATGTGCTTTTCCGCTCGTTTTGGGAAAACGGAAAACAGCTGTTTACCAATGCCCTGTTTTTGGTAAACTAAGCCAAATCGCACCAAAATTCCTCCTTTCTCCCGCTTGCCTAGCGGGAGCCTTATTCCTTAAATAACCCTACGGATTTTGAGGGCCGGATTTCGTTTAGAAACTCGCCCCAATAATTCTTTATGCCTGTTTTAGGGTAAAAAACGGCTGTTCTAACTTGCTCAAAAAGAGCAAGATGGGCCTTGTGCTAAAATCACCTTTGTTAAAGTTTTGTTAATAAAACCGGCGCGGCTGTGCTACTTTCACGGCATTCAATTCGGAAAAATTTAACTAACTAAAAACCATTCTTTATGAGAAAACTTTTACAAAGTTTGTTTCTTTTGATGCTTTTTGCCTTTACGGCAGCGGCGCAAAACAAAACAATAACAGGACGGGTTCTTGGCGCGGCCGATGGCTTGCCAATCCCCGGCGTAAGCGTTAAAGCCACAGGCACTAATATCGGTGTCCAAACCAATGTTGAAGGCCGCTATGTCCTTTCCATCCCATCTTCCATCGAATCTATTGAATTTTCTTATTTGGGCTTCTTAACCAAAACAGAAGTAGTTGGCAACAGAACAACCATCAACGTATCGCTGGAGAGCGACGAAAAATCGCTGCAGGAAGTAATCGTAACGGGTTATGGAAGCGCTTCGAGAACAAAGGTAACCGGAGCCGTGGGCAAGGTTACGTCTGAAAAGATCAACGACATTCCGGTAGGATCTATCGACCAGATTTTACAGGGCCGCGTACCGGGTTTATACGTAACTGCCGGATCAGGCCAGCCAGGCTCAAATGCCCGTGTAACCATTAGGGGTATCGGCTCTATCAATGGTTCTACGCAACCTTTGTACGTGCTCGATGGAATTCCGATTGAAACAGGTGTTTTTTCTACGTTGAACCCTGCCGATTTCGAATCGGTTACGGTGTTGAAAGATGCTTCGTCGACGGCCATCTACGGATCGAGGGGTTCGAACGGCGTTATCGTAATTACGTCTAAACGAGGTAAAGCAGGCAAAGTTGTTTTCAGTGCCAATACCCAATTCGGCTTTTCTAACCGTACCAGTCCGAAATTTGAAATGCTAAATACCACACAACGCTTGCAGTTTGAAGAAGAAGTAGGCTTGGAAAACAACTTAACCTTGGGTCCGGGTTGGTATCTTTCGGCAAAAAACCCTGCCAATGCAGGCTTGAGCACGGCCGAAAAAGCAAGAAATGCGCAGATGCTCGATAGTTTGTCGAGGATTAAATCGCCTTACCTGGATATCTTCTTTCAAAAAGGAAAGTTCCAAGAGCATGAAGTAAATGCCAGTGGCGGAAACGAGAATTTTAGGTTCTATTCATCGGCCAACTATTACAAACAAGAAGGTATTGCCGTTAGATCGGGTATAGAGCGCTATTCGTTTAGAACCAATGTCGATTTTAACCAAGGAAGATTGTCGGGCTCGGCCAATGTGAATGCCGGTTTCAGCAACAGTTCTTTGATTGAGCAGGAAAACAGCACCAACGGAAACAATCCGTTTTCGGCGGCCTACTATTCATTGCCTTATGAGCTGCCTTATGTTAACGGCAAATTGATTACCGCCTATAATGCGGCTACCGCCCTGCCTCCAGGCTACGAATTGCTGGATACAAGGGAAGGCGCAACCGCATTGGATGCTTTGTTAAATTCGCAAAACAAATCGAACCAAACCAAAGCGGGCCTCAGCACCAATTTAAGATACAGGATTACCAACGATCTTTATGCCAAAACCACATTTGGTATCGATTATAGGGAAACCAACGGGATCAGAACTACGGTTCCATTTTCTGGCTACTCGGCGGCGTTCGGCTTTCCGGGCAACCAGGGCCGCTATACCGAAGCCTATACCCGAAACCTGCAGCTTACTTCTACCAGCGGTTTAACTTTTGCCAAAACGCTTAACGAGAAGCACGATTTTGAGGCCCAAGCTTTGTTTGAAATGAACAGGGTGAAATTTAAAACCTTGTCTACTACAGGTTATGGCATCAATCCGAAACTACAGGGCACACCTGCAGGCGTAACCCCAGGCTCGGCGGCCAATTTGTTTATTCCGCTCTTAACCGGTAACCGCTCGCAAAGTTTGTTGGCTTCTTTTATTTCGAGCGCCAGGTATACCTACGACGATAAATATACCGTTACAGGTAGCTATCGTTATGATGGATCGTCAACCATTCCAAGTGCAAACAGGTACAAAGGATTTTGGTCGGTTGGTGCCAGCTGGAATGCCAAAAAAGAAGATTTTATCGCTAAAATCGATTGGCTAAACGAGTTGAGGGTAAGAGGAAGCTATGGCTTAACGGCAGCGCCTTTTATCTCTGATTTTGGCTATTTCCAAACCTATGGCAATACCAGGTACGGAACCTCAACCGGTATCGCCCAAACTTCGCCGGGCAACCCAGAATACGATTGGGAGTTCCAAAAACAACTTGATTTGGGCGTAGATTTCTCTGTTTGGAAAAACAGGGCACGCTTTGTATTCGATTGGTACAACAGAAACACCTTTAACTTGTTCATCAGCCAAAGCTTATCGTCAACATCTGGTTTCGGATCGCTAAACGTTAATGCCGGCAAAATGCGCAACAGAGGTATCGAGGCCGACGTACAGGTAGATGTGGTTTCGCAAAGCGATTTGAGAGTTACCTTGGGTGCAAACTTCAACTACAACAAAAACGAGATTACCGACCTTGGCCAAGTGAACGAATTTGTTTTGGGAACAAGTATCGTTAGGAAAGGCCTTCCTTTTGGATCGCACTACCAGGTAAAATATGCAGGTGTGAACACCCAAACAGGCGAGCCGATGTTTTACAACCTCGACGGTACCATTACCACCAACTACAACGCCGCTACCCAATCGCAGGCAACCTTCGGAACCTATCAGCCCGTATTTCAGGGCGGTTTTAACTTGAGCGCCAGCTATAAAGGTTTGTATTTTGATGCTTTCTTCTCGTTTGCAGATCAGGTAACCAGGTTCAACAACGAAGATTTCTTTACCCAAAACAGAACTTTCGCCACTTCAAACGTATCTACCCTGGTTTTAAAAAGATGGAGAAAACCGGGTGATGTAACCGATGTACAATCGATCAGCTCGGTAAGAAGATTTTCTTCTGCCGATCTTCAGGATGCCTCTTACATCCGTTTCAGGAACTTTAACATTGGCTACGCCTTCCCTAAAAAGCTCATGAGCAAAATCAAGTATGCTTCTGGCATCAGGGTGTTTTTACAAGGGCAAAACCTTTATACCTGGACCAAATGGAGAGGATTTGATCCGGAAGACAACAACAACATCGCGGCATTCGAATATCCAAATGCCAGAACTTATACGCTTGGTCTGAAAGTTGATTTTTAATTTAAATAGCATGAAAATGATAAACATAAAAAAATACTTTATCCTCCCGGTTCTCGGAGCCGCCTTGTTATTGCAGGGTTGTGATAAAGATCTAGATTTAAAACCCACCGATTCGATTACCGGAGATGTTGCCTTTACTTCTGTGGCCGATTTGGAAAGCGGATTGGTAGGCGCTTATGCGGCTTTGGGAAATAACGACATCAACTTGTCCAACTACCTGTCTGACGAGTCTTATTACCCGATTGAAAACAATACAGGCAGGGGCGCTATCCAGTACCGTTGGGAATACGATTCTAGCGATGGTACCTTGGCCAACAACTTTGTAAACCTGTATGCAACCATTAACCGCGTAAACCAGGTGCTGATTGCGTTCGACCGTGTTCAGGCTACTTCTACCACCGAAACGGCTACCAAAAACAAGGTTAAGGGCGAGCTCTTGGCGCTACGGGCCTATGCACACTTTCAGTTGCTCAAATCTTATGCTTCGGGTTACAACGGAACCGATTTGGGCATCGCCTATATCGACGAAAAAACAGCTGGGGTATTTATCAAGCCTTCAAGGCTAACCGTGGCCGAGTCGTTTGGAAGAATTGAAGCAGACCTCACAACTGCCAAAGGATTAATCCCAACCTCTTTTGCCGATAACACAAGGATTACCAATAAGGGCGTGGCCGCCATTCAGGCCAGGGTTTATTTGTACGAGCAAAAATGGGATTTGGCCATTGCGGCAACCACCGAGGTAATTAATGCCATTCCGTTGGCAACCATCAGCCAGTTTCCTAATATTTGGACAGATGCCGGCAACAACGAAGTGGTTTGGAAGCTGAAACGCGTGAGCGGCGATGCCCGTATCGGCGATCTTTTTGCTTCTACCGCAAACGCTGTAGAATTTGCGGCTTCGCCAAAAATAATTGCGGCATTAACGGCCACTACACCGCTTGTTGACGTGAGGTTTGCCAATTACCTGAAAATTACGCCAGGCCGGGGAACCAACAAAACCCCTAACCTCATTTCAAAATACTATGGTGGCAACAGCGCAACAAGAAACCTTGCCGACATTAAATTGTTCAGAACAGCCGAAATGTACCTGATCAGGGCCGAAGCCTATGCCGAAAAAGAAAATTATTTATTGGCTGTTGGCGATGTGAATACCTTGAGAAGAAACCGCATCACCGGCTATGTTGACCTGGCCACTTACGCCGATAAACCAACCGCAGTTGCCGACGTTTACCTGGAGCGTTTCAGGGAACTGGCCTGGGAAGGCCATCGCTATTTCGATTTGAGAAGAAGAGGCCTGACCATTGACCGTTTGCCTTTGGCGCCCGACGACAACAGTGGAGGTGCTGTAAACTTAACCTCGGCCAAAAAGCAATACTTCCTGCCAATTTCTACGGCAGAGATTTTGGCCAACCCAAACTATACCCAAAATCCGGTTTGGAAATAAAATAAACGACAAAGCAAAAGGGTTTTAGATTACGGTCTAAAACCCTTTTTTGTAGATAATAGAGCCATTGTTTAACAGGTTACGCATCATTTTTCGTAACTTACTTTAATTGAGCGATTTTAATGTTGGCTGTAATGAAAAAGAAAATTTTAATAGCGGTTGTGGTGTTGCTAAGTATGGTATGGGGGGCAAAGGCACAAACAAATATCGGCTACCTTAAGGATGTAAGCGGCAATACCGTGGAGCTCAGAACAAAGACTGAACTGGTTGGCGATCCCTACCTGACCAAAGATTGGAGCAAGGCAATCATTATAACCACCGACGGCAAGAAGTATCAAGATGTTCCCATCAAATACGACCAGATCGAAAATGTATTGTATTTTAAAGATACGGAGGGCAATGCCAACAAGTTTGTTGATGCCGTTAAAGAATTTGTTTTGGTTGACGAAGGCCATGCCATTTACCGCATACTTGCTGCGGGGAACAAGTTTTTTTATCAGATTTTGTACGATGGCAAAACGAAATTCGTACACCGCGATGCCAAATATCTAAAAGAAAACAGAGAGTATAATTCTGCCATTACCACCCAAAAAGTAGCCTCCGCTAACAAATATTACATCGTAAGGCCAGACCATAGCATGGAAGAAGTGAAGCTGAACAAAAAATCGATATTGGCCGTACTGGCCAACAAAGAAGCTGAACTGACTAAATACGTTAATGAAACCAAACCCGATTTAAGCACCGTTGAAGGCGTTAAGCAATTGCTTACTTTTTACGATCAGCTTTAAATCAAATTGTGAATAGATAGCCCACAAAAAAAGCCTGTTTTTTACAGGCTTTTTTCTTTTGAATAGGTTTTTTATTTCTTGTCGATACTATATTTTCCGGGGCCGATAAATAACAAACTGAAAAATACAATGGCCAATTCTATGGCATGCGAGGCATCGCCTAATCCCTGTTTCGGGTCAGACAGGTGAACCAACGCCGCAATAACCATGGTAAACACCAAAAGCATGTTTACCGGGCGGAACAACAAGCCCAATATGAGCAGAAAACCGCCAAAAGTTTCGGTAGCCGCCGCCATAAAACCCCATAACACGGGTGCAAAATCAACTCCGATCAATTTCATGCTGCCCCCAATTTGGGTCCAGGTTGCTTGTCCACCACCAATTTTGGGGTAGCCGTGTATAATCATCATGGTGCCAAGGCCAAGCCTTAAAAGAAGAAGGCCGGTGTTGCGGTATTTACCTAAATTGTCGAAAACTGCCATTTTTTAAAATTTAAATTGAACGTTAGGGTGATCTATGCGTAAAGATACATTTTTACCCAATACCATGGCACGGTTGTCGTCGATATGGCCTGTTGGAAAATCGAAGCAAACCGGATAATCGTACTCTTTAACCAGCTCCCAGATTACTTCTTGCGGGCTTTGTCCAAAGGGAATACTTTCTTCAGCTACTTCATTAAATGCCCCTACCACAAGGCCTTTGAGCTGGGCCAGTTTGCCTTTGCGTTTCAAGATCCGCATCATCCGGTCTATGGCATATTCGTGTTCGCCAACATCTTCTATAAAAAGGATTTTGTCGGTATAATCCATTTCCGAAACCGACCCTTCTACAGCAATCAGCAAGGTGAGATTGCCCCCAATCAGCTGGCCCTCGGCTTGTCCATTGCGACCTTTAAAACTGCTGCTGTAATTATAGGTTACGGTTTCGCCAAAAAGGGCTTTTTTAAGGCTTTGCAATGCCTCGGGTGTACTGTCGGCAAAAGTATAGGGCATTTGTGCGTGGATGCTCTGGGTTTGCAACTCGGCAAAGGCATGCGATAAGAGCACGGTGATATCGCTAAAGCCGATCAGCCATTTGGGTTGTTGCAAAAATGCCGTAAAATCGAGTTCGTCTATAATGCGGAGTGTTCCGTAGCCGCCCCTGCCCGCAATAATGGCTTTGATGTTGGGGTCGTCGAGGTATTTTTGCAGATCATTTTTGCGCAGCTCGTCGGTGCCGGCAAATTGATGGTAGCTGGCACTTACCGTTTCGCCCAATACCACCTCAAGTCCCCAGTCCTGCAAAATAGCGATGGCCTTGTCAATAGGCTTGGGCAATTTCTTGGCCGGGCATACAATTGCAATCTGATCTCCTTTTTTTAAATACGGTGGCTGTTTAATCATGGGTAAAACACTTATCTTTGCCAAAATAAATAAATAGTTTTGGATAACAGTAAAATTAAAAGATATACCGTAACGGCTGCTTTGCCTTACACTAATGGTCCGGTACACATTGGTCACCTGGCGGGCGTTTACCTGCCGGCCGATACCTATGTGCGTTACCTTCGCTCCAACAAAAGAGACGTAAAATTTATTTGCGGTTCTGACGAAAATGGCGTACCCATTACCTTAAAAGCCAAAAAAGAAGGGATTACGCCACAAGAAGTGGTGGATAAATACCATAAAATTATTGGCGATTCTTTTAGGGATTTCGGTGTTTCTTTTGATATTTACCATCGTACCTCATCGCTAACGCACCACCAAACCGCCTCGGCCTTTTTCGAAAACCTGTATAAAAAAGGCGTGTTTACCGAAGAAGTTACCGAGCAGTACTACGACGAAAAGGCACAGACTTTTTTGGCCGATAGGTACATTACCGGTACTTGCCCGAAATGCGGCAATGAGAATGCCTACGGCGACCAATGCGAAAACTGTGGCAGCACCTTGAACGCAACCGACCTTATCAATCCAAAATCTACGCTAAGCGGCGAGCCTCCGGTACGTAAAGAAACCAAGAACTGGTTTTTGCCATTGGATAAATACGAAGACCGGTTAAGAACCTATATCGAGAGCCATAAAGAATGGCGCCCCAATGTATACGGCCAATGCCAAAGCTGGCTCAATGCCGGTTTGCAGCCCCGTGCCATGACCCGCGATTTGGATTGGGGCGTTAAAGTGCCTGTTAGAGGCGCCGAAGGCAAGGTGCTATACGTTTGGTTCGATGCGCCTATTGGCTATATTTCGGCCACCAAAGAGCTTTGCAACTATCCAAAACTGGATGTGTGGAACCCCAAAGCCGAAGAATATTATATCCGCCAGTTTGAATCAGACAAATGTGGCTGGGAAGAATACTGGCAAAGCGAAAACACCAAATTGGTGCATTTTATTGGCAAAGACAATATCGTTTTCCACTGTATCATTTTTCCGGCAATGCTGATGGCACATGGCGGCTATATCTTGGCCGACAATGTACCTGCCAATGAGTTTTTAAACTTAGAGGGGCAAAAAATATCGACTTCTAAAAACTGGGCGGTATGGCTCAACGAATATTTGGTAGAGTTTAAAGACAAGCAAGACGTATTGCGCTATGTGCTTACGGCTACTGCGCCAGAAACCAAAGACAACGATTTTACCTGGAAGGATTTTCAGGCCCGCAACAACAATGAGTTGGTGGCTATTCTGGGCAATTTCATTAACCGCGTAACCGTACTTACCCAGAAATATTTCGATGGCAAAGTGCCTACGCTCATGGAAGTAACCGAGCAAGATCAGGCAGTAATTGACGAGTTGAAAACCTATCCGGCAAAAATCAGTGCTTCGATAGAAAACTACCGTTTTAGGGAGGCCTTGGCCGAAGTAATGAATGTAGCACGCCTGGGCAATAAATACCTGGCCGAAACTGAGCCTTGGAAAGTGATCAAAACCGACGAGGACAGGGTGCGCACCATTTTGAACATCAGCTTGCAGATTGCGGCCAACTTGGAGATCCTGATTGAGCCATTCTTGCCTTTCACGGCTGATAAGCTGATGAAAATGCTGAACTATGGCGGTCACGTGTGGGAAGATGCCGGTTCAATCAATTTGTTAAAACGTGGCCATCAGTTAAACGAGCCACAATTGTTGTTTAGCAAAATAGAAGACGAGGAAGTGCAAGCCCAAATTGATAAACTGAATAACAGTAAAGCGGCCAATGCACAAGCCAGTGCAGTAGTTGCATCAGCCAAAGAAAACATCAACTTCGATCAGTTTGGTGCCATGGATATCCGCGTAGCAACGATTATAGCCGCAGAGAAAGTAGAAAAGACCAAAAAACTGCTGAAGTTAACGGTAAACACCGGCTTAGACGAACGTACTGTGGTTTCGGGTATTGCCGAATACTATAAACCAGAAGAAATTATTGGGCAACAGGTAAGTTTGCTGGTTAATTTGGCACCAAGAGAAATCAAGGGCATTGTTTCGCAAGGCATGATTTTAATGGCTGAAGATGCCGAAGGCAAGCTGACTTTTGTTTCGCCTACAGCTCCATTTGCCAATGGCAGTGTAATTAAATAATTGTATCTACGATTTTAGATTGAAGAGTTACTATCTTCTGATTGCTCTGGCGTAATGCGGCTGGGAAATTCTGGAATTTGAGTTGGGGATGTTTTTCTAAAGGGCAGCTGAACCCATTTGATGTCATAAATAAATAACAGAAGCGTAGGCGCGGCAATAATAATTGCAAAAAGTAAGGACCCCATTACGGTTCCTAACTGATAAGCGTTAAAATCGCTCAGCAATTTGCGTACTTCAGGCAAAATAGAAGTAATCAGTAGCGAAAATAAAATTACAATTAGCGGGATAGAAATCAGTATGAATAAGATGCCGAGCGTTTTTTTCATCCTCAAATATAAAACGGCGTAGGAATAGTTTCAACTAAATTGCTGATACTTCTGATAATTTTTATATTTGTGCGCTTAGCTGGAATTTTCAATCAAAAATCGTAAATCTCCGAGCTAAAATAGATTGGTCCTGTAGTTCAACGGATAGAATACCTGCCTGCGGTAGGCAGGGAAGTTTCCTAAACTTTAGCTATGAGCGTTTATATTGTATATGCGATCAAAAGTGAAATGGACGAGCGAATTTATGTTGGTTTTTCTTTAAACGTAGAAAGAAGGCTGAAAGAACATAATGCAGGCAAAACGAAGTCAACGAAAGGTTATAGGCCTTGGCATTTGATTTATACAGAAGAAGCAGAAGGCAGGATAGTTGCCAGAAATAGAGAAAAGTATTTTAAATCTGGAATTGGTAAAGAATTTTTAAAATCTTTGTAAAAATATTGGTCCTGTAGTTCAACGGATAGAATAGAAGTTTCCTAAACTTTAGATATGAGTTCGATTCTCGTCGGGACCACGCTTTAAAAAGCCTTTAAATTTAATGTTTAAAGGCTTTTTTATTTGAATATCGGCTCCTTTATGCTCCCGCTTCATCTACAGGTTTGTCATCGGCAAAGTAGAAGATATTGCCATTGTTGTCTACTACGGCAAACTGCCTTAATCCCCAAGGCATCATTTGAAGCGGCCCATTCGGATGGATCAGGTTAAGTGCTTGATATTCCCGATAAAGCGTTTCGATATCGGTTACATAGATATAGCAGCCCATGTTGCGACCAGCCTCTGGGTCATTGCAACGAAATAGATGAACATTAATGCCGTCGCGCTCAAATATGAGGTAACCATTGTTGTTGGTGCAAAAGGCAAAGCCTAATTGTTGCGTATAGAAGGCTATGGTTTGGGCTTCGTTAAAAGAGGCTAGTATGGGAGTTGAACGTTTGAACATTGCATGAGGTTTAAATTATTGCTAAAAGCTGTTTTGGCCTGTAAATCTGAACCAGTTAAAATCGGCATAGCCATACTCTCCTTCTTTTTTGGTGCTGTAATTGAACAAGGCAAAACGATTGGCTGTCCAGTCATATCCCAAGGCCATTTTCAGCTTGTTTCCAAAGGGAATAAATTTTTTGCCATCTAAACTATAGGAGAATGAAGCTAGAAAATCGGTATGGGTTAAGTTGGCTTTGATCCAAAGTTTACCTTGGACAAAATTAGTAATGCTGTCGATCGTTTTTCCATTATTTATCATCAGTAAGGTTTTTGTATTGCCCTCTTTCCGAACAGCAATATAAGCGTATGGCGACTGAAAAACACCAAATCCGGCTATATTTCCGTCTTTTAGGCCGTTTATGTCCATTTCAACAATGCCTTCCGAAAAGGGTCCCTGTACTCGCTGGGTAAGTGTATTGCGTGCTGTTGTGAGCTCTTTTGCCGGTAAGGCATGCAAACGCATATAGCCTTTTCTTTCTTTTAAAGACCACTTATTGTTATCTGGGTTGTGGTTCCATTGCCATTGAAGGCCGAGCGTTGCTTGATTAAATTCATCTGATGTTGCAGGCACGGTGATGGGGTATGTTTTTCCGACATTGGGCTTTTTGAAATTTGTAACCCCTCTGCCTTCTATGCCCAGCATCGGCCAGCCATCTACCCAAGTAACGGGTTCTAAATTAGGGGTACGGCCAATTGGTCCGCGGTCTTGCATAATGATAAACCACCAAGAACCGTCTTTGAGCTGTACCATTCCGCCCTGATGCAAGCCGTTTCCTGGATAAGTGTGGTCGTCGTTAATGACAACTTTTGATTCGTAAGGCCCATAAATATGGTCTGATCTTAAACAAACCTGCCTGCCTTTTGTGCCTCCGGTAGACCCTAAAATGTAATATTTTCCATTAATCTTATAAAGGTGCGAACCCTCCAAATAAGGGTAGTCTTTGTTATTGTAAATTTCCTTTTGAGGTGTTTTTACCGATTTGGCATCGGCATTTAGCTCGGTAATGTATAGCTTTTGCTGGCCATGGGCTACATATACTTTACCATCATCATCAAAAAACAAACCCGGATCATATAAATATTCTGGGAAAATGGTCCTCGTCCACGGGCCCTTGATGTCTTTCGCCGTGCAGATCGAAAACTGGCCCTTTTCCTTGTCCCAATTTGGCGTACAAAACCCTACATAAAACAATCCATTATGATGCCTGATGGTGGCGGCCCAAGATCCTCGCAAGTATCTGTTGCCGTTCTGCAAATTATAACGAGGGTCTTCATCGTATTTGTCGATGGCATAGCCGGCCATTTCCCAGTTTACCAAGTCCTTTGATTTTAAAAGCGGGCAGCCCGGTACATAGTGCATGCTCGTGGTCACCAAATAGAACTCGTCGCCTACCCTAATGATATCTGGGTCAGGCCAATCACCCCAAAGTAGCGGGTTTTTAAAATTGCCATTGCCCAAATCTGGCGACCATTGATTGGGCTTAGCTTGAGCTTGCGCCCTGCTCGGCAAAAAAGCCCATAAGCAACAATAGATAAAGAGAAGTTTGATTTTTGTGTTCATCGGTAGATAGGTGTCATACGATAAAAATAACCAATTTATGTAAAACCTATTTAATGATGCCGGCAAAATTAAGTTTGGCATGAAGTCGGTCGAGGGTAGATGAAATATTCATAAAGGCGTTTGGATAACTGTTCTTTTGGATGATGTACGGTAAGCAAAAGCATCTAAGGCCTTAATTTCTTCTTTATAAGCGACTGGTAACAGGGCATTTTTGAGCAGTTGCTGCAAGCCCACCAGGCGACTCATCTTGTACGAACCGAGGATGACAACGGCCAGGGGATTTTTTCCAAACCCCAATAATTCGTTTACCTTTTGCGGTACCAATAAGCGTTGTGCCTGCTTTAAAATGAAAAACCTGAGGGCGCCCAAATGTTTGCGGTATTGTAGGTAAAGATCTTTGGTAAAATCGCCATATTGGAGGTTTGTGGCTAAGGCTGAGTTTCTTTGAACGAGCCATTGTTCATAGTTATTGGGAAGGTCTTTAAGTCGCATACGCGTACCTAATCGGTAAAAGACATCAAAAACTTCTTCTTTTTCGGCCATATCTAGCTTTCTTTCCAATAATTCATAAGCGCGTATCGAATAATCGATCAGCAAATACAATACGTCGCGATAAGCCCAGTCGGGAATGTTTTGGCCGCGCTGGTTTTCAACGCCTTTGTGGATTGAGGCAATTTTGTCAATAGCCAGCAGGGCATCGCTGTAGGAAGCAAAAACAATTTGGCGTGCATAAGACACCGTAGAAAACAGGCGTTTGAGTGGATCGGCGGGCAACTTTCCTGTAAAATAAAGCCAGTCTACGGCTTTATTCAGGGCGAACTCTGCGGCGGCTCCGGCAAAAATCAGCAAAATGGTATCGCTGCTGCCCCAAATTTGGCGCACAATCGAGTTTTCATCGACGAAATAGGAGGTGTTTTCTTTTTCCAAAACCATTGTGGCTGTTTAAATAAGTGGCCGACAATCATAAAGTTAGGATATATATATTATACTTTGAAATAAAAAGTGCTTTGTAAAAATGAAAAATGCCGATGAGCCAACCTTTTAAATCAAGGGCGTTTAATAAGCAACCCAAAGCAAAGCCTGGCGCATGGCTCGCTTGCAACATCATGTACTGATTAAAAATTGGCGAAGAGATTTGTTTTTGGTTATTCGTTATGGCTTTCGAAGCGGCCGCTCACGGTATCGATGGCAATTTTATACACAATCAGCTGATCGTGCTTGGCCGGATCAATGCCGTGCGAAGTTTCCCTCGGCGTGTTTTCTTTCAATGGCATCATTTTTTGGATAATGCCCTGCATCACCTGTTGCCGCTCTTGGTCGTGGAGTTCTTCAAACTGGCCATCAATAACAACGCTTTTCCAGTGGAAGGAATTTTTGATATCGCCAACCTGGAAACAAACCTTCGGATTTTGGCGCATCATATCGATTTTTTTGCCGGGACCAGAATGTGCGTAAAGTGCATTTTCGCTGTAGATAAAATTAACGGGCACCACATAGGTTTCGCCATTGGCATGGCAGCCCAAGTAACCGTATAACTGATTTTGAAGCAGGTCTAGAATTTCCTTTTTGCTGAGTTCTCCGAGCATAGCCTTATAGTTTTATGAATTGCAGATTTGACCGTCGAGGCAATTAATTATAAAGCAATATACGGTTTAATTGGCAAAATATGTCTGTATTTCAACGAGCTAATTACCCCATAATCCGTTGCCGATTAAGCAAAGGACTAAAGCAACAGATCCAAAAAACCGTTATTGTTTTTCCCATCCACATAGGGTTTTTCCGTCTTTTTTAGCCTTTTCAAGGGTAATTTTAAGGGTTTTGTAGCTACAGTTGCGCAAGGCGCGACAATTGGTGCTGAGGTGGTATTTCTTGGTTTTGCCATTGTTGCAGATGTACACATCACTTGGTTCTTCGCATTTGGTGTTGCTCAACAAAAACAGGAATAATAAGAGAAGTTTCATAAAGATGGATCAAGAATTATTTAATGAACTCCCGGATTACCGGATCTACAAAAACCGGAAGATCAGTTGTGTTGATCGAGAATTTTTTTACGTTCATGGCTTTAAACCAATCGCTCCAGTATTGATTAATCACGTCTTCTTCAAAAGGATTGCTTTTTGAAGGATTGATACCTAAAACCAAAACTTCAAGATTGTTAAGGCCATTAGTAGCAGGAATAAAACCTAGGTTGCTTTTCTTAATAATATCTTTAAAATTAGCTCCGGTTAACTTTTTCTCTTTGATTAGCGCCGGAGTAAGATAAGTGGTCATATTTTTATCTTCAGTAATCGTCCCTTTATAGAACATGTAGCCGTCTGTAAGAATAACCAGAATGTTTCTGTAGTTATCCTTTATGCAGTATTTTTTTACCTTGCTTTTAAAAAATCGCCAGGTATCAGAACCGACATAGAAATTGTCTTTAATAGCCGATTGATAAATCTTCGAAGGAACATCTGCATACTTTTTGTTAACGGTTGCGATTTTGCCTTTGTTTGCAGTCTTATCAAAATACACCATAAGCTGTTCGCTTAGCTTGTTTATATCAGGTTTGCTAGGAATCGGCTCAAAAAACACTTGCATTTGGTCGTTTAACAACATTACTTTCTTCCTTTGCACATGCTTTACAAATGCGGCTTCTACAGATTTAATATGTTCAACATCCCTTTGGTAAATACCTGGGTTCTTTTTAGGATCGATCCTGTCTGAGAGATCCAATAAAAAGCTAATGTTGAGGTTTTGCAGAAGCGGTGGCGCTGGCCTGACGCTATCCTTTTGTTTAAAACTGCTGGTTAGAAAGCAGAGGACAATCAATAAGAGTAGTTTTGTTTTCATGTTGCTTATAGTTCTGGGAGGTAAATCGAATTTTGATAATCTGCTTTTGCCCCAACTTCTTCTAAGTGGGAGTAATAGGTTGTCTTGCATTCTTCTGCAACGTTGTGTTTTTCGGTTCTTGAAATGTATAGTTTTTCAAAAACGTAGGTAATCCAGCCCTGCATGTACTCAGAGGCATAGAGCACATATTCTTTGCTTGGAATAACAACCCCATCGATTATCTTTTGAAGATGGGCGATTCTGATTTGGGCCTTCACGATGGATTCTTTGATTTCGTTTTGTTCACTAATCAGGCCATCTCTTTGTTTTTCCAAGTCTTTGATCTGGTCTTGATGGATCCGGATGTCTTTTCTTCTTTTTTGCTGTTCGTGTTTGATGGTGTCTTTTTCCCGATGTTCCTTCATTACAAAATCGAATACAATGCCCCAAATGATATACACGACAAAACCGGCAAAAATAATTACCCAAAACTGCGCTTTAAATAAAGCAATAGTTAGACTAAATTTAACATCATCAAGAGCTTTGGTAACCTCGTATATTTTATCTTCGATCAGATAGGCCAAGATGGCATCAAAAAGCAATGTAATCGCAAATAAACCTGCCATTTTGGTGTAGTTGAGTAGGCTTTTGTTCTCGCCAAACATGTGGATCAGATAGCCAAGGCCGAGAAACACAAATGGAATCAAGGTCACAAACCAACCTTCCAATTTTCCATCGCTCCAAGCCTTTTCAAATGCGTTGGGGTCGAATACGCTCGCTATTGCTGTATCAGCTGCGTCAAATTTTTTGAAAAAGGCGGAGTAAGAGGTGGAGACATAAAACGTAAATAAATAGAGGCTGATGGGTAACAGCAAAAACAAGCCTATCCAAAACTTGGCTGTGGCTCCCTTTTTAGCCTTGATGTGGTATTTTTCAGGGTCTTTGGCCAGGTCGTTGATTTCAAACTTAATGGCCTCTATCCCATCTTTTACGGTTTTGATTTTATTGTCTACGTTTACAATCTGTTCCTGTTTGCCTGCCTGTTTTACTTCAAGCGTTTTTAACTCAGTTTCTTTTTCTCTTTGTTCTTTCTCGTAAGGTTCTTTGGCAACCTTTTGCTTTTCTACATCTTCCTTTTCTTCGTTTTGGAATTTGGCATAAACAGCTTGGAGGCATATAGAAAGTGGCATGTGGCTACCGCTGTTGCGAGTGCTGTCTCGATAACCAGCTTCGTGATAGGTTCTTTTTCTAGCTTCGTTTATGGTATCGAGCGTAGCGCCATTTACTGTGGGTTGGCCATCAGTATGGGTCGCGTCTGAATTTGGAGAAAAAAAATCTTTAGTTGGATTAATCATGTTGTTTTGGTTTTGAAGTTCTTCAATAATTTTGGCTTTGGTTTTTCCTGGCCCGATTAAAGGTGAGCGTTAGGTATAACTTTAGAAATCTGCTTCTTAGCCGTTTGGATGTTTGAAGGTTTTCCACGTCATCAATTTTATTTGGAAGCCCAACAATTCTATCCCTCGTACGAATTTTAGGGGCATGAAAAACAGCTGTGATTTTCTCCTCTGGCAACGATATCTTTTTCTTCCAGAAAGCCAATAGCAAAAACAACAAGCCCACCATGATGTCAATTGGCACCCAAGGGAGCTTTCGGTGCAAATAAACCGGAAACAAAGGGTTGAAAATTATGGCTATAATGGTAAAAATGAAGGTCCAAACGTAATTCTTTTTCCGAATAGCAAGGTAGACGGCCAAAATTGCGCCTAGAGAAACGATTATCCTCAATAAAGTGTAGTAGGTGATAGGCAGTTTCAAGAGCGCTAAAAAACAACAGGCTGCGCAAAAGATGAATAGCGTTCTCATAAATATTAGTGCCTTCTTGACGGGGCGCTCCTGGTATGAGGCCTAACGTAGGTTCCATTTTTTCTGTAATATCCTTTTACACTTACATCGCCTCCTGAATAGGTTTCTTTTTGCGTTGATGTAGCTGGTTTTATTGTGGAATAGCCATAAAGGTTTCCGTCTATTTGCGAATTAAATTTTCTGTAATAAGAAAATCTTGGATTGAAGATATAGCCAGAGTTATTTCGGTATGCCACTTGATATAGGCCTTTGCGTATTTTCTTCTTAATTAATATTTTCTCTCTAGCAGGAATTACAGTCATGCTTTCCTTGTCATGGTACAGGGTGTCTTCTGAAGAGAAAAGCGCTGATGACGTATCTGTTAAGCCAACGTAATAAACATTTTTACATCCTGTAATTGATAAAAAGAGAAGAAAAAATATGGTGGTAATTTTATTTTTCATAACTATTTAGATTTGTTTTTTGGTGAGGGATTATTAGAGGATTAGGCGTAATTTTCTAATGTCTGATGCAATTCACTCCTGTAATTATAGATTTCATCTATATTTTCCAGTAGCTGTCTTTCGCCCGCGTCCTTTCCGTTATGGAATAGTTCCAAATGTTTCTTTGGACCATTAAAATGAAAACGGCAGATTGGCTTGCGGTTGTTATTGTCGAGCAATACGCCAAAATAGGATTGTGTATCTCGATGAGCAATCCTTTCCGAATTGGTTTTTTCTCGCAGAATGGCTTTTACGATTTGGAAAGCATCCTGTTCTTCCTCCGTGGTTACGATTTTGTCTTCGGCCATTACCGGTTGAGCAGTTGTGATAGCTTCCTTGTCGTTGCTGTTTGCCTCCTCTTTATCCAAAGCCGTTTTTAGCCTATCGGTTATGGCATCGTTCAGCACTTGGTTAGAAGACCGTTTAACAAGTTCGGTAAACTGGGCGAGGATGCGTTCGGTGATTTTGCCTTGGTATACCTGATTGGCGAAAAGCCTTACAAAAGCTGGAGATGGTTCCCTCAGCTCAGCAGTAATGAGCGATTTGAGCTCGTTGGTGTATTTTAAATCGGATGCCGTATTCGAAATGCTTTCTACATCGAAGTAGGATTTATGGAACTTTTTAAGCTCCTCGATTTGCGCCTCTTTGATTTCGGCAATGTTGAATTCGAAAAATGGTTTTTCGTCCATTTTGTTGGCGTCGTTCAAATCGGTGTAGAAGCGATAGATCAAGCCATTCGTTAAAAGGCCAAATTTTGCCTTGCAGGTATGGAAATAGCGAAACAGCTGCGAGTTGTGCGGATCTAGCTTTTCCAAATGATGCTTGCACTCGATGATAATGATAGGTTCGCCGTCTTTCATGATGGCATAATCTACCTTTTCGCCTTTCTTGATGCCGATGTCGGCGATAAACTCTGGGTTTACCTCAAACGGATCGAATACATCGAAACCCAGCAATTTGATAAAAGGCATGATCAGGGCATTTTTAGTGGCTTCTTCGGTTTGTAGCTGCGGAAGCATTTTGCTCGCCCTGTTGCCCAGTTGTTTAACCTCGTCTTTAAAATCCATGTTTGTTTGGTTAGGTATAGCTTAAGGTTTAAACAGTTTCGTCTACAATAATGGCCTCTGGTGCATTGGCTTTTACCGATTCGATACCCTTTTCGCGGTTATAAACAGAAGCGTACATTTGGCTCGTTCCGATCACTTCGCCATTGCCGGCTTTGAGGTTGAAATAATATTTATCGTTTTTGGCAATCTCGCGAGCATATCGCGCATCGAGTGGTGCATTGGTCTTAACTGAGTCGATGCCCGCCTTACAAGAAGATTTGGCCACATAGCCCTCGCTAGTTAAGATCACTTGGCCGTTGGTGGCTTCGAGGTTGAATTGAAATTCGCCGTTTTTTCTTTTGGTAATTATAAATTTTCCCATGGTTAATGATGTTACTGTTTTGAAATAGTTTGTTAGGGTTAATGCCTCAAAATTAGGCAAGAGGTGTACGGGTTTTTTACGGGAAACCGTAAGGCTGGTTTTTTTTCAATTTCTTACCCGTAAGTGTTTTGCGTAGACAGCCAAAAGCGCTAAACTGAGATAGGCCATGCTGTAAAACAGGCATAGCACAGCCCACATCAGGTGACTAAAAGCCATGATGGTAGTGGAAAAAAGATTTGAAGCGCTGAAGTTTAGATGATGTTGCGCTCTTTGCAGTAGGCGATCAGTTGCGGATTGTTGCTGCAGTCTAATGCGGCCCGCATTTGGTGCAGACGTTTTTCTACAGAACTGAGCCCTACATCTTTAATGCTCATTTTTTTGAGACAGTCGGGAATTTCCTTTTGCTTTTTGCCGGCGGCTAACAATTGGATAATGGCTTTGTCGAGTTCGGTAAAGTCGTAGGTTCTTTCTTCCTGCCTAAGATTTTTGGAAAGAAAGGTTCTGCCTTTATAGATATCGGCAATGGCATCTTTCAGGTCTTGCATGTCGCGGCGACCTTTGGGCACATAGGCATTAATGCCAAAATTACTGACCAATTCCTTGGCTATGGAAGCTTTGTTTTCGACCGAAAATACCAAAACCTTAATGTCGGATTGCGAAGCCTTTGCTGCGCTGATCAGATCTCTGCCATTGTCGATCGTTGGGGTGTGGTTTGCTTCTTCGTCGAAAGAAAGATCGGTAATGAGCAACTCATAAGGCTCGCCGTCGCGAAGGGCTTTTTTGATGCGCCCTAGCGCAGTGTCGCAATCGTAAACATAGTCGGTATCGCTTAATTTGATTTTCAGGTCTTCTTCCAATATTTTGCGGACAGAAATGCTGGCGCTCGGATAGTCTTCGGCAATTAGTACTTTTTTAAACATAAGCAGGTTTTTTTATCAAACAGGGAAAGAGAAATTGATGCTTAGTCCTTTCTCTGAACCGGTTTCAAAAGTAATTTGCCCATTTAGATTTTTTATACGGGTTTCCGTATTACGTAGCCCGTTGTTCGATTTTACTGCTCCTTTAATGCCGATGCCGTTGTCTTGATAAGTAATATGCAACTCGTTTTCCTGCCTAGCAAATTGGAGCGTGACCTCGCTGGCCTCGCTGTGCTTGCGCATGTTGACCAGTAGCTCCTGTAAAATATGAGTTACTTCGTCTTTTGCGGTTGCGTTTACCTGTTCCCATAAAGTGGGGGTGTTGTCAATGAGGTGTATTTGGATTTTGTCGGTGTTAAACGAGTTGGCGAGGCTGGCTAATTTTTGGTGAAAATGAGAAGTTGGCGCAAGCGGTTTTTCGTAAGAAATATCGCGCGATTTCTCGTAGAGGTCTTCTATTTCGTCAAGCAAAATTTCTTTGTCTAGTTCGGGCTGGTATTCGATTTTATTCATCACACGATATAGACCATTGGCTACTACATCATGCACTTTTTTGGAAGTTTTAAGCCGACTTTCCTTAATGGCATTTTCCTTCTCCATTTCTAACCTTTGTTTTCTTTTTCTATACCAAAAGAAACCCAAGCCGAGTAATACAATAAGCGTTATAACCATATAAGTTTTTTCGGTACTATCTTTTTGGAATTTTAAGCTATCGGATTTGTGTTTTTCAGTATCATAACGAATAACAGCAAATTGGTTTTTGGCTTTGTTGCGAGCGATTTCTATACTATCTTTTAAAGGTTGATAAATTGCAAAATATTTGATGGCTTCAGATGGACTAAGTTTGATGAGTTTTTCAAGAGCTTGGCTTTGGTCATCAGGGCTATTTATTTTTTTAGCGGTTAAATACATCTTTTGTGCATATAGCAAAGCCGAGTCTGGCTTCTTCTTCGTATAATAATCCGCCAAATGTGAATAGCTAGAATTTAAAGCCAAAGGATCTTTTTCTTTCTCTCGAATATGCAAGGCATTTAAAAGTTCGGGTGCGGCGTTATAATTTGGATTTTGAAGCCACTCTGCAATTGCATTATTAGTTATTATTCTAGCATACTCATCGGTATTGTCAATTTTTTGAGCTAGAAGTTTTCTGTAGAGCATTAAAGATGTTTTATAATCTTCTTTATCACGATATGAATTTGCGATATTGTTTTTGAGCTTAAGAGCCCATAAGGAATTATGATCTTTTGTAAAAGAAAGAGCTCCTTGATAATACTCAATGGCTTTTTCGTAATTCTTTAAATTGGAATAAGCAAGTCCAAGATTATTGAAATTCGAGGCGATGGGAACACTATCTTCAGCCTTTCCCGTGTGGAAGTAAGGAATAGCACTTAGAGATAATTCTTGTCCCCCGAAATAATCACCTTTATCTGTTGAAATGATGGCCATATGCACTAGACACTTTCCAGCTCTTAGGCTATCATTCTGTTTTAAGAAAACATCTTTGGCCTTATTGAAATAATAATAAGCACTATCATAAACCTTTAATGTATCTCTAAACTTAAAGGCTTTATCGTAAAAGACATTGTCTATTTTTTGTGGTTCTTGCTTTTGCGATGTGTTTTTCGAGCAAGACAGGACAAATAATACTGAAAATAGAAGGAAGAGGAGGCGTTTCATAGTTCAATAGTTTATCCTAAATTATAAAAATAAACCATAGTGCAAATGAAGATAAGTATTGGCCAAATTATGAAGGCAAAAAAATAAGGCGGCAATACCGCCTTATTTTCCTGTTGTTATGGTTTTGGTGGAGGTAGCTGACTGTT
Source organism: Pedobacter albus (assembly GCF_036324255.1). Classification (NCBI taxonomy): domain Bacteria; kingdom Pseudomonadati; phylum Bacteroidota; class Sphingobacteriia; order Sphingobacteriales; family Sphingobacteriaceae; genus Pedobacter; species Pedobacter albus. The sequence continues at coordinate 1,090,464 of NZ_JAZDQT010000002.1, read as the reverse complement.
GTCGCCGCCAGTACCATCTTCTCCTGAACCACCGTCGCCTGAACCCCCGCTACCTGGGTCGCCAGTTCCTGGTTCGTTGCCAGGATCGCCTGGGGTAGTTGAGTTTACAGTTACAGTGCCACTTTTGCATTTTGAAGTGTGCATGTTAGGGCCTACCAATCCTAATAGGATGGCAATAAAAATCGGAATAATCATTTGGATAAAAATTTTAAGTGTCAAAAAATTTGCAGTACCCGAACTGATCAGGCAGGGGCACTGCAGTGAATTTTTTAAGAAGCGCTTCTTAAAATTTTTGGGAAGAGTTTGAGCGTCGGTCGCAGGAGCTGGAGGCTGCTTCCCAACCCAGTATCTTACTACCGCGATGTCGGCTCTTTTGTAATCTGTTTTGCTAAAAGGAGTTGGTCATAACGCAACTCCCGAACTGATTACGAAAGCAAATGTAGAATGGTTAACTTGCTTATGATTAAGGAATTCCATTGTTTCCTTTTTTCCGGGTTTTTTCCGGCCTTATTCCGGAAAACCGTAAAAATTCCGGAAATTCCAGTTTAGATTTGTCTGATTAATTCTCTTTAAAATGCTCAAGGAATACAAAACAGCAGTGCTAAAATTTTATGAAGAAAAGAAAGAAAACAACCTACTTCGTGACAATTTAAAAGAACCCACTAGGGCAAGACTGAGAGAAGAAAGTCTTTACGTTTTTAATGAAAGGTATTTGGAAAAGGATGGCCCAACTTTGAAGGCTTTTTTTGACCCTAGATCAAAATACAACGACCACGTACGAAGCATCGAAAATTTTGATGGAGATGGTTTTAAGTCCATGTACGATTTCTTTTTAAACCAGCCAGATATCCGGAAAAAAGAAAACATAGAACTGTTGGCTTGGTTGATCGATTTTGAACCAAGACCTTATAGCAATTGGAGTGGTGAAATTACCCAACCTCCTCAGCCGCCAGAACCGCCAAAACCACCGCTTCCGCCCAGGAAAGGGTTTCCTTTTGAAATCAAAATAACGATTGTTATCGCCTCATTGCTACTGATTTCAGGTGGTGGCGTTTACTATTTTTGGAACAACGAAACACAACAGCAACATCCGTTTGTTGACCAAAGTGATTGCATGTACTGGGCAGGCGATCATTACGAACTTATTTCTTGTAATCCAACCGTTGGCCATGTGCAAAACAAGATTCCTTTCGATGCTGTTGAATGGAAAAACCTTAAAAAAATCAATTGCCCCGATACGCTTACCGACAATGATATTGGCAAGGTATGGTACATGAAAGTGAAAAACGATATCGAGGTGTACACGGCCCAAGGGCGATACCCTTTAGATACCAACAGGGTATTAAGGCCACTCACGAAATACATGTTGGACCAGTATATTCCGAGAAAGAAAAAAGAGGCTTTTTTAGAATGGGCACTGAAAGGAATCAGCGCCGTGGCTATTGTTGCTTTTTTAGGCCTGATCTGGGCCTTATGGGCGAAAGCGAGAGCCAAAAAATCAAGACTTTCTTATCAATAAGATTCCCGTTTTTTTAAGACATACTTTAATAGCAAAATCGCAATAACGGCGCTTCCAAACCTGAGCAGATTGCCCTCCCAGCCTGTTGTGGCCGAATCGGAAACGGCAAAAACATTCCAGGCGGCATTGAGCGAAACGTGGAAAACGAAGCCGCTCCACAAGGTATAACCATCCATATGGTTGAGGATGGCAAACAGAATACCCCCAGAGAAAGTAATGAGAAATACCTGCAAAGCTATACCGCTGCCACCGCCCATGCCTAGCCAATGCACGCCTCCAAAAATGAGCGACTGCAACAGCACGGCGGGTACTATGGTCCAGCCTAAAGCCTTGCGGACAAAAATGAACCCCAAGCCTCTAAACACTAGTTCTTCGGCGAAAGGAAATAGTACCGAAAGATACAGCAAATCGGCCATGCCCAGCTCGGTATTGAGCTTGCTGGTTGCGCCAAGTCCAATCCAAAAGGGCAAGGTGGCGACCAAAGCCAACAAGGGGCCGCGCAAGCCGTTCCAACCTAGCCCCAAAGTCTGTATCAAGTTTTTTGAGGTTTTGGCGAGTAAGCCATAAGCCGCCAGCAAGGCTAAAATTACAGCCAATAAATTGTCTAAAATCGCACCTCCATAAGGAATGGGGAAGCCCGGAATTTTAAAGCCTAGCCATTGGGCTATATCGCGGATTTCTAAGGCGCTTATCAAGGCCAATACTATGACTAAGGCTTTGAAGATTACATTGGCCGTGCTCGGTTTTTCGCTGGCCAACAATTCATGTTGGTGTATTACTCTCATCGTTGTTTTTTTGGTTTTTCATTTACAAGATGAGGGGGGCACAAGAAAGGTTGCAAGCAGTAAGCGGGTTTATATCAATGCCCTTACGAAGCTTTGAACTTTCGCAAGGGCATCGGTGTTGGACTGGAAATGGTTAATTACGGTTACCTGCTTTGGCCTGACGGATCGCCTGATTTTCTTTCAGGTTAAGTCGGTAAACAAAGGTCAGCCTGTAGCGGGCCGCATTGGGGCTATCCATCCGGTTCAGGGTATAATCGGTTCCAGTGGTTGTGCTCTTGAACTTGCGCAGGTTAAACAAATTGCCTACATCGAACAATAAAGTTGCCTTGTCTTTAAACAGGTTTTTGCTGACGCCAAACTCGAGGTTGTGATTGGCCAGCGTACGGGTTTGGGCATTGCTTTGTCCGCCAACAAAACTATAACGGCTTTGGATGCTGAGCTTATTGGCAAACTTGAGCTGGCCGCTTAGCCTGCTGGTTAGTACATGGCCTTCGTGGCTAAAATCCTGCGATTGGTATTGTCCTTGTTGCGTAAAACTGTAGGCGTTCATTTCCAAATTAAGCTGCAACCATTTGATGGGATTGTAGAGCAAGGAAAGCTCTATGCCTTTGCGGATCTCGCGCTGAATATTAACCGGTGTAGTAATAAATACATTGTTCTCGTTTCTGAAAGTATAATCGACCATAATGCCGTTGTTGCGCTGGTAATAAACAGCTGGATTAAATGTAAGTACGTTCCAGTTTTTGATGTAGCCTACCTCAAATACATGGGCATACGAAGGGTCAAGTTCTGGATTGCCCACATAACGAGAGTTGTAATCGGTAAGCTCATTAAAAGGATATAAATTGTTTAGCGAAGGGCGGTTGATGCGTTTGCTGTAGCTGGCCTGCAAAGTAGCATTATTGGCAAAACGATAGCTCAGGTTAAGTGTAGGAAATAGACGGGTATAGTTTTTACGGTCGTTATAGGTACCTATTCTGTCTTCTATTTTAATACGGGTGAGTTCGCTGCGCAAACCCAGTTGATAAGAGAAATTGCCAAGCCTGCTCATCACCTGTGCATAGGCGGCGCCAATCAGTTCGCTATAGGCCAGTTTGTTGTCAATGTTTTCGAAAATGTTCCAAACATTGCCGTTTTGTTGTTCGGCCTTAAAGTTGGAACTCACGCTGCGGTTTTCCATTTTCAGGCCCACTTCTAAACGCGAATTGCTGTCTAGCGGTTGTACCAAATCGGTTTGCACCATCAAATCTTTGCTGGCTCCAACAGAACCGGTGCGTATACCAGGCAAATTAAGCAGCGCCGGAAATGTTTTTTGCGTATTGAGGCTCCATTCCTTGTCGCTGTCCCAAAAATCGTATTGCATGTCTACGGTATATTTCTTGACTGGATTTTTAAAGGTTCTGGTGTAGTTGAATTCCAATTGGTTGTAGCTCCGGGTTTCGAACGATTCGCCTTTGCGTAACAAGCTGCTGTCTGGACCCGCACTGGCATAATTGTAGTTCAGCGCGGTCTTGTCATGATCTTTGGTGGCATTTTTTAAAAAGGCTGCGGTAAGCGTATTATGGTCGTTAATTTGATAATCGGCACCCACATAAAGCAGTTTGGCATTATCGTGGCGGTTTTCGTCCTGACGCTGGTTTAAGGTAGAGGTTAGGCTATTGTTGCGGATTGATTGATCGGTGGTGTAAAGCCCCACGTAATCAGATAAACGGATGCCTACGGTAGAGAAAATATTCAGCTTTTCAGATTTGTAATTGATGCTCGGCGTAATCCGCGTTTCATTCGGAATGCCACCCACCAGCCTCAATTGGCCATTAAAGCCAGCGGTTTTGTTTTTCTTTAAAATGATATTGATGATGCCTGCAGATCCGGTGGCATCGTATCTGGAAGAAGGATTGGTAATAACCTCAACCTGGCTAATTTGGTCGGCGGGCAACTGGTCGAGCGCATTGGCAGCAGTAAGACCCGATCTTCGGCCGTTGATGAGCACCAGCACGTTGCTGTTTCCTCGCAGGCTGGCTACGCCCGTTGGACTTACGCTTACCGAAGGCACGCCATTCAGCAAATCGACTGCCGAACCGGTTTGCGACAATACGTCTTTGCCCGCGGTAAACACTTTTTTGTCTATTTGCAAACTAATGGTTGGTCTTTCGCCGGTTATGGCTACTTCTTTCAGCAACTTGGGGTCGGGCTCAAGGTAAACGATACCCAAATTGATGCGGCTGCTCGTGGCGGTTATTTGTAGCGGCCTGCTAACGGATTGATAGCCCATAAAACTAAATTCGATGGTTAGGTTGCCCGTGGGGATGGAGTCCAGCACAAAAGCACCCTTTTCATCGCTAACGCTTCCAGCCACTATTTTGGCATTTTCGTTTTTGATGGTAACACTTACATAAGGCATTGCCGTTTGGGCTGATTTTTCTTTAATAAGGCCGTGTACCGCCTTTTTAGTGGGATTGGTTTGGGCCATAGCTAAGGCGCTAAAAAACAGGCCTATGCAAAGCAGAGCTATTCGTTTCATGGTACAAGATTAGCCCATGTTACTAGGCTAACCTAAGAAAAACATGCCAACGGCTCTATATCCTTTTCAAATGCACTCGATGCCCCTATCTTTATCCTAACTTTACAACATGAAAAGGCTCTGCTTCATCTTCGTTTTAATTTTATTGGCCTCCTGTAAACACAGCACCGTCGTTTACGAAGCATCCGAACCGCGCTTTCGCATGGGCGATGACCGGCTTTGGGCCCATAAAAACTATGCGGATGCCAATTGGGAAACGGCAAGAGGTTTTACCGAAGACAAGGTGTTTTGGGTGCGCTTTAACATGGACTTGAAAGAAAGGCCCGATCCCCAAACCCCACTGGGGCTACAGGTGTACAGCTTTGGTGCTTTCGAAGTGTATTGGGATGGCGTGTGTTTGGGCCATAACGGAGAGCTTGCCCAGTCTGGAAAACCCGAGGTTCCGGGTACGGAAACAACGGCGTATTTGGTGCCCGATTCGTTGGCCAGTAAAGGCAGGCATTTGATTGCGCTCCGGACCACCCAAAGCTTTAAAAAAACCGAACAGCGGGGCGTTAACGTTAAACTGCAGGATTATCCCGATCTGCTTCGCTCGTCGCTGCTTACCACTTCGTACATGAACCTCATTGCCGGTGCTTTTCTCATCGCATGCATCTATTATTTCTTCCTTTACATCAACAGTCGGCGCAAACAATATCCGGTACTTATTTTTGCCGTCATCTGTTTCTTTTTCTTCGCCTTGCTGATTTTAGAATATGTTAAATTCTATGTTGACATTCCCTACACCTATTTTTATGTGCGGCTGGAGGCTATCGGCTGGATTACTTTTCTGCTGGCCTTTTTGGTACCCTTGTACTTTTGCCTGCAGTTTGGCTTTAAAAGAAAAGGATGGCTTTTAGGTTTGTTGCTCTGCGTGCTTGTTGCCATTTATATCGCCAAGTTTGGGCATTATGATACCACGGCCATTTACTACAGCTATACCATGTGGATGGTTACCGTGCTGGTGGTTATCGATGCGGTTGTGAGGAAAGAAAAGGGAGCTTGGGTAGTATTAATCGGCTTGATAAGCAGGGTGGTAATCAACTACTTTTTTTATTATGATTTTAGCCTGTTTATCAGCTTTGCCATCGTGGTGCTGTGCATGCTTTACCTGCACGCCATACGCACCCGAATGATAGAAGAAGAACACGAGGCCTCGCTCCTGCTTTCGGCGCGTTTGCAGCTCGATTTGGTGAAGAAAAATATTCAGCCCCATTTTCTTAAAAATACGTTGCTTTCTTTGATCGATTGGGTGGAAGAATCGCCACAACAAGGCGTTAAGTTTCTGCATTCGCTTTCCAACGAATTTGATATCATGAACAGCATTGCCGAGGAAGCGCTTATTCCCGTAAGAAAAGAAATCGAGCTTTGCCAAGCGCATTTGTCGGTGATGCAGTTTCGCAAGGAAATTGCCTATCAATGGCAAGAGCAGGGTATTGTAGATACCGAATTGGTGCCGCCGGCGCTCTTCCATACCTTGCTGGAGAACGGCATTACCCACAGCATGCCCATTGATGGACAGATCCGCTTCAAGTTGAGCTTTTCGTTGGTCAATGGCTACAAGGCCTATGTTTTCGAAACCTTTGCCCTCAACCGCATAAAATCTGGGACCAGGGTTGGTGGCAATGGCCTCAATTATATCAAAGCCAGGCTAACCGAAAGTTATGGCCAGCACTGGGAATTTGCTTCGGTGGCCACTGCAACAGGCTGGCAAAGCACTATTAAAATTAAAGACGCTCCATGAGGATATTGATTATAGAAGACGAAGAGAGAATTGCCAAAAGAACGCAGCGCATGGCCACCAGTTTTTTTGGTCAGCAGCTCGAAACCTTGGCCGTTTGCGATTCGTTGCAAAAAGGATTGGCCTATATCGAAAAACATCCGATAGATCTTTTATTGCTCGACCTGAACCTGAACGGCGAAGATGGCTTCGATATTTTGGGTGCCGTAGTTGCCGGTTCTTTTCATACCATTATTGTTTCGGCCTATACCGATAAGGCCATCACTGCCTTTGCCTATGGAGTAATTGATTTTGTGCCCAAGCCATTCGACGAAGAAAGGCTTTTTCAGGCTTTTAGACGGGCCATGGCCAGCGTTCAGAAAACCGGTGGCCCGATTAAATACCTGGCTGTCAAGAAATCGGGCAATATTAAGCTGATTGATGTGAATGAGCTTCATTACATAAAAGGCGCAGGGATTTACAGCGAACTGCACCTGCGCAACGGCAAGCAGGAGCTTCACGATAAATCGCTCGAAACCCTTGGCCAGTTGTTGCCCAGCTCTTTTGAACGCATCCATAAATCTTACATCGTGCCACTAAACCAGGCTGAAAAAATAGTGGTCGAAGCAGGCGGTCGTTATAGTTTGCTACTGGGCAATGGCGAACTGTTGCCTATTGGCCGTTCGCGCTACAAGGAGCTGAAAGAAAAAATGATCTGAGCTACAGCTGGTATTTTTGGCGCAAAGCATTGCTGATTTGATTGGCATTGGCCACAATTTCTGGCGGAAAGCCCAGTGCCGACAAAATAGCGATGGCATTTTTGTTTTTGAGCAAACCGGGTTTGATTTTGTAGTCGAATACCAGGCGCGTATCCGACACCGCCTCTTCGAACGAATAAACCGCGTATTCTTCGCCCAACAATTCGGCCAGTTCCAAATCGTGGGTGGATACGAAGGTGAAATTTTGGTGCGCATTGAGGTAAGAGAGAATGGCTTTGGCCCCGGCAACCCTTTCGATGGTATTGGTCCCTTTAAAAATCTCGTCGATAATGATGAGGTTGTGGCTTTGCAGGGTTTGGCTGTTGTTGATGATGTGCAGCATGGCCATGGCCTCGGCCTTAAAGTAGCTTTTATGTTCCTCTAAATCGTCGTTGTTGCGTACACTGGTAAACAGCTGCATAAAAGGCGCCGCATAATAATGGCTGCAAGAAGTGTATAAAGTTTGGGCCAAGAGGGTGTTGATGGCAATGGCACGGATAAAAGTGGTTTTGCCCGACATGTTAGAGCCGGTAACCAGTACGCCCTGCGTGGTGCTGGCTTTGATTGAATTGGGAACGCAATCTTCAATCAACGGGTGGTAAAGTTCCAAAACTTCCAGCTCCTGTCCGTTTGCTATCAGTTGGGGCTTACAATAATAAGGCAGTCCTTCTCGTAGCGACTGGATGGAAATGGCCAGGTCTATTTCGGCCACGTAATTAAACAAAACCTCGATGTGCTGGCGTTGCTGGTTAATCCGATCAACGGAAATCAGGAACATAAGGGGTTCTATAAGCAACAAAGTCTTGATCAGCTCCAAAATTCCGGCACTGATATCGGTTGGGTCGCGGTCTACGTTGTTCTGGAAATTAACGTAGCTTAACGAGCTTTGCAGCGGTTTTAAATTGCTGAGGCTCTGCTGTACCATAGCGGCCTTTGGCGTGGCGCTTAGCTTGAGTAAACTTTTAGCGGAATTAACCAAGGTATAAAGCTGTGGCAGCGAATAAACATAGCGCGAAATCTTCTTCTTGTTGCCGTAGTGGATGTAAAAATTGAAAAGCGTTAGTCCCAGCACAGCCAAAAAGCAAAACTGGTTGCGCAAAACAAGGGTAAGCACCAAAGAGGCAATCCATAAAATGCCGGCCATTCTTACATATAAGCTTAATCCCTTGCTGTACAGCGACTGATAGCTGCTGGTAAACAATTCGTAAATGTAGTAGGCGTTTTTATGGCCCAGTTTGCTGAGCACAAGCGAGGTGGCCAAGCGCAGGTCTTCGTTCGAGCCAAATTGCTCACTCAATTCATCCAGTTGCTGCAAGGCGTTTACTTCTTGCGGGCTTCTCAGCTGATGATAAAGGTATTGCTGACCCAGGCTGCTGTTGCAACGATCTGCATATTCGAACAGGTTTTCGAGGTCGATATCGGCGGCAATGGTATCAGACAAAGAAGTGTTTTCATCATGATATTTGGCAAAATGGTAAGCCGAAATGAGGTTGAAGTTGCGGGCAACATCGCGAGGCTTGCCCCACTGGCTCAACAATTCCTCTTTTTTCTTGAGCAGGTCTTGGCCGTTTTTGTACCTGAAGAACAGGAAAACGAGCAACAATAAAACCAGTAAGACAGCTAAATAGAACATATCGATCAATTACTTAACAAAGCTAAAAACTTTGACCAATCGGCTTGTTACTTGACCAAATTTATTATTGATGCATAAAATTTTTTCCGCCCAAATGATATTGTTTGAGGTGATTTATCGAAAATAAAAAATAATTTATTGTTTTTCGATAAATAATTATTCATATTTGATGAATTAATTTTTAAAACCATGACAATTAGAATTAGTGCAAAGCACATGCTACAAGTTTTATATGTTCTCTCGTGGATCATATTTATCGGCGTATGTATCGAAGCCGGAGCTTTTATATGGAATGCCGTTTATGCCTTGGCCATTAATCCGGCAGGCGCCAAGTTTGCTGTTCCGGCGATAGACCTTTCGCCCCTATATGCTTACGACAAAGGTTATTTTGGAGTGCTTAATTTTGTAATGTGTTTGGTAGCCGTGATGCGGGCGCTGTTGTTTTGGCTGATCGTAAAAATCCTGCACGACAAGCAGCTCGACCTATCCGAACCGTTCAACGATGTGGTGAGGCGTTTCATTGCCAATATGGCTTACCTGTCGCTTTTTATTGGCGCATTTTCTTATGGAGGCGTACAATATGTAGAAAGGTTCGCTAAGGAAGGCGTAAAAATGCCCGATGTAGAATATCTGCGTTTAGGCGGTGCCGATGTGTGGCTATTTATGGGAGTTATCCTTCTGGTGATTGCCTATATGTTTAAAAGAGGGATCGAAATCCAATCAGAACACGAACTAACCGTATAAGCCATGCCTATTGTAGTAAACCTGGATGTGATGATGGCCAAGCGGAAAATGTCGTTGAACGAGCTTTCTGAAAAAGTGGGCCTTACCCTGGCCAACTTGTCTATACTTAAAACTGGCAAGGCAAAGGCGGTAAGGTTTAGTACCCTCGAAGCTATTTGCGATGCACTCGACTGTCAGCCTGCCGATATTTTGGAGTATACCAAGAAGTAGAATTTTAATCATTGATGCATATGTTGTTTCTGGTTTTTGTAGTGGTGCTGTTATGGCTGCTGGCGATGTATGTTTGCCATTTTAAAAGTTTAGGCTATTAAAACCACCTAAGACACCTTAGAAATGCTGAGGTTTAAGCAGTAAAGGGTGGGTTTTAATGGATATTGTTCTTTTTTTGGATTTATAGATGTTGCCATTAAGCTATTTTGATTTAGACGCCTAAGAGAATTTAGCAAAACAATTCTTAGCCTTCCTAAGGCGTCTGAGGTGGTAACATGTAATATGTTATTCCTCCACAATCTGGCTAAGACTTTTGCCGATATATTCAAACTAAAAACCGGGAGTCATATCAAATTCTAAAAATCGCCGTTTAAGAAGACAGACTTAAGTAACGAGAATATTAATTAACTATTAATTAAAGTGCGGTTTTCTTTGTCAGGGCTATTGTTCTGGCAACATTTAAGCGGCTTAGCAGACAGGAGCTTTTATATGGGGCTGAAAATCATATATTTGCATCCTGACCAAAAGAAACAAACCACAAACTATGACAAGGAAGAAGGACAAAACCACCATCATCTTTGTTAACAAGAACCAAAATATAAACAGACCTATCCACATACCGAGTGCTTATATCCGCCATTGGAAAAAGTACGTTTGGGCATTGGGTGCTTGTTTTGCATTGTTGTTGGGTACCATTTTTTACCTCAGCTACAGCAAGGCATCGGTTCAGTTATCAAAAGATCAGTTAGCCAAGGAATTGGCCAAGGCCAAAACCCAAACAGCGGCATTAGATACCTCGCTCATTAAAAGATACTACCAGTCTATAGACCAGAAACTGGGCAAAATCAATAAATATTTAAAGGCTAGGGGTATTAAGCCCATCACCAAAGATGCTGGTGGCGAAAAGAGCGACGACATTGTTTCGGTAGAAGAAATAGGCCAATTTTATGATGGCTACTTAAATCGCATGGCTAATTATGTAGCTTATACGCCACTAGGTTATCCGCATTTTGGAGCCATTACTTCGGGTTATGGCCATCGCGAAAATCCATTTACCGGCGAAAACGTAGAATCGCATAAAGGATTGGACATCAAAGGCAATTATGGCGAAATTGTACGCAGCACCGCCAGTGGCCGGGTGGCTTTTGCCGGCAGAAGAGGCGGCTATGGCAATTGCATCGTCATCAATCATGGCAACGGCTTTGAAACCTATTATGGGCATTTGTCGAAAATCTTGATTGAAGAAGGCCAAAAGGTAAACGTAGGCGATCAAATTGGCAAAATCGGCTCCACAGGTCGTTCAACGGGGCCGCACCTGCACTACGAAGTACATAAAAACGGCAAAGTCATTAATCCTCGTTCCTTTTTAACCCTAGAATAATGTTCAAGAAAACCAAACAAACGCAATTAACGGCCATTGATCAGCAAGAAATCTCGACCCTTATTGGCGAAGGATTTGTACTGAACGGCGATATAACGGGGCAATCGGTCATTAGGATTGACGGTAAAGTTGTTGGCCAGGTCAAAGTTGGCGGAGGAATTATCTTGGGCGAAAAAGGCAGCATTATGGGCGATATCGAAACCACATCGGCCATAATTTATGGTTCGGTTAAGGGCAATGTAAAAGCCAAGCAGCTCGAAATCAAAAAAACGGGCGAAGTAAACGGCGACATCAAAACCGAAACCCTCGAAATAGAATTTGGCGCCCAGTACAATGGCAAGCTCGAAATGAAGCAATTGATTAAATCGGAAGAAAAAGAACTGCAGGACTAGGGGTTCATTTGTTCACTAGTCATTAGTTCATTGGGTGATTGGCCAATTGTTTTATTGTTAAACTGTTAACTGAGAACTGCAAACTGAGCATCCGTTCCGCTTGGCCAACATGCCTTTCATTGTGGTAAACGACAAAGCGAAGCGTGTCGCCCAATTTTAGCCTGATTAAGCTACTGATAGACACCGGTGTTCTGATTTTGCCTAAATCGAGGTCTTGGGCACGTTCAAGCAGTATTTTTAATCGTTCTTGTTGTCTTAAAAAGCGATCTATTACCGTAGGACTAAGCTGTCTGCTTTGCTTTGCCGGATTTTTATCGCTAGTGGTGCTCATCTTCTTTTGTTTTTCCTTTACGCGGACAAGCTTCACAAAATAATTGCCCAACACACCTGGCGTATAGCTTCCGGTTGTTGTTTGTTTGTGCGCCAGCATTTTGATTTCTATAGCCGGCAAATAAAAATCGCCATACAGATTGAGGTGCTCCAGGCATTCTAATATGCTCCATTCGCTTGGGTTGCGTTTAAAAGTAAGCTGGGCTAAATCCAACGTTTTAAAGTCTTTGGCCACCACGATGAGTCGATTGGTAATGCCCAGTAATTCGCTAATGAGTTGTGTGTTGTTGATTTTCATTGGGGCAAAGATCAAAACTGGCCGGCTATCAATTCTTGATTGGAATCAAGAATTTCGGATACGGCTCAAGGTTTCAGGGCTCATGCGCAGGTAAGAGGCGATGTACTTGAGTGGTACCTGCTGAAAAAGATGGGGACTTCTCTTCAACACCCTTTGCAAACGCTCGATCGGCGATACCGTTAAGAGGTCTACTTCCCGTTCCATTTGTTGCGCTATTACGGTTTCCAACAAGGTGTTGTAGGCCTTTAAGCTGGCCACGCTGGCTTGGCTAATTTCGATGACCTGCGCTTTAGAGATAACCTGGACTACCGTTTTTCGGATGGCCTCGACATAAAACTCGGAGGATTGTCCCGTTAAAAACGAAGCCAGTGAATTGATGATCGAACCCTCGTAACCCAGCCTAATGGTATGCTCTTCGTGGGCTGACGGCAGGAAAATACGAACCGCTCCCGATACAATAAAATAAAGGTTTTTTTCGGTTTCGCCCTCCCGAAGCAGGTACTGCCCCTTGGCATAGGTTTTTTGAATGCCTGCGGTTTGCAGCGAACGAATAAGCTGTGGCAAAAAAGATTCTGAGTTGGCCATGATAGAGGATAAAATTAACGGTTTTTTGGCAAAGCTGTTAGTCGAAGAACCAAGTGATGAAACCATCTTTGATTGGGCTCGCTTCATCAACCATCAACTATGGACTATTGACTTCCCGCCAAGGACTTCTGACTTTGAAATTTCTTTCCTACCTTTGCCTCAATGAGATACTTAACCATCATCTGTAGCGTATACATGCTGTTGCTGGCTTTTATGCCTTGCAAGGATGAACTGGTTATTGTTGTTTCGCAAACGCAGCAAGTTCTGCAAAAAGATTCGGGCAGTGCTGGCCATTGCAATCAAGAAGCCTGTCCGCCGTTTTGCACCTGTGCCTGCTGTTCGGTAGTGAGGCATTTCTTAACAACAGAGCCAATCGTTTATATTGAAAAATCGATTGTAAAGCCTTATTTGCCTACTGCAGTTTCGGCACTTCAAAAGCTGAGCATGCCCATTTGGCAACCCCCACAAAACGTTTAATACGACTTTTCCCTATTTCCAGCTGTAGGCCAAAATTGGTCTACTATTCCGTATCGTATTAAATTTTTCAATTTTATGTTTGATCAAATTATTTCGTTCTCTATCAAGAACAAAGTAACTATCGGGCTGTTTACCTTGGCATTGGCCTTGGCTGGCGTTTATGCCATCTATAACCTGCCGGTTGATGCGCAACCCGATATTACCAATAACCAGGTTCAGGTTATTACCCAGGCGCCAAGTCTGGGGGCCCAAGAAGTAGAACAGTTCATCACCGCCCCCATCGAATTGTCTATGGCCAATATTGCCGGCATTATCGAAAAACGCTCTATTTCGCGTTCGGGCATTTCGGTGATTACCCTCGTTTTTAAAGACAACGTAGATGTGTACTGGGCCCGGGCGCAGGTAAATGCACAGCTTAAAGAGGCCGAAAGCACCATTCCAAAGGGCATGGGCGAGCCGATGCTGGCCCCGATTACCACCGGCCTCGGCGAAATCTACCAATATGTAATCCACCCTAAAAAGGGCTATGAAGACAAATATACTGCTACAGACCTTCGTACTTTGCAAGACTGGTTGGTGCGTACCCAGTTGGCGGGTACCGAGGGCGTGGCAGAAGTAAGTGGCTGGGGCGGCTATGTAAAGCAGTATGAAATTGCTTTAGACAACGACAAGCTCAACTCGCTTGGCCTAACCATTCCCGAAATTTATGCAGCCTTAGAAAAGAACAACGAAAACACAGGCGGTTCTTACATCGAACAGCAGCACAATGCCTATTTTATCAGAGGTTTGGGTCAAATCCAGAATCTGGAAGATATCCGCAAAATTGTGGTTAAAAACCAAAAGGGCTCGCCTATCTTGATCCGCGATGTGGCTACGGTGCAGTTTGGCAGTGCTACCCGCTACGGCGCGGTTACCCGCAACGGCCAAGGCGAGGTGGTAGCGGGTGTAACGCTCATGCTCAAAGGCGAGAATTTTAGTCGGGTGATCAAGCATGTGAAAGAGCGCATGGTGCAGATCCAAAAATCGTTGCCCGAAGGTGTGGTGATTGAGCCGTTTATAGACCGTACCGAATTGGTTGGACGAGCCATGGGCACGGTAAAGAAGAACCTGTTAGAAGGGGCGCTCATCGTTATTTTTGTGCTGGTGCTTTTGTTGGGCAATTGGCGTGCCGGACTGGTGGTGGCTTCGGTTATTCCGCTGGCCATGCTGTTTGCCTTTTTCATGATGCATTTGTTTGGCGTATCGGGCAATTTAATGAGCCTCGGAGCCATAGATTTCGGGTTGATTGTTGATGGGGCCGTTATTATTGTAGAAAGTGTGGTGCACCATATCGCCACCGGCAATTACCGCAAACAGGGAATTTTGAAGCTGAGCCAGGCGCAAATGGACGAAGAAGTGAACGATAGCGCCGGCAAGTTGATGAAATCGGCCGCTTTTGGCCAGCTCATCATCCTGATCGTTTACCTGCCCTTGCTATCGCTGGTGGGCATTGAGGGCAAAATGTTCAAGCCCATGGCGCAAACCGTGGCTTTTGCCATCTTGGGGGCCTTCATCCTGTCGCTTACCTATGTGCCGATGGCCAGTGCCCTGTTCCTCAGCAAAAAAACAGAACATAAGCCTAACATTTCAGACCGGCTGATTGCCTTTTTGCAACGGATTTACCAGCGCGCATTAATTGGTGTACTTCGATTTAAAATTACCGTAGTTACGGTCGTTTTGGTGTTGTTTTCGATAGCCATTTGGGGTTTTGGCCGCATGGGTGGCGAGTTTATTCCCACTTTGGAAGAGGGAGATCTTACCGTAGAAATCTCGATGATGCAAGGTACTTCGCTTTCGGAAGCTGTAAGCACATTTGGCAAGGCCGAAAAGCTGCTGAAGGATAAATTTCCGGAAATCAAACAAGCCGTTACGCGTATCGGGAGTTCCGAAATTCCTACCGATCCTATGCCTATGGAAAGAGGCGATATGATGCTTTCGATGTTGCCTAAAAGTCAATGGAAATCGGCCAGCACCCGTGCAGAAATGATGGAAAAAATGGAAGAAACACTCGCTGTTATTCCGGGTATCAAAGCGGAGATTTCGCAACCGATGCAAATGCGTTTCAACGAGCTGATGACAGGCATCAGGCAAGATGTGGCCATTAAAATTTACGGCAACGATCTGGATGTATTGGCGCAGGAGGCCAATAAAATTGCCAAATTGATTCATGGCGTAAACGGCGTAAGCGAGCCTTTTATAGAAAAAGTGAGTGGCCTACCCCAAATACAGGTGGCCTACGATCGAAATAAGATGGCACAATACGGCCTCAACATCAGCGATGTAAACATGATTTTGAAAACGGCTTTTGCGGGCAATGCCGCCGGTGTGGTTTTTGAAGGAGAAAAGCGTTTCGATTTGGTTATTCGCTTGGGTCGCGAACTGCGCGAAAATATTTCTAGCGTCGAAAACCTGCTTATTCCTTTACCGTCGGGCAATAAAGTGCCGTTAAGCCAGGTGGCCAATATCGAATTTAAAGATGCGCCGGCACAGGTTTCGAGAGAGGAAGGCAATAGGCGTATTTATGTAGGCTTTAATGTGCAGGGTCGTGATGTAGAAAGCACGGTAGAAGAAATCCAGCAAAAACTGGATCGCGAACTGAAGCTGCCAAGTGGCTACTACCTTACTTATGGAGGCCAGTTCCAAAACCTGCAGGCCGCGAAAGCCCGTTTGTCGGTTGCGGTACCGATAGCCTTGATCCTGATCTTGTTGCTGTTGTATGCCACTTTTAGAAAGGTAAAAGACAGCCTGCTTATTTTTACGGCGGTTCCATTGGCTTCTATTGGTGGTATTGCGGCGCTGTTTCTGCGGGGTATGCCTTTCAGTATTTCGGCAGGTGTTGGTTTTATCGCGCTTTTTGGGGTGGCGGTGCTCAATGGTATCGTACTGATCGGTTATTTTAACCAGCTCAAAAGCGAGGGTATGGACAATATCTACAGTCGTGTACTCGAAGGGACTAAAACCAGGTTAAGACCGGTACTTATGACCGCTGCGGTGGCCTCGCTGGGCTTTTTGCCTATGGCGCTTTCTACCAGTGCTGGTGCCGAAGTACAAAAGCCTTTGGCTACGGTGGTTATCGGTGGCCTCATTACGGCTACTTTGCTCACCCTGTTTGTATTGCCTTGTTTATACCTCTTGTTCAACAAAAAAGAAACTACCAAACTCAAAATGCCTAAAAAAATGATGATAGGCTTGGTGGTGTTGGGAACGCTGTTTGCCAGCCAAGCCAATGCACAGCAAAAACCGTTGAGCCTCGATAGTGCCATTGCCAGGGCCTTGAGAAACAACCTGGAGGTGCGTTCTTCCGATTTGAGTGTAGCACAGGCTAAGGCCTTGCAAAAATCGGGCGTTGACTTGCCCAAAACCGAACTGATGCTTACCCAAGACCCAACCAGTGGTGGCAACATGGACAATGCCATTGGCATTACTCAAAATATAGCCTGGCCTGGTCTGTATGGCAAGCAACGCAAATTGCTTAATCAGCAAAGCACCTTGGCCCAGCGGGGCCTTCAGGCCACTCAGGCTGGTGTGGTTAGGGCGGTGCGCAATGCTTGGTATACCCAAGCGCTTTATCAAGAAACCATGCGTATTCTCAATTATCAGGATAGCCTCTATGCGGGCTTTGTAAAAAAGGCGGAAATCAGGTTTAAAACCGGCGAAACGTCTAACCTCGAACTGATGAGCGCACGCAACAAATACCAGGAAGTACAGGCCATGAAAATTGGCGCTTTGGCCGATCTGAAAAATAACGAAATGGCTTTGCAGCAGTTGCTCAATACCCAAGAGCCAATCCTGGTAGAAGTTAGGGCCTTGCCCCTTTTCTTGACTATTGAAACCAATAGTCTGCCTACTGCCAACAATGCTACCTTAGGAATAGCCCAACAGGAGATAGCAGTAGCCACGGCTAAAATTGCGGTAGAACGGGCCAAAAATATGCCCGATTTTATCTTGGGCTATAACCAGCAATTATTGGTTTCGGGGTTTAATCCGGCCAATATCAGTCGTACGTATTCACCGGGCACGCGCATTGCGGGCATACAGGTTGGCGTAGCCTTGCCCCTGTTTAATCAGGCTGGTCGAGCCAAGGTAAAGGCCGAACAGATCGGTGTGCAACTGGCTCAAGCCAATTATGACCATGCGCAATCGCAGGTGCAACTGGCCATGCAACAAGAGCTGCAACGCTACAATAAATTCAAGCAACTGGTTACCTATTACCTCAATGTGGGCCTTAAGCAGGCCGACGAACAGTTGCGCATTGCGCAGGTTTCGTTCAATTTGGGTGAAATCGGTTATATCGAATACATCCAAAACACCAGCACGGCGGTACAAGCCAAATTGGCCTACCTCGAAACCGTGAGCCAACTCAATCAATCAGCCATCCAATTACAGTATCTTAAAGGAGAATAATCATGCAAATTCAAAAATATAAACAGCTCATTTACCTGGCATTGCTAAGCGCAGGCCTTTTGGTTTCGTGCACCGACAAAAAGCCCGAAAAGGAGGCTGCTGCGGCTCCGGCCGAAGAAAAAAAGGAAGCCTTGGCGCTCAACCCCGAACAAATGAAGGCCGTAGGTATCGAAATTGGTCCGCTTGAGCAGCATAACCTCAGCGCAGTAGTAAAAGCCAATGGCCAATTGGCGGTTCCGCCACAAAACCAGGCCGATGTAAGCGTGCTGTATGGCGGTATCATCAGCCGGATCTACGTGCTCGAAGGCCAACAGGTAAAACAAGGCCAAGTGTTGGCGATGGTTAAAAACCAGGACCTGATCAAGCTGCAACAAGATTACCTGGCTAGCAAAAACAGTTTTGCCTATGTGCAGGCCGAATACGATCGCCAAAAACAGCTGAACGATGCAGGTGCCGGAACAGGCAAATCCTTTCAGTCGGCTACGGCTAATTTTAACGCCGAATCGGCCAAGTTGAAAGCCTACGAAAGCCAGTTGCAACAGCTGGGCATTTCGCCGGCCAAAATCTCGAATGGCCATATCGTATCGCAGTTTCCGGTTTCTTCGCCTATTAACGGTACCGTTGGACAGATTACCGCCAATACGGGGGCTTTTGTGCAACCGGGCACTTCAATTATGGAAGTGGTAGACAATGCTAAAATCCATTGCGACCTTACCGTATTCGAAAAAGACCTCATGGCTGTAAAAATTGGGCAGCAGGTTAATTTTCAGCTCACCAACCAAAACAACCAGGTGATTACCGGAACCATCAATGGCATTAACAAATCATTCGAAAACGAAAGCAAAGGCGTAATTGTACATGCGGTAATCCACAATCCGCAACACCAGAACCTGATTCCGGGTATGTATGTTACCGCCTTGATTAACGTGGGTACACAAAAAGACTGGGCCGTACCAGTTGCTGCCTTGGTGCGGACGGGTGGCAGGGCTTATATTTTTGTGGTTGAAGAACATGCCGATGGCCCAAAGCACAACGACTATCAGTTTAAAAAAGTGGAAGTGTCGACAGGAGTAAGCGAACTGGGCTTTACCCAAATCAAACCGCTAACCGAACTGCCTGCTAAAACAAAAGTAGTAACCAAAGGCGCCTTCTACCTCGAATCGAAGATTGCCGGTGGTGGCGAAGAAGAGGAATAGATAAACAACATCATCACAAAGTGCGGACAAATTTCTGTACACAAAAAAACAGCCCCATTCCGGTTTCGGATGGGGCTGTATCAATTAACTTATAACTATTAAGGAGCGCTCAAAACAAATAGGGACAATTATTTATAGATGGGGTTTGGTTTCAATACAAGCCTAGCTCGGCCAGGGCCGCAAACTGCAGTCCGTCTTGTGCCGAGTTGGCAATTACTTTTAAATACCTGAACGTTTTGGCACTGCCGAAATCGAAGTACTGGGGACCGTTTACGTTTTGCGCCACATAATTGTTGACGGAGGTAAAAGTGGTGCCGTTGGTACTGGTTAATACTTCAAAATTCTTGATGGCACGGCTCAACCCGCTTCTTTGTGTTAAACTCAGGCCATTTGCGGTTTTAGAAGCGCCAAGGTCTATCACTACATAATGCGGATAAGAAGTGGCAGAAGTGGTCCATCGCGAATGCCAATAAGTGCTGGCGTTGCCGTCAATCAGTCTGGCGGCCCTGCCATTGGTTGCACCTTCGCCACTGGTTTCTTCAGAGCTGAAAGCATAAATGCTCCAGCCGGTTTTGCTCAGCTCGTTTTTGGTGCTGAAATTCAATACCGGAACACCCCCGGCAAAAGTATAGGCATAAATCTGTTCGGTAACAGTGCCGTTGTCGTGCACCAGTTTTACTTTCAATTCGTAAGGAATGCCGTCTGCTTTCTCTACCAGGTCGTTGATCGGCATGACCACATTAAAACTGTCGGTTCCAATTTTTTTCGATTCCCAAGTAATGGCATTGTAATCGTGGTTAACACCCGTACCTTCGTTGTTTACGTTGGGGTCGTTATAATACAAAATGCTGGTTACATTGCCTGTTGAGGTAAATTTGCCCGATACCACAATGGCCGCCAATGAAGAAGAATAGCTGGCGTATATTTTGTTGATATTCGAAGTAACCGATCCGTAATAAGTATTGCTGTTGTTGTTAAATACCTGATTAGTATTGAGGATGGCTGCATCGGCGGCAGTTAAAAAAGTAGGGCTTTTGCCTAAAGTTCCATTGCCCGCCCACATCAGCGCCATACCCAACGAAGCATCGGTAGTGGCTCTTTGGCGATTATGTGGCAGATTGAGGCCATGGCCCAGTTCGTGCACCATGCCGCCAAACCAAACGCTGAAACGGTTGCCTACGGCATCGCTTTTGCCCAGGTTGGCAATGTCCATTTCTTCATAATCCAAGGCATAGCACCACCTGCCCGTACCGTAAAACGGGCCGCCACTTGGGGTCCCGTTCGAACCAATAGAATAGCGCGGAATAATAATTAAGGTATGATCACTGGTTTTATCGGTCGGATGGGCTGCAAAATAGGCATTCACCTCGCTGGCCACCGCTCCAGATCCGCCAGAATAAGGATAGCTGCTTTTGGGCAGGCTACCCCTAATGGTTATGATTTTTACGCCACCAGCGCCATCATCGGCTAATCCAAAAGTTTTGTTGCCATAACCGTTTCGGTTCATTTCCTGTTTGTACCAGTCTTGGGTCCAGAGTAAAAGATCGCTCAGCCTTTTTCTGTAGCCTGCTAGCGTATCGAGGTCGTTTGGCACGAAATAAACAATGTTTACATTCCGTGTTTGGGTTACAATGTTGGCCAAAGCCGATTTGTTGTTAATGGTAAAGGTTTTTTCAGTTGTTTCTAACGTTTCTGCCTTCTTGCACGAAAAGACAAAGAGAGAAGCACAAAAAACGCCGGCTAACAATAGGTTGATTTTTTTCATAAGATAAAATTTAGGGTTTAGGTTATCGTGTTTAGCATATTTGTCTGATCATACTGCTGTAGCCCAGCCTCTTTTCAACCTTTGCTTACCTTATTGCCTTGCTTTACCTCTTTCCAAATTTTTGGCAAAAATTCTGGCTTCAGAAAATAGATTTGTTTACCCTTTTCTAACAATTAAGTTACATACAAAACCAAGGAATGGCGTGAATTAAAATCACGCAAACGTTTGTCTGGTTTCTGCCCAAAGAAACTTGTCGGCAAAGTGCTCAAATAGCCTAATACTACCAATCAGGTAGTTTTAATAGATTGTAAATTAGAGTGTTGAATTTTTTGACAGCACAAACGTTTGATAAGCAATAATTTAGCGGTTTTTGCTCAGGGTTGATACAGTATGGCCGATTGATAATGTCCCTAAATCGTTGCATAAACTGGTAATTGCCAACCGAGAACTGTTTAAACTTAGCTATGGCTTCTCAGGTGGTGAGATTGTAGGAGAAAAGCGAGCCTTCCATTCATGAGATCGTTTTTTGGAAATTGCTAACCGCAACTTGAAATCCGGAGAACTAATTCACTTTAGTTTTTGGGGTGAACTTCTTTTTTAAAGCGGTCGGCAGGCATGTTGGTTTTAAGAAACAAGACAAAGCCTACGCCAGCCAAGGCAATGATTACAGCAATGATGGTAAGCCAAGAGACCGGCTTTTGGGGTGATTGAGGTGTTGTCATCGGCACAAAAATAGCTTAAATAAAGCGCTTAGGCAAAATACCTCCAGGGCATCATCTCATTAGTCGTCTTCCTGGTGCCTTTGCTCGCCTTTTTGTGGCTGGTTACTGGAGTTGGCGCCTAAGATTGGATGCGATGGTAAATCGTTTCGGTGGCCTTGGCCTCTTCGCCCTGTGGGGAAATATTGAAAGCCCTGATGATAAACTGGTCCGAATTGATGATTTCGAGCTCGGTGCGCCAGCCCCAAAGCTCGGCAACACCTGGCCAACCATACTGACCTGTTACCGAAAATCCAAAGCTGGTTTCGTGTCCTGTCGATTGTAGTATGCCCGTGCCCATGTGGAAAGTATCAACCCAGCTGCACTGGCATTTGGCGTTTTGAAGGTCGTAGCCCCAAAGCATCTTGCCCTCGAAAGGCTTCCCGTTAATGCGGCCAACGTATTCGTAGCTTAGAAAACGGCCATCCATAATCAGGTTCATCCGGCCTCGCATCGGCGATTCATCAGCCAATACGTCTTTTTCAAACCAGGTGCGTGTTTGCCCATCCCAGCTACCTACTAGGCCCGCCAGCCTCAAGTGCGGTCCGCTTTTTTTGGAAGTTTCGAAATTAATTGTGCTCATCCTTACTAAAATACGGATTTTAAGTAAATTTACATTTACGAAAATGTTAAATATGAAAATCAGAACCATTCCTGTCTTGCTCTATACCCTTGGCTTATTGGCGTGTAACGCTTCGCCCAAAAAGGAGGAGCCAGCCGCCAAAGAAGCGCCCCAAAGCTATACCAATGCCACCATTGGCTGGACCATGGCCATACCACAGGGCTTCAAACTGGTTAGCCAAACCAAAATCAAGGAAAGGGAGGAGAAAGGAAAAGAAGCCTTGGGCAAGGTATACGATGGCGATATGAGCACCGATAGTTTGCAGCACTTGCTGAATTTTCAGAAAAACCAGCTCAACCTTTTCGGCTCTACCCTAGAAAAATATACCGAAAAACATCCCGGCGAGTACCTGAAAAACAACGAGCAGCTTAAAAAACTGCTTTACGATACCTATACGAAGCAAAATGTTAAAATAGACACTTCTTCGGCCACCGAAAATATCCAGGGCCACCAGTTTCATGTCTTTAAGATTAAAATTTATGGGCCAAGTGGCGCTCCGCTTATGAACCAGGTTTTGTATGGTTCTTTAATTAAGGGCTACGATTTTGGGGTAAGCATCAATTATGATAACGAAACCGATAAAAAACTGATCCTCGATGCCTTTAGGCAATCAAAATTTGAGCACTAGGAATTGGTAAGTTTATTATCTTAGCCACATGTCGTCACATCATATTGTAAGAGAAAAACAGGAACCTGCGCTTTACATCCACAGCCTGGGCAATTTTAACGAAGAATATTTGGGCCAGTTGCTGGAATGGAGCCCCACGGTAATTGTTGCGGCCAGTGAATACGAAAAAGTAATTTCGCTGGGCCTGAAAATAGACGTGGTCATTGGCGATGCCAAGCCAGTGCAGGCACAGGAAAACACCAAGTGGCTCAACCTGGGCCAAAACGATTTGGCTACGGTAACCCAATACCTGGTGCAGGAAGAATACCCTGCAGTCAACATCATTAGCCAGGAAAGCAAGTTCGATGATCTGGTCGATTTGTTGCCTCGCATCAACGTGGTGCTGTTTACCGAAACCACCAAGAGCTACCCGATTAAACAGGGCTTTAGCATCTGGAAGCCTGCCGGAACGGTTTTTAAGATCGACATTATCAATTATTTCGAAACCGATAACCTGAAGCAGGAAGACAATGGCGATTTTGTGGTGATTAAAGACGGTTTTGTAAGTTTTGTTTTTACAACCGATTACATGTTTTTAAGCGAATTATTATGATTTATTTGAGAAAAGCAAAAGAAGAAGATATAGCTACCATTACCCGTTTGGCCGAAGAAATATGGCCCCAAACCTATAGCGAATACATCAGCGAAGGACAATTGCGCTACATGCTTGACCTTATGTACAACAAAGGCGAGCTGTTGGGCCAGTTCAGAAAAGGACATATCTTTTTAATTGCTACCGAAGGAAGCAAGGATGTGGGTTTTGCAGGTTTTTCGCTGGTTAACCCCGAAGAATACACCTATAAACTGCACAAGCTTTATGTATTGCCCGAAATGCACGGCAAAGGCGTAGGCAAGCTGTTGATTAACGAAGTGGCCGATATTGCCAAAAAGAACAATGGCAAAGCGCTGCAACTGAATGTAAACCGTAACAACAAGGCCAAGGATTTTTACGAAAGGGCTGGTTTCAAAATCAAAGAAACCGTTGACCTTGATATCGGCAACGGTTTCTTTATGAATGATTATGTGATGGAGAAAGCGCTTTAGTGTCCTCTTATCGGATCTTTAGGCTTAGCTACATTCGGGTATTTATAGGTTTTCATTTCATCTTGCAATAGCTTGATGGTTTTTTCCAGTTGTGGATCTCTGCCCTCCAACAGGTCTTTTGGCGTTTGCTCTACAAAAACATCGGGTGCTACACCTTCGTTTTCGATAATCCATTTGCCATTGATGTCGTAAATACCAAAGTTTGGCGAGGTAATACGGCCACCATCCAATAAGCTTGGATAGCCGCTAATGCCCACCAAAATACCCATGGTGGTACGTCCTACCAATTTGCCCAGGCCTTTAAACCTGAACATGTAAGGCATCATATCGCCACCAGAACCGGCATTTTCGTTAATCAACATGGCTTTTGGTCCAAAAATTCCGTTGCCTGGCGTGGTAAAGCTTTTACCGTCCCTAATGGCCCAATAGCTGATCAGGTCGCGGCTTAACAAGTCGATTACGTAATCGGCAACCGATCCACCACCGTTGTTGCGCTCGTCAATCAGCAAGGCCTTTTTGTCCATTTGCGAGAAATAGTATCGGTTAAAGTTGGCATAGCCTTCGGCACCGGTATTGGGCATGTAAACATAGGCGATTTGGCCATTGCTCAATTGGTCAACACGTTTTCTGTTTCTTTCGGTCCACTCGGTTTTGCGCAGGTCCATTTCGGCGGCTGCGGTAATCGGTACCACTACCACTTCTCTGGCACCCGTTAAGCTCGGCTTGCTGTTAACCTTAATGGCCACTTGCTTGCCTGCCTTGAAATCGAAATGGCTGTAGATTGAGGTTTCGGCGGTTAAAGGAACGCCGTCAATGGCTACAATGTAATCGCCTTCGTTAATATTCAGTCCTGGTTCGGCCAATGGCGCTTTAAAAGTAGGGTTCCAATCTAAGCGGTTAAAAATCTTGCTGATTTTGTAGAAACCGTTTTCGATTTGGTAATCGGCACCCAGCATACCTACCGAAACCGATGGCGCACTAGGCTCATCGCCCGGATAGATGTAGTTGTGGCCAACCACCATCTCGCCCATCATTTCGTTAAACAAGTAGGCCAAATCAGACCTGTGGTTTACGTACGGCAAGAATTTCTCGTATTTCTTTTTCACCGCTGGCCAATCGGCACCGTGCATGTTTTCGGCATAGAAATATTCTTTTTCCATTTGCCACACCTCGTTAAACATCTGTTTCCATTCTGCAACAGGATCAACAAAAACTTTTACGCCGTCGGTTTTGATTTTTCCCGCCTCTGACGAAGCTGGTTTCTGTGCCGCCGGAACTACGTAGTAATTGCCACGAGAAGTATACATCATCGATTTGCCGTCGGCACTCACGGTTACGCCAAAAACACCTTGTATCAAGCTGGTCGATTCCATTTTGGCCAAATTCAAGGTGCTTAATTCGCCATTTCGGACAAATAATAACTGACCATCAACGCCACCATCGATACTTGATAAACCACTGGCCGGAATTGGCAGGGCGATGATGCGGTTGCTCAAATCGTCTAAATCAATTTCGGTAGGTTTTACCGCATCTGTAGGCTTAGCTGGTGTAGCAGCCGGTGTTGCTGGCTTGTCTTTGCCGTCTTTTTTAGGCTCCTCTTTTTTCGGTTCTTCCTTTTTTGGTGCAGGATCATCAGCTTTTATCGTTTCTTCGTCGCTTTCTGTTTTGTACAGCGAAGGCGTTTTTTTAGAAAGGATCAAAGCATAGGCATTGTAGTTTGGCGAACGCTCGTAAGCCGACATGTGCAAGCCACTATTGGTTAAGCCTACGTTGGTACTGGCCAAAAAGAACAGGTACTTGCCGTCTTTGCTAAAAGTTGGGCCAACGGCATTGCTCATGCCATCGGTTACCTGCGTGTGCGTTTGTTTTTCGATGTTGTAGATGAAAACGGCACTCACCGTATTTGGCAAAGTAGCCACGTAAGAAATCCATTTCGAATCTGGCGACCAAGCCGGTTGCAACGAATTGTAGGTTCTGTTGGTGGTAGAAGCCAATTTGTCTTGTTTAACCAAAACCGGTTTACGGGTATTGATGTCGATGTAATACAAATTCAGGTGGCTGTCGCCGTAAAACAATTTTTTGCTGTCTGGCGACCAAGTAGGCTGGAAATAGAAATGCGAATCGCCCAGGTCGATATATTCTGGAGCGCCTTTGGTGGCTTGGTTAAGTAACACCAATTGGTATTTTCCGTTTTTGTCCGACAGGTACGAAACATATTTCCCGTCAGGCGACCAACCCGGATATTTCTCATAGCTGCCCGGCGAGTTAGACAGGTTTCTGGCATCGCCTTTTTCTTTAGGCACCGAGAAAATCTCGCCACGGCTTTCGAACAAAGCCCTCACGCCTTTTGGCGATACCTCGAAATTGCGAATATCGCTGGCCATGTCAACATAATGGGTGCGTTTGTACGGTGCGTCTGCCTGTATGCTGATGTTCAGTGTGCTCACTTTGTTGGTATTCGGGTCGAGCAAATTGATGCGTCCGGCCTGTTCAAAAGCCAAAGCGCCATCACCAGCGGTCAACGATTTGATGTCGTAATCCTTGTAGTTGGTTATTTTATCAACTTTTTTGGTTTTGGTATCGTAACTGTACAGGTTTAGCGTCAGGTCTTTGTCGCTTAAGAAATAAACCTTGCTGCCCAACCATTGCGGTTTTACGTTGTTGGCGCCTGTGCCCGGTACAATTTCGATGTCGTTGGTTTTGGTGTCGAAAATCCAAACCTGTGGCATGCCTCCGCCACGGTAGCGTTTAAAGGCCACGTTTGCGCGGTCGGTTGGATCGGTGTTTTTAATGTAGGCCCAATAGCGCTTATCGGCCGATGGCGAACCCTGAACGGCCTCGGGCATTGGCAAGGGTTTTTCGTCTTTGCCATTTACGTTGATGCTGTGCATGCGCGAGGTAAGCGCATATTGGTAATCGCGGGTTGAGGTAAAATAAACCTCGTTGTTGTTGAGCCAG
Source organism: Pedobacter albus (assembly GCF_036324255.1). Classification (NCBI taxonomy): domain Bacteria; kingdom Pseudomonadati; phylum Bacteroidota; class Sphingobacteriia; order Sphingobacteriales; family Sphingobacteriaceae; genus Pedobacter; species Pedobacter albus. The sequence goes on along the minus strand of NZ_JAZDQT010000002.1, from coordinate 1,063,619 downwards.
CCCCTTATCAAATCGGCGTTTGGATGATAGGTTACTCTTTTGGGCTCGCCACCATTAATGGAAATGGTGTAGATATCGGTATTGCCATCGTAGTTGCCGGTAAAGGCAAGCTGCTTGCCATCGGGCGAGAATACCGGACTTTGTTCAACCGCCGGATTAATGGTAAGCCTGCGCGGGTTGCTGCCATCCCTATTGGCAATCCAAATATCGCCGCCATAAACAAAGGCCAAATTGTTGGCGCTTACGGCGGGGCTTCGGAGCAACAAGGTTTCTGATTGTTGGGCAAATGACGAAACGGATAGCAGAGCTCCGCCAATAAATGCACCAAGGGTTTTGATGTTCATGTTTAAATAGATTGTTTTAGTTGAGGTCTTACAAACATAATGCACACTTTCGAAAAATGTTGTGCGTAGCTTATCTTTTTATTCGAATGACGCTAAGCCAGCCTTTTTCGCAGCGTGATTGCCTGTTTTTTGTTGGACTGATTTAATGCAACTTTGTTACAATAAAAAACAACACTTGCGAAGTTTTTAAAACTTCGCAAGTGTTATGCAAAAGAAAAAGGCGTCTATCTTTTTTGATAAACGCCTTCTGTATGGGAAACAAAATGTTTTATGGGTTCAGTTTCGGGATACGGGTTGGCGTATCGATACCTTTTACAATGCTTACTGCGCTCTTGGCAATAGCCCTAATCGTTGATAAAATGTTTTCAACGTCTAAGGTCGAATACTCATCACTCACTTGGTGGTAATGTTTGTCAATGTCGATTTGATCGGTACTGATGGTGTGTGCCGGTACGCCCAAAGCAGCCAAAGTAGCGTTGTCGCTTCGGTAAAACAAGTTTTGCGAAGTGTAAGGATCTGGATGGAAAGTAAATTCGGTTCCTTCCAGGTTTTTTTGTAGGATTTTGCCAAAGTCGGATTTGTCGTAACCGGTAATGAAAGCTGTGTTTTTGCCAAATTTGCTGTCTTTGCCAATCATTTCGATGTTGAACATGGCTACTACATCATCAGGGTTAAGCTGTTGCGAGAAATAGCGTGCGCCGTAGCCACCAATTTCTTCGGCTGTAAAAGCCACAAAAATCAAGGTACGCTCGTTGTTTTTCAGTTTTTTGTAGTATTTGGCCAAGGCAATCATGGCCGAAGTGCCCGAAGCATCGTCGTCGGCACCGTTCATAATGCTGTCGCCGTCTTTAGGCTTTACAATACCCATGTGATCGTAGTGGCCTGAGAAAATAACCAGCTCCTTGGCTTTCGATTTACCTGGGATAACACCTGCAACGTTAAACAAAGGCAGTTTGGTTACTTCGTTTTTCAATTCAACTTTAAATTCCTTGGCAACGGTATCTTTGTCGAGCACCATTACCATCGCTGGAGCTTTAGGATTTTTCAGGTCTTTTTCGTCAACTGTTGGGGTGCGGTTGGCTATCGCGGTTTTGAGGTTTTTGAAGGCGCTTACAAACTTTACATCGACTAAAACCAGCTGTCTTTTGCCCGCCCTCATCAGGCTGCGGTATTGATTCATAAAATCCTTTTCCGGATCTAGCTTGATCCAGCCATCGCTGTTGCTTTGATCGAAAGCGGTTTGCTCGGCACTGTTGCCCAATACCAGGATGTTGTCTTTGTCTATCGCCTGCCCATCGATGCTAACGGTAGCCGAAAGTGGCTTTAACTGATATTTGTAAAAGGTTTGGCGATAGCTGTTGCCTTCCAAAGGTTTTAATCCAATTTGTTTGAACTCGCTTTCGATAAACGAAGCAGCCTTGTCAATGCCTGGCGTAAAAGTGCGGCGTCCCTGCATTTCGTCGCTGCTCAAGGTTTTGATCAGGTGGTCTACGTAGTCTTTGGTAATGATTTTATTAATGTCTTGTGCCGAAGCTACGGTGGCTGCGAACAGCAAGAATAGGGTGTAAATTGTTCTTCTCATCATGATTTAGGTTGTTGATCTGGCTCTTGCCATTGTTATGTTATTTTACCTGCGAATTTAGCCAACTGTCTCTGAATGCTTGCATGGCTGGCGTTAAATTGCCTCCGGTTTTTTCAATGCTTACGATTTCCAATGCCGGATTTTCGCCGAAGGTGAGTTTGGTGCTTTTGTCTTGTCCACGATAATTATAAGTAACTGTCACCACGTCGCCGGGTTTATGGTCGTCGGTAACTTTGGTCAGGGTGGCTTGGTCTTTGATTTCTACGCCATCAATGGTCAAGAGGATATCGCCAATGTCCAGACCGGCATCGTAGGCCGGCGTACCAACCGAAGTTTGCGACAAGGTAGCTTTGCCATTTTCGAAAGCCAGTCTGCTTAAACCAGTATAAGCTTTGCCTGCATTCGATTTGCGCAATACAAAGCCTGCATTGAGCAACAATTTGGCATAATCTTCTTTATTGGTGCTGTAAACGTAATTTTTAAAGAAATTGCTGGCAAATGTTGGGTTTTTGGTTAGCTGGGCCAATATTTTTTCCAAGTCGGCCATGCTGTAAGCGATTTCTGTTTTGCCATAGGCTTTCCACAAAGCGCGCATGTAATCGTCGAGGGTCAGTTTAAAATCGGCCCTTAGGCGCAGGTCTAAAGCCAAAGCTACCGCGGCGCCATAAGTGTAATACGAGGTAAAGATATTGACCTTGTTGGTTTGGTCTATGGCTACTCCCGCATCGGCAAATACCGCATAACGGCTGGCTTGTATCGGGGTAAAGTTTTTGGCACCCGGGGTGTTCAATACCTGGTTAACGAGGCCATTAAAAGTTTGTGCGGCATTGTCAATCGACCTGAAACCGGCGCGTGTTAACAACAAATTGCCATAATATTGGGTAAAGCCTTCGGCCACCCAAAGGCCATCGGTAACATTCGAATGCTCGAAGTTGAAAGGCTCCAAGCCTTGTGGCCTCAAGCGCTCTACGTTCCAGCTATGGAAATATTCGTGAGAGAAAGTGCCCAAAAGTCCTGATTCGTAACCAGCAATTTTTGGGGTGCGTTGCACAATGGAAGTAGAGTTTCGGTGTTCCATGCCATCGCCCGCATTGTCAGGGTAAACGTCTTGCAGAAAGTAGTAGTTGCCGTAGTCGTAATTGGGAAATTCGCCCCAAACAGCCAGGTGTTCGGCTACCATTTTTTTGAGCATTTCGGCATAGTTGTCTATGGTCTTCTGGTCGTCGTTTGAATGTGAAACCAAATGGATGGTCTGTACTTTTCCATCTGGATTTTTAACCTGCCAGCTGGCCGTTTTGTAATCGGCTATTTCTGTTGGGCTATCCATAAAATATTGGAAGTTGGGCGCATAATAGGTGTCTTTGCCCATCGGTTTTAATTGGGTAGCCACTTTCCAGTTTGGCTTGTCGGCGTAATTGAATTTTACGATACGTGGCCTTTTGTCCATCCCTATCGGGAAGGCAAAGGTGGCCGGGATGTTCATGTGGGCATGCGTTTCGTCGAAACCGGCGTAGGTGCCGTCAATCCAGTTGCCAAATAAGGTATAGGTCACTTTTACCGTTGGCCCGTGCGTAGGAATTTCGTACACATCGCCTTCTGGCTGTTTCAAGGTGAGCACTTTGCCATTGGCATCGAAGGCCTTCACGTTATAAACATTTTTGCCAAACTCGTGCGTGGCATACCTGCCCGGCGACGAACGGCTCATGCGCACCTTTAACGGCCCTGCGGGCACATTGGGAATGGTCATGCTGATTTGCGCCTCGTGGTGGATGGCATTGGGAAAGCTTACTTCGTAACGGATCTCCTGCTGTGCGTTTACAGCCGTGTAGAATGCCATTGAACTGATGGCCAATATAATTTTCTTCATCATTAAAAATAATTGCCTCAAGTTAAGGCTATTCGGCAAAACGAACAAATTGTGAGAAGATTATTACCTTAGCCAAGACAGTTTTGAAATAACCTATGGCTGTAGATTATGCCTCTCCGTTCAGTTCGCGATAGGCTTGGTTCCTGATCTGGGTCTTGCGCTTTTCTATTTCGGTGCCTACCCGGGTTTCGTGGATTCCATCAGCCACTTCTACTTCAAAGTCGCGCTCTTTGTTGGAGAGGTGAACCTGACTAAACTCTATATTTTCGATGGCTTGGTCATAAGGTCCGCGGCTGCTCATCAGTTTTACAAAAACAGGCAAACATTCGAAGAAAATAAACAAGAGGCCAATAAAGGTTACGGCCAAGGCGGTGTTGAGGTCTCTGGTGCCGTCAACATTAAAGCCCAGCTGGCCCAAAGCCCAGTTTCGGTCGGCAAAGCCGGCAATATTGCTAAGACTGTCTAGTTGCTTGGTGGTGTAGAGTTTCTCGGTCATCAGGCCATCAAACTGCTTGCGGCCATCCACAAATTTTTCCATTTGGCGGATATCCGAATTCAGTGTGTCGAGGTTTTGTTCGCGCTGCTTCAGCTCGGCCTCCTTGCGTTTGGCATAAGGTCCGTAGCCCATAATGCCAGAGGTTTCGGTAGTTTTATTGCCGAATATTTCGAAATTGAGCTTCTGCCTGTCCGATTTGATGGCGGCGGCCAACGAATCGCGCTGCGCCTTGGTTTCGTTCAGCTTGCCGATTTCGATGGTGTATTTTTTTTCGAAGGCTTTGTTTAAGGTGTCTATTTTGGAACGTTGTCCGTTCAGGTAGCTTACATGCAAACGCTCCTTGATTTCCTTGTCGAAGATTTTCAATTCCAATGGCCTCGAAATCACAATTCCGATCATAATGGCCAGTAAAATACGTGGCGTAGCTTGCCAGATCTGTTTGCGGCTGCTGGCGTTTTTGTTGATGCTCGATACAATGTAGCGGTCCATGTTAAAAATGGCCAAGCCCCAAATGATGCCGAACAACATGGCAAAAAACCAGGCAAAATCGGCTCCTTTAAATACAAAGTACATGGCATAGCCACCCGAAAGTGCGGCAAACAGGCCGGTAAAAAAAATAGTGGCCCCAATGCCGATGTATTTATTGTGTTCTGTCGGGTATTTTTCTAGCGATTCGATGTGTGCTCCGGAGCAGAACCAGAAGAAACGAGAGATGCCATTGTTCATATTGATGCAGCCTATTAATCGAGATTTACTATTAAACGCATTTAGAAGCAAGTTGTTACAGTTGATGCGATAAATTCAATATTCGGATGACGGAGCTGGAAACAAGGCAATCGTGTTTTTTGTATATTTGTAAAAAATATAAAATCATGAAAGAGATTTCAGTACAAGAACTTAAACAAAAAATAGACAATAAGGAAGATTTCCAATTGATCGATGTCAGGGAAACTTTCGAGTATGAAACCTCTAACCTGGATGGCCTGAACATTCCGTTGGGAGGCATTTTAATCGAAGCCGATAAAATTGCTACAGACAAACCTGTAATTGTACAATGTCGCAGTGGCAAAAGAAGTGCTGCCGCCATCATGCAATTAGAGCAGGCACATGGTTTTGACAACCTGTATAACCTTAAGGGCGGTATCTTAGCTTGGCAAGAAGCTTTTGATCCGAATATGCCAGTTTATTAATAATTAATGAAGGAGAGAAGGCTGGAATGAAAGAATAATGTTTCCATCTGCTCATTGTTCGGTACGCCATTCAATCATTCAAAACTCAGCCATTCAAAATTTAGTTAGCGAATGAGGGAAGGTTAGCATGAAAGAATAATGGCTCATCTGCTCATTGTTCGGTACGCCATTCAATCATTCAAAACTCAATCATTCAAAATTCAGTTGCCGTGGGTAAAAAAATAGCCATTAACGTATTTTACAATTTGGGAATCATTGCCTCTGTTTTTGGCATGATATGGGCCTTTAACAACAAAAGTCCGCTGATTATCGCTTTTTTTGGCGCAACTTTCGCGGCTTTCCTTTATTTCAAGATCCAGCTGATCAAGGATTTTAGAAAAGGAATTAAGAAATAATAAATAAGACTTCGCAAGTTTTTAAAACTTGCGAAGTCTACTCGTTCAAAATAAACCTTCTCCTCCAGTTAAGCCTAAGCCCGGCAAACCATTCAATACGTATTTGCCATTTTCCATTTTTGGCGCATCAAATGGGTTGTTTTTGGTGAGCCATGGACCATCCAAGTCTGCCCAATCGCACAAAGGCGCCAAGGCTGCTCCTGCTAAGGTAGCGATAGAGGTTTCGCTCATGCAGCCAATCAGTATTTTCATGCCAAAGCTTCGCGCCTTTACAATCATTTGATGGGCTTCGTATAGGCCTGCACTTTTCATCAGCTTGATGTTGATGCCATGATAGGCGCCCCTCAACTTTTCCATGTCGCCAATGCGTTGCACAGCTTCGTCGGCCAGGATTGGAATTGGGCTTCGCTGGGTAAGCCAAGCATTGCCATCGAGGTTGTTTTTGTCCATGGGCTGCTCAATCAGCACTACGCCCTGGTCGTGCAGCCAATACACCATTTCTATGGCCTGCTTGCGGTCGGACCAGCCCTGGTTGGCATCTACATATAGTGGCAGATTGCTTACGCTGCGGATCGTTTGGATCAGCTCTTTGTCGTTGTCTCGACCAAGCTTAATCTTCAACACCTTAAACCCTCGCGCATCGGCTACCTTTTCTCTGATCACTTCGGGGCTGTCAATGCCAATGGTGTAGGAAGTAACGGGCATTTTTGCCGGATCGGCACCGTAGATTTCGTAGCAGGGCTTGTTTTGCAGCTTGCCGTTAATATCGTTTAAGGCAATATCGATAGCGGCTTTAATGGCCGGATTGCCTGCCTCGAGGCTATCTAAATATTGGTGTATAGCGGCAAAGTCGAAGGGGAATTTGAACCTGTTCCAATCTACCTTGGCCAAAAAGGCCTGCGCCGTGGCATGGCTTTCGCCCATGTAAGGTACCATGCTGGCTTCGCCATAGCCTGCTACGCCTTCGTATTCGACTTTTAAAAGTAGCAATGGGGTGCTGGTGCGGGTAAATTTTGAGATGGAAAAAGGGTGTTTGAGTTCTAGTTCAAATTCCTTGCTGCTTATCTTCATTGTCAATCGTCTTATTTAGTAAAAAGGTAATTTACCTGGAGTATATTTGTAACGCTAATTTTTAACGCCATGAAAACTATTTCAAGATTACGGTATTTTCTTTATTTCTCCATACTTATTGTTGCATCGTGCACTACTGGCAAAAGGGCATTGCAAAAAGGCAATTATGATGCCTCGGTATCTAAGGCGGTTGACCGGTTGAAAAGTTCGCCAAAAAATGCGGAGGCCATGAAAGTTTTGCCAGAGGCCTATGGCTTTGCGCTGAACGACCATTTGAGGAAAATAGACGAGGCGAAACTATCGTCGGATGTGTTGCGCTGGGAATCGGTGCTTTACCATTACCAGGCCCTGAACCAATTGGCCGACGAAATTAATGGCTGTCCGGCTTGTTTAACGCTGGTGCCAAATCCGCAGAAATTTATCAGTGAAGCTGCAGATTCAAGATCGAGAGCGGCCGAAGCACGCTACGTACTGGGTCAAAAACAGCTGAACGAAGGCAACAGGGCGAGTGCAAAAAATGCGTACTTCAATTTTGAAAAAGCGCAACAGTTTGATCCGGGCATTAAGGATATCAAGGCGAAAATGGATGAGGCGTATTGGGCTGCGGTAGTAAAAGTGGTTGTACAGCCGGTAGTGGTTAACAGTACTTATTACAAACTGAGCAGCCAATATTTTCAGCAGCAGGTGGACGATTTTATGGCCAACTACCAAAGAAACCGCTTCGTTATTTTTTATTCGGAGCAACAGGCCAGCAATCAGAGGATTGTTCCCGATCAGGTACTCAGCCTAAATTTCGATGATTTTGTGGTAGGCCAAACCTATGTGAAGGAACGTGTAGAAAAGCTGAAAAAAGACAGTGTTGTGATTAGTCGTGGCCGTACAAACGATCCGGTTTATGGAACGGTAAAAGCCACGTTGAGCATCTTCGAAAAGAAAATAACCTCTTCGGGCTTGTTGGCCTTAACCATTACCGACTGGCAAACCCGCAAGGTGTTGAGGCAACAACGCTTGGCTGGCACCTACGTGTGGCAAGACAGCTGGGCCAGCTATAAAGGCGACGAAAGGGCATTGACCAAACAGCAACTGGCCATGACCAATCGGAAAGAAATGTTGCCTCCACCACCAGCCAATCTTTTTATCGAGTTTACCAAGCCGATTTACAGCCAATTGGTAGATGAGATTAATTATTTCTATAACAAATATTAAGCTAAACGAGAGGGCTGGCCTTGGCGAATGGGTCAACGCCAGCTCTTTTGACTTAACCCTGATACCCCAAGCCTGAAAATATTGCTAGTTTTGCAACAATGAACGGCTTATACCAACCCTTTAAGAATTTCGATTTTAAGAACGACAAATGCTTTTTAAGCGGCGACGCCTTTGCTACGCCCCTAACCAGCGTAAATGTGCTGCCCGATTGGCTATTGTCGATGGCTAATTTGAGTGGCAACGAACAAATCAAGTTGCTGGACGAGAGCATCCGCACCTACAAAAGCTTGGTGGTGCCTTGCAGTGTAGCGGTGTTCGACCAGTTTGTATCGCCATTGGAAGACCGTGTGGCGCTGGCTTTTGGCAAAGGCTATGCGGGCGTATCGGCTTTACCTGAAATCGATTTGTTTAACTGGATTGGCAAATTCATGTACAGCATTTTGTATATCGAAATGCAGGGCGCCATTCGTTTGCAGCAGTTGAGTGGTGATGGCATGAACATGTCGCAGGGACTGATGCATAAATTCGGCAACCTACACACCATGCTGCAAAGCATTTTCCGCGAAGTGGTTTTCGAAGACTTTACACCATGGTCTATTCTGGTTGTGCCCTTGGAAGAAAAGGAAACTGCTTTCAGCTTTCGCGACGAAATCAATACCCTAACTTTCTCCTTGAAATTTAAAGACTTTGGTATCATTGCCTGTTTGCAGGATAACGGCACCAACAAAAGATATCATCAGGAACTATTGGATTCGATACAGGGCAAAACGCTTTCAGAACAGCAGTTTGAAGAAGTAGCCGCCCGTTTCTTTTACTCGGCCTACCTGTTTAACCGCTTGCCAGAGTATACCATTATGCCGGTAGAAGACACCATTTACATTGATGCCATGCCTTTAAAAGGAACACTGAACAAGGCGCTTTTCGATGTTTGGGCGCATAAAACCTATGCGCAGGTGCTCGAAAACTTTTGGAAGCCTTGGGGGCATACGTTGTTCGAGATCATCAAAGATCCGACGGCGCCGATGAGCTACTTTGACGAACCTTTTTTACCCGCCACCGGTTAAGGCCTGCAAGCCCAACTGGATTTTATCCCAAAAGTGGGGAATGATTCCGGGTACCAAAATTATCGTAAAAACCAATCCGGTGATGGCGCCAAAAAAGTGGGCATCGTGACCGATGTTGTCCATGCCCCGTTTCGCCATGTACCAAGAGTAAATTAGGTAAAGCACCCCAAAGAGCACTGCGGGCATCGGAATGAACATGACGCCCAGCATGGCGGTTGGATCGAACAGGATATAGCTAAAAAGTACGGCACTGATGGCTCCCGAAGCGCCAAGACTATGGTAGCTGTAATTGTCTTTATGCTTAATTACGGTTGGAATATCGCTCAATATCAAACTCCCGATATAGATCAAGGCAAACTGCCAATGTCCAATCATCCTTTCTAAGCCAAAGGCAAAGAAATAAAAAGTAAACATGTTGAAGAACAGGTGCATCCAATCGGCGTGGACCAGGCCACTGGTAATAAAAGTATACAGATTTCTGCCCTTGCTTACGGTATAGGGATGCATCATAAATTTGCCCAGTAACTGATGGTCGTTAAAGGCATAGATGCTGGTGATCAGCGTAAAAATGAAGATGATCGAGGCAACCGGAGTTGCGTTAAGGACTTCCATCATACTAGTTGAGGTTGAGTTTAATGTCTTGTTGTAAGCGGCCTATCGGATAGCGCATGTGCGTTTTTTCGTAATAATCGGAATTTTTGTACACAAAATCCAATTGGGCACTGGCGCTTTTGGCCAGGTCGGGGTTCTTGGCCTTTTCGGCTTCCAGTTTTTGCTTCAGTTCAGGATTTTTCTTGAGCAGCTCCGCTCCCGTGTCTTCAAAAACATAAGAAGAATAGCCTTCTTTTTGACCAAGTACCGAATCGAAGAAATTCCAGTTGAAGAAAGAATCCGTTGCCTGTGGTTCCAGTGTTTCCACAATGTAACGATTGGTTGGCTGATTGACGTACACTACATAATCGCCGGCATAAAACTGAATGTCTTGCGTTACTGTATTAAGCTTTACGGCCGAATGCTGATAATGCCCTTCGTACGGCCGCGTGCCGGTTTTCATATCGGCAATGTAGTACATCTCCACCTTCATTTTGGTGTCGGCAGCAAGCTGTTTCATTTGTACATTGTTCAGCTTTAAAAGCGCAATGACTTTATCCCAGGCTTTCGGAATAATGTAGGCCACGGGTTTGGTTACACTGAGGCTTGGTTCGAATTTGTCCCAATACTTGATCATTTTGGTATAGGGTTCGTTACGGTCGTAATACAAACGGTCCATGCCGCTAATTTCACTGGGTTTGTATTTAGCGGCGTAGCCCTTAAATTCGATGCTGTCGTAAACCGAGCGGTTCAGTTTCCAATCCAATGGGAATTCTTTTTGCTGTGCTACAAATTCGTCGGCTTTGCGTTTATTCTCGCCGATAAGCTTGGCATCGCGAACAATAATATCGATGTAAGTTTGCAATAGCTTGTAGGTAGATTCTACCCTTTTGTCGAAAGGTTTGAGCATATGCGTTTCAGGCATAAAGCCGATGGTATTGTGCAACGCGGCATAGCCGGTAGAGTAGCGTGGCGATTCGATGTAACCGGTAATGCCGGCATCGGGCGTTTCGTTAATGGAGTTTACATAAGGAATAAGCTCATAGCCCTTGCCTTTCATCTGCTTGTACAAATCGGGAACCATGGTTTGGGTGAGGTAGCTAGAAACAATGCCGTTCAGTTTGTCCTTTTGGGTCGGAATCAAGGTCATGGTGTACTGATAGTCGGCACCATTGCTGGTATGCGTATCTACAAAGATTTCGGGTTGCCAGATATTGAAGATTTGTTGAAAGGCCTGCGAGTTTTTAGAATCCGTTTTAATAAAATCGCGGTTCAGGTCGTAGTTTTTGCTGTTGCCCCTAAAACCGTAGGCAACCGGACCGTTCTGGTTGGCGCGCGAGGTACCGGTACGGTTGTGGCTTCCATCAATATTGTACAGGGGAATGATGGCGATCACTACATTTTCTGGCAGCTTGTTGTTTTTGAGCAGGTCTCTGGCCAACATCATGCTGGCGTCTATGCCTTCGGGCTCACCGGGATGGATGCCGTTGTTGATTAAAAATATCCGTTTATCGCTTTTTCTTAAAGCCACCGGGTCAAAAACCTTGCTTTTAGAAAGCACTAGCAAGTGCAAGGGCTTACCAAAATCGGTGCTGCCATAGGTAAACAGCTTAGCCTGCTGCGGATAAGCCTTGGCCAGGTTCTCGTAAAACGAAATGGCCTCTGCATAAGTGGTGGTTGCGGTTTTGTGGCTTCGTTCGAATGGGGTTTCTTGCGCCAAAACATTCAATGGACCCAAGAGGGCAAGCAATAAGGGTAACTTCTTCATAAAAATGAATAAAAATAAAGTCTCCTAAATTACTTTTTTTATTTGACTAGAAAAGTAACACTATCGTCTCCTATCTAGGCCCAGTATGCCAAAATTGTATCGAACGCCTACCGAGAAATAGGTGTAAATATCATTCTTGTTGCTCGAGCTGTAGCCGTCCATGCCTTCGCCCATGGCCATGGTGCTCTGCAGGTTAAAATTAATCACCAAGCGGTCGCGGTCCCATTGGTCTGGAATGTAAAAATTAATGCCCAGGTTAACCGGAACAATCATTTCGGTGCTTTGGTCTTCGCCAGGGAAAACATCGTCGCCATAGTAGCGCACATTAGAAAGCTTGTTTCTGATGCCGCCAATGCCTGCGCCAAGGTAAAGGCCTCGGATGCTGTTCAGGAAAATGTTTCTGCGGTCGTAGCCAGTCAAAAACTCGCCCAGTTGTACCTTGAGGTTCAATGATCCCGATAGGTAGGAGTTGATAAACTGTCGGTGGTTTATGTCGTATTGCACATCGCCACCGGCCAGCTCGCCCTTTTGTATTTCGAGCCCGAAGCTTACATAAGGCGTGGTGTAATAATCAATAACGCCATAGCCCGCAAAGGCATAGGTTTTCTTTTTAAGGTCGGCATAAGCAAGCGTAGTACCTGCGCCCCCCCCTACACTTAAGCGGAAGAAGTTGGTTTGGGCGAATGTCGCTAAGCTTAAAAAAAGGAATGAGAACAGGAGCGTGGTTCTTTTCAAGTAGATATAAATTTAGGCTAAAAAATTCTTTTTGCAACGCCAACAGGACCGAAATTATATTTAAGGCCTACAGAAAAAAGCGTATAAAAATCGGGATTGTTGTTTTTAAAGGTGCCCATCGGGTCGTCATAGCCATCCAGGCCTTCGCCAAAGGTAAAGTTGCCCTGGTAGTTGAAATTGAGGACATAGCGAAGGCGGTCGTAGCCATCTTTAAAATAGAAGTTCATGCCCAGGTTCAAAGGCACGAGGAGATTGGTGCTTTTGTCTTCGCCAGGAAACTTATAGCCCAAAGGCGGATATTCGGCTTGGGTATTGGGCTTATAGCGTACAATATAAGTCATTTTGTTTCTGATGGCGCCTAGTCCGGCCCCAAGGTATAAGCCCTTAACAACGCTCAGGAATTTGCTGTCAGAATAATCTACAAACTGGCCTAGCGCAACTTTTCCGCCAACAGAAAAAGCCATAAAGCTGTTTACGAACTGTCGGTTGTGCGGGTTGGTTACGATGTTGCCTCCCTTAACCTTGCCCATTTGCACCTCTAATCCGGCATTAACAAAGGGGGTAAAGTTGTAATCTAATGCTCCATAGCCGGCATAGCTTTGGCTGTTTTCGCGTACATCGGCATAAGAAACGGTGGCACCAAAGCCGCCGCCAGCAGCAAGCTTGTAAAAGTTAACCTGACCGTGGCCAGCAAGTGCTAAAAATAAAAATGAAGCGGCTAAAATAAGTTTTTTCAAATCCTTGTTTTTTACTGGTTTAGCAACAAAAGTATAATCTTTTTTGCATTTGTTTAACTTTTATTTAATAATTTTCGCAGGATATGAACACTTACGAAAACAAGTTAAAACAATTGCAGGAGCGATTTATTCGCTATGCAAAAATCGATACACAATCTGATCCCAATTCGCCAACCTGCCCCTCAACCCTAAAGCAAAAAGACCTGGGTAAGGTGTTAGTGGCTGAGCTGTTGGAACTTGGCGTCAGCGATGCGGCATTAGATGAATTTGGCTATGTATATGCCACGCTTCCCTCAAATACAGACAAGCAGGTGCCCGTGATTTGCTTTTGCTCGCATATGGATACTTCGCCCGATTGCAGCGGCGCAGAGGTAAAGCCTATTATACACTATAATTACAACGGCGAAGATCTGGTGTTGCCCGATGATATGAGCGTGGTACTCAAAATGAGCGAACATCGCGATTTAAAAGACCAACTCGGCAACGACATTATTACTGCCAGCGGTACCACGTTGTTGGGTGCCGACAATAAAGCCGGACTGGCCGAAATTATGGAAGCGGTTAGTTTCCTGACCCAAAATCCGCAAATTAAGCACGGTACGATTAAAATTCTGTTTACGCCCGACGAGGAAATCGGACGCGGCGTTGACAAGGCCGATTTGAAAAAACTGGGTGCCGATTTTGGCTATACCATTGATGGCGAAACGCTCGGCTCGATTGAAGACGAAACTTTTTCGGCCGATGGCGCTACCTTGACGATTAACGGCGTAAGTTCGCACCCGGGCTTTGCCAAAGGGAAAATGGAAAGTGCCATCAAAATCCTTTCGGCTATTATTGATGCCCTGCCGAAAGATCGTTTAAGTCCGGAGAGCACCCGCGCGAAGGAGGGTTTTATCCATCCGGTAAGCATGCAGGGCCATGTAGAACAGGCCGAAGCGCAATTCATCTTGAGGGATTTTGACGACGAACTTTTGCAACAGCATGCCATTGTTTTGGAAAATGTGGCCAAAGAAGTGTTGAAATCTTATCCGGGTTCTAGCTACGAGCTGACGGTAAAACCTCAGTATAGGAACATGAAAAAAGTGCTCGACCAATATCCGCAGGTTATTGCCTATGGTGTACAGGCTATTGAAAGAGCTGGCGTTGCCGTTAAAAAGCAAAGCATTAGAGGCGGTACCGATGGTTCGAGACTATCGTTTATGGGCTTGCCATGCCCGAATATCTTTGCCGGCGAACATGCTTTTCACGGCAAACAGGAATGGGTTTCGGTGCAGGATATGGAAAAAGCGGTCCAAACCATCGTTAACATCGCCTGCATTTGGGAAGAACAGGCTTAAGCAGGCAATGTGAGCTTGGCCAAATATTGGTCTTCACCATCGTCATAGCAAATTGTGCATTGCCAGCCACATTGTTTGGCAGTGCGCAATAAAGTTTGCTGGTCGAGGTAAAGCCAGTTAAACCACTTGCCTTTTTGCTCTTGATATTCATAGCAATAGCTTACCTCGCCAAAGTAATGGTCTTTCGGCATGGGCAGATCGTCGTATAGATAGGAGATGTTAGAGCTGTCGAAAATCAGTTGGCCATTGGGATTAATCCAAGTTTTGGCCTTTGCTAAAAAGCTGACAAATCCCGGCAAGGTACCCGTTAAGCCAATGCCATTCATCATAAACAAAAGGGTATCATACCTTTGCTCTAAGGTAAAAATATCCTTAACCGACGCTTTTTTTACGCCTCTGTTGCGCATGATTTCGACTGCTGTTTCAGAAATGTCGATAGCGGTCACGTCAAAGCCTTTTTGCTGGAGCCATAAAGTGTGGCTGCCTACGCCTGCCCCCACATCCAAAATCTTTCCTTTGCAAAGCGCCAAGGCCTGGTGTTCGAGTTCAGGCATATCATCTTCGTCCCGAAAAAAAACATCGATTGGCATTTCTTCGGGTTCATCGTACGAGTTGTGTAGCCACAAGGTGCTCGCTTTGCCCTTTTGGCAATAATCTGTTAGTGCCTTTCCAAAAACATCCATGCCTCAAAGATAGCCATTGGATGGGGCAATTTTAAATCTAGGCCTTTGCCCTGCTCAAGGTATTTTTTACTAACTCGCTCATAGTGCTCAATTTATCTTTCGAGCTACCTAGCAAATCGCAGAACCAATCGCCTACTTTGCCTTTAATATCGTCGGTTCTGTCTGATGAAACTACCAAGGCCACTACGGCACCCAATGCGGCACCGGCCAATACGCCTGCCAATATTTTTGTTTGCTTTGTCATGTCGTCAATATTTATCTATTTAACGTTATACAGACAAAGTTGTTTTCTGTTTTCCGTATTTATGTAGCAACAAAATCAAAATACCATGAAAAAAGCCTATTTCATCGATCTCGACAATACCGTTTATTTTACCAGGCCCCATGTCGAGGTGCTACTTGGCCCATTGTACAATTTGTTGGCCAACGAAGACCTGGGCATCAGCGCCGAAGCATTTGAAAAGGCAAAGCTCGAAATGATGCGCACGCCGTTTCAGAAGGTGGCCAAGCTTTATCAGTTTAACGAAGCTGCTATTGCCAATGCCGTAGCCTATTTGGAGCAGGACGAAGTGAAAATTCCGCTAAAAGTGCACGACGAATACCATTACCTGAAGGCTTTAACAGGGCTCAAGTTTATTGTAACGGCAGGTTTTGAAAAGAAGCAGCGCAGCAAGGTGAAGATGTTGGGCATAGCCGAGGATTTTGATGAGGTTTTTGTGGTTGATGCCACCAAGACAACGGGCAATAAGAAAGATGCCTTTATAGAAGTGATGCAGAAATATAAACTTCATCCGTCGGATGTATTGGTGATTGGCGACGATGCCGATTCGGAAATAAAATTTGGATTGGAGCTGGGCGTGGACACCTTCCTTTACGATCCGAACAACAACTTTCCCGATGCACCAACCACCTATCGCTCAACTACCCTAAAAGATATTAGCCTGATTGCCTAGTAACCATGTTGCAAAAACTATCGTATTTTAATCTTTTTGTGGCCATTCTCTACATGGTTGTTTACCTCAAAAGCGGTAGCTTAACTTCTACGTCTGGTATTTTGGCCATTGTGGTGCTCAACTGGCTGGCGTTGCGAAGTTTTCAGCTGGCCGATTATCGATGGAAGATTTGGTTTTATCCTTTCGCCTTGTGGGCCATCTATTATGCCGGACTGCTGGTCTACGGATTGGTGAATGTAATTGTTCCGGCTATTGAATATAGTTTTATGAGCAACGACAACCTGATTTATGTGACCTTAACTGCAGTGCTTGTGGCTGGAGTACTGTGGCATGCCGTGGCCTACTTCCTCAAAAACCTGAAAACGCAATCATCTTAATTTTGTTATATTTAAGTAACCGAAACTTAAAATAATAAAAATGAGAAAGTTAAGTATTGCATTAAGCATTGTTTTGTTGCTGGCGAGTGCCTGTAACAACGAAAAAAAGAATTCCGGCACAACTGATAGCAGTTCTGTTGCCAAAGCAGATTCTGCAGGAGTACCTGTTGATACCGCGGCTATGAATAAGGCTTGGGCTGCCTACATGGCCCCCGGCAAGGTGCACCAGATGCTGGCCAAGTCTGACGGCCAATGGGAGGCCGAAATCTCCTTCTATGCAAGTCCAGGGCAACCTCCGGTAGTGAACAAGGCCGTTTGCGAAAACAAGATGATATTGGGTGGCCGTTACCAGCAATCTATTTATAAGGGTGTAATCGACAACATGCCTTTCGAAGGCCAGGGCACACTTGCCTACGATAATTCGAAGAAGATTTTTATCAGCACTTGGATAGATAACATGGGTACCGGCGTGATGCAGTTGGAAGGAACTTTTGACGAGGCCACCCACACCTTGAACATGAAAGGGCGTGCCACAGACGCGGTAACCGGCAAAGATATTACGGTAAGAGAAACCATGAAATTGGTTGACGACAACACCCAGCAGATGGAAATGTTCGATACCAAAGATGGCAAAGAAACCAAAACCATGTCTATCCTATTGAAGAGAGTTAAGCGCTAAGCGTTTGGCGTAGCCAAGCAACCAACAATTTAACAATAACACAATTTTAAAATTAATGCAAGTATATGATGGCAAAATCTACCCAGTCCATCATCCCCGAAACTATTGTTGCCAATAAAATCTACGAAATCAGAGGCCAAAAGGTAATGCTCGACAGTGACTTGGCCGAGCTGTACAACTCGGAAACCAAAAGGCTCAACGAACAGGTAGGTAGAAATATAGATCGCTTTCCGCCCGATTTTATGTTTCAGCTTACCGAAGAAGAATGGAGAATCTTGAAGTCGCAATTTGCGACTTCAAGTTGGGGTGGCAGAAGAAAACTCCCCTTTGTTTTTACCGAACATGGCGTATTGATGTTGTCGAGTGTGCTAAGCAGCAAGCAGGCCGTACAAGTAAACATCCAAATTGTAAGGGTGTTTACCAAGTTGCGCGCGCTGTTGAGCGAACATTCGGATCTGAAGCTCGAAATTGGCGACATCAAGAAACAGCTGCAAAACCACGACAAGAACATCGAACTGGTATTCAGTTATATCGATGAGCTGACGGAGAAAAAGGCGGCGCCCAGAAAAAGGATCGGCTATAAGCCAGACGAATTATAGAAGAAGTTTTTGAAGTCGCAAATTGCGGTCTCAAATTGAGCCTAAAAGGAAATTCTCCCAGCCCGTTTAACTGCTTGTGCTACAATACTTAAAATTTTTGCTTCAACTATTTGGTAATTAAAGTATTCTCCCTATCTTTGCAGTCCCTAAAAACTAGGGTAATAAATATTTTTTAACAAATTAAATAAAAGCAAGTGAATACGTTAAGTTACAAAACTGTCTCTGCCAATGCAAAAACTGTTAATAAACAGTGGGTTGTTGTTGATGCACAAGGAGAGATTTTGGGGCGCTTGTCTTCTAAGATCGCTATGATCATCAGAGGAAAACACAAGCCTGAGTTTACCCCAAACGTAGACTGCGGCGATAACGTTATCGTTATTAATGCAGACAAGGTTAAACTGACCGGAAACAAGTTCAGCGAGAAAGAATACGTTTCTTACACTGGATATCCAGGTGGTCAAAGATTCATTTCTCCAAAAGAGTTAATGGCAAAGCACCCAACTCGTGTAATCGAGAAGGCTGTTCGTGGTATGTTGCCTAAAACCAAATTGGGCAAAAAATTGTACACCAATCTTTTTGTTTATGCTGGTGCAGAGCATCCACATGCCGCACAATCACCAAAAACCATTAAACTTTAATTAGAGGAGAAAAGAAATGTCAGTTACAAATACTTCAGGAAGAAGAAAAACTGCAGTTGCCCGTATCTATTTGAAAGAAGGCAACGGCACGATCACCGTAAACGGTAAAGATCACAAAGAATACTTCCCTACCTTGCCTTTACAATATATCGTTAACCAATCGTTCGAAGTTTCTGAACTAGTTGGCAAATACGATGTAACCGTAAACGTAAACGGTGGTGGTGTAAAAGGTCAGGCAGAAGCAGTTCGTTTGGCTATTGCCAAAGCTATTGTTGAGTTAGATGCTGAGAAAAAACCAGCATTGCGCGCTAAAGGGTTAATGACCCGCGATATGCGTATGGTTGAGCGTAAGAAACCAGGACGCAGAAAAGCACGTAAGAGATTCCAATTCAGTAAACGTTAATCTTAAGGAGACAAAACAATGGCAAGAACTACATATCAAGACTTATTGGATGCAGGTGTACACTTTGGTCACCTTACCCGTAAATGGAATCCAAAAATGGCTCCTTACATTTTCATGGAGCGCAATGGAATTCACATTATAGATTTAAACAAAACTTTAACTAAAACTGAGGAAGCTGCCTCGGCGATTAAACAAATCGTGAAATCAGGTCGTAAGATCCTTTTCGTAGCTACCAAGAAACAAGCTAAAGAAATCGTTGCCGAGCAGGCAAAAAAAGTAAACATGCCTTTCGTAACCGAGCGTTGGTTGGGTGGTATGTTAACCAACTTCGCAACCGTGCGCAAGTCGATCAAAAAGATGGTTACCATCGACAAAATGACTAAAGACGGTACTTACTCGATCCTTTCTAAAAAAGAGCGCTTGATGATCCAACGTGAGCGTATCAAATTGGAAAACCTATTGGGTGGTATTGCCGACTTGAACCGTTTGCCAGCCGCGATTTTCTTAATCGACGTGAAGAAAGAGCACATCGCCGTAGCAGAAGCAATGAAATTGAACATTCCTACTTTTGCAATGGTTGATACCAACTCTGATCCTTCAAACATCGATTTCCCAATTCCGGCTAACGACGATGCAACGAAATCAATCTCATTGATTACCGATGTAATTATCAAAGCCATCGAAGAAGGTTTAGAAGAGCGCAAACGCGAGAAAGACGAAGAAGCTGAAAAAGAAGCCGTAGCTGTTAAAGCTGCTGCCGATGCTCCTGAGGCTCCTGCGAAAAAAGCGACCAAAAAAGCAACTGCTGAAGCTGAAACTTCGGAAGATACAGAAGCTTAATTCAAATAAAAATGGGTTACGGGTATTATGTTGCAGGTTAGCTTACAACGTAAAACTGGTAACCCATAACTTTTTATAGAAACTTTAAAAAAAGAAACAAAATGTCTACAGTACAAATTACTGCCGCAGATGTAAACAAATTACGCCAACAAACCGGTGCCGGTATGATGGATTGCAAAAAAGCATTAATAGAAGCCAATGGCGATTTCGAAGCCGCTGTTGATTTATTGCGCAAAAAAGGTCAAAAAGTATCTGCCGCTCGTTCTGGCAATGCTACTTCTGAAGGCCTGGTATCAATCGCTGTTTCAGCAGATGGTACAAATGGTAAATTAGTTGCTTTAGCTTGCGAAACTGAACCAGTTTCTAAAGTTGAAGATTTCCGTAACCTAGCCCAGGCTGTTTTAGCTGCAGCTGTTGCCAACAATCCTGCTACTGCTGAAGAATTAGAAGCAATTACTTTGGAAGACGGACGTACAGTTGCCGAAACGATCACTGAACTAACCGGTAAAATCGGCGAGAAAATCGTTATCCAAGAGTATGCAAACATCTCTGGCGAGAAAATCGTTTCTTATATCCACTCTAATGGTAAAATGGGTGTTTTAGTAGTATTTGCAGGTGCTAACGGTGTTGATATTACTGAAGCTGGTAAAGATGTAGCTATGCAAATTGCGGCCATGAACCCAGTTGCTGTTGATAAAGAAGGCGTTGATCCGGCTACTATTGAGCGTGAAATCGAGATTGCTAAAGACGTTATCCGTCAAGAAGGCAAACCAGAAGAAATGGTAGAAAAAATTGCTGCCGGTAAATTGAACAAATTCTACAAAGACAGCACTTTGTTGAACCAAGAGTTCGTTAAAGATTCATCAAAAGATGTTCGTAAATTCTTAGACGAAACTTCTAAAGGTTTAACTGTTACCGCTTTCAAACGCGTACAATTAGGTTCTTAAGAATCTTATACCATAAAGAAAAGCCCTGAAATTTTTCGGGGCTTTTTTGTTTTCAGATGCCACCATTTTTGGGTATATTGTTTAATTATTCAATCTTCTCCATGAAAAATTTGATGGCCACGCTTTGTTTGATCATGTTGTTTATAGCCAAAGGCTTTGGGCAGCACAGTATAATTTATGGCACAACAGCTAGTTATTTGCCCGAAAAATATGCCTATCTATACGATCAGGATACAAAGATCCTAACCTCGGCGCCCATCGTTGATCATCAATTCAGTTTTAAGCTAGACAAGCCAGAAAAACTGAAAGTGATGACCTTATATTTTGGCGTGGACTTAGTAAAAACCCGCGACGAATTAATAAAGGACCCTAACTTCGATAGCAGAAACGGAACCAGGGTAGTCGCCCTGGAAGATACGGTTCAGGTTAGCTTGTTAGAAACCGCCAGGTCTGCTGCAGTTAAAGGAGGTCGTTTAAATCGAGATATCGACGATATGTTTCTGGCCATTAAGCAAAAAAAATACGAAGCATTTTTTGCAGAACATCCCAATTCTCCCATTGCTATAGTTTTTCTAAAAACACTGGCCACCAATGCCAGAAATAGTTCGGCTTTTTTTAGTATTCCAGAATGCAAGGGCTATTATGCTAAGCTGTCTGAGGGGTTAAAAAACTCAGATGAAGGCAAGGAGTTGTTAGCCATTATGGATAAATAGATTTTAGCCACAGCTTAACATATAAACTTATTAAACTGTGGCTTTTGATAAGCACTAGCGCTTCACTTCTACTCTTCCTACCTCTTTGCCCGAATCGTCGAACATTACGGCGCTGAGCAGTTGCTTGTTGGCCTTGATCTTGGTATAGGTTCTGGTACCTTCTTTCGGTCCGCCACCAATAATTAAAGGATAGCTGTTTTTGCCCTGGGCAGGCTGGTGCACCATGTATTTATGGGTATGCCCGCTCAGTACCAAATCTACTTTGCCTTTGTTCAATAGAGGCTCAAAAACCTCTGTGCAGTGTACAGGGCCATGCGCATCGCCAGAATAGCGTGGCGGAATGTGCATCATCACCACCCTGAAAGTTGCTTTTTTAAAGGCTTTGCTTTGCATTTCCTCCGCTAGCCATTTCGCCTGTTCGATACGGTATTGGTCAAAATCGACAATGCCCGCATAAACCGGATGCGCATCTTCCTTATCCTCGCCCGTATCTAAAATCACAAACCTAACCGGCCCCAAAGTAAAGGCGGCTCGACCCACATTCTGAAAATACGCAGGAAATTCCCTACAGAACTTGCCCCTGGTTTCGTGGTTGCCCCTTACATAAATGAAAGGCGTTTGCTTGGCAAAAGCATCAACACAGGGTTGTAGCATGTGGTCGATGATCTGTTTTTCATCGGTTTGATAGTCGAAGATATCGCCGTTAAAAAAGATGAAATCGTTTTGCTTTTCCTTGTCCATATCCAAAAGAAAAGGAATGGATTTTGGCCGATCGTGGATGTCGTTCAGCATTAAAAAGCTGATGTTCTCTTTTGCACTGTCTGCATTCACAAAAGTGCCGGTATCACTGATTGTTGCGCCATACGTAAGTTTGTAGGGCTGAAAATCGACCACTTCCTTGCTCACTATTTTGTAATGGTAAGTTACGCCGGGCTTCAGGTTTTTCAAGGTAACGCAGTTGAGCCTGCCTTCAGGCCTTAAGCCCAATTTGCTTTCGCCATAGGCTTTGAGGTTCAGGGCATCGGCACTTTCGCCATATTCTACCCAGCTTGCGGCATTTTTACTGGTAATCCATAAAACGCTCATTTCGTTGCCAAAAGTAGTTTGCAGGTAAGGACCTACGCTGATGCGAAATGCTTCTTCTCTAGCTTTTGTAATTGTTGGACTGGCCATGGTAACGGCCGGCGCCATTAAGGTAGCGGCGCCAAGGGCCAAACCGCTTTTGAGAAAGTTTCTCCGCTGTTGTTGGGGATGATTTTTTTCCATGAAGTTGTTTTTCTAAGGTGATGAGCTAAATATACTATACAATCGTTAACTCTGCCCCGACGTAAAATAAAATTTACGTTGGCCGGCTCTCCCCAAAACCAATGAAAAGCAATTTGCCTGGTTTATTTTAAAAAATCAGCTGCAGCGGGAAACAATATGGAGGCTGAAACAGTTAATGCATAAACACCTGCAAAATTGCAGAAACTTCAAACGTGTTATGCTAACTTTGTTACATGATAAACCCAATCGATAACAGCACCTATTTTAATGGAAATGCCATTGTGCATCATCAACGGCTTACTTTTGAAGGCCCTAAGATTTCCGGTATTTCTTCGGTGGCAGACGGCACCAAACAAGACAGTTTGGTCGTTCCTGGCTTTATCGATTTGCAGATTTATGGTGCAGGAGGCAAGCTTTTCTCGGCCGAGCCCACTGTAGAAGCTTTAAGCCATATCGAAAATGCCTTGCTAAAAACCGGAACGACGGGATTTTTGGCCTGTATTGCCACCAATACCCCTGCTGTTTTTGAACAGTGCATTACGGTGGCCAAAGCGCACCGGTCGATAGCTAAAAACTGCCTGGGGCTACATCTTGAAGGTCCTTTTATCAACGCCAAACGCAGAGGAGCCCATGTGCTCGAATATATTCGCAAAGCTACGCTGGACGAAGTCAAAGCCCTATTGGATTTTGGCGATGGCATCATCAAAATGATAACCATTGCACCCGAGTTGCAGGACGATTCGGTCATCCAATATCTGCTGGATAATGGCGTAGTGGTTTCGCTGGGGCATAGCGATGCCAGTTTTGACGAGGCCACCCGGGCCTACGATCAAGGCGTGCAAACCACCACGCACCTGTTCAATGCCATGAGCCCA
Organism: Pedobacter albus; assembly: GCF_036324255.1. Taxonomy (NCBI): domain Bacteria; kingdom Pseudomonadati; phylum Bacteroidota; class Sphingobacteriia; order Sphingobacteriales; family Sphingobacteriaceae; genus Pedobacter; species Pedobacter albus. Next base: position 1,040,263 of record NZ_JAZDQT010000002.1, on the reverse strand, counting down.
GTACATCACCGCGAACCGGGCATTCCTACAGCCCTTTTTAACCATGCCCAGGCCATGGCCAGCATTATTGCCGATAACCAGCATGTAAGTTTCGAAGTGGTGAAAATGGCTCATAAACTGCTTAAAGAACGTTTATTCCTCATTACAGATGCGGTTACGGCTTGTGCAACGGGTCCGTACCAGCACCAAGCGTTGGGCGATAAATTTGTAATGCCCGATGGTACCCTTTCTGGCTCTTCGCTTACCATGCTCCAAGCCGTTAAAAACTGTGTAAACGATTGCGACATCGAGCTGGTCGATGCCCTTAAAATGGCCAGTCAATACCCAGCCAAGCTCATTGGTTTGGAGGCTTCGATTGGAAAGATTGCCCCCGGGGCCGATGCTGATCTTTTGGTGCTCGACGAATCGTTGGATCTTAAAGAAGTCATCTTCAAGGGAGAGCGCGTTTAAAACCAAATATTTGAACCAATTGTTAAATCAATAGCCGGTAAGTAAAAAATTGTTAATATTTTTGGGGTCATGAAATATAAACGCATCCTGCTAAAACTCAGCGGAGAGTCGCTAATGGGCGAAAAACAATATGGTATTGACAATGAGCGTGTTAGGCAGTATGCCGAAGATATCAAAGCTGTTCATGACAAAGGCCTGGAAATAGCAATCGTAATTGGTGGAGGAAATATTTTTAGGGGCTTAAGCGCCGAAAAATCTGGAATGGATCGTGCACAAGCCGATTACATGGGTATGTTGGCTACCGTAATCAATAGCATGGCTTTGCAAGATGCCTTGGAAAAAGTAGGTTTGAAAACCCGCTTGCTTACCGCCATCAAAATGGAACAGATCTGCGAGCCGTTTATCCGCCGCAGGGCAGTACGCCACTTGGAGAAAGGCCGTATCGTTATTTTTGGAGCAGGAACCGGAAATCCATACTTCACTACCGACTCGGCTGCCGCTTTAAGGGCAATCGAAATCAAGGCCGATGCCGTCTTGAAAGGAACACGTGTTGATGGTATTTACACCGCCGATCCTGAAAAAGATCCAACCGCAACAAAATACAGCGAAATCTCGTTTAGAGAAGTATATGCCAAAGGTTTAAACGTAATGGACATGACGGCTTTTACGCTTTGTGAAGAAAACCAATTGCCTATTATCGTATTCGATATGAATAAAACAGGTAATTTCATGAAAATTGCCAACGGCGAAGAAATCGGAACCTTGGTTCAGGGCTAAACCGAACCATTTTTATATTTTTGTATAAACATTACATATATGAACGACCTCATCAAGAAACAGTTAACTGATGCGCAAGCTACAATGGATAAGGCAATTATCCACTGCGAGGCAGAATTGACTAAGATTAGAGCTGGTAAAGCTTCGGCAGGAATGCTCGATGGAATTATGGTAGATTACTACGGCAATCCAACGCCACTTACCCAAGTAGGCAGCATCAATACACCAGATGCCCGTACCTTGATTATCCAGCCATGGGAAAAAGCCTTGTTAACTCCAATTGAAAGAGCGATTATGGAGGCCAATATTGGTATCAATCCGCAAAACGACGGAACCATTATCCGTTTGGTTGTGCCGCCGTTAACCGAAGAGCGTCGTAAAGACTTGGTTAAAAAGGTAAAGGAAGAAGCAGAAAGAGGCCGTATTACCATTCGTAACATCCGTAAAGATGCCAACGAAAAAATCAAAAAACTGAAAGGCGAAAGTGTTTCTGACGACGAAATCAAAACCGGCGAAGGCGAAGTGCAAAAAATTACCGATGCTTATATCCTGAAGGTTGACAAGCATGCGGAAGCCAAAGAAAAAGATATCATGACGGTTTAAGGGCAACCTAAATCTAGTCTAAATGTAATATAAAAGGGAATGTGGTTCAGCTACATTCCCTTTGTTTATTTTTGCAATCCCAAACATAAAAATAAATGAATTTACTACTCCAATACTTAAAACAACATAAGTGGGTAGTGGTTGTGGCGCTGTTTCTGGCCGCCATTAACATTGGTTTCTCGCTAATGGACCCCTACTTCACCGGAAGGATTTTAGACAGGTTTATCAATAGGCGACACGAATTTGGCAACGAAAGCGACTACTTGTGGGGCGTGCTCTCTTTGGTGGGGCTGGCTGTTGGCGCGGCCATGGTATCGCGTATTGCCAAAAACTTCCAGGATTATTTTACCAGCATCATCGTACAAAAAGTAGGCGCCAAAATGTATGCCGACGGTTTAAAGCACTCGCTTGAACTGCCTTACCAGGTGTTTGAAGACCAACGAAGTGGCGAAACTTTGGGCATTTTGCAAAAGGTGAGGTTAGACAGCGAGAAGTTTATCACTTCTTTTATCAGCATCTTGTTTGTGAGCCTGATCGGATTGATTTTCGTTATCGTGTATTCGCTTTCGGTGAGTTATAAAGTATCGTTGGTTTACGCGGCTTCTATTCCAATCATCAGTTTCCTGAGCTGGTTTTTGAGCCGTAAAATCAAAACCATCCAACGTTCTATTGTAGCCGAAACTACGGCTTTGGCAGGTTCTACTACCGAATCGTTACGCAACATCGAGTTGGTAAAAAGCTTGGGTTTGGCCAATCAGGAAATAGATCGCTTAAACAAAACCACCTATAAAATTCTTGGTCTAGAGTTGCGTAAGGTAAAATATGTGCGCAGCATGAGCTTTGTGCAGGGTACTACCGTTAACTTGGTGCGCAGTACGATGGTTGTGGTGTTGCTGATGCTCATTTTTCACGATACCATTTCGCCTGGGCAATATTTTTCTTTTTTGTTTTATTCTTTCTTCCTTTTTGGTCCGTTGCAAGAGCTGGGCAATGTTATTTTAGCTTGGCGCGAGGCCGAAATCTCGTTAGGGAATTTTAAAAATATCCTCAATACGCCTGTAGATCCGAAGCCTGCCAATCCGGTTAAACTGGAGAAAGTAGAAACTTTGTCTTTTTCAAACGTAAGCTTCAAACACTTATCGGGCAAGAACAACGCCCTGAACAATATCAGTTTTACTACTAACAATGGCGAAACAATTGCTTTTGTTGGTCCTTCAGGATCGGGCAAAACCACATTGGTTAAGCTGTTGGTGGGCTTATATCAGCCCATTGAAGGCGAGGTTTTTTATAACCAAACCTCCAGCAAGGATATCGATTTAGACCAGTTACGTGAGAAAATAGGCTTTGTAACTCAAGATACACAACTGTTTTCGGGCACCATTAGAGAGAACCTGCAGTTTGTAAGGCCAAACGCAACCGACGAAGAGTGCTTGCGGGTTTTACAGCAGGCTGCTTGCCAGAATTTGATGGCCAGGGCCGATAAAGGTCTAGATACCGTGATTGGCGAAGGTGGCGTAAAGGTTTCAGGTGGCGAAAAGCAGCGTTTGTCTATAGCCAGGGCCTTATTGCGCAACCCCGATATTTTGGTGTTTGACGAGGCTACTTCGTCATTGGATTCGTTAACAGAGGAAGAAATTACGGCTACCATTAGGGATGTGTCGGTATTAAGCAGCCATGTTACGATTTTGATTGCGCACCGCTTGTCTACCATTCGCCATGCCGATAGGATTTATGTGTTGGAGAAAGGCCATATCATCGAGCAAGGCAAACATGCCGATTTATTGGCCGAAAAAGGATTGTACTTTGCTATGTGGAGGCAGCAAGTAGGCGAAAGACTGGATAACTAGTCGTTTTTCTTTACCGCCTAAGACGCCGAAGCTTTAATTTGTATCTGGTGTTAACATCTAAAAAGACCTCAGGCGATCTAAGGTGTCTTAGATGGTTATTTAGGATGGCAGCTAGTTTTCACCATTAAGGAATTTAGAGTCATTGTAACAGATTTTCTGATTAGCAATTTTCGATTTGCGTTTTTGTCCCCAAAACAATTTAAGAATGATACCGCCTAAGAAATCTTAGTTCACCTAAGTTTTAATTGAGCTTAGCAATTCTCAGGTGTCTTAGGGGGTTATTTTAGAATGGCAGTTAGTTTTTTACCATTAAGGAATTTAGGTCTATCTTAACAGGTTTTCTGGTTGAACGTTTTTGTCTTGCACTTTGGCAACCAAACAATTTAACAATGACACCACCTAAGAAACCTTAGTTAAGCTAAGGTTTTGATTAGGCTTAGCAGTTCTTGGGTGTCTAAGGTGGTTATCTTATTAAATCTGATCCTCAATTTTATCCGCAGGTTTAATGTCGCTCAGCGTTAAAGGCAGGAGGTTTTTCGTTTTCAGGTATGTGATAAACACGATGCCAATGGTCATGCTGCCACCAAATACCACAGCAGGGACTACCCGCATCAGTTTGGCCGTTAAACCCGATTCGAAAGCGCCAATCTCGTTTGATGAGCCAATAAACATGCTATTCACCGCCGACACGCGTCCGCGCATCTGATCGGGCGTAAGCAGTTGCATAATGGTAGAGCGGATAATAACGCTTACACTATCGAAAGCTCCTTCGCAGAACAGGAAGAAAAGCGTAAGGTAAAAGCTTTTCGAAAGTCCATAGCAGATAATGCTCAATCCAAAGCCCGTTACAGCAATCAACAGGTTGCGCCAAGGCTTGTTCATGGGCGAAAAGCGGGTCATTGCCAACATGGTAATTATGGCTCCGCTCGATGCCGCTGCGCGCATAAAGCCTAACCCTTCCGAGCCCACTTTTAAAATATCGTTGGCGAAAACAGGCAACAAGGCCACTGCACCTCCAAAGAAAACGGAGAACAAGTCCAAACTCATAGCACCCAGCATCATTTTGCTCTTGAAAACAAAGTTGATGCCTTCCTTAAGGCTTTGCGCAATACTCTCTTTCGGAATAAAAGTTGGCGGATGGGTTTTCAAAAAGAAAATACACACCAGCGATATTAGAATAAAAGTAATGATGACGATATAGGTTGGCGTAATGCCATAAAAGCCATAGATTAACCCACCTACTGCCGGACCTAAAATAGAAGCTAGTTGCCAGCTCGAACTGCTCCAGGTACTGGCATTAGGATAAAGTTCTTTTGGCAGGATCTGCGCCATCAGCGAAAAAGTAGCCGGACCAAAAAAACCTCTAGCCAATCCAACACCAAAAACCATGGCATACATAATAGGTACAATATAGCTGGTGGGGATATAGGCATGCATCTGCTTCGTGGTAACCACCAGCATGGTCAGCGAGCACAGGAATACACCAAAAAATATTTTGAGTAACAAGCCTCTTTTCTCCGATTTATCGGCCACATAGCCCCCGTAAAGCGCGATGCCAATGGCAGGAATGGCTTCCGATAAGCCAATGAGGCCTAAAGCGAGCGGGTCTTTGGTTAAATGATAAATATGAAAGCCGATGATAACGGCCTGCATCTGATAAGCAAAGGTAAAGAAGAAGCGCATGCCCAAATAAGAGCGGAATTCTCGGTAACGTAGGGCTGCAAATGGATCTTTTTTGGCGGGTATGACGGGTTCGGCTTCCAAAGCAATGGGTTTTAGACAAATGTAAGAGTTAGCTGATTAAAAAATGAAGAAACTTAATCCCAAGCCTAAGAATTGGCATCGGTATGTCGGATTTTCAGCTGTCATGCCTTAGCACCTTATAGGCAATGACTAAAATTACCGAGATGATGCTAATTACGAAGATAATGTTGCCATCTTTTCTGTCGTTGCTTGTATATGCAAATACACTTTCTCCATTTGGCAACGTTCTCTTATGATAAATCAGGTGCCAGCCTATAAACATGCCCAGTCCGCCACCTAAAATGGCACAAAAATAACCGGCAAATATCCAAAATCGACTGGCCTGTTCGGGTTCGCGGAGATAAGATAATCTTTCTGATCTAAGTTGTGCTAGGGCTTCCTTGCTTACTTCTTTTCCCCTTTCTTGTAAAATATGCTGTGCTAAAACGATATCAAAAGCATTCCACTCATCTGGTTTTTGAAGAATGCCCATTAATTCCTCGTCCGAAAATTGGTAGAGGTAATGGCTTTCGTCGGCCAGTTCGATACTCTTTTGCGAAAGTTCCTGCAGCAGCTCGTCGGCACGTTTAAAATCAGTGCTTCTGAGTTTTACCCTAAACTCCTTGTTAAGCTCGCTGTAGGCAAATGAAACGTCGAAGTTTATGGAGCTGTCTTCCAGTTCGTAGGCCAATCCATTTTCGCCAAAGAATTGAGCCAATTCGGAAGCGGCAGCCTGGTCGTTAAATTTTTGATAGGTTAAGAACGTTTCTTGGCTCATTAGATTAACGGTTTTGCCGGATTGTTTTTATAGTAGTCTAATTTGTACTGAAACATTTCGCTCATGCGGGCCGCACGCCATTTCGCTTCATCGGCTTTTGCGCCCGTAAAATGAGTATCTACGGTTTCATTGAATAGGCGAATCCAGGTATCGAAATGCTCGGCAGCGATAGGTAGTTTGGCATGCTTTAAAAACGGACTGCCGCTATAGGCCGGCGTATTGAGCAACAAGGTTTGCCAAAAGCCGTACATTTTTTCGAGGTGTACAGGCCAGTTGTCGCCAATTACGCCATTAAATATTGGGGCGAGCAAGGTATTGTCGCGAACTTTGCCGTAAAAATCGTTAACTAATAGTTTTACGTCGTCGAGGTTCAGGATGTCGGTTGAAGTGCTCATTTGCTGTCGGAAATTAACTCAAATATAAGCGCTTGTATTTTGGTTGCCCGATTTACAATCATAAAATGACCTCCATTTGGTATTTCGATAGCATTCTTGATGGACTTGATCGGAAAAATACGATCGTTAGTGCCATGGATATGGGTTAAAGGAGCTTTTATGGCCTCTTTTTTCCAATTCATGATTTTATGGATGGCCCATTTTAAGAAGTGCGGGTCGGTATCTTTAATAATCTGATGCAACAGATTGGATTCGGTTTTATTGCTGGTCCCAAAATAATAATCGGCCGTAAGTTTGTTGCCCAGGCGTAGCAACCAGTCGGGAACCACTTTATAGATTTTGGTTTTACTGGCTAATTTGAGTTGCCAACTGAATTCTGCTGGAGATTTTACACTTGAAATGATAATTACCTGATTACAGTTAATAAACTTGGCTATTTCTTGGGCAACAAGGCCACCGAATGAAAGACCAATCAGGATTACTTCATTGTTGACATCGATTTGGTCGGCAATTAATCTTTGTGCATACTGGCTTAAAGTTTCTTTCTTTTCGGGTTTTAGCCATTGGATAAAGCGATGTTCGATGGCATCAAGATTGAGAAACTGAAACACGCGCTCATCTGCGCCAAGACCACTTATGAAGTAAACCATTGCCGAAATATAAGCAAAAACATGCTAAGGACACAGATTAACGGATTGTTTTGCGCGTAGCGTTATGCGATTGTAAGTCATAACGCCTATCGCCAAATCCTTATCGCTTGCGCAAAAAATAACCCACCAGATTTTGAGGCCTGATGGGTTGATATGATTTGTTGTTTTGGGCTGCTTAAAACTTTACGTTCAGGCTTAGCAAGAAGTTTCGGGTTGCCTGTGGATAGTAATAATTGGTTCTGCTCAAATCGCCTGCGTACAGGTAAGGATAGGTACCGCCGTTGTTTTCGTAAAGCGTGCTAAACACGTTGTTTACCAAAAGACTTAAGCCAACGTTTTTAATGCCTGCAATTGAGGTATTGTAACCCAAACGTACATCGTTTACAAAAAAGCTTGGCAAAATGCGCGTAGCAGCTTGGCTATTGTCCAAGTATTGTTTGCCCACATATTTGGTAATGAAGGCAATTTCCGCGTTTTTGATTGGGTTATAAGCAATCTCGCTCGATACGATAATAGCCGGCGAATAAGAAATATCAGTGTTTTTGTAAGTATTGGTTACAAAGGTTTTTCCGCTCGGATCGGCATCATCGTAAATGTACTCGGTAAATTCCTTTATCTTATTTCGACTCAAGGTAGCCGTAGCGCTCCACGATAAGTTTTTAAGGATTTGCCAACGGCCATCCAATTCTAAACCCATACGGTAGCTATCAGGTACATTCTGACGGGTTTGTCCGCCCACATCGTTCAGTTTTCCGGTATTGATCAACTGGTCTTTGTACAACATGGCAAAGCCGTTCAAGCCCAAGCTGAACACATCTTGTTGGGTACGGTAGCCAAACTCGAAGTCGGTCAGCTGTTCCGATTTCGGACGGGTATTGATGTTCGAATCGGTAAAATCCCGTCTGTTAGGTTCTTTATGTCCAACGGCAACAGAAGCATACACATTGCTTTTGGCATCAATGTTATAGGTTAAGCCCAATTTGGGGTTGAAAAATTCGAGTCGGGCATTTTGTTGTGCCGGATTTCCGGCTTCGTCTTTTCCGAAGTAAGAATAGTAAACATTTCTATACTGCAGATCAGCAAAGATGTTGAATTGTTCAATTTGGTAATTGGCCCGGCCAAAAATGTTGAAATCGCTTTTAAAGGCGTCGTTGTCGTTGTAAATGTGCCTGGCCGATTGGCTGGCATCGTAATTGGCAAACTGGGCCCAGATTACTTCGTCAAAGTGACGGCCTTTATATTCGTTGTAGGCACCGCCCAAGGTAAAGCTCAGGTCGGTTTTAGGCGTATAGTTTAAAGAGTAGGTCACGCCATAAAAATCATTGTCGAGCCACAAACGCCTCACCAAATCAGATTTATCGATGGTTGTTCCGCCAACAACTACCGGCTTTATTTGGTATTTAGCCAAGCTTTGGTCGTCTTTGTATTCTTCATAATAACCTCTGCCGTAAGTATAGTGCAAGGCAGCATTGGCCGTGAGTGTTTTGCTCAAGTTGCGGGTATAAAACAACTGGTAATGGTCTTGCTGGTAATTGTCGGTTTGGTTGTCGTAGGTAAAATCGTTGTGCCTACGGTCTGTTTGCAACAAATCTTCGGTAACACCATTCCAAGCCTGATACGTCTTTTCGGTACCGCTAAACACATTGGCACGCAAAATATCGTTCTTGCCATAATAAGCACCAGTTACAAAAAACGATTTCAGGTTTGAAGAAGCCCGGTCGATGTAACCATCAGATTTGATTCTCGATAAACGGCCATCAAAACTGAATTTGTTGCCAATCAAACCAGAGCCTACGCTCACGGTATTTTTCCAGGTATTGTAAGAACCGTAGGTGTTGTTCAACTCGGCATAGGCCGAATCTCTTCTGGTGGTGGTTTGGATGTTCAGACTGGCCCCAAAAGCGCCTGCGCCATTGGTAGAAGTCCCTACGCCACGTTGGATTTGGATATTATCGACCGACGAAGCCAAATCGGGCAAATTGATGAAGAAGCTGCCTTGACTTTCGGCATCGTTGAGGGGAATGCCGTTAAGCGTTACGTTGATGCGTGTGGCGTCGCTGCCCCTGATCCGGATTCCGGTATAGCCGACGCCCGCACCTGCATCTGAGCTTACCACTACCGAGGGCGTTTGGTTTAAGATGTAAGGCAAGTCCTGACCTACGTTCTTTTTGGCAATTTCGGCCCGATTCAAGTCTTTGTAAGTGGTTGCTGTGTTTTTTGAAGCTCTGGTGGCGCTTACTACCACCTCATCGGCCAAGAAAGAAAGCGCGCTTAGCTTAAAATCGACAGTAGTGTTTGCGCTAAGGTTAATTGTTTTTTCTTGGGTGGCATAACCTACGTAGCTTACCACCAAGGTGTAGCTTCCGGCTGGGAGGTTGCTAAACTCATAACGACCATTGGTGCCGGCAATTACGCTTTGTCCCTTGTTTTTGAGTTTGATGCCTGCTCCGGGCAATACAGAGCTGTTCTCGGCCACGGTGCCCGAAATGTTGAATTGTGCCATCGAAAGCATTGGGCACAACAGCGCAGCAAATACTGCGATCACTAATTTTTTCAATTTGTTTTTTTGTTTTAGTAAAACCTATCGGCAGTAGGGGTACTCCCGACTTTAGTTAAACTCCATAAACCATTCCCTACGCCAGCATTACCTGGATCAGGTGTATTTGAGGTGGAAGTTAGGAGGCTCTCAAGGTTGGAGGGTTTAACCTTCTCCCTTTTTAACCATCTGCCTTCTCCCTCAAAATGGGTATGTTCTCAGCCTGTATTTGTGTTTTTACAAAACAAGGCACCCCTTATTGATGGCACAAAGGTATAAATTTTTTCGAAATGCAAAATTGAGGGCTACACTTGCGAAGTTTTTAAAAACTTCGCAAGTGTTATTGTAAGCAAGATTATTAAAAGTTAAAACTTCGCAAGTGTTACTTGGCGGTATCCAGCAGAAAATCGTCGATGGCGGCAACGGCATTGTTAAGCCTGGCCTCGCCTAGGCCACCTATCACTTTGTAGTTGGCGTTTAAGGCCTGTAGCTCTTGGTGCCAAACCTGCATAAAATGTTCGCGTTGGGTGGGGAAATCTCGCAGGGGATCATCCTGCCATGGCAAATCGATGTCTAACAACAAGTAGAAATCATAGCTGTATTGGGTCAAGGCATCTAAAACCACCTGTGGCGTTTCGCCGAAAAAGGCATCGCTCCAAATCTTGACGGTTACAAAAGTGGTATCGCAGATGACAAAATCGCTTTCCGTCATCGATAATACCGAATCTTCGAGTGCTACTTGTCCGTGAAACATGTTGGTTTCGTCTTGCAATGTGCAGGGCTCGGTTAAATTGGCGCAATAATAACGGGCATATTCGGGTACCCAAGATACATTATAGTATTTGGCCAGTTGCAAAGACATGGTCGATTTGCCCGTGCTCTCGGGGCCAACGATGGCTATTTTTTTAATTTGCTTGTTCACGGTATATCTTTTTCCAATCGATGTAGCCCATCAGCGCGATGGCCATGTAAATGGCATACATCAATCCGGTGGCGTAAAGTTCCTTAGAAAAATAAACAATTACATAAATAATATCTACAAAAACCCAAATCAGCCAGTTCTGCAATACCTTGCGGGCCAGAAAAATCTGCGCAATAATGCTGGTAGCGGTGCAAAAGCTGTCGACAAAGGGAAAAGATGCGTCTGTTTTTTTGTGCAGCAGGAAGCCCAATATCAGGGTAAACAGGATAACACCCAGTACAGACAATAGGATTTCTTTTGGGGTAATTTGAGTAATCGGTCTTTGCTCGCCAGGGTTTTTCCGTTGCTCGCTCCAATAATACCAGCCGTAAATGTTCATGAGCAACAGGTAAACCTGCAGGCCCATGTCTGCGTACAATCTGCTTTCAAAAAAGATAAAAATGTAAGTGAGTACACTGGCAATGGCAAATGGCCAGTTCCAGATATTGTTTTTGGCGGCCAGCCAAACACAGAGCAGTCCGGTAATTACACCGAACCATTCCAGTGGGCTTGTTCCGAAAAGGAACTGTTTTACGCTATCGATAAATCCGCTTGCCAATAACAGCATACCCAAAGATATCATAAATCGCTTTATGGGCTCAACTTAATTACAAAAGGCGCAACTTGGTTAAACTTTACCTTCTTTTTGATTTGACGGAGAAAACTAATCAGCTCATTGGTGATTGGTGGCAAGGTATCTTGTTCGAGCTGTTTCGATTTCTGGTTGTAGTCGATATAGAGGGTGTATTTCTCGCCATCGTAAACTTTTTGGCTGTCTGGTTGGAGCTTGTCTATCTCAGACGATTTGATGATCCTGATAAACTCGGCGTAGGTATCGTCGTCGAACTTACCTGTGCCATATTCGCGTGGCGATGACTTGCCTCTGTCTGTATACATCACATTCTTAGCGCTATCTATAAAAATCGAGAAATTGATGAACTGGTTCCATGACGTGCTATACACATTGAATTTAAGCTCTTTAAAAACAAAATCCTTATCCACTACGTTTTTTCTGTCGATGTATACCAGCCTTCTTTTGCCACGAGCCATGTACTTAGCGTTGGAATCGAGAGGGATAAGGATCAGTTTGTTCGTTTTTTTCTTACGGATCAAAAAATCATAATTGTCAACATGTTCTTTCGAAAAGTCGTCTCCGGAGCTGGTATAGCTATCGTAGAGCCTTAACGTATCTCCGATCAGGTAATACCGTCTGCCTGGCTGCCAGTTGCCTGCGGTTTCGAAATAAACCCTTGCAGAATCTATTTTGATGTATTCGAGGTTTTTGCCTGCCCACGCTTTGAATAATGTATTTTCTTGTGCCTTGCTTTGGTAGAAAAGAGAGAAAATGAGGATGAATAAAAGGAATTGTTTCTTCATTGATTGCAGATTAGGGCATAGCGGGTCTATTTTGCTACAGAATTAAGATGCAAAAATCCGGTCTATTCCACAGCAGGGTCGAAAATTAAAATGGGCGAAGGGGGTAAAAACAAAAAATCCGATAGGGAACAACCCCTACCGGATAATAAACCAAACAAACTATTTATGAAGAATACCCTCAGGCAAATCACTTGCCGAGGATGCTTTAGATCTATTTATTAGGCGATGCACTAAAATTTATCGCCGCTCTCACGCTTACCTCACTGGCTAAACTATTCCTTAGCACATATTCCATTCTCACTTTCAAATTACTTCCTCTGATGTAATCATCTACAAAACGCGAGTTGTCTATATCTAGTACAAGATTGTTGCCAATATTTTCAGATACATCACTTCTTGACGCTACCATGACTTCCGAGCCGCTTGTATTGACCAAAAACAGCTTTACCGACTTGAAAATGCCTAAGCTCTGTCTGGTCGGATTACTGGCGTCTAGCCTTACGGAGGCCACTTTGACGTCTTTGATATAGGACGTCCCGTTTTGGTTGCCAAAAATCTCGTCGAAACTGCTGGTACTGCTGCTTACCGTTTGTGCCGTATTACTTTTCGTATTGGCGGGTATGGTTAAAATGGCCGTGTATGGAAAAGTGGACTTAATAATCGACTGTACGGTGGCGCAACCTGTTACAACTATGCAAATAACTATCAATGAAAGCACTAATCTTTTCATTCTTTTTCATCAACAAACCGAAAACGATTTGGTTTTTAAAATTTACAAATTAATTTATTCTTGCCCTTATGCGTGGCATCCGAAGCTGAAACGCAAAAAGAATTAAAATATTCTTTAAAACAATTCTTAGCAGGGAATGTTTTTTAGGGGCGACCATCTAAACGAAAGAGATTGGACAGGTAACAAACTTACGCTCAGGTAATAAGTTGAATTAAAAAATTGATGATCATGAAAAGAGCGAGTTTAAATTTTTTAGCCGTTGCAGGCCTTTCTATAGGACTATTTGCATTCGGATCGATAAAGCAAGGTGGCATACAGGGCAAGGTAACCCCAGCCGAAGGCGCCAAAGAAGTAGTGGCGGTTGCAGGTTCAGATACGCTGAGAAGCCAAATAAGCAACGGCTCGTTTGTATTCGGCAATGTAAAAAAAGGAACCTATACCGTTTGGGTAAAAGCCAATGCGCCTTATAAAGATGCTTCGGTAGAAAACGTAGCGGTAACCGACAGCGCCACTACCGATATCGGAGAAATCAAGTTGCAACAATAACCATAAAAATAACGTTGTGTGTGAAATGAAAGAGGGCGAAAGCCCTCTTTTTTCGTGTTTATCTGTGTCGATTTTTTGGTCTTTTACACCAGCAGCACCAGCTCAAATATTTTTAAAATAATCGTCCTATATTCCAGTCAAAAAACCTATCTTTGCATCCCGACAGAGCAGTTGGGATTATCATTTCATAGCAGAGGAGTTCTCCCAGCTATCAGTCAATTTGACTTTTACTTTAGACTTTTTTTAAAAAACCCACATGCCTAAAGACACCTCGATACGTTCAGTATTGATCATCGGATCTGGACCAATCATCATTGGCCAAGCTTGCGAATTCGATTACTCAGGTTCACAAGCCGCACTTTCTTTGAAAGAAGAAGGAATTTCAGTAGCTATCATCAATTCAAACCCTGCAACCATCATGACCGACAAAGTAATTGGCGATCATGTATACTTGCGGCCGTTGACCATTGAATCGATAGAACAAATTCTGACTGAACATGCCAATTCTCCAGATTTGCCAACCATTGATGCCGTATTGCCAACCATGGGCGGCCAAACGGCCCTGAACCTTTGTGTTGACGCCGAAGAGCGTGGCATTTGGAAAGCGCACAATGTGAGGATTATTGGGGTGGACGTAGCTGCTATCGACAAAACTGAGAACAGGGAATCGTTCCGCCAGTTGATGGTTGATATCGGTGTAGGCGTTGCACCTTCAAAAATTGCCAACTCTTTCTTGGAAGGCAAGGAAGCCGCTCAACAAATCGGCTTTCCATTGGTAATCCGCCCTTCGTATACCTTGGGCGGTTCAGGGGGTGGCTTTGTACACAAAAAAGAAGATTTCGACATTGCTCTTAAACGTGGTCTAGAAGCCTCGCCAACACACGAAGTATTGGTTGAAAAAGCGGTTTTGGGCTGGAAAGAATACGAATTGGAGTTGTTGAGGGATGGAAATGACAACGTGATCATCATCTGTTCTATCGAAAACTTCGACCCGATGGGTATCCACACCGGCGATTCGATTACCGTGGCTCCAGCCATGACCTTGTCTGACCGTTGCTACCAGGAAATGCGTAACCAGGCCATCAAGATGATGCGCGCCATTGGCAACTTTGCCGGAGGTTGTAACGTACAGTTTTCGGTAAACCCTGAAAACGACGACATCATTGCCATCGAAATCAATCCGCGCGTGTCGCGTTCGTCGGCCTTGGCCAGTAAAGCTACCGGTTATCCGATTGCAAAAATCGCGGCCAAATTGGCCATCGGTTATAACCTGGATGAAATCGACAACCAGATTACCAAAACTACTTCGGCTTACTTTGAGCCAACGCTTGATTATGTGATCGTAAAAATCCCTCGCTGGAACTTCGACAAGTTTAAAGGGGCTAATCTTGAATTGGGCTTGCAAATGAAAGCCGTGGGCGAGGTAATGGCTATCGGCCGTAACTTCATCGAGGCTTTGCAAAAAGCTTGTCAGAGTTTAGAAATCGGTCGCGCGGGCTTAGGTGCCGATGGCCGTCAAAAAAGAAATATCGAAGAAATCATGCACGGCTTGGAGCATCCGAGCTGGAACCGCTTGTTCCTGATCAAAGATGCCATGAGCATGGGCGTTCCGTTAGAATCGATCCGTAAGGTAACCAAAATCGATAAATGGTTCCTGATCCAAATTCAGGAGCTGGTTAATATGGAGGTTGAGCTTAAACGCTATTCTCTGAACAACATTCCTAAAGATTTCTTCTTCAACTTAAAGCAAAAAGGTTTCTCTGATTTGCAGATTGCCTACGTATTGGGCAATGTAACCGAAGATGAGGTTTATAACCGTCGCAAGGAGTTGGGCATTAGAAGGGTTTACAAAATGGTAGATACCTGTGCGGCAGAATTCGCGGCGCAAACCCCATACTTCTATTCGACCTTCGAAGAGGCGCCAATCCAGATTTCTTTGGCAGGCAACGAAACCCTATCGAACGGGGATGAATTGGGTACCAACGAATCAATACCTTCCGACCGCAAAAAAGTAATCGTGTTGGGTTCTGGACCTAACCGTATCGGCCAAGGTATCGAATTCGACTATTCTTGTGTGCACGGCTTATTGGCTGCCAAGGAAACAGGTTTCGAAGCCATCATGATCAATTGTAACCCTGAAACGGTATCAACCGACTTTAACATGGCCGATAAGCTTTATTTCGAGCCTGTATTCTGGGAGCACGTACGCGAAATCATCGAACTGGAAAACCCTATTGGCGTAATTGTACAGTTGGGCGGCCAAACGGCACTTAAAATGGCTGAGAAGCTGCACGAAAATAACATCAAAATCATTGGTACGGCTTATAGCGATATGGATGTGGCCGAAGACCGTGGCCGTTTCTCAGACTTGTTAAAAGAATTGGATATTCCTTATCCGAAATATGGCGTAGCCGAAAATGCCGAAGAAGCCATTAAAGTGGCTAACGAGGTTGGCTATCCCGTGCTGGTACGTCCGAGCTATGTATTGGGTGGCCAAGGCATGAGCATCGTGATCAACGATGAGGATTTGGAGAAAGCGGTAGTAAAATTGTTGGGCGATTTGCCGGGCAACCGTGTATTGATCGATCACTTCTTGGACCGAGCCGAAGAAACCGAATCAGACTCGATTTGCGATGGCGAAGACGTACATATTGTAGGTTTGATGGAGCACATTGAGCCAGCGGGCATCCACTCGGGCGACTCGAGCGCGGTATTGCCCCCTTTCAGCTTGTCTGACAAGGTAATTGCCGATATGGAAGCCTATTCTAAGAAAATTGCGAAAGCCTTGAACGTCATCGGTTTGCTTAACATCCAGTTTGCGGTTAAGGATGATAAGGTTTATGTAATCGAAGCCAATCCAAGGGCATCGAGAACGGTTCCGTTCATTGCCAAAGCCTACGATGTGCCTTACATTAACATTGCGGCCAAAATCATGTTGGGTATCAATAAACTGAAAGACTTCAGCATTGTACGCAAGCTGGAAGGCTATGCCATTAAAGAACCGGTGTTCTCTTTCGAGAAGTTCCCTGAGGTAACCAAAGAGCTTGGCCCAGAAATGAAATCGACCGGCGAAGCCATCCGTTTCATCAAAGACTTGGAAGATCCTTATTTCCGCAAGCTTTACAAAGACAAGTCGATGTATTTGTCTAAATAGGCTAAAGGAGAAAGACCAAAGCATAAAAACAAAATCCCTTAACGTTAGCGTTGAGGGATTTTTTTATGGGATAGACTTTTAAGGCGCCGTCATCGTGACAACACTTGCGAAGTTTCTAAAACTTCGCAAGTGTAATCGAAAATTACTGTTTCGTCCAAATCCTGGTATTCAAATCGAGCTCTTGTACAATGGCATACATGAAATGAAGCACCGAAAGATCGTCGGTTAATACATCTGCGTTTAACAGACTCTTAAAAAGTGGGGCTTCGAAATAATTTTTGGCCAATGGAAAAGCGATGTACATGTTCGAGCTGACAAACGATACCGAAATGGCATAGGCCGCTCGTTGGTTCAGTTCGCAAAGGCGATCCATGAGGGCAGGCGTGAGAATGTACCGGGCTTCGATCTGGTCGGTGCTGTAAGTGACAAAATGATTGCTAAAAGCTTCGTTTTCCAGTTCCACTACGTTTTTATCGCCAAAGGAATAGATATTTTTGGAAAACCAGGCACCAATGCTCGCGCCGAAATCCTTAGGTCTGATAGCCGTAACGCCGTTAAAGTTTTTGTTGAAATCGGCTACGAATACAATGCCTTTTAAAATATCATGCCAATGCTCCTGTCGGCCGTTTTTGCCTTGGGTTTCGGTTTTGTATTCTGCATGCACCTCGGCAAAATAAATGCTGGTCTTGCCTATGGTTCCGCTAATCAGGTCTTCGGTACTGTAGCGATCGGGGGTGGTCGTAAAAAGTTGCGATTGCCTAAACTCACCTTCCGAGATGCCACTGCTGGGCTGTATGGTTAGGCTTTGGTTTACGTTGCTCAGCAAGGCGCCCACAACGTCCATTTTAAAACGGTTTTTGTAGTCGGTAGCGGCATCGCTGATGCGGAAGAGGATAACGCCTCCAAAAATAATAGCGCCTAAGCCAATCACAATGCCTGCCACCAAAAGTCCCATTATCGCCAGGGCCACAATCAAAACAATGCCTAATATAATGGCACCATAGCCTTGTGTATTGGCGGCTAAAACTTTTTTACGCTCAACTTCTAACGCTTCAAGTACGCTTTGTAGCTTGGCGTTTTGCGTATAATTGGCATCCATTAGCTATTGAAAAGCTCTTTTGCGCTGATGTTTTTGCGTTCTTCTTCGGTAGCGGCCAAAACCTGCATAGGCTGATAGCCCAACATGCCGGCAAACATATTGCCTGGAAACATCATAACGGCGTTGTTGTAAGTGGTTACGCTGGCATTGTAGTTTCTTCTGGCGGCGGCAATCTGCTCTTCGCTTTCGGTCCAGGTGCTCTGCAGGTTCAGGAAATTGGTGTTGGCCTTTAAATCGGGATAGTTTTCTACGCTTACCATCAGGCCTTTTACGGCTGCACCCAATTGCTGGTCTATGGCTAGCTTATCGCCTTCGGTAACATTGCTGCCCATGGCCTTGCCGCGCAGCTCGGTAATTTTGGTCAAGGTATCGCCTTCGTACTGGGTGTATTGTTTAACCACTTCAACCAGGTTGGGAATCAGGTCGAAACGTTTTTTTACCATCACGTCAATGGCCGAAAAGGCATTGGTTACCTGGTTCTTTTTGCTGATGAGCGAGTTGTAAATTCCGATGCCGAAAATGAGGACAAGCCCGGCAATAATAGCTACAATAATCATAATTCAATTTGTTGGTTAGGATAAATATAGAAATTTTAGCCTTTTGTACAGCTATAAAAAAAAGAACCCCGCTCCGGAGAGAGCAGGGTTCAACCAATCAATATTAAAAAGGAGAACCTTTCTAATTAGTTCAAAATTACGACTCCTTTTGCTTCAAACACAATTTCTTTTTTAGGTTCTGTAATTTTTGCTATTTCTTCTGCCGATTTCTTGGCATCTTCTGCATAATGTTTCAAGTCTTCAACCGAAGTTGTTTTTCTTTCGGCAAAGCCATCGATTACCACTTTTTTGCCGGCAATGTCTTTTGGCATAAAGAAAGCATAGTCTTTAAAGTTAACGAACATGGTTTCGCCGTTTGTTAATTTCAAGGTCATGAAACAGCCTTTTTTCTTGCAAACGGTTACTACTTCGCCACTTACTTTCATGTCGGCTTTGGTTTTGTCGCCCAACTTGGCATTCACTTCGGTTGCCGAAATTACGCCCCCTTTTTTAACGCCTTCTCCAAACGATTGGCCTTCAAAGGCATCTTGTGCAAAAGCAAATGCAGCAAATAGGCATAATGCCAAGCTTAAAACTAATTTTTTCATCTGTTATAATATTTGGTGTAAACTCTTATCTCTCACAAAAATATTTAAAATCTTTCTAAATAGTATAGGGTGCAGAGAGAAATTTTAAACCATAAAAAAACCCCACTGCTCTTAGCAGTGAGGTTAATCATCCCTATTGTTGTTTTACCCATTACTGGATAAGAACGATAAGAGTAATACAACAAGCTGTCCAATTTTAAGATTTTTTATTGTATGTTATTTAATTATTTGGTTTTCAGTATTTTACATCTTTTTATTTTTGGTGTGCCAAACTTTTTTTCTGCTTGGTGTGTAGAGAAAAATGCCAATTTACCATAAAAGTGTAGAGAAAATTGCCACCCCAGCATCAAGCTTGGGGGATTTTCAAAGCTTGGCAAGTGTTGCATAGGCTAGCCAAAGAGCAGCGCAAACACCTCTTCGATCTTGCTTACGGTAATCAGCTGGATCTTGAATTTATCTCGATCAACCCCTTTCAGGTTATAGTTGGAAACCACAATTTTCTCAAAGCCCAGTTTCTCGGCTTCGGCTATGCGCTGCTCGATGCGGTTAACGGCTCTGATCTCGCCCGATAAACCCACTTCGGCCGCAAAACATATTTTAGACGAAATGGAAATATCCTCATGCGAAGAAATGATAGCCGCCATGATGGCCAAATCGATAGCGGGATCTTCGACTTTGATACCCCCGGCAATATTGAGGAAAACATCTTTAACTCCGAGCCTAAAGCCACATTTTTTCTCGAGTACCGCCAGCAACATGTTCATGCGTCTGATATCGAAGCCCGTGGCCGAACGCTGTGGCGTTCCGTAAGCCGAAATGCTAACCAAAGCCTGGGTTTCGATAAGCATTGGTCTGGCGCCTTCTAAAGTGGCACCAATGGTAATGCCGCTCAGCTCCTCATCGCGTTGTGAGAGCAAAATTTCTGAAGGATTAGATACCTCCCTTAAGCCGTTGCCCTGCATGGCATAAATGCCCAATTCGGCCGTTGCCCCAAAACGGTTTTTAATGGAGCGGAGAATGCGGTAAATATGGTGCCTATCGCCTTCAAACTGCAACACGGTATCAACCATGTGTTCCAAAATTTTAGGACCGGCAATGGCGCCGTCTTTGGTGATGTGACCAATCAGAAAAACAGGGGTAGCGGTTTCTTTGGCAAAACGCAACAGTTCGGCGGTACACTCGCGCACCTGCGAAACGCTGCCAGGTGTTGATTCGATATGGGCCGAATGCAGGGTCTGGATCGAATCGACAATAACGATTTCGGGTTCCAGTTGTTCAATCTGCTTAAAAATATTTTGGGTAGCCGTTTCGGTCAGGATGTAGCAATCGGCTTTGGGACTGTTGGTAATACGCTCGGCACGCATTTTAATCTGCTGTTCGCTTTCCTCGCCCGAGATATACAGTATTCTTTTGTTGGGCATATTGAGGGCCAGCTGCAGCATCAGGGTCGATTTGCCGATGCCGGGTTCGCCGCCAATGAGGATCACGGAGCCAGCCACCAGGCCACCACCCAGCACACGGTCTAATTCGGCATCGCTGGTCAAGGTTCTTTCTTCGGTAGTAGCTTCAATCTGCTCTACTTTGCTGGGCTTGTTGAGGCGTTGCGTGCCACTGGCCGATTTCCAGGTGGGCACATTTAAAGCGCCTTTGTCGATAACCTCTTCCACAAAGGTATTCCATTGGTTGCAGGATGGACATTTGCCGAGCCATTTGGGCGATTCGTAGCCACAGCTCTGACAAAAATATGCTGATTTAGTTTTAGCCAAAGGATTTTAGATTTTGGATTGACGATTTTAGATTTTTTGTTCGAGCTAAGTTAGCTAAAATATTTAGCAAAATAAATTTTTAATCGATCTGTTTAACATGGGTGCGGTAAAAACGGTAATTGCAAGGGTATTTTCGCCCGCACGAAGCCAAAAGGTCTGTATTAACTTTAATCGTTGACCATTAAAATGACAACCAGCGAAGCCGAAAACTGCATATTGGAAGAGTAGGCAAAAACTTAATCACTATGGGATACGGACCAGACAACAATCTCCAAATCGATTGGGGAAGGACAATTCAATTAAAGGTGCCGAGATATGCACAAGTTAAACTTACTTTTTCTGCTGAGGCGGCTTGGGAAAATGCGATTTGTATCTACGATTCGGCATACAACAAGATTTTTGAAAAGGGAAACCAGGCGGGCAGAAATTTAAACCCGGAGGTTTATGGCCGAAACAGGGTAGAAGAACGCATGATTTTTATTACGGGTTGGCACAAGAACGGGCCTGCTGACGGCGGAAAGCCTTGGTACCAGTCGGCTTGCAGGTTTTCTCCCAATGCAGGCGATAATTTCGGTAGTGGCGTAATTGGCTTTGAAGATGGCGGCGATGGCGACTATAACGATATTATGGTTTCCTACGTATTCGAATAAAAACGAAAGGGAGTTTTTTCTGCTCAGCAACAAGCCGGATTCTCGTATTTGTCTTTGTATCAAATAATTATTAACTTAAAGTTAATTAAACAACCTAACCAAAACTTAAACGATGAATAAGGAAAACCTGCTCAGCAAGGCTGAAATGAAAAAAGTAATGGGTGGCGACGGGCCACCTCCCGAGTCTTGCCTTGGCAAGCCCGAATGCAAAGATTGTTGCAGATACACCGCTAATGTGGGTCGCTGCGAAATGTTGTGCGACATGAACCAAACTACTTAGTTGTTTGGGGCATTAAAAAAAGCCTGATTTCTATTGATGAAATCAGGCTTTTTAATGTTTTGAATAAGCGGGTTACAATTTAATTTCCTCATCTTTTGAAGAAAGAAAATGGAACTCGGTAAGGTGGTAAGAAGATACCGCTTTTACCTTAACGCGCTGGCCAAACTTGAAGAACCATTTCCACTGCAGGGAGAACAGTCCTTTTTTGATGAAGGCCGCTATATAGGGATGAACACACAAAGTGATGTTCTTCTCGTTTTGTTCCTGTAGGATATAGGTGAGGTTGCTCTCTATATCGTCCATCAGCACAATACTGGCTTTGATTTCGCCAGTACCATCGCAGGTTGGACATTTTTCTACCGTTACAATGTTCATTTCTGGCCTTACCCTTTGACGGGTAATTTGCACCAGACCAAATTTGCTCGGTGGCAAAATGGTATGCTTGGCACGATCGAGCAACATAAGCTCGCGCAGGTAATCAAAAAGCACTTTGCGGTTGGCCGGTTTGTGCATGTCGATAAAATCGATTACCACAATGCCTCCCATATCCCTCAGCCTCAGCTGGCGGGCAATTTCTTTAGCGGCTTCCTTGTTTACCTGAAGCGCATTTTCTTCCTGATTTTCCTTGCTGGCCGTTCTGTTGCCGCTGTTTACGTCTATAACATGCAGCGCTTCGGTATGTTCAACTACCAGATAAGCGCCACCAGCCAGATTTACGGTCTTGCCAAAGGCATTCTTAATTTGTTTCTCTACACCAAAATGTTCGAAAATAGGCTCTTTGTGCTTGTAATGCTTGACGATTTTCTCCATTTCTGGCGAAATTTCGTGCACATAAGACTTGATATCTTCGTACAGGTTCGCGTCGTTTACATAAACGTTGGCGAAATCGGTGTTTAAAATATCTCTGATTAGGGTAGAAGTACGATCCATCTCTCCCCAAACACGCTTAGAGGGCTCGGTATCGGGAAGCTTCTTGGTGAAGTTCTCCCATTTAGATACTGAATCCAATAAATCCTTTTGCAGTTCGGCAACGCCTTTTCCTTCTGAAACCGTTCTAATGATGACCCCAAAATTTTGAGGCTTGATACTTTCGATAATCTTTTTGAGTCGATTACGTTCGGTATTGCTCTTAATCTTTTTAGAAATCGATATAACGTTAGAAAAAGGTACGAGTACAATGTATCTTCCGGCAATCGAAAGATCAGAGCTCAACCTCGGTCCTTTAGTGGAAATAGGTTCTTTGGCAATTTGAACCGGCAAGATTAAATTTTTGCTGACGATTTCGGATATCTTACCCGCTTTGTTAATGTCGGCTTCTAATTTAAAATTATCTAATAAAGTGCCATTGACCGTGCCGTTACGCTTAATTTTAGTCAGCTTTATCAAAGACTGTACCTGTGGGCCAAGGTCGAAATAATGCAGAAATGCATCTTTTTCGTAGCCAACATCAACAAAAGCAGCATTTAGGCCTGGCATGATTTTTTTGATGCGGCCCAAATAAATATCGCCTACGGCGTAGTTATTGTTAACGTGCTCTTTATGGAGCTCGACGAGGTATTTGTCTTCAATTAAAGCTATGGTTACCCCCGTAGGAGTAGAATCGATTATTAATTCCTTTACCAAAAGCTACAGATTTTAAGGCAATTGAATGCCCTATTACACTTGGACAAAAAACACATAGAATCCAAAAATAAATACCGTTTAACATGGTATTTATTTTTGGCCAATACACAGATAGGAAAAACCTATTTTTTCTTGTGTCTGTTTTTTCTTAAACGTTTTTTGCGTTTGTGGGTAGCCATTTTATGTCTTTTTCTTTTTTTACCGCTTGGCATAATCTTAAGTTTTAAATGTTTTTATTAATCTGTTAATTAACGTTTATTTTTTAACTCGGCCACTTTCTTGTCTATAAACGACGACAAGGTTGGGTTGGCCGCTAATTTCTTGCTGTTCAAATAAGCGTCTATTGCTTCTTTGTTCTGGCCCAGGCTTTCGTAAGCCGTTGCCAGGTAAAAATAGGCATCTGGTGTTGCTTTAATTTGGCTAATGATATTGTTGAAGCGAACAATAGCTTTGTCAAACTGTCCAGATTTGATGGCGAACATGCCTAAATTCATGTTTGCCTTTAAGTTTTTTGGATCTTTCTCTACCACTTCCCGCAGCATGACAATGCCTTGCATCGGAGCGCCCAAGCCGTTTACGATGGTAATGCCCAATCCGGTTTTGGCATCTAAGCTGGTCGAATCAAGCGCTAAAGCCTTGGTAAACGCATTGTTGGCTTTCTGAAGCATGTTAGGTTGCAAAAGGCTATCCTGTGTATTATCGAAGGCCTTTAAAAACCTATTGCCTGCATTGAGCCAATTCGCTAAAGAAGATTCTCCATTGGCAACCACTTCGAGGTACAGGGCACTAGGTGCCGGCTGTTCCAAATCTTCCCATTTCTGGGCCAGCTTTTGCGCCTCGGCTAGTTTTTCGGCTCCAGAAGCACCTTTGTAGGTGTTTTCCAGTACCGTAATCTCTTTGCTGGAAGCGCTGCTGATCAAGTTTTTTGCAGTGGAAGATATTTCTTCTAGGCTGGGTTGTGCTGTGGCGGTTTGGTCAGCCATGGCAGCCGGTTTGGCCGCTTCTTCTTTGGGTTTGACCAAGCCTTTGATCGGTCTGGTAAACAAAAATCCTGTAAGCAATACAATTGCAACAATGATAAGCGCTTGTTTTGTACGGATATTGTTTGCCATGGCGATACGATTAAGCTTCTGCTTTAACTTTTTTAGAGTTGTTTTTCACTTTGTCAACAAAAACTTTTGCTGGCTTAAAGCTAGGAACAAAATGCTCTGGGATAATGATCGCCGTATTTTTAGAAATATTTCTAGCAGTTTTTTGTGCTCTCTTTTTTACAACGAAACTACCAAAGCCTCTTACGTAAACATTTTCGCCACCAATCATGCTGTTTTTGATCACTTTGAAAAATGCCTCTACTGTTTCTTGCACGTCTACTTTTTCAATTCCTGTCTTTGTTGATATTTCCGAAATAATATCTGCCTTAGTCATATTTTCTATTTATTAAGTTATTGAGTATTAAATATTATAACTGTTTTGGGGTTGCAAAAGTATTGCTTTTTAATGAGATAGGAAAATAAAAGATGATTTATTTACAATTGAACGTATCATGTAAATGCAAGTTTTACCAAAATGCTAGATTAAGGTTGTATTTTTGGCGAAATGAGCTTTCAGCAGGAAATTATAAAATGGTATAAAATCAATAAACGCAGCCTTCCCTGGCGCGATACAACCGATGCTTATGTGATCTGGCTCTCGGAAATCATCCTGCAGCAGACCCGGGTAGAGCAGGGGCTTCCCTATTTCAACAAGTTTCTGGAAAACTTTCCAACGGTAAGCGACTTTGCCAATGCCAGCGAAGTACAGGTGCTTAAACTCTGGCAGGGACTGGGTTATTATTCGAGGGGGCGCAACATGCTGTTCACCGCCAAACAGGTAATGGACGAGCATAGCGGCGTGTTTCCGGTTCGGTATGAGCAATTGGTGAAGCTCAAAGGGGTGGGCGATTATACCGCGGCCGCGATTTCTTCATTTTCGAACAACGAAGCCAAGGCCGTACTCGATGGCAATGTGTTTAGGGTTTTGGCCAGGTATTTTGGCATAGCAGAGCCTATCAACTCCACCCAAGGCAAGAAAACGTTTACGGCACTGGCGCAAAGCCTGATTGAAGGGCAGGAGCCGTCGATATATAACCAAGCCATCATGGAGTTTGGTGCTTTGCAGTGCAAGCCCAAGTCGCCGGCCTGCCAAATTTGCCCCCTGCAGCTTGGCTGTTATGCCCTGCAGCATCAAAAAGTAGAGGTTTTACCGGTTAAGCTAAAAACGGTAAAGGTAAAGGAGCG
This sequence comes from Pedobacter albus, assembly GCF_036324255.1. Taxonomy (NCBI): domain Bacteria; kingdom Pseudomonadati; phylum Bacteroidota; class Sphingobacteriia; order Sphingobacteriales; family Sphingobacteriaceae; genus Pedobacter; species Pedobacter albus. The sequence goes on along the minus strand of NZ_JAZDQT010000002.1, from coordinate 1,014,878 downwards.
TTGGTTCAACTATTTTGTGGCGCTTAAGGATGGACATATCCTGACCAAGGAAAGAAAAGCGGGCGATGTATGGCAGCACCTCTACGATTTCCCGCTGATCGAAACGCCGCAAGCGGCTAGCCTTGGCGTCGAAAACTTTAGGCAGGAAATAGAAAATCTATTCGGCAAAGCGGCCAAAATCGGCCTTTTAATGCAAAAGAAGCATGTATTGACGCACCAAATTATATATGTACAATTTTTTGCTTTAGACAATTATATTGTTAACTTTAAGTTGCATACAGAAATTAAATCGGTTTTGCTCGAAGAATTTGAGGCTTTGCCCCACCCGAAAGTAATTAGCGAATTTATGGAACTGCATGTAAGGAACTAATCAAATAGAATATATGTCGGGTATTAACAAAGTTATTTTAGTAGGGCATTTGGGCAAAGACCCAGAAGTTAGGCATTTAGAAGGAGGCGTTACAGTAGCTAGTTTTCCGTTGGCTACGTCAGAGACTTTTAACAAGGATGGCAAGCGTGTAGAACAGACCGAATGGCATAACATTGTGTTATGGCGCGGCTTGGCCGAAGTGGCCTCCAAATACTTGCAGAAAGGCAAGCTGGTTTATATTGAAGGCAAATTACGTACCCGTTCTTTTGAAGACAAAGAGCGCGTTAAAAAATATGTAACAGAGGTTGTGGCAGAGAACTTTACCATGTTGGGCAGAAAAAGCGATTTTGAGGCTCCATCAAGCGGTCAGGAAAGCACCACCACCAAAACAGAAGACGATTATGTTAGTCCTGTAGACGAAACAGGCGATCTGCCCTTTTAAATCTAATATCAAACGCTGTTATGGAAAAGGGCCCGAATTTTCGGGCCCTTTTTCTTATTCTACGGTTACTGATTTAGCTAAATTTCTTGGCTGGTCTACATTGCAGCCTCTTAGCACGGCAATGTGGTAAGACAGCAGCTGCAGCGGAATGGTAGCCAACAAAGGCAAGAAAGCTTCGCTTGCGTCCGGAATTTCGATGCAGTAATCGGCCATTTTCTTCACGTCGGTATCGCCTTCGGTTACAATGGCAATCACCACGCCTTTTCTGGCTTTTACTTCCTGGATGTTGCTGATTACCTTTTCGTACGACGAGTTTTTGGTGGCGATAAAAACTACCGGCATTTCCTCGTCTATCAAAGCAATAGGGCCATGTTTCATTTCTGCTGCCGGATAGCCTTCTGCGTGGATATATGAAATTTCCTTCAGTTTTAAAGCGCCCTCCAAGGCCACAGGGAAACCACTGCCCCTGCCCAAAAACAGACAGTTTCTTGAATCCTTGAATTTTTCGGCTATGGTTTTGATCTGCTCGTTCGATTCTAAGGCGTGGTGGATTTTTTCAGGGATGCAATCCAATTCTGTTAAAAGCTCGACCAATTTCGAGTTAACAATGGTGCCTTTTTGTTGCGCCATATAGAAAGCCATGAGCGTAAGCACGGTTACCTGCGCGGTAAAGGCCTTGGTAGAAGCCACCCCGATTTCTGGTCCGGCGTGGGTATAAACACCCGCATGGGTAATCCGCGGAATAGATGCGCCTACTACGTTGCATACCCCGAATATGGTAGCGCCTTTTTCTTTGGCCATTTCAATGGCCGCCATGGTGTCGGCGGTTTCTCCAGATTGGGAAATGGCAATCACCACGTCTTTTTCGGTAATGATCGGATTTCTGTACCTGAATTCGGAGGCATACTCTACTTCTACCGGTATGCGCGCATACTCCTCGATCAGGTATTCGCCTACCAATCCGGCATGCCACGAAGTGCCACAGGCTACGATGATGATGCGGTCTATGTTTTTGAGCTTTTCTGCAAATTCCTTAATGCCTCCCAGCTGCACCTTTCCTTCGGCGGGATAAATACGACCACGCATACAATCTCTGATTGAACGTGGCTGTTCGTAGATCTCTTTCAGCATGAAGTGATCGTAACCGCCTTTTTCCAGCATTTCCAGTTGCAATTCCAGCTCTTGGATATAAGGTGTCTGCACCACGTTGTCGAGCCTTTTGATCAAAAGCTCTTCACGTTTGATGAAAGCGATTTCGTTATCGTTAAGGTAGATCACGTTTTTGGTGTATTCGATAATCGGCGTTGCATCAGAAGCGATAAAATACTCGCCTTCGCCAACGCCAATCACCATCGGACTTCCTTTTCTGGCTGCAATGAGCCGGTCGGGATGGTCTTGGTCCATAATTACAATGGCATAAGCGCCATTTACCTCGTTAAGGGCCAGGCGTACGGCTTCCAGCAAGTCCATTTTTTCGTTTTGATAGATGTCTTCTATCAAATGGATCAATACTTCGGTGTCGGTGTCGCTGTTAAAGGTGTGCCCTCTTCTCAAAAGCTCTTCTTTCAGCGTAGCATAGTTCTCGATGATGCCGTTATGGATGATGCTGAGCCTGCCGTTGTTGGAGGTATGCGGGTGAGAGTTTCTGTCTGATGGCGCTCCGTGCGTAGCCCAGCGCGTATGGCCCATGCCAATGGAGCCGTTCAGGTTTTTGTTCTCGGCAAAATTTTCCAGCTCTTGAACCTTGCCGGCCTTTTTATAGATGTTGAGGTTGTTATGGTCGATTAGGGCTATGCCTGCACTGTCATAACCTCTGTATTCTAGTCTTTTTAAGCCTTTAATGACGATTGGCCATGCCTCGCGAAAGCCAATATAGCCTACAATTCCACACATATAGTATTGTTTTAAAAAAATAAATCGCTCAAAAGTATTGCTTTTGAGCGATTTAATCAAACGTTTGCGTAGAATATATTTAGCTAGTTGATTTTCGTGTAATAGATGTTCAGTTTCATGACGTTATCGCCTGCAACCGGGTTCTTTTTAAATGATCCGATAACCGATCGTGCGCCTGAAGCCATGGATGGGTTAAGGCTAAATTGGTCTGTAGGCGTTGGAGCCAAAAACGTACCGTAATCTTGCGTCTTTCCGTTCAGCAAATCCTGGATGTAAGCCGTAACCACAAATACGTATTGTTTTTTGATGGCGTTGAAATAGCCTCCAAAAATTGCAGCGGTTTGTGTTACCCTAGGATCAGCCGGGGTAGTTAGGCTTCCCCTGTCGTTATCCGGAATGTTTTTGCGTTGCTCGGCAATATCGTATCGATAAAGGGCCAAACGTGGCGCCGCATTGAACGGAATAGGGTCGGTGCCGCTGCTCAAGTCAATCACCAATTCGGCCTTGTTTACTACCACTTTGCCCACATTGGCTACAAAGTTCTTCAAGTAAGGGAAAGAAATCTTGGTTTTTAAGCCAGATAGGGGTTGCAAATAAGTAACCGGGTATTGTTGGTTTGGATTAGACAACTGCGTGGTAACCGCTGTACTGTAGTTGTGTGTAACGGTAGAGGCCACCGGACTGCTCGAGTTTAAGATCGGGAAGTTAACCGCAATCGTATCTGGCTTGTTGGTGGTAGTATTTTGGTTTTTGTAGTACAGGTACAAGCCAGAGGTTGAGCCAGTAAATTCAAAGAACATCATGCTGCCATTGGTTGCCGCGGTACTGGCCTTAACCTGTAGTCCCCTAAAAAAGCGAACGAAGTTTTGGTTGTTTTTTAAGTTTTCGGCGTTAATGTTGATGATGTTGTTTTCAATAAAGGTTTTGTTCAGCTGAATCCTGATTTGTGGCGAGGCACTTCGGATGGTATCGGCTTTGCCGGTTACGATATCGGTTACCTTAACCCTGGTGTTAGGGTAAAGCTTGCCGCTTTTGCTTCCGATAACGGTGTTCGAGGCTAACCAGCTTTGGTTGCTTAAAAACGATTCGGATGCCGAAAGGTCGTCTACCAGCTGACGTACTTCCAAGTTGAAATTAGAAGTACTGTCGCCATAAAACTCGCCACCATAGTTAAGCACCAAAACAGCCGAGTCGAGGGTTGGTGTGGTGCCAAAGCTATAAGCATTGCTAGGTACGTTAACGGCCATTGACAGGTTGGCTTCGGTTTTGCCGAAAAGCGGATCTGTTAAAAGACCCAGCGGGTTTCGGGCAAGGCCGTTGCTAGAAACGATCTTGTCGCTCAATGTTCTCGAACTGATGGTAACCGTGTCTACCAATGATCCTTGTATGGCTGTATTTGGATCAATTTCTAAACCTATGGTTGAAGTCTTTTCGCATGAAGCGAAAAGAAAAAGACTTATTAACAGGGTCAATAAGTCTAATTTTAAGAATCTCATATTTATATTAAAAATAATGCTGTATTAAGCTACTGAAACCAATTCTTCATTAGAGATCTCTTCGTAAAAAGTAAAGAAGTTCTCGTAATTTTCGGTTAAATTAAAGGCTAAAGTCGGCTTATTAGAATCTTTAACAAATTTTAACACATCATTATCCAGCTTTTCGTCGGCTAAAACCACTGCATCTGAGTGGGTTACGGCGCCAATGTGCATGCTGTTGCAGTCGGCCTTGATAAAGGCTTTGGTGTCCTCTTCGGTCATGTTGCTCATTACCGCCTTTTTATGCAGGTCTGCATTTAAGGTTTCGGCAAAGCAGTTCTCGTAGATTGAATAAACCACTTTCGAGTTTTTGAACGTAGGATCGTTTTTGTAAGTAGTTTTGATATAAGTAGGCACTAGGGCAGTCATCCAGCCATGGCAGTGTACAATGTCTGGTGCCCATCCAAGTTTCTTAACGGTTTCCAAGGCGCCTTTGCAGAAGAAAATCGTACGCTCGTCGTTGTCGGCGTAAAACTTGTTCTCTTTGTCCCTGAAAACGTGCTTTCTTTGAAAATAATCTTCGTTGTCTAAGAAATAAACCTGCATGCGTGCCGCAGGGATTGAAGCTACCTTGATAATTAATGGGTTGTCATTGTCATCAATAATAATGTTCATACCCGATAAACGAATAACCTCGTGCAGCCTGTTTCTTCTTTCGTTAATGTTGCCGAACCTAGGCATCAAGATGCGGATTTCGAATCCTTTTTCCTGCATGGCCTGTGGCAGTTGACGTGTAATTTCAGAAATTTTAGTGAGTTCGAGGAAAGGCGACATCTCGTGGGTAACAATCAGTAGCTTCGTTTTTGCCATCTCCATATTATATATTAAATTATGTTAATTTAAAGATTATCAAGGGGCAAAGGTACGAATAATATTAATATTTATCAATAACTTATGCAAGAGGCTTTGTAAGTTTTGGATAAATGCTCAACTTAGCACCCTTAAAATTAAACCGACAACTTGGAAATTCTACATACCATAACTGCCTTGAAAGCCTGGTTGCAACCCCAACAGGATGCCTCTTCGAAAATTGCCTTGGTACCTACCATGGGTGCGTTGCATAAAGGCCATCTGTCGCTCATCGAAATTGCGCAGCAGCAAGCCTCGATCGTGGTGTGCAGCATCTTTGTGAACCCTACCCAGTTTACCGATCCCAAGGATTTGGAAAAATACCCGAGGCCCCTGGAGCATGATATCAAAATGCTACAGGAGGCAGGTTGCAGCGCAGTGTTTATGCCAACGGTTAAAGAAATGTATCCCCACTACCCAACGCCAGAAAATTGGCATATCGATTTGGGCAGTGCCGAGTTTTTGCTGGAAGGCGAATTTAGAAAAGGCCACTACCAGGGCGTAACCCAAATTGTAAAGAAGCTTTTTGATGCGGTGCAGCCGGATCTGGCCTTTTTTGGCCAAAAGGATTTTCAGCAGGTGCTGATGATCAAAAACATGGTCAAGTACTTTGACCTGCCTGTCGAGATCGTTTCGTGTCCCATTATCCGCGAAGACGACGGTTTGGCGATGAGCTCGAGAAACATCCATCTTTCGGCCAGCGATAGGCAAAATGCTTTGGTGCTGAGCCGTGCGCTACAGTTTGTGAAAGACAACTACCATCGATTGAGCCTCGAAGCATTGTTGGGCCAAGCCAGGCAGATGATCAGTACAACGCCCGGTGTCGAGCTCGATTATTTTACCATTGCCGATCAGGAAACCTTGTTGCCGATTGCCGATCAAACCAATAAAAATGCCATTGCCTTGGTGGCCGCCAAAGTTGGCGAAACGCGTTTGATTGATAATATGTTGTTGGATTAGATTTGCGTATTGCGTATTGAGATGTGAGATGGAAAAACCCTCAGCCTCATTACCTTCAACCCTCAACCTTTTAGCTTTGGTCTTTCAGCTTTCGCCTTCTACCTAAGATATGACCTACCTTTTACCCTAAACCTTTTCAACCCTCAACCTTTATTCCTAACTTTGCATCATGATTATCGAGATTTTAAAATCGAAAATACACCGTGTTAAAGTAACACAGGCAGAATTGAACTACGTAGGCAGCATTACCATCGACGAAGACTTGATGGATGCGGCCAATATCATTGCCAACGAAAAGGTGCAGATTGTGAACAATAACAATGGCGAGCGTTTCGAAACTTATGCCATTCGCGGCGAGCGCGGTACAGGTACCATTTGCCTGAATGGGGCAACAGCCAGAAAAGTACAGGTGGGCGATATCCTGATCATCATGTCGTACGGCTCCTTGCCTATGGAAGAAGCCAAGAAATACCAGCCTATACTGGTATTCCCCGACGATAACAATCACTTGCTTAAATAATAGCGGGCTTAATTAGCCCTGTTTTCCTCTTCGGTTTTTTTGCTTTCCCTGGCCTTGTAGGTCGAACTGCCAAAATTGTAGGTTAAGGCAAATACCAATCGCTGTGCACCAAAATAATGGTAGAAATCGTTGTTAAAAATGGTTTGATCCCTAAAAACCAACCTGCGCTTTAAATTGTCGAAGGCATCGTAAAGGGTAAGCTTGGTATTGACCCTGTTGCCGAACCAGGCTTTCTGCAGGCCGAAATCAATGCCGTAAACGGGTTTCATGAGGTAAAGCCCATTGCCGCTTTTTGATTCATAGCTATAACTTACATCCAATAACCAATCTTTTAAACTGAAAACCTGGCTGCCGTTAAGCGTGTAGCTGTAGATTGGTATTTGATAGCTGCGTCCAAAGTAAGGCCTGAGCTCTTTGTTGTAGTAGAAGCTCACATTGTTGTTCATCCGCCACCATTTGTTGAGGGTAATGGGCAGGCTTGCCAAAAGGTTGACGAAATTCCGATAAGGTATATTGCGTCCCAAAAAGATTAGCTCATTGGTGCTGGGGTTGTACTCGGGATAACGTTCCATAGGGTCGTTCTCGCGACCTGCATTGAGTGATATGTTGAGCGCTTTCCTGCTGTAGGATAGGGAAAGCAAACTGGTTGTGGAGGGCTGCAGGTAAGGGTTGCCTATCCAATAATGCCGCGGACTGTAATAAAACCTGAACGGATTGAGCATGGCGAAAGTCGGCCTGGTCATCCGGCGGCTGTAGCTCAGCGTCAGTTGCTCGGTTGGGTTGATGGCATAGGTGAGGCTTGCACTTGGCAACCATTTCAGGTATTTTCGGTCAGTAACCAAGCCAGTGGTGATAGAGTTGGCCTTGGTACTGGTATGTTCTGCCCTCAAACTGGCGTTGTATTTAAATTTATCCCATTGGCCGCTGTACGAAAGATAAGCTGCCGCAATGTATTCTTCATAGCGAAATTCATTGCTGCGGTTAGGGTCCAGGCTAAAAACGTTGTTGCCTAAGGTATCGTAGCGAAGCTTGTTTTGGGTAGTGGTATAGGCGAACTTGCCGCCAAAGTCTAATTTGCCTTGGCCTAGGTTTTGCGTGTAATCTGCCTGTGCGGTTCTGATCAGGATGTTGTTGCTCGAATTGGTTTTCCAATAGTTCATCAGCTGGTCGCTAAACACATTGCGGTTTTGGATGTCTTCGGTTTGGCGGTTGTCTATCTGGGCAACCGAAGCAATCACATGCAGTTCGCTGTGCCGAAATTGGGCATCGTAGTTAAGGCCGCCTGCGTAGTAGCGCTGCTTGGGCAAGGCATCGTTATCGCTCTTTACCAGCCCGATGGTATTGGCCAAATCGGCGGTTTGGGTAGTCAATAAATTCCGCGAAGTGGCTGTTCTGTCTATCTGGTAGGTACGTACAAAAGCCTCCAGGCTTTGCCCTTTTTGCAGCTCGTAGGCCACTTTGGCCTGTATGTTGTAATTCCGGTTGGCCGTAACGGTGCGTGTGTCGGTAATCATGGCATTGGTGCTGGGCAGAAACTGCAGGGCATGGTATTTATAAAAAGTGCTCCCGGTAGTATGGCCAAGCTTTACATCGTAAATAAACCGATTGCTTTTGTACACCAGCGACAGGTTATTGTCGAGCAGGCTGTAGTTGTTGCGTTGCAAACGAACGTTGTAGGTGCCCCGAAAGCCTAAAGACTGGTTTCTTTTGAGCTTTACATCGATAATGCCCTGATATTCGCCGTCGTATCTTGCCGAAGGCTGATTGATCATTTCAATCGATTCGACCATGTCTGGCGACAAGCTGCTGAGGTAAGTCAATATTTCGTCGTTGTTCATGTTCACGGGTTTGCCATCAACAAATAAGGTTGGCGCGGCGCGGCTGGCCATTTGCATGGTGCCGTCTTGGTTAACCTGCAGACCGGGAAGCTTCCGGAAGACATCCAGTAAATTAACCGACGATTTAAAAAAGGCATTATTGGCTACTCCAATCCTAAGCTGGCCATTTTGGGTGCTAAAGCTGGGCGTGCCACCGGTAATGGTTACTTCTTTCAGCAGGTTGGGATCTTCGGCCATCAGGATATCACCTAGTGCTAAAACCTTCGAGTCTTGTGCAGTGAGGTCGATTTCTCTTTGGATTTGCTGGTAGCCCATTAAAGTAGCCGATAAAAGATATTTTCCCAGTTCAACGTCCTTCAGCTCAAAGGAGCCGGTGCTGTCGCTGGCGGCATATTTAACGGCCTTGGACTGGTTTGGCTTGGTCAAAATCAAATTAACTAGGGGGATGCCTTGCCTGGTTTGGGCATCTATCAGTCGGCCCTTAATGGTTTGGGCGTTTAGCCATAGGCTGGTGCAGGCAAAAAGGCAGCAAAGTAATAACGGTTTCATCTTCGTGTGTTTGGATTTGATGTGATGATCCAAAACTAGAAGAGGGAAGCTGCCAAGAGGTTTTGATTCTCAGATTTGGGAGTTCGGAATTATAAAACAAGACCAGCTTAGCTTGCCACAACAGCCGATAGTTGTTCCTTATAAAGCGTTGGCGTGGTCTGCCGATGCTTTTTGAAAGCGGTATAAAAAGTAGATTTGGAGTTGAACCCAACCTCATAACCTATGGCCTCGAGCTTGATGCCCCTGTCGTTGGCAATAAGTTCGCAAGCCTCTTTGATTCGAAACTCGTTGATGTAGGCCGCGAAGCTTTGGCCCAGGTTATCGTTAAGCAATTGCGAAAGCTGATGCCCCGAAACATTGATTTTTTTGGCCAAATCGTTCAGTTTAAGGTCGGGGTTTTTGTAGAGCTGTTCTTCCAGAAGAATTTTTTGCAGTTTTTCGGTGAGAGCCGAGGCCTGCGCATCGGCAATCTTCTTGTTGGCATAGCGAGCCTGATCTGTTGCGCCCAATAGCAGATTGCCGGTTTTCCTTTGGCTCATAAAAAGGAAAATATTCAGGTAAAGCACGAGCGAGAAAAACAAGGCGCCACTGATGCAGGGGCCGTTAAAGAAATCAAAAATAGACAGTTTGAAAGCTGCGGGAACGATAATGTTGCCCACGTATACGGCCATCAATAGTTTTTCTGCCCTCGAAACTTTTTCCCTTGCGTTCAAGATTTTGAGAAAAGCTGTCCTGAGTAGCCAACCGGTCAATAAAATGCAAACTACTAGCTGCGCCGAAATAACCGTGCCGATAGATTTGTTCCAGAGGTCGGGCTGTTTATCATACGGAACAAGGATACTGGCCGTTGCAATGACCAATGTCCAAAACAGATAGACCCAAAGTTGCTTGCCGGTTATCTTTGTGTCTTGCGCCAGGGTTGCGCTGACAAAGTAGAAAAGCGAAGGCCCTACAAAAGCGCTTCCCCAAATACCTATTTCGATATAGATGCCCGGAAGCCGGGGATAGAAATAAAAAATAAAGGATTTCCCTATTTTCAGGCATACCGCCAACAACAATAAGCCCAGAAAAAAGAGAGATGGTGATTTCGGCTTTTTAAAAAACAAAAGGTAAAGGCTAATGATAAAGCCATTGAACACACCCAAGGCACTAAAGAAAAACAAGATTTGCTGACTCAGGTTCATTTAACAAAAATAATAATCTTGGCTTAACGGCAAACTCATTGCGCAAACCTATTTTGGTTCAGATGTATTAAAGTTGTGATACATGGCCTGCATTGGCTTTTGAGGGCGTTGCTAGATAAAAAATTGCTATGGTAGCATAGTAATTTCGACAAGAAGTACTAAATTTGGAAAATCTAACCAATTATAGACCATAATTATGCATTTTGAATTAAGTGAAGAACAATTGATGATACAACAGGCGGCTCGCGATTTTGCGCAGAACGAATTAAAGCCTGGGGTAATTGAGCGTGACGAACATCAGAAATTTCCGGCCGAGCAAGTTAAAAAATTAGGCGAACTCGGGTTTTTGGGAATGATGGTTGACGGAAAGTACAATGGCAGCGGCATGGATGCCTTGTCTTACGTACTGGTTATGGAAGAGCTTTCTAAAATTGATGCCTCTGCTTCGGTAGTGGTTTCGGTAAACAACTCTTTGGTTTGCTATGGTTTGGAAAGCTATGGTACCGAAGCCCAAAAAGAAAAATACCTGAAGCCCCTGGCTTCTGGCCAAATGATTGGCGCTTTCTGTTTGTCGGAGCCCGAAGCCGGGTCTGATGCCACCTCGCAGCAAACTACCGCCGAAGACAAAGGCGACTATTATTTGCTAAACGGCACCAAAAACTGGATTACCAATGGCAGCACCGCTGGTGTTTATTTGGTTATTGCCCAAACCCACAAAGAATTAAAACACAAAGGCATCAATGCTTTTATCATAGAAAAAGGAACACCAGGATTTACAGTTGGTCCTAAAGAAAATAAACTGGGTATTCGTGGTTCGGATACGCATTCGTTGATGTTCAACGACGTAAAAGTACCTAAAGAAAACCGTATCGGCGAAGATGGCTTCGGCTTTAAGTTTGCCATGAAAACCCTGGAAGGTGGCCGTATTGGTATTGCCGCGCAGGCCTTGGGCATTGCCGCAGGAGCTTATGAATTGGCTTTGGCCTATGCCCAGCAACGCAAGTCGTTCGGAAAACCCATTGCCGAGCACCAAGCTATTGCCTTTAAACTGGCCGATATGGCTACGCAGATAGAAGCTGCCCGTATGCTGGTTTATAAAGCGGCTTGGCTAAAAGACCAAGGACAATCGTATACCTTGGCGGGTTCTATGGCTAAGCTTTATGCAAGCAAGGTAGCCATGGACGTTACCGTTGAGGCCGTTCAGATACACGGAGGCTATGGATTTGTAAAAGAATACCATGTGGAGCGATTGATGCGCGATGCCAAGATCACTCAGATTTACGAAGGCACTACCGAAATCCAGAAAATGGTAATCAGCCGTAATATTTTAGGTTAAAAAGAGAATACACTTGCGAAGTTTTTAAAACTTCGCAAGTGTTAGCTAAAAATGTTTGGCGTTCGGCACCTTGCGCTTAATTCATCGCCATACGCCATACGCTCTACGCAATACGCATATCGCAATACGCTGTACGCCCTGCGCTAATCCCTATCCGTTCCAAATATCGAATCGAGGATCATTTTGATGACCGCAACGGCGATGGCCAAAATGGCAGCCGATAAGAAGCCTGAAGTGTTAAAGCCGGTCATAAAGTGGTCTACCAACAAGATCATCAAAACGGTAATGATGAAAGAAATGAGGCCAAGGGTAAGCACGTTGAGCACAAAAGTGAATACCCGCAGGATAAAGCCGATGGTGGCATTGGCCAAGGCAATCAACAAAGCGGCAATAATGGCGCTGCCAAAGCCGTCAACATGCACGCCCGGCACCAGGTAGGCGCCAGCCATCATGGCAACGCCCATCAATAAAATTTCTAAAATCAATCTCATACAAAAGCAATATTAGGGGTTAAACAATGTTATTTTTTGATAAATGTGATGATGGAATTTTCTTGAGAGGGTTGTAAAATAACGACAAAACGATTGTTTTCGAGCACTTTTTTTCCAAATTGTTCAAGTACCGGATTGCTGTCGACAGGATTGGTCCTTTTGTAGCCTTCCCCGCTCAGGAACTTGCCAAAGGTAATGTAGTCGGTGCCGGCACCAATGTAGCGCAACTGTCGTTTTGTGGCCAATATGGCTTGTTGGCTCCTTTCGTTAATCAAGGTCGAATCTTTGCTGTTCAGTTGCCATCCATAATTTATTTTGTTCAAGGCTTCCAATTTTTCGGTATTGGATCTGTCAAAAAGCAATATTAAATCGAAAGCATTCAGGGCGCGTTCTGCTGTTCCTTTCAGTTCTCTGATGTGTTCTTGGTCGATGAGCAGATCAATATTCTGCGGATTGTTTTTGGCATAGGCCAACTCGATTTTCTGGCCGTTGTAAAACTGTTTAAACTGCGAGCTAGACACGCTCTTGGTAGCGGTTATCGTTTGGCCCGATTTGGTTTCGAACAGAACCGTTATCGTGGCATATTCGTATCTTCTTCCAGAGGCAGCTGTACCCGAAATAACCGTGCCGATGGCGGTTTCCTGCATAACTTTTAATTGGTCGCGCGCAGCGCCCTCGTACATTTGGCTCAGCAAAAAACACAGGATGAAACCGGGAATAAGAAATATAACCCAAAAGCCGTAGTTGACTTTGACTGGGCCGTACTTTTGGAGATATGCTAAGGTCCAGGTCTTATAGTAGGCAATGACATTCATCAAAAAGTAAAGGAACAAAACGGTGCCGATAATGGGCATTACAATATCGTTGCTGGCCAAGGTAGTACTCGGAATGTAGAAAACAAACAGGGCGAAGCAAAGCACGGCAAGAGAGGTCCAGATAATGAAAGCCTTTTTGTGCCGCTGCGGCAGGTAAGAAAGCTTTTCTTCCAGATAGTTGGCTTCGGCGGTTGCTATAATCGATTGGAAATCACCTGGATCTACCCCCTTGCTTTGCAGAAAGGCTTCTATTTCGGCAACGGTGTATTTGTATTTCAAAAGATCAACAACTTCGGCTGTTATTTGTTCTGTGTTCAGGTATGGCATTAATTGGCAGTTTTAAGGTAGTGGCTGATTAAGGTTGAGTGTGGGGCCAAATTCCTAAAAAGAATTTCAGGCGTTAATTTCAATAATTGACTAATTTAGCAAGATGCGTAATAAAATTACATTTTTTGGGGCAATTTGTTTGGGCCTGGCGCTTTTGGGCTGCGGCAATACCGAGAGCAGGCCTTTGTCTATCCGCTTTTCGGCCGACAGTACAGCCATCGTCATTTCCGATATCGGCGAAACGGGTTTGTTCAGGCTCAAAACCAACCTCGAAAAAGATACGGCCTACCAGCAACTGGTTTCGGTGCTGCAAACGCCAGCCGAAGATGATTCGACCGGCATGGAAACCGATTGGCCCGGAAAGTTGCGTATGCAAGGCGATAGCCTATGGTTTGTGCCGGCAAATCCCTTTGTGAAAGGAAAAAACTACTTGGTCGAAACCATGCTCAATACCCAGTTTGCCAGTGGCGGCGATATTGTGCGGGCCAAAGTGGGCCATACGGTAAAGCCACAGCAACAAATTTTGGTGCGTTAGTAGCTCATTTGCAGCGCACTGTTGCATTTTGAAAAAATAATTCGTACATTTGCGTCGTAATAAAGGAAGAAGAGGGGACCGTGTCCCCTCTTTTCTTTTGCAAGAATTTAGGATATGCAGGTAGAAAACAGGGTTAGAGAACTCGTAGAAGAGAAGATTGCAGACAGGCCTGAGCTGTTTTTGGTAGAAGTGAAGATGTTGCCAAACAACAAATTGATCATCCATGTTGACGGCGACGAAGGCATCAACATTCAAGATTGTGCTGCCATCAGCCGCCATGTAGGCTTTCATTTAGAGGAAGAAAACGCCATCGAAAAAGCGTATAACTTGGAAGTCTCTTCGCCGGGAGTTGGCGAACCGCTCCAGCTCAAGCGCCAGTATCACAAAAACATAGGCCGAGAGCTGGGCATTAAGCTGGCCGATGGCACAAAAAAAGAAGGCAAGCTTTTAGAAGTTGGCGAAAATGCCATCGTGATTGAAGAGCAAGTAAAAGAAAAAGGAAAAAAAGCACAACTGGTAGAAACATCGGTTGAGTTTGAAAATATAACAGAAACTAAGGTTTTAATTTCATTTAAGTAGCAAAATGAGCAATATTAATTTAATCGATTCATTTCAGGAGTTTAAAGACTTCAAAAATATCGACCGCCCAACAGTAATCAGCGTACTGGAAGAGGTATTTCGCAGTATGTTGCGTAAAAAATATGGAACAGACGAGAACTGTGACGTAATTGTGAACCCTGATAACGGGGATTTGGAGATCTGGAGAACCAGAAGGGTAATGGAAGACGGGTTTTCTGAAGACGACGACCTGGAGATCGAGCTTGCCGAAGTAAAGCAGCTGGATCCGGATATGGAAGTTGGCGACGACTACATCGAGCAGATTACTTTAGAGAGCTTTGGCCGCAGAGCCATTTTGGCCGCTCGCCAAACTTTGGTGTCGAAGGTATTGGAGCTAGAGAAAGACGAAATCTTCAAAAAATATAAAGACAGGGTTGGCGAAATCGTAACCGGTGAGGTTTACCAGGTTTGGAAAAAAGAAACTTTGGTATTAGACGATGAAGGCAACGAATTATTGATGCCTAAAACCGAGCAAATTCCTGCCGACTATTTCAAAAAAGGAGATGCCGTACGTGCGGTGATTTCTAAAGTAGACATGGTTAATGCTACGCCAAAAATCATCATCTCTAGGATTGCGCCAGAGTTCTTGCAACGCTTGTTCGAGATCGAGGTTCCAGAGATTTTCGATGGTTTGATTACCATTAAAAAGATTGTTCGCGAACCAGGCGAGCGTGCCAAAGTTGCTGTAGAATCGTACGACGACAGGATTGATCCGGTAGGTGCCTGCGTAGGTATGAAAGGTTCTCGTATCCACGGTATCGTGAGAGAGCTTAAAAACGAAAATATCGACGTAATCAACTTTACCAACAATATTTCGTTGTACATCCAACGTGCATTGAGCCCTGCAAAAATCACTTCTATCAAGTTAGACGATGCCACTAAACATGCTTCGGTTTACTTGAAGCCAGATCAGGTTTCGTTGGCTATTGGCCGTGGCGGACACAACATCAAATTGGCGGGTAAATTAACCGGCTATGAAATCGATGTTTATCGTGAAGCAGGCGAGGAAGATGAGGATGTGGATATCGAAGAATTCTCGGACGAAATCGACAGCTGGATCATCGACGAGCTGAAAGCGATTGGCCTAGATACAGCCAAGAGCGTATTGGCCCTGTCTGTTGACGAGCTGGTGAAGCGTACCGATTTGGAAGAAGAAACAATTAAAGAAGTGATTGCCATTTTGCAATCGGAATTTGAATAACGCTTATGGCTTGAATAAGACAAGAATAAACGTTACTTTTGTATATAAACAGTAAAAAAAATAGGATAATAAATGTCAGACGATAAACCCATAATTTTATTTAAAGCAGCTAAGGAACTTAACATCGGAATTGCTACAGCCGTAGATTTTCTGGGTAAGAAGGGCTTTGCTGTGGAAAATAAGCCCACTACGAAACTTTCAAAAGATATGTACGATACCTTGTTGAAAGAGTTTCAGGGGGACAAAATCGTGAAAGAAGAAGCCAATCAGATAGTTATAGGTAAAATTCGTCGTGATGAACCCGAAGCAGCTGAGAGAGCTCCTGAGACGCCTAGAAAAAAACAAGATTTTGAAAACGAAGGTGTTTTAATCAAAAACCTTCATTCATATACTCCTCCCGCAGAAAAACCTGTGGCAGAGAAGCCTGTGGAGGCTCCAAAAGAAGAACCAGCTCCAAAAGCAGAGCCCGTTGAAGAAGGCGCATTGCCAGGCGTTAAGATTGTAGGTAAAATAGACCTCAACGATCTTAATCCTAAAAACCGTGCACCTAAAAAAGAGGAACCAGCTCCAGTAGTTGAAGAGAAAAAAGAGGCTCCGGTTGAGGCTCCTAAAGCCGAAGCGCCGGTAACGCCAGCGCCGGTTCAGGAAGAAAAACTTGTAGAAGCTCCAAAGGTAGAACCTAAAGCCGTAGTACAGCCTCCGGTTCAGCCGGCAGCTAAGCCGGTTGCGCCAGAAGACGAAGTCATCAAAGCACGCTCGGTTAAATTATCGGGACCAAACATTATTGGCAAAATCGAATTGCCGGTAACGCCTGATCGTAGAAACCAGCCTGTAGCTTCATCTGCCGATAGCGAAGCAGCTAAGCGCAAGCGCAAACGCAAGAAAACTGTTGGTGGCAACCCAAATGCTCCTGGTCAGCCAGGAGGCCAGCAAGGTCAAGGACAACCGGGACAACCCCGCAATCCGAATGCACCAGGCGGCAACAGGCCAGATTTTAGGAATAACCCTAACCACCAAGGCGGCAACCGCTCTAATTTTAGAGGCAACAAGCCAGGAGGTCCGGTAACCCCTAAAGAAGAGCCAACAGAAAAAGAAATACAAGACCAAATTAAGGCAACTTTAGCTCGTTTGAGCGGTGCCGGCAAGTCAGGTAAATTTGCCCAACGTGCAAAATTGCGTCGTCAGAAACGTGATGATGTAGCTTTGAATGCAGAAGAATTGGCAGCAGAAGAACAATTGCAGTCGAGGGTGCTAAAAGTTACCGAGTTTGTAACGGCAAATGAGTTGGCCAATATGATGGATGTACCGGTTACCAAAATTATAGGTACCTGTATGAGCTTGGGCATGTTCGTGTCAATCAACCAGCGTTTAGATGCTGAAACCCTGACCATTGTGGCCGACGAGTTTGGCTATGAAATCCAGTTTGTAAAACCAGACGAGGAAGAGGATAGGGTAATTGAAGAAGAAGATGCACCAGAAGATTTAGTGTCGCGTGTACCGGTAGTAACCATTATGGGTCACGTTGACCACGGTAAAACTTCATTGCTCGATTATATCCGTAAAGCAAACGTGGTAGCTGGCGAGGCCGGTGGTATTACCCAGCACATTGGTGCCTACAAAGTAACCACCAACTCGGGCAAACAAGTAACTTTCTTAGATACACCGGGTCACGAAGCGTTTACCGCCATGCGTGCCCGTGGTGCCAAAGTAGCCGATATTGCCATTATCGTAATTGCAGCGGATGATGCGGTGATGCCTCAAACCAAAGAGGCCATTAACCACGCTCAGGCTGCAGGCGTACCATTGGTATTTGCCTTCACCAAAATTGATAAGCCAGGTGCCAACACCGACCGTATCAAAGAGCAGCTTTCTACCATGAACATCTTGGTTGAAGAGTGGGGCGGTAAATTCCAATCGCAGGAAATTTCGAGCAAAAGTGGCTTAAACGTCGATTTGCTTTTAGATAAGGTATTGTTAGAAGCCGAATTGTTAGAGTTGAAAGCCAATCCTAATAAACGTGCTACAGGTACCGTAATCGAGGCTACATTAGATAAAGGCCGTGGTATTGTAACTACCGTTTTGGTACAAGGTGGTACCCTACGTGTGGGCGATCCGATCTTGGCTGGTAGCTACAGCGGTAAGGTAAAAGCCTTGTTTAACGAGCGTGGCCAAAAAGTGGCCGAAGCAGGCCCATCGGTACCGGTACAGGTATTGGGTATGCAAGGTGCACCAACAGCCGGCGATCGTTTCAACGCGTTGGAAAGCGAAGTTGAAGCCAGGGAAATTGCCAACAAACGTTTACAATTAATGCGTGAGCAAGGCTTGCGTACACAAAAACATATCACTTTAGATGAGATCGGTCGTCGTTTGGCTATCGGTAACTTTAAAGAACTGAACTTGATCGTTAAAGGTGACGTGGATGGTTCGATCGAGGCTTTGGCAGATTCATTGCTGAAACTTTCTACCGAAGAAATCCAGATCAACATCATCAGCAAAGCGGTGGGTCAGATTTCAGAATCAGATGTATTGCTGGCTTCGGCTTCAGATGCGATCATCGTTGGTTTCCAGGTACGTCCTTCGCCAGGTGCGCGTAAGTTGGCCGAGCAAGAGCAGATTGATATCCGCCTGTACTCGATCATCTACGATGCCATCAACGAAATCAAGGCGGCGATGGAGGGTATGTTGGCGCCAGAATTCGAAGAGAAGATTGTGGCCAATGTGGAAATCAGGGAAACCTTCAAAATTACCAAAGTGGGCACCATTGCCGGCTGTATGGTATTGGACGGCAAGATTTCTAGAAACAGCAAAATCCGCGTAGTTCGCGACGGTGTGGTAATCTACACCGGAGAACTGGCTTCGCTAAAACGTTTCAAGGACGACGTGAAAGAAGTATCTAAAGGTTACGAGTGCGGTCTGAATATCCAAAACTTCAACAACATCGAAGTGGGCGATATCGTAGAAGCCTACGAACAAGTAGAAGTAAAACGCAAACTGTAACAATTCTACAGATTTAATAAATAAAGGAGCGATTTTTGTCGCTCCTTTTTAATTTAAGTCCATCATCTAAATTAATTAATGTCAGACAACCTTATTTCGCAGCCCGCCAAGAAGAATTTCGATTTTATAGATTCCATCCGCTGCCTCTCTATGATGTGCATTGTATTTGAGCATGCCACCCACGTAGGGATTTACATTTTTCCGAGCGTCGATACCAAAAACATCGTGTATATGTGTCTGGTGCAGCTGGCCAAACTGGGCACTATTTCCTTTTTTGTCCTGGCCGGTTTTCTGATCGGAAGCAATTTTACCAAGTATACGCCACTCGAGTATTTTAAGCGCAGGCTGTCCAATACCTTTATCCCCTGGATCATTTGGTCGCTGATATTTGTGTTTGCCATGACTTATAAGTTCTATTACATCAGGCATGAGGACCCCAGCTTCAATTTGGGCCAAACCATTTCCGAATCGTTTATTACGGTATACTTTTATTCCAATTATTGGTTTATCATTAATTTTCTGATCTGTATCGGCGTGCTTTTGCTGTTTAGGAAACACCTTTATTCTTTATGGCTTGGAGCCATCCTGTTGCTGTTTACCTTAATCTATAGCGTTAACATCTATTTTAGCTGGTTTCCGCCCATGCATACCATGGCCATTTTTGGCTTTGTGTTTTTCTTGTGGCTGGGCGCGCAGCTCAATAAGCATTGGACGGCGGTTGCGGCCTGGATCAACAGCATTCCAAACTATATATGGGCCATTCTCTTCGTAGCCACCTTTGCATTGTCTGTTTACGAAACCATCAACCTTTATCAGCAACACAATATAGATCCCTATAATACCTTACGCTTTAGCAATATCCTTTATTCGCTGGTGTGTATATTGATTTTGTTAAAAATCAGGGATTTTGGTTTTACCAAATATTTTAAGCCCAGAGAAACCACTTTCGGCATTTACCTTATCCATTATATTATTGTGTTTAATGTGCTGCCCGAAATACTAAGGCCTTTCCACTTCCCCGAGCCTAAAGACATGTCTATATTTTTGATGGTTGCGCTATCGCTCCTAAGATTTATTATAGTATATTCGCTTACTTTTGGCCTGGTTGCTCTCCTCAACAAAACAAAACTGAAGTGGACTATTGGGCGTTAGCTAATCTATACTATGGGCTTAAGAACAATTCTCGGACTAAAAAAAGCAAAGAAACACGCGGTTGAAAAAATGGTAAAGGTAGGTAATTACAACCTGCTGGCCGATTACGAGCATAGCATCCAACTGCACCTGGAGCAGTTTAAATATTACTCGAGAAACTTTTCGCGCATAGCCAAATACATCGAAAGCAAGTATCCAAGCTACCAGATTATAGACGTAGGTGCCAATATTGGCGATACCGTGGCGCTGTTGCGTACGGAAAACGTACAACAGTTTGTGCACCTGATTGAAGGAGATCCGGTGTTTGTGGCCTTTTTAGAAAAGAACCTTCCCTTGTTTACCGACGTAAAAGCCTACGAAACATTTTTGGGCGAGGAGAGCATGGAGCAAACCATCGAGGTAGACAACACCAAAGGAACAGCCAAATTGAACGTTGGGTCGGGCAACCAGAAAATGGCCATCGTTAAACTCGACGATTTGGTGAAGCAAAACCAGATCGAAAATATCAAATTGCTCAAAACAGATACCGATGGTTTCGACTTTAAGGTGTTGCGAGGATCTTTTGAAACCATTAAAAGGGATAAACCGGTTTTGTTTTTTGAATATGATTCGGTTTTTCTGAAAGAGCAAAACGAAGACGGCTTGGCCATGTTCGAAGATTTTGTCAACTTGGGTTACAAAACGGCACTGTATTACGATAACTATGGCAAGTTTGTGGTATCGACCGCTATTGACAACAAGGCGCTTGTAGGGCAGCTTTATGCCTACATCAATAAAAAAGAAGGCGCTTATTTATACTACGATGTTTGTCTTTTCCATCAGGATGACGAAGATTTGGCCCAGGCCTGCATCCAAAAAGAAATGGAATTTTATAGCTAGCCTTAGCTTCTCTTCAACAACGTTTGATAAACCTTTACGGTATTTGCTATACAGCTTTGCATGGTAAAATGCGTAAGCCTTTCCTGTCCTTTTGCCCTAAGCTCTTTGGCATAGTCGGGCTCGCTGATGATTTTTTCGACGGTGTTTAATAAGGTGTCGCCTTGCGTAGGGTCGAAATAGCCAACGGCATCGCCGCCAATTTCGGGCAGGCATGAAGCATGGCTGCAGGCAATGGGACAATTGTTTCTGAAAGCCTCGAGCATAGGCAGGCCAAATCCCTCCTGCGACGATGGGTAAACAAAGACCAGGGCGCGTTGGTAAAGCAGCTTAAGCTCCTCGTCGGTAGCATCCAGCTGTTGGCATTGCTGGCTAAGTTGCAGGTTTTCCAAAAGCTCTTTTTCCTCAGCCGTAAACGCTCCGCCACCGGTGCAAAGCAGCATCAGGCTTTTGTTTTGATGCAATAGCGGGGCTAGTGCTTCGGCCATTGGGGCAAAGTTTTTATAATGGCTCCGGCCACCTACAAAAAGTATAAACCGTTCGGGTGTGCTGATGTCGGCTTTTTCTGTTTGTTCTTCGTTGGGCAGGCCATGGTACACCACGCTGGTTTTGCTGGCATATTGGGGGTAAATGCGCAAAATCTCGTTCAGCGTATAGTTGGAAATGGCAATGATCGCTCCGGCGGCATCCATCATCTGCTTCTTTTTCGAAATCACCTCGGCCGCATCGGCAAACATTTCGGGACTGTTTTCGTAAATCATATCGTGCACCGTAACCACCATGGGTTTGCGGTTGTAGGCCAGCGAATAGGTATCGTAATAAGTGGCATGAAAAATATCGTAATCGCCTTTTTTAAGTAGCGACTTGCTGTATTTCCTATTCCAATGATAGCGTTTGTGGGTTTTTCGGAGGAACCACTTGCCCAAAATAGTATTGAACGGCTGCCTCACGTTTCTGATGTAATAGTTTTTGACGTAGAGCACCGCAATTTTTACGCGGAGCGATTGGTCTTTGTTCATCTCGCTGGCCAGGTTGGCAAAATACCTCGAAATGCCGCCATAGCGCTGTTCGCTGAATATCTCGTGATCGAACAAAATCTTAATCATTCCTTTTTTTGGTTTTTATAGTCTATTTTTGGTGCACGTGCCTATGGGCTAAAGATAGAAAAATGACGACAAACAAACCCAAAATATCCATTATTACCGTCAATTACAACAATGCCGATGGACTAAGGGAAACCATCCGATCGGTAACGGAGCAAAGCTACGCTGCCATAGAGTATATTGTGGTTGATGGTGCATCTACGGATGGGGGCGTTGATGTTTTAGAGTCTTTTAGGCCAAACCTCGCACATGCCATCAGCGAAAAAGATACCGGTATTTATAACGCCATGAACAAGGGCATCAAGCTGGCCACGGGCGATTACCTGCTTTTTTTAAACAGTGGCGACAAACTGATCAGTCCCCAAATTATTGAAGAAGTGGTAGCGCAAGGCCTGCATGCCGATTTGGTGTATGGCGATTTGAAGTTCTTTGACGATGCCAAAGAATGGACTTGGAATTTGCCTGATGAATTGACTTTTCGTTTTTTTTATGATTCCACCCTGCCACATCCAAGTACTTTCATCAGCAGGGAACTGTTCGATACGGTGGGCCTTTATGATGAGGAACTGAAAATAGTTTCCGATTGGAAGTTTTTTATGTTGGCAGTGGCTAAGCACAATTGTAGCTATCAGCACATCGGCCAAATGATTTCGGCCTATAATTTTGATGGCATTAGTTCGAAACCCGAAAACGGGCAAGCCATCCAAGTCGAGCGGTCTAAAGTACTGGCCGAAACCTTTCCCTTGTTTTTGGCCGATTACGAAGAACTGGATCGGCTGAAAAAAGAGCTGAAAAAAATAAAGTACTTTATGAAAGTTCGGAAAGCTGTTAAAAAGATATTCAATTCCAAATAGAGCCTGCCCGATGAAGAAGAAAGTGCTATTGATTACCCCAAGTTTAGACCGTACCGGATCGGAAATGCTGTTGTGGTACCTGATTAATAATTTGGATCCCCAACGGTTTGAGCTTTATGTGTTTTCTTTGCGCAAGGGCGAGCTTTATCGCCAGCTTCCAGAAAGGATTGGCAAAAGCGCAGCCTATAGGGTAGGAAAATGGTACCATAAGATTTTCAGGGGCTTGCTTAAGCTGTTTGGTACAGAACCCATCGGTTATCAGCTTAAACAGATCCAAAAAAGCTTTAAGGCCGATTTGTGGTATGCCAACACTATCCTTATTCCGCAGGCGCCACCGGCCGCCAAAGCCATTGGGGTTAAAATGGCTACCCATTTCCATGAGTTTATGTATGCCTATGGTTTCATTAAATCAGCTGCCTTTAAAGCTATTGTTGAACATTCGGATGCCTTGGTTGGTTGTTCTCCCCTGGTATGCGAAAGACTGAAAGCCTTGGGCCACCCCAAAGTGCTGTTGCAAAATAGTTTTATCGATGCACAAAAAATCAAACCCGATGCGCAAAGGGTAGAAGCACTTAGGCAACAACATGGCTTAGCCGAAACAGATTTTGTTTGGCTTATTTCGGGTTCTATGGCCTACATGAAAGGTTTGGATATGGTATTGGCTATTGCCGAGCATTTTAAGGGCCAAGCGGTGAAAATAATCTGGGTGGGTGGCGATTTGCACAATGGATTGGATTATTACGTGAAGACAGTGGCCACGAAGCAAAATGGCCAAAACCTGATTTTTACGGGAGCCATTGCGGCAGATTATTACAATTATTTTGCCCTGGCCGATGCCTATTTATCGCTTTCGAGAGAAGAATGTTTGTCGCTGGCCATGCTCGAAGCCGCGAGCTTGGGCAAACCCATTGTAAGCTTCGATACCGGTATTGCCAAAGCTTTTGTAAAAGAAGGCATGGGTTTGGTGGTGGATAGCTTTAACGTGGCCGATATGATCAAGGCCATGGAAGCCTTTAGGCAAAACCCGAGTCATAACGCGCAGTTGCTTAAAGATGCTGCTGCGGTTTATACGGTCGAGCAGCAGCTGCCCCACTTCGAACAGCTTTTGGAAAGTATTTAGGCCAATAATTGTTTGAGCTTATAGCCCCAGGCATATTTGAGCATGAAATTAAACTTGCTCAGCTTCGATTTCTTTTGGATAAACAGGAGTTTGTCCTGATGCCTGTACATGAAGAAAAATAACGAAAACGAAAAATACGCCTTCATGCGTCGTTCCGTTAATTTTAACAGCCTGCTCTTAAAGGATTGGAAATTATTATGTGCATAGGCTTCGAAAACCTGTATGCGCTTATATTCTTTTTCAATTTGCAGCAAAGCATTCCGCTTTTTAGCCTGCCCTCTGTCCAACCTTAAAATATTGGTATTCGCCTGGGTATGTTGACGGTATTTGACCAAGCAATCGTTTATAAAGCCTACGCTGCCGTTGCAGGCGGCCATGTAAACAATCCACCAGTCGTGGAAACTGTTGGTATCAAAGGCACTGAAAAAAGAAACAAGTTCTTTCTTAAACAACATGGCATGGCCCGAAACGCAATTTTCCATCAAGAATACCCGCGAATCGTTGCCGGCATAAAAATTCCTGATATCGCTCATTTTGCGTCCCATGCTTAGGCCTTCTTCGGTAATAAATTCGGAGTTATGGTACAGCAACAAATTGTCCTTGATTTCGCCCACCATGAGGCTGATTTTGTGCAGCTCCCAGATATCGTCTTGGTCGGCCAGGGCAATCAATTCTCCTTGGCAAAGCGAAATAGCCTTTTCAAAATTCCTGATGTAACCCAGGTTTTGTTCGTTTTGGTAGACTTTGAAAAATGGATAGCGAGCCTCGTAAGTCCTTAAAATCGCCAGGGTATTGTCCTTAGAACCATCGTCGAGCGCCACAACCTCCAGGTTCGGATAGTCTTGCCCAACCAGGGTGTCTAACTGCTCGGCCAGGTATTTTTCGCCGTTATAGGTGCACAAGGCAATAGAGACAAGCTGCATCGGCAATTAATCGTTAAAGGTTTGCATGTCGATCAATCGCTTGTACAGGCCGTTGTGGGCCATCAGCTCCTGGTGCGTGCCGCTTTCGGCTACCTGCCCTTTGTCTATCACCACAATTTTGTCGGCCTGCTGGATGGTGCTCAAGCGGTGCGCAATCACAATCGAGGTTCTGTTCTGCATCAAGTTGTTTAAGGCCTCCTGAACCAGTTTTTCCGATTCGGTATCAAGGGCAGAAGTTGCTTCGTCTAAAAGCATGATTGGCGGATTGGCCAATACAGCTCGGGCAATACAGATGCGTTGCCTTTGGCCGCCAGAAAGCCTGTTGCCCCTGTCGCCCACGGTCGATTGATAGCCTTGGTCTGTATTTAAAATGAATTCGTGCGCGTTGGCAATCTTGGCCGCGGCAATTACTTCCTCTTCGGTAGCGTCGGGTTTGCCAAAGGCGATGTTGTTGAATATGGTGTCGTTAAACAAAAACGATTCTTGGTTAACTGTACCCATTTGCGCCCTGATGCTTTCTACGGTCAGGTCTTGGTAAGGATGGCCGTCTATTTTCAGCGTGCCCGATTTAGGGTCGTGAAAGCGAGGAATCAAATCCATCAGTGTGCTTTTCCCTCCACCCGAAGGCCCTACCAAGGCCAGGGTTTTTCCTTTGTCGATACTCAGGTTGATATTGTTGAGTACCTGCTTTTCGCCATAGCTGAACGATACGTTTTCCAAAACAATAGCATTGCTAAATTGGTCGAGGGTTTTGGCATCGGGTTTATTGGTCAGTTCTGGTTTGGTGTCGATGAGGTCGAGCACCCTTTCGCCGGCAGAGATACCTGAGTGGATGCCGCTGAACGAATCGGTCAATGCCTTGATTGGTTGCATAATCTGCGAAAAAGTGGCAATGTAAACCACGAACTTATCTGGGCTCAATTCGCCTTGTCCGCTTAAGATCATGGTACCGCCATACAGCAAAATGAATACCACCACCAAAACACCCAAGGTTTGCGAAACCGGCGAAGCCAATTGTTGCCTGCGCACCATTTTACGGTTCAGGAAAGAATAGAATTTGTTCTCTTCGTTAAACTTATCTTTTGTTCTTTCGGTAGCGTTAAAGGCCTTGATGATTTTGATGCCACTTAAAGCCTCATCTAAAAAGCCGATCATTTTGGCGAAAGATTCGTGGGCCTGTGTAGCCTGCTGTTTGAGGCGTTTTACAATTTTGCTGATGATAAAACCCGATACCGGAATAACCAGCAAAGAAAAAAGCGTAAGCTTAACCGATATAGAAAGCAGTACGCACACCCAAAATATCAACTGTAAAGGCTCCTTAAAAACAACCTGTAGCGTGTTGGTTACGGTAAACTGCACCACTTGCACATCGGAAGCCACTTTAGAAATCACATCGCCTTTGCGCTCGTTGTTAAAATAGCCTACATGCAGGTTCATCACATTGTTAAAAACCGCTTTTCTGAAGTTTAATAAAGTGTGTACCCTCAAATCTTCCATGTAGCGCTGCGAAAAATAGCGGAAGAAATTGGATAGGAATACCGTAACCGCAATAGCCAGGCTGATCAGTTTTAAGGCGTAAACGCCATCGTGCTGTGCAATTATTTGATGGATATAGTCGCTAAACTTACCTACAATGTCGATTGCCGACCTGTCGCTTACCACTTTGGCCAGACTGTTTTTGCCCGTTGGCAAGAACAAGGCGGTCATTAATGGGCCAAGCAAAGTGAACAATAAGGTATTGAAAACGGTGGCAAACAAGGTTGCGATGATATAGGGAATCGCAAATTTTTCGATAGGTTTTGCGAAGGATAATAATCTGAAATAGGTTTTCATCTAAATATATAAAGGATACAAAGTTACGTTTTTTGTTCTTTGTTTAGGAGGGCAGGATTTTTAGGCCGTTAATATTACATGGAGCAAACGGAAAGCGCGCGCCTAAAGTATACTGAGGCAGAATTGATAAAAATATGTTTCTTTGTAAAGAATAGTTAGCCCATGAATTCGTATTTGACGCTTAAAGAAGGTATAGAAAAAGGAGATTTCAGGATATTGGCCAGGGCCTTAACCTTGGTAGAGAACAATATTGAGCCATCTTTAGCCTTGCTCAAAGCCATTCGGGTTAAAAATGAAATTCCGGTTTTGGGCATTACCGGCCCTCCGGGTGCAGGCAAGAGTACCTTGGTGAATGCCATAACGGCACATTTTGTGGGCCAAGGTAAGAAGGTCGCCATTTTGGCCGTAGATCCTACCTCGCCATTTAATTTTGGTTCCTTGCTGGGCGATCGGATCAGGATGGTGCAACAGTTCAACAACCCCAATGTGTTTATCCGCTCTATTGCCACCCGTGGCGCCTTGGGCGGTATCTCAGTCAAAACCCTGGAAATGGTAGATGTGATGCGTTCGGCCAATTTCGATCTGATTTTGGTAGAAACTGTGGGTGTGGGCCAGTCGGAAGTGGAGATTGCTGGCCTTGCCGATAAAACCTTAGTGGTGTTGGTCCCCGAATCGGGCGACGAAATACAGCACATCAAATCGGGATTGATGGAAATTGCGCAGGGTTTTGTAGTGAATAAGGCCGATAGGGAGGGGGCCGATATGTTTGCCAACAAACTGAAGAAGCTCGTGAGTCAGCAACATCAGGATATCCCGGTTTTTAAAACGGTGGCCGACAAAAACGAAGGGTTGGCCAATTTGTGCAAGTGGATTGCCAAAACAGACAAACCCAACAACGAGCGCCGTAATTTTCTGATGGCCGAAAAAGCTTTTCAGCTTATCCAGCATCGTCGCATGTTGGATATCGATAAAACAAAGCTCCGTCAGGCAGTTGACGAAGCTTTGGTAAAATCAGATTTTAATATTTACAAATTTGCCGAAGATTGGCTTAAGCATTCATAAGCGCCTCAATTTCTTCAACCGCAATCGGAATATTGGCCATCAGGTCGATGTTGCCACCTTCGGTAATCAGGATGTCGTTTTCTAGCCTTACGCCAAAACCTTCTTCCGGAATGTAGATGCCCGGTTCGCAGGTGAGGATATTGCCCACTGCAAAAGGCGTGTACCTGCCCGCAAAGTCGTGCACATCAATGCCCAGGTGATGGGAAGTGCCGTGCATAAAATATTTTTTGTAGGCCGGATAGGCAGGGTTTTGGTTTTTAACCTCTGTAGCGGTAATGAGTTTGAGTTTCAACAGCTGTTCGGTCATAATTTCGCCAACCTGTTCGTGGTAAGTATTCCATACGGCACCGGCAACCATCAGCTTTTTGGCTTCGTGCATCACGTGCAACACGGCATTGTATACCTCCTTTTGACGGTTGGTAAATCGGCCGTTTACCGGAATGGTGCGGGTAAGGTCGGCATTGTAGTTGCCATATTCGGCGCCAAAATCCATTAAAATCAGTTCGCCATCTTGGCAGGTTTGGTTATTGTCGGTGTAATGGAGGATGTTGGCGTTTTGTCCGGCCGCAATAATTGGCGAATAGGCATGCCCCGTGGCGCGTTGCCTGATAAATTCATGGATGATTTCGGCCTCAATTTCATACTCCGTTACACCCGGCTTTACAAATTGAAGCACCCTTAAAAAGGCATCGCGGGTAATGTCGCAGGCTTTTTGGGTCAGTTCTACTTCTATAGGCGATTTGATGGCTCGAAGCTCACGCAATAAAGGCGCCGCGCGTTCAAACTGGTGCAACGGGTAGTTTTGGCGCAGCTGTTCGATAAACCTGATGTCGCGGTAGCTTACCGTATGCAGGTAACGGTCGTTCTCGTTCAGGTTGAGGTAAACCTGATCGGCATAGTTGATAATGCTGTGCAGGATGTTTTCGAAATCGCCCAACCAGTAAATGGCAGTGATGCCAGAAGTCTGACTTGCTTGGTCTTTGGTATATTTATGGCCTTCCCAAACCTTAATGTGGTCATTTGTCTGTCTTAAAAACAGGACTTCTCTGTATTGAGGATTAGGACAGTCGGGATAAATCAATAAAATTGATTGTTCCTGATCGATGCCAGAAAGGTAAAAAAGATCGGCATTTTGCTTGAATTGAAAGTTTTGGTCGCCGCTTCTGGGAAATTCATCATTCGATTGAAATATGGCTATTGAATTGTTTTTCAGTAGTTTACAGAAATTTTTTCTGTTTTCAACGAACAAAGAGTTGTTTATTTGATGATACTTCATACATTTACTGATTTGAATTTGGGTAGTTAGTCCAAATGTAATAAAATACGAACATTTTAGGAAGTTTGGAACGGAGTTTGTAAGGTGTTTTGAGATTATAAAAATTTGTTTAATTTTGTATTGCAAAAAATTATACAATTAATATTTGTTTAACCTTAAAAAAGAAAAATTATGAATTATTCTACTTTAAAGAAAGGTGTTGCGGCCTCTTTAGTAGCATTATTAGGAGTAACAACTCTTGCTAGTGCTCAGGATGCTCCTGCATCATCTTCTGCCAAAGTGTTTGGTGGAAGAGGACAGTACAGAACGTGGTCTTTCGGTATCAACGGTGGTGTTTTGGCGCCAGTTGCTGTTATCGGTGGTACTAACGACTTTACTAACTGGGATGTTAACTTAGGTTACGGAATTTCATTGCGTAAACAACTAGGTCATGCTTTTGGCTTAGAAGGTAACATCTTCCGTGGCAAACTATCTGGCACTAACAAAGATGCTGTAGGTGGTATTAAAAACGGAGTTAAAGAATTCGAAACGGATATTCAATATGCCGCTGACATCAGAGGTGTTGTGAATGTTGCTACTGTAGATTTCTTACGTCGCGAAAATTCAGTTAACTTCTTCGTTACTGCTGGTTACGGTTTAATGGCTTACAATCCAAAAGTAACCTTAGCTAACGGTACTGTTGTTAACAACAAAGGTAAATTTGGTGACAACCACGATAAAGACTTCATCAAAGAAGCTTATATCCCTGTAGGTGCTGGTATCAAATTCAAAGTTTCAGACCGCGTATCTTTCAACTTGGCTTACACCATGAACTTTGTTGATGGCGATAATGTTGATGGAGTTTATGCTGGTGGTACTTCAAAAGATAAATTCTCTTACGGTTCTGCTGGTTTAGAATTCTCTCTAGGTTCTAAAGCTAAACCTAACTTGGATTGGGTTAACCCAGTAGCTATGATGTATGATGAATTGAAAGATCCTTCATTACGTCAAGAAGTTGAAGCATTGAAAAACCGTGTTTCTAACGTTGAGAAATCAGTTGAAGACTTGAAAAAAGATTCTGATGGCGACGGTGTAGCTGATCAATTCGATAAATGTGCTGGTACTCCAGCTGGAACTAAAGTTGATGGTTCAGGATGTCCACTTCCTCCTCCACCAGCTCCTCAGCAAATCGTAACTCCAACTACTTCTACAGTATCTGGTTTCGAGCCAATCCAATTCGAATTCAACTCTTCAGTTTTGAAAACCGAATCTTATCCAATCTTAGATAAATTATCTTCAGTATTGCGTGAAAACGGTGGTAAAGTAACTTCTAAAGGTTATGCTTCTAGCGAAGGTACTGCTGCATACAATTTGAAATTATCTAAAGACAGAGCTAACTCTGTTAAAACTTACTTAGTAAACTCTGGCGTTAACGCTAGCCAAGTAACTGTTAAAGGTTTCGGCGAAGCTAACCCAATTGCTTCTAACGACACTGAAGAAGGTCGTATCCAAAACCGTCGTGTTGAGACTTCAAGAAACTAATCTTGCTTAACTCGATAAGAAAAGAGCCCCGAAATTTCGGGGCTCTTTTTTTTTATCCTTACATTTGTATATGTACTTCTTTAGAAAGAATAACCCAGACAGACCAAAAAATACCAATATCAAGATTATGCATGCTATCAATGCCATAGCCATTATCTTGTTTTTGGGTGGCATTATCTGGAAACTGGTACAGTGGTTTATCCTGAAAAAATAACCAGTCGACTATTCACGCGATCGATAAAAACCAATAGATGAAAACAATAATCAATACCAGTAATGCCCCGGCCCCAATTGGTCCCTATAGTCAGGCCGTAATGGCCAATGGATTTCTGTTCGCCTCTGGCCAAGTGGCCATCAATCCGGAAAACGGAGAACTTAACCAGACCTCTATTGCCGAAGAAACACATCAGGTGATGCGCAATATCAAAGCCGTGTTATTAGAAGCTGAGTACGATTTTGAGCATGTGATTAAAACCACCATCTTTCTGTCGGATATGAGCCTGTTTGCCGAAGTGAACGAAGTATATGGCTCTTACTTCCAGTCGGAATATCCTGCCCGCGAAACGGTTGCCGTAAAAGGCCTGCCTAAAGGCGTCAATGTAGAAATATCGGTAACCGCCTATAAGGCCTAAGCCATTGCAACAGGCTAAGACCAAATATCTGCTGGCCGGATTTCTTTCCGTAGCCATTTGGGGCTTCTTTGCCATTCCGCTCAGGAATATCAAGGCGTTCCCTTCGCAGGAAATCCTCTATTACCGCATATTTACTTCTTTGGCGGTGATATGGCTGGTTATTCTCTTGTTCAGAAGAAAATCGATGGCGCGAGATATCCAATATTTCAAGTCGGCCTTGCCCAAAGAAAAACGAATCATCGTTTACCAAATATTAGGGGCCACGGTGCTGCTTTCGCTCAATTGGTATACTTATATCTATGCAGTTAACAATGTGAGCCTTAAATCGGCGGCATTCGCTTACATGGTATGCCCACTGATTACTGCCTTTGGTGGATTTCTGATTTTGAAGGAAGAGCTTTCGAAGCTCAAGCTGATTGCTTTGGGGGTTGCCTTGCTCAGCATCGTAATGTTGGCCACTGGCTCATTGATAGAAGTAACCTGGTCGGTAATTATTGCGGCGCTATATGCGTTTTACCTGATTATCCAGCGCAAAATGCAACACTTGGATAAACTCAATGTATTGGCGGTGCAGATTGCCATTGCGGTATTGTTGATGCTGCCTTTTTATTTAAGTAGCCATCAAGACGTTCCTACAAGCGTTTGGTTTTGGGGCAACATCGTGGTCATTGCCGTGCTGTTTACCATCATCCCATTGTTTTTGAGCCTTTATGCACTAATCGGTATTCCTTCTTCTACTTTGGGCATTATCATTTATATCAATCCCATTATTGCCTTTACGGTGGCCATTGTTTACTTTGGAGAACGGATAGACCTGCACCAGTTGCTGGCCTACCTCTTGTTGCTGTTTGCCGTTTTGCTATTTAATTGGAACTTGATGAAAGATATTTTTACTTTTAAGAGAAAATAGGTTCATTTTGCAGGCTTCAAATTTAGATACACCTCTTGTTTACCTTAAGGGCGTAGGCCCTAAGCGTGCGGAGCTTTTGCAAAAGGAATTGGGCATGGCCAGTTATAAAGACCTGCTTTACCATTATCCTTTCAGGTATATCGACCGCACCCGTTTTTACCAGATCAGAGAGCTCGATCCCGAAATGCCCTTGGTGCAGGTGGTGGGGAAAATACTGAGCAAGGAAGTAATCGGTGAAAAGCACAAAAAACGCTTGGTAGCCAAATTTGCCGACGAAACGGGCGCCATTATGGAGCTGGTCTGGTTTCAGAGCATTAAATGGGTAGAAGACCATGTAATGCGTGGCAGTACCTACATCGCCTTTGGCAAACCTACTTTTTTTAATGGAAGCTTTAGTATTTCGCATCCGGAGCTTGAAAATTATCCCCGTCCGCCAGGCTTAACGGGTAACCTTACCCTACAGCCGATTTATAGCTCTACCGAAAAACTTAAAAAGAATTTTCTCGACAGCAAAGGACTGCAGAAGCTGATCCAACATGTTATCGAACTGCATATTAACGAGGTGCGGGAGACCATGCCTGCTTATGTGCTCGAAAAATATAAGCTCATCAGCCGGAAAGAAGCTTTGGTGCATATCCATTTTCCTGCCAACCAGGCCAAGCTGCAACAGGCCGAAAGGCGGCTGAAGTTTGAGGAACTGTTCTTTATCCAGCTGCAATTGCTGTACAACAAACAGGTCCGTAGCCTCAAGTTTAAGGGGCTTTTGTTTGATACGGTTGGTGAGCGCGTCAATACTTTTTACAAGGAAATGCTGCCTTTTGACCTGACCAATGCCCAGAAACGGGTGATTAAAGAAATCAGGATCGATACGCAGAAAGGCAGTCAGATGAACCGTTTGGTGCAAGGCGATGTGGGTAGCGGCAAGACCGTGGTGGCCCTCATTAGCATGTTGTTGGCCAATGATAATGGCTATCAGGCCTGTATGATGGCGCCAACCGAGATTTTGGCTAGGCAACATTACGAATCGCTGGTTTCGCTGTTAAAAGGCGAGCTGGTCAATATCTCCATCTTAACAGGCACGACCACCAAGAAACAGCGTACGGTTTTGCATCAGCAATTAGAAAATGGCGAAATCGATATTCTTGTAGGCACTCACGCGCTGATTGAAGACAAAGTAAAGTTCAAGAATTTGGGATTGGTGGTTATTGATGAGCAACATCGGTTTGGTGTAGAACAAAGGGCCAAACTGTGGAGGAAGAACACAATTCCTCCTCATATTTTGGTGATGACGGCTACGCCTATTCCGCGCACCTTGGCCATGACTCTGTACGGCGATTTAGATGTATCGGTTATAGATGAACTTCCGGCTGGCAGAAAGCCTATTGAAACGCGACATTTGCTCGAAGGACAACGCCTACGGATGTTTGGTTTCATGAAACAGGAGATTGCCAAAGGCCGGCAGGTTTATGTGGTTTATCCATTGATTAAGGAAAGCGAAAAGCTCGACCTGATGCATTTGGAGGCGGGCATAGAACAGTTCCGATTTGAATTTCCGTTACCTAATTATCAAATCAGCATCGTACACGGACAAATGCCCAATGCCGATAAAGAGTTTGAGATGCGCCAGTTTATTGAGGGCAAAACACAGATCATGGTAGCCACAACCGTAATCGAGGTGGGGGTTAACGTGCCGAATGCCTCGGTGATGATTATCGAGAACGCCGAGCGATTTGGGCTTTCGCAATTGCACCAGTTGCGCGGACGTGTAGGTCGTGGGGCCGAGCAATCTTATTGTATTTTGATGTCGAGCAATAAACTCAGCGAAAATTCCAAGTTGCGCCTCAACACCATGGTGAAAACCAACAATGGATTTGAAATTTCGGAGATAGATTTGCAGTTGAGAGGACCTGGCGATATTACCGGAACACAACAGAGTGGCGTACTCGAACTGAAGGTAGCCAACTTGGCCAAAGACCAAATTATTCTGCAAGAAGCCCGAAATACGGTAATCGAAATATTTGAGCGCGACCCGATGGTAAACCTGCCAGAAAACAGCCTGCTTAAAACCTATCTCGACAGAAAAAATCAAGGGATTGCTTTTGACAAGATTTCGTAAAAGCCGAAATGTTTAATATCGGTTAAAATGTTCACCACCTAAGACACCTAAGTGCCTGTTTCGTGAGCTTTGTCCCTGCATCTCCAAAAAATAATCCTTTTTTAACTTAAGCTAAGGGTTCTTAGGTGGTTGAACAGATAGGCCACCAATAACCGTTGCTCGGATTCCATAATAGCCGAAGTGTTTTAATGCTAATTAAAATGTGCACCACCTAAGACACCTAAGTGCTTATTTTACTAGGTTTGTAGCCGTATTTAAAAACAACTCTTTTTTAGCCTAGCCTAAGGTTTTTGTGGTGGTTGAATAGATAGACTGTAAAACCCAAGGCTTATCAGTAAGGCTATGGCACTATTAATCCTCGTCGCTTCCTGGCAACGAACCAGCGCCGGTATAGGCTCCTTTGCGGATGATCGGCATCTTTAGGTATTTATACAGATCGTCTAGGTGCATTAAGCTGCCATTGGTAAGGTTGCCCAAAAATATCACCACAACATCCTTATCTAAATCGCGTACATAAATGTGGCGGAAACCATGCCACCAGCCAGTGTGGTAAACCACTTTGTCCATGCCTTTGCCATCGAACATGCGCCAGCCATAGCCGTAGTTGAAATGGCCATTTACAGGCTTGTTGCGACCTACATAAGCCGAATCGAGGCTTTTTTGGCTCAACAATCGGCCGTTTTTAAGGTATTTGTCGTACAGTACCAAATCGTGCAAAGTGCTATAAATCCCTTTGTCGCCCACAGGGCCATCCAAAAAATTCTGAACCACCGAATAGCGCCAGGTACGATCGTGGCCAACTACATCAACCGGAATTTTTTCGTATTCTGTGGTCGAGTAAACATGGGTATGTTTCATTCCTGCCGGCTTAAAAATATGCTCCATCATGTACTGCGAATACCTTTGCTTGGTTACTTTCTCTATAATGGCACCCAATACCATAAAGTTGGAATTGTTGTAGTGGAAAACCTTGTTGGGTTTGGTGTAAGGGTTAGGTTTTTTATCGGCTATAATGTCCATTACCTCTTGGTTGGTCACACCCTTTTTCATGTTGAGTTTTTCCTTGCGGTAAATATCATCGATGAAATACACATAGTTCATCATGCCGCTGCGGTGCGATAGCAACAGCTCTATGGTAATGCCGTCGTAAGGGAAATTCGGGAAGAACTTTTTCACATCGTCGGTCAGTTTAAGCTTGCCTGCCTCTACCAATTGCATAATGGCCACGCCGGTAAAGGTTTTGCTAATAGAGGCCAACTCAAATTCCGAATTGATTTTCAAACTGTCGCGATGCAGGTAATCGGCCCAGCCAATGGCTTTTTCGTAAAGGATTTTTCCTTTGCGGGCCACGAGCATATTGCCGTTAAATCCGTATTTTTTGTGCAGGTTCTGTACAAAATCGGCAATCCATGGATCTCCTTTTTTAGGGTCGTAGGCAATGAGCAGGCTATCGGCCTTATCGTCTTCCTTGGTTCTTATTTTCTGTTGCGCAGCCGCTTTTTTGGCTTTTTCTTCTTTGCTGGTACAGGCCGAAACCGTGATGAGAGAGAGCGCAACGGCGGTTAGGAGTAGACGAAACTTCATGTAATAAAATATACGGGTTTAAAAGCCAGCAAAATAACGATAATTGGGTTTTTAAACCTAAAAGAGTTTTAAACATTGCCTTAATACTGGCTTAACCTGATCAAGCTGTTGCTTTTAACCTTCCTTTTTGAGCAGCGCAATGCCATTCGAATCATTGTCTACATCGCCCCTAACCATGGCCTTGATGATAAACGAGGCACCAGTTTCGTATTCCTTGATATTGAACTTGTAAACATTGTCTTTTTGCGCCGAGCCCGTACTTCCTTCGTGTATGTCTTCAGCGATTTTTACACCGTTTTTCCATACGGTAATCGATTGGATTTCGAGCTTGGTACTGCCTCCAGTATACATAAAGGTAAGGGCATAGTTGCCGTTTGCGTTGATTTTTCCAGTGGCATTGATTTCAAACGTACCGAAATCCTTGCCTTTGATCTTGTTGGGATTCCACTCGGCCACTACTTCGCCGTATTTTTTAAATTGCTCATATTTTTCTGGAAAATAAAGGGGCAATGAAAACTGTTCCCTGTTCAGCACGGTAATGGCCATCAGGTCTTTAAGTTCGCCAACGGTTACGCTTTGGTTATACACCGGAGAATAAGGATTAGGATAGGTACCATCGGTGGTATAACGAATTTGGGCGCCATCAACCACGTTTTTGAGCTTAACCAAATAGCCCTTGTCGGTTTTTTCGGCACTGATTAATTTAGGTTGTGGCAAGCGGAAACCATAGCCCGCATTTTGGTAGCGCAGGTAATGGCTGGCCAGTCTTTTTTCAAAATCCTCCCAGTTTTGCTGGGCAAGGGGTGTCCACACTACCTCGGCCAATGCCGATAGGCGTGGAAAAGTAAGGTAATCGAAATATTTCTCGGAACGGTTTTCGTTCAGCGGGCCTATTTCCTGCAAAATGGTGCCGTGTATAAACTGATCGGCCCAAAGCGTAGCCGAAGCACCCAATACCTGTTTGCGGTATTTCTCGTCAAGACCCGGTACCAGCGGATTGAGCTGGTAAACTTTTTCGAGCGGAACAAGGCCAACCCAGGTAGCGGCTTTTACTTCGCCCGGAATATTGCTTTCGGCCATATCAAAATAACAGAATTTAGTTAGCGACATTACCACATCGTGGCCGTTTTCTACCGCCTTGAATGTTTTTTTAGGATCGTGCCAAACCATGCCTACCACTTTTTCTTTCAAGCCATCCTCAATAATTTCGTCCCAGCCCACAATGGTTTTTCCATAAGGCTTTACCATATTTTGTACGCGCTGGTTAAAATAAACCTGTAAAGCAGCCTCGGTTTTCAGGCCCAGATCAGTTTTGCGTTTTTGACAATAGGGACAGGCCGCCCATCTGGTATAAACAGCTTCGTCGCCACCGATGTGCACATACTTAGACGGAAACAAGGCAAATACTTCCTTAAAAACATCGGCCAAAAAATCGAAGGTGGTTTCCTTGCCTACACAATACAATTCTTTGCTGATGGAGTGCTGCGTAGGCATTTCGAACTGCTGCCCCGTACAGCCGAGGTAAGGATAGGCCACTACTGCGGCCAAAGTATGGGCCGGAAGCTCTATTTCTGGTATCACTTCTACATTTCGAGCCGAAGCGTAGGCTACAATTTCCTTAATGTCTTCTTGGGTATAGTAGCCTCCGGTACGTTCGGCCCCTTTGCCGCGCCAGGCACCCATGGAAGTGAGCTTAGGGTATTTTTTGATTTCCAATCGCCAGCCTGCATCGTCAATGAGGTGGAAGTGCAGCATGTTCATTTTGTACATGGCCATGATATCGATAAACCGGAGCACATAAGCTTTGCTGAAAAAGTACCTCGATACGTCGAGCATCATGCCTCGCCAAGGGTAAAGTGGCGCATCTTGAATGTCGGCTCCCTTAACCGTCCAGGTTTTGCCTTTTTGGCGTTGCGGATTATAGATTTCGGCAGGCAACAACTGTAGCAACGTTTGTATGCCATAAAATACACCCTTACTGGTATTGCCCACAATGCTAACCTGATTGGCACCAACCGTTAGGCGGTAGGCTTCTGGGTTTGCAGCTGCTGTTTTGCCCAAAGTCAGCCATATTCCATCCTTGGCCGATTGGGCTTCCAGCAACTTAAAATCATAGCCTGTGGCAGGCGATAAAGCCGATGCCAATAATTCGGCCTGTGCTTTAAGCCCTTTTTGGTAGTAGATGTTGGTTTGAGGCTTAATGATAAAAACAGTTCCGTTTGCTTTGACCGTTTGTGGCAAAGGAATGATGTTGAGTTGCGAAAATGAATTCAATGTCCCAGCAAACAGGCATAAGAATAAAAGACAGGCGACTTTGGTACGCATAAAAATAGTTTTGGTTGGCTACAGTTTCCGATTTTAGCCTTAAAGTAAGGATAGCAGGCCAGCTTTTAAGGCTTTAACAGTGCGCAAACGTTTGTTCATGTGGCAGTAATGTTGCAAATTATCTAGGTTAAAAGAAGGCTCGTTTAATCAAAAAACTTAAATTTGCCAAAAAAACAGCAAACATCATGAGTTTCAGAATAGAACACGATACCATGGGCGAGGTACAAGTGCCCGCCGATAAATATTGGGGCGCTCAAACCGAACGTTCGCGTAATAATTTTAAGATTGGACCAGAGGCTTCGATGCCAAAGGAAATTATACATGCTTTCGGCTATTTGAAAAAGGCCGCGGCTTTGGCCAATACCGAGCTGGGTGTTTTGCCACAAGATAAAGCCACTTTGATTGCAAAAGCCTGCGACGAGGTGATTGCCGGTCAGTTGGATGCCGAGTTTCCTTTGGTAATTTGGCAAACCGGATCGGGTACCCAAAGCAACATGAACGCCAACGAGGTGATTGCCAACCGTGGCCACGTGATTAACGGAGGCAGTTTAGGCGATGACAAAAAAGTGTTGCACCCGAACGATGATGTAAACAAATCGCAATCTTCAAACGATACTTATCCAACCGCGATGCACATTGCCGCCTACAAACAAGCGGTAACCGTAACCATTCCGGGATTGGAGAAACTAAGAAATACCCTGGCACAAAAGGCTGCTTCGTGGAGCGATATCGTAAAAACCGGTCGCACGCACTTTATGGACGCTACCCCGTTAACCTTGGGCCAAGAGTTTTCTGGTTATGTACAGCAAATCGATAACGGCATCAGGGCGATTAAAAACGCTTTGGAAATGATCAAGGAATTGGCATTGGGCGGTACTGCAGTAGGCACCGGCTTAAATACGCCAAAAGGTTATGATGTATTGGTGGCCCAAAAAATTGCCGAATTGACCGGTCTGCCTTTCGTAACGGCTCCAAACAAATTCGAAGCTTTGGCCGCGCACGATGCCATGGTTGAATTGTCAGGTGCGTACAAGCGTGTTGCCGTTTCCTTAATGAAAGTGGCTAACGATATCAGGATGTTGAGCTCAGGCCCACGTTGTGGCATTGGCGAAATCATTATTCCTGACAACGAACCAGGATCATCGATCATGCCGGGCAAGGTAAACCCAACCCAGCCAGAAGCCTTAACCATGGTTTGCGCACAGGTAATGGGCAACGATGTAGCCGTAAGCGTAGGCGCTAGCAACGGCCATTTCGAACTGAACGTATTTAAACCGGTTATTGCAGCTAACGTATTGCAGTCGGGCCGTTTAATTGGCGATGCCTGCGTTTCGTTTAACGACAAATGTGCCGAAGGTATCGAGCCAAACAGGCCGGTCATTAAACAGCACATGGAAAACTCATTGATGCTGGTTACGGCTTTAAATCCGCATATCGGTTACGAAAACGCTGCTAAAATTGCCAAAAAGGCACATAAAGAAAATAAAACTTTGCGCGAAGCTGCAATTGAACTGGGCTTGCTAACCAGCGAGCAGTTTGACGAGTGGGTTCGGCCAGAAGATATGGTAGGAAGCTTGAAATAAGGTTGAAGGCGGAAGGTTAAATGTGTAAGGGTGATTAGATTTAAAAACTAATTGAAATAATAAGAAATCTATGTATTCGTATTTTCGGCGCTTGTACCTTCTGCCTTTTACCTTCTGCCTCATTGCCTTATGGAGTGCCTGTACCCGCTTGCCCAATGTACAAGGTAGGGGCGAAACCATGTTGCAGGGCGTATGGAACCAAGACAGCGTGGCCAATGCCAAAGACCTGCTTTCGTATACGCAGCACCATTTCAAAATCAGTTGCGATTCGTTTTATGTAGACCTCACTACACATTCGAAAGTAAACTACTATTCTGATTCGTGCTTTAACAATGGCGTTTGGAAAGAATACGCAAAAGGTACTTATGCCGTTAAGGGCGATACCCTGATTTTGAACGGAACTTTTACCAAAGCCAATTACAAGCAAAAGGTTTCGGGCTGTTATCGCAGCGGACGCTACCTGAACAATTTTAAAATCATATCATCCAGTGGAAGCAGATTGGTACTTGAAAACCTGGCCGACCAACGCGAATGCGTATTGGAGCTAAAACAAGCCATTACCTGTGTCCCTAAAGAATTGTAATCCTAAACAGATGAAAAAATTAAACCTATTCAAAAAATTAGCCATTGCTTTTGCCTTGGCTTATGTTCCTTTCACCGCTGGTGCATGGGGCGTATTGGGCCATCGTATTGTTGGCGAAGTAGCCGATTATTACCTCAGCCCTAAGGCGCGCAAAGCCGTGCAGCAGATTTTGGGAACCGAAAGCATGGCCATTACGGCCAACTGGGCCGATTTCATCAAATCGGATACAAGCTACAACTACCTGAGCAATTGGCATTATGTGAATTTGCCTGAAGGATTGTCGCAAAACGATGTGTTCAGCTTTTTAGACCATCAACCTGGCCCGAATATCTATAACAAAACCAATGAAATGATCGAGGTGCTTAAAAACCCGAAAAGCACAGCCGAGCAAAAGAAATTGGCCTTAAGAATGGTGATCCATTTGATGGGTGATATGCACCAGCCAATGCATACTGCCAGAAAAGACGATTTGGGTGGCAACAAG
This sequence comes from Pedobacter albus, assembly GCF_036324255.1. Lineage (NCBI taxonomy): Bacteria > Pseudomonadati > Bacteroidota > Sphingobacteriia > Sphingobacteriales > Sphingobacteriaceae > Pedobacter > Pedobacter albus. Next base: position 974,481 of record NZ_JAZDQT010000002.1, on the reverse strand, counting down.
ATTTTGCTGACCTGGTTTGGCGAAAAATCTAACCTGCACCGGGTATGGGACGAAGGATTGGTTGATTTTCAGCAACTGAGCTATACCGAATACACCAAAGCCATTAACCATCCTACGGCATTGCAGCTGGGTGCTTGGCAAAAAGCCAGTTTAAAAGATTGCGTTTACGAATCGTACCAAATCTGCAACAAGATTTATGCAACCGGCGTTAAAAACGACGACAAATTAAGCTATAAATACAATTTCGATTGGATCAACACCGTAAACGAACAATTGTTGAAAGGCGGTATTCGTTTAGCCAAAGTTTTAAACGATATTTATAAGTAGTTTAAAACTTAACCGGAATACCATGAAAAAATTATTGTTGTTGGCTTTGGTCTGTATGGCCTTGGCTTGTAAAAAAAGTGCTTCCGATAACATGACGAAGTATAATTGGACAATCAGTTCGGCTGTAGTAACGCCGGCAATGACCATTGATGGAAAAACGTCTACCGATTTCCTAGCCATAGGCAATGCAAGTACCTGTTTAACCGGACTTACCTACATTTTTAACGAAAATGGAACCTTTGTAACCAGTAGCAACGGTCCGCTATGCGACAGGGCTCCAGAAAGCCCGAGTCAGAAATGGACTCGCAATGGCAATATCGTTAAATTGAATTATGGTGGTGGCGGTAGAGAAGCAGCGCTAAACGGAGATAAGCTGATTATTGTCGACAAAAGCACCAAGGATAATGTAGAGTACACCATCGTAACTACCCTAATAGCCAAACAAAAATAAGTGAGAATTTTAATGGTTTGTCTGGGCAATATTTGTCGTTCGCCTTTGGCCGAGGGCATCATGCGCCATTTGGTCAACGAACAGCACCTGGGCTGGCAAATTGCTTCGGCAGGTACAGGTAGTTGGCATGTGGGGCAAGCGCCAGATAAGAGAAGCATCGCCATTGCCCAAAACTTTGGCTATGATATTTCAACCCAACGTGCCCGTCATTTTACCAAAGCCATGTTCGACCACTTTGACCATATTTTGGTGATGGACAGGAATAACCTGAAAGATGTACTTGCCCAAGCCAGCACGACGGCGCAACGCCAAAAAGTGAAGCTGTTCCTAGATGATGATGAAGTAGTCGACCCTTATTACGACAATGCACTTTTCGAGCCTGTTTGTGCACAGATTGAAAAACGGTGCAAAGAATTGATAACTATATTTAAAGCCTAGTACACTTGCGAAGTTTTTAAAACTTCGCAAGTGTATTCCTATCAAACTTCGCAAGTGTACTTCCCTTACCTTTGGTCTTTAAGCTTTCACCTTTAGCCTTTCTGCCCTTGTTTCCTGCGTTAAATAAATATAATTGAACATGCAGAACGAGGCGATGGCACCAAAGGTATGCCACAAAAAGTGTGTTCCCGTGCTTAGCCATTCCCATTTATCGGCTATGCGAAACGTAAGCGCAACGACAAAGGCCAATAAAGCCATGCCTACCCATTTGCCGTTTTTCCAATGGGTGCTGATCAGGTAACCCCATACCGGTAACAGTACCAAGGCGGCCATCATGGCGTAGTTGATGTTGATGAACAATTGGATGTTATTGTGGGTAACCATGCTCCTGAAAAAGAACTGCAAAGCCACATAGGCCAGCACCAGGAGCACCGCATAATACCATTTGAACAGCTGTGCCAAAAAATAAACCCCAGCCGATACACACAGCAACATAATGGGCATCCAATCCATCATGATAAACATCCGCCACTGCCTAAAAGCATGGTAAGTGGTGCCCCCAATGCCTCCAATATAAAGCAGCACCAGACAGTAAGTCAAAAACACATGCGATTTATAGTCTTTCCACAACCTAATGGTCCAGTAAAAGGCAATGGCCAGAAAAAAGCAGGAAGTAATGGCATTGAGCGGTTCCGGAAAAAAGTGCTGCAGGTTGGTTTCTGTGTAAAGCGTTCCGCCGTCGGGCGGGCGTTGAAGTGCTAGCATAACAATGATGGATTTCTTTTAGAAACGCAGCGCGATTCCAAATGTTTTGATTTATTTTTATGAACGCGTACAATTGACAAAATTGTGCCTTTAAAATACTCAATCGCTCAAGCAAATGCAAAACCCACAGCTGTTTATGGTTCTTTTGGGTTGTCGGCCGGCCAAGAGGCATACCGAACAACACGATGTTTTTTTTGGCATTGCCAACTCCCTGAAAGAGCTGGTTCCTGAAATGGTAGAATTTTGGCCCGAAGCAAAAGGCAAAATCCACATCGATGCCTGGCGCGTAGTGAGCAAGGTGGGCAACTATAAGGTAGAAGTAGTTGAAAAAGGCCATCCCAAAACAGACCTGAACAGCCTGTTCTTCCTCAACCTAGGGGGCTATCGCAAAAACGAATTCGACGAACTGCATTATAAAATGCTGGTCGTATCAGATCAAAAGGCAGTAGCCATTGCAACAGCCAAGGAAACGGCTTTTTATAAACACACCTGGTTCGATGGGGCCTCATCGCACATTGACGACAAGTATGGCGTAGATGTAGACGATATTTTCGAAATAGAAGATATCCTGAGTTCGGCCACCAAAAAGAGATACAGCCTGAAATTTACGCCAGGCAATATCGAAGCCGAAGACGAGATAACCTTAGGCTATTTCCCTTTGGCTAAAATTGTAAAAGGAGAAATTTAGGGTAGCTAAATATATTTTGTTGTTTCTTGAATTGAGCTAGTCCTTTTGTCTTGAAACAAAAGTGACCAAAAATTCAAGGCGTTGCATCTTCGTTGTGCTAGCCGTGTTGATTTTTGAAGGCGCAATATGGAGACGCGGTACTATTGTGCCAGCTGATGGTTTATGCTCTTTGCTTCGGCCATCTTGCTTGTATCTGCTAGGACCAGGTAATTGCTAAAAATAAACCCGCTATCACTACCGAACCTGCAAAGGCCGTTGTTGGAGTATCAAGCCTATTGTATCTGAGCAATTATGAACTAGCACTTGCGAAGTTTGCGAGACTTCGCAAGTGTAGCTTATCTATTCTGCAGGTTGCAAATGAGTGCTGATGGCAATTCTGTTCCAGGCATTGATGGTAACAGCCACCATAATTAGCTGGGCAATGTAATGGTCGTCAAACAGGGCTTTGGCTTTTTGATAGGTTTCTTCCGAAAGTCCGCCATTGGCAATCAGTGCCATTTCTTCGGCCAAGGCCAAAACAACCCTTTCCTCTTCATTAAACAAATTGGTTTCGCGCCAGGCATTTAAAAGATAGATGCGTTGCTCGGTTTCGCCATATTTGCGGGCATCTTTGGTGTGCATATCAATGCAAAACGCACAACCGTTGATTTGAGAAGTTCTGATTTTGATCAGCTCCTTGTGCATTTTGTCTAGTTTGGTCGTAGCGAGGTAGCTTTCTAAACCAAGCATGGCTTTATAGCCTGCTGGTTCTAATGTTGCCATATTAAATCGTGGGTTCATAACTTTATTTTTTAAATGATGAACCAAAGTTAGGCGGGTTTATACAGCAAAAACTTAAACCAGTTTAAGAAATGAAAAAAGGCTACTGTTTTTTGCGAAGCTCGCTGAGGTATTCGGGGGTGATGCCCAAATAGGAGGCCAGCATGTATTGTGGGATGCGTTGCGCGAAATCGGGAAACATACGGATGAAATGCAGATAGCTTTCTTCCTTGGTAAAATCGTGGAAGAACTTGACCCGCATTTGTGCTGCCGCGTAAGCTCGTTGCATCATGATCCTGAAATAGCGCTCCAGTTGTGGCAATTGCTTAAAAAGCTCATCTTGCTGACTGTACGCAAGGCCAACAATTTGGGAGGTTTCTACCGCCTGGATAGAAAAGTTGGATGGACGCTGCATGCCGAAGCTCATGTAGTCGGCAATCCACCAGTTTTCGAGCGCAAATTGTACAATCTGTTCGGTGCCTTTATCGTTCACAAAAAACATGCGCAGACAACCTTGCTCCACAAAATAATTATACCTGCAAACCTGGCCTTCCTGCAAAAGAAATTCCTTCTTTTTAGGCGTTAAAGGTTTTATTTGTTGCAGCAAGAGGGAAGTTTCATCGTCGGTTAGCGATACATAACGTTTAATATGCCGGATAAAGTTGGGATACATGGCCGTAAATATATCAAAGCTTTCCCAATTTGAACCCATTCCTAAATGCGCTAAGCTTATTTAAACTTTTAACGTCAGGGCTCTGTTGTTTAACTACGCCAAAAGCAGTAGGATTATGGTTGAGGCAATCGCACGACGAAATTAAAAGATGGAAAGACTCCCAAGCGTAGTTTTGAAAACTCCCTAGAATCACAAAGTCCCGATGTTGTATCGGGACTCTGTTTTTTATTTTTGCTCCAGTTCCTTGTCCAGGTAATGGGTTACTTTTTTAATCGCGTTATCGATGGTATCGCTTAAAATGGTAATGAAAGAACCCGGTGTGGCGGTATTGATCAGGTTTTTCAGGCAGTCGTCGCCATGGTTGTTAATGTCGATCTGCATGTCTGGTTTGACTTCCCTCAAGCCTTTCAGCAACAAATCAATAAGCTCCTGTTGCTTGCGGCCACGGAGGTATTTCTCCTGACAAATGACTACCCTGTCAAACATCTGCGCGGCAATGCGGGCCGTTTCGATAATGTCTTCGTCCCTTCTGTCGCCGGTACCCGAAATTACGCCCACATGCTCGCTTGCCTCCACGGTTTGCAGGTAGGTTTTTACGCCGTTAAAGCCATCGGGATTATGCGCAAAATCGACCAGCACCTTAAATTCCTTGAACTTGAAAATGTTCATCCTGCCTGGCGTAAGTGCCGCCGAGGGAATAAAGGTTTCTAGCGAGGTGCGGATATCTTCGGTTTTATAGCCCCACAAAAAGGTGGTGAGCGTAGCGGCCAATACATTTTGGATCATGAAATCGACCGTGCCGTTAAAAGTAAGCGGAATATGCGTGGCTTTTTCAACGCGAATTTTCCAATCGCCTTTTTTAATGGTCACAAAACCGTTTTCGTAAATGGCGGCAATGCCCCCTTTTTTGCAGTGCTCCTTAATCACCGGATTTTTTTCGTCCATGCTAAAGTAGGCCACATTGCAATCGGCGCTGGCCGCAATCTTCAGGCAATAAGCATTATCGGCATTGAGCACCGCCCAACCGTTTCTTTTGACGGCACCGATAATTACCGCTTTCACTCGGGTCAAATCGTCGAGATTGTGGATATCTGAAATACCCAAATGGTCTTCCTGAATATTGGTCACCACGCCAATATCACATTTGTTGAAGCCCAGTCCCGAACGTAAAATGCCACCACGGGCTGTTTCGAGTACGGCTACTTCAACCGTTGGATCTTTCAGGATAAACTCTGCGCTAAAAGGCCCAGTGGTATCGCCTTTCATCAACATGGTATTCTGTACATAGATGCCATCAGAAGTGGTAAAGCCTACGCGGCTGCCGTTGTTTTTTACAATGTGCGCAATGAGGCGGGTAGTGGTGGTTTTACCATTGGTGCCCGTTACCGCAATAATTGGAATACGAGCGTCTTTGCCCGGTGGGTACAACATATCAATTACCGGTGCAGCCACATTGCGGGGCAGGCCTTCGCTTGGTGCGAGGTGCATCCTGAAGCCAGGCGCGGCATTGACTTCTAAAATCACACCGCCGTTTTCGGTTAGGGGTTCCGTAAGATTCTGTGCCATAATATCGATGCCACAAATGTCCAGGCCTATAATTCGCGAAATACGTTCGCAATTGAATACGTTTTGTGGATGCACCTGGTCGGTTACGTCGATGGAAGTACCACCGGTGCTCAAGTTGGCCGTCGATTTGAGGTAAACCACTTCGCCTTTCGGAGGTACGGTTTCCAAGGTATAGCCTTTCTTTTCGAGCAAGTCTAAAGTATCACGGTCTACATTGATTTCGGTGAGCACGTTTTCATGGCCATAGCCACGGCGCGGATCGGCGTTTTCTTCATCAATAAGTGCCTGGATGGTCTGTTTGCCATCGCCTTTGACATGGGCTGGCACGCGCAATGCGGCGGCTACCATTTTATGGTCGATCACCAATACCCTAAAGTCGTGGCCGGTAATGAAGCGCTCTACAATAATTCTCCGCGAATGTTCTTTGGCATAATGGAAAGCGGCAATGGCGGCCTCTTCGGTTTTAACGTTAATGGTGGCCCCCCGTCCGTGGTTGCCATCCAAAGGTTTAAATACCAAAGGGAAGCCCACTTTTTTAATGGCTTCGTGCACATCGTCGAGGGTGGTAACCGTAACGCCTTTGGCCACCGGAATGGCGGCATCTTCCAACAAGCGCTTGGTTTCGTCTTTGTTGCCGGCAATATCAACTGCAATGCTGCTGGTACGCTCGGTCATGGTGGCGCGGAAACGCACCTGGTTCTTGCCATAACCCAATTGCACTAAAGAGCCTTTGTTGAGCCTGATCCACGGAATATCGCGCGAAATGGCCTCATCAACAATAGAGCCGGTACTTGGTCCGAGGCGTTCCGATTCGCGCAGTTCGCGCATGCGGTGGATATCATGTTCCAAATCATATTCCTTATTGTCGATCAAGGCTTCGGCAATGCGCACCGAGGCTTCGGCGGCATAAACCCCTGCCTTTTCTTCCAGGTAACTGAACACCACGTTGTAAATGCCCTCGGTTTTGGTCTGTCGGGTGCGGCCAAAGCCTGTATCCATGCCCGCCAAGGTTTGTATCTCGAGCGCAATATGCTCAATCACATGTCCCATCCAGGTTCCCTCTTCAACACGGGCCAAAAAGCCACCCGGAGCACCCTTAGAGCACCTGTGGCTGTGCAAGGTGGGAATCAGCTTTTCAATACGTTCCCTAAATCCGTCGATGAGGTTGGTGGGCTTCTGCTCCATATCTTCGAGGTCCAGGCGCATCTGGATCAATTTTTTTCTATTCACCGACCAAATATTTGGTCCCCGTAAAACCTGTATGCCTAATATCTTCATTTATTGTATAAAATTGTTTTTTTTGAATGCGTTGTTGGGGTGGGGAGATTATCGGTTTCGGGCGAGCCCGGGAAACCTTAGCTTAAAGTATAAAAAAAATTTCAAATTAACTGTGGCCCCCTGCAATTAAACTTGTTCATCAAGCTTCCAAATTCTGCTTTGATTGTTAATTAAAAGTATAATATTGATAAAAATACTGTTAAATATTAGGCTAATGCGCATATATTTGGCATTTTAGCAACATTTACACAGGTACGATGGCTCCAAAAGGAAAATTAATCATCATAGGCGGCGCAATAGATACGGGAAGCTTTGCCGAAACGCAATTCGGATTGCCGCAGAACATGAACTTTTTTGAGCGTGGAATTTTAAAGCGGATTACCACTGAATCAATTAAAGGGAACGATTCGCGTTTCGAAATCATGACCACGGCATCGCTTATTCCTGAAAAAGTTGGCGAAGAATACATCAAGGCATTTGCGCAGCTCGATGTGCATAACATCGGCGTGCTGAATATAGGCAGCCGCGAGGAGGCCAACAATCCCGAAAATGCGGCCCGTATTAAACAAGCCGACGTTATTATTTTTACCGGTGGCGATCAATTGCGCCTATCGTCTATTTTTGGTGGCACCGAAATCCACCGTATTTTGCTAGACAAATACGAAAACACCGATTTTGTGATTGCCGGAACGTCGGCAGGTGCGGCAGCCAGTTCTAAGAACATGATTTACCAAGGCAGCAGCAAAGACGCACTGCTGAAAGGCGAAGTAAAGATTACCGGAGGCCTGGGCTTTATTGACGATGTGATTGTAGATACCCATTTTGTGCAGCGTGGCCGTATTGGCCGTTTGCTGTACGCTACGGCCAGCAACCCGGGTATTTTGGGCATTGGCTTGGGCGAAGATACCGGACTGTACATCCACAACAATACCATGGAAGCCATTGGTTCGGGTATGGTAATTTTGGTGGATGGCCGTTTTATGGCCGATACCAACCTCACCGACGTAGAAATGGGACAGCCGGTTTCGATCAAGAACATGGTGGTGCATGTGATGTGCGACGGCGATATTTACGATTTGGTAAGCCATCAATTGGTTATCCATCATCCAAAAGTTATACCTACGGCCTAGCGTTTCGCGTTTAAGCGATTAGCGTATGGCGTGAAGCATTTTAATCCAAGCGCATACGCAATACCCAATACTCACTACGCAATACTCCAATGAAACTAATCATACACGGCGGATTTTTCAGCGAATCGGCCACCAACCAGGAAACCAAAAAAGCCAAGCAAGATGCCTTGGCCCAGATTGTAACCCAAGCGCATCAGTTTTTGGCCAATCACACGGCTTTAGAAACCGTGGTGTATGCTGTTGGCCTCTTAGAAGACAATGAACTTTTTAATGCGGGCATCGGTTCGCAGATCCAAAGCGATGGCAAAGTGAGGCTCAGTGCCGCTTTGATGGATGGCCAGACCCAAAAATTTAGTGGTGTCATCAATTTAGAGGATGTAAAAAACCCGATTGAGGTAGCCGAAAAATTATTGGCCTATGATGATCGCGTACTGAGTGGCGAAGGGGCGCAAGCCTTTGCAAGAGCCAACAACTTCGAATATTTTAACCCCATTACCCCGCAACGCCAAGCCGAATATGAGGCTAAACTCAACCAACAGGGCCGAAAAGGAACGGTAGGTTGTGTAGCTTTAGATGCCAACGGAAATTTGGCTGCGGCCACTTCAACTGGTGGCAAAGGTTTCGAAATTCCTTGCCGGGTGAGTGATTCGGCCACGGTAGCCGGTAATTTTGCCAACAGTTTTGCCGGAATTTCCTGTACCGGTGTGGGCGAAGACATTGTAAGCGGTGCCCTGGCGGCTAAAATCGTGACCCGCGTTACCGATGGCTTTAGCCTGAAAGAGGCCTGCGACAAATCTTTTACCGAACTGCAGGCATTCGACGGCTTCGCCGGTGTTATCGGAATCTCGGCCAAAGGCGAAATTTACCATTGCGACTCTCATCCCTATATGGTTTGGGCAGCTTTTGATGGTAGTTTACAGGTGTTTAACTAAAAAATAGTTACCTTTATCAGATGAATAAGATTCACCTGGCTCTCGCATCCCTATTTTTTGCTTCTGCCGCCTTTGCCCAAAATGTGAATTCTGGGCCTCAGGAAACACAAAATGCGGTAGGGAATGCTATTAATATCGCGGTTTCGCTCAAAGACGAAACGGATGGAGATGAATTTTTTGCCGATGCCGAACGCAACGAAAGGCAAGGCGACCTGAACGAGGCGCTTACGCTGTTTGGCAAAGCAGCCTTCGAATACAACAACGACCGTAAATTTAGCCGTTATGGCGCTGCGCTATTGCGCATGAGCAACATTCACCTATTGCTTTCGCATTATACCGAAGCCGAACAGGTGGTGTTGAATGCCGCGCTTAAAACCTATGCCAAAATAGGCAGCAAGGTAGGCCAGATGGCGGCTTACAACCAGCTGGGCAAAATCTATTTTGCCGCCAACAAATTAACCCAATCGCTTTGGTTCTATACCCAACAGGGCATTTTGGCGCAGCAGCTTCGCAACAATACGTCCTACATCGATTCGGTGCTGGGCATTGCCATGGTCAAGATCAAAAAGAAAGAATACGTATTGGCAACCAAAGATGTGAACCGTGCCGAACTGCTAGCCAAAAACGCTAAAATTACCCAGTTCAGTCAGCAGATAAAAAACAGCAGGACACTGATTACCGAAAAAACAGGCGTTAAAAAATAAACAAGCTAACTAGCTGAATAATAAAGTTTACAAAAAAGATACAGATAATTGCTGTATCTTTTTTGTTTATTTAAGAAATTGGTATCATATTGGATGATGATTTTATAAGAATGGATTTTAAAACTGTTAAAGAGATGTTGAGAAGAGTATTGATGATTACGTTTACAGCCGCGGCCTTGGCCTGTAGCGCATCGCCAAAACCACAGAAAATGGTTGATGGCGTACAAAATATTAAGCCAGATGAGCAACAAAGCCTGGTGCTAAGGCAAGTGGTTAACCTGATCGAAAGCTATAACTATAAGAAGTTGGAAATCAACGATTCGATTTCTTCTATCATTCTAGACAGGTATATCAAGGCCTTGGACCCTTCCAAATATTATTTCTTGGCCAGCGATATCAAAGACTTTGATAAGTTCAGAACCGAGCTCGACGACGATTTCAGGATCGGCGACTTGAGCGCTCCTTTCTACATCTTTAACGTTTACCTGAAAAGATACAACGAACGCATCAATTATTCGATAGCGCAAATCAAAGGCAAATACGATTTTAACCAAAACGACACCTACGTTTACGACCGCGAAAAAATGCCGTGGATTACCACAACTGCCGGTTTAGACGATGTGTGGAAGAAAAGGGTGAAATATGAGCTGGTAAACCTGAAAATTGCAGGTACGCCTGATGCCAAGAACATAGAAACGCTAACCAAAAGATACGAAAACCTGAAGTCGCAGGCCGCCAAGTTCAACAACCAGGATGTTTTTCAGATCATCATGGATGCCTTTACCGAAGCCATCGATCCGCATACCAATTACTTTAACCCTAGAAATGCCGAGGTGTTTAACCAAGAAATGTCGCGCTCTATCGAAGGTATTGGTGCTACTTTGCAATTGGAAAACGAAGTAACCAAAATCGTTTCTATCGTACCTGGCGGACCTGCTTTTAAAAGCAAACAGCTGAATGCCGGCGATAGGATTGTGGCAGTTGCCCAAGGTGCCAATGGCGAATTTGAAGATGTAATTGGCTGGAGGATCGACAATACCGTGTCGAGAATCAAAGGCCCTAAAGGCACGACCGTAAAATTGAAAGTAATTCCGGTAGGAAAAGAGCTTTCTTCAAAACCTGTAATTATTACCTTGGTGCGCGAGAAAGTGATTTTGGCCGATCAGTCTGCCAAAAAATCGGTAAAAACCATTCAATCTGATGGTAAACCTTATAAAATCGGAATTATCCAGGTGCCAGCTTTTTATGCCGACTTTAAAGCGGCCAATGCAGGCGATCCAAATTATAAAAGCACCACCCGCGACGTGCGTTTGTTGATTGATACCCTTAAAAATACCGATAAAGTTGATGCCATTATCATGGACTTGAGATCTAACGGCGGTGGTTCGTTGGTAGAAGCCATCGACCTGACCGGCTTGTTCATAGACAAAGGTCCGGTTGTACAGGTAAAAGACTTAAGAGGCAGTGTTGAAGTTGACGAAGACAAAAATGCAGGCGCCGCTTGGACTGGTCCAATGGGGGTAATGGTTGACCGTTTGAGCGCATCGGCTTCAGAGATTTTTGCCGGTGCGATACAAGACTACGGCAGGGGCATTATCATGGGTACCCAAACCTATGGCAAAGGAACCGTGCAGTCGTCTATAGACCTTAACCGTTTGGTTAATCCGTCTATCCTGCAAAAAATGGCAGCGCTGTTTAAAAGAGATAGCAAAGGCGTTATTGTATCGCCTCAGGGCAGCAATGCAGTGCTCGATAAGGATGGTATTCCGCAGTTGGGTCAAATTAATTTGACCATGGCAAAATTCTATCGTGTAAATGGCAATAGCACTCAACATAAGGGTGTAATTCCTGATATCAATTTCCCATCGGTTTATCCATTGGATAAAATTGGCGAAGATACAGAGCCATCGGCCTTGCCATTTGATATGATTAAGCCGTCTAACTACAGGGCTGTGGCCGATTTGACTGACATTAAAGCCAATTTGCTTAGGTTGCACGAGCAAAGGATGAAGAGCTCTTTAGACTATAAAGTGCTGAATGAAGATATTGCCGATTCTAAAAAACGCGATGGCGAAACTTCAATTACTTTGAACGAAACCAAGCTCAAAGCAGAAAGAGATGCTTTGGAAGCCAAAAACCTGACCCGCTTAAACGAATTGAGGGCATCGAGAGGTTTGGCGCCAGTTAAAAAAGGCGATAAAATTGCGAAAGATGAAAACTACGACTTGGTGGAAGACGAAAGCATTAAGGTGATGATCGATTTGATGAAAATGACCGAGGGTAACCGATTAACCAACGTACCCAAAACTTTTGAGAAATAGAAGATCTTGATTCGATAATCATGAAAAGCCTCGGCCATTTGGTCGGGGCTTTTTTTAAGTTGCGAATTTAAGTTTTACCATTAATCTTAAACGCTACACGCCTACCGCCATACGCCTAACAAGTTTAACCATTGAGGCATTAAGAAAATTAAGTTGGTTGTTTCCAAAGATGCGAGTTAATCCGTGGCTCTCAGTGTGAACGTTATATGCCTAACGCTAAGCGCAAACAAATATGGTAGAATAGCAGTACTCATAAACGAAAAAGAGCAATCCTAACCAGCTGGTCAAGACTGCTCTTTTATCCATCCCTCATTATTAGGAGGGAAAATGGCGATGGTTTATTTTTTCCCTTTATTCGGGTCTACTTGCATGGCCATCATTTCTTTCATGGTTTTGTTCATCCCTTCGGTGCTACCATCCAAGAAAATTACGTTGCCTTCGCTGTATTCGGCAAATTGTTTAATGGCTTCTGTCCACATGGTAAACAAAATAACCGAAGTATCGAGATTGGCCTGTTGCATTTCGTGGGCGGCATTGGTCATACCCTTGGCCACCTCTTCCCTAAACAGGGCGATACCTTGTCCACGCAATTGAGCAGCCTCGCGCTCGGCGGTGGCCGCAATTTTAATGGCATTACCATCGGCCTCTGCGGCTTTGGTTTTGGTGATCAATAAAGCCTGGCCTTCGTTTTCGGCAGCCGCTTTCAAGTTGTTCGAAGCTACCACGCGGCTCATCGAGCGCATAATTTCTTCGTCGAAAGTGATATCGTTTAGCTGTAAGTCCTGTAGATGGTAGCCCCAGCTTTCCAATACCTGGTCTATCTGGTGTTTTACGTGCTCTACAATTTCGTTTCTTTGCGCCAATACGTTGGCTTGTTTTTGGGTGGCCACATAAGCCCTGATCGAACCTTCGATGGTACGGATCAAAGCCTGCATCAGGTTGCTGGCATCCACAAATTTAAAGGCTACGTTTTTAATGGTTTCCTCGTCGTGGTTCAGTACCGAATAAAGCAGCATGGCCTTGAAATATACATTGGCCTGGTCTTGCGTAACCGCTTGGAAAGAAAGCTCTACCGAGCGGTTCTGTATCGAAATTCTGGAATGGATCTGTTCAATCAATGGGATTTTTAAATTCAAGCCTGGGCGCAATTGCCTGCGGTATTTCCCGAAAATGGTAATCACGGCAATGGTGCCTTGCCTTACGGTAACAAAAGAGCTTAGAAGGATAATGAATCCGAAAAAAAGCAGTCCATAAAAAAAATAGTCCATAGAATTTGATTTAAATTATAGTCAATATTACTAATAAATTGATTTTCTGTGTAGCTTTATTTTAGATATTTTATAATCAATCATTTATGAAACTGAAATTAGGTTTACCATTAATTGGTCTGGCGCTACTGGCGGCCTGCCAAAATAAAAATACCGAAACCGATACACGGACGGTATTTTTAGACAAAGCCGGAATGGACACAACGGTTAATCCCGGAGACAATTTTTTCGAATATGCCAACGGTAAATGGATGAAAGCCACGGTTATTCCAGACGACCAGAGCGGCTGGGGCAGCTTTTATACTTTGTACGAAGATAACCTCAAAAAACTAAAAGGAATTGTAGAAGATGCCGAAAAGGCAAATGCGCCAAAAGGAAGCATCAAGCAAAAGGTTGGCGATTACTATGCCAGTGGCATGGACACGGTAACCATCGAAAAATTGGGGGCCGAACCTTTGAAGCCGGTATTGGCCAAAATTGATGGTGCCAAAAGTTATAAAGAATTGGTGAGCCTATTGGCCGAATTGGCAAAAACCAACGAAGCCGGCCTATTGGGTATGGGCGTAGGCGCCGATGAAAAAAACAGCGTGAAAAACATTGTTTCTTTTTACCAATCGGGATTGTCGCTACCAGAAAAAGACTATTATTTTAAAACAGACAGTACTTCTAAAGTAGCCCGTGAAGGTTTTGTAACCTATGCAACCAAACTGTTTAGCCTAACCGGTGCCGATGCCGCTACGGCAGCTAAAAATGCGAATGCCATTTTGGCCTTGGAAACAGAAATTGCCAAATCTCACCGTAGCCCTGAGGAGCTGAGAGATCCGCAAAAGAACTACAACAAAATGAGCGTAGCCCAGCTGTCGCAGTTGGCTCCAAATTTGGATGTGCCTTCGCTTTTTACGGCCATGCAGATCAAAACCGATAGCGTTAACGTAGGTCAGCCGGCTTATTTCAAAGCATTGAGTACCTTATTGGCCAGTCAGCCCATAGAAGTTTGGAAAACGAAGTTCAAATACGATTACATGGCCAGAAATGCAGGTTTGTTGAGCAAGGCTTTTGTGGATGCTTCGTTTAACTACAACAAAATCTTCAATGGCCAGAAAAAACAATCAGAAAGATGGAAGAAACTGGTTAATGGTATCGACGCCAATATGGGCGATCTTTTGGGCCAGCTTTACGTAGAGAAATATTTTACGCAAGAAGCCAAACAAAGAATGGACGAGTTGGTAAACAACCTGCAAAAAGTATTCGCCACCAGGATTTCGAAACTGGATTGGATGAGTGCCGAAACCAAGGCAAAAGCCACCGAGAAACTGAACGTCTTTTTAAAGAAAATCGGCTACACCACCAAATGGAAGAACTTTGACGATGTAACCATCAACAAAGGCGATTACTTGGGCAATGCGCGCAGTGCTAGGATGCATGCCTACAACGAAGAAATCAGCAAAATCGGCAAGCCGGTTGATAAAACAGAATGGGGTATGACTCCGCCAACGGTAAACGCCTATTACAATCCAACGTTTAACGAGATTGTGTTCCCGGCAGGTATTTTACAGTTTCCATTCTTTGATGCCAAAGCCGACGATGCCATCAATTATGGCGCTATTGGTGCGGTAATTGGCCACGAAATGACCCATGGTTTCGACGATCAGGGTCGTCAGTACGATGCAACGGGCAACATGAAAGACTGGTGGACCAAAGCCGATGCCGACCAGTTTAAAACCAGGGCGGATAAAGTAGCTAAATTGTACAGCAGCTTTACCTTGTTGGGCAACGAGCATGTAAACGGCAACTTAACACTGGGCGAAAACCTGGCCGATATTGGCGGTTTGGCCATTGCCTACGATGCTTTTAAACTCACCAAGCAAGGTCAAGACAACAGTCAAAAAATAGATGGCTTTACTCCAGATCAACGTTTCTTTTTGAGCTTTGCGCAAGTTTGGCGTATCAAAGACAGAGATGAAAACATGCGCGTTCGTATCAAAACAGATCCGCACTCTCCAGAAATGTTCAGGGTAAATGGCCCGGTTTATAACATGGAAGCTTTTTACAAGGCATTTAACATTCCGAAAACAGCCAAAATGTACGTAGCCCCAGAAAACAGGCTCGGCGTTTGGTAAGCATTATTGCATTAACAGATCTAAAGGCGGCATCATTAAATTGGTGCCGCTTTTTTTTGAAACAAAACGGCCATTGCCATGTTTTAATGCTACAACATTGCTTTATGAACGTAAAAAGGATTTTTGGTACCCTGTTAACCCTGCTGGGTGTGGTTGGGCTGGTTTATGCGGGAATAGGTTTTGTAAATCATAGCCAGAATTCGCGCGGCCTGATTGTTTATGGAATTATCGGCTTGATTTTCTTTGTTTCGGGCATCGGATTGATCAAAAATACCAAAGACGAATCATAGCGGAGCTATTTAAGCTTGCGCTTATGTTTGATGATCATGAACTGGCTGATGCCTACAAAGGCTCCGGCAAAAACAACAATCAGCTTAGAGTTCAGGTTCTCGTCGGGATCGGTGGTAATGAGGTAGGCGGCTACCGCAGCCAGTGCAAGCCCGGCAACAAATAAAATATAATGAACCGTTAAGCCTTTCTTCATCGTACTAGTTTTTTAACCTGATTTGATTGTTTTCAAAGATAAGGTTATGTCCGGCAAAATCGATATCGGTTAAAGTCTTCATTTTGTCAAATGCAGTATGGTTTTCGTCTAAGGTTAGGCGATTAACCTTGTCTTGTTTAACCGAAACGACATCGGCATACAGAAAATCACCCTTCCGGTTAATTTTTAGCTGTAAAAGCGGCGCAAAGCCATTCGGGCCCTTCAGGCTAAACATGCCATAGGTACAGAAATTGCCCAGGCTATAGGCGATAAATTTATTGCGATACACTTCAACGGCGCGGGTTACATGTGGCCCATGGCCCAGCACCACATCGGCACCAGCATCTATTACCGCATGTGCAAAAGCATAAACATTGCCTCGGTTTTCCTTGAAAAAGACTTCGGTTTTGCGCGTTACATGTTCAAAACGGGCGCCCTCGCCACCACCGTGAAAAGACACGATCACGATATCGGCCTGTTTTTTCAGTTCGGCTACCAAAGCCTTGGCGCTATCGATGTTCTTGATAGAAACCGTATTCTCATTGGGTGCAAAGGCACAAAAGGCATACTTAATGCTGTCTATCTCAAACAAATCGAAAGGCTTGTTCAGTTGACCGGCATAATGGATTTGGAGCGAGTCTAACAGTCTGGCCGTATTTTTTCGCCCCTTGGCATCAAAATCGCCTACATGGTTGTTGGCAATGCTCAGCACGTTAAAGCCCGCCTTTTTGTAGATGCTGGCATAACGATCGGGCATTCTGAAGGCGTAGCAGTTGTTGGGATTGATGCCTTTGCATTTGTTGGAATTGCCCGAATTGAGAAAACAGCCCTCCAGGTTGCCGAATACAATATCGCCCTTTAAAAAAGTATCGACCGCGGCAAAGCTGTTTACCGCATCATCGGGTGGCAGGTTCAGTTTGCTCGGAAAGGCAGAGCCCAGCATCATATCGCCCACAGCGGTTATGCTCAAAGTATCCTTTAGTAATTTGACTTTTGGCGTGTCTGTTTTAACCTGTTTTACCTCTGCCTGGGTTTTGTTTTGGCAACTCATCAGGGTATAAGCGGCCAAGCCGGTTAAAAAAGCGATGCTGAGGAGTTTTTTCATGGGTGTTTGTAAAAGATGCAAGTTTAATGGAAGCAAATTTAAGCCTAAGCATGAGAAACAAAACCATTTAAGAAATAATAATACATTAAGGCGAGGCACTTAGTTTAACTTATTTGTCTTATATGGTAAAGGAATTCCATTTAATCCTAACAAAAAATCCCTCCCGGTTTTATGGGGAAGGATTGGAATATTTTTAATCGGATGCCAGAGGCTATTCTTCGATGAATTCTTTGTTTGCCGGATCTAAAATCCGTCCGCCCTTATAAAAATAGCGGCTGTAGTAAGGTTCGTTCAGGTTGCTGATGCGTACGCCTTTTACCGAGGCATGTGCAAAGCGGTTATCGCCCAAGTATACGCCCACGTGCGAAATGCTGCGGCTTTTGATCTTGAAGAAAACCAAATCGCCTTCTTTCAGTTCGTCTCTCGATAAAGGATCAACCATGCTGAAAATATCGCGCGAGTTGCGCAAGATGTTGGTGTTAAAAACCTTGTCGTAAATGGCTTTGGTAAAGGCCGAGCAATCAATCCCTTTTTTGGTATTGCCGCCGTAGCGGTATGGGGTTCCAATCCACTCGTAAATAAACTTGTATAGCTTCAGGTTCGATGTCGCATCTACGGCTACACCCATTACCTGCGAGAAATATTGCGACGCTAAGTTGTCAGGATCTTCTAGTTTGGCTTCTTTGGTCTTATTGCTTTGTGCGAATGTAGCGGTGTAGCTACCGAGAACGATAAGAGTAGAAAACAAAATCTTTTTAATCATGTTATGCTGTTAAGTTTGGGTAAACGGGCACTTACACTTAAACGTACACCACAAGGGCTTATTGTTAGGGTAGCAAAAATATGTCTTTTGCAAATGTTATCCAAATGAATCTCAGTTAAATGTAAAAGTTATTAACATTTTGCGCGTTCTAAGGCGCTGAAGCTACTTTCCTGAAGTCACATTTGTTGATAAATCGTTTAAGCCAAGGCGAATGATCCGGGTTTGGTTCATGAGGACTTGACCTGTGGAAAACGTAAGGCGCTTTCGATGAGGTGCAGACAATCCTCATTTAATTTTCCTTTTCTCTTCATTTCTTTGCTTGCCCAAAGAAACGAAGCAAAGAAAAGGCCCCGCTGACCCGAGGTGCCTTTTGCTCAAGCCCTATGCTCAACTGTAAAAGCGGATCGCTTTGTGCTGCTGATTCGGTTTTGCTTTAAAGCAAGTGCGCAAGTGATGCAGCACCGCTTCGCTTCAGGCTCGGCATTGCAAAATTAAGGGCTACTGCTTCGCTTTTTCCGTTTTTCCTGGCACTGGCCAGCGGATGGCGTGCTATCAATGAGATTGCACCATGAACATTAGCTAGTTCAGTGACTGTAAAAAAGAACAGGAATTTAGGCCACAGCACAAGTATTGTAACTTCGCCATACGGCCTTTGCAAATTAGGCAGGGATAGCGGGTCGATCTTTTGCAGGTCATCTCACATTGCATCGCACAAGCAAGATGGCCGAAGCAAAAAGCATAAACGATAACCCAGCACTACAGCATCGCGTCTCCATATTGCGCCAATTAAGATTGGCACGGCTAGCGCAACGAATATGCAAAAGCCTTGAACTTTTGGTCACTTTTGTTTCAAGACAAAAGGACTAGCCCGCAGGCTAGGAGACGAAAAACAAGTTTCTTTGTTTGCCCAAAGAAAAACCACCCCGCCCTTCGGGCACCCCTCCAGCGGAGGGGAATAGCTAAAAATCTTTCGAAAACACCTTATTTTTCAAAATCCTTTCGCCCTTTATAGCCAACAGAATAAAATTTTTTTGTTTTTGCCAATCGAGCATCAAAAAATGGGGCTAAGTTATCGGCAGAAAAATATTAATGCCCACTTAGACCTCCTTACAGTCTATATTAGTGTAATTCAGACACTAAAACGGTGCTAAATCCCTTGTGTTTAGTGCTCGGCACGGATAATTTTACATACGATGATGTAAGAAAATATAATAAAAAAATTAAATTTGTTCCCGTAAATAAAAATCAATACCCAAACATGAGTGCAGTAGAAATAAATAAGGATACCTATTTGAAGTGGTTTGAGTCGATGTTGCTGATGCGCAAGTTCGAAGAGAAGACCGGACAACTTTACGGACAGCAAAAGATACGCGGATTTTGTCACCTTTATATTGGTCAGGAAGCAGTAGTTGCCGGTGCCATTTCAGCAATGGAAAAAGGCGACTCGATGGTTACCGCTTATCGCGACCACGCCCATGCCTTGGCTCTTGGCGTTAGTGCCGACAGCATTATGGCCGAAATGTACGGCAAAGCTACAGGCTGTTCAAAAGGTAAAGGCGGTTCTATGCACATGTTCAGTAAAGAACATCATTTTTACGGTGGCCACGGTATCGTAGGCGGTCAGATCCCGCTTGGAGCTGGTATCGCTTTTGCCGAAAAATACAAAGGCACCAAGCACGTAAATATTTGCTACATGGGCGATGGAGCCGTTCGTCAAGGCGCCTTGAACGAAGCTTTCAACATGGCTATGCTATGGAAATTGCCGGTAATTTTTGTTTGTGAGAACAATGGTTATGCCATGGGTACTTCGGTAGAACGTACCACCAACATGACCGATATCTATAAAATTGGTTTAGGTTTCGATATGCCATGCGCACCGGTTGACGGGATGGACCCAGTTGCGGTTCACAATGCCATGGACGAGGCCATCCAACGTGCCCGTGCAGGCGAAGGCCCAACTTTCTTGGAAATGAGGACTTACCGCTACCGCGGACACTCGATGTCTGACCCGGCAAAATACCGTACCAAAGACGAGTTGGAAGAATACAAAGCTAAAGATCCAATCGAAAGCGTAAGGGAAACCATTTTGAAAGAGAAATATGCCGATGAAAACTGGATCGCCGAAATCGAAGAGAAAGTAAAAGGCATTGTAGAAGATTCTGTAAAATTTGCAGAAGAGTCGCCATGGCCAGATGCATCGGAACTTTACACAGACGTGTACGTGCAAACCGACTACCCTTACGTAAAAGATTAATTTTTAGAACGCATTTCATTAGATTTATATAGATGGCTGATATAGTAAGAATGCCTAAGATGAGCGACACCATGACCGAAGGGGTAATGGCAAAGTGGCATAAAAAAGTAGGCGATAAAGTAAAAAGCGGCGATGTTTTGGCCGAAGTGGAAACCGATAAGGCAACCATGGACCTAGAATCCTATTGGGATGGAACATTATTATACATCGGAGTTGAAGAAGGCAAAGCTGTTCCAATCGACGCGGTAATTGCCGTTATTGGCAAGGAAGGCGAAGACTACAAAGCTGCCCTGGAAGCCGAAGGAGGCAATGCAAAAGCAGATGCGCCTAAAGCCGAGGCTCCAAAAGAAGAAGCCAAAGCCGAAGCACCAGCCCAAGGCGGTGGCTTAAGCGAAGAAGAATTGAGCAAAAAAGGCGTTACGGTAATCCGCATGCCTTTGTTGAGCGATACCATGACCGAAGGCGTAATTGCCGAGTGGCATAAAAAAGTAGGCGATAAAGTAAAAGACGACGATATCCTGGCCGACGTAGAAACCGATAAGGCTACGATGGAGGTAATGGGTTACGCTACCGGTACTTTGTTGCACATTGGCGTAAACAAAGGCGAAGCCGCCAAAGTAAACGGCATTATTGCTATTGTTGGTCCAGAGGGAACAGATATTTCTGGGATTTTGACTCAAGGCGATGCTCCTGCGAAAGCAGCCAGCGCAGCAGCTGATGCACCAAAAGCAGCCGAAGCCCCTCAAACAGAAGAAAAAGCACAAGCCGTTTCAAACGCTAACGGTGGCCGTATCATTGCGTCGCCATTGGCTAAGAAAATTGCAAAAGATAAAGGTATCGACTTAAGCCAGGTTGCGGGTAGCGCAGAAGGCGGTCGTATCATCAAAAAAGACGTAGAAAACTTCAAGCCAAGCCAAGCAGAAAGTGCCAAATCGAAAGACCAAAGCGCTCCTGCCGCAAGTGCAGCTCCGGCGATCCCTACTTTTGTTGGCGAAGAGAAATTCAGCGAAAGACCAGTTACGCAAATGCGCAAGGCCATCAGCAGACGTTTGTCTGAAAGCTTGTTTACCGCACCGCATTTCTATGTAACCATGAGCATCGACATGGATCAGGCTATTGCAGCCCGTGCCAAAATGAACGATTTTGCTCCGGTTAAAATCTCTTTCAACGACTTAGTGGTAAAAGCTGTGGCTATTGCCCTGAAACAACACCCTGCCATTAACTCGTCGTTCCAAGGCGATACCATCCGTACCAACGAACACGTACACATTGGCGTAGCCGTTGCAGTTGACGAAGGTTTATTGGTTCCGGTAATCCGTTTCGCCGATGGCAAATCGTTGAGCCATATCTCTGCCGAAGTAAAAGACTTTGCCGGAAAAGCCAAAGCCAAAAAACTGCAACCTGCAGAAATGGAAGGCTCTACCTTTACCATCTCTAACTTGGGTATGTTTGGCGTTGACGAGTTTACAGCCATTATCAATACACCAAATGCTTGTATCTTGGCCGTAAGTGGCATTTCGCAGGTGCCGGTAGTTAAAAACGGTGCAGTGGTTCCAGGAAACATCATGAAAGTAACCCTAAGCTGCGATCACCGTGTGGTTGATGGCGCTACTGGTGCCGCTTTCTTGCAAACCTTAAAATCGTTGCTGGAAGAACCGGTAAGATTGTTGGTTTAAAATCAGAAACGTATTGTCCACAAAGTTTTGGAGCGACAATCTAAAATAGTAAAAGGCTACCTGAAAAGGTGGCTTTTTTTGTTGGCTGGATTGGCCGGAAGCTCAGAAGGCCTTGCTCAAAATTTAATATCTTTAACCGCTTACCCCAGAAATTAATGGAATAGCTGACAAAGAGAGAACCAGATGATTTTAGCTTTCGATACCTATTATTTTGACGATAAAGGCAAAACCGTGTGCGTGGCTTTTGAAGATTGGAGTGCCAGCGAAAAATTCGAGGTGTATACCGAAACGCTCGAAAATATAGCCGAATACGAATCGGGCGCCTTTTACAAAAGAGAACTGCCCTGTATTTTAAGCCTGCTCAGCAAAATAGACTGCCAAACGGTTGAAGCCATCATTGTAGATGGTTTTGTGTACCTCGACGATGAAAACAAGCCTGGCCTAGGCGCCTATTTGTTCGAAAGCCTCCACAAAAACATTCCTGTTATTGGTGTGGCCAAATCTAATTTCGCAACCCTCCAAAAAAACAAACGAGCCTTGCTAAGAGGCGAAAGCCAAAAACCGATTTTTATAACGGCTATTGGAATGGAATTGGATAAGGCCGCCGAGCAAATTAGGCAGCTTTCGGGCCCCTATCGAATGCCAAGCATCCTCAAAGCGCTTGATCGGTTTACCAAAGAGCTATAAACCGGGTTGGGCAATTTGACCCGAAAAACATTATCTTTAGGTTAATCAACCTATTGAAGATGAACGACCTTTCCAGCCAATCCCTCCAGCTTAGCCAGCGCACCGTAATTGTTGATATATTAAGAGGATGGGCGCTTTTCGGCGTAGTGCTCATGAACTATTACGATTTCTTTACCATTGGCAGAAACTGGGAAACTTTTAAGCCCGATCTGCTGACCAACATCATCATGTATACCGCAGGCTTTGTTTTCGCTGCCAAATCGTGGACCATGCTCAGCATGCTTTTTGGCTATGGCTTTGCGGTTTTAATGAACAATGTAAGCAACAAAGGGCATAATCCTTATGGCTTTTTTGCAGGGCGGATGTTCTGGTTATTGGTGCTTGCATTTATAAACAGTGCTATCTTTTTTGGCGATATTTTAAAGGATTATGCACTCCTGGGATTGTTGCTCCTGTTGTTTTACCGTAGCTCGGCCAAAACTAGCTTTACGGTCAGCATCATCTTGCTACTGATTATTCCTGGTTTAAATTCTTTTATCCACTCGCTGGGCGATAGTGGCTGGAAACACATGACGGCTATACTTCCCCTCTATCAAAGCCACAACCTCTTGGATGTGCTTTATTTTGGGCTAAAAGGCACCTATTTGGCGCAGATGATCAGCAAACCTTATTTGTACACCGTGCATGTGGTTATGTTTTGCTGTTTCCTTTGGGGCTTTACGCTCTATCGCATCAACTTTTTCAGCCAATTAGCCACCAAGGTAAAATACGTTAAAAAAGCTTTCTGGATTTCGCTGGGAGCCAGCTTGTTGTTCATGGCCATTTTGATACTGGATCAGCACCTTAAATGGAATATGCTGAACCGTTACTATAATATTACTTATTGGGTGGTACTGAGCACCATGCTTTTCATTAGTTCGGCTATTTGTTGGCTGTATGTGGCGGGCAAGTGCAACCGTTTTTTTGCCAGTCTGGCCATTATGGGTAAAATGACGCTGACCAATTACATGGTGCAGAACCTCATCGGGATGCTTGTTTTTTCTGGTTTCGGCTTAGGTATATTTAATTCGATGCCTATTTGGTTTTATTTGTTGCTGGCCATAGTGGTGTATACGGTACAGGTATATTTGAGCCATTGGTGGCTATCGCGCTATAACTATGGCCCTATCGAATGGATTTGGCGCCAACTCAGCTACCGAAAACGATTGCCGTTGAGAAAGTAAGGCCATGTTGGCGAAAAACACCTACAACAACGTTACTTGGATAATGTAAACCGAAAGCAGTAAATTAGTTTGTAAATAACCAATCCTACACCAAATGAAATTGATAAACAAAAGATTAGCCATCGCCCTTGTGGCTATTGGCGCACTCCATGCCTGCAAGCCATCAGGCCAAGCGACAGGCAATGCCGAAAACAAGAACTTTGCTGCGCTTTGCGAGCAGTATTATCAGGAAGGCCTTAAACTATCGCCTTTGGACGCCACCTTTGCCGGCGACGACCGCTACAACGATTTGCTGCCCAACACGGGTTCAGAGGCTTTTATTGCCGAATCGAAAAAATTCAACGAACGCTTTTTGGATAGTTTGGGCCACTACGACCGCGAAAAACTGAACGATAACGACAAGCTGTCTTACGATTTTTTGAAAGACCAGCTCAACATGAATATCGAAGGCTTTAAATACCACCAAGAGTATTTGCCTTTTAACCAGATGTTCGCCCTGCCGTTAACCATCGGCCAGTTTGGTTCGGGAACGAGCGCACAGCCTTTTAAAACGGTAAAGGATTACGCCGATTGGCTGAAAAGGGTTTCGGCCTTTTCGGTATGGGCCGATACGGCCATTGGCAACTTCAAAAAAGGAATGCAGACAGGCATTGTGCTCCCTAAAGCCCTGGTGGTTAAAATGATTCCGCAAATGCAGAGCATGGTTGTGGCCAATCCTGAGCAGAGCTTGTTTTATGGGCCGGTAAAACTGATGCCAAAGGATTTTAGCGAAGCCGACAAAAAGAAAATTACCGAAGAATACAAACAGGCCATCACCAACGTAATCGTACCAACCTATAAAAAGCTGGGCGATTTCCTGCAAAACGAATACCTGCCAAAGGCAAGAACCACTGCTGGACTTTCGGCACTGCCAGGAGGCAAAGCCTGGTACGAATATCTGGTGAGGCAGCAAACGACCACCAACAAAACGCCCGAAGAGATTTATCAGACAGGCTTAAAGGAAGTAGCCAGGATTAAAGGCCAAATGGACAGCATCAAAAATTTGGTAGGTTTTAAAGGCGATTTGAAGGCCTTTTTCGAATACATGAAAACCGACCCTAAATTTATGCCTTACAAAACACCAAAAGAGGTATTGGATGCTTTCGAGAACATTCACGAGCGCATGAAGCCAAACCTGAAAAAAATGTTCGATCACGAGCCTAAAACGCCTTTCGAAATCAGGCAGACCGAGGCTTTTAGGGCGGCTTCGGCCAGTGCCGAATACAACCAGGGCTCGGCCGATGGCAAACGTCCGGGTATATTTTATGTGCCTATTTTAGATGCTAAGAAATTCAATACCACTTCGGGCATGGAATCGCTGTTTTTGCATGAAGCTATTCCGGGTCACCATTATCAGATTTCGCTTACCCAAGAAAATACTTCTTTGCCAAAATTCCGCAGGTTTGGTTTCCACAATGCCTATGTGGAAGGCTGGGCCTTGTATTGCGAGTCGCTAGGCAAGGAGTTGGGGCTTTACCAAGATCCTTACCAGCACATGGGTGCCTTGGGCGACGAAATGCACCGTGCCATCCGTTTGGTGGTTGATGTGGCCATCCATACCAAAAACATGACCCGCGAGCAGGCCATTAAATACATGATGGACAACGAGGCCATTAGCGAAGAAGGAGCCACTGCCGAAATTGAGCGCTACATGGGTATCCCTGCACAAGCCTTGGGCTATAAAATCGGGGCCATGAAAATACGGGAATTGAGAAGCAAATATGAAAAGGAATTGGGCGCTAAATTCAAACTATCGGCTTTCCATACCGAAGTGCTTAAAGACGGCTCGTTGCCGTTGAGCGTTTTCGAAGCCAAAATGGATGCCTGGGCGGCGAAGCAGTAGTTTTGCGACAACACTTGCGAAGTCTTTAAGACTTCGCAAGTGTCCCTGGCCAACGGCTAACTGTCGACTGAAAACCGGCTTTGGCCTTTAGTCTTTAAGCTTTGGTCTTTAGTCTTAATGACTATGGACTATTGACTCTGTTTTCGTACTTTTGCGACATGTCTATTACCAAGCCAAGCCTACCCAAAGGAACCAGGGATTTTTCGCCACAGGAGATGGTGAAACGCAACTATATTTTCGATACCATTAAAACCGTATTCAAGAAATATGGCTATGCCGAAATACAAACACCGAGCATGGAAAACCTGGCTACTTTAACCGGTAAGTATGGCGACGAAGGCGATAAGCTCATCTTCAAAATCTTAAACAGTGGTGATTTTTTGGCTAAGGTAGACGAACAGTTGTTGGCCAATAAAAACTCGCAGCTGGCCACTTCAAAAATTTCTGAAAAAGCCCTCCGCTACGATCTGACGGTGCCTTTTGCCCGCTACGTAGTGATGCACCAAAACGATATCGCCTTTCCTTTCAAACGCTTTCAGGTACAGCCGGTTTGGCGTGCCGATAGGCCCCAAAAAGGGCGTTACCGCGAATTTTACCAATGTGATGCCGATGTAGTGGGTTCGCCATCGTTGTTGAACGAGGCTGAGTTTGTGCTCATCTATCATGAAGCGTTAAGCAGCTTGGGCTTGAAAGACTTTAACATCAAAATCAACAACCGTAAAATCCTGTCGGGTATAGCCGAAATTATTGGCAAGCCGGAACTGATTGTCGACATGACCGTGGCTATTGATAAGCTCGACAAAATCGGTTTGGATGGCGTAAGTAAAGAATTGTTGGAGCGTGGCTTTACCGAATCTGATATCGAGCAATTAAAACCGGTGATTTTATTGGAAGGTTCGAACGTGGAGAAGCTGGAGAGCCTGAAAAAAGTGTTGGCCAATTCGGCCACAGGCCTAAAGGGTATCGAAGAAATCGAAACGGTTTTCAATTATGTAGCCAAACTGACAACCAATAGCGTGGCCTTATCAACAGTACTCGAATTAGACATCACTTTAGCTCGAGGTCTAAACTACTATACCGGCTGTATTTTCGAGGTTAAAACCAACGAAGTAGCCATGGGCAGCATTGGCGGTGGTGGCCGTTACGACGACCTGACAGGTATGTTTGGTTTAAAAGACCTCACTGGCGTAGGCATCTCTTTTGGTGCCGACCGTATTTACGATGTTCTCGAAGAATTAAATCTTTTCCCTGAAACTGCTGCGCAAGGTACCAAAGTACTAATTAGCAACTTTGATGAAGCAGCCGAATTATTTGCTTTGCCTATTTTGCAACAACTAAGGGCTGCAGGTGTAGCTGCCGAGCTTTATCCATCGGCGGCCAAGCTTAAAAAGCAATTGGGCTATGCCGATTCGAAAAATATTCCTTTTGTGATCTTAATTGGTGCAGATGAAATGCAAAGTGGCCTACTTACACTCAAAGACATGAAAAGCGGCGAACAACAACAGCTTGATGTAATCTCATTAATCGAAAAATTAAGATAGAAGGTTTACCACCTTAGACACCTAAGACAAAAAGAGACATTTACAGGCTAAGATTTCTGAGGTAGTGAAACCCTATAAACGATTTGCTGGTTATAAATCTTTAAGGTTGCCTTGTTACTTGAAAAGCCAAGCTGGAAAAGGTTTTACCACCTTAGACGCCTAAGGCAAAAAGAGACATTTACAGGCTAGGGTTTCTTAGGCGGTGAAACCCCATAAACTATTTACTCGCCATAAACTTGCTCAGGCGTTGTCCATAGCTTGCTTTAAGGTTGCCTTGTTACTTGAAAAGCCAAGCTAGAAAAAGGTTTACCACCTTAGACGCCTAAGACAAAAAGAGACATTTACAGACTAAGGTTTCTTAGGTGGTGAAACCCCATAAGCTATTTACTCGCCATAAACTTGCTCAGGCGTTGTCCATAGCTTGCTTTAAGGTTGCCTTGTTACTTGAAAAGTTAAGCTAGAAAAAGGTTTACCACCTTAGACACCTAAGACAAAAGAGATAGTTACAGACTAAGGTTTCTGAGGTGGTTAAAAGGCCATAGGTTATTTACTCGCCATAAACTTGTTCAGGTTGTCCATGGCTTGCTCCCTTACTTTTTGATGCAGATAGCCTGTCCAGCCCAACAACCAGCCGCTAAAACCCAGCGCCTGCCTGGCCCAGGTATAAAAATCGAACTTGTCGGTATGTTTGACTATCTTGCCATCAGCCAATTCAAAACTGGCATTGATGCGGTTTACCACGTTGCGTCCGGTGGAAGAAAAGACATAATAAGCATCCCAATGTGCCTTTCCATGGCCATCATCAGCACTTACTTCGCTAAATTCGATGTTAAAGTCCTTCGCTCTCGACAGCAGCATTTCCCACATGGCCTTTACCTGTTCGGCATTGAGGTTTTGAAATACGGGATCGCTAAAAACAGCATTATCGGCATAGCAAGCCTGCATGCCTTTGTAATCCTTGCGCTTAAAGCAAGTATAAAAATGCTCGATTAATTGTTGGTTGGGATGATTCATTAACCTAAGTTACGGAAAATGAACCAGCGAAAAAACTAATAGGTTTTGCCCGCCAATATGCCTTCAATCTTGTCGAGCAACTCGTCTATATCGAAAGGCTTGGCCAAAAAGCCATTGGGTTTATAAGCACCATGCTGAATGGTTTTGTCGGTATATTTGGCCGAAATCATCAAAACCGGAATATGCGCTGTGGCTTCGTTGGTGCGCAACTGTTCCAAAAGTTCTCGGCCATCGGCATCGGGTAGCATAATGTCCAGGATCATCATGTCCGGCTCAAATGCTTGGATGTGTTCCATCATGTGGCCGCCTTTGCTCAATCCCGACACTTTGTAGGCCTCGCTCTGCAAAATTAAGGTAATCACGTCTAAAATAGCGTGGTTGTCCTCTATAACCAGTACTTTTTTGTATCGCTTATTACTTGTTGTCAACGTTTGATTAGGGATAAGGATGATTAACAAAGATATTAATGTGCTGCATATTTCCAGCATAAATAGTTGCAGAAAATATGGTAAATTTATTGTCAGATCAGTGGCAGGGGCAAACATTTGAGCGCGAAATCATCTTTATTAAAAAAACAATCGATATGAAAAGAAATGCAACAGCCGTTTGGAATGGCACCGGAAAAGACGGAAAAGGTACCCTGACCACGCAAAGTGGCACCTTGAACCAAACCCAATACTCTTTTAAAAGCCGTTTTGAAGAGGGAATAGGAACCAACCCCGAAGAACTGGTAGCTGCCGCACATTCGGGCTGCTTTACCATGAAACTGAGCTTCAACATCTCGGCCGAAAATATTACGCCCGACGAAATTACCACCAAGGCTACGGTCGACCTTAACCCCGAAAAAGGCGAAATCGTAAACATCCATTTAGAGGTAAAGGTAAAAGCCGATAGCCTGTCGAAAGAGAAATTCGACGAGCTGGTTGCCGATGCCAAGGCCAACTGCCCGATCTCTAAATTGTTGAACACCAACATCACCATCGAAGCCACTTTGCTTTAACATAAACAGCTAAAAACCTAAAGCCATTTCTCTAATTGGGAAGTGGCTTTTTTGTTAAAGAATGTTAAATTCGGCCCAGCACAACTCTACACGTAGTGGTCCAGATTAGGATGCGAAGCAAATATTGTTAACTTTGGTTCTACACCATAGAATTATGAAGAAAATCTTTACCCTCTCGTTGTTTTTATTGTTCAGTACAGTTGCCTTTTCGCAAAATGTAATCAGCCTTTTTGGTAAGGCGGGCCAGTTTTTCGACCTATTGGAAACACAGAAATATACCGAAGCTCATCAGTTTTTTTCTGAAACGGAGCAGGCTAAAATTACAGCCGATAACCTGAAGGACCTTTGGGCGAATATTAAGACTAAGTTGGGTGCCGTAAAATCAATCGATCCGATCCGCAGCAAGGTGCAGGGCGATTACTATACCGTAACCTGCGATGGCCAATTTGAAAAAGACGAACAGGAATTTCTGTTGGTGTTTGATAAAACCGAGAAACTGGTAGGTATTTTCATGCCGCCAAAAGCAGCGGCCTATACTTTGCCAACTTACGCCGCAGATACCACTTTATATCACGAAAAACAAGTTTACCTTACTTCGGGCAAGCACCAATTGGCTGCCGTTATTACCACCCCTAAAAAAGCCGTGAATTTTCCGGTAGTGGTATTGGTACATGGTTCGGGCCCGAGCGATATGGACGAAACCGTTGGCCCCAACAAGCCATTAAAAGACATTGCACTTGGTTTAGCGGCCAAAGGCATTGCCTCGGTGCGTTACGTAAAGCGTACTTTGGTTTATCCAGGCGAATTTAATGGCGCTTTTACGGTAAAAGAAGAGGTAGCCGACGATGCCTTGGCTGCGGTGGCATTAGCCAAAACAGTTAAGGGTGCCGACCTTAAGAATATTTACCTGCTGGGCCATAGCCTGGGTGGCATGCTGGCCCCTCGTTTAGGTGCCCAGTTGCCAGACCTGAAAGGCATTATCATGCTATCGGCGCCATCGAGAAAGCTAACCGATGTCATCGTAGAACAAAACAACTATATGTTCTCGCTAGCCAAAGACACCACGGCCGCTAGCAAGAAAAGCCTCGACGAAGTGCTTAAAGCGGTAGGACAGACCAGGATAACCAAACTGGATAAAATGAAACCCGATTCGCTTATTTTGGGCTTGCCGGCATCTTATTGGATAGACCTGAACAATTATAACCAGATAGAAACCGCCAAAAAACTAACCAAGCGTATGTTTATCGCACAGGGTGGAAACGATTTTCAGATTACCCAAAACGACTACAACTTGTGGAATGTGGCTTTGAATAAAAAACCAAACGTACGCTTAAAATTTTATCCAGAACTGAATCATCTGCTAAGCCCGCAAACGGCCAAGGGAGATATGTCGCAATACCAAGTTCCGGTGAATGTGTCTGAACAGTTGGTTACGGATATCGCCACGTGGATTAAAGGCAAGTAAGTGTAAGGCGCTAAGCGATTGGCGATCAGCGTTTGAGGTTATCTCACTTCTCAAATCTACAAAATCGTTGTTAGTCGGCCATTTTTGCTGTCCATTGTTCCCAATCGGCAACCTTAAAAACGTAGTTTAATTGGGCTGGTAGCTTGATGCTCTCTATTTGTTTCCAAGCTGTTTTTTCCGACAGAAATTCGGGGCTTTCTAAGCCATTAACCAAACAGGCTTGGGTGTAAAATTCGGCTCGGCTTGGATGAAAGGGCGATACTCCGTGATAAATATGCCCGAATGCTTTTTGTTTGATCAGTTCGAGGCTAATTTGAATGCAATCGTCCAGGTGGATGAGGTTAATCGGTGCCAAGCCATTGGCGATAGCCTTGCGCCCTGCAAAATGTTTAGCCAGGTTTCTGTTGGGACCAAATAATCCTCCAAACCGGATAATGGTCGTGGTAAAGGCTAAACTGTTTTTGAAAAGTTCTTCTGCGCCCAGCAAGGCCTTTCCCGCTGGGCTGTCGGGTTGGGGATTAACAGTTTCATCCACTATAAAATTCCCATCCTCAAATACCCCTGTCGAGCTGATGAAAACTACCTGTTGCACCTGCGATTTTTCAGCAGCCAGTTTAATAGCTTCCATTTTGCGAAGGTAGTCTTCGGGTTGGGGCAAATTGCGCTTAGGCGGAATGCTGATGAACAAAACATCGCTTGTAAAGAAATCTTGATGATCAGGTAAAGTAGGCCCATCAAAGTTGATCAGGTAAGACGCAATGCCTGCTTCTTCCAAAAGTTTCAACTTGTTTTCGCTGGTGGTAGAGCCTTTTACGCGGTAGCCTTCGGCAAGCAGGGCTTTACTCAAAGCCAAGCCGTACCAGCCACAGCCCAAAATGCTGATGGTTTCTTGTTGGCTATGCAATGGATTTGGTTTGATCATGGTAACCAAAGGTAAGGCATTCACTGCTGTGCTGTAGCCGTTGATGCTGAATTGATTTTTGGCTGACAAAGATTCGCCTGGCAAACATCGCTTTGTGTAGGGATATGTTTAATTTTATCCAGAAAACTTAAAACAAAAAAGAGATGAAATTTACAATCAAATCGGCATTGTTGCTTTTGCTGGCCATCGGACTGTATGGACAGGCCAACGCGCAAGGCATTAAATTGCCTCAGGCCAGCAGTGGCCAAACCATTGTGCAAGACTTTGGTTTGGGCAAAATTACCCTAACCTATTCGCGACCAAATACCAAAGGTCGCAAGATTTTCGGTGCATTAGAACCTTACAATGTGGTTTGGCGTACCGGTGCCAACAGCGCCACGACCATTAAATTTACCGATGCGGTAAAAATTGAAGGCAAAGATGTTCCGGCCGGCGAATACGGTTTGTTTACCATTCCGGGTAAAAATGAGTGGACATTTATCCTCAACAAAACAGCCAAACAATGGGGTGCCTACGATTACAAAGAATCTGATGACGTTTTGCGCGTAAAAGTAAAACCGATGGCCACCAAAGGCAAAGTAGAAACCTTTACCATGCAGTTTGCCGATGTAACGCCTACCGCGGCTCAATTGCACATCATGTGGGAAAATACGGCAATTGCGATTAACATCACCACCGCAATCGACGCCCAGGTAATGGCCAATATTGCCGAAGCCATGAAAGGCGACAAAAAGCCTTATATGGCCGCTGCACAGTATTATTATGAAAACGGTAAAGACCTGGCCACCGCATTGAGCTGGATGAACGAAGCCGAAAAAGCCGATCCGAAAGCCCCTTGGGTTAAGTTATGGAAAGGTCGCGTGCAATTGAAAATGGGCGATAAGGCCGGTGCGCAAGCCAGCGCCAAAGCAGGCATTGCCATTGCTACCGAAACCAAGAACGACGAGTATGTTCGTTTAAACTCAGAACTTTTGGCGCAAGCCTCGAAATAATGCCTTTGCCAACACCTGCGAAGCTTCCAAACTTCGCGGGTGTTTAGCTTATCGTGCTTTTCTCCCTAATGGCAATTTGGATCAGGTAAGCCAGTGCCACTACCAACAGGCAGCCAATTACGTTTAGCCATAAATAAGCCACCACTTCGTTAAAGCCCAAAATACAGACTATAAACTCTGCTAAAATCGCAGCGATAAAAACAGCCATTCCGCGTACTTTTTTCAGGTAAAAAGCCACGAGGAAAACGCCTAAAATGGTACCGTAGATGTACGAACCCAAAATGTTAACCGCTTCAATCAGGTTGCCGATCTTGCTCGTATACAAAGCCATCAGGATGCAGACGCTGCCCCAGCCAATGGTGGCCCAGCGCGAAGCTTTGACGTATTGCTGGTCGTCGGCATTTTTGTTGATGAGCCTTTTGTAAATGTCGACCACACTGGTTGAGGCCAAAGAATTCAAGGCACTGGCGGTAGAGCCCATCGATGCCAGGAAAATGATGGCAATCAGCAAGCCGATCAATCCCTTGGGCAGGTATTGCGTTACAAAACTCAAAAAGATATAGTTGTTGTCGTTGGTGCTGGCTTTTTTGTCGTTTTTCAGCATTAGCTCCTTTAAATCCTCGCGGATTTTCTTGCTCTCATCATCTGCCTTTTTTACCGCTATGCGTTGCTGATCGATGGCTGACTGATCGTGGTTGGCCAGGGCACGGTCTAATTTCTCCACCTCTACTTTCTTGCTTTCGAAACTTTGGTCGTAAGCCGATTGGATTTGTTGCAGTTCGGCTTTGTAAGGACTTTCCTGCAGCTTGTTCAGCTCGTAACTGTTAAAAAACAGAGGGGCTTTATTGTATTGGTAAAAGGTAAAAACCAATACGCCGATCAATAAAATCAAAAACTGCATCGGGATTTTAACCAAACCATTCATCAGCAGGCCCAGTCTGCTTTGTCCAACCGACGAGCCCGTAAGGTAACGTCCCACCTGACTTTGGTCTGTTCCGAAATAAGAAAGCTGCAAAAAGAAGCCCCCAATCAGGCCACTCCACACGTTGTACTGGTTGTTCCAATCGAAATGGAAATCGATGGCATTGGTACGGCCCATTTTGCCTGCGATGGAAATAGCCTTGCCAAAGCCTACGCTGTTGGGCAACAGGTGCACCACCATAATGCCCGCCGCAAACAAGCCGCAAAAAATAATGCTCATTTGCAACAGTTGCGTATAAGATACAGCTTTGGTGCCACCGTAAACGGTATAAAAAATTACCAAGCCACCAATAAAAAGTGTGGTATAGGTGGTGTCGATGTTCAGGATGGTGGATAGGATGATGGAAGGCGCATAAATGGTAATTCCGGTCGATAAACCCCGTTGTACCAAAAATAAAAATGCGGTGAGCGCCCTTGTTTTGAGGTCGAAACGTTGTTCAAGATATTCGTAGGCCGTATATACTTTGAGCCGGTGAAAAATCGGAACGAAAGTAATACAGAGCACAATCATGGCCAAGGGCAACCCAAAATAGAACTGCACAAAGCTCATGCCCGACGAATAGGCCAATCCCGGTGCCGAAAGAAAGGTAATGGCGCTAGCCTGTGTAGCCATCACCGAAAGACAAACCGTATACCAAGGCAGGCTTTGATTGCCCAAAAGGTAGGCCTGCATGCTCTGTGCGCCACGGCTTTTGTAAACGCCGTAACCTACAATAAGCAACAAAGTGCCCAGCAATACCATCCAATCTATCGCGCTCATTTAAAATATTGGGTAAAGGCGTAAAACAAAGCGATAAGCACAAGCAACCAAACCGCCAGCAAGACATAGAACTGTTTCCAGGTTTTAACAAAAGGAGGAAGGTCTTTTTGTTCTTCTTTCATGTTAAGGCTGTTTTGGAGCTAATAAATTGGCAAATAGGCGATAGGCACCCGGAACACCCGCCGGCAGCTCTCTAAAGAAAACCAGCGAAGTATAAACGAATTTGCCTTTGCCATAATCGGCTACCAGCAAAGAACCATCGCTGGCGCTTTCGCCTGGATCGTTCATGCTTAAAATCGTGGCATATTGAGGGGCTATATCGGTAGCGAAGTAAATGCCCCTTTCCTGCACCCAGCCTTCAAAATCCTTCCCGGTAATTTTATTGGGATAGTTGAGCGCCGGATGGTTTGGCGCAATAAATTTAACCGGAGCATTTTCGTCGGTTACGCGTTTGTTGGCCAGCTTAAACGGGTATGGTCCTAAATTATTTAGCTTTAAATTGGTATTTACATTGTATTGAACCACCAAAGTGCCTCCATTTTGTACATAGGCCATTAATTTGGGTTGCAGACTTTTGGCTTCGTCGTTGATATTGTAAAGACGTACGCCGGTTACAATGGCATCGAAAGCCGAAAGATCGTTGTTCAAAACCTGTGTGGTGTTAAGGTGTGTTACTTCGTAGCCGATTTGTTTCAGGGCATCGGCAACCAAATCGCCTGCGCCATCAATGTAAGCAATACGTTTGCCCACCATTTTAAGGTCTACTTTTTCTAAACGTGCACTGGCTTCTGGAAAGAGCGTAATGCTTGGAATATGTTCGTAGCTGATGGTTTTAAGCCCTTTGGCCTTGGTGTTGTTTAGCTCCATGACGATTTGGCCGCTAGTCGTGGTGTCGGCAGGCGTAATGGTAAAGCTGATTAGCTGTTCGTCGCCTTTTTTGTCGAGCTTAAAGTTAATGGCTGCCGGACTGCTTTGCCAACCTGCTGGCAGTTGAGGTTTAATGGTGCCCGTGCTGTTGCTGCGGAAGCTTTTGAGCTGTACGGTAATGGTTTTGGGCGTATTGCCGTTAAAAATATAGGCTTTTTCGCTCAGCGTAGCCGTAACGGCCGGCGCAATCACCAGGTTTTGGTAAACTTCGCCACGTATGGGGTCGGTCGATTTAAAAGTTACCGGCGTATTCAGGTTAAATTTTTCGCCACCTAGTTCAATTACCGTATTTACCGCCAGTTTTTTAGGATTTTCGGGATAACCCACCTCATCTTGCGAAGCAATATGATATTGCCCTATCGGATGGTTTTCGGCCAGCCAATAAGGTTGCGTAAGGTCATCATTAGTGGTGGCTAGTTTAAAGACCAGATTAGTGGCTTTGTTCGGCTCAAGCTGACGCGATTGATTGCCTACCATAATCTTTATAGGCATGGAAGCATTACTGCGGTAAATGGCCGTATAATTGACGGCAACACTGTCGCCGGCAGCATAGGTGTTCTCGGTCGCGTTGGCATCAATCCACAAGCCGGCGCAGGCAAAAATCAGTTCATCGAGCAATTGATGGTTAAAAGGCTTATCCTGGGACAGTTTTTTGAGCTTGAGCAATTCGGGCAGCGATTTAGAAGGCGCATCAACCTGATAGTTTTTTTGGATTTGTGCCAGCAGCGCTAAAACGGCCTGGTCTTGCACCAGGATATCGATGCCATCAAACAGGCCTGTTTTGGCAGGTTCGCCAGCGGTTGGACTAAAATATTCGATGGCCTCGCCACGCTGCAAAGTAGAGCCGAAACCTTGGCTTTTGTGGTTGGTGCGACTAATGGCCGCAATTTCGCCGTAGCTTTTGCCCAGCAGCGGATTAAAAAGGCCTACATCTATTTTAAGCTGATCAGGGGCGGTGGTATTGGTACTTCCAAAGTTGAAGGTATTCCAAAGGATACGCTTGGCTTGCCACACTTTTACATACTTGAGCTGTTCTGGAAAACGTTTGGGGTCGGCAGCGGCACTAAAGGCCTCACGAGCCAAAATGGCCGAACCCGAATGGTGTCCATGCCCAGCTCTCGAATCTTCCGGAAAACGGGTAATGATAACATCGGGTCTGAATTTTCTGATGGTCCAAACCACATCGGCCAAGATTTGTTCCTTGCCCCAAATCTGAAAACTTTCTTCGGGTGTTTTAGAAAAGCCAAAGTCGTTGGCCCGGGTAAAAAATTGTTCCGCCCCATCAATGCGACGGGCGGCCAACAGCTCCTGGGTTCTGATGAGGCCCAGCAATTCGGCCTGCTCATTGCCGATCAGGTTTTGTCCGCCATCGCCTCGGGTCAGCGACAAATAGCCGGTTCGCACCTTGACTTCTTTAGCCAGGTAGGCCAAAAGGCGGGTATTTTCATCGTCGGGATGCGCAGCAATGTACAATACGCTTCCTTTTACATTCAATTTGCTGAGGCCCAAGGCAATTTCGGCCGAGTTGGGTTGGGGCATTTGTGCTAAGCCCATAAAAGGCCATGCCAAGAGTAAAAGTAGAGATGCTCTTAGGTTCATAAGGGTTTGGTTGTCGGTCTAAATTAGTGAAATTTTCTAGATGTGGGGCGCAAGTGGCGAGATGTGAGATTGCGCTGATGGTTTTTAGGACCGAATGCCTACAAATTAAGGCCATGAGCGCATACATTGGCCCAAGTTTATACCTTTGGCATCAAATATGCGTTAAATCAATCATGAACAAAATAAGTTTCTTCTTGCTTTTGCTGCTGGGCCTTTCTTCTTGCAGCATCAATAAACAGGCGCAACAAATCAAGGCCCTCGAAAAATGCGACTACCGATTGGTCAATGCTACGCAGGTGAGTTTGGCGGGTACCGATATCAGGAAGCTCATGAACGAGCAATCGATAAATTTGGTTAATCTGCCAGGCTTGGCTTTAGGCTACCTGAGAAAAGATATTCCGTTGAGGGCAACCCTCAATCTCGAAATCAGCAATCCATCGTCTACCCTGGCGGCCATTAATAACTTCGAGTACAAAATACTGGTCAATCAACAAGAGGTTGCCACCGGAACGGTCGATCAACGGGTTAGCATCGATGCCGGCCAGCGCATCCAAGTGCCAGTACAGGTCAATGCCAATGTGTACCAATTTGTTTCAAACAACAAGGTGCTGAGCGATATCGGCGATTTTTTGTCGAGCGCAGGTAAAGGCGAAGAAAAGAAGGGTATGGTTACTCTAAAAATCAAGCCTTCTATCCTGGTAGGTGGCAATTTGGTTAAATACCCGGGCTTCATTACCATCGACAAGCAAGTGAGCAGCAAGATTTTGTTGTAGCCAGAAAATAGGTTGAATCGGAAGCAGTAGATTAACCATTGGTTAAACTACCCAAATTGATTATATTTATTTAACTAAAAACTAGTTATATGAAAATAGTCAAAACCATTATCTGCGTGCTTTTTGGACTGATGTTCATTAACGCGGGACTTAACAAGTTCTTCAATTACATGCCTACGCCTAAGCTTAGCCAGGAACAACTGGATGTTTTTGGCGCCTTTATGAAAATTACTTGGCTGATGCCTTTGGTAGGTACTATTGAGGTGCTGGGTGGTTTGTTGTTTGCCATACCGAAAACCCGCGCTTTGGGTGCCCTTGTAATTTTGCCCGTCATGGTTGGCATTTTGGTCCACAGCATGACGATGGACCACTCGGCTTTGGCCATGGTTTCGGTGCTGGCACTTATCAACCTCTGGATGATTGCCGATAATTGGAATAAATATAAGCCGATGGTAGCTTAGCGCACTGTCGCAGCCGTTTTTAGTGCCCTTGCTGGCGGTTAAAGTCTTTTTGGCTCCATACTGTTGTCGGGTGTGAAACTGTTTTGCCAAAATTTTTTATCTTGTGGTGCAAATCTAATCCCGATGAAAACAATCCAAAAATTGAGGCTAGGCGCGGTGCTGTGCCTTTTGATAACCAACCTGCAGGCACAAACCAATACTTGGGTTACGCTAAAAGGCCAACTGAAAGGCTTTAACAACCAAGTAGAGGTTCAAGACATGTCCGAATTTCAATACCTGTTGCCTCCAAGCACTACGCGTATGATCTTGGCCGATTCTATGGGCCATTTCAGCATCAGGTTCAAAGTAGCCAGCCCTAATTATTTCCGCCTGGGACGGAACCAGCTCTACCTTTCGCCGGGCGACGACCTCGAGGTTTTCATCGATTACGGCGACCCTAAAAAAGCAAGCTTTAAAGGCAAAGGCGCCGAAGCCAATGCCTATTTAAAGGCAACTCCCTTTCCAAAAGGTGGCTCGTTTATAGAAGCCGGCAGTCAGGTAAAGCCAATGATGGAAGAAACCTTTACCGCGATAGAAGCCATGGCTGCACAACGCGGACAGGAACTGGCTAAGCTGAGCAAGGTTTCGCCAGAGTTTTTGCGTTTGGAAAAGGCACGGGTCAAAGCCGATCTCATTAACAGTTACCAGAGCGGCAAATTTTACAGCACCTATAAGCTTAAGCTGAAAGACGAGAAAGCCAAGGAATTTGAAGCGCAATATGAAAAAGCCATCGAGCCCAAGGTAAAAGCCCTCAGCCAAAATTTTACCGATGCCTCCCTGATGAAACTGGTGGTTTACCGCGACGTGGCCGAGGATGTGGTGAAACAAGGTGGCAAACCAGCTGATATCCAAGCCATAACCGATTGGTACAAGGCAAGCGACTTGGTGAATGCTATGCAAAAGGTAAAAGACAAGCAACAGCTCGAAGCCTTCAAAACCCAAATAGCCACCCTGAAAACAACGGCCTTTAAAGAAGCTGCCAATGCCTCGCTCAAGCAACTGATGGCTTTTGGCAAAGGCGATTTGGCCGTTGATTTTGTGGCTACCGACCTCAATGGCAAAGCTGTAAGCCTAAGCAGTTTGAAAGGCAAAGTCATTTATGTTGATCTTTGGGCAACCTGGTGCGGACCTTGCATGCAGGAAATGCCACATTTCGAAAAGCTAAAGGCGCTGTATAAAGATAACCCCAATGTGGTGTTGCTTTCGTTGTCTATTGATGATGATGCCTCGTTATGGAAAAACAGCGTGAACGAACGCAAGGCCAACGGTTACCAATGGCTCATTAAC
Organism: Pedobacter albus; assembly: GCF_036324255.1. Classification (NCBI taxonomy): domain Bacteria; kingdom Pseudomonadati; phylum Bacteroidota; class Sphingobacteriia; order Sphingobacteriales; family Sphingobacteriaceae; genus Pedobacter; species Pedobacter albus. Next base: position 935,226 of record NZ_JAZDQT010000002.1, on the reverse strand, counting down.
CGAGCCAAGCTGCAGGCCTACAACATCGTGGGCATTCCGAGAAGCCTCTTGATTGATAAGAACTTTAAAATGGTAGAAATGTCGGCGCCCATGCCGTCTGAAGCCAATGCGGCCAAAGCCATCAATGCCTTGCTTGAGTAGAGTAGATCCTGAAATGGGGTATAAATGTCGTATCCGTCACATTTAAAAGAGGGTTCATCACATTTTCGAAAATCTCTTTCTGCTATTCTTCATTTTTGGTTAAATGTTAAAAATTTGGAATTGTAATTATTTACGAATATTTTCGTAATACGAATTATTTCGTAGAATAAGCCAACAATTTTGATACACTACTATTTTTTTAGTTTTTGTTGCAACATTTAAACGAACTGCCCGTCTTATCCGTACTTAAAACTCTTATGAAGAAAACCCTACTTATTGCCATTTTTACCTGTCTGGCTACACTTGCTTTTGCCCAAAAGGGAAGCATTAGTGGCGTATTGGTTGATAGTGTAAACCAAAAAACCACCTTAAATTATGCCACGGTATCGGTGTATAAAGCCAATGATACCGTATTGCACACCTACCGTTTGTCTGACGATAAAGGGGTATTCAAAATCCCTGGCCTCGAAACGGGCATCAAATACCGTTTGGTGGTGAATGCTTGGATGTACAACATTTTGCGCAAGGAAGTGATGCTTACCGCCGAAACGCCCAATTTAAATTTGGGCAACCTCTTGCTGAACGAAAAACACAACAATTTGAACGAGGTGGTGATTTTGTCGGAGCGCCCGCCCATTATGGTGCGGAAAGATACCATCGAGTTTAATGCCGAGTCGTTTAAAACGCTGCCTACGGCTGTGGTTGAAGATTTGCTGAAGAAACTGCCTGGCGTTTCCATCGCCTCTGATGGCTCCATACAGGTGAACGGCAAAACGGTTAGCAAGATTTTGGTGGATGGCAAAGAGTTTTTTGGTGGTGACCAGCAAATAGCGACCAAGAACCTGCCAGCCAATATTATTGATAAGATCCAGGTAAACGACGATCCCGAAGCCAAACGCCGCGATCCCGATCTGTTGGCTGCCAATACGCCTCAGATCATCAACCTCAAACTGAAGAAAGCCATTAAAAAGGGAGCGTTTGGCAAGCTGTATGCGGGTGGAGGCCCCAAAGAAATGTACGAAGCCGGTGCCATCATGAACTTTTTTAGAGATACCACACAGGTAAGTGTTTTGGCTTATGGCAACAACATCAACAAACCCGGCTTTAGCATTGGCGATGTATCGAGGATTGGCGGCTTTTCGAGATCGGGCATCAACTCGGTTATGATCAATACCGACGGCGGCTTTTCGTTGAACAACATCTCTTTTGGGGGTACTTCTAATGGCGTGCAGACTTCGGCCGGTGCCGGCGCCAACTTCAATACGCTGACCAAAAACGGCATCAAAATAAATGGCAAGTATTTCTTCGGCCAAAGCAACACCTTAGCCGAACAGCTGATTAATGTAGAACAGAATTTGGGTAGCAACAAACTGTTTACCAACAATAACCTGAACCAGCGCAACAAGGCTTATAACCATAACATCGGCGCCAGACTTGAATGGAAAATAGATACATTGACCACGCTGACCATCGAGCCTACGGTTACGCTTAACCTGTTGCGCAATAGGGGCCTGCAACTGACCCAAAGCAAAGACGGCAGCGGAAACCTGCTTAACGACGGGGTAAACAACACGCACTTAAAAGGCGACAATACAGAGTTTAACCTGAATTCGTACTTGTGGAAGGACTTTAAAAAACGCGGACGCTCGCTCAATACCAGTATCAACATCACCAAGCGTCAAAACCTGAGCGATAATTTTAACACCACGGTCAATAATTTTTATTCGCCTTCGGCCAGTACCACCAACCTTGATCAGTTACGTGATAACAACATCAAGAACCTTAACTTGTATGCCAGTTCCAATTACAACGAACCGATCAGCAAAAAGCTCAACCTTAATGTGAGTGTAAATGCCAATTATCTCGACAATGAGAATGCCTTGGTTACTTTTTATAAAAATCCTTTAAACCAGGCTTACGATGTTGAAGATGCAACCTTGTCTGAAACAGTTAACCAAAGCGGTTTTAAAACCAATACGCGTGCCAGCCTGCGCTGGAAAATAAGCGATAGTTGGGGCATACAGCCGGGGCTTGTGTTTAACACCATCGATTTAAAAAACAACTTCCGCAACTACCCTTCGTTTGAGCAGCATTACCAGTTTATAGCGCCTTCGTTAATGATTAAATATAAAGACCTGACCATTACCTACAGCCCGTCGTTTAGGGAGCCTGATGTCAAATACATCCAGCCGGTGGCCAACAATACCGACCCGCTGTTTGTACAAAAGGGCAATGCCAATCTGTTGCCGGCCAAGTCGTACCAGGTCAACGCCAATTTATATAAATACGATACCAAGCGATCGTTGAACTACAACTTTAACGCCAGTGGCAGCGTGCAAGAAAATGCCGTGATCATGTCGCGTACCATTTCTACCAGCGGTGTGCAAACCAATACACCGATTAATGCCAACGGGATTTGGCAGTTTTATGCGGGTGCCAACATTGGAAAGGATTTCAAGAACGGAAAGAACCAGTATTCGGTTGGTGTAGGCTTCTGGTCTAACTATACCCGTAGCTTGGTGATGGTGGATAACATCAAGAGCGATTACAATAATATTTCCTTCTCGCCATCATTTAGGGGCAGGATTAACCTGAACGACAAATTCGAACTGGGCGAAACCTATTACCTGTCGATCAACAAAAGCACCTACAAAAATAATTTCTACAATAACCTGAATACCTTAACGCACAACAGCGAAACCGAACTGATTTTGCGTTTGCCGAAGAAAATGGTTTGGGAAAGCACCTATCGTATCCAGCACAACAACCAAACGGTGGGTGGCTATAGCAACAACATTCAGATTTGGAATGCGGCGCTTACCTTCCTTTTCATGAAGAACGACAGAGCGCAGCTGAAATTTGCAGTGAACGATATCTTGAATACCAATACCAGAAGATACATCACCATCAACGAAAACTTTATCCGCGATATGCAAACCAATAACCTGGGTCGCCATGGCCTGATTACCTTAACCTACAATATCCAGAATTTTGGTGGCAAAGTAGGAGGCAAGGACACTTTCTTTAGGTTTTAGGGGATACACTTGCGAAGTTTTTAAAACTTCGCATTGTTTGTTGGAATCTAAAACTTCGCAAGTGTACATGTTCAAAACAAAAAAGCCTGACGAATTTCGCCAGGCTTTTTTGTTAGTCTATTTTTTCTCCTTTTTGTAGTTTTTCACGGCGATGCTCCTGCCATAAATAGTGGAGCAGGGTGTTCAGCACTACGGCATTCCAATTATCGTGCAGGCTTAGGGTGGCAATTTTGTTGTAAGAGCCAATACCTTCTAAATGCAGGTTGCCTTTTTTCTGGAAGTACCTCACGTCAGACCAAGGAATGATTGCGGTTTTGGTTTTGCCAAAGAACCAGGCCTTATAGTTAACGGTAAAACCTTCGAAGTTGAATTTGGCTGTACCCAATTCTATGGTTTGTTGTTCGTTCAGCGCGTCGATATAATCGTTTACCAAGCGTTTTTTCACATATTGCCATAAACCCGACATGATGTAGTAATACGTATGGTCTTCGGCCAACAGCTCGCCAACCTGGTTGCTGTTAAACTGAATGCTCAGCGTGCGTCCGTCTTTGGCTTTAACATCGATGGTGTATTTTTTGTATTTCGGGTTCTTTACAGCGCCAATCAACGAAACACCATATTTAATGGCAGCTACGTCTGCACATGCAATTTTGGTCTGGTTTACTTCAATAAAATCTGCATTGATCTTCACCTTTTGGCCAGAAGAAGGAACGGTAATATCTACGTCGAAATTATGGTTTTGCATGGAGCCGAAAATAGGAGATTTAGATTAAAAAATTATAAAATAATAGCTTTTCTTTTAAACAGTTGTGTCGTCAAATTGATTTAGACTTTGCCAATTAATCGTCTAAGCCCAATCGATGTTTCCTCAAGGTGTCTTTGGCAATATCGTAGCCTGCATCGGCATGCCTGATTACGCCCATGGCCGGGTCGTTGTGCAATACCCTTTTTATGCGTTTGGCTGCATCGTCGGTTCCGTCGGCCACAATCACCATTCCGGCATGGATAGAATAGCCTATGCCTACGCCACCACCATGGTGCAGCGATACCCAGCTGGCGCCACCTGCGGTATTGATCAATGCGTTTAAGATCGGCCAATCGGCTACGGCATCAGAACCATCGAGCATGGCCTCGGTTTCGCGGTTTGGCGAAGCTACAGAGCCTGTATCAAGGTGGTCGCGACCAATTACAATCGGTGCTTTTACTTTTCCTTCGGCCACCAATTGGTTAAAGGCCAAGCCTGCCTTTTCTCTTTCGCCTTGGCCTAGCCAGCAGATGCGGGCAGGCAATCCCTGAAAAGCAATACGCTCTTGCGCCATGGTAATCCATTGGCGCAGGCTCTCGTTTTCTGGGAAAAGCGAAAGAATGAGTTTGTCGGTTTCGTAAATGTCTTGCGGATCGCCACTTAAAGCCGCCCAGCGGAAAGGCCCTTTGCCCTCGCAAAACAGCGGGCGGATATAAGCCGGAACAAAGCCCGGAAAATCGAAAGCGTTTTGCACCCCAACTTCGAGGGCACGGCCCCTGAGGTTGTTGCCGTAATCGAAAGTGATGGCGCCGCGCTTTTGCAGTTCGAGCATTTGGGTTACGTGCTTGGCCATGGTGGCATAAGAACGTTTTACATATTCGTCGGGATTGCTGGTACGCAGGTCGGCTGCTTCGGCTACGCTCAATCCTTCCGGGAAATAACCAATCAACGGATCGTGTGCCGATGTTTGGTCGGTTAAGGTGTCTGGCGTAATGTTGCGGTCTAGCAGTCTTTGCAACAGTTCAACCGCATTGCAAACTACACCGATGGATAAGGCCTTGTTCTCTTTTTGATATTGCAAAGCGCGGTCTATGGCTTCATCTATATCGTAGGCAATTTCATCAATATAGCGCGTTTCCAAACGTTTTTGAATGCGCCATTCTTCTACATCGGCGGCCAAACAAACACCCTGGTTCATGGTAATGGCCAAAGGCTGTGCGCCTCCCATGCCGCCCAAGCCAGCGGTAACGTTCAGTTTGCCTTTCAAGTTGCCATTAAAATGCTTTTTGGCTAAGGCCGCATAAGTTTCGTAAGTGCCCTGCACAATACCTTGCGAACCGATATAGATCCAAGAACCGGCGGTCATTTGGCCGTACATCATCAGGCCTTTGTCCTCCAGTTCGTCAAAATGCTGTTGGGTTGCCCATTTTGGAACCAGTTGCGAGTTAGAAATCAGCACGCGAGGTGCATCTTTATGGGTGGGCAGTACGCCTACCGGCTTGCCCGATTGGATGAGCAGCGTTTCGTCTTCCTCTAAATTCTGAAGCGCCTTCACAATGAGGGCAAGGGCTTCCTTGTTGCGTGCCGCTTTGCCTCGGCCGCCATAAACGATGAGGTCTTCGGGACGTTCGGCAACTGCCGGATCAAGGTTGTTCAACAACATACGCAAGGCGGCTTCCTGCACCCAGCCTTTGCAATTCAGTTCACTTCCAGTTGGTGTTTGACTTACTTTTAGGTTTAAACCTTCTATTTTGTTTGCGGTCATATCAAGGCAATGTTACAATTTCAAATGTAGGAATTTTATGTTATTTGCTTAGGTTTGTCACGAAATTGAAAAAGAAGCGCCAACATATCCATCAAATCCTGTCCTTGGCAATGCTATGGGTATTTTCCCTGGCCATTACGCCTTGGAGCGCTTTGCATCACCACGAACAAGCACCCGAAGTTGCCGTTGAAAAGCACTGTACCCACAAGGTCCATGTGAAAACGCAGCAGGAAACCTGTTTGATTTGTGCAGCCCATTTCGAAAAAAACTACACCACTACGGAGAATACTTACATCACTTACCTGAGCAGTAAGCTGATGAGCAAAAATATTTCTTCAGTCAGCAGTTCTTATGCCGAGCTGATTGCCACATCGCTTCGCGGGCCTCCGGCTTTTTCATAAACATCTACCTGTAGCATCAACTTCGGCTGATGCAATTTACATTTCAATTTACGGATCCATAAATGGCTGATCGGCTTTGCCTGTTGCTGTTTGTAAAAATAGATATTATGAAAAAGATACACCTTTTACTGGTTGTACTGTTAGCTTGTTTTACGGCCCCTGCCTTGGCCGCAAATTTGGCAGATTTTAAGGGAAAGGTACTTGATGCCAGCACCAAAGAACCGCTTTCTGGAGCCACGGTTTATATTTCCGACCTGAAAGCCACCACAACCACCAACGCCAATGGCGAATTTAGTTTTAGCAATATCCCATCGAGGGGCAAGTTTTTGGTAGAGGTACGTTATGTGGGCTATAAAACCGCCTCGCAACAGGTAGACCTGGCTGCGGGAGCCCAAATTGTTTTCGCTTTGGAGGCCTCGGTCATCGAAAGCGCCGAAGTAGTGATTACCGGTACGCCATACAGTGCCAACAACAAAACCAACAGTTTGGCGGTAGTTTCCATCAGTCGCGAAAAACTGGCACAGGCGGCGGGAACCAACATTGTTGATGCGATTGCCAAAGTGCCTGGGGTTTCGCAGGTCACTACTGGTGGTGCCATTTCAAAGCCTTCTATCCGTGGTTTGGGCTATAACCGCGTGTTAACCATTGTTGATGGAGCACGTGAAGAAGCCCAGCAATGGGGCGACGAGCATGGCGTGGAGGTCGATCAGTTTTCGGCTGCACGTATCGAGGTGCTCAAAGGTCCGGCCAGTTTGCTTTACGGTTCTGATGCTTTGGGCGGGGTAATCAACATTATCGACGACCTGGTGCCTGCTGCTGGCGATTTTAACGGCAATTTTACCACTAACTACAATACCAACAACGGCTTGACGGCTTCTTCGTTAATGCTGCAAGGCAATAGCGATGGCTTGGTTTATCGCGGACGTGTTTCGTATAAAAATGCCTATGGCTTTGGCTATAAAGACCATACTGTGCCTAATTCGGGCTTTAACGAAACCAATGTAAGCGGGATGATTGGCCTGAACAAGACCTGGGGCTATGCGCACCTGAACCTGTCGAGGTTTAACACCAACATTGGCCTAGTAGAAGAGGGGCCAGATGACAATGGCGATTATTTAGACGATGACGGCAACGTGATTTCGAACAGCGAGGCCAAAAAGAGGAAGCTGAACTTGCCGTATCAGAATATTAACCATTATCGCGCGGCGCTAAACAGCAATATTCTTTTGGGTGGCGGACAATTGAAAACCACTTTGGCTTTTCAGCGTAACGTAAGGAAAGAGTTTCAAGAAAGCGCAACCGAACCAGGTTTGTACCTCAACCTGAATTCTTACACCTACGATGTAAAATATTCTTTTGCCAACAATGGAGTTTGGGAACCGACCATCGGGGTGCAGGGTATGCACCAAACCAATGCCAATAATGGCGACGAGTTTTTAATTCCGGATTATACCAGCGATAACATCGGTGCTTTTGCCTACCTGAAACGCAACTTTGCCAAAGGAGCCATTAATGCAGGTATTCGCTACGACCATAAAAATATAGATGGTCGCGATTTGGTTGATGCCGATGGCAAGCAGGTGTTTACAGCATTTAACAATAAATTCTCTAACGTTTCGGGATCGATTGGTTTTGCTTTCGAAATTGCCAAAAACCTTAACCTGAAAGGAAATGCAGGTTCTGGCTTCAGGGCACCTAACATTGCCGAGCTGGGCGCCAACGGCCGTCACGAAGGTACATTCAGGTACGAAGTGGGCAACAGCAATTTGAAACAAGAAACCAGTTTGCAGTTTGATTTGGGCTTAGAATACAATGCCGAAAAGGTTACGCTTGGCTTAAATGCTTATAGCAACAAAATCTACAATTATATCTATCCGGGCAATTTCAATAACGAAACCATCAATTTTCAGGAAGCAGACGGAAGCACTACCGTATTGCCCTTGTACCGCTATGTACAAACCAATGCTACTTTGATGGGTGGCGAGGCTTCTATCGATTTCCATTTGGTTAAGGCTTTACACTTTGAAAATACTTTTGCCTATGTAAAAGGAACGAATAATGCTACCAAGGCACCACTTCCTTTTATTCCGGCCGCCAGCCTAAACAACGAGCTTCGTTTCGAACCACAAATTAAGGGCTTAAGCGATAGCTATATTAAAATTGGCTTAACCAATGTGTTTAAACAAGACCGTTTTGATAGCTTCGAAACCGAAACCAATGGTTATACGTTAATAGATGCAGGCATTGGTACGTCTGTAAAAGTGAAGAAAGGAAAAATCAACTTATGGATTACAGGTCAGAACCTGGGCGATAAGCTATATTTTAATCACCTGAGCAGGTATAAACCGGCAGGTATTTACAACCCGGGACGCAATTTGAGTTTTGGTATCAGCGTACCGCTATTATAAAGGATTAGGTTTAGGTTAATCACCCACCCCAGTTGAGCGAAAGCAGGCTGGGGTTTTTTATTGCTGGTTGTTTTCAGTTACCAATTAATCGTTTTCAGTTTCCGAGATGCTTAGGCGCGCTGAGGTGTCTAAGGTGGTAGTATTTATGTTTTCCACCATTTAAGACATATAAGTTCACCTAAGTTGTTTGTCGCATTGCTTGGTTTTATGAATATGTTTGCTGGTTAACAATATGCTTAGGCGCTCTAAGGCGTCTAAGGCGGTTAACACTTTATGTTTCACCATTTAAGACATATAAGCTCATTTAAGTTGTTTGTCGCATTGCTTGGTTTTATGAATACGTTTGCTGGTTAACAATATGCTTAGGTGCTCTAAGGCGTCTAAGGAGGTTAATACTTTATGTTTTTCACCATTTAAGGCATCTAAGTTCATCTAAGCTGTTTGTCGCATGGATTGGTTTTGTGAATGGGGGCGCTGATTTTCTATATCCCTTAGTTGGTCTTAGGTGTCTAAGGTGGTTCGCGCTTTAGGTTTTCACCATTTAAGACGTATAAGTCCATTTAAGCTGTTTGTCACACTAATTGATTTGTAGATGGTTGCTAGTTTCCAATATATCTTAGTTGGTCTTAGGTGTCTAAGGTGGTTCGCACTTTAGGTTTTCACCGAACAATTCAGCCATTAAAAATCATTTTGACTAAAAACTGCCTTCACGTTCTTTAAACCCGCTTTTGGAAAAATAATTGAAAATAAATTTGGAGTCGATTACCTGTATCAATAATTTAGTGTATTATTTAACTAATACAGTAGAATATGATAAAGATAAACAACCTGAATTTTGGCTATAGCAAGAACCGACCATTGTTCAGTGATATGAGCATGCAGCTCAGCTTTGGCCACATCTATGGCCTGTTGGGCAAGAATGGTGCAGGCAAATCGAGCTTGCTAAAAAACCTGGCCGGATTGGTCTATGCCCAAAGCGGCCAGCTGGATGTGTTAGGCTTTGACCCTGCCAAAAGACAGCCGGCCCTGCTGCAACAGATTTGCTTCATCCCGGAAGAGTTTTACCTGCCGGCGGTAAAAGTAGATGCCTATGTAAAGGCAAATGCGGCTTTCTATCCTAACTTCGACCACAACTACTTCGCCTCGCTATTGGCCGAATTTGATATCCCGGTTGGACAGAAACTCATCAACATGTCTTACGGACAAAAGAAAAAAGTGATCATCTCCTTTGGCTTGGCCACACAGGCCAAATTGGTCATCATGGACGAACCAACCAACGGCTTGGACATCCCATCAAAAGCGCAGTTCCGTAAAATTATGGCCTCGGTACTTACCGACGAACGTTGCATCATCATCTCTACCCACCAGGTGAGGGATTTGGACAACCTCATCGATACCGTAATTATGCTCGACGAGAACAAAGTAGCCTTAAAGGCATCGGTTGACGAGATTACCGACAAACTTTGCTTCAAACGCGTAAAAGAGCTAGACGAAACGGTAATTTATGCCGAGCCTTCGCTTGCTGGCTATAATGCCGTAATGCCAAACTATCACCAAGAAGACAGCAAGCTTGACATTGAGCTGTTGTTTAACGCCGTGTTGGCAGAGAAAAACAAATTGAAACCCATTTTTAACTAAAACTTAAGCAACATGAACAATACTTTTAATCTACATCGTTTTGGGCTATTGCTTAAAAGACAATGGCTAGAGTTTGGCAAGATCTTTTTGATCACCCTCTTGGTGGTACTAGGCGTTTTTATTGCCTTTTACGGTTATAACCTCTTGCCGGTGAGCGATAGCCTGGGTTACAACGTGCTCAATTTCAGAGAGCCGCTATTCATGGTCTTTGGCTTTTTGTTTATCAGCATTATTGCCAGTACCTATTTTGCCCACTTGGGTCAAAAATCGAGAGCGGTAATCGATTTGATGATTCCGGCTTCCGTTTTCGAGAAGTTTTTGGCAGGGGTATGCTTTACCGGAATTTTGGCTTCGCTCAGCTTCATCATCCTGTTTTATTTAACAGATTTGGCCTTTGTGTCTTATGTAAAAGGCCATCTTCACGATATGGGCGCCACAACAGATAGCGCGACCTACTTTTTTACCAGAAACAACCCTAACCAATTCAAGCCACTTTACCTGGCACCGTTTTTTATAACCAGCGTGTTCTTATTGGGCTCTGTTTATTTTAACCGCTTCCATTATATCAAAACGGCTATTTCGGTGATGGTTTTCTCGGGCATCTGGACCTACATCATCGTAAAGGCAACCAAAGCACTGCTATCGGGCAAAGTGCCTATCCACGAAAACGCGAACAATGGCAAAGAAACGGCAGAGTTCTGGGTATTTATAGGACTATCGGTACTCACGCTCATTATCTGGAGCATCACCTATGTGCGCCTAAAAGAAAAAGAGGTTTAATATTAATCGGTATAGACATGGAATTTAGAGACAACAAGGCAATATACCTTCAGATTGCAGAATACGTTTGCGAACATATCCTGTTGGGCAAATGGCAAGCCGATCAAAAAATACCTTCGGTAAGGGAAATGGCCGTAGAGCTCGAGGTAAATCCTAATACGGTAATGCGTACTTACGAGCTGCTACAGAACAAAAATATAATCAACAACAAAAGGGGCATTGGTTTTTTTATTGCCGATGATGCCATAGGTAATGTAAAAGCCTACAGAAAAGGCCAGTTTATGGACGATGAATTGCCATCGGTTTTCAGGAACATTTATTTGCTGGGCATCGGCTTCGATGAGCTGCAATCCCGCTACAACACTTTTGTTAAAGAAACTTTTAATGCTTAAAACAGATGAAAACAAGTAATAAATTATTAATCGCATTTGCGGCCTCGCTGATCCTGTTGCCAATTTTAGGCATGGTGTATAGCTCGCAGGTATTGTATACCGATGCCAAAAACTGGAAGGCGGAAGCCAGAAAAGACGACAGCTTTAGCCAAGCTTCGGCCAATATGGAGAGCAAGACATTGTCGGCCTTCCAATCGGTAAATATTGCCAACGGAAAAGGCATGTATTTCAATATCCGTTTGATTAAGGATGACAAATACGGCGTAAAAATCCCAAACAACGATAAAGATCTGATAAAGTTGGAAGTTGATGCACAAGGCAAGCTACAGGTAACGCTTAACGATAAGGGCAACGAAAACAGGTACGTTACCCTGCTTATTTATGCGCCCGATACGAAAAGCATCAGTTTAGAAGAAGCTGATGGCGTAGCTCTTAATGCCAAAGCCGATTCGCTGGCCATTAGCCTTAAAAAAGTAAACCGATTGGTTTTCGACGGCGAAACAGCCATCAGCAAATTGAGTGTAGCTACCGAAGACGTAAGCGAAGTGAACATAGAAAAAGAGATAGCCAAATCTTTATACCTCAATCTTAAGAATACGGCATTTACCAGCGAGTGGGCCTCTTATCAAGACCTAAACATTACAACTGCCGGAAATTCGACCATTACCGTAAAAGGCGACGATCGCCAGGCAAAAGGATATAGCATCCAAAACCTGACCTTAAATACGACAGAAACCGCTAAGATAAACTTAGAAAACATGACCGTTAGCAATTGCAAGGGCTCGCTTTCTGACCAAACCTTGGTGAGCATGCCTGCCGTAAACCTGAAGCAGTTGTTTAACAAGTAATAACCGCCAAATAAACTAATCAAAGCTAGGCTTGCCACAAGCAGGCCTGGCTTTATTTAAAACTAAACAAAATGATTTTTCTGCTGCTCATCATCATTATCATCTGCCAGTTTTTGTAACTACAAGGCAGCTTGGCGCATGAAAAGGATAGAGGCCTGGATATCTTTGGCCAACAATCTATCCGCATCGTTAAAGGCAACAGTCTGACGATAGGCGCTTACCAGTTGCTCCACCTTGGGCGATGACTGTTCAGGTCGCCTTAAATCGAGTGCCTGACTTGCGGTAAGTAGTTCTATCGCTAAAATTCTTTCCAAATTATCGCAAACACGCAGGCACTTGGTAGCCGCATTGGCACCCATGCTCACGTGGTCTTCCTGGCCGTTGCTGCTCACAATGCTATCAACAGAAGCAGGTGTACACAGCTGTTTATTCTCGCTGGCAATAGAAGCCGCGGTATATTGCGTAATCATCAATCCCGAATTTAATCCGGCATTTTTTACCAAGAAAGGAGGCAAGCCTCGTGTGCCCGAAATCAGCTGGAAGGTTCTTCTTTCCGATATCGAGCCTATTTCGGCCAGGGCTATGCACAGAAAGTCGAGGGCCAGGGCCAAAGGCTGCCCGTGAAAGTTTCCGGCAGAAATGATCATGTCTTCGTCTGGAAAAACATTGGGATTATCGGTCACCGAATTGATCTCTGTTTCGAAAACAGAAGTTACATAATTGATGCTGTCTTTACTGGCGCCATGTACCTGGGGTACGCAACGGAAAGAGTAGGGGTCTTGGGTTTGTTTGCCTTTTCTGGCCATCAACTGACTTCCTGCCAACCAATTTTGAATGTTTTTGGCGGTGTCTAGCTGACCTTGATGTGGCCTGATCTGATGGCTGAGGTTTAAGAAAGGATCAAGTCGACAATCGAAAGCATCCAGGGCAATCGCAGTAATGGCATCGGCCCAAGCCGTCATGTTTTGAGCTTTTAACAGGCAATAACAGCCATAGGCACTCATAAATTGCGTTCCGTTAATCAGGGCCAATCCCTCTTTGCTTTGCAGGGTAAGGCTGGTCCAGCCCAATTCCTGATAAAGGGCTGTCGTGCTTATTTTCTGGTTCTTGTACCAAACTTCTCCCTCGCCAATTAAAGGCAGGGCCAGATGGGCCAAAGGCGCCAAATCGCCAGAAGCACCCAAAGAGCCTTGGGTATAAATAACCGGTAGTATGTCGTGGTTGTAAAAATCGACCAAACGCTGTACGGTTGACAAGGCTACTGCCGAATGGCCATAGCTTAATGATTGGATTTTGAGCAACAGCATTAATTTAACGATCGGCTGCGGTACTTCGGCACCGGTACCACAAGCATGCGAAAGCAACAGGTTATGTTGCAGCTGGGTTAAGTGTGCCGAATCTACCTTGACGTTTTGCAGGTAGCCAAATCCGGTATTGATGCCATAAATCGGGTCTTCGTTATCATTCAGTTTATCGTCCAGGTATTTGCGGCATTTTTCAATGCGGGCAATCGCCGTGTGAGAAAGGCTGATGTTTTTTTGCGCGTTAACCAGTTGTTGGATAACGGCCAATGATAGCGGTTGTACGCCGATTTCGTAATTTGCCATGGGTCTTATATTTGGTGCCCAAAAGTATAAATAATGCTTAATTTAACACAATTGGAGCGTATGATTTTTCGAGTTGGGTTGGAAATGCTAACACTTGCAAAGCTTTACGAACTTCGCAAGTGCTGCAGGGGCTTAGTGCTCCAAAATCTCTAATTGGGTAATAATATCGGCTTCGGTTATTGGATAAGGCACATCGTTTACAATGTTCTGGTAAACCGCTTCAAACAAGCCTGTGTAATCTCCTTTTTGAGAAGGGATTAAAGAAGTTTCGCGGTCTCCATCGGCGGTTACTACCGTGAGCTTGCCTTCGTTGTTCGGATATTCCCAGCCATATTGCACATCGGTAGGTTTGATGCCTTTTAGCAACTGTTCCTCCTGTACGTCGGCATGGTTCTTTAAAAACGAGCCCTGCATACCATTGAGCACAAAGGCTGGTTGGATGTCGGCGACCAGCATGCTGGCCGTTAAAAAAACATTGAGCTCGTTGGGATAACTGAGCTGGATGGCAAAATAATCGTCCACCTTGGTGTTTTCCCTGTTGTGGCTCAATACCTTATGAAAACTCTTCGGTTGGCCAAATAAACTGATGGCCTGATCAAGCAAGTGCGGTCCCAGGTCGTATTGCAGGCCGCTGGCGGCCATAGGTTCTTCTTTAAAGGTTTTGGGACCAATTTCGTTGCGGTAACGGTCAAAACGGAAATGTACTTCAACCAACTTGCCCAGCATGCCACTTTCTATGATTCTTTTTACCGAATTGAAGCCGCTGTCGTACCTTCTGTTCTGGTAAACCAAGGCTTTTTTGCCCTGGCTTTTGGCCAGCTCGAACAGTTCTTTGGCCTGGGCACTGGTTGCGGTAAAAGGCTTCTCTACCAAAATATGCTTTCCGGCCAATAAAGCCTGCTTGGCATAGTCGTAATGCGTATAGTTTGGGGTATTGATGATAACCAGTTCAATCGAATCGTCGGCAATGAGTTCGGCTACGCTGTCGTAGCTTTTTACTGTCGGATAATCGAGTACCGCCTGTTTTTTGTTGCGTTCGGTAACGGCCGATAGCTGAAAGCCGGGGTGCGTGCTCACAAATGGGGCATGAAAAACCTTGCCCGACATGCCATAGGCCAAAAGGCCGGTGTTGATTTTACGGTTCATAACACAAAGCTAAAAAATTGACGTAGATGTGCGTTAACGATGGCGAGGTAAACGCCTATAAATGTATATTTGTGACATGAAACCAGCAGAAACACATGCCAAATGGAAAGTTTTGCAGGAAAGGATCGCCAAAGAGTTTGATTCTGAATTACCAGATCTAAAAGTCGTACTCTTTTTAATCGGCGTTCAGGAGCTGGGTCAGGGACCAAGGAAATACAGCAAGAGGCAAAAAGAAGAGCTGATGCATATTGCCACCTGTAGGCTGCTGAGCGAGATGGGCTTTTACGAGCTCGAGGGCCTGGACCAAGACGGCTGGCCGCATTGGAAACTGGTTAAGCCGGTTCCGTCTTATGCCATGATGGAACAGGAGCTATTGCTCAAATCGCTGGCGATCGGCTATTTTGCAGACATCTATGAGTAAAACTCAAGAAGGCAACAAATAAAAAGTCCCGATTTTGTCGGGACTTTCTGTTATATAGGTAAATAGAACTCGCTATGATTAACCTGCTTTTTGGGCTTCTTTTTTCAATTGGTCGTTAGCTACGATTACAATCTCTACCCTACGATTGGCGGCTCTGCCAGCATCGGTTGCGTTATCGGCAATCGGCTCAGAGAAACCTTTACCCACTGTAATTAAACGAGCAGGAGGAACACCTTGTGAAACGGCATAAGCTTTAACGGCTGCAGCTCTTTTTTCTGAAAGGGTCATGTTATATTGCTCGGTACCACGGCTATCGGTGTGGCCGATTACCTTGATGTCGGTACCTGGATATTGGTTGATCGAAGCGGCCAAGCTTTGAACGTTTTGTTTGGCGGCGTCTTTAAGGTCAAATTTGTCGAAATCGAAAAGAATACCGCTGTCAAATTTCACAATGATACCTTCGCCTTCGCGGATTACTTCTGCATTTGGAATAGCATTTTGGATTTCGGCAGCTTGTTTATCCATACGCTTGCCAATAAAACCACCGGCAGTACCGCCAACAGCTGCACCAATAATGGCACCTACAGCAGTATTACCTGCTTTTTTACCAATAATACCACCAATTACGCCACCTGCTGCCGCGCCAATACCTGCACCTTTTTGCGTATTGGTTAAACTGTCGCAACCTTGAAAAGTCATTGCGCCTATAGCAAAGGCTACACTTAATGTTGCTATTTTGAATCTTGAAGTCATCATTTTATTACAATTTTGATTTAATGTTTGTTATTTATTCAAAGGTAATGCCAATTCTGCAATCTTGCTTAAAATAAAAGCCAATTTGCGGGTTATCGACTGTAATACCGTATTTTAATTGTATCACCCAAGGCATTAGCCTTAAGGAAACTTGGTCAACCTCTACCTCAGGCAAGGTACAGATTGACCATATTTGTATACATGTTTGTTACATGCAGTCGATTTATTCCGAGAAGTAGGCTTCCAGTTCTTTCAGCGTATTTTCGTCGGTTTTAAAGTCTTTGATGACTACGCCTTTTTCCAGCAGGATAATCCTGTCGCATACATCGGTTACGTGGTTCAGGTC
Source organism: Pedobacter albus (assembly GCF_036324255.1). Lineage (NCBI taxonomy): Bacteria > Pseudomonadati > Bacteroidota > Sphingobacteriia > Sphingobacteriales > Sphingobacteriaceae > Pedobacter > Pedobacter albus. Next base: position 918,800 of record NZ_JAZDQT010000002.1, on the reverse strand, counting down.
GTGGCTTGAGATCAAGGTGGTAAGGCGATGCGTAGCCTTTAGCGATTTAATCAGTGTTTTGAGCCTAATCTGCGTTGTAGGATCGAGGTTGGCAAAAGGCTCATCAAGTATCAAGAGCTCCGGTTTTTGCATCAAGGCGGCTGCTATGCCTACTTTGTTCTGGTTGCCTTTCGAAAAATCGCGGATATATTTGCCACGGTTCAGGATTTCGCCGTTAAAAAACTCTTCGTATTGTTTAAGGTAATCGGCCACGTGCGCTGCGCTCAGGTTGTGCAGGCTGCCAATAAACATGAAATATTCTTCAGGTGTCAGGTAATCAATCAAAAAGCCTTCGTCCAGGTAAGAAGCGGTATAGTCTTTCCATTTGTCTGTAGAGGCCACGTTTTCGTTTTTTGAAAGCACCTCGCCGGCATCGGGTCTGATCAAATCGAGCAGCATCCTGAAAAGCGTGGTTTTACCAGCGCCATTGTTGCCAACCAGGCCAATGGTTTCGCCATCGCGGATGGTCAGGTCCGGAATATTAACTACGGTGCGGCCACCATAATGTTTCTGTAAATTTCTAATTTCTAACATATATCTTATTCTCTAAAGCCTTCGGCTATTTTGTAACGTTGTTTTTCAAATCTTTTAACAATATAATTAACCCAGAATCCGCGCATCAGCAACATGATGAGGCCGAACAAAGAAACGACGATCAGTCCGAGGTAAGGCTTGTTCATGATGCCGAATGGAACATAAAGCAAAATCGGGGTCAACACATAAGGGAACATCAGCAGCCATTGGGTTGCGCCTGTGCCCTGATAATTGAAACTGGCGGCTTTGGTAATATCCAGTCGCTTGTAATTTAAAGTGGCCAGGTAAAGCACGATCACCGTTCCGAAACCAATATTATACAGGTAGGCGGCCAGGTGCAACAGCAACAGTTTCGGACTGATGAAACCATAAAAACTGGCCAACAGGGTAATAATGGTACAAGAAATGGTAAAGAGCAGGAATTTGGCCTTTATAAAATCCTTGAAGTTGATTTTGTTGCTCAAAATACCGTCAAAATGGGCGCTTTGCCAAGCAAACATGAACTGCCCGTAAATAATGATGGAGATACCTGTCATAAAAATGGCGGCAAACATCATTTGTCCGAAGGCATTTTTGGCAATCACGGGTTCCTTGTAAAAGATAAAGCCATAGCACAAAAACAAAAAGCTCATGAAAAGCGCCGAACGCGGGCGTTTATGGCGCAAAATTAGTTTCAGCTCTAAAGCCGCCAATTCGCCAACACGGCCAAAACGGTTCAGGAAAGCATAATCGGTACTTACCTTTTTCTCTTGTCCGCTGCTCAGCTCTTCGGCATACAGGTTGTTGCGCAGGTAGGTGGAGTTGATTTTGAAGATGACAAAGGCCAGCAACGTAAAAACAAAACCGATATAAGGATACAAAGCCAATTTGGAGAAAACAAAGTTACTGGCCGCCATTACCGAAATCACCTTGTAGTATTCCAAAGCTGCAAATCCGGCAAAAATGGCCAGGCCTACCACCGTAAACCAGATGTTGGCAATCGATTTTCTTTTAATGTACAGCACCAGGTAGTTGTTGAATACTGCCAACGATAGCACGGAAACAATGTACATCAGTAGGGTAAACACGCCGTAGGCTGGTGCAATCTTGATAAAGAAAAACGGAAAAAAGATAAAGAACGGCCAAAGGTTAAAAGCCGAAAACAGCGCCTTGATATTGAGGAACTGAATGATTTTACTTTTCGAAATCCGGAGGTGCAGGTAGGGAATAATACTCAGCGTAGGCAATTCCTGTAGCTGTAGGCGCATGATGAAATCGAAGGCAAAATAATAAAGGATCAGCCCGTTAAAACTGACAATGACATCTTGGCCAGGAAAGAATTTGGGCAGAAACTTGGTCATGCCAAAGCCAACGCCAATAGCTATGGCCAAGAAATAGAGCATAAAAAAGACCAGTACAATTTGTGCCGCAATGCTGCCAGCCTTGTTTCGGCTGCGCCAAAAGGCCTTCCTTTGATGGTCTAAAAAAATAGTTAGCATAGATTAGTAGTTATATTTGTTTTTCCAATTCTGTTTTAGTTTTTCCCGCAGTTTTTCTTCTGCCGGATTTTTGCCCGGATCGTAAAGCTTGGTGCCGCTCAGTTCTTCGGGGAAATATTCCTGTTCGGAGAAATTGCCTTCGAAGCCGTGCGAATATTGATAATCCTTGCCATAACCGATGTTTTTCATGAGCTTGGTTGGCGCATTGCGGATATGCAGGGGTACGGGCAGGTTGCCGGTTTGCTTAACCAAGGCCTGCGCTTTGTTGATGGCTTCGTAAGAGGCATTGCTTTTGGGCGATGAGGCCAGATAGGTTACGCATTGCGATAAAATAATCCTGGCTTCGGGATAGCCGATTACATTGACCGCGGCAAAGCAGTTGTTGGCCAGCAACAAGGCATTGGGGTTAGCATTGCCAATATCTTCCGAAGAAAGAATAACCAGCCTGCGGGCAATAAACAGTGGATCTTCGCCACCTTCTATCATCCTGGCCAGCCAATAAACCGCGGCATTGGGGTCGCTGCCTCTAATAGATTTGATAAAGGCCGAAATAATATCGTAGTGTTGCTCTCCGGCTTTGTCATACAGCGCCAGGTTCTGCTGGGCATGCGCCAATACGTTTTCGTTAGTGAGCGTAATTTTGTCACCACCAATGCCGTTAATGGCAATTTCGAGTACATTGAGCAGCTTGCGAGCATCGCCACCCGATAGGCGGATGAGGGCTTCGTGCTCCTTGATTTTAATCTGCTTTTTTTGAAGGATTTCGTCCTTTTTGATGGCAGTTTGCAATAAAGAAACCAGCTCTTCTTCGGTCAGTGCCTTTAAGATATAGACCTGGCATCGCGAAAGCAAAGCCGAGATGACCTCGAAGGAAGGGTTTTCGGTGGTGGCGCCAATCAGCGTAACCAAGCCCCGCTCAACTGCCCCCAGCAAACTGTCTTGTTGCGATTTGCTGAAACGGTGGATCTCGTCAATAAACAAGATGGGCAGGCCCATGAAACTGTCTTTCAGCGCAGCTGCACGGTCAATCACATCGCGAATATCTTTTACCCCCGAATTGATGGCGCTGAGGTTAAAAAACGGCCGGTCTAGGTTTTGCGAAATGATAGAAGCCAAAGTGGTTTTGCCTACGCCCGGAGGCCCCCAAAAAATCATGGAGGGCAATTGTCCGCTTTCAATGGCTTTGCGCAAAACCGCATCTGGACCAACCAAATGCTTTTGTCCCACATACTCGTCCAAATTTTGTGGACGCATCCGTTCTGCTAAAGGAGGGAGGTTCTGCATAGCCTAAAGGTATAGAATTTGAACCAAAAATTAGCAAGCAATTGGCATATTGCAAGTGCTTTTCTATTTTTTTAGCTGGCTGCAGGCTTCGGTTTTTTCTTGAAGAACTTCTTTTTCTTTTTGTAAGGTTTCTTCTCGGCCATGGCCTCTTCTTTGGGTGCTTCGCCCAGGTGCTCGGGTAAAGGCATGCGGTCTATCTGGCGTTCAATCAGTTTTTCGATGTTGGCCAATTTGCGTTTGTCTTTGCCGTTAACCAGGGTAATGGCGGTGCCGGTGGTGGCTGCCCTTGCGGTTCGGCCAATCCGGTGGATATAGTCTTCGGCATCGTGCGGCGCATCGTAATTGATAACCAGGTCTATGCCAGTTACATCAATGCCGCGGCTCAGCACATCGGTGCCGATCAATACGTTCAGCTTGCTGTTCTTGAAATCGAGCATGATGGCTTCGCGCTCCTTTTGCTCCAAATCGCTATGGAACGAGGCGGCTTTTAGGCCCATTCGTTTAAACACCTTGCCCAGTTCCTTTACTTTTTCCTTGCGACCGGCAAAAACAATGATGCGGTTGTAAGTGGCCGATTTTAATATTTCGGTCAGCAAAGGCACTTTTTGGTCGTCGTGTATCAGGTAAACCTGTTGGTTGATGCCTTCGGCAGGTTTAGATATCGAGATGTTGATCTGCTCGGGTTCGGTTAATAAATTGCTGGCCAGTTTCCTGATTTTGGGAGGCATGGTAGCCGAAAACATTACGGTTTGACGTTCTTTGGGCAGATAGCCTACAATTTTCATGATGTCTTCGTAAAAGCCCATGTCCAGCATCCTGTCGGCTTCGTCAAGCACCAAATATTGCAATTGGTCCATTTTAAGCAGGCCCGACGAGAGGTGCGCAATTAAACGGCCCGGGGTGGCAATAATAATGTCTACGCCTTCGCGCATCGATCTTTTTTGCTGTTCGTAGGCAATGCCGTCGCCACCGCCATAAACGGTTAGCGAACTGATATTGGTAAAATAAGAAAGCGCTTCTACCTGAAGGTCTATCTGCTGTGCCAATTCGCGGGTTGGGGCCAATATCAATGTGGTATTGTGTCGCTCATGCTTTTCGGTCAGCATGTGCATAATCGGCAAAAGATAGGCGCCGGTTTTCCCGGTGCCGGTTTGGGCACAGGCAATCAGGTCTTTTTTTGCTAAAATTAGTGGAATGGCCTGTTGCTGTATGGGCGTTGCATTGCGGAAGCCCATGGCCAATAAACCCTCTAAAAGCTCGGGGTTGAAGTTAAAATCCTTAAAATCCAAATGTTTATCTGTAAAATACTCGATAAAAGTACCTCAAATAAAAGCCAAAAACAAATTAAACGCCCGTTCGAATTGTTGTTTTTCTGTTAATAATCACTTTATACGGATTGGGTTTCTTTGTAAAAATTGCAAAGGTAACCAGATTAATATCATCGAAGCCGGGCCGAGAGGCCTGGCTTTTTGGTATCGGTACATGTGGCCGTGGACATAGACAATCATAAAAGAATGGCCAAAACATAAAAAAGCGTCCCAATTTTGTCGAAACGCTTTTCTTTAACTGTTGGTTAGGTATGCTTTGCCTGCCCTACACGGATCGCCCGTTCACAGGACTTTTTTTCGTTGATTGTTGTTGTTTTTTCTATAGGTGGCTTCTTCTTTTTTTGATAGAACAAGCTAGCAAGAATTTGGTTTTAATTGGTGAAATTTTTATTAACAAATCAACAATTTATGGGTGGCAGAAAGCGTAGCCCCAATAGTTGTACTTTATTTCTTTTTATTGTCGGCGTAGCCAAATACCTTTTGCAGCAAAGTGGTAGAGCGGGCATTGAGGTTGTCCCTAATCTTAAGCTCTTCTTGCGCTACTTGAATAAACATGCCGTCAATAGCTTTTTGTGCCACATAGTTCGATAAATCGGTATTTACCGGTTTCACCAAAGGCAGTTTGTTGTAGGCCGTAGCAGCATCGCCCCAGTATTTGGTAGCCCCTACCTTGCCTAGGCTGTTGTTGATTACCGGCTTGAATTTTTCCATCAGCTGTGCAGTGGTTACGCGTTTAAAATATTGCGTAGCTGCATCTTTGTCGCCCAGCAGAATGTTGGTGGCATCGGCAATGGTCATTTGCTTAACCGCCGAAAGGAAAATAGGCTTGGCTTCCTTGGCAGCATCTTCGGCTGCGCGGTTAATGCTCAGGATTACATTGTCGGCCAAAGCATTTAAGCCTACGCTTCTCAGTGTTTTTTCAACTTTTTGTGCTTCAGGCGGAAAAAGGATCTTAACGGCCAAGTTGCCAAAAAAACCGTCTTTCGCCGAAAGCTTGTCGGCTCCCTCCGAAGTTCCGATTTCGAGGGCCTGTTTAATGCCCTGCCCGATTTCTAAGGAGGTAGGGGTACCACCAGTAGGAATTTGTTTTAAAATGTTGCCGATTTTCGATTGGCTCTGCACGTCGCAGCTGCTGAGGCACAATATCGCTCCAGCGGTAAAAAATAAACCTAGTTTTTTCATCATCATCTTTTCAATGGTTAAAGAGCGGAAAAGACGGATGGCTAGCGTTTATGCAGTGCCCTCCTCATCGCCGTTTCTATCGGCAATATTAAGCAAATCTTTTGCCAAGATAAATACTCGCCAGATTTTTAAATAATATAGCTCGAAATGGTGCTATTTTGTGACGGTTGCCAAGCGTAGCTAAATAGATTCCTGCCTATTTTCCGCCTACAATTATGGTATGCTTGGGGTCAATCGGGTTGGGCTCGAGTTTGATTTCGATCTTTTTCTTTCTGGTTAAAGTAAGGGTCTGTGTTTTGTAGCCGAGGTAAGAAACCACGAGGATTTTATCCCGTTTGTCGATGTCGAGCTTGAATTGGCCGTTGCGGTCGGTTGCTACTTGGGTTTTGCTGGGCATGGCCTTCACGCTGGCCGAGGGGATCCCAGAACCATCTGATTTGTCGATTACCGTTCCAGTAATGGTTTTGGTAGTCGAAGTTTTAAACCCAAACAGGATGAGCAGGATTAAAATAGGGAGTAATAATTTTTTCATGAGCCTCAGGTTTTAGGAGATGATGGCAGCTTTCTCAGATTTCCATAGCCACAACGGAAAATATTTTTTATAATTGGATAAGATTTAGCAGCGGCCCACATTGAAGTTTATCAAAAATACCACCAAGATTAATCAGCACGACGATTCTGAACTGATTGCAGCCTATCAGAAAAGCGGTGATTTGGAGGCATTGGGCTCGCTCTACAACAAATACATGCACCTGGTTTTTGGGGTTTGCTTCAATTATTTTAAAGACGAAGAGCAGAGCAAAGACGCCGTGATGCAGATTTTTGAAGAACTGGTCTTGAAACTGAAGCTGCACCAGGTACAGAACTTCAAAAGCTGGCTCCATGTGCTTACCCGAAACCACTGTTTAATGGCCTTGCGCAAGTCTGCAAAAAATCCTACCGTAACTTTGGAAGATAATTTTGTGGAAAACGAGGATTTTGTGCATCTAGCTATTGACGATGCAAAAGAAACGCAGCTTACCCTGATGGAAAAGTGCATGGAAACCCTGTCTGAAGAGCAAAGGAAGAGTGTTGAGCTGTTCTACCTGCAGGAGAAATGCTATAAGGAAGTTGCCGATATAACCGGTTACGATATGCTCAAAGTGAAGAGCTATATCCAAAATGGGAAAAGAAATTTGAAAATTTGCATAGAAAAGAACAGTGAGCTATAACGAGTGGATAGATATTGAAGTATTGGAAGATTACCTTGATGGTAAGCTCGATGCCAAAATGATGCATCAGGTGGAAAAACTTTCGCTTGAGGATCCCTTCGTGGCCGAAGCCCTAGCCGGCTTGAGCCAATCGCCCAAACGTGCCCAGTCTTTATCCCTGCTCCAAAAACAATTACAGGAGCGCATTGCCCAAAAACCGATTGAACAAAAAAGATGGCGCCTAACTTCGCAACGCTTAAGTATTGCGGCTGCCGCTGCCGTACTTTTTGTGGTGGCTAGCCTCTTGTTTTGGATGAGGGAAAGCAACAACCGCGAACAATTGGCCAAGCAGCAGCCTAAGCAGGTAGAAGTGAATGCCGCGCCTCAAGTTGCCGATAACAAAGCCGAAAAACCTGTTGCGCCAGTCGCCGATGTTGCCGTGGCAACCGAAATTGATAAAGCCTTGGCCACTGTCAAAACCAACAGCCTCGCCAAACTCAACGCCAAGGAGAAAGCCATTGCCAAAGCCAATGCAGCTGATATGTTGGCCAAAAAAACGGTTGCAGAGGCAAGTGACAGAAGCGAAGCAAGCGTAGCGGCAGCTGCGCCAGCGCCAGTGGCTATGCAGGCCCGTGTGCTTAAAGTAGATAGCCTGAGCAACGTGGCCGTGGCCAAAAGAGAAGCCAGGCCTTTAAACCAAACCCTGAGTGGCCGGGCACCGGGCATTACCTTTGCCCCTGATATTTTTAGTGGCAAGGTCATTTCCAAAATAGATGGTTTGCCAATTCCGGGTGCCGATGTGAAGGTACTGAACACCAACATCAGAACCCTGACGAACAGCAAAGGCGAATTTAGCCTGCGCCTTGACAGCAGCAACAGCCAAAGCCTAACCGTTAATTATTTGGGCTTTAATGCCAAAGAAGTAAGTACCAAAGCCAATAAAGCCATCATCGAATTGGAGCCGAGCGACAAAGCCCTGCAAGAAGTAGCGGTGGTTGTTGGCAAGGCTAAAATAGAGGCGCCTACGCCAGTCGATAGCTGGGCCAAGTATAGAGAATACCTGAACAACAACAATAAGCTTTACAAAGGTACGGTGGCCAATAGAAACGTATTGCTCAGCTTTGAGGTCGATACCAAAGGCAGGCCAAGCAACATCAAAGTGGTAAAGGGTTTAACCAAGGCCGAAGACGATGAAGCCATCCGTTTGGTTAAAGAGGGGCCAAATTGGGTCCGGCATCATCCTTCAGATTCCAAAGTAGAATTGAGCATCGAGTTTTAGTTGCTGCAATTTCTGGTCTGTTGTTCATGCAAATCCCCCTTTAAAATGTACAAAAGTTCTAAGTTTGAAGAAAAAGATGCCCAAAAAGTAGGGGCGTTTATGCAGGCGCATCCTTTTATCACCTTAATCGGTTTTGATGGAATTTGCCCTGTAGCTACCCAAGTACCGGTTCAGGTTTATCAAGATGAGCAAGGCCTGCGCATTGTTGGCCATGTGATGAAAAAAACCGACCATCACGAAGCTTATGCCCGAAATGAAAACGTGTTGGCCTTGTTTACGGGTGCTCATGCCTATGTAAGTGCCTCGGTTTACGAAAATCCGGCAGTGGCCTCCACTTGGAACTATAGCTCGGTGCAGGCCAAAGGCAAAATCAGGCTGATGGACGAAGCCGAAACCCGAGAGGTGATTAAACAGCTAACCAACAGCTACGAAGATCCGGCAACGAGCAAAGCGGCGTTTCACCGCATGACAGATGATTACATTGAGAAGAACCTCAAAGCCATCAGTGGTTTCGAAATCAGGGTAGAGCACTTGGCCAATGTTTTCAAGCTGAGCCAAAACCATACGGAAACCAACCGCAAACAGATCATCGAAAACCTGGAACAGCATGGCGATGCCGATGCGCAACAGGTAGCCCTTGAAATGAAAAAAAGGCTTTAAGTTAAATCTTAAAGCCTTTTTATATTAGTGGATAAATATGCTTAACAGGTAGTAGACCAGTGCCGCCAATACCGCCGAAACAGGTATGGTGAGTATCCAGGCCCAAATCAGTTTTACGGTTACGCCCCATTTTACCGCCGATACGCCCTTGGTTAAGCCAGAACCGATAATTGAACCGGTAATGGTGTGCGTAGTACTTACCGGAATTTTAAGATGCTCGGTAAAATATAAGGTTAAGGCACCTGCAGTTTCAGAAGTTACACCCTCGAATGGCGTTACCTTGGTAATTTTAGAACCCATGGTTTTTACAATCTTCCAACCGCCGCTCAGTGTTCCGGCTGCAATGGCGCTGTAACAGGCCAATGGAATCCAATCAGGCATTTGTCCGGCAATTTCTTCGCCGTTGGCTCCTTTTGAAGGCAGGATTACGTGTAGCCATGAAGGCAGGCTGTCCATAGATACGCCGCTGGTATGGATGTAAACCACTACGGCAGCTGCGATAATACCCATTACTTTTTGCGAGTCGTTGCCACCGTGGCCCAAACTAAACGAGGCTGATGACAAGAGTTGCATCTTGCGCAACCAGGCGGTAGATTGGGTTTGGTTGAGGCTGCTAAAAATGAGGCAGAAAAAGCTGACCGACATCACGATAAAAGCAACTAGCAACCATTTGATGTTATGGGCCTCGAGCACTACGCTCCAAAAATGCGATTCGAAGCGTGGGTGTTTGATTTCGTGGTAAAATTTAATCTGGGTGTAAATGTAAATACCTACTACCAGCATTAAGGTGAGGGTAAATATTTTTGGCCAAATGCTCTTTTTAGAAGAGTGCAAAAACCAAATGGAGATAAAGTAGGAGATAACCGCCCCGATAACCGGAGCCAGCACAATAAAGCCCAAGATTACCAATACACCGGTAGGCATTTCGCCGGCCTTGCCTTCTTTATACCAAAGTACTACGTTAAAGCCGGCATGGGCAATGGCGGCGCCTGCAAATCCTCCAATCAGGGTATGCGATGAACTGGAAGGAATGCCCAGCCACCAGGTTAACAGATTCCAAATGATGGCTGCGATTACGCCGGCCAGAATAACCACCAGGTTGATTTCCATGGTGTTGGCGGTCTTGGCCACCGTATCGGCTACGCCAAAACCAAATACCCAATAAGCCAAAAAATTAAAAAAAGCTGCCCAAAGTACAGCCTGAAAAGGTGTTAACACCTTGGTGGCAACAATGGTAGCTATGGCATTGGCGGCATCATGAAAGCCATTGATGTAGTCGAAAATCAGGGCTAATACAATGATGACGAAAAGTAGGGTTAAAGTCATAGTTTTTGTTAGGCGTTTTTAACCAAAATAGATTCAAGCACGTTCGCCGCATCTTCGCATTTGTCGGTTGCGATTTCGAGCGTTTGCAAAATCTCCTTCTGTTTAATCAATTCTATCGCGTTGGTTTCAAACTCAAATAAACGGGCAATGGCCAAGTTGCAGGCGTAATCGGCCTGGTTTTCGGCACTGTTGATCCTTACACAGGCATCGGCAATTATGCGGATGTTTTTGAAGCTTCTCAATTCCTTGATCGCTTTTTCCAAGTCGGCACACATTTCTACAAGCAATTCGGCCAGTTTTACCATGGCATCGCCAATGTTCACCATGTTGTACAGCTCGATGTTGCCAGCCGAAGCGTGGATGTAATCGGCAATATCGTCGATGGCGCTGGCCAAAGAGTGGATGTCTTCGCGGTCGAAAGGCGTAATGAAGTTCTTGCTCAGTTCGATAAAGATGGTGTGCGTAATATCATCGCCCACGTGCTCAAGGCGTTCTACTTCCTTGATGGCTTCTTTTCTTTTCTCTAAGTCGGTGGTGGTTACCACGACCAATAATGCTTCTGCAATCTTTAAAACGTTGCTTCCGGCTTGTTCAAATAAAGGTTGGAATTTTTTGTCCTTAGGGGTAAAGAAGCTAAAAATGCTATTCATACTCATTAAATATGGTACAAAACTAAGTTTGCTATGTTAAGTTAATGTTAACTCTTGCAACTATTTTAATAAATCGTTCTGATTGGCCTTTTCGAGGGTAAATGCAAAAGTAGTTCCGATGTTGGGCGTGCTGCGCACCGAAATGGTTTGCTGGTGGGCCTCCAAGATGTGCTTTACGATGGCCAAGCCCAAACCGGTGCCGCCTTCTTTGCGCGATCGGTGCGAATCGATGCGGTAAAAACGCTCAAACAGCCTGTTCAGGTGCTTCTCTTCAATGCCAATGCCGTCGTCGGTTACCTCAATCAGAAACTGGTCGTGCAGCTCGAATATCTTGATGGCCGTAGCGCCGTTTTCATTGCCGTATTTGATGGAGTTTTGGATCAGGTTGATCATCACCTGCCTTATTTTTTCCTTGTCGGCATACACCATGGTTGGCCCGGTGTACTTGTCCTTAAAGTAAAGCTTGATTTTATTGGTCATGGCCCTGTCTTCCAGGCTGTCCATTACTTCTTTGGCCAGCACCACAAAGTCGAATTTCTGGAAATTGATGGGGATTTCGCCGGTTTCGAGCTTAGAAATCGAATCGAGGTCGTTGATGAGGTAGCTTAAGCGTTCTACATTGTTTTCGGCCTTTTTCAAAAATTTGATGGCCGTTTCCGGATCGTCGGCAATACAGTCTTGCAAGGTTTCGATATAACCCTGTATGGCAAATAAAGGCGTCTTAAATTCGTGCGATACGTTGGAAAGAAATTCCCGCCTAAACTGTTCCTGTTTTTTAAGGAGCTCGATTTCGCGTTTTTTGGCGCCCGCCCATTCTTTTACCTCTTGCTCCACATCGTTAATGGGATCTGAACTTACATATTCGCCCAACGCCTCTTTCAAATCTTTGCCCAGTTTCAGGTTGTGGATGAGTTTGTAAATGAGCTTGATTTTGCCGTAAATGTATTTCTCGAGCAAATAATAGAACACCAAAAAGCTGGTTACAAAAGAAATCCCGAACGAAATGAGCAGGTAATACCAGCTGCCCTGAAAGTGGAAATTGACCAAGCCGATGGAAAGGCCAACTGCAAGAGCCGTGATGAGAACAAGTACGCTTAACTTCATAAGGCTAATTTACAATTTATAAGTTAAGCCAATGTTAAGTAAAGTGTTAAAAGCAAATGGTTAATGGCTGATAGTTCATAGTCCATAGTTGATGGTTGATGTGGCGAAGAAGTTAGCCATAAGATTTCCATTGCTCCATGCTGCGCCCTGACTATGGACAATGAACCATGGACCATCGACTATAGACTCTCGACTATCGACTTCCCGACTTCAAGCTAAGCCCTGCCTTCCCACTCGGCATAAAACTGCTCCAGGTAGTCGAGCATAAACTGATGGCGCTTTTCGGCCATGGCTTTGCCGGTTTGGGTTTTCATCAGGTCTTTCAGCAACAACAGCTTTTCGTAAAAGTGGGTGATGGTAGGCGCTGTGGTATTTTTATACTCTTCCTTGGTCATGTTCAGCTTGGGCGCAATAGCCGGATCGTACAATACGCGGTTTTTGTAGCCACCGTAGGTAAAGGCTCGGGCAATGCCGATGGCACCAATCGCATCCAAACGGTCGGCATCCTGCACAATGTCCAATTCTTTCGAAGCAAAGGTGAGCGTGCCAAAGCTGGCTTTGAAGGAAAGGTTTTTGATGATCTGCTGCACCTGCACGATGATGGGTTCGGCCACATCAATGCTTTTCAGGAAATCGCCGGCTTTTTGCGGACCGATTTCTTCGTCGCCGCCATTAAACTTGCTGTCGGCAATATCGTGTAGCAAAGCCGCCAATGCCACAATCAGCTCGTCGCCTTTTTCGATGGCATTAATGGTTTGGGCGGTTTTGTAAACGCGTTCAATATGGAACCAATCGTGGCCCGCTTCGGCGCCTGCCAAGGTTGCCTTTACAAATTCGATGGTTTTTGAAATGATAGCCTGCATGTGAAAAATATGAGCCTGCAAGTTATCGCGAATTTTGTTGCCAAATGCCTTTTGTTGAAAAATGTTTAGGCAAAGGGACCCAGATTGCCTGCCTTTTCGGGGTAAAGCAGTTGCATCACTTCAACTTCCAAAATCACGGCAATCTGGAAAAGCCTGTCGAGGGTAATTTTGCTGTAGCCCAGCTCTATTTTGCTGTATGCATTTTGCGAGATGTCGAGTTTGGCCGCCAGGTAATCTTGGGTGTAGTTTTTCTGCTCCCTTATTTTCCTGATCGTGGAAGCGACTTCATGCATCTGCTGTTTTGCCTTATCTTTCATGTGGTTGTGTAGGGTTGATCTGAAAGAATAAACAAAAAAAAGCGCCTGTGGTTTTGAAATAACTAAGGATGTTGAAATTTTCTGTGGATGGCGACCTGTCGAACCGAGATTGAAAGCCTAATACAGGCCCCAGTCGTCTTCAAAATCGTCTTTTTCGAAGTGCTGTACCCAGATTTTGAACAGTTCCCTGAATTTGTCGATTTCGGCCACCACTACATCCCTGTCGCTTTTGCTACAGTTTTCATATAAATACGAGGCTTTTACCTGTGTTTCGAGCTCGCGGGCATTGGTGCGGATGATAGAGGCATTTTCCATCCGAAGCACGTAGATATCGCCGCCTTCTGCACCCATAATTTTGGGGCAAAGCATCATGGCGTTTTGCATGATGAGCGATTTGGTCATGTCGGCCATTTCGCCTTTTAGGGTTTCGCAAAAAACGACCGCGTATTTGTAAACCTGCCTGGCCTGGTTGTACAGGTTTTTGGCCCTTTCCAATTTGGGCTGGTTTTTCCAGTGCTCGCCTTCTTCATCGTACCTGAAATGCTTGAAATCATCCCATTCAGGTAAATCGTTCATGCCTGCTAAATCCATAGGTATATGTTTTTAGGTTCTCTTCGGCCTTTCCTCGTCGGGCCTTCTCGAGCCGTCGTATAGTTCGTATTCGAGTAGGCGGCAATCTAGTTTGCCGTTGTAAAATTCTATCTTTTTGTCGGCCTTTAAGCCAATTTTCTTGGCCAGGTCGGGGTTTCCGGTAAAGATGTAGCCAAAATAGCCCTTGCATTGTTTCTTCATAAAGTCGCCCATTCTTTTATAGGTGAGCTCCAGTTGGCTGTGTACGCCCAGGCGTTCGCCGTATTCGGGATTGAACACCACTACGCCCTTGCCGGTTTGAGGCACCTGGGTGCGTTCGAAATCGCAAACTTCGAAGGTAATGAGGGTATCTACGCCAGCGGTTTTGGCATTTCTGCGACTCACTTCAACGGCATCTTCAGAAAGGTCGGAAGCTACAATTTGCAAGTCGACGTTTTTAATCACCTGTTCTTTCAAAATTCTTCTTTCGGCAAAGAAAACTTCTTCGTCGTAACCCAAAATGTGCATAAAGCCATAATTCATGCGGTAAAGGCCCGGCCTGCGGTTGGTAGCCAACAAGGCAGCCTCAATGGCCAAGGTTCCAGAGCCACACATGGGGTTTACAAAAGGCGATTTTTGGTCCCATTGGGTAGCCAAAATTACGCTGGTAGCCAAGGCTTCGAGCATAGGCGCCTTGCCCGGAATTTTGCGGTAGCTGTGCTTGGCCAGGGTTTCGCCGCTGGTGTCTAAAAAAACATCAACTTCGTTGTCTTTCCAATAAAGGTGAACCACGGTTTTGTTGGCATCGGAGCCAGAATTTGGCCTGATGCCTTTTTGAGCTTTGATACGGTCTACAATGGCATCTTTTACCTTAAGGTTGGCAAAAAGCGGCGTGGTAATGGTCGGGTTGTCAACGTTCGAAGTCACCGAAAAATAGCCCGAAAAATCGATCAATTCTTCCCATTCCATGGCTACTAGGCCTTTGTAGAGCTCGTCGGGGTTGCTGGCATTAAAGCTATTGATGCAATAGAGGATCTGGCTGGCGCACCTCAGGTTAAGGTTAAGCTTGATGCACTCGGTTAGGGTAATGTTGAGCTCAACACCGGTAGAAAATGCGCGTACAATGGTATAGCCCAGTTCTGCAACTTCTTTTTGCAGGTAGGGCGAAAGTCTTTTGTTGCAGGTTACAATAACCTTGCTCTTGTTGTGGAAAACTTGCATCATATAGATTGCGAAGTTATCAATAAAAATATAGAGATTTGGTTTGCGAGGATAATAATATAGAATTGAAATGGAAATTAAAGGAAAAGTGCACGAAATCGGTGCGTTACAACAAGTGAGCGAAACGTTTAAAAAACGTGATTTGATTATAGAATATGCAGAAAACCCTACTTATCCTGAATACATCAGGTTTGAGGCTTTACAAGATAAAACCGCTTTGTTCGATAGTTTGAAACCAGGCGACGAGGTAGAAGTTTCGTTCAATTTGCGTGGCCGTCCTTGGACCAACAAAGAAGGCGTAACCTCTTATTTCAACAGTTTAGTGGTTTGGCGCTTAACCGCGTTGACCAACACGGCAGGAGCCGCTCCGGCAGCGCCACAATATGCCGCCCCTGCTGACCTTAATGCATCGGCAGGCGAGGAAGACGATCTTCCTTTCTAAAAGATCTTTTTTTAAGCAAACAAATTTAAATGCCAGGCCGTCTTGATTTTCGAGACGGCTTTTTTGTTTAACCAATTGGCAATCACACTTGTTAAAAAGTGTTAAAACCTAGGCTTATGGGCTAATACTTCGCTATTTTTGAATAACTAAAGATGAAAAAAAGAAGTCTCTGGATAATTACGGCGCTCATGACCCTGGCCCTGCTGGGTGTTTTTGTGATGCAGGTGTATTACATCAGGGAATCGTACAAGCTGAACTCGAGGCTTTTTGAAGAGAACGTAAACCAGGCGCTTAATGCGGTGGTTAACAAAATACAGAAGAAGAACGTCGTAACCAGCATCAATAGAAAAGACGACGAAGCCAGGAGGCTGCGCGAAGAAGACCTGAAAAGCAAAACGGATACCATTGTGGCGTTTAAGGTTCGCTTTAAGGACAGCGAGAGCCAAAGAAAGTACAGGCAGCAGCAGCAAATGCTCGATTATATCCTTTTTCAGGACAGTTCGGTTAAGGCCACTTTTTTGTCGCCTTTTATGATTACCGAAGAAGAATATCGAATCTATTCTAACCCAAATTCAAGCGCAAACAATAAACTGGGCCTCGATATTGAGGATATCAAGGATGTAAACGGCAACCTCATCAGCAGAAGGGTGAGGCCTAGGTTTTTGCACCTGAAAACCAACCTGCAGCAGGGGAAATTGCCCGACACCATCAGGTACATTGCCTTTAGTCCGCAGAACTGGTTGCCCCATGTGGTTTCTTTCCCCAGCAAAGACCCCGATATGATGGCCAAGTTCAAGGTAGAAGATGCAAAGGCCAGCAAAAAGTACCAAATGGAGCTGGATAGGCTCTATGCCGATACGGCAAATCTTTTTAGCAACAACAGCTTTAATTTGGTGCAGGATGTGGCCAAAGAGCTCGATAACAAAAATGTGCCTTTGGAAGACCGCATCCCATCCAAAAAAATACTCGATACGCTGCTGAGGAGGGAATTGCTGAGCAAAAACATCAAGCTTGCCTATAACTACTGGCTTACGCCGGCCAAAGACAAGAATCGTATCATCTATCAGAATGTATCGCATGCCATCAATGAGCCCTTGCCTAAAAACACGTTCGAGCATGTGGTTTTCAGCAACGATGTGGTGATTAATGATCCGGGCATGCTTTATGTGAGCTTCCCCAATGTAAGTTCGTTGATATTCAGCAACATGTTTGCTACGTTGGCCTCATCGGTAGCCTTGCTTTTGGTATTGATCTTTATCTTTACCTACACCATTTTGGCCATCATCAGACAAAAGAAGCTATCGGAAATGAAAACGGACTTCATCAACAACATGACGCACGAATTTAAAACGCCGGTAGCCACCATTATGATTGCCAGCGAAGCGTTGAAAGATCCGGAAGTGGTTGAAGACAAGACGCGCATAAGCCGCTTGGCCAATATCATTTATGATGAAAATGTTCGCCTGGGCAACCACATTGAGCGCGTGTTGAGCGTAGCCCGACTTGAAAAGAAAGAAATCAAACTGGAATATGCGCCAGTCAATGTAAACGACCTGATTACTGCTGTTGTCGACAGCATGGGCCTGCAGCTGCAAAAACGCAATGCCCAGGTTACGCTAAACCTCAATTCGGCCGACGATTTGGTGATGGGCGATGAGCTGCACCTTTCTAATGTAATCTACAACCTGATAGACAACGCCAACAAGTACAGCTTAAACGAACCGAAAATTACCATCAGCACGCGAAGCACCATCAAAAACTTGTACATACAGGTTGCCGACGAGGGTATTGGCATGACCAAAGACCAAACCAAACGCATATTTGACCAGTTTTACAGGGTGCATACCGGAAACCTGCACGATGTAAAGGGCTTTGGCTTGGGGCTCAACTATGTGCAAGACATCCTCATGCAAATGGGAGGCAGCATTAAGGTGCAGAGCGAAAAAGACAAAGGCACCACTTTCGAAGTTATTATACCATTTAAACATAGCAATTAATCATGATGAAGAAGATCCTATTGGTAGAAGATGACCCTAACTTGGGCCTGTTGCTGCAAGACTATTTGCAACTGAAAGGCAAATTCGATGTGGTGCTGTGTACTGATGGTGAAGAAGGTCTGAAGGCTTTTTCTAAACAGCAGTTCGATCTTTGTATCTTAGACGTGATGATGCCTAAAAAAGATGGCTTTACCTTGGGCAAGGAAATCAGGAAGACGAACCAGCATGTGCCCATTATCTTTGCTACTGCCAAAGCCATGATGGAAGACAAGGCCTCGGCTTACGATCTGGGGGGCGACGACTATATTACCAAGCCCTTTCGCATCGAAGAATTGCTGTTGCGCATTAATGCCCTGCTTAAACGCGTGGCCGCCAAAGAGGGCGTTAGCAACGAGCCCGTGCAAACCCAATTCCAGATTGGCAAATATACCTTCGATTATACCACGCAACTGATCCACTTTAACGGCCAGCAACAGAAACTATCGACCAAGGAAGCCGAATTATTGCAATTGCTCTGCCTCAAGAAAAATACCGTTTTAACCCGGGAAGAAGCCTTGTTGAGCATTTGGCACGACGATAATTACTTTAATGGCCGGAGCATGGACGTTTTCTTGAGCAAATTGCGCAAATACTTGAAAGAAGATCCGAAAGTGGAGATTTTAAACGTACACGGTAAGGGCTATAAGCTATTGGTAAACTAGTTGCTATTGTCTTTGCACGCAAAACGCTATCTTGCGCGCTTTATTTATCCCATGACTTTAGAAGAAGCAAAAACCTTTGGCCGAAACCAGGCCTTGATCAAGACAGCTATTGCAGTGCTGGTTATGCTCCTGTTTTTCTTTTACGAGCAAACCCATGGCGATTTTGCAAATGGCATATTGTTCTTTTTAGAAGCCATTACCAGCGTCAGGTTTATCGGTATTCTGATTATTCTTTTCGGCTTGACCTTTATTTTTGGCAAAAGAGCTGGAAAGGCTATTATGCTTGACGGCAAACCATTTGTGCCCATTGCCATTAAATACGCCTTAATTATTGTGCTTTTTATTACTGTTCCGGCATTCGTGCTGACTATCATGAGTGGTTTAGCCTCCACCGACCTGCAGGAGTTTACATTGGCCTTTTTGCTGGGTACCCTGTTTTGGATCTTGCCCATGCTGCTGGTGTGGCTATGGGCAACCAACCGAATGCGTGTAGTGGCTAAGCAAAGCCAGCCCACCCAATCGGCAGACTCGGCAACAGCACAATAAATACCTTAAATGCTAACTGCCCTTAAGATGTCGAGTGCATAATTGCCCCAGTCTTTTAACGCATCTTTTAAAATAATCGAAAGCTTTTTGTTATCGGTAGGCTTGCCTTTTGTAGGCTCCTTTAATTGGGCTTCGGTAACAGGCTGATCGCTTACCGAGGTGGCAAACCAGGTAATGTGCTCTTTAGGCAAGGCAAGGCCCAAGATCATGCCGGGCAGTCCGGTAAAAGATTCTGGACCCCCAGAAACCGGGATTTCGTCGGTATAGAAAGCTACTACATAAATCGAATCCATGATTACGGCATTGGCCCTTCTGCAGTCGTAGCCGGCAATGTTCCTGATTTCGTCGGTCAATTTCCAGTTGATTTTACGGGTACTGTCTTTGACCAGATAAGTTTCTTCGAATATTTTCTTTTGTACGGTGCTGGTGCCGTTTAGCGTGTTGGTATAAAGTACGTTGTTTTGTTTGGCCTGTTCAAAATCGAACCAGCTGTTGTCCATTACTTCTTCGGCCACGGGCGTAAACAAGGTTTTGCCGTTCGAAAAAGTGAGGTTGCTTTTCAGGATCTTGAATTGTGGCTTATTCTTTTTGTAGTCTTCCAGTATTTTTTGACCCCACGTGTCGTCTTTGTTCTTTTTGATCCGCTCGGTGATGAGCGCCAGCATATTTACCTTTTTCTCATATTCAATCACCCCCTGCGTAACGAAACGGGCATTTTGGGCATATAAAGTACGGCTTGCCAAAGCCAAAATAACAATCGTTAGAATAGATTTGATTTTCATGGTCTTAATTTTTTTGAGGTGCACCGCCCATTTTGCTAAAATCCCAAACCAGCGAGAACATAAAATACCTGCTGATGTTGTTGTAACTGGTTTGTACAATAGAGTTGGCCGATGCGTTGCGGCTAAAGCCCCTGTTCTGGTTTAATAAGTCGTTGCCTTTTAGCATCAGCTTCAGGTCTTCTTTTTTGAAGAAGCTTTTTGAAATCGAAGCATTGATAATCGTTTGTTCGAAACTGGTGTTAACGAACTTTGAACTTGGGGTGTAGGTGTATTCTCCATCAGCCTGCAAGGTGATTTTTTTAGGCAAAATAACCTTTATGTAAGTAGAACCGTTGCTTCCCCAGCCCTTGTTGCTGCGTTCTGGCTGCAGCGAGGCTTCTTGGGCGTTGTAGCTCGGACCAAAACCGATGTTAAACTCAAACTTGTCGTTGTATCTGCTCAGGCTTAACCGCGGCCCAAATCTGCTGCTGGTGGTTTTGTTAAACTCGTTGTTGATGTAGCTATATCCGGTATTGCCACCAGCACTGATGTTTAGGCCTGCATCCATGCCGATAAACTTTAGTTTTCTGCTCAAGCCGCCATAAAGATTATAAGACATAGGCGTTTTTCCGCCAAGGTTAACCGCTTGAATAACGGATATACCGTTGGTGGTATTGGTGTTGTTTACAATGGCATTGTTGGTGAAAGAGAAATAGCCACTGATATAGAGCGATTGGTTGCTGATTACTTTGTAAGAGCTGTAATTAAGGTTGAAGTTGCTGCTGAAAGATGGCCTCAGGTTAGGGTTGCCTATGGGTTGGTATAACGGATTGGTGTTTACCTTAATTGGTTGCAATTGGTCGATGGTAGGCTGTTGCATATAGCCATTGTAGCCGAATCTGATTGCTCTTTGTGCCGAAAACTTATATTGGTAGTTCAATTGAGGCAGCCAGTTGAAAAAGCTTCTTTTGTACCTGTTGTTCGCTATCGCTTCGTATTGGTCAAAATGAACCGAGTTTACCTTGGTTCCGAAACCCAGCACGGTTTTGCCTTTTTTGTAGTTGAAAATAGCGCCACCCTGATTGGTGTATTGCGTAGCTTCAAAATCGTTGCTGTATTCGGTATCCAATATGTCGTAGTTGCCAGGTGTAGAGGCATTGAACGATTTCCTGTCAGAAGTACTGTTGTTTACGCTAAAGCCATAATTCAGCACCAACGAGAGGAATTTGGAAATCGGCTCGTTGTAGGTAAAGTTAGAGGTAAATGCCGAGATGTTGGTGTTGTTGTCTTTAAACTGATCTACATGCTTGTCTGTTGGCAAACCGTTTTCGTCGATAACCCTGGTGTCCGACTTGAAGAAGCCATCGCTTTCCTTTTTGTTGAGCCTTTGGCTGAGGTTGATCGAAAAGTTTCGGCCGACTTTTTTCAGCTTTTTGTTATAGAAGGCCGAAATGTTGAACAATTGTTCCGTGCCATCTGCATTGTTGTCGCTCGAGCTGGTATTCTGTAAAGAGCCGTCCCCTCTTCTCGAAATACTGCTGGCCGAGCTTTCGTTGCTGCTTCTTTTCAGCGTACCGTCTACCGATACCTTAAGATTCGAAGTCGTGTCGAGTTTGATGGTATAGGTTGCGTCTAGCTTTTGGCGAAAAATGCTCTTGTCCGATGCTTCGTCGGTATTGCTGATGTTAACACCTTGCGGAAGGTTATCTTGGCTGATGGTATTCTTTTTTAACCTTACATCCATCTGGCCTATTTTGTAATTGGTGTTCAGCGATTCCTTATCTCCACGCCATTTGGTATCGTAGTGTACGCCGCCGTTATTGGCTTTCGGAATGCCCTCGCCATAATACTGACCTTCCCAGCCATCAATATCATCGTCGTCGCCACTAAAGAAAATCATGTCGCCCGATATTTCCATGTTGCTGTTGCCACCGCCATATTTATTGGAATCGTCCCAGTTAAGGCCGGTTTTGCCATTATTGCCCGAAGTGCCGTAAACTGCCAGCTTTTGCTTGGCCTTAAACAAGTTGAACATGAGCTGGGCCTGGTAAAAATTATCGGTTCCATAACCGGCATCTACCTTGCCAAAATAGCCTTTCTTCATGTCTTCTTTCAGCTTGATGTTAATGGTGGGGGTTTTCTGCCCATCGTCAACGCCTGTAAAGGCCGCCTGGTCGCTTGATTTTTCATAAAACTGCACCTTGTCTACCATGTCGGCACGCAGGTTTTTGGTAACCAGGGTTGGGTCGTCGCCAAAAAATTCCTCGCCGTCTACCAAAACCTTGGGTACGCTTTTGCCCTGAGCGGTAATTTTGCCGTCTTTGTCAATCTGTATGCCCGGCAATTTTTTTAGCAAGTCTTCCACCTTGTCGTTGGGCTGTATCGAATAACTGGCTGCATTAAACTCGGTGGTATCGCCCTTGATTTTGATGGCCGCGCCTTGACCCCTGATGATAACCTCATTGAGCAACTTGGCCTTCGATTTCATGTTAAGCGCTTTGAAATCGATGGTGGTTTTAGCCGAATCCAAACTAAAGGTGCTTACATAATCGGCGTATTCGGGGTAGGTAAGCAAGAGGATAAAATTCCCTTTTTTCATGTTTTCGATGGCAAAAGAACCCGTATTGCTTGCCCTTGTAAACTTATAGAGTGTTGAGTCTTTGGCGTTGAGAATACTGATGGTTGCGTAGTGGAGTTTGTTGTTGCCGGCACTGTCTATTACGGTTCCCTTAATGGCAAATGGGTTTTGTGCGTACGCAGCGCTGCTATAGCACATTACTAAGAGAATGGCTAGACGAATCAATTTCATGGGGGTCTGTTTTGTTTGGCTGATGCTAAATTATAACTAAAAAATTAATACTAAAAAATTAGTTATGATTTTTTAACATTTGATAACATTTTTTAACAATTGTTACGCTACGCAAACATTACGTATATTTAATTACATTTATCGTTATGAAACTACCTTCGATACAAACGCTCTGGCGAGGGGCTGCCGGCGTATTTGTGCGCTTTCCGTTGCAATTTCTGCTTGCAGTTTCTTCAACCCTTATTTGGTGTTGGCTTACCGAACTCAATTACAACGAAAATATACCCCTGACCAATGCCTTGATCAAGCTGCTTTTGCTGTCTAACTTGGCGCTTACGCTGTTGCTCTCTGGCGATCTTTTTGCCGAATCGCAGGGCTATGAAAAAGGCGGGAAATGGGGGCTTAGGCTTTTGGCTTTGGCCATTTGTGCGGCCCTGTACCTTTTGTTGAATCCTTGGAAAAATGCCATTGATGTTTATCGCGTCCTGCAACTGGCTTTTGCTTTTCACTTGTTGGTCGCTTTTGCGCCTTTTATTGGTCGCGCAAGCCTGAATGGTTTCTGGCAGTACAATAAAACCCTGTTTTTGCGCTTCTTAACTTCGGCCTTTTACGCCGGGGTGCTCTTTGCAGGCCTGGCCATTGCCCTGTTTGCCATAGATGGACTGTTTAACGTCGACATTAACTACAAGTGGTACATGAAACTGCTGGCCTTTGTCAGCGCTGGTTTTACGACCATTTTCTTTTTGGCTGGTGTGCCATCCGATTTCGATAGCCTCGAAAAAGAACAGGATTATCCAAAGGCGCTCAAAATCTTTACGCAGTATGTGCTCATTCCCTTGGTAACCATTTACCTGGCTATTTTGCTGGTGTACGAAATCAAGATTGCCATTGCCTGGCAACTGCCCAAAGGCCTGGTTTCTACTTTGGTATTGGGCTATTCTGTTTTTGGTATTTTATCGCTGCTGCTGGTTTATCCCATCAGAGATCGGGAAGGCAATGGTTGGATCAGGCTCTTTTCACGCTTCTTTTACCTCATGATTATCCCTTTGGTGGTACTGCTCATTCTGGCCATCGTAAAAAGGGTAGGCAATTATGGCATCACCGAATCGCGCTACATTTTGATTGTATTGGCCTGTTGGCTCAGCGCCATTACCCTTTACTTCCTCTTCAGCAAAAAGCAAAACATCAAGCTTATCCCCATCAGTCTTTGCGTATTGGCTTTGCTTACGGTTTACGGACCACAGAGCGCTTTTTCGGTAGCCAAATACTCGCAATTAGCCAGACTTAAACGACTGATGCACCAGCAAAGCAAGCAGGCTCTGAAAGAACGGCCAGAAGTGGTGCGCTACCTGATAGACCAACACGGACTAAGCTCGTTGCAAAGTTTTACCCAAGCCGATTTAAAACAGATTGAAGAGAAAATAGACAAAAAACTCGGCAATGGCATGGTATACAAGTACGAAATCAGGCGAGAAAAAATCGATACTGCTTTGGCCTTGCTCAAAATCAAGGATATTGATTTCGACGATGAAAACGTACAGCTCAATTTTGACAGCGAAAGCAACGGCGAGATTGTGGTAAAAGACTACGATGTTTATTTTCCTTCGGCATTTTATAGCCAATACCAGCAGCGCAGCTTTGCAGGTGCCAAGTTCAAGTTCGAGTATCTGTCTAGAAATAATGCCGACAACGCAAAAGACAAGTACCAGTTACGGCTGACCATCAACGAGCAGGAGCCTTTGGTGTTTGACCTGCGCGCCTTGGCCCAAAAGCTCTACCTCAAATACAAGAATGATTACAACACCGATATCGATAAAAAAGATATTCCGTGGCAAGAAATGCAATTGACGCAGCAGACCAAGGATTTTACGGTTACGCTGGTGCTCAACAATGTGAACGGCACCTACCAACAATCGGACAAAGATTTCTCCTGGATGGAATTTCAGGGTGGCGTACTCGTTAAAAAGCGTTAGGTTTGCAACAAAAACAAGGGTAAAAGATAAGTGATGATGATACAGGTACCGGAAGCGCTCCAGCCGGCAGAGTTGGCGGCCAAATTTATCAATTTAACGTCGAGGCATATTTTCCTTACCGGTAAGGCTGGTACTGGAAAAACCACTTTTCTGCGTAATTTGGTGTCGCTTACGCACAAAAAAACGGTTATTGTGGCACCCACTGGCATTGCAGCCATTAATGCGGCAGGGGTAACCATCCACTCCTTGTTCCAATTGCCCTTTGGAACCTTTCTGCCCAAGGTAGTACCCGATCAGCAATTGGGCGCCTACCAGCATTACCATACCCCCAAATCGATTATCAAGCACTTGCACATGAACGCCACTAAGAGGCGTATTTTGTTAGACCTGGAGTTGCTGATTATTGACGAAGTGAGCATGTTGCGGGCCGATCTGCTCGATGCCATCGACATGGTGTTGCGTTACGTGCGCAAGAACAATTCGGGTTTTGGCGGGGTTCAAGTGTTGTTTATCGGCGATTTGCACCAGCTGCCGCCTGTGGTAAAAAATACCGAGTGGGAGCTTTTGGCCTCTTTTTACAAGAGTGCTTTCTTTTTCGATGCCCTGGTGCTCGAGAAAGAACCCCCAATTTACATCGAACTTGAAAAAATATACCGTCAGGCCGACGAAGTGTTCATTCAATTGCTCAATAACCTGCGCAACAATCAGGTAACTGCGGCCGATGTAGCCCTGCTCAAGTCGTATTACAAGCAAAACTATCAGCCCGACCTCAAAGACAACTACATTACCCTAACCACCCACAACAACAAGGCCGATGCGCTGAACAAAAACAGCCTGGCCGAATTGGAAGGGAAATCGTCTTTTTACAAGGCCACCTTCACCGATGAATTTAGCGAAAGTGCCTTTCCGGCAGAGCGGGTATTGGAGCTGAAGGTCGGTGCACAAGTGATGTTCATTAAAAACGACCCCACTGGCGAACAACGCTTCTTTAACGGCAAGATAGCGGTGATTACCAAGCTAGAAAGCGATTCGGTGGAAGTAAAATTCGAAGATTCGAGGCATCGGCTCAGCGTTGAAAAGTATACTTGGAAGAACGTGCGTTACACGGTCAACAAAACCACCAATGAGATTGAGGAAGAAATTGCAGGTACTTTTACCCAGTTTCCGCTCAAACTGGCCTGGGCCATCACCGTTCATAAAAGTCAAGGGCTTACTTTTGATAAGGCCATTATCGATATCGGCGATGCTTTTGCCCCAGGTCAGATTTACGTGGCCTTGTCGAGGCTCCGCTCGTTGGATGGTTTGGTGCTCACCTCGCTCATTTCCGATCGTGGCATCCGTCAAGATCAAAATGTGACTTACTTTGCCAAGACCAAGCAGCAACAGGAAGATCTGGCCGTACAAATCAAAAGAGAAAGTTTTGCGTTTTTGCGCCATTCGCTGTTGCAGGCCTTCAGCTTTGCTGCGTTGGACAACTATGTGTTTGAGCATGTATTTAGCTATACCAAGGACGAAAAACGATCGGCCAAACAAACCCATTTGAGCTGGGCCGTTAAGTTGCAGCAAACGCTCATCGCGCTCAGGGCGCATGCCGACAAGTTTTTAAAGCAATTGGAGCGTTTATGCGCCGGGGCCACTACCGATGAAGGTTTTGGACTTTTGCTAGAACGTACCGAAGCAGCAACGCAATATTTTACGCCTCAACTGATGGCCATGAGCGATTCGATTTTTGAACTGATCGAAAAAGTAAAAACCGAAAAGCAAACCAAGGAATATCTGGCTGAACTGCTCGAAATGGAACTGATGTTTGACGAGCAACATAAAAAAATCAACAAAGCAAAGGCCATGTTGGTGGCTGCAGGCGAAGGCAGGGAGCTGACCAAAGAAGACATTATAGCCTTGCACCGCAATCCGAAACGCAACGAACAAATCAGGCAGGTTTATTCGGGTGGCAAAGAAGATTTTAATATCGACGATGCCTATACCAAGCTCAAAAGCAAAAAGAAAAACAAAACACCAGCTTTGCCTAAGCCCGATACCAAAGAACTGACTTTGGGCTTGTTTAAGGAAGGCAAGAGCCCCGAAGAAATTGCCAAAGAGCGAAAAATGAGTTTAGGAACGATTGAAGGTCACTTGGCCCATTTTGTAGCCAAGCACGAAATCAAAGGGAGCGACTTGGTGCCTCAAAAAAGGCTCGACCGGATGTTGGAAGCCATCACCACACTCAAAACCATCAGGTTAAACGATCTGCGTGAGCATTTGGGCAAATCCTACAGCTTCAGCGAAATCAAAATCGCCGTAGCCGTTTACCTGGCTGAGAGCTAGAGAGTAGTCTTTTTTAGTCAATAGTCCATGGACGATAGTTTAATAGGCATATCGCTATTAAACTATCGCGGAAATTGGCAAAGGATCATATCAGCTAACGGGCCTTGGTCTAACTAAGGCGTCTAAGGCGGTTAAAGATTGTCTACTTGGTCTATAGCCCATGGACGATAGTTTATTGGCATATCGTTTTTAGACACTTGCGGAAATTGGCAAAGGATTGTATTAGCTAACAGGCCTCTGGTCTAACTAAGGCGTCTAAGGCGGTTAAAGATCGTCTACTTGGTCTATAGTCCATGGACGATAGCTTAATTGGGCATATCATTATTGGACTCTTGCGGAAAGCGGAAGGTTTGGTGTTTAGCTAGTAGGCCTCTGGCCTAACTAAGGCGTCTAAGGCGGTTAAAGATGATTTGCTTGCTCTAAGACATCTAAGGTGGTTAAAAATTGAGCAACTTTTGAGGAAGACATAACAATTGAGGAGTGCCAGAAAGACTTGCAAAGTTTTTAAAACTTCGCAAGTTTATTGCGTTTACACATCCAGCTCCCCATCAAAAACCTTTTCGGCAGGGCCACATAAAAACACATCGGTAAATTTTTGGCCATCGTAATTGAAGTTAACCTGCAGCTTGCCACCCAACACCTCGATAGGCGTTTCTACTTTGCCAATTTGTTGCTGGTGCTTGGCCATCGCCATGGCAACTGCCGTTACGCCCGTGCCACAGGCATAGGTCTCGTCTTCAACGCCACGTTCAAAAGTGCGTACAAACAAACGGTCGGGTTTAGGTTCTACAAAGTTCACGTTAATGCCATTGGCTTGGTAGGTTTCGTTGTTGCGGATGGCCTTGCCCTGGTTAAACACATCTAACGAAGCCAGGTTTTCTACCTGTGCTACATAGTGTGGCGAACCGGTATTCAACACAAAGGCCTCTCCGTCTTGCTCTACCTGTTCCACATCGATCATCTGCAACTCTACCCAATTCCCTTCGGCTGTAATTTTGGCATAGTGCGGACCGTCTACTGCCAAGAAATTGGTTTCGTTGTCAAAAACGCCCAGATGTTTGGCAAAAGCCACAATGCAACGGCCACCATTGCCGCACATGCTGCCCGGCTTGCCATCGGCGTTGTAGTACACCATTTCAAAATCGTAATCCTCATGGTCTAGCAAAAACATCAAGCCATCGGCACCAATGCCAAATCTGCGGTGGCAAAGCTGGGCTACGAGCTCGTTATCAATGTTTTTGAGTGGGCTCATGCGGTGGTCGATCAGGATAAAATCGTTGCCGGCACCTTGGTATTTGGAGAATTTGATGTTCATGCTTTCTTCATTTAAAAATAAAATATTTGTTAGTGGAAAACGGAAAATCCAAACCTAAATTTGATTTAACATTTTTTAACAAAAATTAGGATGTTCGAATGATACAAATATCGTTTATATGGTATTAATTTTGAGTAACACATTAGTAAAAAAGTAAATAACGCAGTTTCAGCAGGAGCAAGCTTAGCCAAATACCCGGGCAAGAGGCTAAATATGCCCCTGATGACTTCATTACCATTGAAAGGAAAATAATAAGCAAATGAAAAAAATAGGATTAATAGTGTTGGCTGCTTTCTTAGGTGGAGCAGTTGCAGTAGGCGCTTATAAACTATTGGAGCGCAAAAACGATAGCTATTCATTAACAGAGAAACAAAACATGATGTTTGCCAATAACCCGCTCAAGGTGGCTTCATCTGGATCGGTTGATTTTGTGCAGGCCGCGGCGGCGGTATCTCCGGCAGTGGTACACATCAGAACCACTTACGGCAACAACAACAGCAATGCCGATCAAGGCGGTGGCAGCATGGACGATATGTTTGAACAGTTTTTTGGTGGCGGCGGCCGAAGAATGCAACGCGTACCAAGAGCAGCTTCGGGTTCGGGTGTTATTTTAACGCCTGATGGCTACATCGTAACCAATAACCACGTGGTTGACAATGCCGATAAAATCGAAGTGGTTTTGTCGAACAGAAAAAAAGTAATGGCCAAAGTAATCGGCAAAGATGCCAATACAGACTTGGCGTTGATTAAAGTAGAGGCTACAGACCTGCCTTTTGTAAAAATGGGCAACTCTGACAATGTGCAGGTGGGCGAGTGGGTATTGGCCGTTGGTTTCCCCTTGGATTTGCAAACTACCGTTACCGCAGGTATCGTGAGTGCAAAGGCACGTAATATCGGTATCTTGAACAGAGAACAGCAGCAACCAACCCGCGAGCAATACGAGGAGTACCAAAGAACAGGCAAAATGCCAGATGTTCCGGCTAACAACGCCATCGAATCGTATATCCAAACCGATGCGGCCATCAATCCTGGCAACAGTGGTGGCGCCTTGGTTAATGCCAATGGCGAGCTGATCGGTATCAATGCCGCCATTGCCTCTGAAACCGGCCGTAACGAAGGCTATGGTTTTGCCATCCCAATCAACTTGGCCAAAAAGATCTTAGAAGACTTTAAAGAGTTCGGTACCGTAAAACGTGGCTATATCGGTGTAACTTTCCAAGCTTTGGATGCCGACGTTGCCGAGCGTTTAAAAGTGAAAGACATTAATGGCCTTTATGTAAGTGGCGTAGTGCCTAATGGCGGTGCCGCAGCTGCAGGTATCAAAGAAGGCGATATCATTAAAAAAGTAAACGGAACCGAAATTTACGACTCGCCAGATTTGCAAGAAAAAGTGGGCCGTATGCGTCCGGGCGACAAAGTAGCTTTGTCTGTTTTGAAAGCCGATGGTTCTACTAAAAACGTAACCGTAATCTTAAAACCTGAGAGCAACGTAAGCCTGGCTTCTACCAAGGCTCCAGCTGAAAAACCAACAGGTGCAACCGTAAGCAAGTTGGGCGCCAGCTTCGCCCCTGCATCAGCGGCGGCCAAAGCCAAGTTCAACCTTAAAAACGGCGTGGTGGTTACCGATGTAAAAGCCGGTCAGCTTTTCGATTACTACGACGTGCCAAAAGGCGCCATCATTACCAAAGTGAATGGGGTGTCGGTAAATAGTGTTGCCGATATTGAAAAAGCCTTGCCAACTTCTCGCGATGGCCAAATTACCATTTCGGGTATTAGCGATAACCGTATGTTTACCATTTCGTTTGGCAACTAAGTTTCCAAATTGATGAATAAGAAAAAGGACAGCCCTAAAAGCTGTCCTTTTTTTATGCGCTTTAGTCGGCTAAAGCTTCAGCAAATGCCAATTTCTGCCAAAACCGGCTTCTTTTTTAGAATGTTTCTAAATTGTTTATTTGTCACGATTTTATCATCTTCAATCTTATTTTAACTCATATTTTAAATACTTTTGCAGTCTAAGAATATAAATTAAAAGCTAATGGGTAGTATCGCAAATGCTTTTTCCTCTTCTATAGGAAAAAAACTAATAATGGGCATCACAGGCCTGTTTTTAATCTCTTTTTTAGTGGTTCACTGTTTCTTAAACGCTTTTGTGTTTTTTGACAATACCGGTGTACTGTTTAACGAAGGCGCACATTTTATGGCCACCAACTGGATCATCAGGGCCATGGAAGTTGTTTTGATGGCAGGCTTGCTTTTGCATATTGTACAGGGAGCCAGGTTAACCTTTCAAAACCAGGCCGCCCGTCCTGAAAAATATGCCTACAGCAATGGCAGTGCCAATAGCAAGTGGTATTCGCGCTCTATGGGCTTGTTGGGTACTTTGTTGCTCATGTTCCTGATCGTGCACTTGTCTGATTTCTGGGTGGTTTCGCGTTTTACCGGCATCGAGCAATTTAACGGCGGTACGCCACTAGATGCAGCAGGCCACGAAGATTTATATGCGGTAATGCATGCCAAATTTAGCCAACCATGGCGCGTAGTGCTGTATGTATTGGCCATGATCTCGTTGGCTTATCACTTGTTGCATGGATTTGCTTCGGCCTTTCAAACTTTGGGCTGGAACCATAAAAAATATACGCCGATCATCAAGGCCCTTGGTGTTTGGTTCTCGATCATCGTTCCGTTGCTTTTTGCGCTAATGCCAATTGCAATCTACTTTGGATGGAGTTTTTAAAATAATTTTGGACGAATAAAGCTAAATATAATGTCAGCATTAAATTCAAATATACCTGAGGGAGAATTGACCGGCAAATGGACGAAATTCAAATCGTCTGTAGCCTTGGTTAACCCTTCTAACAAAAGAAGCTTAGAAGTAATTGTAGTAGGTTCGGGCTTGGCAGGTGCTTCGGCGGCCGCCACTTTGGCCGAAATGGGCTACAAAGTAAAATGCTTCTGTTTTCAGGATTCGCCTCGCAGGGCGCACTCTATTGCAGCTCAAGGTGGTATCAACGCCGCCAAGAACTATCAGAACGACGGCGATAGCACCTATCGTTTGTTTTATGATACCATTAAAGGTGGCGATTACCGCGCCCGCGAAGCCAACGTACACCGTTTGGCAGAGGTGAGTGCCAACATCATCGACCAATGCGTAGCTCAAGGCGTGCCTTTGGCCAGAGAATATGGCGGTTTGTTAGATAACCGTTCTTTCGGTGGTACACAGGTACAAAGAACTTTTTATGCCGCAGGTCAAACCGGACAGCAATTGCTGTTGGGAGCCTACAGTGCTTTAGAGCGCCAAATTGGTATGGGTAAGGTAGAAATGTTTACCCGTCACGAAATGTTGGAAGTGGTTAAGATTGACGGTAAGGCACGTGGAATCATTGCCCGTAACCTGATTACCGGCGAATTAGAACGTCACTTTGGCCATGCGGTTGTTTTAGGAACCGGTGGCTACGGCAACGTATTCTTCCTTTCTACCAATGCCATGGGCAGCAATGTTACCGCCGCATGGAAAGCCAACAAACAAGGCGCTTTCTTTGCCAATCCGTGCTACACCCAAATTCACCCAACCTGTATCCCGGTTTCTGGCGATCACCAATCGAAACTAACCCTGATGTCTGAATCGTTGCGTAACGATGGCAGGATCTGGGTACCTAAAAAGAAAGACGATACCCGTAAAGCTTCAGAAATTCCTGAAGACGAAAGAGATTATTACTTGGAGCGTCGTTACCCTGCTTTTGGTAACTTGGTGCCACGCGATGTGGCTTCGAGGGCTGCCAAAGAGCGTTGCGATGCTGGTTATGGCGTAGGCGCTTCTAAATTGGCGGTTTACCTCGATTTTAAAGCCAATACAGAGCGTTATGGCCGTATTGAAGCCGCTAAAGCCGGTAACCACCACCCAGATCAGGAAACCTGCATGCGTTTGGGTACAGAAGTAATCAAAGAGAAATATGGTAACCTGTTCGATATGTACAAGCAGATTACCGGCGAGGATCCTTATGAAACACCAATGCGTATCTATCCAGCCGTTCACTATACCATGGGTGGCCTTTGGGTTGATTATAACTTGATGACTACTGTTCCTGGTTTGTACTGTACTGGCGAGGCCAACTTCTCAGACCACGGCGCTAACCGTTTAGGTGCCTCGGCATTGATGCAAGGTTTGGCAGATGGCTACTTCGTGCTTCCTTACACCATTGGTGCTTACCTTTCAAAAGAGATTTCTGTAAAAGCAATTCCAACAGACCACCCGGCGTTTGTGGAGGCCGAGCAAAGCGTAAAAGAAACGCTTGATAAGCTGATCAACATCAAAGGAACCAAATCGGTTGACCATTTCCACAAGAAATTGGGTCTGATTATGTGGGAGAAATGCGGTATGGCCCGTAATGCAGAAGGATTGAAATCGGCGATTGCAGAAATCCAACAATTGAAAAAAGACTTCTGGGCCGATGTACGCGTGCCAGGAGAGGTCAACGAATATAACCCAGAGTTGGAAAAAGCCGGTCGCGTGGCCGATTTTATCGAACTAGGCGAGTTGATGTGTATCGATGCCCTTAACCGTAACGAAAGCTGCGGCGGACACTTCAGGGAGGAGTACCAAACCGAAGAAGGAGAGGCCCTGCGCGACGATGCAAACTACGCTTATGTAGCTGCTTGGGAAAACAAAGGCAACGGAACTTTCGAATTGCACAAAGAAGAACTGAAATTCGAAAATATTAAAATAGCACAAAGAAGTTATAAATAGAGCGTATTGAGCTAAGCGTATAGCGATGTGCGTTTGTTCGAGGCTAGGAAAAGAATCATAAACAGTAACGTGTATGAGCGTGAGGAGGAAACTCAATACGCAGTACCCAATACTCAATACTAATAAAATGAGTACAGGAAATATGAACTTAACGCTAAAGGTTTGGCGTCAGAAAAACAACAAAACTAAAGGACAATTGGTCGATTATAAAGTGGCCGATATCTCTCCAGACATGTCGTTTTTGGAGATGTTCGACGTTTTGAACGAGAATCTGATCAATAAAGGCGAAGAGCCTATCGTATTTGATCACGACTGTCGCGAAGGCATTTGTGGCATGTGTTCGATGTTTATCAACGGCAGGCCGCACGGACCAAAAGAGGGTATTACCACTTGCCAGCTGCACATGCGTTCTTTTAAAGATGGCGATACCATTGTGGTAGAACCATGGAGAGCGAAGGCATTTCCGGTAATCAAGGATTTAACGGTAGATAGATCAGCTTTCGACCGTGTTATCGCTGCTGGTGGCTTTATTTCGGTTAATACGGGCAATGCACAAGATGCCAATAACCTGCCTATTCCAAAGGCGCAGGCTGATGCAGCTTTCGAAGCGGCGGCTTGTATCGGTTGCGGTGCCTGTGTAGCTACCTGTAAAAATGCATCGGCTATGCTTTTTGTATCGGCTAAGATCTCGCAGATGGCTTTGTTGCCACAAGGTCAGCCAGAGCGTTACAAACGCGTACAAGGCATGGTGGCACAAATGGATGCCGAAGGTTTCGGTAACTGTACCAACACCGGCGCCTGCGAGGCAGAGTGCCCTAAAGGAATTTCTTTAGAGAACATTGCGCGCATGAACAGAGACTACTATACCGCCAAGTTCATCAGCGAGGAAGAAGGATAGTTCAGTTGCCAGTTGGCCATTGACAGTTTGCAGTTCATAGAGAACTGGAAGCTGATTTGCTTTTTTCCAAAAAAATGATTAGATTTAGTTATCCGAGACAAAGGAGAACATATGAAACGAGAAACCCCAACCATTAGGCCGGGGTTTTTTGTTTGGTTTATAGTAGTCGGTATTTTACAAGAGGCTTAGCCTTGCCTAATCTTAGTTTATTTGGCGGCTAAGGTAAATTTAATCGGCAAGCTGAAAGATGATCTTACCGGCTTTCCGTCTTTTTCGGCCGGGTTCCATTTCTTCATCAGTTTTACTACCCTAACGGCTTCCTCGTCGGCACCACCGCCAATACCTTTCACTACCTTGATGTCTTTAATGCTGCCATCGGCCTCTACCATAAATGATACAAATACATCGCCTTGTATGTTTTTGGTCACCGCTTCTTTAGGATATTTGATGTTTTGGCCCAAGAACTTATAAAGGGCTTGCACACCATCCGGATAGCTTGGCTGGTTTTTCATTTGTGACCCGTTGCTGGCTACCTTGTCTTTGCCTAGCGCTGGTTTGCCGCTTGAGCCTTTATACAAAGTGAATTTAACCGGCATGTTATAGGCTACTTTTACGACTTTTCCATTTTCGGTTCCCGGGTTCCATTTCTTCATCATTTTTAACACCCTGATGGCTTCTTCGTCTGTGCCACCACCAATTTTCCGGTCAACCTTGATGTCTGAAACCGAGCCATCTTTGCCCACAATAAAAGATACAAATACATTGCCTTGGATGTTTTTTTCAGCGGCTTCTTTAGGATATTTGATGTTCTGGGCTAAGAATTTGTAGAGCGCGGCTATGCCTCCGGGGTAGGTTGGTGGGTGTTTCATGCTGACAAAGCTATACACCTTGTCGTCTTGTGCCTTCGTTTCGTTTAGGCATAAGGTGAGCAGTAACACCGCAAATAGCGATGAGAAAATCAGTTTTTTCATATGTTTTAGGGTTTAGTTTGCTGTTTTTTTGCTCTTTTCTGAAGCGTATTTTTTGGTGGTAATCACAATTACGCCATTTTCGGCAGCTTTGCCATACAAGGCCACGGCAGATAGGCTTTTGAGGATTTGTACGCTGTCTATGCTTTCTGGAGCCAATGCGGCCATTTCAAAATTTTCGACTGTTTTGTCGTCAACTACATATAAAGGTTGACCCGCAGTTTGGCTATTCGAGCCTCTCAAAACAATGCGGGTGCCGTTTTCGCTCTTAAATTCGGAGTTCTTGCCATTTTTCGGCGCGTTGGCAATTGCAGGAGCCATGGCGTTGATGTTGATGGTGCTGAGCGCCTTAAAGCCGGTAGGCATTTGGGCATCCTGATTAATGATTGTGCTGTTGGCGCCTTGTAGTCTAAACGAAGTACGAATGGCATAACTACCGTTTTGGGCCGGTTTAAATGCTGGGTAGGCCAAGATGAGGTTCGCTACTTCCAAGTCTGTTTTGGTGCTTAGCTGGCTTTGTATATTTACGTTTTTTACCATGCCCTTATCCAGGTTAAAGGTAATGATGTTGTCGCCCTGCAACAGTTCAGCTCTGGCTTCGGCAGGATAGCTTATTTTGGTCGACAGATAGCGGTAAAAGGCATCCCAATTGGTAGCGCTTTGTGCCCAGTTTTGAAAAGAGCAGATCATGAGCATCGCAAATAGCGACGAAGCTACAAGTTTTTTCATATCCTAGTTTTTAATTTCTGTTAATAAGAGTAGCAGTAACTTTTGGTATTTTTTGTTGTTTCGAAGTAAGCAGGAGCACGCCGTTTTCTGCCGCTTTTCCATATAGGGCTACGCCACTTGCCGAGTTCAGCACATCAACGCTTTTGAGGGTGCTCGCATCGATGTCGTTCAGTGTCGCATATTCCTTGATTTCACCGTCAAGAACAACCAATGGCGCTTCTTTTTCGGGCAGCCCTCTTAAACGTATGCCCACGCTTTTAGGCGACATTCTTTCTCTTTTGCCAGCATCCAAGGCAAATTTGATCGGAATGTTGTACTTAACCCTTACCGGTCTGCCGTTCTGCATGCCAGGGTTCCAATTCCTGCTGAGTTTCAATACACGAATGGCTTCTTCGTCGGTGCCAAAGCCTAGTCTGCGGTCTATTTTAATATCGCTTAAAGAGCCGTCTTTCTCTACTGTAAAGGAAACAAAAACATTGCCTTGGACGTCATTTTCGATAGCCAGGGTAGGATATTTGATGTTTTTGCTCAAAAACTCGTAAAACTTGTTCACACCGCCCGGATAGCTTGGCGGATTCTCCAAGGTTACGAAATTATAGATCATCCTGTCTTCAGGCTTGGCTTCTTCGGGTTCTTTTTCTTTAGGCGCAGCGGCTTGGATAAACAAGTTGATTGGCGTATAGTCTGCTGGATTGCTGGCTTCTTCGTTGAGCATTTTGCTGGTTGCGCCATCAAGTTTAAAGGTTACCTTTAGACTGTACTTCCCATCTTTTTGCAACAGATCGTTGTAGTTTAATAAGTTTTGCGTCACCTCTTCTTCGCAACCCTCGCCAATTTCGTTCTGTACCAAAACGTTCTGTAGCTTGCCATTGGTTACGCTAAAATTAACCACTACGTTGCCTTGGATCTTTTTTTGTACGGCAGCCACCGGATATTTAACGCGTTCGGCTAAATACCTGAAAAACGAGTTTAAAGAGGCACCGGCATTCTCGGTATTTTCAACTGGCAAAGTAGTAGGCTCCATAAACTGGTTCACGATGGTGGCAGTTGTTTTGACGGTAGAATCTGGCGGAGGTGGCGGGGCAAGGTTAACAACGCTTAAGGGTGCCTGGATCAGTTGGCCTACCACAGCCTTGGCATCGTTTAACGGAATTTGCTGGGCCACGGCTAAAATCTTGTTGTTTTTGCGAATGGTGGCCGAAGACAAGACCAAAGTGAGCGAAAAAAGCGGCACAAACAGCCCATATTTAAGGATGGCTGTTTTTTTAGAACGCTCCTTGTGTAGCATAAAGATGCGTTTTTTGATCAGCGATTTGGTAAAAAAACCATTGGTCAGCGTATTGGGCCTTACGCCAAAGGCTTGGCTGAGCAGAAGCAGCGAATAGGTTTCCTTGTCGCCCTGAAATTTGGCTGCGGCTTCGTCGGCCAAAAATTCGTGTATGTTTTTTACAGTGTGCTTGTAAGCGTAAATAATGGGATTGAACCAGGTGAAAATGCCCAACAGTTCAAAGAAAAGCACATCAACGGTATGAAGTTGCTTGATGTGGATGTCTTCGTGCAGGCTTACCGTGGCTATTTCGGGCAGGTCGGTCGAAACCACTTTTTTTCTGAAGAAAGAAAAAGCGGAGCCATTGCCGATGCGGCTAAAAAGCTTGCGAACGGCCAATAGCTGAAATACGAATCGGCCCAGAAAAAACAAAATCCCCAACAAATAAACAGATACAATAAAAGTACCCCAGTTAAATTTTGCAGCCTGGTCATCCAATATGGTTACCTGGGCCACCAAGCTGTTCAGCTGGTCTACGCCCACGTAAATATGACGGCTTACTTCTTGTTTGCTGAACCATTCGAAACGCATGAACGGAATGCCCAGCGAAAGCAGGCCAGAACCGATCAGGTAGACGCGGTTCAGTACAAAATAAGTTTCCTTATCGAGCAGCAACCTATAGAAGCAGTAAAAAATAACCAGGTAAATGTTTACCTGCAAGAGATAATGTGCCCAACTCATTTTGGCCTATTTTTAAATTTGTTGATCATTTTTAGGATCTCGTCAACATCGCTCAGGTCTAATTTTTCTTCTTTGACGAAGAAAGAGAACATACTTTCTACCGAGTTCTCGAAATAGTTGCCCAGTAGTTTTTCGGTGGCGTGGCGCTTGTATTCTTCTCTGCTGATTAAAGGATAGTATTTGTGCGCCTTGCCAAAGGCTTCGTGGCCAATAAAGCCTTTTACCTCAAGAATACGAATAATGGTAGAGACCGTGTTGTAGGCCGGTTTCGGCTCAGGCAAATAATCCATCACCTCTTTTACAAATGCCTTGTCTAATTGCCATACAATTTGCATGATCTGTTCCTCTGCCTTCGTTAAATCTTTTATTTCCATGATAATTGTTGTGTTTTGTTGTTTGTTTACAATAGGAGCTAAGTCATTTTAAACAACATCTATACTAATTTTAACTAAACTTAAAACTAATATCTTAGTTTACAAAATTTTTCGTCTATTATTTTCTAATATTGGAAAAATAATTTACAATTTTTATGAAAATAGCTTTTCATGGTGCGGCCCGTAACGTAACCGGCAGCAAACACCTGGTTACCCTTAACAATGGGATAAAGATATTGTTAGACTGTGGCATGTTTCAGGGCATGGGACAGGAAACGGAAGAGCTGAACGAAAATTTTGGCTTTGATGCGGCTTCGGTCGATTTCCTGATCCTTTCTCACGCGCATATCGATCATAGCGGACTTATCCCGCGCTTGATTGCCCAAGGTTTTAAGGGCGCGATTTTTGGTACACAAGCTACCATGGAGCTGAGTAAGATCTTGTTGCTCGATTCGGCCAAAATCCAAGCGGGCGATTTGAAGTATAAGAATAAAAAACTGCAGCAAAGAGGCTTGCCTTTAGAACAGCCACTTTACGAAGAAGAAGATGTACTTAAAGCCATGGATTATTTTGTGGCAGTTGATTACCATACCGAAACCCGCTTAACCGACGAGGTGAGCGTGCAGTTTATCGATGCAGGGCATATTATTGGCAGTGCTTCGGTGCATCTTACCATTCGGGAAAACGGAAAAACAACCAAGCTCAGTTTTAGCGGCGATGTTGGCCAGTATGGCGATTTGTTGCTGAAGGCACCACAGGAATTTCCACAAGCCGATTATATTTTGTTAGAATCTACCTATGGCGACCGCTTGCACAAAGATGCCCAGCCCACCAAAGAAGCCCTGCTCAAAGTAGTGCTCGAAACCTGCGTGCAGAAAAGAGGTAAAGTGATTATTCCGGCGTTTAGCGTGGGTCGTACGCAGGAACTGCTTTATATTTTGAACAACCTCGACCTGGAAGGCAAACTGCCGAACGTAAAGGTTTATGTAGATAGTCCATTGTCGGCCAAGGCCACCCAAATTGTAGAAGACCACGCCGAAGGTTATAATCAGGATGTACTCAATGTACTCAAAATAGATGATGAGCCTTTCGATTTTAAAAACCTACATTACGTAGAAGATGTAGAAGAATCGAAGGCACTTAATAGCAATCCAGATCCTTGCATCATCATTTCGGCTTCGGGCATGGCCGAGGCGGGTAGGGTAAAGCACCATATCAAGAACAATATCAGCGACCAGAAAAATACCATTTTGATGGTAGGTTATTGCGAACCTAACTCGTTGGGCGGACGCCTAAAGAACGGCGCTAAAGAGGTAAGTATTTTTGGCGAGCGTTTTAAGGTAGTGGCCGATGTAAGAAGCATCCAATCGATGAGTGCGCATGGCGATTACGAAGACCTGTTGCGCTTTATTGCAAAGCAAGATCCGCAAAAAGTGAAAAAAATATTCCTGGTACACGGCGATTACGATGTACAACAGGTTTTTAGAGAGAAAATATTGGCCAAAGGTTACCTAAGTGTAGAAATTCCAGACAGGCATCAGGAATTTGATTTGGGGTAGACGAATCAGACCATATTTTACCATTGAGGCCTTAAGAAATTTTAAGGCCTCAATAGGCAAGATAAAAGAGGTGTAAGTGGCTTGAGCAATGGGTTAAATAACAATCAGCCCATGCTTGATGCCATAAACCACCAGGCCTGTTCTCGATTTGATGTTGAGCTTGGCAAAAAGAGCTTCGCGGTAATTGTCGACGGTACGCGGACTTACATTCATTAAGCTTGCGATTTCCTTGTAGGTAAGTTCTGTGCTGCAAAACTGCAGAAAACTGAGCTCGCGGTCGGTAAAAGCCGGCTTGGGTACCTCTTGCTTTAGCGAAACCAACAGTCGACCAGAAACCAGGTCGTTGATGAAGAAGCCTTTTTCGATCATGGTTTTAATGGCCAGCAGCAAATCGCTGGGTTTCGATTCTTTTACCATGTAGCCTCCGGCACCCGCTTTGAGCATGCCAATGATTTCTTTTTCCTCGTCGAACATGCTCAGCGCCAATACATGAATGCCCGGAAAGTTTTGTTTGAGCCATTTGGTGCTTGCATAGCCATCCATTTGAGGCATGTTAATGTCCATC
Organism: Pedobacter albus; assembly: GCF_036324255.1. NCBI lineage: Bacteria > Pseudomonadati > Bacteroidota > Sphingobacteriia > Sphingobacteriales > Sphingobacteriaceae > Pedobacter > Pedobacter albus. The sequence continues at coordinate 879,061 of NZ_JAZDQT010000002.1, read as the reverse complement.
AGCACCAGCTGAACCTCGGGATGGGTTTTGATTTTCTCTTGCAGTTCGAGGCCGTTGGTGGCTTGAAAAACAACTTCAATTTCGTCGAATTCGGCCAATAGGCTGGCTAGTCCCGAACGGAAGAGCGTATGGTCGTCAACAATGGCAATACGTGTTTGCATAAATTAGGGATAAGGGATTTCGATGGTAATGGAGGTGCCCAGTTTTGGTTCCGAATAGATGTCTATCACACCATTGATCAGGGCTATCCGTTTTTGTAGCGAAGCCAATCCCATACCTGGACTGGCCTTTTTAATGCTTTCGTAGTCGAAGCCAATACCGTCTTCTTTTACGTTAAGATACAGTATCCCGTCGTTTAAGTTGGCTTCAACGGCAATATGTTTGGCTTGGGCGTGTTTGATGATGTTGTTGAATATTTCCTGTACAAGGCGCAGTATGATGAGGTCTTTGTTTGGCGAATTGAGGTCGAGGCCCACCAGTTGGTTGTTGAATTGGAGTTTGTAGGCCTTTGTTCTTTTCAGCCAATCGCATTCCTGTTGCAGGGCATGGCCGAGGCCCAGGGCAACAATTTGCTCGCCTTGTAAGAGTTTGGCCAGCTCGCGCAGTTCCTGAATGGATTTGTTGACCAATGAAAGCGAATCGTTGACTTTTTTTTGAGCCTTTTCCTTGGCGTTGATATCGATAGAGCCCAGTGTAAGCGTAGTGAGGCTCAGCAATTGGCCAATATTATCGTGCAGGTCGGCCGCGATGGTTTGCATGGTCTGTTCCTGCACCTCTATCTGGGTTTTGAGCAGTTCGGCATCGAATTTTTGGTTCAGGAACCGTTTTTCTTCTACATGCAGCTTCCTCCGCTGGTTGTAGATGCCCACCAAAAACACAAGACCCAGCGCAATGATAAAAAACAGAATGCTGATTAAGATGATTGCCGTAGAGAGGCTTGCGCTCTGCGCAGGCATAAGAATGATTTGATCCAACATCCGTACATGATAATATTTAGAATGGAAATAATAATCTTCCTGAGTATAACCAGATTTGTTTGGTTAGGCGCAGCAATCTTGCTAAAGAAGGCAAAGAGTCCCACTGTTGCCGCATAAAAGATAAGGCAACCGGTTACGAACCAAAAAGCAGCATCCTTAAAAATATTTTTGTAGTCTTCCTGCTGAAACAGACTATAAAAATAGATTACGCACAGCACAATTACAACACCGCTGAACAAGATATTGGTCGTAGAAAAGAAAACAAAGAAGCCTTTTTGAGCCCATTCCCATCCATAGGAGGTCAAAAGGATAAGCAGAGCACCTAGGCCAATGTTCCGAATAAAGCGAAGTTCGATGATTTTGCAGAAAATGTACAAGTGGAATATAAGGTAAACGAGTAGGAATAGGTTATACATCCACTGCGTATCTATTTTTAGCAGCAATACTCTGTTTGCAAAGAAACTATAGCTTTCGAGGGCAACGGTAAGCGCCAGATAAGGAATGAACAGTTTCCAATATTTTGGCATCACATGCCTAAGCAGCAAAATGGACGCGATGAGGCACGTCCATTCTGCTAAAAGAGAAAAGGGAAATTTGATCAAGCTCATTTTTATGGCATGTTGTTAATGTCTTGTTCTCCCGTAGGGTCGGTTACGCCGATATTATAGGGCGGGGCTATTTCAGCTTGGTCTAGGGCCTGTCCTGGTTCTACTGATTTTCTTCCTTCGGCATAGGCTACAAAGTTTTTTTTCTTTAAGATATCAAAGAAGCCTCGGTTCACTTCTGTGTTACAAAGAATGGTCGTGATTTTATTTTTGTAATCGCCCTTTATTTCTGGAGGCAATCCATCTAAGGATGTTTCTGAGACATGCCGACCCAAGTAAATTTTAAGGCCATATTTCTTGAATACTTCTTCATTTTTTACGAGGTCAGCTTCGGTAATCAGTCCATTAAGAACATTGTTGGCCACAAACAGGCTTAAAACCTCATGGATAGTAAAATGGGAATATCTAAGGGGGTCGCCATTGGTAGGGTCTTTCCGATAGCCTTTTACCATTTCTTTTACCGTGTCTCTGTCGAAGCCTTTGCCCAAAAACTTGCGCTCGCTTCCGTCTAGTTTTACAATCATGATTTTCGTTTTTTAGATGGTTTGTATAATTGATTTCGTTAGTTAAAATTCACTAATTATCAGTGGATTAGCAACCGTAAAATGTTCTGTTTTTTTACCGTAAAAATACCCTGTCAAATCAGGTGATTAGCGCTCCATATCTCCCTGTCCATCCGCTTAGCTTTGACTCATCTAAATACTCCCGGTAAGCCGAAAAGGGTTCATAGAGTAGGCAAACAGTCAAAAAATGAAAACCATCACAATCAAAGGCAGATTTCCAGAAGAGGGTAATCGTTCTCTTACGCTTTGCGTGTACTGCTCTAATGCCGAGCTGCACCCTTATGACTTTAAAAAGGTGTATAGACAAAATTTTACAGAAGTATTTTCCGATTTGGGCGATAACTCAAGGTATTATATTGACTTGGACGGTTATGTAGAGGGAGAGCTTAAAATAGAGGTTTCCGGCGAATTCAAATCGCCAAACCTTATTAAAGAAACAATGAAAGACGAAGGTTTTTCAAGAGGTTTTACCATTAGAACCAATTAGCCATGAAAAAATTGATACTCTTGGTACTTTATCTATATGCCGTGCCTCTTTTTGCACAAGAAAAAAACATGGCAGCAAGAAAAGATTCAGTCGCTACAGCTATTCAGGCCGAAGAAACGGCTAACAGTAAAGATATACTAACCAACCTTTTTAGGGCCAGCATCGACAACTTGTTAGGCGATGATCGTACTTACACTTTTAATTCATCCTTTTTGGGCATTTATCAGATTCTTAACAAAAAGCGACAGTTGCCTTATGACCAGGAACGAAGACTAAGGCAAAACTCATTCAACTTTGAGATAAAGGGCAACGACAAGAATGACATTGTTAAAATTGGCGGGGGCTTTACGTTTGCTATCCTGAACAAAAGAAATATTACTGAAACCAGTGTGGGTGTAGAGCTTCAAAAGCTGGACAATTATGTAAGCGCATTTAGTGCCTTAAAACGAGGCGTTATCGAGTATCTTGATGCTAAGGGTATAAGTGACGATGAGATGAACAAGGTAAGGGAAAGTTGGAATGAAGCCAGCAGGAATCATGATTTTTCCGACCTTGACCCCAAAATAAAAGAGGCATTAGGCAGTGAAGGTTTTGTAGCAAAATTTGTGAAAAAAGGTAGTAACACCAATGAGCAACTGCAAGAAACGCTTAAATCTATACTTGAAGGAAAGGATAACCTGAACAGCCAGTTTCAGAGCGTATCAAAAATCTATGCCCAAAAGCCACTTTGGGTAGTTTCGCCAACCGTTACCTACGACCGGGTAAACAAGCAGGGAGAATATACAATAGGCTCTACGCTAACTTTTGGACTTTGGAAACAAAGCGTCCAAAAGCCATGGGAATTTGAAATTAAAACCCAATTCAAAGTAGCCAACGATTCGACAGTGTCTTCGCCTAATTACAACGATAAGCCCTTGTCTATAGCCCTAGGACTCAACAAGGTATTGGTGCAAAACAAGGATAACGAATCAAAGCTTGAATTTAAGCTGGCCACCCAGTACAATAGGCAGTTCGGAACGGGCCCTACGTTGCAGAAAAAAGATGTTTTTACACTAAATACCACACTTAGGGTAAACCTGTATAAAACCTTGTGGTTGCCACTTACCCTAAAATACGACGTAGATAAAGGCAATTTGCTAGGCCTCTTTACGTTTACGGCCAACTTAAGCAAGTAGGCCTTGGACAAAATAATATTAACGCTTTATTCTATACGCTATGAAATTTTTAAATTGGTTGAGCAGGATTTTCGCATCGACAACTGCTACAAATCGAAAAGATGAGGCCAGGTCTATTCGGAGCGCCATCAAAAACTCCGTATTGCTTACTTTAGTCCTTACCTTGTTGCTGCTGTTAACATTGTTCCTGTTTTTCAAGGAGAATAAGGCCTTTGCCATCCTTTCTATTTTAACGGTTACGATGGCTTTTTTTATTTCGGGCTGTGTGTTGGGTTTCGTTTTTGGCATCCCCAAAAAATACCAGAACAAACAAGCCACTGTACAATTAGACAAAGAGGGCAGGCCTATTGCACCAGAAGATCCAAATTATACGGACAATAGTAGCCTAGAAGAAATTTCTGATTGGATTACCAAAATCGTCATCGGTCTGAGTATGATTCAGTTTAAAGCCATCTTAGGCATGATGCGAGATGCAGCCAATAATATCAACGAAAGTTTGCAAAAGTCCATCTGTGCCGATCAAACCTGCCATTTGAATTTTTATGTATTTAGCTATGCCTTAATTGTCTTTTATCCGATAGCCGGAGCCATTATCGGCTACCTGTGGACCAGGATAGAGTTTCCTTATATACTTAACCAAAAGGATATCGACTTAAAGGTTTTAAAAGACTTGCAGAATGAAAAGAGGAAGGCCGAAAATAGGCTCAACAAAGCCAATGAACTCAATACCGTAAAAGATGAAGACCTGCGGGCTCTTGTGCAAACATTTACGCCTGCCACCAATTCGATGATTAAGAAACGCAAGGAATTTAAGCGGTCGCAAGATTTGCCAGACGATCCGCAGAAAGGTCTTTGGGGTGGCAAATCGGAAGCAGATGGCAGAAAGGTAACAGCTGTTGTCAGAGAAACGAGCTATGATCGGAATTGGTTCAACATTAACCTAACCGTTACTTCAACCGATCCGAATAATCCATTGGTAGGTGATGTGCTGTTTCACCTTCATCCCTCTTTTATGAAAGAAATACAAAAAGTAAGGGCTTTAGATGGCGTTGCACAATGCAATATTGTTGGATGGGGTGCTTTTACAGTAGGTGTAGAATGTGATGAGGGCAAGACCAAACTGGAAATTGATTTGGCCGAACTAACGGACGCTCCAGAACTGTTTAGGAAAAGATGACGCGCTCAATCATTGCTTGGTTTTTAAACAAAAAGGGCTCCAATTGGAGCCCTTTTTGTTTATAGAATGAATTATTGACGCGGAGGCTGTGGTTTAGGCATCTCTTTACGTGGCAATTTCTCGGCACGCTCAGAAGTATGGTAAACAAACGAAGCCACAATGGTAGCCGATTTTTTCAAATCGTCTTCTACCAAACGGTCAAAAACGTCTTGGTTAGAGTGGTGGGTACGGGTGTTGTAATCCATCGGATCTTGGATAAACTGGAAGCCCGGTAAGCCCACGCCATCAAAAGCCTGGTGGTCGGTGCCGCCGGTATTGTTAATGGTGATGGTTTTGGCGCCTAAATCTTCAAAAGGCGTTAGCCAGCTTTGGAAAATATCTTTCACGGCCGCATTGCCCTGCAAATAAACGCCACGAATGGTTCCGGTTCCGTTATCTAAATTATAGTAAGCACTTAGTTTAGCATGTTCAGGTTTGGTCACCATATCGGTAGGATCGGCAAAATGCTCTTTTACATAACCTCTAGAACCGAATAAGCCTTGTTCTTCTGAGCTCCACAAAGCAATACGGATGGTACGTTTAGGTTTGAAATCGATGGCTTTTAAGATACGCATGGCCTCGATCATTACGGTTGAACCCGCGGCGTTGTCTGTAGCGCCAGTGCCCGAGTGCCAAGAATCGTAGTGGCCGCCAATCATCACCACTTCGTCTTTCAATTTAGGGTCTGTACCCGGAATTTCGCCGATTACGTTGTAGCCTTTAGGATCTTTGTCGTAGAACGAAGTTTTTACTTCGGCTTCCATCTCTACCTTTTCACCACCGCGTAGCAAACGCAAAATGTGGAGGTAATCTTCGCTGCTTACTTCCAATTCTGGCGATACCGGTTTAGCATCCAATTTGTAGGATGCGCCGTTGCTGGTAAAGAAAGTACCGTAGCTGCCACGGGCATAAGTTAATTTTAAACCGATTTTTTCGGTCAATAAAACACTATCGATTGCAGCTCTGTTAGCCATCATCCTCAGCATCATGGCTCTTTGGTTGTTGCCACCAGCTTGGCCTGGGCGACCGGTACGCGGTTCCATCGGCTTCATAATATTGTTTAAAGCTTCGTCGTTAAAGCGAACCACATCAGGTGCGTAAGAGTTCTTTAACGGTTGAATCGCAACAGACTCAATCATGATGATTTTACCTTTCAGCTTGCCTTTATATTTGGCCAAATCGGTAACGGTATCGGCCTTGATCAGGATTACTTCAGATTTGATTGGACCATTTGTCCCTGGTGTCCAAGCTTTTGGCGAAGCAATAATCGGGCGGTAAAAAGGCAAGGTCGTAGCCGCATAATATTTGTCTACTTGCCAACCCTTTCCAAATTCGCCCCAAGCCTCCAGGTGCACGTTTTTAAGGCCAATTTCGTTGAAATATTTAAGTGCCCAATCTTGCGCTCTTTTCAGGCCCGGCGAATTTGATAAACGCGGTCCGGCTACATCGGTAATATGGTAGGCAATGTCCATGGCCTTAGATTTATCCAGGCCCTCGGCTCTGATTTTTTGCACGGCTGCCGAATTTACGGGCTCTTGTGCAAAAGCAGAAAAGCAAAGGCCTAGGGCCAATGCGCTCATAGTAAAATTTTTCATCATACTGTTAGTTTAAGTTAGCAATGGTGAATTTACAGTTAAAGCGAAACACATGAGGCTACCTATTCAGATTTTTACACTTTTATAAAATCACGGATTTTTGTTTGGCTATAATGAAAAAAGGGCTTTTTAAGCCCTTTTTAGTTGTTTTGTAATAGTCTTGAACTTATTCAGGCCAAGGTCCCGGATCACCCATTACATCGCAGGCATAGTGATAGCCGCCATCATATTCGTTCGGCGGACAATAAGTCATGGCCATGTATCCACAATCACGGCCACCATCACAATCCCATTCCAGGCTGCACATGGTTTGGTCAGTACACCAGCAGTGGCTTAGTACGCCACCACTTCCTCCGCCAGGTGGAACACCACCCATCAGGTTTTTCATTTCTTTTTTTGTGAGTGTTTTAAAATTTTTCATTGTTTAAGGTTTAATTAAATTTTGGTTACCCTAATTTAATAGAAATTAGCTAATCAAAAAAAATACATTTTTAACTAAGTATCATTATTGTTGATAGATGATAACAAAGCAGAAATAATTGTAACTTCCAGTTAAGATATTAATTACGCTTATCATGATTAAAAAATATTGCAGCGCCTTACTCTTTATTGTTTTGCTTTGTTCAGGCAAGCTTCAGGCACAAAAAACAGAAAATCGCGACCCTAACATCAGCGCTATGGTGACCGAGGTTTCAGCCTCCAACTTAGAACAATTGATCAAAAAATTGGTGTCATTTCAAACCCGACATACCCTGAGTGATACCACCAGCAAAACCACAGGTATTGGCGCAGCAAGAGCATGGATTAAAAGCGAATTTGAAAAATACGGTGCTGCCAGCGGAGGCAGGCTACAGGTAAGCTACGACAGCTTTGTGCAAGCTGCAGATGGCCGAAGAATCAAAGAACCGACCGTACTTAAAAACGTGGTAGCCATTTTGCCTGGAACAGACCCGAACGATAAACGGATGCTTATGGTTTCGGGGCATTACGATTCGCGGGTAACCGATGTGATGAACATTAAGGACTTTGCTCCGGGGGCCAATGACGATGCCTCGGGTACGGCGGCCGTAATGGAAATGTGCCGGGTAATGAGCAAGCAAAAATTTAGTGCCACTTTGGTTTTTGTAGCCATGGTTGGCGAAGAGCAAGGCCTATATGGCGCTACCAATCTGGCCAAAAGAGCAAAAGAGGAGGGTTGGAATGTCCACTTGCTCATGAACAACGATATTGTTGGCAATTCTTACGGCATGGAAACCGATATTAAAGACAATAAAAGCGTAAGGGTATTTAGCGAAGGCGTATCGCCGATTGAAACCAAGGAGCAGGCTGCTACCCGCCAATCGGCAGGTACAGAAAACGATGGCAAGGCCCGTCAGGCGGCACGATACATTAAAGAAGTGGCCGAAAGGTATGTAGACCAATTAGAGGTCAAGCTGATTTATCGCAGGGACCGTTTTCTGCGCGGAGGTGATCATACACCTTTCTCGCAACAGGGTTTTACGGCTGTGCGCATTACAGAGATGAACGAAGATTTTAATCGCCAACATCAGGATGTAAGAACCGAAAACGGCTTTAAATATGGTGATTTGCCCGAATATGTAGATTACAACTACTTGCAAAAAGTAACTCGCATGAATTTGTCGGTAATGGCCAATTTGGCCTGGGCTACACAAGATCCCGAAAACGTAACGGTTCAAACCTCTGGGTTAACCAATAAAACAGCTCTCAAATGGGAGGCACCCAAAGGCAAAACGCCTGCAGGTTATTATGTGTTGATGCGAGAAACCACCAGTCCGTTTTGGGAACGCAAGTTTTTTATAAAGGAAACTTCGGCTACTTTGCCTTATTCGAAAGACAATTATTTCTTTGGTGTGCAATCATTAGACGAAGCAGGGCACGAAAGCTTGGTGATTACGCCGAGGCCTGGAAGGTAGGGTTCTTTATAAGCCACAGATTGACAGATTTAATGGTTTGAAAATCTGTTAAGCTGTAATTCCTTTTGTTGGCCTGGATGCCAACAAAAAAAGCAAGAAGGCGTTGCTATTGTTGGTGTTCTTCACCGACAATAACAGATATCTATAACCGGTTGGTGAAGAACACCAACCTGGGCAATATCTTTGTCTTATTTAATTGATGAAAATCTGTTAAACTGTGATTCTTTTAGTTGACCTAGACACCTACAAAAAAGCAAGAAGGCAACATCCATTGCCTTCTTGCTAAACTAAAAACTAAACTAAACTAAAGTCTTGATATGGCCGATGCATGCACCAGCCTATTTTATTTGATGGTTTTTCTGGCCACCATGAAATATCCTATAATAAATACCGCTACCCCGCAAATCAAACTGTTGTAAATAGCCTGGTCAAAAATGGCAATCTTATCTATCCCGCCTTTTGATTGCATAATGCTCTGTGCGGTTAGATTTGGATAGGCATAAGGGAAAAAGTCTGCATACCTCCATTTTACTCCAGATGTAATTAAGCCCATAATCATTAACAAAAAACCGATTCCGAAAGGCTTTAAAAAATCACTCCACATCAGGTTCATTAAAAACTGTAGAGAAATAATTCCAATAGTAGATAGAAATAGTTTAGTGAAAAACTTAAAGATATACTGATTAGGGTTATAGTCGCCAAACCGTAGTTCAGGCTTGATAAACTGTATGCCATGTCCTGTTGCAATGATAAACACACAGAACAGGGCCATGGTCAAGAAGGTAAGAAAAACAATGTAAAGGTACTTACTGGCATAAATCGACAGCTTCGGTAATGGCAAAGAAAAGAGGGTTTTCCAGGTATCACCTTTATATTCCATGTTGGTAATGGAATAGGTATTGTAAATAACCAACACAGGCAACAAAAACGCGCCCATTACAACAATAATGCGAGAGATATACCTGAACCAAAGGAGCATGGCTGGATTATTTGCCAATTCTTTGGCCTCTGAAATGATGCCCCAGCTCATGAGCACACAGATTAATAGGGGCAATAAAATCGCACTCCAAAAAGCCAATGTTTTTCTCGACTTATAAAATTCTGAGGATAAGGATACAAAAAATGAGCGCATGATATTAATTTTTTGAAGTGATGTCTAAGAATAAATGTTCGAGGTCTTTACGCTCTTTGGCCAAGCTGTAAACGGTTAAGCCGTTTTGTACCAGCAAGGTATTGATGTGGCCCATGTCTTCCCTGTTTTTAAAGGCTATAGCAATGCTGTGTTCATTGTGCTGTACAATTTCAACACCGTTATTGCCTAATAGTTCAATAGCTTTGGCCTGGTCGTTGGTTTCGATCTTAACAGCTACCTTGCTCAGGTCTTGAAGTTCGTTGATGGTGCCCTGAAAAAGGAGCTCGCCTTTATTGATAATGCCTACATGAGTGGCAGTTCTTTCTATTTCGGCCAATAAATGGCTCGATACCAAGATGGTTTTGTTGTGCTTGGCGGTCAATTCGATCATCAGGTTCCTGATTTCGATAATGCCGTTCGGATCTAGGCCATTGGTGGGTTCGTCGAGCAACAAAAGCTCAGGGTCTGAAACCAAGGCCAAGGCAATGCCCAGGCGTTGTTTCATGCCTAGCGAGTATTTTCCCGCCTTTTTGTTGGCCGCATCTTTAAGTCCAACCAATTGCAGCATCTCATCGCATTTGCTTTTTCTGATACCCAGCAGCAGACAACGGTTAACCAGGTTTTCCTTGCCGGTTAAGTGGCCGTAAATGGCCGGCTGCTCTACCAGGGCGCCCATGCGCTTCAGGCTGGCTATGCGGTTGCTGTTGATTTCCTTGCCAAAAATAAATACCTGATCGGCAGGCGACTTGAGCAGGTTGAGCAGGATTTTTATGGTTGTGGTCTTTCCTGCGCCATTTGGCCCCAAGAAACCATAAATGCTTCCTTTCGGAACTTGTAGCGACAAATCTTTAACTACGGTTTGTGCACCGAAGTTATAGGTTAGGCCAACTGTTTCTATAGCGTAGCTGTTTCCCATCTTATTTTACGATTGCAGTTGCCGCTTTGATGAGGTTACCTGTAGTGCCTGTAGTTTTAGCCGCAAGCTCTTCGTCTTGGCTGCTGCCCATGTTGTTGGTTGCAAAAGCCAATACCATCATCAAGAAAACTGGTACTAATAAAAGTAAGAATGGCGATACGTTTGATAACTTTTTCATGTTCGTTTTGTTTTGTTGAAACAAATAGAATAATTAAAAAAATGCTGCTAAAATGTTTTAGACCAAGTGCAAAATATTCTCGATAAACGCCTAAAAAGGCTAGTTTTGCCGGTAATTGATTATTTTAGCCTATTGGTAGAAAAAAAATGCCAGTTCGTCGAAAGTAAGGGCCCAAAACAAATGAAATAGCTACTTTGGATAGATATTAAAAGCATCAAATGGCATGAGCCTATCCTAAGCATATCGCCCAAAAACTTTAATTAGATAGGTGCAGGAGAGCTTCATAACCATTGAAAAAATATACGCTGATGAAAAATAAAAGCGCAATTATTATTAATTCCATATTCTGGTCTGGTATCATAGGCCTCACCGTACTTGGATTATACGGCAATAGGGATAAGCTTACACTTCACGAATTTCTGGTCAACCACTTGGCCTTCCTGATTATCAATATCTCGCTGTACTTTATCAATTACCTGATTTTGATACCCAGCTTTACCAAGCGCAAGCAACGGGCATGGCTTTATGTGTTTGCGGTTCTGGGGCTTTTGCTGGTAACAGTTGCCATCAAGTTTGGCCTTGCCGTCATGTATAGAGAAGAGGTGTTGCGGTTTGCCGATCATGATACCAAAAAAATAGAATACCAGTCTTACGACCATTTTATTGTTCAGGCATTGTTTACCAGTGGCTTTTATCTGGTGATGAGTTCGCTGCTTAAATTTGCCGCCGACTGGTTTTCGAGCCAACGCATACAGTCGAACTTGGAGAGCGAAAAGAAAAACATGGAGTTGCAGTTCCTCAAATCGCAGCTTAACCCACATTTTTTATTCAACTCGTTAAACAACATCTATTCGCTGGCCTATCAGAAATCAGACAAAACCGCCGATGCTATTTTAAAGCTCTCGGAAATCATGCGCTATATGATTTACGAAAGCAACGACAGCTGGGTGAGCCTTAACAAGGAGGTGGAATATGTACAGAGCTTTGTAGAACTGCAGAAGCTCAGGTTTAAAGATGGCGCGGCTGTAGAAATCAGCATTAATGGAGAGATTGACGGCCAGAAAATAGTACCGCTGATTTTGATTTCCTTTGTAGAAAATGCCTTTAAGCATGGCGTAGCCAACGATCCCGAAGATCCGATCAAGATCAATATCATTGCCAACCAAAAAATACTGCACTTTAGCGTAACCAACAAAAAGAGCAAAACCAATAAAGATGCCATGGGTGGCGTAGGCCTGAACAACGTAGAACGTAGGCTGCAATTGCTTTATCCAGAAAGGTATAAATTAAATATTGTAAATTCGGCTACCCATTACACAACCGAACTGATGCTAGACTTATGATTTTAAAATGTATTGCTGTTGACGACGAGCCTTTAGCGCTCGATATTATTGAAGATTACGTTTCGAAGGTGCCCTTTTTGCAACTGGTTAAACGTACCGAAAACGCCATCGAAGCTTTGCAACTGGTACAGGCTGGGGGCATTGATTTGGTGTTTTTGGATATTCAGATGCCTGATTTAACGGGTATCCAGTTTTTGAAGATAGCAGGCGAGAAATCTAATTTTATCCTCACAACGGCTTATTCGCAATATGCTTTGGAAAGCTACGACCTTAACGTGTCAGACTACCTGCTTAAACCCATTGCTTTCGACCGTTTTTACAAGGCGGTAGAAAAAGTACATAAAAATCTGCAACGCTCTGAAACCACGGCAGTGGCTGCACCAGAACCGGTACCTGCGCCAGCTGCAACCAATAACGGCAATGCGCCAGTACAGGATTTTATTTTTGTGAAAACAGAACATAAGATCCAAAAAATCCAACTCGACGATATCCTATACATCGAAGGGCTAAAAGACTATATTTCTATTTTTACCAGAACCGAGCGTGTAATTACGTTGCAGAACATGAAAAAAATGGAAGAAACCCTGCCCAAAGGCGAGTTTATCCGTGTGCATAAGTCTTACATCATTTCGCTGGATAAGATCGAAAGTATTGAACGCAGCCGGATTTCTATTGCCTCAAAAATTATCCCGATTGGCGATACCTACCGCGACGAATTTTTTAAACTGATTGACGGCAGGAATATCTAGCCGTGAAGTTTATAGTCGTCCATGGACCATGGTCTATTGGCCATAGTCCATGGATTATAGTCGATAGTTGATTGTTTCGATGCCGCCAACTGAAAACTGCTAACTGAAACTAATTTGTGGACAGGGGCGTAACCGTATAGCCTAGCGCTTTCAAGCCTTGGATTAAGCCATCCTTACCAATCAAATGCCCGGCACCAACGGCAATAAACAGGCTTTGGCCTTGCATGAGTGCCGGCAGTTGGGTTAGCCAATTTTGGTTTCTGTTTTTGAGGAGCTTATCCATTTCTGCCTGGGTGTAATCTTCGTTCTGACTAAACAGCTTTTCGAATTTGCCGAGGTCTTGGGCAATGTAATAATCGTAGATTTTTTGGGTTTCGGCCTTTGTTTTTTCTTCTTTGCTAATGCTTTTGAGCAAGAGCTCCTTTTGGCGTTCCAAAGTTCCTCCCAACAGTACCTCGGCTTGGTCTTCTACGGTTTCGAGGCCTAGCACTTTTTTGTTCCTGCTTTTGGCGTCATCCTGAAAATATTGGTCTATGGCAGGGTTGTCCTTGCTAAAGGTAATAGGCGAGGTAAAAGTCAGCAACATCACCTGTATGGCTGCAGGTTTCATCGAATTGAACATTTTAAGGTCGTATCCCGATACTTTTTTCAGATAGTCGGCCACCATTTTGTATTCGTCGGGGCTGAGTAGCTTATCCAGAAAGTTGTTCTTCATCAGCATATAAGGCGCCAGTTTGATAGCCATGTTGCTATCCATAATGAGTTCGCCAACCACGGCATCGGCATTGTTCAGCTTTTGGTTCAACACTTTCATGGTATCGATAAAGCTTTTGCCCGCAAAGTGGTAGGTGCCAAACAAATAAGAAGGCTTTTGTAGGCCTTTGCCCGAAATTTCCCACAATAAGGTGTTGGTTGCCTTCTTGTTTTGGGCGTTTGCGCTTAAACTGATGCTTAAAAAGCAGAGGAGGAAATATTTTACGATTTTCATGAGGCTAATTGATGAAGTTTGGTTTTGATGGCTACTTCGGCAGCCAAAGTAATATCTTCTGCCGGTTTTTCTGCCGGTTCGATAGGGGCTAGCACGGTCCATCTGATGGCCTCGGCTACGCTTAATGGAAATGATCCGTAGCGAACGATTTTCCAAGAATTTTCTATCGCTACCGGTACCAGCAAGGCATTGGGTGCTCTTTTCAGGAGGGTTGCAATGCCTCCTACGTGAAAGGTCTTTACCTTGCCATCTTTAGTGCGGGTACCTTCGGCAAAAATTACGGCCGACCAGTTGTTTTCTTTCATGCGCTTGCCCAATTTGCCGATTTCGAGTACCGACTGCTTGCCATCTTTACGGTCGATATTGGCACCGCCACCGTACTTGAGGTTGTAGGAAATAGATGGAATGCCCTTGGTCAGTTCTATTTTCGAAATGAATTTGGGATGGTACTTGCGCAAGTACCAAATCAGCCCTGGGATATCGTACATGCTTTGGTGATTGGCCACAAAAATAATGGGCCTATCGGTTGGCAGGTTTTGCTGGTTGACGAAAGTAACCGAGTTGAGCAGAAACCAATTGCAATAAGTCAAGAAAAAATTAAGGCAATCCACCGATTTTTTGTGGGCCTTGTAGCCAAATAATTTATAGCAGATCCATTGGATGGGATGGAAAATGCAAAGCAATAAACCAAAAGCAATATAAAATAGGGGTGATAAGATGTAGCCGAATAGTTTTCTCATATCAAATTAGATTTTACCCTCCTGTATCAATAACTTGGTTTTTAAAATGCCAGCCACGCTCATGCTATCGGTAATGGTTCCGTCTAAAACTAGTTGAAAAGCCTCCTCAAAAGGCAGTTTGCGAATGGCCAATTCTTCGGTTTCTTCGGGCGAAGCCATGCCCATTTGGAGGTCTTGGGCCACATAGATGATGGCCAGCTCGTCGCTTACCGAGTTCGAGAGGTGCATGCGCTGGATTTCTGTTAAACGGCCGGCGCTTAATCCAGTTTCTTCGGGCAGTTCGCGTCGGGCACCTTCTTCTGGGTGGATGTTTAGCGGACCGCCACCTTCCGGGATTTCCCAGCTATAGGCCTTGATCGGGAAACGGTACTGCCCAACCAGCCAGGTGTTGTAGGCTGCATCCAAAGGAATAATGCCGATGGCTATATTTTTAAAGTGAACCTCGCCATAAATACCTTTGCCTCCAGCAGGGTTAATAACCTGATGTTCAGTAAGCGAAATCCAGTTGTTATCATAGATTTTTTGGCTTTCCAATATTTTCCAGGGGTTATCCTTGTTCATGGTTGCAAGATACGATTTTAGTCTGTTAGTCGATAGTTTATAGTCTGAAGTCCATAGTCAGGAGTCTGTAGGCTAAGAGTTGGATGGGGGTAATTGGTAACACTTGCGAAGTTTTTAAAACTTCGCAAGTGTATTCGTTAAAATTTCGCAAGTGTGTTTCGAAAAAGTTATTGTTTTACGGGTGGTGGCGGCGGAATGGTTACCTTGTTTACCTTCACCTTGGTAAAGCGATAGTTCAAGCTGAAGCTCACGTTGCTCGAGTTGTTGGTCGAATAGCTCTGCGAAGTAAAATTAGTGCCTTGGTTAAACGAATTGTTGTTGCGGCGGCCAAAAGGGTCGCTGGTGCTGATTCGGGCGCTCAGGGTATTTTTAAAGAAAGTTTTCCTGGCCCCGAAGCTGCTGTTGATCGATCCTTTGTTGCGGCCCTGCGCATTGATATTGTTGGCGTAGTTTACGTACGACTCGAAAGCGGTTTTAAACGGCAGCTGCATCGAGAAACCTAAAGATGCCCTCAAGCTCAATCCGTCGCGGTTAAGCGAAGAGTTTAATTTAGAGCTGTAGCGGCTCTGGATGACGCTGAAATTGCCATTGGTAGAAATCTTGCTGGTAGGCCTAAAATTACCAATCAGCATCAAGGCAATAGAGTGGTTGGTGCCCACATTGTCGAATGTGCTTTCTGATACGCCGTTTGGTTTAACCATGCGGTAACGTTCGATGACGCCCCTGGCGGTTGAGTAGGAAATACGTGGCGTAAACGACCATTTTTGTCCGAAGGCACCAAAACTGAAATCCATTTGGTGGGTATAGGCCGGCGAAAGATCGGGATTGCCGTAAGAAATATTCAGCGTATCGGCATTGTTAACCTGCGGATTCAGCGTGTTTTCTCGAGGTCGGTTGATGCGTACGCTGTAGGTCGCCCCAAAATTAAAGCGCTTTTTGAAGTAATGGTTAATCGATACGTTGGGAAACAAACTCAGGTAGGGGTTGACATGGTAATTGGCCCCGGTAGAAAGGTCGAAGTTTACATCGGTGTATTCGGCTCTCAATCCACCCTTAAAGCCCCAGCCATTGAGCCGCAAATTGTAAGAAGCATAGCCCGAAAGAATATGTTCGTTATAAAAAAACTTATTGGTTAGGGCTTTATTGGTTAGGTACTGTTCGGTTTGGTAATTGAAATTCTGCACCAACAAATCGTTGTCGTTTTTGCGGTAGTTAAAGGCCATGCCCAGTTCCAACTGGTCGCGCTTTTTAAAAACCGGCTTGTCGTAGTCGAGGTTAAAATTCAGTCCTTGGTTGCTGATTTCGTTATCGTTCTGCTGCAGACTCGGGTTTAAGTTGGTTGGAAAGGCATAGGTACGGTTGTAAGAACGCAAATCGTTGTTGGCATTGGTGTTTGCGGTAATGCCCATGGTCAGTTTGCCTCCAACGGTATCGGTTTGCAGGTTGTAATCGGCATTAAAAACAAAGTTATTGCTGTTGCCATCGCCCAGGTTCTGCTGGTTGCGCAGGCGCGTAGCGATCTGGTCTTCGTTCAGGTAATAAAAATCGTTGCCCGAGCGGCTATTGCTGTTGTTGATGTTGTAGTTGGTCGAGATGCGGAGGCTTTGTTTGGGCGTAATGTCCCAGTCGAAACCCAGCCTAAAATTACCTCCATCGCTTTTGCTGCGGTTGTTGTTAAACTGGTTGTAATAAAAAGTAGTATCGGGAAAGAAATTGGTACGGTAGCTTTCGCTGTTGCCTTTGCCGATATTCTGCCGGTAGGCCGCGCTGCCATTCAGGTTGTAGTTTTTGCCACGGTAGGAGGCATTGGCATTGGTGTTGGTATTGCCCTGCAGGCCAGCGGTGATGCCTATGTTGCCGTTAAAGCCAACTTTGAAGCCTTTTTTCATCACAATGTTGAGGATGCCCTCGCCATCGCCCGAGTATTTTGAAGGCGGGTTGGTCATGACCTCTATTTTCTCGATAGCGTCAGAAGGCAATACGTTGAGCAGGTCGGTAATGTTGGAGGTCATGTAATCGGAAGGCTTGCCATCAATAAAAACACGCGTACTCCTTTTGCCTGCTATGGTTGCGTTGCCGTCGATGTCTACCTGCACCATCGGTACGTTTTTGAGGATGTCTGTTGCGGTGCTCCCCTCGGCCAGTATCGATGAGCCTACGTTATAGGTAATCACGTCTGCCCCAAACTCTATCAGGGGCTTTGGTGCGGTAATTACCACTTCGTTCAGATTGCTCTGTTCGTTGCTGAGCTTCAGGTTACCCAGGTTTTTGTCGAAATCCTTTTCGGTAATGATGATGTCGTTGACTACGAGGCTGGCAAAGCCCACATAGCTTACCCTTAGCCTGTAAGTAGCGGGCTTGAGGTTCACAAATTTGAATACGCCATTTTCATCGCTTTGGATGGTAGACAAGGGCTGTTCTGCAGCGCCCTCAAAAACGGCTACCACCGCAAAGGGAATAGGCAAGGCGCCTACCTCCTCAATTACCTTACCTCTAATCACGCCTTTCTCTGTCGCTTTGGCGCCGAAAGCCGCGATGCAACAAGCAAAAAACAAAAAGAGGGATGTCAGGATTTTCAAGGTAGGTGCTAAGCTAAAAAATTAAAAGGACTCTTCGTTTGGTCTTCCACCCTCATCGTCGCCTTTTTTGGTTTTCTTAAAGCCGAAATCGGTTTTGCCAAAACGGTAAGAAAAAGTGAGGTTGCCCATGGTGCCTTGCATGTAGCGGCTAAAGTCAATCAATGAAGTATTGCCGTTTTGGGTCATCTGCCATTTTCTGGTGGCAAATACATCTCTGATGTTTAGGCTCAAACTGGCTTTCTTGTTTTTGAAATCGTATTTGGCGCCTGCATCCATGCCGTACATCGCTTTTCTGATGCCTTGGGCCATCACCTCGCGCGAGCGGTAGTCGCCTTTGATTTGCAGGGTGATGTTGTATGGCAATACAAAGTTGTTGGTTAAGTTGGCGTTGTAGCTAAAGCCCGAGTTTTCTACGATGCCGAATGCCGGAACACCCACAATTTTGCTTTGGTAAAGGTTAACGTTGGCGGTAAAGTTCCAAGCTTTGAGCAGATCGAATTTACCGATCAACTCTACACCACTGGCAATGCTGCGGGTTAAGTTTTGTGGGGTGCTGATGGTAATTCCGTTGGCATCGGGCTCGGTTCTGATCCTTTGGATTACATCGTTGGTTTGGCGCATGTAGGCCGACGATACCAAAGAGAATTTTTTCCAGAATTTGCTGTAGCTCAACTCAAAGGCATGCACATCTTCTGGTTTCAGGTTTACATTGCCCTGGCGATAGTTTAATGGGTCAGAAACATCCAAAAATGGATTGGTATCCCAGCCACGAGGCCTGTTTACCCTACGGCTATAGCTCAATTGTACTTGTTGGTCGCCCTTAAATTTCTGTGTTAAGAAAACGCTCGGGTATAAACGGGTATAGGCCACTTTGCCTGGCGTGTAAGCCAGGTTAGAGTTGACATCATATGAACCCAAATGCGTGTCTAAGCTGGCATCTTCGCCCCTTAAGCCCAATTGATAGCCAAAATTCTTGATTTGGTTCTGATAGTTCACATAAATGGCGTGTACCTGGTCTTTGCTGTTAAATTGGTTGCTCAGCGAATGGTTGAAATTGTAAGAGCCGTCGGCCGGGTTCAATACATCGGCATAGGTAGAGCTCTCGGCAATACGGATTTGGCTACGGTAGCCGGCCTCGATTTTACCGCCTTTACCCACCGGCAAGGTATAATCAAGTTGCGCATTGTAGTTGCGGTTCAAACCATCTCTATCGTTGCGCTGAATATCGGGCGTGCCGTTAACCGGATTGCCGTTGATATTGTACACATTGGTGTTGTAGGTTTGGAAATTGTCGTTGGTGCCTTCCGAAAAACTGATGTTGGCCGTAAGCTCTTCGCGTGGTTTTTTGAACTTTTGCGAAAAATCCAAATTCAGGTCATAGCTGTTGCCTTTGCCGCTATTGTCGTTAGAACGGTGGCTTAACGATAGCGGATTAAGATTGGCACCCAGCTGGTCGATAGACAAAAACTCGTTTTGGTCGTTGTTCCTGATGTTGAGCCCGGTAGAGAAGCTCACCACGCTTTTTTCGGCCAGGTAATAATCCAATCCTGCTTTCAGGTTATGGCCTTTTTCAAGGTTTTTCGAATCGGTATTTTGGTTGGCAAATGCGGTTGGATTGCTGCTGTTGAAATAAGAGATGTTGTTGTAGCCTCCGCCCATGCGATTGCCATAACGGTAGCTGTAATTGCCATACAGGTTTACTTTCTTGTTTTGAAAGCTCAGGCTGGTATTGGCGTTGTAGTTGTCGCGGTTGCCTGCGGTTAGGGCTACAGAACCGTTAAAACCCAGTTTCTTGTTTCTTTTAAGTACAATGTTGATAATGCCCGACTGGCCTTCGGCATCGTATTTGGCCGATGGATTGGTAATCAGTTCCACACTTTCGATAGAGCTGGCCGGGATAGATTTGAGGATCTGGGCTACATCGCCACCGGCAATTAACGAAGGTTTGCCATCAATCAGCACTTTTACGCCCGACGAGCCACGCAGGCTTACGTTGCCGTCGATATCGGTTTGCACAGAAGGTACGTTTTGTAAAAGGTCTGATGCAGAACCGCCTTCACTTACCAAACTCTGATCAACAGAGAATACTTTTTTGTCGATGCCCAATTGCATGGTTGTTTT
This sequence comes from Pedobacter albus, assembly GCF_036324255.1. NCBI lineage: Bacteria > Pseudomonadati > Bacteroidota > Sphingobacteriia > Sphingobacteriales > Sphingobacteriaceae > Pedobacter > Pedobacter albus. The sequence continues at coordinate 859,202 of NZ_JAZDQT010000002.1, read as the reverse complement.
GGGTGCGGTAACGGTTATCTCGTTCAGAACATTGCTTTTGGCGGTTTTCATTTTGATGCTGCCCAAATTGATTTCCTTAACGGCATCTGAAATAGAAACCGAATCGCGTACCATGGTTTGGTAGCCCACATAACTGGCCTTGAAAGTAAAGGTACCTTTGGGGATATTGGTAATGGCAAAAAGGCCATCCACATCGGTTTGTACCAGCTTGATGGTGTTTTTGGTTTTTTTGTCGATCAGCATGGCCGAGGCAAATGGAATGGTTTCGTTGGTTTGCGCATCAACGATCTTGCCGGTTATTTTGCCGATATTATTGGTTTGTGCAGAAAGTTTTACAGTTACAATACAAATAGCTAAAGTCAATAACAGAACTTTGCGGATACTATTTTTCATCTAAATCTTACTCTTTTTTAGTTTTTCCTAAATTGGAAGACAAAGGTCGGATGAGAAAGTTTAAAAAAACGAGGCGTAACTATTTTATTACAGCTAAACATGATTAATTACGGTAATATTTTTGATAACGAAGGTTTAAGTTATACTGCTTATCGCGAATTGGTAGACAAACTCCTGGCCGAAGGCAAAACCACGGGGCCCGATAACTCGGAAGCGATGTTGCATTATACCAAGATGAATGTGCAACGCATGAACCGCGTAGACAAGACCACAGTGCTGGGCAAAGATCTATTGGAAGCCATGGCCAAAGTAAAAGGCAAATACCACTTTTTGGTGATCAGCGAAGGCTGGTGTGGCGATGCGGCTCAAATTGTGCCTGTAATTAACAAATTGGTTGAACATGCACTTGCTCAATTCGACCTTAAATTGGTCTTGCGCGACCAGCATTTAGAACTCATTGATGCTCATCTAACCAATAACGGCAGGGCTATTCCGGTGCTTTTGGTACTTAACGAACAAAAAGAACTCGCTTTGCCTAAATGGGGACCAAGACCTTTGGTGCTCCAAGATTTATTGGCACAGTGGAAAAAAGAAAGCTCCGATATGATGTTGATTGCAGAACAGCTGCATGGTTGGTATGCTAAGGACAAAACCCAAAGCACGCAAGCAGAATTGGCCGAGTTGTTGGGTAAATTGAAATAGGCAGTAAAGCTGTTGCTATTTCTTTACCATTTAAGGCATGTAAGATTATTTAGGCTTTAGGTGGCAATAATTTTTAACCATTAAGGTTTTAAGCTTCTCTTTTTGTATGCTTTGAGGTTTAGCCTAAGGCGTCTGAGGTGGTTAAAAAATAGGTTAACCATTAAGGAATTAAGGTTTATTTAGGTTCTCTTTTTTGTATGCTTTGGGATTTGTCCTAAGGCGTCTGAGGTGGTTAAAAAATTAGGTTAACCATTTAGGAATTAAGGTTTGTTTAGGTTTCTTTTTTGCCGTATGCTTTGGGATTTAGCCTAAGGCGTCTGAGGTGGTTAAAAAATTAGGTTAACCATTAAGGCATTAAGATTGTTCAGGCCTTCTCTTATTGCGCACTTTGAGATGTAACCTAAGGCGTCTAAGGTGGTTAAAATAGGTTTAACGTTAATCGACGGTAACGGTTAAGCCTTCTTGTTGCAGAATTTTGCGGTAGACTTCCATTTCGGTAAACGACCCTTCTAAAACGGCACATTTGCCTTTGTTGTGTACTTCCCAGGCAATTTTTTCGCCCTGTGCCTCGGTATAGTCAAGGTACTTCATCATGCACCAGATTACATGCTCAAAAGTATTCACATCATCGTTCCAAAGGATCAGGCGATGAATGGTTTTCAGCGAAGTGAGGATTTCGTCTAATGTAAATGTTTCTTCCTTGGTTTCTGTTGCCATGCTACAAAAATAATAAATAGTATCTAGATATAGATGTAAGTTGTATGATATGAAAATTAATGAGCCCATATCGGCGCATCAGGCATGCAACTATAGGTCTCAAAAAATAACTACATTTGTTTGTCAAACCACTCAGTATGCAACAGTCAAAAATTGCGGGCATAGGCTATTACGTGCCTAAAAATGTTTATACCAATACCGATTTATCGCGTTTTATGGAAACCAGCGACGAATGGATCCAGGAACGTACGGGCATCAAGGAACGTCGTTTTGCCGACAGATTGGAAGAAACCACGACCACCATGGGTATCGAAGCGGCTAAAATTGCCATCGCTAGAGCCGGAATTACTGCTCAAGATGTCGATTTTATCATTTTTGCTACTTTAAGCCCCGATTATTATTTCCCGGGATGTGGCGTGTTGCTGCAACGCGAAATGAAAATGAAGGAGATTGGCGCCCTCGATATCCGCAACCAATGCTCGGGCTTTGTGTATGCGCTTTCGGTGGCCGATCAGTTCATCAAAACCGGCATGTACAAAAACATTTTGGTGGTGGGAAGCGAGAAGCATTCTTTTGCCATGGATTTCGAAACCCGTAGCCGCAATGTATCTGTTATTTTTGGCGATGGTGCCGGAGCGGTGATCTTGCAACCCACACAAAAAGAGGGACAAGGCATTTTGAGTACACATTTGCATAGCGATGGCGCCGACGCCGAGATTTTGGCCATGTTCTATCCCGGTTCGCATGCCAATAAATGGATGCCCGAAAAGCCTGGTTATCCTGATCAAGAGTTGGGCGGTTTGTTCATAACAACCGAGCAGTTGGAAAGTGGCGCGGCCCTGCCTTATATGGATGGACCAGCCGTATTTAAAAAAGCGGTAGTCAAATTTCCGGAGGTGATTAAAGAGGCTTTGGCCAAAAATAACCTCGAAGCCAAAGATATCGACCTGTTAGTACCTCATCAGGCCAATTTGCGCATCAGCCAATACGTACAGCAGCTGTTGGGCTTGCGCGACGATCAGGTATTCAACAATATTCAAAAATACGGCAATACCACGGCCGCTTCGGTGCCTATTGCGCTTTGCGAAGCCTGGGAAGCCGGGAAAATCAAAGAAGGCGATTTGGTTTGCCTAGCGGCCTTTGGCTCGGGCTTTACCTGGGCCAGTGCCTTATTGAGGTGGTAGTCCCATTTACAATTGAACTAAAACAATGAGTTTTAAATTAGGAGATTTCGTCCGTTTTGTAGACGAAAAGCGCGAGGGCTATATTACCCGTGTAATTGATGCACAAACTTTTGGGGTAACCGATACCGATGGTTTCGAAATTCCGGTGGTTGCCGCTAACCTTACCCATGTGCACGGCCATGGAACGGCACAAGGACAAGAACCCCAGCAAGCTATACAAACCGTAGCCGATTTTAAGGAAGAAGGCGTGTTCTTGGCTGTTGCCGAAGATTCGAAAGCCAGTTCGGTGGCTCATTTTACCTTGGTTAACCGCAGTTCCTACCAGTTGCTGCTTAGCCTAAAAACAGAGACTAAAGGCCAGTACAGAGGCGAGTTTGCCGGTGTAGTTCCGCCTAAGGCGCAAACGCAGCTCTTCAGTGCCAATTTGGGCGATTTGGATAATTGGCCACAATATATTTTTCAGGTATTGTATTTTACGCCAGGTAACCTAAAACCTAAAGCGCCACTTAGTCTGACCAAAAAATTCAGGAGCAAGGATTTCAATTCGGCCAAACAACAGATTGCCGAAATCAATAAATATGGCTGGTTGGTACAGCTGGATGAGCCGGCGCCTCTCATCGATCCGCAAAAACTAAAAGAAAGTTTTTTTAGGGGCGAAACACCAAAGCCAGTAGTGCCGGTTCCGCCACAAGAGGTAGATCTGCATATCGAAAAGCTGCGCGATGATTATCAGTTCCTTTCCCAATCGGAAATTATCGATATCCAATTGGCACATTTCCGCCAGTTGCTCGATGCGGCCATTGTACATCAGTTGCCATCCATCGTTTTTATACATGGCGTAGGCAATGGCACGTTAAGACATCATATTCATCAAACCATCAGCAAGCATCCACAGGTGAGAACCTTTATGGATGCCCGCAAAGAGAAGTTTGGCTATGGCGCTACCGAAGTAGTCTTTAAGGTATAATCTATTTTGATTCGGTAGGGATTGCAATATTGATGTTGCCCTGCTTAAAGCCAAATCTGCCCAGCAAATCGGTTCCTTCTGCCTTAATGGTATAGCTGCTTGGCTTATCGGCCGCATAAAACGAAACGCGGGCCTTTCCGTTTTCGTCGGTTATCACGTTGGCGTTCCAATAAATGGTCGAGCGGAGATCGGGCAGGGTATTGGTTTGGTCGGCCGTATATTTTGGACTGTAAAATTCCTTTCCCAAACTTAACGGCAAAGGCCTATACACATATACGCCCGGCACCGTAGCCACCCACGGGCCGCTGCCGCTTCGCGTAGTAATTTCGAGGTAGTAAAATACGCAACCTTTATAAAGTTGGATGTTTTTAATGTCCGCTGCGTTAAGGTAGTTGAAGATTTGTTTATTGGCATCAAACCACTCTCGTGGGCCGGCGCCCTGTACCACTTTATAGGTGCTTATTTTGTCTATCCTGATAGATAAAATAAGGTTTGCCCCGATAACATATTCGTCAAAACTATAATGGCCTGCTCCTGAATAACAAGATGGATACCAGGAATTACTTGCTCTAAAGCCTTTGAATTTTTCCGTTAAAAGGTTGAGCAGGGTTTTGCGGGGCATCTTTTTCAGCTCCTCTTCCGTAATGAACTGTTTTATCCTGGCATCCCAGGCTACTTCGTAGGTAATATTTGGGTTGGCGCCCTTGATTTCGACTTCTTTTAAGGTGGTGCCGGTTAAAGGCGCCATGATGCGTTCGGTTTGCTTTGCTTTCTCTTTGGCATTCAGGAGATATTTGAGCGCCGTACTGTCGCTGTTTACGTACCAGGGATTAGCTTTTGGCGCCAGGCCAATAGGCAAAGCGGGCACAAATTCTTCTACAGTGATATTGGCCGAAGAGACCTTGCCCTTGGCATTTTTGATCTTGATGGTGTAGGCGGCGCTATCCAGCAGCGGCAGGTTGTCGAAGCTGAAATTTCCGTTGCTGTCGCTAACGGTATCGGTAATCAATACATCCTTGCCCAGAGAGAGCAGGGTAAGTTTAATGTCGGGCACCGGCTTGTTGAACAGGTTGCGTAGCCTGCCAGTAATCTTGTTGCCGTTTTCGGCTATGAATTTGGGGCTTTCCTGTTTTTTCAGGATGTCGTTCCAACTGTAGCCGATCCAGCCCTGGGTAAGCATCAATTGGTCCAAGGCCGTTTGGCTGTGCGCATCAAAGGTCTTAAAATACCAGCCGGCATCTTCCACAAGGCCTTTGAGGTTGCTCTGCAGCAGGTAATAAGAATTGATGTTGCCTGCTTTGGCTGGCTGCTGCACCTGTGCGTTGTCGGTCACGGCTACAGCAAAAGTGCCTTTTACGGGCTTCCCGTTTTCGTCGGTTGCGGTTATATCGATGGCAATGCTGTCCTTGGGCTTATAGCTTGGCCTGGTTTCGAAGTCCAGCTTTACATACTGTTTGAAATTGATGAAGGCGTTGCGTTCGTTTAGCGGCTGTCTGTCGGGAGAGAAAAGCGTAAAATGTACGATGCCGTCGGGGAAGATATGCTTGGGCAGCCTGAGGTTGCTGAAACCGTTTTGGAGGTTGAGCCTGGTGGCCAGGATAATGCTGTCGCCCACCTGAGCCAGCAGCTCGTAGGCCTGGTCCGTTCTTTTTGATGGGCTGGCCTTTACAAACACATACAAAGAATCGGGCTTGGCCAAATGGTCAATCCTCAAGGTAGTGCCTTCGGCCTTGGCCAAGGGAAGCTGTACCTGTTTTTCTTTTCCGTTGAGGCTAAAAACGGCAAAATAAGCCTCGTCTTTCTTTGGCAGCAGGAAAAAGCTGCCCATGCCGAGGTGGGTACTTGCAAAGGTGCCCAACTGTTCTTTTTTATTGTTTACGATTTTGCCACTGATCTCCTGGCCCAGGCCGTCGGTGCCAATGGCCTTGAATGCAATTTTGTTATAGATATCGTTGACCAGATAGCCGCCTTCGGGCATAAACTGGAGGTCGAGGTTGTCGGGGTCCTTTAAGGCCAGGGGCAGAACGGCTTTCTTCGACTTGTCTTTTTTATCGAGGATAAGCAGGCTGTAGCCGGGGTTCAGGTTATTGGCAGGGAGCTTTACGTCGAACACGCCATCTTGGCTGGTCTGGATCTCGGTGCGCATCAATCGCTTTTGGCCGTTCATTAAATATAGCTCCAGATCGCGGTAGCCTGCAGATTCGTTTTTCGTGTTGCTCAGCCGGGCTTTGATGTCGAGGCTGCGCTTGCCATCCTGGCCAACAAGCTGCTGGCTGGAAGTCAGCAGCCAGGTTTTGTCGTTTGCATTGCCGATGTAGAAGCTTTTCGAGAAATAAAAATCGGCACCAAGGTTCTGTTGCCAGTTGGTATAGGCCCTAATGCTGTAGCTGCCGTCGGTTAGCTTCGGATCGAGCGCAAACTGTCCAAACCCGAGCCCGTTGTTTAGGGGAAGCACCAGTCTTTCGACCAGCTGGCTGCTGTCGTTGAAAAGCTCGACGTACAGCCTGTCGCTTCGGGTATTGATGTTGTGGTCGGCGTTGAGCAGGAAGGATTTGAACCAGAGCGTATCGCCTGCGCTGTAATAGGGCTTGTCGAAGGAGAGATAGGCTTTCTCGGTAGGAAACAGGCTGTAGTGCCGTTGCACCTGGCTGCTTACCGAAGCCTGTGTTTCCTGTGCCAGCAATTTTGCTGTGGCACACCAGCCCAATAGGCCAAACAGGATGAAGAGTTTAATTTTCATAACCGGTAATTTTAACTTCCTTTAGCCGAACGTGTCATCTGCTCCAGCATATCCCACATTTCGGTAGGAATGGCTTCGAGCCCGTTCATTTGTCCTGCACCTTGCAGCCATTCGCCACCATCAATAGAAATGACTTCGCCATTGATGTAGCCCGAAAAATCACTCATTAAAAAGGCGGCCAAATTGGCCAATTCCTGATTTTCGCCCACGCGCTTAAGCGGCACACGATTTTTGAAATCGAATTTTTTGGCCAAATCGCCGGGCAACAGCCTATCCCAGGCGCCTTTGGTTGGGAATGGGCCAGGTGCAATGGCATTGGTGCGGATGCCGTATTTGCCCCATTCTACAGCCAGCGAACGGGTAAGGGCCAATACCCCACCTTTGGCACAGGCCGACGGCACTACATAGGCCGAGCCGGTAAAGGCGTAAGTGGTTACGATGTTTAGAACCGTAGCCGTTTGTTTTTGCGCAATCCAGTGCTTGCCAAAAGCCAAGGTGCAATTGACGGTACCTTTCAGCACAATGTCGATGATGCTCGAAAAAGCGTTGGCCGATAGGCGTTCGGTTGGCGAGATGAAATTGCCAGCGGCATTGTTCAACAAGCCTTCTACGCTGCCAAATTTTTGTAGGGTTTGTGCCAGTACTTCTTCTACCTGGGCATAATCTCGCACATCGCATTGCACAGCCAGTACCTTGCCACCGGTTTCGGCTTCCATTTCGTTAGCCGTTTTTTGCAACACATCTAATTTACGGCTGGTGATGACCAAATTGGCGCCCAGCTTTAAGAAATAAGTGCCCATGGCGCGGCCCAAGCCGGTACCTCCGCCGGTTACTACAATGGTTTTTCCTTTGAGTGCATCGTCTTTTAACATCGGTTCGTTGTACATGGCTTTATGAATGATTGAATGATAGAATGACTGAATTGCTTTAATTGTCTAATTGCTGGATTGTTAAATTGTTGGAGGGCTCAATTGCTCGCCTGTTGAGCCTTTCAAGCATTAGGACTTCTTTTGCAGGCCGTCTATAATGGTTTTTAAAATGCTTCTGGTGGTAGGTGCCCACCATTGTTTCAGCATCACTTCAAGGTCGGCACTTTGGTCGGCGCTGGTGCTTGCAATCAGTTCCTTGCGGATGTTGATTTTGCTTTGCTGCCAGGTGTTGCGCTCAAAAGCCATGTATTTTCTCACTTTGCGTTCGGCTGCGGTTAAAATGCTTTCGGGTTTTACCAATTCGTCTACCAAACCAACGTTCAAGGCTTCATCCGGACTAAACAGTTTCCCTTCTAAAAGATTTCTTGTTGCCGATGCTTTGCCCAGCCAAAATGCGTAGAGGTTAAAAATGCTGTTGGGTACGATAATGCCTACCGGAACTTCATTTAATCCGATAATGTATTTGCCCTCGGCCATTACCCGCGCATCGCAGGCCAAGGCAATGACACAGCCACCGGCAGGACTATGGCCATTAATGGCGGCTACCAATGGTTTTTTAAAAGCCGTAATCTTAGCTACGAAATCCAAGAACAAATGCCAGAAGCTTTTGGCTTCTTCTTCGTTGTAGTTGTAAAGCTCGATCAGGTCTAATCCGGCCGAGAAAAAATGCTCCCTTCCGGTAATCACTACGCCGCCAATATTGCTATCGTTTTCAATGTGATGCAACATGTCGGCCAGTTCGGTTACCATTTCGCGGTTCATGGAATTCGATTTGCCCCTGTTCAGGGTAATGATGGCCAAACCGTCTTTTATGCTTGTTTCAATTGTGTTCATGGGTTCTTATTTTACTTCATAAGTATATACTTTTCTGCCCAAATTACCAAAAGCATCCATGCCTTCAACGGTAACCTTGTAGGTGCCAGGGCTTCCTGCGTTAAAATAGCTGAGCTTGGCTTTGCCTTTGATGTCGCTGTTCAGGTTGGGTTGCCAAAAAACAGTGGTTCTCAGGTCTTCCATTTCTTTGTTAACCTGCGGATCGTCGTAGTTGGGCATGTAAAATTCCTTTATGGTGGTGAAGCCCCGGTTAGCCAATCTGATTTTGTTGAATGTGGTTACGGTTTCGAATTCGTCTAACTGCTTGGTAGTAATCAAAACCACGCCCCAATAGCCATCCTGCCCATAAAGAACGGTGTTGTAGTTAGAAGTAAGCACTTCTATGCCTTCTACCGTACCTGGCGGGATGTCTTTGATTTTATCCTGGCCAATCTGAACGCCATCTAACAATACCATGATAGGTTTTGGAACAACCGAGGTGATGGAAACCGTACGGAAGCTGGAACGCACATAATTGCCGGCATAGAGCATAATGCCCGGGATACCTAAAAATGCCTGCTCCAAACCGGTTTGATGCCTAAGCTTGTCTTTGGTAATGACGTAATCTGCCTGGCCAGCCAAATTTCGGGAGCCTCTGATTTGGTTTACCGGAATAGGCGATTTTTTGGATTTGATGTTTACCTCGTTGAGCTGTATGGCACCATCGAGCATATTGTATTTTTTAAGATCGGCGTAACGTTTTCTGGTTTCTGCCAGGTACTCGGTTAGGTTAAAGGTATTGCCAACGGGATTGCTCAAAACCGTAGGCGAACCATCGAGCCTGATGAGCACGTTGTCGCTTTCGTTTTTGCTTTTGGCTTGCATAATAAAGGTTACGCTATCAGGAAGATCCAGCCTATCGAAGATAAACCTGCCATTGGCATCGGCTATGGTATCTAAAACCATGGTGAAGTTTTTGGTGGTCGAGAGGAGGGTTACCCTGGCATTGGGTACTGGTTTCTTGCTCGCATCGTAAACAATGGTGCCCCCAATTTCGAGGCTTTTTTCTATCCGGTAGTTAAGCACAGGCATTTTGTCTTCCTGAATATCTTTCCAAACAAACCTGCGCCAGCCTTGGGTAAGCATAAGGTTGTCTAGCTGCCTTGCTTTCTCGTCGGTTACATTGTTAAAGTAGTAGTTTGGCTTTTCTACATAGCCTTTCAGGTCGGAAGTAAGCAAGAGGTTAGAGAGGATGGTAGTTTCCTGGTCATCGTCGAAAGGAACCTTGCCCATATCGGTTATGGCTACCGAAAAATTGCCATCTATGGGGTTACCGTTGGCATCGCTCACCATAAAATCGAGTTCTGTTTTGGATTTGGTGTGGGCGGGTTTGGTATCGCGGATGTTTATTTTTAAGGCATCCTGATGGTTAACAAAAAGCAGGCGTTCGGCTATGGGCTTGCTGTTCGAATCGAAAAGCGTAAACTGGACAATGCCTGTAGGAAAAGTGCTGCTGCGTGCCGTAACCGATACGTTTGCGCTTTCTGCCTTGATGGGAAAAGAGGCGTACACCACGCCGTTAGCCTGCGCAACTACATACAGCTCTTTTCCCGTAGCCAAATCTGGCGTGCTGGCCACACGGATGTTGATGTTGTCGTCGGCTGCGTTAATGGCCAAAGCATGGCCACTGGCACTGGCTTGTGGCAAATCGAAGGTTTTGGTTTGTCCGGTGCTGGTAGCCACCACTGCGGTATATTTTTCTCCGGCTTGTGGCATCAAAGCAAATACGCCCATTCCGGCATGCTCGGTGGTAAACTGGGCTACTTTTTCTTTTTTGGTGTTTTCGATATACCCCGAGAGGTTGATGCCAAATCCATTGGCGGCTACGGCCTTTACCCCAACTTTGGCCCTTACGTTGGCAAGCAAGGTGCCTCCTTCGGGGAAAAACTGCAGGTCGAATGCCTGTGCCTTGTCTTCGGTTTTAGCCGTGTTGGTTTCGTTTACATTGCCAATGTTGAACGATTTTTGAAAGAAAAACCGCTCGTCGTAATTGCGCATGTAATGGGTGTAGGCGCGTATGCTGTACTGGCCCGAAGCCAGCGAATCGGCCAAGCTCAGGTTACCGAAGGCAGTGCCTTTGTCTACGGGCAGGGTTATCTTTTTCTTGATGTTGTTTTTGGCGTCTATCAGTTCTACGTACAGTACAGCGCTTAAAAAAGAGGGTTCGTTCTTTTCGGCAGTAACCAGGTAAGCCTTCATAAAAATGGTTTCGCCACTGGCGTAATAAGGCTTATCGGTTTGCAGGTGTATTTTTTCTTGTGGGTAAGTGGTCGTTAGCTTGGCCAGCTGTTTGAGTATTTTTTCTAACGGATCGTCGGGATATTTAAAGCTCAGGCAGACGATAGCCAATACGCTGAGCAGAGAAAGCTTTAATTTGAGATTGGATGGCATAAATAGGTTTAGGTTAGTTAACGGTATAGGTATACACTTTTCGTGCAAGGTTTCCGAGGTTGTCAATCCCTTCTATCACAATTCTGAAAGTTCCTGACTGGTCGGTGTTGAAATAGTTGATGTTGGCCTTTCCGCTAGGGTCAGAAACCACTTGCGGGTTCCAATAAACCGTGGTGCGCAAATCGGGCTTGCTGTCTTGGTTGGTATTGTACTTTGGCGAATAGAATTCTCTTACGGCATAAAATCCCTTTGGCGCATAGGTTACAATGCCCGGCGCATACCTGTTGTAGCTGGTGTTGGCGCCGCCGCGCTTAGAGGTAATTACCAATACGCCGCTGCCTCCGTTCATGCCGTAAATGGCGGTATTGGCAATGCTTTTCAGTACTTCTACACTTTCTACATCCTGCACCACAATATTGTCGAGGTCGAAATCATCGCCCATGTTCATGCCGTCTAAAACAATGGCCATCGGTGTACGGCCATTCAATCCGCCCGAACGCATCATGTAGGCCTTGCCATTGCTCACGGTTACGCCAGCAATGCGGCCCGAAAGAAACTGCGACAGCGAAAATGCGGTTTCAAGGTCTTTTTCGGTAAATACCTGATCGGCATGTCCGGCACCGTTAAGGTTTGAAGAATTGGGCGCCGGATTTTTCTTCTCAACAATTTTTACCTCGTCGAGCATAATGGTACGGTCTAAAAGCCCTCTTTTGCTCTGTTCGTCAAAATAACGGCCGCTTTCGGTCAAATAAGGCATCAGGCTTTCGTTAACGTTTACCTCGATGTCGCCGGTGTTTTTGTTGGGAGTCACGATTTGTCCGGGAACAATGTCCAAGTCGATCTGTACGTTTTTATTGTTCTTGTCTGTGCGCGCCTGTACCACAAATTTGGTGCTGTCGCCAAAAGAGATCTTATCAAAATTGAACCTGCCATTGGCATCGCTCAGGGTATCAACGGCAAACAAGCCTCCCGATGAAGAAAATAACGATACTTTTCCATTAGGCACGGGCTTGCCACCTTTGGTAATGATGCCGCTAATTTTCATGGTTTTTTCGGGCTGGTAGGTCATAGCCGGCTCCTGGTTGTTCATCAAGCTTTTCCAGCTTATTTTTCTCCAGCCTTGGGTAAGCAACAGGTTGTCTAATTCGGTGCGGGTTTTGGTGTCGTTATTAAGGAAATAATGGTTCGGCTTTTCTACATAACCGGTTAGATCTGCCGTAAGCAGTAAACGGGTCAGGATATTGCTTTCGTTGTCTAGATCGGGGGTTACGGTAGATGCATTGGTTACCGAAACCGAGAAGCTGCCTTGTACGGGCTTGGCCTCGTGGCTAACGCTAAAGTTAAAATCTACGTTACCCCGCTTGTCATAGCTTGGTTTCAGGTTGAGTGCGTTTACCTCGATTTTATCGCTCGGGTTGTTTACAAAAGCCAAGCGTTCGCAAACAGGCTGGTTGTCGGGCGTAAAAAGGGTGAGTTGCACGATGCCCGATGGAAATTCGGCCTTTGGCGCGCTCACGGAAACCAATTGTCTGGCGGTTGGCAGCTTGGTGGTAAAATAAACGTTGCCGTTGTGCTGGGCTACCAATCTGAGCTCGCCTTTGTTAACCAAGTCTTCAGTCATCATTACTTTAATGGCCATTTTACCGGTATCTACATTGTTTACGGCCATTACATAACCGCTGCTGGCTGCCTTGGGGAGCACTGTGCTTTTTTCTGTTCCGTCGGCCAGTTTGATTTTGGCGGTGTAGGTTTTGCCGGCAATCGGACTTAAGATAAACGAACCCATGCCCAGGTAAGTGGTTTCAAATTTGAGCAGTTCTGTGCCGTCGTTGTCTACTACGGCGCCCTGTACGTTCTCGCCGAGGCCATTTGCGTTTACGGCTTTGATGGCCACTTTGCTAGGCAAACCTTCTACCAAGCCCCCGCCTTCTGGAAAAAACTGTACGTCTGTGCCTTTGGCTGTGGTTTTGATGGGAATGTTTTTAACTATTTTTTGCTTGTTGGGCAGGGTAATGGTGGCGGTAATCTTGCCCGATTTGTAAAGGCCTGGTTGCGCGTTGGTGTAGCCGATTACAATTTCGCCATTGCTGTTGGTGGTGGCCTTGCCCTTTGCAATGCTGCGTGCGCTCAGCTGTACTTCGTAGGCCACTTCGCAGGCCGCGTAAGGCTTATTGTCTTTGTCGGTAAACTGAATGGTGCTGCTTACTTTCTCGGCATTGTTTTCGGTGCTCAGCACATCTTTGGTTTTGGTAAATACCTTATTGGCCCAAGAATTGCCGATTTTGATGGTTTTGTCGAAAAAGAAATCGGGGCCGGCGTTGCGCATCCATTGGGTATAGGCCCTGATGCGATAATTGCCTTCGCCTAGCGAATCGGTCAGCTTAAAATCGCCCCAGGTAATGCCGCTCTGCATGGGCAATTTGATCTGTTTTTTGATCGAATCGCGCTCGTTGATAAGCTCTACGTACAAAATGTTGCTGATGGTAGAGGGTTCCGATGTTTTGGTATCTACTACATAGGCCTTAAACCAGATATTGTCGCCAATGGCATAATAAGGTTTGTCCAGGTGCAGGTATATTTTTTCTTGCGGATATTTTTTGGTGTACTCTTCGAGCTTTTTGAGCAGTGCGGCAAACGGATCGTCGTCTGTGGTGAAAGCAGAAAGGCCAAACAAGGCCAATAAGGCAACGGATAAAATGAGCAGATTTCTTTTCATCGAAATAAAATAATAAAGCCTTAAGTTACAAAAACCTAAGGCTTTATTAAAATATAAAGAATTAAAAAGTTAGTTGATCGCTAAAAAGTGTTTTTCCACATCATGCTTTCTACGGGCCTGGTGGTTTTGTTGTTGTATTTGGCATTGCTCTTGGTGTTGTACATGTTGCTGATGCTGCCTTCTACCACAAAGTAGATCAATTGGCCAATGGGCATGCCGGCATAAACCCTAACCGGTTGTGCGCATGAAATTTCCAAGGTCCAGGTATTGCAAAAGCCTACATCGCCCTTGCCGGCGGTAGCATGAATGTCGATGCCCAAACGGCCAGTACTGCTTTTGCCCTCTAAAAAAGGAACATGGGCATGGGTTTCGGTATATTCGAGGGTTACGCCCAGGTAAAGCGTGCCTGGTTGCAGTACAAAACCCTCTTTCGGGATTTCGAAATGGTCTATTTGGTTGTGGGCCTTGGCATCGAGTACGCGGTCTTTGTAGGTGGCCAAATATTTGCCCAAATGTACGTCGTAAGAGTTGGTGCCCAAACAATCGATATGGAATGGCTCTATAATAATGGTGCCCTTATCTATTTCCTCAAGTATCAGTTTGTCTGAGAGTATCATTTTATGAAGTTTTGGACTAAATTATGATTAATTTAAGATACTTTTGTATTGATTTTCTAAATAAGAGATGCCAATAGTTTTTAATAGAAAAATTGATGACCAAACCATACTGGCCGTATGGAAAATCGAAGAAACCGAAGAAGAGCTTCTGGCCAGCCTGCAGCTTAAGCAGCACGAACTGGATGTAATCGCTTCGCTAAGCAACGGAAAAAGAGCCCTGCATTGGCTGGGCACCAGGGTATTGTTGCGTACCATGCTCAATACCGCCGACTATATCGACTGCCGCATGGACGAACATGGCAAGCCTTACCTGGTTAATTCGGATACCCATATTTCGCTGAGCCATTCTTACGACTATGCCGCCGTGATTGTGGGCAAAGACAGAAAGGTGGGGGTCGATATCGAACTCATCAAGCACAAAATCAAAAGCATCAAGCATAAGTTTCTGTCGGATGTAGAACTGGCCCAAAAGCAAATTGGCGACAATACCGACGGTCTTTATGTAAGCTGGTGTGCCAAAGAAGCCATTTACAAATGGCACGGCAAAAAAGGGCTGGAGTTTAAGCAACACATCCACATCAAGCCCTTTAAACTAAAAAAAGAAGGCTCGTTGCAGGCTTTGGTCGATTTGCCCGAAGGCACCCAAGAACTGACCGTGAGCTATTTTAAAACCAACGACGGCTATATGTTGGGCTATGTAGTGGCCTAAGGAACAAGTTTATGGAAAACAAAGACACGGCGCAGGATCTGGCCAACGAGGTAAAGGTGAAGTTTTTGGATTGGGGCCTGATCGATTATCAGGAAGCCTGGGACAAGCAGGAAGAGCTTTTTGGCCAAACCGTTGCCCTTAAAACCCGAAACAGAACCGAAGCTACAGCTATCCCAACCCCCGATTATCTGGTGTTTTGCGAACACAAACATGTTTATACCTTGGGCAAAAGCGGGCATCCCGAAAACCTGCTACTCGATGAGGAAGGCCTCAAAGCCAAAGAAGCTACCTATTATAAAATCAACCGGGGCGGCGATATCACCTACCATGGCCCAGGCCAGATTGTGGGTTACCCGATACTCGATCTCGACCATTTTTTTACCGATATCCACCTTTACCTGCGAACGCTCGAAGAAGCGGTCATACTCACTTTGGCCGATTATGGCATTGAAGCCGGGCGCTATCCGGGCTATACCGGCGTTTGGCTGGATGCCGATAACAACAAGGCACGTAAAATATGTGCCATGGGCGTACGCTGCAGCCGTTGGGTTACCATGCATGGCTTTGCCTTTAACGTGAATGTCAACCTTGATTACTTTAAAAATATTGTGCCTTGTGGCATCGACGATAAGGATGTAACCTCGCTGCAACGCGAATTGGGCAGGGAAGTGGATATAGCCGAAGTAAAGGAAAAATTAAAGGGGCATATTGCCTCCTTGTTTAAAATGGAACTGGTTTAACATGAATAAATGGCTGTTGAGTTATATGTTTTTGTTGGTAGGCTTAACTGCTCAAGCCCAAAATCTGGACGAATTGGTTAGCTTCATCAAACAGAACCCCAAAAAGGCATCCATTTATTTAATAGAAGGTGGCCAAACCACCATTAATTTGAACAGCAGTCAGGTCATGCCCTTGGCCAGCGCAGCCAAAACCATCATTGCTATCACCTTTGCCAAACAGGTGGCGGCTAAAAAGATATCGCCCACTACAAAAGTTGCCGTGCAAGATTTGGCCAAATATTATATCCCCAATACCGATGGGCAGGCACATCCCAACTGGCTCAAATCGATTGGTAAATCGGCTGCCGACAGTGTAACCCTGCTTCAGGTGGCCAAAGGGATGATCAAGTTCAGCTCTAATGCCAATACCGAATACCTGCAGGATTTGTTGGGCTTGGCCACTATTAATAAAACCTTGGCTACGTTGCAGTTCAAGTCGCACCAGCCTTTGTATTATTTTACAGCTGGCGCTACCATGGCCACGCTTCGGCCCGAAGGCAAAAACAATGAAGAATGGATCAAGGAATTGAGCGTCCTATCTTTGGCAGCCTATGCTAAAAAATGCGAAGAAGCCCACCAAAGGCTCAAAACAGACCCCGATTATATCAAGCAATTTAGCTTTGCACGTCTTCCTTTGTCGGTACAAAAAGTTTGGTCAGACAGGCTGGTGGGCAGTACCACTTACGATTATGCGCAACTGATGCAAAAAATCTTGGATGGCAAGTTTTTTGAGCCCAAAGTACAAAGCGTGCTCGAAAGCATCATGGAGTGGCCCATGGCTTATTCGGGCAACCAAGCCATGTTTAACCATTTGGGGCAAAAGGGCGGCTCAACGGCTTTTGTGCTCACCGATGCCTTTTATGCCAGTGCAAAGAACGGAACCAAAATAGCCTGTGCCTTTTTCTTCAATAACCTCGATGCGAAAGAAAATGCCATGGTCAATAAACATTTTGGCGACTTTGAAGCCAGCATACTCACCGATGCCGATTTCAGGAAAAAACTGGTCACAGCGCTACGCTAACGGGGTTTATTGAATTGATGCGGTGGTGTAATTTGTTTATAGCCAGTGAGTAGTGTTAAGAAAAATAACTTTAATTTATTTTGTTGTTTGAATAGAACCACTAATTTTAAGTTAAACTAAAAACTAAAAAAATTATGGACTATTCATCAGAGTACTCGTCTGCGGGTGCGAGCATATTCGCAGGCATTTTTTTAACCATTTGGCTAATTTCACTTGTTTTAGGCATTATTTCGATTGCCGGCATGTGGAAAACCTTTGAAAAAGCCGGCAAACCAGGCTGGGCGGCTATTATTCCCATCTACAACATTTATGTCATGATTGAAATTGTGGGTAAGCCTTCCATCTGGTTGTTGTGGTGCATATTGCCTTGCGTAAACTTTGTGTTTTGCATTTGGTTGCTTAATTTGATGAGCAAAAGCTATGGCAAAAGCGAGGGCTTTACTGTTGGTCTGTTCTTTTTGGGTTTTATTTTCTGGCCTATCCTGGGTTTCGGCGATGCCAAATATTTAGGGCCATCGGCAGCAGAGGCGCAAAATCCTTTCGGAAACAATCCGTTTAACAACCCTAACGGACCGTTTAACCAGCCACCTCCGCCTCCTGCACCGCCAAGTCAACCAGGAGTTTAGTTTCATTGGAATTGTTTCTAAGATATAGCCCATCTGCCTTGTTGCTTATTTTTAGCAAGGCAGATGGTTTTTTGTTGCCCTGTCCGTTTAAGTGGCTAACTGGCCTCGATTGTCCGGGTTGTGGCTTTCAGCGCTCGCTATTGGCCCTAATACGAGGCGATTGGCAGGCCAGCTTTCATCTTTATCCACCTACACTGTTGTTTTTGGCCAGTGCTTTGGCGGCACTGCTGAGTTATAGCCTTAAATGGAATGCCAATGCCAAATGGCTCAAAGCATTGTACCTGGCAACAGGTTTGGCCGTGCTGGTAAGCTATGGCTACAAGATAGTTACCCATCAGTTGCACTAGACAAAACCGTTTTGTGCAGAATTTCGTAAATGAAGTTGATGAAATTTAGCGGTATTTTCCTGTCATTTTGTTTATTATTGAGCTGCGATAAAAACACGGCTTCTGATATGAACACTGCTCCAATAGTGCCTTCGGGTACTCCTTTAACTTACCTGGCCTTAGGCGATTCTTACACCATTGGCGAGGCGGTTAGCGTCAACGAATCTTTCCCTTATCAATTAGCGGCACGGCTCAAAACGGCAAATCTGAATGTGCAACTCCCCAAAATCATTGCTAAAACGGGTTGGACTACCGACGAACTACAGGTGGCCATTAAGGAGGCCCAAATCAAAACAGCTTTTGATATGGTTACTTTGCTCATTGGCGTAAACAACCAATACCGTGGCTATCCGCAAGATACCTACCGCAAAGAATTTAAAGCCTTGCTACAAACCGCAATAAGCTTTGCTGGCAACAATAAAAAGCATGTTTTTGTGGTTTCTATCCCCGATTGGGGCGTAACGCCTTTTGGCAAGAACAGTGGTCGCGATGTGCAAGCCATTGCACAAGAAATAGACGCCTTCAATGCCATTAATAAAGAAGAAACTTTGGCGCTTGGCATAAGTTATACCGATATTACGTCTGGCTCTAGAAATGCCTTGACTGATGCTACGCTGGTTGCTGCAGACGGTTTGCATCCTTCGGGTAAAATGTATGCCGAATGGGCGCTGAAAGTAGCCGGGGCTGTCGAAACCAATTTTAAATAATCAGATCGCTCTTGAGGTAACCTGATTGTAATCCATCACAATGGTTCTCAGGAAATCGAGCTCGTTCATGCCTTCGGGTATAGCTGTGCCCAAATGCGATGATATTTTGCCAGCCATTTGGTAAACAAGCTTCGGATTAAAAGTTTTGTAGTAGGTGTTCAGCACTTCGTGCACCAGTTCTACATCCCGGTCGGTGAGCAGGTGCACGCTATCGAAAACAGGGGTATAAGCTTCTGTCGCGGGGTGGAAGGCAATGTGGTGCAGCTTGGTGCGCGGTACGGTTTTGATGACGGTTGTTCCCGCCACGATATCGCCAATACGTTGCTTGTTGTCTGAAAGCACCACGCAAAGAAAGCCACCAGCCCAGGCCGTGAGCGGAAAATCCACAATCCTGAAAACCCAGCGGATAAAATACTGGCCCAAGTTTGGCTGGCCACCATCGAGGCTCACCACCTTGGTTTTAAGAATATGTTTGCCCAAGGTCTGTCCGTTCATAAAAACCTCGCAAAGCAAATCGTAAAACAGGAAGAGAAAGGCATAAATAACCAGCATCACCTTGCCAAAAATGGCCGATTTTAACAGGTCGGTGGCACTGAAAACAAACAGGAAGATCAGAAAGGTAAGGCCAAGGGCGGCGATGTCGATGAGCCATGATGCCATGCGCTCGCCCACACCCGCAACCGGATAATCGATGTCTACGTGCTGACTGGTATTTACCTTAACTGTTTCCATGGCTCCAAATATAATATCGTTTTTTAATTTTTGTTGACTAATAAAATTTTTGTTTTATTTTAACAGAAAAATTCTAGAACCGGGAAATCTATCTATGAGAGAAGCGCTGTTTGTAAAGCAGAATGCCGAAAAGTGGAAGAACTATGAACAGCTGCAGACCAATAATCCAGATGAATTGGCCGAGCGGTTTATAGAGATCACCAACGATTTGGCCTACGCCAAAACTTTTTATCCCAAATCTAAAACCACGAGCTACCTCAATGGCATCGCCTCTTTGTTGCATCAGGCCATTTATAAAAACAAGAAGGAGGATGTAAATCGCTTTACCCGTTTCTGGAAGCTCGATTTGCCTTTGCTGTTTTTCAAATATCGCCGGCAGCTGCTTTATTCTTTTATCTTTTTTACGCTGTCTATGGCCATCGGTGTGCTTTCGGCCAAGTATGACGATACTTTCCTGCGCCTCATTTTGGGCGATGGCTATGTAAACATGACCAACGAGAATATTGCCAAGGGCGATCCTTTTGGCGTATACAAACAATACAACGAGTTTGGCATGTTCCTCATGATTGCCAGCAACAATATTTGGGTAACGCTGGTTACCATTGTAAGTGGCATATTCTTGTCTATAGGCCCCGTTTTTGCCATGATGAGGAATGGCATTATGCTGGGCGCCTTCGAATATTATTTTTTTAGCAAAGGTTTGGGTGCCCAATCGATTTTGGTGATCTGGATACACGGAACGCTCGAAATCCTTTCCATTATTGTGGCGGGTGGCGCCGGATTGGTTTTGGGCCATGGCCTGCTTTTTCCTAAAACCTACACCCGAATGGCGGCCTTTAGGCACAGCGCCAAGGATGCGGCAAAAATAGCTTTGGGCATTAGCCCGATTATCTTGCTGGCCGCCTTTTTTGAAAGTTTTATAACCCGACATACCGAAATGCCCGTTTGGCTGAGCATTACCATTTTGGCCAGCTCGCTCAGCTTTATGGTTTGGTATGTCATTATCTATCCTATACAATTAGCTAAACGCACTCAGTACAATTAACATGAAAGAACCTGTTGAATTTAGAAAAGTTAGGGAATTTGGCGATGTCATCAGCGATTCCGTTCTTTTTATCAAGCAAAATATCAAGCCCCTTCTAAAAGCCTACCTGTTTTTGTGTGGCTTTTTTATTTTGGCCAGCATGATCAACTCCGTATTGATCCAGCTGCAGTTGGGCAACCTGTTGGAAAGTGGCAATGCGGTTGAATATAGTAGGGGGGGCAGGCCGCTTTACATGTTCTATAACTTTACTCTGAACTATGTATTGATGTTTGTTTTTATCATCCTCAACTATACCGCCATTTACCTCACAGTGTTGTCGTACATCTCGCTTTACATCAGAAAGGGAAATGTGGCGCCTACGGTGGCCGAGGTTTGGTCGTATTTTAAATATTATTTTTGGCGCATGCTGGGCAGTGGTATTGTGATGTCGGTATTTTTGGGACTTTGCTTTGCACTTTGTCTTGTGCCAGGCATCTACGTTTTTCCGGCAGTTACGCTATTTTACCCTATCCTGATTTTGGAAAATGCCGGCTTTTCTTTCTCTTTTAACCGTGCTTTTAAGCTGCTGAAAGACGAGTGGTGGATTACTTTTGCCACGCTGCTGGTTGTTTTCTTTATTTACTATGCTTGTGTCATGGTAATACAGGTACCCGCGGTGGCTATTTCTATGGCAGGGGCCTTTATGCATAACAACAATGCATTTTTTGGTACTTATGGCGTAATTACGGCCATCGCCCAACAGTTTTCGCAGGTGTTTATGATCATTCCGATTGTGGCTGCCGCGATGATTTATTTTAACCTGGTTGAGCGCAAAGAAAGCACCGGCCTTATGGAAAGGATCGACAGTCTGGGCCAAAACGACACCAAAGACGACCATCCTTTTGTTCAAGAAGAATATTAACATGCGTTTAAGGCTGGTTTTTGTACTGTGGGTTGGGGTGCTTTTAAGTGCTGATGGCCATGCTTTGCAAACGCCAGCCAAACCAGTGCCGGCCAAAGTGGCAAAAACCATTAAGCTAGACAGCAGCCGGGTAGAGCAGCGCCAAATAGACCGTCAGGCTGTTGAAACCTACAGCAAGCAAAAGGAGTTTATTTACAAAGAAACCACGCCGCGAAATGCAAGTTGGTGGCGGAAACTAATGGCCTGGATTTGGGATTTGATTGGCAGGATTTTTAGGGGAGGCAATGCCGGCGATGGCATGTTGCTCAAATACTTTTTCATCTTTCTTAAATACTTTCTGATTGCCATTTTGGTGGTAGGCGTAGCCTATGGCATCCTCAAGCTGATGGGGCTCGATTTGCGCGTATTGGCCAAAAAATCGAAAGGCATCGAGGTTCCTTATGAAGAAAGCCTGGAAAATATCCATGAAATCGATTTTGACGAACAGCTGGATAAGGCCGTGCAGGAAGGCAACTACCGCTTGGCGGTGCGTTTGCTGTACCTCAAAACCCTCAAGCACCTTAGCGATAGGGATGTCATCCACTGGCAACCCGATAAAACCAACCAGACCTACGTGCTCGAACTGCAGAACGAAAACCAAAGAAAAGAATTTGCCCAATTAACCTACCGCTTCGAATATGTATGGTATGGTGAGTTTTTTATCGATAAGCAGAGCTTCGAACCCATAGCTCAATCCTTTCAACAATTTAACCAGCAGACCAAATGAACGGATTGAGAAAATATTTGGTTATTGCCGGCTTGTTGCTCGTGGTTTACATGGGCATGCAGTATTTTAAGCCGAAGCCGATCGATTGGAGGCCTACTTATTTAAAGGAGGATAAAATTCCGTATGGCACCTACATCCTATACCAGCGCATACACGATCTTTTTCCCAATGCCAAGGTGGAAGTGCGAAAAGAAGCGGTTTACAATACCTTGGAAGAAAATACCGGAGCCGTGGGTTCAAGCTATTTGATTATTGCGCCAGAGGTTGAGATTGACCAGCTCGACTACGAACAATTGGTGAGATATATGCAACGTGGCAACCAGGTTTTTATCGCTGCCTCCCGTATTAAAGGCGTATTGCTCGATACGTTGAATACGTCGTTTTCCAACAATGTTTATTTCAGGAACGGTAAAAAATATGCGGTCAATTTTTCCAGTCCAACCCTAAAACGCGATATCGATTACTATTTTGATAAAGGGGTTTGCGAACAGTATTTTGCCAAAATAGATACGGCCAGGGCAACGGTGCTGAGTACCAGGCAGGGCGAAGAAGCTAATTTTATCCGCTATGATTTTGGCAAGGGCGCGCTTTACCTGTTGCCCAACCCCGAACTGTTTTCGAACTACAATCTCTTGCGCGAAGATGGTTCCGAGTATGCTTCCAAAGCGCTGTCTTATTTGCCTAAAACAAATCGTGTGATGTGGGACGAATATTTTACCCGCCCCGATACGGCAGCCGAATCGCCGTTGCGCGTGCTGTTTAAACACGACCAGTTGCGTTGGGCCTATTACATTGCCCTTTTTGGCTTGATTGCTTTTGTGTTTTTCGAAATCAAAAGGCGCCAGCGCATTATCCCGATTATTTCGTCGCCTAAAAATACATCGGTCGAGTTTGCAGAAACCATCGGTCGTGTTTATTACCAACAACGCAACAACAAGGATCTTGCCGAGAAGAAAATAAGTTATTGGCTCGAGTACCTGCGCAGCAAATACCGTTTACGCACGGTAGATATTAATGAAGAATTTAAAGAAACACTGATCAGCCGTACAGGCGCCACCACCGAAACCATCGAGGGTCTTTTTGCAGAGCTGCAATACCTTAATGGCGGTTATTTGATAAGCGACCAAGACCTGATTAGATTAAATAAACTGATAGAACAATTTTATAAACAAGACCAATAGCTATGGAACAGGAAATGTTTGACCAAAGAACGGATTTGAGCCAGTTGAGCGCTGCCGTAGCCCAAATCAGAGAAACGCTGGGCAATATCATTGTGGGTCAAAAAGATACCATAGACCTGCTGATTGCGGGTTTGCTGGCCGATGGGCACATGTTGCTCGAAGGCGTACCCGGTGTGGCCAAAACCCTCAGCGCAAAACTGATGGCCAAATGTATTTCGGCTTCTTTTTCGCGGATACAGTTTACGCCCGACCTCATGCCATCAGATGTATTGGGCACGGCGGTATTCAGTCCGAAAACAGCCGAGTTCCAATTTAGGCAGGGCCCTATTTTTGGCAATATCGTGTTGGTAGACGAGATTAACCGGGCACCGGCCAAAACACAATCGGCACTTTTCGAAGCCATGGAAGAACGCCAGATTACGGTTGATGGGCATACCTATAAATTGGAAGAGCCTTTTATGGTATTGGCTACCCAAAACCCGATTGAGCAGGAAGGTACGTATCGTTTGCCAGAGGCTCAATTAGACCGCTTTTTGTTTAAGATAGAAGTGAAATATCCATCGCTTGAAGAGGAAATCGCCATCCTGACCAACCAGCATCAGCATAAGCCCGAAGAGCAGCTGCAGGAAATCAATGCGGTTTTATCGGTTGAGCAGATCAGAGCCCTGCGTGCTACCATCAAAGCTTTGGTGGTTGAACCAAAATTATTGGCTTTCGTAGCACAAATCACACACGAAACGCGCAACAACAAATCGTTGTACCTGGGAGCTTCGCCAAGGGCCTCGTTGGCCATGGTAAATGGTGCCAAGGCATTGGCCGCTATGGCTGGTCGCGATTTTGTAACACCCGACGACATTGTAAGGGTGGCCGTTCCGGTTTTGGCGCATCGCGTGATGCTGAGCCCAGAAAAAGAAATGGAAGGCCTAACACCAGCCGATATCATCACCCAGATCATCAAGAAAATAGAAGTGCCAAGATAGAATCATCGTCACGACGAGAAAGATTGCTTGGTCATTCTTACTCGCTATGATGAAAGAAAAAGGAAATGAAAAAGTTTTTCAGCAAATATTATACAGACCTCTTTTTAGGCAAGCGCCTGTTCATTGCGCTGGGCGTATGCGTGGCCCTGTTTCTGTTTTCCTTTTTCATTCCTGTGTTGGGCGATTTGCCTTACCTCTTTTTTGGCGTCTTGCTGTTGTTGGTGCTGTTGGACCTGGTTTTGCTCTACCGTACCAAAAAGGGCGTGTTCTTGCGCAGGGAGGTGCCCGAGCGCCTCAGCAACGGCGACGACAACGAACTGAAAATCTACCTGGAGAACTTTTATGGCTTTCCGGTAAGTTTGGGCATCATCGACGAGATTCCGTTCCAGTTCCAAAAACGCGATATCTGGTTCAAAGCCCATTTGGCGTCGCGCGAGCAAAAAATCATTACCTACCTGTTGCGTCCCACCAAAAGGGGAGAATACGATTTCGGCCTCACCAGACTGTATGTGCAATCGCCTTTGGCGCTGTTGAGTCGCAGGTTTAACATCGGTAGTCCTAAAACGGTTCCGGTTTATCCTTCGTTTTTAAAGCTTCGGCAATACGAATTGATGGCGGTTTCTAATCGCTTAACCGATATCGGGATCAAAAAAATAAGACGGCTGGGCCATAGCATGGAATTTGATCAGGTCAAAAGCTATGTAGCCGGCGATGATTACCGTACCGTAAACTGGAAAGCCACTGCCCGCAAAGGCGATTTGATGGTGAATTCGTATACCGACGAAAAAGCGCAGCATGTGTACTGCGTAATCGATAAATCGAGGGCCATGCGCATGCCTTTTGAAGGTTTGACCCTACTTGATTATGCCATTAATGCCAGCCTGATTTTGAGCAGCGTGGCTTTGGTGAAAGAAGACAAGGCCGGATTGATTACCATCGCCGAAAAAACAAAGAATGTTGTGCCTGCCGATCGTAGACCTGTACAGCTGAACAAGATTATGGAAGTGCTGTACAAGGAAAAGACCCGCTACCTCGAAACCGATATGGAAGCGCTGTACAGCACCGTGAGGGCTACCTTAAAGCAAAGAAGTCTGGTGGTGTTCTTCACCAATTTCGAAAGTATGTCGGCCTTAGAAAGACAGTTGCCGTTTTTGAAGCGGATAGCCAAGTTCCATTTGTTGCTGATTGTGTTTTTTGAGAATACCAGTCTGAAGGCATTGAGCGAAGAACCGGCTAAGGATGTGCAGGGCATTTACATTAAAACCATTGCCGAGAAATTTGCTTACGAAAAGAAACTGATGGTGAAAGAACTGGCTAGACATGGTATTTTGAGTCTGCTTACACCACCACAAAACCTGACGGTAAACGTGGTGAACCGCTATTTGGCTATTAAGGCCAATCAAC
Source organism: Pedobacter albus (assembly GCF_036324255.1). Taxonomy (NCBI): domain Bacteria; kingdom Pseudomonadati; phylum Bacteroidota; class Sphingobacteriia; order Sphingobacteriales; family Sphingobacteriaceae; genus Pedobacter; species Pedobacter albus. The sequence continues at coordinate 833,736 of NZ_JAZDQT010000002.1, read as the reverse complement.
AGATTTAAGGACGCAAGGTGCGTATCTTCAACCTTCCGCTTCTTTATTTAACATTAAGGCATTGAGTTGAATTAAGGGTTGTTTGCTTTCGTGTTAACCGCAAACTGGCTACTGCCAACTGCTTTTGCCATTTCCTTCAATATGCTGGCCTTTGGTCTTTAAGCTTTGGTCTTTAGACTTCTAATCCAACATTAAGGCATTAAGCTGAATTAAGAATCGTTTGCTTTCGTATCAACTGCAAACTGGCTACTGCCAACTTCCAACTGCTTTTACCATTTAAGGCATTTAAGCTGAATTAGGGTTGTTGCGAGTAGCGCATTGACGTGACCTTCAACCTTTCTCCCTTCAACCTTCCACCTCTTTAGTCTTTCAGCTTTGGTCTTTTGACTTCTAATCCAACATTAAGGCATTTAAGATGGTTGTTGCGAGTAATCTATTGACGTGACCTTCAGCCTTTCTCCCTTCAACCTTCCGCCTCTTTGGTCTTTCAGCTTTGGTCTTTAGTCTTTTCCCAATTTAGCATTCCGGTAAGCTCAGCGGAATATTGGTGGCCAAACCACCATCGGAAGTTTCCTTGTATTTCGAGTTCATGTCTAAGGCGGTTTCCCACATGGTATTGACTACGGCATCGAGGCTTACTTTTGCCTTGTCGGGGTTGGTTTGTAGGGCCAGTTGGCTCGCTGTAATGGCCTTGATGGCGCCCATGGTATTGCGTTCTATGCAAGGGATTTGTACCAGTCCGCCAATTGGGTCGCAGGTAAGGCCCAAGTGGTGTTCCATGGCAATTTCGGCCGCCATTAAAACCTGGCGTTGCGAACCGCCCAGGCATTCGGTTAAGGCTGCAGCAGCCATGGCCGACGATACGCCGATTTCTGCCTGACAACCGCCCATAGCCGCCGATATAGTGGCTCCTTTTTTGAAGATGCTGCCTATTTCGGAAGCACAGCAGATAAACTGGATGATCTTGTCTTCGGTATAGCCATCGCAAAAAGCAATGAAATATTGTAAAACGGCCGGAATAACCCCAGCAGCGCCATTGGTTGGTGCGGTAACCACACGGCCAAACGCCGCATTTTCTTCGTTTACGGCCAAGGCAAAACAACTTACCCAGTCTAAAATATAGTTAAAGCCATTGCCACCCTTTCTAATCACCTGTACCCAGCTGTCGTAATCGGTATAGGCTTCGCCGGCTGTAAGTTTGCTGTTCACTTTCGAAGCACGGCGCGCAACGTCTAATCCGCCAGGCAAAAAGCCGCTGGTATGGCAACCCCGGTAAATACAATCCCTGATTACGTTGAAATGTTGCATCACGCCTTTGCGGGTTTCGGCTTCCGGCCGCCAGGCCGCTTCGTTTTCCATCACTACTTCGCTTACTTTTAGTCCGGTTGATAGGCACCAGTGCAACAGTTCGCTGGCTTTCTCTACCGGAAAAGGCAAATCGACCTGCTCTTTTTCAGAGCCATTTTCGCCCTCCTTCACTACAAAGCCTCCGCCAATAGAATAATAGGTTTCCGAAAAGGCCTTGCCATTGTTCAAGAAAGCCTGAAACGTAACCGCGTTAGGGTGAAAAGGCAGGCTCTCTGCAAAAAGGAAAATCAGGTCTTCGGTGTAAGAAAAAGGAATGGTCTGCTCACCAGCCAACGTTAAAAGCTGCTCTTGTTTAATGGCTTCGATGGTGCTGTCGATGGCGTTTACGTCGAAAGTAACCGGATCGCCACCAGCGAGGCCCAATAATACGGCAATATCAGTGCCGTGTCCTTTGCCGGTTTTAGCCAAAGAACCGTACAGCAGGATTTTGACTTGAACCACATCGGCTAAATCGGCCTGTTTTTGTAGGGAGGCTGTAAATTGCTGCGCGGCACGCCAAGGGCCTAAAGTATGGGAACTCGATGGGCCAATGCCAATCTTAAATATATCGAAAACTGAAATCTGTTCTTTTTGCATGGATAACAAAGCTATATACTTTTACTGATATTTACGTAAATTGGGCTGACCAATTCGGGCCAACCTATGAAAAAAATCTATCTAACCGTTCTTGTTTTTTGCCTGTATTTTGTGGCTCATGCCCAACAGGCCCATTACCAGTCGCAACGTTACCAAGCGCCCAGCGACACCAAAGTACAGGCCAAGCTGAGCCAATGGGGCGATAAAAAGTTCGGTTTGTTTATGCATTGGGGCATTTACAGCATCCCAGGCATTGTAGAATCGTGGAGCATCTGTTCAGAAGATGCTTCTTGGATACCGCGCGACAGCACCAAAAATTACGAAGATTACAAGCGTTGGTATTTTAACTTGAACAAGCAGTTTAATCCGGTAAATTTCGATCCGTCTATTTGGGCCAGCTATGCCAAAAAAGCGGGTATGCAATATGTGGTTTTCACCACCAAGCATCACGATGGCTTTGCGATGTTCGATACCAAGCAGTCGAACTACAAAGTAACGGCCAGTGACGTGCCTTTTGCAACTCATCCGAAAGCCAATATTGCCAAAGAAGTTTTTGATGCCTTTAGAAAGGAAGGATTTATGATTGGCGCCTATTTTTCAAAGCCCGATTGGCACAGCGAATATTACTGGTGGCCTCGCTATGCCACGGCCGATCGTAACAACAACTACGATATCCGTTTGCATCCGCAACGCTGGCAACAATTTAAGCAGTATACCTATAACCAGATCCAGGAGCTGATGAGCGATTATGGCAGCATCGATATTTTATGGCTCGATGGAGGCTGGGTACGTCCAAAGTCGACCATTAACGAAGAAGTACTTTCGTGGGGAGCGCCAATTCCGGCCTGGGACCAGGATATCAACATGCCTGCCATTGCGCAGATGGCCCGCGCCAAGCAACCCGGATTGATCATGGTTGACCGTACCGTGCACGGCGAATACGAGAACTACCAAACGCCGGAACAGAAAATACCCGAAAAACCATTGGATTATCCTTGGGAAACCTGCATGACCATGGGCGATGCCTGGGGCTATGTACCTAACGATAAATACAAAAGCACCAATACCCTTGTTCATTTGCTGGTCGATATTGTAGCCAAAGGCGGTAATTTCTTGCTGGATGTGGGGCCAAAGCCCGATGGTACTTTTCCCGAACCTGCCCTGCAACGCCTCACCGAAATGGGACAATGGATGGACGTGAACAAGGAAGCCATTTATGCCAGTAAGCCCATTGTACCCTATAAAACCAATAATGTTTGTTTTACGCAGGGCAAAAACGGTAGCGTGTATGCTTTATATCTTTTAGATGAGGGTAAAGTAGCCGATGCCACGATAAGCATTCAGGCGCCACCCAAAATGCCTAAAAAGGTAACCTTGTTGGGGGTGAAGCAAGCGGTGAAGTGGAAGCAAAAAGGCGATGTGCTGGAGGTGAGCTTGCCAGCATCGGCCAAAATGCTGCAACATGCGCTGGTGTTGAGGATGGATTAGGTTTTGCGACCACCTAAGACACCTAAGAGAAGCTAAGACCAGCCCTTTCTTTCTAGAGCAAAATTCAATCCTCTTTGCTGGTAGAAATAAGCCACTATATATGTAAAACGTTACTTGTAAAAAAATAGAGCAATAAAGAAGTCTGAATACTTGGAAATGTTACGCCGTGTTTTTGTGTTAACGACAAAAGCGCTAAGTCATAAAAGCTTAGGTTTCCTATGGGGTAAAAAACTCGGATACCCTAAGGTATTTTAGGTGGTGAAAAAACACGTGGATACTATCGCTTCTTTTTCAGCGATAAAGTTTCGATGGTTTTCTCCTGGGCTTTGATTGTCTGTTCTTGGATGGTAATGATTTTGACCAGTATCTCGATGTCTTTTTGGTAATCGCCTTCGCCGATGCGGGCATTTACGTATTTCTCGGCAATATCGTTCACTACCGAAAAATTATCGTCGGGTTGTTCCTTGTATTTTCTAATGGGTAAGCCAATGCCCTTTAACAACCAATCGGCATTCAGTTCTTCACATTTGGTGAGTATAAGGTCGAGATTGATCGTATTTCTTTTATGCCAATTGGCCAGCGTATTGGAGGCTATACCCAGAAATCTTGCCAGCTCAGCATCCGATTTAAAGCCATAATGAGATTTTATTCGGCTTATAATCAGTTCTTTATCTATTTTTATTCCCATTTCGTGAGTTTTTCTTGGTTAGGCTATTGTTTTACTCACATTGAGTGAGTAAATTGGTGATGTAATCATAAATGTAATAAAAATGCCAATACACCAACAAAAATAGGCATTTGAAAATAACACTTATCGATACTTACCTATCATCTAAACCTTTTGAAAACATGAAAGACCTTATCGAAATCTCGCCAATGGCCGAACCCTTTTCTGCTGAAGAAAACAATTTTGCCACCACAACACCCATTGCTGCGCCTATTTTGGAGAGCCTGCAAACCTTTTTGGAAACCGTACCGGCCTATCGGCTTAACAAGGGGCTGCGAAAAATGCTGATTGATTATCTTTTCTACAACATCGAAGCTTTACCGGTGGATTTTGACGAGCTCTTGGGCGATTTTTACTGGCTCACCAACTTTCTCGATAAAATACACGAAGAGGGGTTAAGCAAGGCCGATTAAAAATCGAAGGCAATAATCTTGGTGTCCTGCAACATCTTGTCTACAAATTTTTTGTGGTTTTTGGGGCTGCCAACAGCTATCCAAGTGCCGCTAATGATGCCGTTTGACAGTTCCTGTTTACCGCGGTGCATCTTCAGGTTGGAGCTGCGCAGGGATTCTTCGTAGGCCTCTAGGCTCTCGTTTTCGTATTTTTTGACAATGCGGTATACCCTTTTGGTGAAGCGCCTGTCTACAAAATTCTCCAAAAACGGGAAAACAAGCAAGGCGGCCAGCACCACCAGCGTAACACCTATGGCCTGTTCGTAATAGCCGCTGCCAACGGCCATGCCTATAGCCGCTACGATCCAGATGACGCAGGCCGTGGTCAGGCCTTTAACCTGGTTGTCTTCCTTAAAGATAACGCCGGCACCCAAAAAACCGATGCCCGTTACAATGTTCGAGGCAATACGATCGGCAGTGCTATGGCCTATTTTTATCGACAGGATGGTAAACAGGGTTGAGCCCAAGCCAATCATGATCATGGTTTTAAGGCCGGCCTGCTTGCTCCTGAATTCGCGTTCTACGCCAATGAGGCCACACAGCAGAATGGCCATTAAGAATTTGTTGACCTCGCTTTGGGTAATAAAATGCTGATTGTTAAACAATTCCTGGAACATAAAGCTTCGATTGAATAAGCTGTAATTTCGAAATTATTATTCAAATAAAGCCAGCTATCGGCAAAAGTTTTATGCGCCAGGGGATTAAAAGAAGCTGGAACAGCGCAAGCCGTTGTATTTTTTGATGCGCGTACTGTTGGGCCAATATTTTTCATAGCCCAAGCTGGCCTCGGTGGTGCCGCTGGTATTGGTATAGTTGAGCCTAGAGGTGGTGGCATCGTGGCTAATGCCAATGCGCATTTTCTCGCTGTCGTTTCTCTTTAAAAAGATGTCGAAGATGAGTGAAACCACAATGGCATCGGAGCCGTTGAGGGCGTTGGTGCGGTACCAAATACCCGAGTTGAAGCTTCGGTATTTGAACTGGGCACCGGCGCTGAGCGAAGAGGTATTGCCTTGTTTGTAATAAACCACTGAAGGGATGAGGAAGGCGCCTTCGTCTTCCAGGTAATCGTAGCGGTAGCTCAAAGGCATCTTAAAGCTGGCATTGAGGGTCCAGCGCATGGGCAGGCGTGCCTGTGCCGAACTGAAAGATTCGTCGGGTTTGTTGATGTGGTACAGGCCTGCACCCAGCATAAAGTTGCGGTAAACAAAGTTGGCACCGGCTGCGGGATCGAAGAAGAATTTGTTGGACATATCTGGCAACTGCGCCGACGATACGCTGCCGGGTATGTAACCAATGCGACGGTCAATCTGGTCGATAAACACCAGTTTGCTCCAATCGATGCTGCGGTTGGTAAAGCCTGCCTGTAAGCCAAAAGAGGCTAAAAAATCATCGTCGCCAACACTGTACGAATAGGTGAGGGCCACATTGTTCTTCACCAGGTAGGCGGTTCCTTCGCTGCTGCGGTTAAACGACAAGCCAACGCCTCCCGAAAGCTTGGGTACATTGACGTCGATAGAGGCATTGATGTAGGAGAGGTCGCCGCTTAACGACGACCATTGGTTGCGGTAAATCATGTTGAGCCTCAAATCGCCATCAAACTGTCCCGTTAGCGAGGGATTGAGGTAAATAGGCGCGTTAAAAAACTGGGAAAACAGGTGGTCTTGTGCCTTGATATTCGAAACCATCAGGCAAAAACATAGTCCTAAAAATCCAACAATCCTGCTTTTCATCATCATCGTATTAAATATATTTCGCCCGTTCGTTTCGGTGCCGATTTATCGTAGGTTACCCCTTTCCATTCGGTGCCATTGATCAGTTGTACTTCTATTTTCCAGAAGTAGATTCCCTGTGGCTGAGCCACATTGTTGTAGGTGCCGTCCCATCCTTCAACCGGTTTGCCATCGTCGAGCTTGGTGGTTTCCCAAAGTACCTGGCCCCATTTGTTGAATACCGACATTCTCCACGATTTGATGCCTGCACCCACAGCCATGAATTTTTGCAAGGGAACACTGGTTCCACCTGGCATAAACGAATTCGGTACATACACATAGCCAGGTACGCCCATGATCTGTACGTATTTTTGGATGCTGTCTACACAGCCCTGGTCGTTGTAGGTTCTTAGGGTGACCAAGAAACGGCCGGTATCTAAGTAGGTATGCGCCGGATCTTTTAGGGTAGAGGCGTCGCCATCGCCAAAAGTCCATTTGTAGGTTTGGGCGCCATTGCTGCTTTCGTTGGTAAATTTGAACGAGTAGTTCGGAATGCTGATTACTGCGGCCGGCGAAATCGAGAAATCTGCCTTTGGCGGACCAACCAAACGGATGTAATCGACCTTTTCTTCTACAGTTGGACAACCTAAGCTGTTGATGGCGGTTAATTTCACAGTAAATGTTTGCGGGTTGCCTTTGTAAACGTGGGTGGGCGCTACCTCGGTTGAGGTTGGCGAACCATCGCCGAAATCCCATACATAGCCGATGGCATCCTTGCTGGTATTGGTAAATTTCACTTCCAAGCCGTTGCAACCAATGGTTAAATTAGAGCTGAATGCGGCTAAAGGCTGCGGATCGACAGTGATGGTAATGCTTTGTACCGGTGCGGTAGAGCAATCGTTGGTAGCCAACATCGTTACCACATAAGTGCCTGGTTTGTTAAATCGATGATGTTTAACTTCCGGACGGTTATTGACAGAAATCTCAGCCGATTGGCCCGGTTCAAAATTATACACATACTGACTAGCACCTACGGTACTGTTGGTGAAATCGACATCGAAAGGTGCGCAGCCCCTCAGTTTGTTGCCATCAACGGTAAAGCCCGGTTTGATGGTATTTGGCGAAACCACGATTACGTATTCCCTCGAATCGGTACCGCATGAGTTAGTGGCTGTTACTTTTACCTTGTATGTTCTCACCACATCGGTTGTAAAGGTATAAGGGAAATCGGCTTTGCTGGTGCTTGGCCCATTAACAATTACGCCATCAATTTCGTAGGTATAAGTGTTGGTAGAGCCTGGTGAGGTATTCCTGAAATTAACGGTAAGTGGCGAACAGCCTCGCGTTTTATCCGGTGTTCCGGTAGCGATTGGCGTACCGTAAACGGTTATTTTTTGCGGTGCCGAAACCGATCTGCCACATGGGCCAATAACGGTGAGGGTTACGGTGTATTCTTTGTCTTCGCCAAAAGGATCTGCATCAAACTGATAACGGAAATCAGCCGATGTGCCGGCAATTACATTATTAACCCGCCACTCGAAAGTTACGCCGGTTAAAGTGTTGGAGGTATTGGTGAAATCGACATCCAACGGACCGCAACCATTCACAGCCGAAGGTGTGAACGTTGCCAAAATGTTTGGTCGGGTGCGGAAAGTATGGCTCATTTCGTCTTGGCTGCAACCTAAACTGCTGGTGACAACCAATTTAATCACCACTGCCGTATTTTCGGTGGCAATGGTATAGCTTGGGAAGTTAATTCCGGTGCCGATAACTACATTGTCGGCATACCAGGTATAAGTGGCATTGCGGTCAGGGTAAGCCGTAGCCTTGATGTTGTTGGCGTTGATTACAAATGGGAAGCAGTCTAAATCGCGGATAAAGCTAAACTCGGCTTTGGCATTCGGATTAACGGTAACCTTAACCACATTGCTGATGCTTTGCAACGAACCTGCACAGGCACCGCTGCTTACCAAACGGCGATAAGAAGTGGTTTGGGTAATGGCTCCTGGTGCGTAGTCTTGGGCATTGGCACCAATAATAGCTGTCCAGGTAGCGCCATTGTCTGTGCTTTGTTCCCATCCGTAAGTATAGCTGGTGCCATCTCCGCCAGTTGGCTGCGAACCGCTTATTGGCGTAGCGTTAGTGCCTAAGCAAATGGCATGGCTAGCCGAAATGCTGTTGTTGGCAATGGCTGGCAAAGCCGTAAGCTGCAATACATTGCTGATGGCGCTGCAATTGCCGCTGGTTACGGTACGGCGATACGATAAACTGGCATTCACCGTAATGGTTAAACTTGGGCTGGTTTGGCCATTAATGATGGCCCATGTGGTTCCACCATCGTTGCTGCTTTCCCAAACATAGGTATAGGTGCCATTGCCTCCGCTTGGCACGTTTCCGCTTAAGGTAACAACTTGACCACTGCAGGCTGTTGAGAATGGCGTAGTGATGTTTGTATTGGTGAGCGATGCCAAATTGGTGATGACAACATCATCGCTGGTAGGCGGACAAGGTGCCAAGCCCGATATCGTCCAGCGGAAAGTATAGGTTTGGCCACCTACCAAGCCGTTTACCTGCGTATTGTACTGCGAAGCATCGGCAAAAGTAACTCCGCTTTGTCCTGAAGTAAGCGTCCATTGTCCGGTATTGGTTAATGGCGAGTTGCCTTGCAAAGTAATAGACGAGCTGTTGCACAAGGTTTGGTCTGCTCCGGCGTTGGCCTGTACTACCGCTTGGTTTACCGTAACGGTGGCTACAGTTGAATAAGCCGATGCGCAATTGCCGTTTTTAACGATGGCTCGGTATTGCGTGGTGATGGTGAGGTTGTTGTAGGCCACGCTGTTGGTGGTGTTGCTGATTGGTATCCAGGTGGTGCCGCCATCGGTTGATTTTTCCCAGCCCTGGATTGTCCCAACTTGTCCACTTAGCGTAATGTTGCCACTGCCACTGCCCGAGCAAACGGCAGTACTGCCGGCCATCGCGCCTCCGTTAGAAGCGGCATTAACGATAATGGTTACGCTGGCCGAGCTCGGCGGACAAGGCGCTAGACCCGAAATGGTCCAGGTAAAGGTATAGGTGTTGCCCGGAATCAATCCGTTTACCTGTGTATTGTATTGGCTCGCATCGGCAAAGGTTGCGCCTGCAGGTCCGCCCGTTTGGGTCCACAAGCCGGTTTGCGTTTGTGGCGAGTTGCCAGCCAAGGTAGTCGAGGTCTGGTCGCAGAGCTCTTGGTTTGGACCGGCCACGGCCGTGATAGAACCCGGATTTACCGTAATGGTGGCCACAGTTGAATAAGCCGATGCGCAATTGCCGTTTTTGACGATGGCTCGGTATTGCGTGGTGATGGTGAGGTTGTTGTAGGCCACGCTGCTGGTGGTGTTGCTGATTGGTACCCAGGTGGTGCCACCATCGGTTGATTTTTCCCAGCCCTGGATTGTTCCAACTTGTCCGCTTAGCGTAATGTTGCCACTGCCACTGCCCGAGCAAACGGCAGTACTTCCCGCGGTAAGACCGCCGTCAGAAGGCAAATTCACTTTAATGGTTACGCTGGCCGAACTCGGCGGACAAGGAGCCAGACCCGAAATGGTCCAGGTAAAGGTGTAGTTATTGCCGGGAATCAGGCCACTTACCTGCGTATTGTATTGACTGGCATCTGCGAAAGTAGCGCCCGCCGGACCACCTGTTTGTGTCCATAAGCCGGTTTGCGTTTGTGGCGAGTTGCCAGCCAAGGTAGTAGAGGCCTGGTTGCAAAGCTCTTGGTTTGGTCCGGCATTGGCCGAAATAGAACCCGGGTTTACCGTAATGGTAGCCACGGTAGAGTAGGCCGGTGTGCAGTTGCCATTTTTCACTACTGCGCGGTATTGGGTAGTAGTAGTCAGGTTACTGTAGGCTACGCTGTTGGTAGTATTGTTGATCGGGCTCCACGTGTTGCCACCATCGGTTGATTGTTCCCAACCTTGTATTGTGCCCACTTGTCCGCTTAGGGTGATAGTGCCACTGCCGCTGCCCGAGCAAACGGCCGTGCTACCTGCCGTAACGCCACCATCAGAAGGCAAATTGATTTTAACCTGCACATCATCCATGCTAGGCGGACATGGCGCCAAGCCATTAATTGTCCATCTGAAAACATAAGTTTGGCCGGGAACAAGACCCGTTACCTGCGTGTTGTAAAGCGAAGCATCGGCAAAGGTTACGGCCGGACCAGAAATCTGGGTCCACAAGCCGGTTTGGGTTTGTGGCGAATTACCAGACAAAGTAGTCGAGGTCTGGTTGCAAAGCTCTTGGTCTGGACCAGCATTGGCCGAAATAGAGGCCGGATTTACCGTAATGGTACTGATGGTCGAATTGGCGCTTGCGCAATTGCCGTTACGCACCACTGCCCGGTATTGGGTTGTAGCGGTGAGGTTGCTATAATTGATGCTGGTTGCAGTGTTATTGATGATTTGCCAAGTAGCGCCGCCATTGGTCGAGCTTTCCCATCTGACTACATTGCCTACTTGCCCGCTTAGGGTAATTTGGCCCGAACCACTACCCGAACAAACCGAAGCATTTCCGGCGGTGGTGCCCCCGTCAGAAGGCAGGTTAACCTGTACCTGTACATCGCTCGAACTTGGCGGACAAGGTGCCTGGCCCGAAATGGTCCAGGTGAAAACGTAGGTCTGTCCCGGAATCAATCCGGTTACTTGGGTATTTGGTAAGGTAGCATCTGCAAAAACGGCACCCGCTGGTCCCGATTTTTGTGTCCACAAACCGGTATTTGGCAGAGGCGAGTTACCAGCCAAAGTCGTCGAGGTCTGGTTGCAAAGTTCTTGCGAAGCCCCTGCATTGGCGGTAGCTACTGCAGGGTTTACCGTAACAGTGCTGATGGTTGAGTTGGCCTCGGCACAGTTTCCGTTTTTAACCACTGCGCGATATTGGGTAGTGGTGGTCAGGTTGCTGTAGTTGATGGCAGCGGTAGTATTGTTAACGGTTTGCCAAACCGTGCCCCCATTGGTCGAAATTTCCCACCTCACTACGTTGCCCACTTGTCCGCTTAGGGTAATTTGGCCAGAGCCACTGCCCGAACAAACTGATGCGCCTCCGGCAGTAGTGCCTCCATCAGAAGGCAGGTTGATTTTGATTTGTACTTGATCGGTACTTGGCGGACAAGGTGCCTGACCCGAAATGGTCCAGGTAAAGACGTAAATCTGCCCAGGAATAAGTCCGTTTACCTGTGTAGTTGCCGAGCTGGCATCAACAAAAGTGGCACCCGCAGGGCCTCCGGCCTGTGTCCATAAACCTGTATTGGGCAAAGGCGAGTTGGCAACAAGGGTAGTTGAGGTCTGGTTACAAAGTTCCTGGTCTGGCCCTGCATTAGCAGCCACAACAGCCGGATTTACGGTAATCGTAGCCGCAACCGCTGGATCTGGTGCACAAACACCACTTTGTACGACTGCGCGGTATTGCGTAGTTGTATTTAAATTGCTGTAGTTCAGTGTGGTGGTGGTATTGGCAATGGCTACCCAAGTCGTGCCACCATTGATAGAACTTTCCCACCTGATCACGTTGCCTGTGTGTCCGCTTAAGGTAAGCGTACCGCCATTGGTTCCAGAACATACTGCCGCACTGCCTGCTACGGTACCGCCAACAGAAGCTGGATTTATCGTAATCGAAACATCGTCTGATTTTGGGGTACAGCTTGCCGCACTGCTGATGGTCCATCTGAATACATAAACCTGTCCGGCTACCAAGCCATTTACCGTGGTATTGTATTGGGTATCGTCAACAAAACTTACACCAGCTTGGGCCGAAACCAAGGTCCATTTTCCTGTTCCTACGGCTGGCTGATTTCCCTGTAATACAAAAGAGCCCGTGTTACAGCTATTGGCATCAGGTCCGGCATTTGGCGTGCTGGGCTGAGGCTCAACGGTAATGGTTACGGTAACTGGCGTTCCAGGGCAATTGTTGGCCGAAATAGGCGTAATGGTGTAATCAACTGTTTTTGGAAGCAGTGTATTGTTAACCAAGGTATTGGTAATGCTGGTGGCCGTACTTGGCGTGGCGTTATTGGTGTTGCCTGTAACACCTGCTTGTGCAGTGCTAGTCCAGGTGTATTTGGTATTAGCTAGATTGGAGCTGAGGTTGATGACGGCATTTTGTTGACTACAGATGTTCGAATTAACAGGAGTAGCCGTAAGTACGGGATTAGGCGTAACGGTAACCGTAAAAGTAAAAGGATCGCCGGCACAGCCATTCGCATTTGGTGTGATGGTGTAAGTAACTGTGGCGTCGGTGGTAGGGTTGCTGTTGGTTAGTACATCATTAATGGTGGCTCCGTTGCCCGATGCGCTAAAACCGCCTGCACCAGGCCCACCGCTGGCCGTCCAGCTAAAGGTGCCCCCAGCAATATTGCTGCTTGGCGAATAACCTACGGCCGTTCCGGTACAAATGGTTTTCGTAGGCAAGCTGTTCACAAAAGTTCTTGGTTTAATGGTAAGTACCACCTGATCAGATACCGTGCTGCAGGGCGCTGGCAGGGTAGTGGTTCCTGTCAAGGTTAAAGTTACGGTTCCGGCATTCTTATCGGCAACGCTTGGCGTATACGTCGCATTTAAAGTATTGGCGTTTGGCGAAAAGGTTCCCGTGCCCGTGGTTGTCCAAGTGCGGGTAGAAGTGGTTCCGGTAATCGATCCGGCCAAGGTAAAGCTCGCATCGTTATAGCAAATGGCCTGATCCGGACCTGCATTTACCACTGGTGCCGTATTAAAAGTAAGTTTCTGGCTGGTGCTTACGGTACCGCAGTTGTTGGTATGGGTAACGGTAACGGTGTAGGTGTCAAAATTATCAAACCTGATCTGAGGATATTTTGAAGCTGAGGTGGTACCTCCTACAAAGGCATAGGTTCCGCCGCTATTGGCAGTAACTGTCCACGCATAAGTGCCAGCTGGTTCTGGAGATGTTGTGCCCGTAAAAGTAGTCTTAGTGGTCGTTGCGGCGTTATCAAAGGTAAAAGTTTGAAGGCCACATAGCTGGGCATCGGCCGACAAAACAGCCGTAGGCGCCGCATTGACGATAACGGTTTGCACAGCCGAAGTAACAGCGGTACAGGTTGCGGTATTGATGTTGAGCGTAATGGTATAAGTACCCGGATTGGCAAAATTGATTTCCGGATTTTTGCTGCCACTCGAGGTGCTATTCACATAAGTTACGCCAGTTGCCGGCGAAACAGTCCAGCTGTAAACCGTATTGTTGTTGCAGCTTTCGTCAACCACCGAAGTGTTAACAGGTTTTAAGGTTGTGCCGGCACAAATGGTAGTCGGCGTAAGCGTAAACGAGGGCTGTGGCGGATTTTGTATACAAATGGTATGGCTGGCAATGGGCGCCGTACAGTTGCCGTTGCTGATCGATTCGAGGGTGACCACATGCTGGCCATTGGTGGTAAAAATGTAGTTGAGGTTGGTCGATTTGGGTACGCTGGCCTCTACCAAAATGCCATCTACATACCAGTTGAACAAGCTGTTGTAATCGGCACAACCCGGTGAGTTGGTGTTCGGGTCTTGTCCTAAAATAGAGGTATTGCTAAAAGTAACGTTGTTGTTGGTACAGCCTAAGATTGGTCCGCTGATAAAATTCTGGGTAATGGTAATCACCTTGGCCGTGGTTGATATTGGGGTCCCGATGTTGCCACAGGTGCTAAACGGACTAACGACCTGAATATTGATGCCAAAAGCGTTGTAAATGGTGGTATTGCCCGAATTGAAGCTCTGTCCGCAAGAAGATTGCGAGTAGTAATGCTGTACCGTACCGCCTTTTAAATCGCAATAGGTATAAATTGATTCTGTGCCATCACCCCAATTTATGCGGTAGGTGTTGCCCGGAAAGTTTCGGCCGATACCGTTAGCCGACGATGCATTGATGAGGTAGGTCAGGGCACCTCCCGGCAAACAAACGGTATTGTTTCCCGTAGTAGAAAAAGCCGTAATTACTTCGTTGTTGATGATGAAGTAGGCCCGGGTAGCCACATTGCCATCAGCGTTGATTACCCTTGTAACAGCCGTATAATGCGTTCGGTCTGCGTTAAAAGTAGTTTGGGTGGTAACAGGTATGGTGGTAGTGGTGTGGTTGAGTTCGTGCGTGAGGCTGATGGTGGTTGTGCCTGCGGTTGATTGGTTGCTCAGGAGCACATCGGCGGCCGGACCGCTTTGTGCCGAACAAAAGCCGAAAGCATCTTTAGAACTATCTAGTATTTTGTTGGAAATGAGCCTAGCCGTAACCGGCGTACCGGCCCTCACTTGGAAAGGAGCTGAGGGAGCCGAAACAAGTGCCGCATTTGAACTGGCCTTTATTCTTACCCGATAGCCTGTTCCATCGGCCAAAGGGTTAGGCAAAACGCCATTAACAAAGGTGCTGTAAAAACTGTTGTAGGTTCCAATCAGGGTTTCTGTGGTAAAATCGCCAGTAGCATCTGACAGGTAGAGTTGAAAAACATTGGTCTGTGCAATGCAGGCCGTGTTGGGGTCGATGGTAAATGTAGCCGCTAGGGTACTGCCCGGCGTATAGGGGCCAGGATCTACGGCATTAATAGTCAGCTGCGCAAAAGCAGAGCTGGCCACCACGCACAAAAGGCCAATGAGCAGTAAACGTATTCTCTTCACAGTAAATAACAACAATAGGTATGGTAAATATAAAGAGAAAAAGAGATTACTCGTTTTATTTTATTGCTGAATCTATTGCAAAAAAAAGCCCTTACAACCAACAGTTGTAAGGGCTTTTAAGCTATTGAGCTATGTGCTTATCGGGCAGTTGATTACATCATGCCACCCATGCCGCCACCGCCCATTGGAGGCATACCTGCACCAGCAGGAGCTTCTTCTGGATCGTCGGCTAAAACAACCTCTGTGGTTAACAACATGGCTGCGATAGAAGCGGCGTTTTCTAAAGCCACACGGCTTACTTTAGTTGGGTCGATAACACCGGCACCAATCAAGTTTTCATAAACATCGGTACGGGCATTGTAACCGAAGTCGTCTTTGCCCTCTTTTACTTTTTGTACCACGATAGAACCTTCGATACCTGCATTTTCGCAGATTTGACGCAATGGCTCTTCGATGGCGCGCTTCACGATGGCGATACCTGTGGTTTCGTCTTCGTTGGCACCTTTTAAATCGCTTAATGAAGCTACCGCACGGATGAAGGCTACGCCACCACCTGCAACAATACCTTCTTCAACAGCGGCGCGTGTAGCGTGCAAAGCATCGTCAACACGGTCTTTTTTCTCTTTCATTTCTACTTCAGAAGCAGCGCCTACATACAATACGGCAACACCGCCCGAAAGCTTAGCCAAACGCTCTTGTAGTTTTTCTTTGTCGTAGTCAGAAGTAGTAGTCTCGATTTGAGCTTTGATCTGTCCTACGCGGGCTTTGATGTCTTCTGATTGGCCAGCACCGTTAATGATGGTGGTGTTGTCTTTGTCAACAACTACTTTCTCGGCCGAACCTAGGTAAGTCAAGTCGGCATTTTCCAATTTGTAGCCTCTTTCTTCAGAAATTACGATACCGCCAGTTAAGATGGCGATGTCTTCCAACATGGCTTTTCTTCTGTCGCCGAAACCAGGCGCTTTAACCGCAACCACTTTCAACGAACCACGGATTTTGTTCACTACCAAAGTAGCCAAAGCTTCGCCGTCTAGGTCTTCAGAAATGATTACCAATGGTTTGCCGGTTTGTACGGTTTTTTCCAAAACAGGCAACAATTCTTTCATGTTGCTGATTTTTTTGTCGTAGATCAAAATGAAAGGATTATCTAATTCAGCTTCCATTTTGTCGGCATTGGTTACAAAGTATGGAGAAAGGTAACCTCTGTCAAACTGCATACCTTCTACGGTTTTTACTTCAGTTTCGGTACCTTTTGCTTCTTCCACAGTGATTACGCCATCTTTGCCTACTTTTTTCATTGCTTCTGCAATCAGTGCACCGATTACTTCGTCGTTGTTGGCAGAGATAGAACCTACTTGTTTGATTTTGTTGTTGTCGTCGCCTACCGATTGAGATTGTTTTTTCAAGTTCTCAACTACAGCTGCAACAGCTTTGTCGATACCGCGTTTCAAATCCATTGGATTAGCGCCGGCCGCTACGTTTTTAATACCTGCAGTTACGATAGCCTGAGCCAAAACGGTAGCGGTAGTGGTTCCATCACCAGCAATATCAGCGGTTTTAGAAGCTACTTCTTTCACCATTTGGGCACCCATGTTTTCGATTGGGTCTTTCAATTCGATTTCTTTGGCTACGGTTACACCGTCTTTAGTGATTGCCGGAGAACCGAATTTTTTATCGATGATGACGTTACGGCCTTTAGGACCTAGGGTTACTTTTACTGCGTTTGCCAAAATATCGACGCCTCTTTTCAGAGAGTCGCGTGCTTCAACGTTATATTTTACTTGTTTTGCCATTATGATTAGATTGGGGATATGCGTGTGGAGATTTGAAGACGATATCAAATCAAGGCATACCTAATTTTAAATGAGATTGATTTGAATTGATATACTTAGCCTTCTACTGCGTAGATGTCGCTTTCACGCATAATTAGATAATCTTTTCCGTTGTAAGGAAACTCAGTACCACCGTATTTACCATAGATAACTACATCTCCGGCTTTTACAGTAGGTTTTTTGCCTTCCGAATCTTCTTCAGAAACTGAAATCACAGTACCTTTTGATGGTTTTTCTTTTGCCGTATCCGGAATATAGATTCCTGATGCTGTTTTTTCTTCGGCTGCAGCAGGTTCAACAATCACTCTGTTTGCTGTGCCGGCAACTGGTTTAAGATTTAATGACATAAATACTCTTTATTTTTAGTTTTGATAATTAAATTAATTCGTATGCAATAATACGACAAAATAAAACGAACAGTTTTTGTGCCAAGCTGTTTGCGCTTGACAAATTTGCACGCACTTGTCAGGTAATGCTTTGTTCGCGCTAATTTAGAGGTGTCAGTCTGGCAGAAAACCAAAATCAGAGGTGTCAAGCTGGGATTAATGCCTGCTATTTTTTGCTGGCTTTGAGCTCCTGCTCTTTGGTCTTCAGTATGCTGTTTTTTCTTCTGAAATATCTTACAAAGAAAACAACGATGGCTACTAAGGCAGCAAACATCAAGAGCTGCCAAATCACTACGCCAATTTCAGGTAAAAAAAGATCCATGGTTGATGATGTTTTAAGTTTACAGACGGCAAAAATGCCGAATAAATTTGAGATAGTTGCAAACAAAAAAACTCCTGAGTTTTGCTCAGGAGTTTTCTTTTATTTCAATGAGGTGAAATTATTTCTTGGTACTGTCGCCAGCTTTAGGCGTAGCTGCTGGAGTAGTCGTAGATTTTGCAGGTGCATTGCCACCAATAATTGGAGGAGTTGCCGCCTTGTTGATCTGCTCGTCGATTTTAGAGCCAGTACCTGCAGCGCCGCTGCCAGACTTACTGATGCTGGTGATGGCCAATGAAGCTACTACGATCAAGGTCAACAAAATCCAGGTGCCTTTTTCTAAAACATCGCCCGTACGTTGTACGCCAAACATGTTGCTGCCTGCGCCTCCGGTAGCCAAACCACCGCCTTTTGGATTTTGGATCAATACAAAAAGTCCTAAAGCAACACAAAAAATAACTAATAAAATGATTAAAAAGGTTACCATATATAAATAAGTTGTTAAATTTTCTTTTCTAAAGATTGAATAAGGTCGGCAAAGTAACGGCTTTTTTCTGGAAACTTCAAACTTAATTTTTCATAAGTGTCTATCGCCTTGTGATAAAGCATTTGCTCGATGTAAATAGAGGCTAGGGTTTCCGAAACCAGATCGTAGTTGTCTTCGGCACTTTTCTTAGCCTTGTTCTCGTTGTTGATCTGTTCTGGCTTCGGCGGACCAATCTGCGGCTCGCTTTTGATGAACGCCTCTATAATTTCGTCGCCTTTGCTGTTAGGCCTTTCTGCTAATTCACCGTTGCCAGCTTCGTTGGCATTAAACGGTGTTTGGATATGGAAAATATGTTCTACATACTGATGCTGCAAATCGCCGGTATGGGGTGCAGGTTCAGTATTTTTAGGCGTTACGTAGGGCTGAAAAATCTGTTCGTGTTCTTTGCGCGTTTTGGCCAGCCACCATAAGAAGGTATAAGGCAACTTGTCGTCGTTGTATTTGCTTACGGTTTGGTCTTCGGCTTCCTGGTCGTATTCTTCGGGTTGCGCAATCGCCTTGGTCGTTGTAGCCTCTAGGTCGCCCTGCTCAGTTTTGAAGCTCTTTTCAAAGGCGAAAAAATCTGTAGCTACAATACTGCCAATGGCCATATCGTCGGCAATAGGAGCGGTTTCGGGAGCTGTTGTATTGGCTACGGCTTGAACTTCGGTTTCCTCCTGCTCCGATACAAACTCTTTCGCGTCAAGTTCGGCTATTTCGTCAAAAGTTTCCTGTTCGTCGGCAGGTTGCTCGGCAATGTCTTCAGTAATTTCTTCTTCGCTTGGTTTTGCTTGCGCTGGTAGATTCTCCAGCTCTGCTATTTCGTCGAAGGTTTCCAGTTCGTCGCTTGCTCTTTCGATTGTGGTCGTTTCGCCTGATGCCGTGGTCAGCTCTGCTATTTCATCAAAGATTTCCTGCTCATCGGCCTGGACCACCTGTTCTTCTTTGAGGGGATGAACCACCTCAATGGCTGTGGTAGTCAAACTATCGGGCCTGTAAATAATTTGATGCAGTAGGCTGCCGTTGTTGTAAAGCGCTGCGGTAGCCAATTGGTGCTCATGCTCGGTACTGCCCAAACTGGCTTTGGCCAAGAGCAGGTGCAGGGGCTGATAGTAGGGATAGGCCTTGGTTAAATCGGCCAACATAGCGGCATGTGCCTGCGTTACCAAAGTTGGTTTTGCAAGTAATTCGGCTAATTGTTGTTTAATCTCTAAGTCCAGCTCCATGCAGCTAAGTTAACAATTGAAAGTTCAATTCCTTTACCATTGTGCAAAAGCACGGTTAAAAATGTTCTCGGTAAGCTTTACGTTTACTTCCTTAATCAGCTTTTGCTGTTGCGAAGCAAGGGTTTGTCCAGACAAAGAAAAATCGGTAAAAGCAGTGAAAACCTCATCAAAACTTTGCTTTCTTTTGCCGGTATCTACGTTGTTGATGTATTTCATACTCACCGTAATGGTTAAACGGTTGGCTCCAGCCACGGGGCGGGTATTGTCTTGAATGGCAATAGGCTTGATTTCGTAACCTGTAATGCGTCCTTCAAATACGGCATCGGCATCGGTGTTTTGGGTAATGACCAGCCTGCTTTGGTTACGGATGCGCTCTTTGAGGTCTTCGGTAAGGGTTTGGCTCAGCGTAGGCTCTACCAAAGGCGCATTGTTTTCGATATATTTCACATATACCGTTTTTAATCCCTCGGTTGATGCGCCGTTAAATTTGTAGCCACAGCCTGCTACGAGCAGTACCACCAAAAAGAAAATGAGTTTTTTCATAGCCTAGAGATTTAATTCTTTGATTTTTCTGTATAAGGTACGTTCCGAAATGCCCAGTTCCTGCGCGGCAAACTTGCGTTTTCCCTTGTGCTTTTTCAGTGCCTTTTTAATCAGGTCTGATTCCTTGTCAACCAGCGACAGCGATTCTTCCACTTCTTCGGCATCGTGCGCGTAGTTGAAATCAGAAGGAATACTGGTGGTAGGATGCTTAATGGTTAAGGTAGGCTCGCTGTTGAGTGGCTGCAAATCTACATCCTGATACAATTGGTTAATGTACTGCGGGTTGTCGGCTACAATATGCGCTGTGTTGCCACCATTTTGAATAATTTCGGCAACCAGTTTTTTCAGCTCTACCATGTCTTTTTTCATGTCGAACAGCACTTTGTACAAGATATCCCTTTCAGAAAAATCTTCCTTGCTGTTGCCATTAATGGCCATAGGCAGGTTGTTGGCCTGTTCGTTGGGTATGTATTTGAGCAATGCCTGGGCGGTTACGTTTCGGTCTTTCTCTAAAACGCAAATCTGCTCTGCAATATTTTTCAGCTGCCTCACATTTCCTGGCCAGCTGTAGTTGCTCAGCATTTGGATGGCATCTGGTTCCAGCTGTATGCCCGGACTGCGGTATTTATCGCTGAAGTCGGCCGCAAACTTGCGGAAAAGCAAATAAACATCTTCCTTGCGTTCGTGTAGCGCCGGGATGCGCAAAGGCACGGTATTTAAGCGGTAATACAAATCTTCGCGAAACTTGCCCGATTTTACCTGGTTGTACACGTCAACATTGGTCGCTGCAATAATGCGCACGTCGGTTTTTTGCACTTTAGATGAACCTACGCGCAGGTATTCGCCGCTTTCCAACACGCGCAACAAACGCGCCTGGGTGCCCAAAGGCAATTCGGCTACCTCGTCTAAAAAGATGGTGCCGCCGTTGGCTACTTCAAAATAGCCTTTACGGGCTTCGTGGGCACCGGTAAAGGAGCCTTTTTCGTGGCCGAATAATTCAGAATCAATGGTTCCTTCTGGTATGGCGCCACAGTTTACCGCAATAAAAGCACCATGTTTGCGGGTACTCATTTGGTGGATAATGTGCGAGAAAACCTCCTTGCCGCTACCGCTTTCGCCGGTAATAAGCACCGACATGTCGGTTGGGGCCACTTGCCTGGCAATATCTATGGCGCGGTTAAGCAAAGGCGAATTGCCGATGATACCGAACCTGTTTTTAATGTCTTGTATATCCATGTATGTCTGGTTTTGTTAGGGGGTAACGTAAGGCGTTAAGCGTACAAAACGCCATTCGCCAAACGCTTTACGCTAAGCAACTACTTTTCCGATCAGGGTGGCCGAGGTACAGCTTTCGATGTAAACGTTGGCATACTCGCCTGGTTTTACCGAATCGCTAACCGGGAAAACGACCATGGCATTCTCGTCGTTGCGACCACGGTATTCCTTGTCCGATTTTTTAGAGAAGCCCTCGATCAGCACCTTAACGGTTTTGCCAACGAATTCTTCTAAACAGGCTAAAGAATCTTCCTGTTGTTTTTTGAAGATTTCGGCCAGGCGACGGGCTTTCACGTCTTCAGGTACATCATCTGTGTATTTACGTGCCGCCAAGGTGCCCGGACGTTCCGAATAAGAGAAGGTATAGGCAAAATTATACTTGGCATAATGCATAATGCTCAAGGTATCTTGGTGTTCTTCTTCAGTTTCGGTGCAGAAGCCCGCAATGATATCCGATGAAATGGCGCAGCCCGGAATAATCCTGCGGATGGCATCAATACGTTCCATGTACCACTCGCGGGTATAGGTACGGTTCATCAGTGCCAAAATCCTCGAGTTGCCCGATTGCACCGGCAAATGGATGTAGTTGCAGATGTTGTCGTGCTTGGCAATGGTATATAAAACCTCGTCGGTAATGTCTTTAGGATGCGAAGTAGAGAAACGAACCCTTAAATCGGGACTGATGGCCGCCACCATGGTAAGCAATTGCGCAAAGTTAACGGCTTCTACATCGTCGCCGTTGGCTTTGGTCATGGTTGCCGGCAAATCTGTTTTGTTGATCAAGGCCTCTAGCAAAGCATCGCCGGTTAGGGTATTCATTTCGTCGGCCAGGTCGGTAGCAGTGGCTTTGGCCGGTTGGGCCTTGCTCCAGCGGTACGAATCGACATTTTGGCCCAACAGGGTTACTTCGCGATAGCCTCTGTCGAACAAGTCCTGGGCTTCGGCTACGATAGAAAAAGGATCGCGGCTGCGTTCGCGGCCACGGGTAAAAGGCACCACGCAGAACGAGCACATGTTGTCGCAGCCCCGCATGATCGAAATAAAGGCCGTAATGCCATTGCCGGTTAAACGCACCGGACTGATATCGGCATAGGTTTCTTCGCGCGAGAGGATGACGTTTACCGCCTTGCGACCGTCTTCCACCTGATTGATCAATTGAGGCAAATCGCGGTAGGCATCGGGGCCTACTACCACGTCAACCAGTTTTTCTTCTTCCAAAAACTTGGCTTTTAAACGTTCGGCCATGCAACCCAATACGCCTACAATCAGTTTGGGATTCCTTCTTTTTTCGACGCCAAACTGCGACAGGCGGTTGCGTACGCGCTGTTCGGCATTTTCGCGAATGGAGCAGGTATTGATAAAAATCACATCCGCCTGATGGTAGTCGCCGGTGGTTTCGAAGCCGGTATCGGCCAAGATCGACGCCACGATTTCGCTATCTGCAAAATTCATCTGGCAGCCGTAGCTCTCAATGTACAGTTTCCTGCCGTCGCCCTTTGGCTGGCTTTCCAGCATCAAGGCTTCTCCCTGGCGTTCTTCGTCGTGTTTCTTGTCGCTAAGCTGTAAATCTATCATCAGTAATTATCAAAATTAAGGGCATCAAAAATACAAAATATAATTTATAAATGACAAATTGTCAGCCTAAAAATCGGCTCTCCTTACAATTGGCAAACAATATGGTGTGGTTTGTTGTCTTAGGAAGTATAAAAACAGATTATGCCGACTAAAAAACGCAACTTCAAAAAAATAGCCTGGTGGATTGGAGGAGTATTCCTTTTGCTCATGGTATTGTTGGGCGGAGCGGCTATTTATTTAAGCCAAAAATGGAAGCCCCTGCTCAGCAACAAGCTCAAAGCAGGCGTAGCCGAAGCCTCCAATCGGTTATACCGCATCGATTTTAAGGATGTTCATCTCAACTTGCTCAGTGGCAATGCCGTGCTCGACAGCATCACGTTAAGCCCCGATACCAATGTGTACAATCAACTCAAACTGCAAAAGAAGGCGCCTACGCATTTGTTCAGGATTAAACTGGCGCAGCTGAAACTGAGCAGGGTGGGTATTTTAGGCGCTTATTTTAACAAGAGGATCAACATGGATGCGATTGTGCTCGATCATCCATCCATCGACATGATTTACCATAAAGTGGCCAAGCGTGAAGTGAAGAAGGACGACCGTACGCTTTACCAGCAGATTTCGAAAAGCATCAAGTCGATAAAAATAGGCCGTATTAAGGTTGTTGATGCCGATTTCGATTATTACAACGGGGCTAAAAAGCTCAATGCCATTAAGCACCTCACCATTAACGTGCGCGATGTGCTGATTGATTCGCTGGCCGACCAAGACAGCACCAGGGTTCTTTACGCCAAAGATGTGGGCTTTGCGCTAAACGGGTACCAATCGGTAGCTAAAGACAAAATGTATACGCTCAAAGTCGATACCTTGGAAGGCTCTATCAGTAGCAAAACACTCAAAATAAGGGGCTTGAAAGTAATCCCGATGTACCCCGATTTGGCTTTTAGCCGGATGTACAAGGAACAGAAAGACCGCTATGATTTAAATTTTAAAGCCATAAACCTAAGCGGGATTGATTTTATTGGGCTGAACAACGATGGCGAGCTGCATGTTAAAAAACTGGAGCTTGGTCCGGCAAAAGTGGGTGTGTTTATGAACCGCGAACTGCCTCCGCCCAACTTTGACAAAGGGCGCAACTATCCGCATGTGGCCATTAAGCGCCTGCCCATCCAAACTTTGGTCGATACGTTGCAGGTAAACCAAGTTGATGTAGCCTATACCGAATACAATCCGCAGGCCCAAGAAAGGGGTACGGTGAGACTCGAAAACCTGAGCGGCAATATCCTAAATGTAACCAATGATTCGACGAGGTTGCTTACCCATGGCCACGCATTGGCCGATTTGACTACTTACGTGATGGGCAAGGGCAAAATGAATGTGAAGATAGATTTCGACCTGAATGCCGCCGATGCCGCATTTGCTTATACCGGAACCGTAGGGCCATTTAACCTGCAGGTACTTAATCCGCTGTCTAAATCGCTGGGGCTGATCGAAATTGAAAGTGGGCAAGTGCAAAAGGTCGATTTTGCCGTAAAGGCTAATGTAAGGCGATCAAATGGCAGCATGCACTTTTATTATACCGGTTTGAAAGTCAAGCTGCTAAAAAAGGACGACGACGGACAGCAAAAGAAAAAGGGACTGCTTTCTTTTCTGGCTAATACCCTGCTGATTAAAGACGATAATCCGAGCAAAGGCGAAGCCCTAAGAACGGCCAAAATTGCCTATGAAAGAGTGCCTCAGGCCTCGTTCTTTAACCTGATGTGGAAAGGTATTTTTACAGGCATGCGCGAAACTGCAGGCATTGGCATTGTGCCGATGAAAAAAATGCCGAATCCTAAATCGGGACCACCCAGAGCACAAGGTAAAAAAGAACGCGAAACGCCAAAGAAAAAGGCCAAATCTTAAATTTGTATGGGTTGTTTTTCTGCACTTGTTGGTGTTCTTCACGAACAAGCTTTTTCCTCGGTGCTCATTCAAACCGATGATGAAGAATGCCATGGATAGCATAAAATCAATCGGTTTCTTGTATATTGGGATGCACAAAGATGGAAACCAACAATATGGCCGAAAGACCAAAGCGTAAATTCAAGCTCTTCAAATGGATAGCTGCGATACTGCTTTTTGTAGTGTTGGGCTTGGCTGGTGCATCATGGTACCTTAGCGTAAAGCTGAGGCCTATTATTGGCAGAGAGCTTAGAACATTGGTTAAAACCTCTACCCATGGGCTGTACAGCCTAGATTTTGCCACCATCCATACCAATTTCATTACGGGCACCGCTACTATTGGCGAAGTGAGGATTACCCCTGATACCAATGTGTTTAAGCAATTGATTACCGCGCAAAAAGCACCCAATAACCTCTACTATATCCGCCTGAAAAAACTATCGGTCAAAAGATTTAAGCCTTGGTCTATTTATTTCGACAAGGTGGTAGATGTAAAATTGCTGCTGTTCGATAAGCCGGAAGTGACCATGGTAAACAGGCATTTCGATTTTAACGATAACCTGCCCCCGAGGCCTCGCAAATCGCCATACGAATATATTGCCAAGCTTTTTAAATCGCTGCGGGTAGAAATGGTCGATTTTAAGAACATGAAGTTGAAGTACGTGGACAACAACGGACCGGTGCCCGAAATCGATTCGATAGCCAACATGAACGTTACGCTCAAAGATTGGCTCATCGATCCAACCTCGGCACAAGATACCAGCCGCTTGTACCTCCTCAAAGACATCGACGTCAATATTAGCGATTATACCTATGCCACGCCCGATAGCATGTACCACCTCAACGTACATCAGCTCGATTTCAATGCCAAAAGCGGCAAGCTCAGCTTAAAGCATTTTGGGGTTGTGCCCAGGTATAGCGAGGGTGCTTTTTCCCGAGTGGCCGGCTATGCCAAGTCGCGTTACCACATTCAATTAGACAATTTGGGGCTAAATGGCATAGACTTGCCCGCCTTTATTCAAAAAAGAGAGCTTTACGCCGACGAAATGAGCATCGCCGAGGGTAGCGTTTCGGTGTTCAGGAACAGCACTTTCCCCAAATTGGAAAAAGTAAGAACCGGACGGTTTCCGCAACAGCTTTTGCAAAAGCTCGATCTGCCGATGAGCATCAAAAAGGTAAGTTTGGGCAACATCAACATCAGCTATGCCGAATTTAGCAGAAGGAGTTTACAAAAGGGCAAGGTTACTTTCGATAAAACTTCGGGTACCCTGAGCAACGTGACCAATATGCCTAAGGTAAAAAGTGTACAACCCATTATGCAGGCCGATTTACAGAGCCACATTATGGGGCAAGGCAAATTGGAAATTAGCTTCAAGTTCGATTTAAACTCGCCTATTGGCGCTTTTAGCTATAAGGGCAGTATCAACGATATGGATGGCCGTAAGCTCAATCCCGTTTCCAAGCCTTTGGGTTTGATGCAGATCAACAAGGGAACGATCAAACAATTGGCCTTTGATATAGCGGCCGATGAGCAAGGGGCCAAGGGCAAGGTCAGGTTCAGGTTCAACGATTTGTCGCTTACCCTGCTTAAAAAGGAAGAAGGCGAAGAATGGCTGAAACGCAAGGCTTTGCTTTCTATTTTGGCCAATGCCTTGGTTATTCGCTCAGATAACCCCGATTCGACAGGAGAATTTACCATTGCACCCGTCCAGTTTGAGCGCAAGCCCACCAGTTCTTTCTTTAATTTTGTTTGGAAAACCCTTTTTCAGGGCATCAAATATAGTATTGGTGTAACGCCACAAAAAGAAGCCGAAATCAGGGCTAAAATTGCATCTTTCGAACAGATGAAAGGCGATAGGGAAGAACGCCGCAAGCGCAGGCAGGAACGTCGCGAACGGCGTGAAAGGGAAGAAGCTAATAAATAAACGCTGCGCCTTATAGGTTTTTAAAACTTATAAGGCGTAGCGGAAATATTATACTACCCAGTTCCAGCCAAATTGGTCTGGCGCCAGGCCGTAACGAATATCGTTTAGTTTTTTGGCAATGGCAGGCGAAATGGTGCGTGTGCTTACCTCAGCTAAGGTGTAAAGCTCGCCATCGTAGCCAATGCTGCCAATTTGGGTAACCGTTGCGGCGGTACCTACGGCAAAAGCTTCTGTTAGGCTTCCGTTTTTGGCACCTTCCAAAATCTCGGCAATCGACACCTTTCTTTGCTCTACTTCAATGCCCATTTCTTTGGCCAGTACAATGATCGTATCGCGGGTTACGCCATTTAAAATGGTTTCGCCAACGGCCGGGGTTACCAGTTTGTTGTTCAAAATGAACATCACATTGGCTGCGCCCGATTCTTCTACGTATTGGTGCGTGGCCGAATCCGTCCAAATCAATTGGTCGAAACCTTCTTTTTGGGCTTCGGCAAAAGGATGCAACGAACGGGCATAGTTTCCGGCGGTTTTGGCATAGCCTACGCCACCTTCGTTGGCACGTGTATAATGGGTTTCGATTTTTACTTTTAAAGCTTTGTTGTAGTAAGGACCGCTTGGATTAGCCAATACCACAAATTTATAGGTTGAGCTTGCCTTTACGCCCAATTCGGCATCGGTGGCAAACATTACCGGCCTCAGGTACAAAGAATAGTTTTCTTCGCTAGGCACCCAAGCCTTGTCGATATTGATGAGGCTGGCAATACCTTGCATAAATACTTCTTCGGGGATGGTAGGCATAGCCATACGCGCCGCCGAGATGTTAAAACGCTCAAAGTTTTTATCAGCCCTAAATACGCTTACCTCGCCGTTTGGCAACCGGTAGGCCTTCATTCCCTCAAAAATGGCTTGTCCATAATGCAAAGCAGAAATGGCCGGGCTCATGGCAATAGGGCCATAAGGCAGGATTTCAAAGTTCTTCCATTCGCCATCTTCAAAATCTGCAACAAACATGTGGTCGGTGAAGACCTTTCCGAAAGGCAGCACATTGAAGTCTGTTTCTCCCAACCTCGAGTGGCTGGTTTTTGTAGTCTTGATTTGTAAGGTATCTATCACGGTTTTAAAGATTTATTGCTACAAAAGTAGGGAAAAAACGTGTTTTAACGTAATTTATTTGTCATTTCGAAGTGTTTTGAGCACACTAAGCACCCACGATTTTCCCCATTCTTCCATTTGCTCTTCGGTCCATAAAAAAGGATAGAAAATGCGTTTTTGGAAACGTGGTGGCAGGTATTTTTGCCAATTGGTGCCACCGGTGGCCGCAATGTCGATCGGATCTTTCTCCAGGTAGCGTACGGCCGATTTGTAATGCGACAAAGGCCATTCTACGTTCACATATAAATCCAGTTTACGCAGTTCTTCCGCCAGTTCGCTTACGTCGGCACCTTGGCTTTCCAGCTGGTGGTACAACGCAGCAAAATTGCTGTGTTCTCGCGCTTTGGCCAGTTGCAAAAACTGGGCGGCATATTTTTGGATAAACTGTTTGAGGGTGAGCGTTTGTTTGCCGGTGGCCAATTCGGTAGCGCCGAATTTCCAGTAAATGTATTCGAACTGCTCGTCGATGCTCGCATTTTTCAGGGCCTCGCGCTGGCTCTTGTCAACCAGCTGGGTAAAGTTGGTGGCGCTGATTTCTATCATGCGGTACTGGCCCGACTGGAACCCGCTGGCTGGCAACAGCGACATGCGGAATTTGAGGAACTGCTCTTTTTCCATGCCGTTTACCATGACCTCGAAAGAGGTAGTGAGCGCATGGAAATAGGCGTTGATGCGCTTAACGCGTTCGGTAAAAAACTGTACCGTAAGTTGCGGATGCTCGGCAATTTGCCTACACTCGTGTAGCGAAAGCTTGAAATAGAGCTCCGTAATCTGGTGGTACATGATGAAAATTTCCTCATCGGGAAAAGGCGTTTTGGGGCTTTGCAGGCTCAGCAGCGTATCCAGGTGGATGTAATCCCAATAGGTGAGGAAATCGGCATACAAAAGGCCGTCGAGGTAAGAGGCCATATCCTGGCCCATCGCCTCGTATTTTTCTTGAAGCTTGTCTAGCTTGTTCTTGATTTCTGGCGTAAAATCCATGGTAATCTATTGAAGTTGGCCATTTGCCATAGCAAGGCCAATAAGGTTGTTAAATCTGTTGTTTTGGCGGGTAGCATACCCTAATTTAAGAAATAATCGGCGTTAGCTGGGCCTCGCGATCACTAAACTGATAATGCCCGCCCATTTCCAGGCCCTGAAGGCTTCGGAGAAACTGAAAACGGTAAGCGACGGGCTGATCATGGCTGCAATTTAAGGAAAATTTGGCAGGCTGGCAATTGCATGGAGGATGAACGTTTCAGCAGCAGGGCGAAAATGGGATGATCTGGATTTGAAATCCAGGCTTATTTGGGCCGGGATGGCATATCCCGACCAGCTTGGTAGTATGAAAAGGCTTTTGTTGCTTAATCAGATGGCCTTTGCAGATTCGGAAGGGATAGCGGGTTGATCTTTTGCAATGACTTACGTATGGTAGATACAAGCAAGATGGCAGAAGCAAAAAGTATAAACTTTCGTTTGGCACTAGAGCACCGCGTCTCCATATTGCGCCGTTAAGATCGACACGGCTAGCGCAACGAATATGCAACAGCCTTGATTCTTTGGTCCTTTCTCATCAAGGAGAAAGGACTAATCTCGTTTGGCTAGGAGATCCGAAGCCACCTCTCTGGCAACAGAAAACCAGATACGATCAATACAACACCCTAAATTTAATGGTATGGTCTATTTTCTTGAGCGATTTGAACAACTGCTTGTCGTACTCGGCATTAATATCGGTAATGGCATAGCCCAAGGTAGCATTGGTCATTAAAAATTGCCCAACAATGTTGATGTTATGCTTGGCAAAAATGGTATTGATCTGCGCCATAATGCCCGGTACGTTTTTATGGATATGGATCAAGCGGTGCGATTTGTCGATGGCCGGCAGCTGCAGGTTCGGGAAATTGCAGCTCAGGTATGTAGTGCCCTTGTTCATGAAATCGATCATCCTTTTAGGCAGAAAGGAAACATTGCGCGGATTGGCCTTTGGATCGTCGAATACC
Organism: Pedobacter albus; assembly: GCF_036324255.1. Classification (NCBI taxonomy): domain Bacteria; kingdom Pseudomonadati; phylum Bacteroidota; class Sphingobacteriia; order Sphingobacteriales; family Sphingobacteriaceae; genus Pedobacter; species Pedobacter albus. The sequence goes on along the minus strand of NZ_JAZDQT010000002.1, from coordinate 804,107 downwards.
ACAATGCCCATTTCGTTGCAGGTTTGTAGCGAGAACTTGTTTTTAACGTTGCCCAAATAGCCAATGGTTTTGAGTTTAACGGCACGTTTAAGCTTGTCGTCTTCAATTTTTTCGCCATCGGCCAACAGTATCATGCCCACATCGCCCACATATTTCTCTTCAAAAGCAGCTTTATGCCTAATCGAAAGCCCGTCTTTTTTAAGCAGGGCAATGCTTTCGGCTGGGACATCGCCAATCACAAGGCATAAAATCCTGTTTTTTGGATAGGAAATGGCTCGTGGCAGGTTGTTTACATACAAAAACTCGTCGAAGCTCGGCGTAACGTGGTCGGCTTTTGAAACGATGCTTTCGCGGGCAATATTTTCGGTAAAGGCAAAGAACTTTTTAATCAGGCCGCTTTCGCGCAGCTGAAAATCAGAATAGCCGTCGCCGATGCCATACAAGTCGCCCTGCAGGTCGAGCTGGCGCATCAGCTTCACCTTGCCACCCTCTTCGCTTAGCGGATTGGCATGGTCGTAATCTATAATCTTGCCATCGCCGGTGGTAACGAAGGTGTTGGCATAAATGTTTTCCTTTTTAATATGGTATTGGCTGACAACCGGCGTAATAAATTCCTTGAATCCGCCAGAAACGATTAGCACCTCGTCGGCATGTTTCTTAAAAAAGGCCTTGTTGCGCGAGAAAGAACTCGACACCTTTTTCTTTAAGCGGGTAACCAATTGTTTCAGGTGGGTTTCGTTGGCTTCGAGCAACTTTACGCGTTGGGCCAGGCTTTCTGAAAAAGAGAGCTTGCCTTCCATGGCCAGGTTGGTGTAATCTTCTATTTTCTGAAAAATAGCCTCTTTGTCGGGGTGTTTGCTTAGGGAGATACGGGCTAGCTCATCCAAGGCCTCAACCTGGGTAAATGTGCTATCAAAATCGATAATGTAAAAGGCTTTCTTCAACATTGTTGCGGAATAAATAAAGGTTTGCTTCTGTTTGGCGCAAAGATAGTAATACTTGTTGTTCTTGGCTACAAGCCCCTTACTTATTTCAGGGCCTGGCAAACTTCCAGTATGCTGGTTTGAAGCGGCTTAAACTGGATGGGAACGGTTTTGCTGATTTTGGCATTGCTGTAGTAGCTATGGTTAAAGCTGCTGCGGGCCGCATCTTTGGTTAGTGCCGGTGCCTTTCGGGTAAACCACGAGGCCACTTTGGCTGCACGCCAGGCAATGCCCAACATCCAAGGCTTGGCCTCTGTTGAAGGTGCCTTGATGCCAAAGCCCTTGGCAATGGTCGCGAAAAAATCCTTGTAATTGAGGTTGTCGGCCGAAAGGGTATAACGTTCGCCGGTAATTGGACTGTTCATGAGCAAAATCATGCACTTGGCCACGTCTTCTACATCTACAATGCCTGTGGCACCGTCGGTATAAAACTTCAGGCCCTCTTTAACCAGTTTAAAAATAGCGCCACTGCCTGTAAAACCTGCATTTTTGCCAATAATAACGGCCGGATTTACAATAACCGCATCCAAGCCTTCGGCTAGGCCGCGCCATACCTCCATTTCGCCCTCGTATTTAGAAATAGCGTAAGAATGCACATGCGGATCGTACTCCCAAAAATCCTTTTCGGTAATCTGTTCACCTTTTTTGGCATTGCCCAGGGCGGCTACCGAACTTACGTGCAGCAATCTTGCCCCATGTTCCAGACACAGGTTAACGATATTGGCGGTACCCTCGATATTGACTTTAAGCAGTTTGGCCTTGTCTTTGGGGTCGAAAGAAATAAAGGCGGCACAATGATAAACCTGCGTAACTCCCTCAAAAGCATCGGCCAGGGTTTCGGGCTCGTTGATGTCGGCTATGCGCCAATCGACCAGGGAATTATCTTTAATCAAATCGGGAATATTGGCCGTGCTTCTTTTGATGGCCCGTACCTGTAATTGCTGTGCCGTAAGCTGCCTGATCAGTTCTGCTCCTAAAAAGCCCGTTGCGCCGGTTACCAGTATCATATCATTTTTTTTAGGGAGTTCATTAAAATATGCGCCCAAAAATAGATATTTGATGCCAACATTCATACCGCCATTATGTCCTTATCAGATTTTTTTTCGCCCATCAATCCCGAAAAATTTAGTCCCAAACAAGGGTTTTTTACCAGTCAGCTGGGATTGAAGGCCAGTTTTTACACCGATCAGTTCCCTGATTTGGAAGAAAAACAATATGATATCGCCATTTTTGGGGTAAACGACGACCGCGGAGCCGTGAACAACAATGGCTGTGCCTTGGCCGCCGATTATTTCAGGGAGCAGTTTTATGCGCTGAACGAAGGTGCATTTACCTCCAAGATCATCGATTTGGGCAATATCATAGCCGGAAAAGAAGTGTCTGATACCTATTTTGCGGTGAAAACCGCCGTGGCCGAATTGGTGAAAATGAATATCCTGCCTATTATTATTGGTGGCGGACAAGACATTACCTATGCCCAATACATGGCCTATGAGAGCCTGGAGCAAAAAGTAGACCTGGTGGTGGTCGATTCGAAGTTTGATTTGGATGAAGACGAGCACGAAAGCGTTGAAACCACTTCTGTTTCTTACCTGAGCAAGATTTTTCTGCACCAGCCCAACTACCTGTTCAATTTCAGCAATATCGGTTACCAAACCTATTTTGTAAACCAGGATAGCCTGAAGGTAATGGACAAGCTTTATTTTGATGTGCACCGTTTGGGCGAGTTTTTGCCCGATATGACCTTGACTGAACCCATTTTGCGCAATGCGAACATGATCAGTTTCGATTTGGGCGCCATCCGTTCGTCTGATGCCTGTGCCAATATCAACGCCGGACCCAATGGTTTTTATGGCGAAGATGCCTGTCGGATTGCCCGCTATGCCGGGATGAACGATAAACTGACCTCGATCGGCTTTTACGAGTTCAATCCGGCCTACGATAGAAACGGCCAAACAGCCATGCTGCTGGCGCAGATGGTCTGGTATTTTTTAGAGGGTTTTTACAACCGCAAGCAGGATTTTCCGCTTACGCCAAAATCGCAGTACATCATTTACCGAACCAGTTTAAAAGACGGTTCGGGCGAAATGAATTTTGTAAAGAGCAAGCGTTCAGACCGTTGGTGGATGCAGGTGCCCTATCCGTCGGGCATTTCAAAAAACGAGCGCTACCATTTGGTGCCTTGCCGTTACGAAGACTACAATACGGCCGTTAATGGCGAAATGCCCAACCTGTGGTGGCGTACCTACCAGAAGCTCAGCTAATTTTACAAAAGAATTAATCGCACATTTTGTGCGTTTTACTATATTTGATACCTAAAGCACCTAAACCTTATATTTATAAAACAATGAAAAAATTAATCTTATCAGCCGTATGCCTTTTACCTATGGGCGTAATGGCGCAACAAGCCTATACCATTAAAGGCGATGTGAAAGCCTTGAAAACCGGCGACAAAATTTTCCTTTCTTACGTTGAAGGAGGCCAAAGAAAAGCAGATTCGGCTGTAGTAGCCAATGGAGCTTTCGAATTGAAGGGCATGGTAAAGGAACCGACTAGTGGCACCTTGTTCCTTAATAAAAACCCTTATGTAAACCGTCCTGCAAAAGGCGAAGTGTTGGATATGAAGAGCGTTTATATCGAGCCGACTACTTTCAAAGTTGAAGGAACCGACTCGTTGAAGCATGTAAAAATCGTAGGCTCTAAAATCAACGATGAAAATGCAAAGCTAACGCAACTGTTAAAGCCGGTTGACGATAAAATAGCTGGGCTGATGAAAGAATACAGTGCCTATACGCCTGAGCAGAAGAAAGATGATGCCTTTATGGAAGCTTTTTATGATAAATACGAGGCTTTAAACAAAGAGAAAAATCCTGTATATGAGAAATTTGTGACCGAAAACCCTAATTCGTTCATTGCCTTGGTTTCGGTAAGGAATATGATGGGTTCTGATTTTGATCCGAAAGCGGTAGATCCGGTATTTTTGAAGTTATCGGCAGCCAACAAAGGAACAGAAATGGCCAAAAAGATGAAGGATATCATTGACGGCGTGAAGAAAACCCAAATTGGTATGTCGCCAGAGTTTACCCAAAACGATGCTGATGGCAAGCCTGTTAAATTATCTGATTTTAAAGGCAAATATGTATTGGTTGATTTCTGGGCTTCTTGGTGTGGTCCTTGTCGTCAGGAAAATCCTAATGTAGTAGCTGCTTATAACAAATTTAAAAATAAAAACTTTACCGTATTGGGCGTTTCTTTAGATGGAGGAGCTACTCGTACTACAAAAGATGCTTGGTTAAAAGCAGTTAAAGACGACGGTTTAACTTGGACACATGTTTCTGATCTAAAAGGATGGGAAAATGAAGTGTCTAAAGGATATGGCGTTCAAGGTATTCCTTTCAATTTCTTAGTTGATGCCAAAGGAAAAATCGTTGGCAGAAACCTTAGAGGCGCAGCACTTGAGGCTAAATTAACAGAGCTATTAGATAAAAAGACCAAATAATAGCTGTTGATAAATGAAAAAGGGGCTGTTTCTTTTATAATGAAACAGCCCCTTTTTAGTTTTACTCGCAATCGTCTCCCGCAAGTTCGTCGAAAACAGAGGGACATCGCTCACTTGCTTCCAAGCAAGTTAATGCACCTAAAAATATGGAATGCGTTGAGGTAGTACATACCCAGACATTACAAAAACAGCTTTCGCCACCACTTGCATTTCCTCCTGATACTTTTTTTAATTGTGTTCTAGACAATACTTCGCCTACAGGCTTGTTTGCTTTTTTCATCATCATTTAGTTTTTAGTGAGAATTGCGGTTAATTGTAAGACCACTAGGTAATCTTATCCATAAAAATAAATGATTTACGGGTTGGTTTCTTTAAAGTTAAAATAATGAACATTTCGGACAAAAAAAGCCCCGAGAATATCCCGGGGCTTTCGGATTTATAGGCTTTCAAAGTTTTTAAACCTTTGAAGGTGTTCTCCTTTTACATCAAATCAAACCCAATGTCTTCTCTAAAGTATTTGCCATCAAAATAAATACGGGCTGCATCGGCGGTGGCGCATTGTAGCGCGTTAAATTGGCTGTCTTGTACGCTGGTAATGGCCAATACCCGGCCGCCATTGGTTTTAACCTGTCCACCTTCTAAAAGGGTTCCGGCATGAAAGGCATGAGAATCGCGCAGGTTTTCTAAGCCGGCAATTACCTTTCCTTTCTCATAAGGGCCCGGATAGCCACCCGCTACAATCATTACGGTAGCGGCGTTTTTAGCACTAATCGCTAACTGATAACTGCCCAACTGCTTATTGGCGCTGGCCATGAATAGTTCTACCAGGTCGCTTTCGATGCGGGGAATCACGCTTTCGGTCTCCGGATCGCCCATGCGACAGTTGTATTCGATTACATAAGGCTTATCGCCTACTTTAATGAGGCCAAAGAAGATAAAACCGGTATAATCGATTTGGTCTTTGAGCAATCCGTCGATAGTGGGCTGGATAATGCTGTTTTTAATGTCGGCCAAGAAAGCTTCGTTGGCAAAAGGAACCGGCGAAACAGAACCCATGCCACCGGTATTCAAGCCGGTATCGCCCTGGCCAATGCGTTTGTAGTCTTTCGCCTCTGGCAAAATCACATAATTTTTACCGTCGGTTAGTACAAAAACAGAAAGTTCGATGCCGGTTAAAAACTCTTCAATCACCACCGTAGCGCCGGCCGAGCCGAATTTGCCACCCAGCATCAGCTTCAGCTCTTCTTGGGCTTCGGCTGTGTTATCAATAATCAATACACCCTTTCCGGCCGCCAAGCCATCGGCTTTTAAAACTACCGGTAGCGCATGATTTTGCAGGTAAGCCAGGCCTTCGTCCAGGTTTTCGTTGGTAAACGACCTCGACTTGGCTGTCGGAATGCCATGGCGCTCCATAAACTGTTTCGAAAAATCCTTGCTGCCTTCTAAAATGGCACCTTCTTTTTTAGGGCCGATTACTGGAATATGCGCCAAAGCCTCGTCATTGCTGAAAAAATCGTGTACTCCGTTTACCAAGGGCTCTTCTGGACCAACCACCAGCAATCCGATGTTTTCTTTCAAGGCAAAGGCCTTAATGGCTTCGAAATCGTTGGGGTTAAGGTTTACGTTTTTGCCATAGGCACTGGTTCCGGCATTGCCGGGTGCTATAAACAAGGTGTCGCATTGGGCCGATTGGCTGATTTTCCAGGCAAAAGCACATTCTCTTCCGCCAGAACCAAGGAGTAAAATATTCATCAATAGTGGTTTTTCTATGTCAACAAAGATATTGCTTTCTGTTCAGAAGCGTGGAGAAAATCTAAATAAACCTATTGGGTAGCCGATTTGGCAGTAAATGAAAAGTGGAATTGTATTTGCTGTGAATCAGATTTCTGTATGTAAAAGATTAAAATTAGATTTGCCGCTAGAATGAGACACCTCGTTACCATATCTCTTGTATTTTTTAGCCTTACGCACTTGGCCAAAGCCGAGCGTGTAGAGGACTTGAGGTATTTGAGCGACAGGTACTGCAACAAGCAGCAGATCGGTACGGAAATCGTTTCGTTGGGCACGGCTCAGCAAGACCACGACCGCAACCCGTTCTTCTTATCATACAACGATTTAAGCAGCATCGGCACGCTTCCCGAAACAGAAGTAGCCAAATACAGTGCGCCCAGCCATTTTATGGCCAGTCCGGCCACCAGGGAACAGCCCCGAAACAACAGTCCCTAAGTAGTATTACATCGCGCATTTACCTTTTTAAAGGCATTTGGAGCCTCATGCTCCACCCGCAACTGCCATTTGGCCTGCAAAGACCATAACTGGTTGTTGTTCATTGAACATTTTTGAATATATACAAACACCCACAATACACATGTTAGGATTTTTAGCCAAGATATTTGGAAGCAAATCAGAAAGAGATATCAAGGCATTGCAGCCCTTGGTGCAGCAGATTAACGAGGCTTATGCCAAACTCTCGTCGTTGAGCAATGACGAACTGAGACACAAAACGATAGAATTTAAGGCAACCATTGCCGAAGCCTTAAGCAAAATAGATGCACAGATTGCCGATGTAAAGCAGCAAGCAGAGCAACAAGATTTGCCTTTGCACGAGAAAACGGCGCTTTACGACCAGGTTGATGCCTTAGGCAAGGAGCGCGATGCCGAATTGGAGAAAGTATTGTTGCAGATTATGCCTGATGCTTTTGCCGTAGTCAAAGAAACTTCGCGCCGCTTAAGCGAAAACGAACAGCTGGAAGTTACCGCTACCCAATTCGACAGAGATTATGCCGCCCGCAAAAGCAATGTAAAAATTGTTGGCGATAAAGCCCTTTGGGCAAACCGCTGGGATGCTTCTGGTACCGAAGTGGTATGGAACATGGTTCATTACGACGTACAGTTGATTGGCGGTATGGTATTAAACAGCGGCAAAATTGCCGAGATGGCTACGGGTGAGGGTAAAACCTTGGTAAGTACCCTGCCAGCCTATTTAAATGCTTTGGCCGGTCAAGGCGTACACATTGTAACCGTGAACGATTACCTGGCCCGACGCGACTCGGAGTGGAATGGTCCATTATTCGAATTCCACGGCATTAGTGTTGATTGTATCGACAAGCACGAACCCAACTCGCAAGAACGTAGAAACGCCTATTTAGCTGATATTACCTATGGTACCAACAACGAATTTGGTTTCGACTACCTGCGCGACAACATGTCGCAAACGCCAGATCAATTGGTGCAACGAAAATTGCACTTTGCCATGGTGGATGAGGTCGATTCGGTATTGATTGACGATGCCCGTACACCTTTGATTATTTCTGGTCCGGTGCCATTTGGCGATCAGCACGAATTTTATGAGCTGAAACCACGCATCGAGCGTTTGGTCAATGCCCAAAAGGCCTACGTTACGCAAGCTTTAAACCAGGCGAAAGCCTTAATTAACAGTGGCAATGCCGGAACCGAAGAAGGCGAAGGCGGTTTGGCCTTGTTACGTGCACACCGCGGTTTGCCAAAAAACAAAGCCTTGATCAAATTTTTGAGCGAAGGCAGTGTAAGACAAACCTTGCTAAAAACGGAAAACCACTACATGGCCGATCAGTCTAAGAATATGCCTAAGGTAGATTCTGAACTGTTCTTCTATATCGATGAGAAAAACAATCAGGTAGAATTAACCGAAAAAGGTATCGAACTGATTACCCAATCGGGCGAGGATGCCCATTTCTTTGTATTGCCTGATGTAGGTACCGAAATTGCCGAAATCGAGAAATCGAGCCTGAGCAGCGAAGAAAAAATTGCCAAAAAAGACAACCTGATGCGCGATTATTCTGTCAAAGCAGAACGTATCCACTCGGTAAACCAATTGTTGAAAGCCTACACCTTGTTCGAAAAAGATGTAGAATATATCATAGACGAAGGCAAAATCAAAATCGTTGACGAGCAAACCGGCCGTATCATGGACGGTCGCCGTTACTCAGACGGTTTGCACCAAGCCATTGAGGCCAAGGAAAGCGTAAAGGTAGAAGATGCCTCGCAAACCTATGCCACCATTACCTTGCAAAACTTCTTCCGTATGTACCACAAGCTTTGCGGTATGACGGGTACGGCAACCACTGAAGCCGGCGAGTTCTGGTCTATCTATAAATTAGACGTGGTAGAAATTCCGACCAACAGAAGCTTGGCCAGGAAAGACCAACAGGATTATGTGTACAGAACCGTAAGGGAAAAATACAATGCCGTTGCCGAAGAAATCGTAAAACTGACAGAAGCAGGCCGTCCGGTATTGGTAGGTACCACTTCGGTAGAGATTTCCGAATTGTTGAGCCGTATGCTGAAGCTGCGCGGCATCAAGCACAATGTATTGAACGCCAAGTTGCATCAGAAAGAGGCCGATATCGTGGCCGAAGCAGGTCAGGCAGGCACGGTAACCATCGCTACCAACATGGCTGGTCGTGGTACCGACATCAAGTTGGGTCCAGGTGTAAAAGAAGCTGGAGGTTTGGCCATTATTGGTACCGAGCGCCACGAGTCTCGTCGCGTAGACAGGCAGTTGCGCGGTCGTTCAGGTCGTCAGGGAGATCCGGGAACCTCGCAGTTCTTCGTATCGTTGGAAGACAACTTGATGCGTTTGTTCGGTTCGGAGCGTATTTCTAACATCATGGTGAAAATGGGTATCGAAGACGGTGAAGTAATTCAGCATTCGATGATTACCAGCTCTATCGAGCGTGCACAGAAAAAAGTAGAGGAAAACAACTTCGGCATCCGTAAGCGTTTATTGGAGTACGACGATGTGATGAACTCGCAGCGTACCGTAATCTATGCCAAACGCAGAAATGCCTTGTTCGGCGATCGTTTAGACGTTGATATGAACAACATGGTGTTTGATGTGGCCGAAGATATCGTAACCGAATACAAAGAAAGCACCAATTACGAAGGCTTCAGACTGGAAGTAATCAAGAACTTCTCGGTTGATACCAGTATCGACGAAAACGAATTCAACTCGAAGAACATCCATACCTTAACCGATAAATTGTTCGAAGAAGTTACGGCTTTCTATGCCCGTAAATCAGAAAACGTCATCAATCAGGCCATGTCTGTATTGACCGATATCTATAGAGAAAGAGGTCATGAAATTGGCCAGGTGGTTGTACCTTTTACTGATGGCATCCGTCAGATCCAAGTGCCGGTTGATTTGAAAAAAGCAATCGACAACAACGGTAGGGAAGTAACCAAGGCCTTCGAAAAGACCATTATCCTGGCTTTGATAGACGACAGCTGGAAAGAGCATTTGCGCGAAATGGACGAATTGAAACAATCGGTTCAGAACGCGGTTTACGAGCAAAAAGATCCATTGATCATTTACAAAATGGAGGCTTTCAACCTGTTTAAAGGCATGTTGAGCGTGGTAAACAAAGAAGTAGTGAGCTTCTTGTTTAAAGGCGGTATTCCGGTGCATCAAGATGCCGGCGAGGTAAGAGAGGCTAGGGCACCACAGCCACAGCCAAGCAAATTGCGCATGTCTAAGCCCGAATTCAACGAATCGAGCAGCAGCGGCATGCCAATGGAAGATACCCGCGAAATGGCACCGCCACAGCCTATACGCAAAGAAGCAACCGTTGGCCGTAACGAGCCTTGCCCTTGTGGCAGTGGCAAAAAATACAAAAACTGCCACGGTGCTAACGCATAATTTGTAATACCAGATAAGAATGCCGAATTTTGTAAAAAAGTTCGGCATTTTTTTTGCCCCAATCTGGCCTAAACGCTCCGGTAGCGGAGCAGAGGAGACCCTGTTTTATGATGAGAAAGATTTATCTGTTTCTGGTTGTTGCACTGTTTGTCCAAGGGGCTTTGGCCCAAAGCAAGGGCGAGCTCATCATCGTTAAAGACCCGCTCATCGACAGCCTCATTGCCAAAAGGCTCGAGCTTAACAAAAAGAAAGCTACTGTTACTAACCCAGGCAGCACGGCCATTGTGACCGATATGGGCTACCGGGTGCAGGTATTTTATGGCTCCGACCGGCGCGAGGCCTTTAGTGAACAGACCCGTTTTAAAAACAACTACCCCAAGCTAGGGGCTTATATTACCTACAAAGAACCTAATTATTACCTGCGCGTTGGCGATTTCAGAACCAGGATGGAAGCCCAGCGTTTCCTGACCGAACTGAAAGCCAGCTATCCAACCCTGTTTATTTTTAGGGAGAAAATCAATGCGCCAGAACTGGAAGAAGTTAACAAATAGCTCCTCCGTTATTTAAAACCAACACAGATGAAAGATAAAATACAAGAATTAGCCGCCCAGATATACAACGACGTAGTAGGCTATCGCCACCACATCCATGCCAACCCAGAGCTTTCTTTTAAAGAGTTCGAAACTTCGATGTTTATCAAAGACAAGCTCAAAAAATGGGGCATCGACTATACCGACATGGCCAATACAGGCGTGGTGGCTTTAATCAAAGGCGCTATTCCTTCTGATCAGGTGGTGGCCTTGCGTGCCGATATGGATGCGTTGCCGATCCACGAGGCCAACGACAAGCCTTACCGCTCCAAAAACCATGGCGTTATGCATGCCTGTGGGCACGACGTACACAGCTCGTCGCTTTTGGGCACAGCTTATATCCTTAACCAATTGAAAAACGACTTTGCCGGAACCATCAAACTGGTGTTTCAGCCAGCCGAAGAACTGTTGCCGGGCGGTGCCAGCATCATGATTAAGGAAGGCGTGCTAGAAAATCCGAAGCCACAGGCCATGATAGGCCAACACGTGATGCCCCTGATCGAAACCGGCAAAGTAGGTTTCCGCTCCGGAATTTACATGGCCTCTACCGATGAATTGTATGTAACCGTGCACGGCAAAGGCGGTCATGGTGCGCAGCCACACCAAAATATAGACCCTGTGTTAATTACGGCACACATTATTGTGGCTTTGCAACAAATTGTAAGTCGCAATGCCGATCCGCGCTTGCCATCGGTGCTTTCTTTTGGCAAGGTAAATGCCAACGGTGCTACCAATATTATTCCGAATGAAGTTAAACTGGAAGGCACTTTCAGAACGCTGAACGAAGAATGGCGAAGCGAAGCCCATAAATTGATGAAGAAAATGGCCGAAGGCATTGCCGAGAGCATGGGCGGCCGCTGTACTTTCGACATCATGCGTGGCTACCCTTTCCTCATCAACGAAGAAGAACTGACCGACAGGGCCAGAACCTATGCTGAAGATTACCTGGGCAAGGAAAACGTAATCGACCTGGATATTTGGATGGCTGCCGAAGACTTTGCCTACTATTCGCAAGTAACAAATGCTTGCTTTTATCGTTTAGGTACAGGTAACGAGGCCAAGGGAACCCAATATTCGGTTCATACGCCAAATTTCGACATAGACGAAGACGCGCTCAAAACCTCAACGGGTTTAATGGCCTATATCGCCTTGAAACAATTGGGTAACTAGAGGTAAAAGATGGAAGGGAATTCATCTTGCCTCTTCCGTTTTACATTTAAGGCAGGATATTTGTATTTAAAGAACTGATGAAAAAAATATTGTTATTGCTGGTATTAACCCTTGTTGCATTTGGAGCAGGTGCGCAACAGATCCAACGTTTTAATCCAGATACCATTCCTACCATACAGCTCGATTCGGTAGTTAATATCAAGGCCAAGCGCCTCAATATAGAAACCTTTATCGATGCCATTATTAACGATACCAGTTTTTATCAGGCTTTTCGCAACATGAAAAAGTACACTTTCATTGCCGAAAATAGGGTTTACACCTACGATAAAAAAAACAAGGTTGATGGCCGTATCTACAGAAAGATCAAACACAACAACGATGGTCCCTATAAAATGGAGTACCTCGTAAAAGAAGACAACGGCAAGATTTACAAGAAAAACGGCAAATACCAGCTGTACACCGTAGAAATGTTCGACTACATTTTTATGAATGCCTACAATACCGATTTTGTGCCCAACTCGGCGCCAAGTACGGGCGGAGGCAAAAACGAAAGCTATAAAGACAAGCTGAAGACCCTGATTTTTAATCCGGGGCGCCCCATTAAAGGCCTGCCTTTTATCGGAAACAAAACGCAGATCTTTACGGCCAACATGCGCCAGTACTACGATTATACTTTTTACAGCGGTACCTATTTGGATTCTATCCCGGTTTATCGCTTCAAGGTATCGGTAAAACCCGATTTGAGCAGCTGGACCAAAGACGGCTTGATGATCAAGGAGCTGGTTACCATTTTCGATAAGCGCAACTTCGAGATTTTGGGCCGCTATGTCGATATGAAGTACAGCAACATGCTCTTCGATTTCGACGTGCAGATGAACATCGAAATGAGCTATTTTGACGAGGTAAAGCTGCCCACCAAAATTACCTATCAGGGCAATTGGGATTATCCCTTCAAAAAGGAAGAACGGGCCAGTTTTCTGATCGTGCACAAAGATTATAAACTGGGCAAGGGCAAATAGTTTTGCCCTCGCAAAAACCCAAAAGATTGCTATCTTTAAGCATTCATTAAACCGTTACAACATGCACTTTAAATACCGCTTAACCATCGGGCTTGGCCTGCTTGCCTTATGCGCTTTCGCCACTAATTTGCAGGCGCAGGTACTCAGCTCCAAACAAATAGATAGCGTTGCCGAAAAAACACTGACCACTTTCGATGTGCCGGGCATTGCCGTGGCCGTGATCAAAGACGGAAAGCTCATCCACGCCAAAGGCTATGGTGTACGCTCCATCAAAACCAATCAAAAAGTTGATGAGAACACACTGTTTGGCGTAGCCTCCAACACCAAGGCCTTTACCGCCGCCGCATTGGGCATGTTGGTTGATGAAAAGAAAATTACCTGGGATACCAAGGTTACCGATGTTATTCCTGAGTTTAAAATGTACGATGCCTTTGTAACCAGCGAGTTTACCGTAAGGGACTTACTGACCCACCGCAGTGGCTTGGGGCTAGGTGCTGGCGATTTGATGATTTGGCCAGATTCATCAACCGTTGATAAAAAACAGCTCATCCATAACTTACGGTTCTTAAAGCCGGTTTCCTCTTTCCGCACCAAATATGATTACGATAACCTGATGTACATTGTAGCCGGCGAAGTTGTAGCCAGGGTTTCGGGTATAACTTATGAAGATTTTATAGAAAGCAGGATCATCAAGCCTTTGGGCATGAACAAAACCGCGGCTTCTTGGTACCGTTTAAAAGACAAATCGAATGTAATTGATGGCCATGCGCCCTACGAAGGCAAGCTGTTGCCGGTAGGCCTCAGCTTTGGCGAAATTGCCAATGCCGCAGGAGGCATCTACTCGAGTGTAACCGATATGAGCAAGTGGGTAACCGCCATGATCAACGGAGGCAAATACGGCGACAACCTCGAAAAGAAACTGTTCAGTCCGGCGGTAGCCAGAGAGTTGTGGACCCCGCAAACCATCATTGCTGGTGGCAATCCGGCTAGTTTCAGCAGCTATGGCTTGGGCTGGTTCCTGAGCTCGGTAAACGGCAATTTCCAGGCTACGCATACCGGCGGCCTTTCGGGCATTGTAACCCAGGTTACCATTTTGCCAGAACTGAAACTGGGTATTATCGTGCTCACCAATCAGCAATCGGGCGCAGCCTTTAACTCCATTACCAATTCCATTAAAGACGGCTACTTGGGCATTAAGGGTCAAGACCGCATCAAGGCGTATAACGATAACCGTTTGAGGAACGAGAAGCAAGCCAAGGAAATCGTAGACAAGGTTTGGGCCGATATTGCCGCTGCGCAAAAGGCAACCACCACAAAGCCTGACGTGAAAAATTATTTGGGCACGTTTAAAGATGATTGGTTTGGCGAAGTAACCATTAGCGAAGTGAACGGGAAAATGCACTTCCAGGCCAAGAATGCACCAAAGCTGAAAGGCGATATGACCTATTACAAAGGCAATACCTTTATTGTGAAGTGGTACGACAGGAGCTTGGATGCCGACGCCTTTGTTAACTTTGGCCTGAGCAATGAAGGCAAGGCCGATGGCTTTAAAATGGAAGCCATTTCTCCTTTAACCGACTTCAGTTTCGATTTTCAGGACTTAGACTTTAAGCTAACCACTAAAAAATAACAACATGAAGAACCACATCAAACCAATTGGCCTAGTTGCAGTTGCCCTTATTTTAACCTTAAGCATAGCCATGAAAGCAAAGCCCAAAAAAGTAATTTTCTTTGGCGATTCGATTACACAAGCCGGCGTGCAAGGCAATGGCTACATCAACCAGTTGAAAAAAGTATTAGACCCAGACAAATACGAACTGATTGGGGCAGGTGTTAGCGGTAACAAAGTATACGATCTTTACCTGCGCATGGAAGAAGATGTATTGGCCAAAAAGCCAGACCTGGTTATCATTTATATAGGCATTAATGATGTATGGCATAAACTGGGCGCCAGAACCGGTACCGATTACGACAAATACCTCAAGTTTTACCAAGCGCTGATCAATAAAATCCAGGCCAACGGTGCCAAGGTGGTGGTATGTACCCCATCGGTAATTGGCGAGAAAAAAGACGGCACCAACGAAGCTGATGCCGACCTGAACAAATATGCACAAGGCGTTAGGGAATTGGCTGCTAAAAATAACCTGCCACTTTGCGATTTGAGAAAGGCCTTTACCGAATACGAAACAAAAAACAATACTGAAGACCTAGAAAAAGGCGTGCTAACTAGAGATCGTGTACATTTGAACGATGCCGGCAATCAATTTGTAGCCGATCAAATGTTGCCTTTTATTAAATAAATCGTCATTGTAAACGAAGCGAAAAGCGAGTAAAGCAGTTTGTTTGAGCTAGCTAGCTTTGTCAGGCTTCTCCGTAATGACGAACCCCAAGAACAATGATCAACCGCGAAACCATAGACAAAATAATGGATGCTGCCCGCATAGAAGAGGTAGTAGGCGATTTTGTGCACCTTAAAAAACGCGGTACCAGCCTCATTGGCAATTGTCCGTTTCACGGCGAGAAAACACCTTCCTTCCACGTTTCGGTAAGCAAGGGCATTTACAAGTGCTTTGGCTGTGGCAAAGGCGGCGATTCGGTGCGCTTTATCATGGACCACGAAAAATATTCGTATCCCGAAGCGCTCAAATTCCTGGCCAACAAATACAATATCGAGGTTGAAGAAACGGTTGATAGCCATCAGGATGTAGAGGCCCAAAATGCCCGCGAAAGCCTGTATATCGTTTCGCAATTTGCAGCGAACTTTTTCGAAGATCACCTGTGGAACAATGACGAAGGCCGTGCCATTGGCCTCAGCTATTTTAAGGAACGCGGTTTTAGGGAAGACATCATCAAGAAGTTTAACCTAGGCTACTCGCCCGATGTGTGGGATGCTTTAACCTTAGATGCCCTCAAAAACAAACATACCGAAGAATACCTCGAGAAAACGGGTTTGGCCATCAGAAATGACAAGGGCAAGCTGTACGACCGTTTTCGCGGTCGGGTGATGTTCCCCATCCATAACTTTACCGGCAGGGTAATCGGTTTTGGCGGACGTACCCTAAAAACCGATAAAAACGTTCCCAAATACGTAAACTCGCCCGAAAGCGATATTTACCACAAATCGAATGTGTTGTATGGTCTTTTCCATGCCAAAAAAGCCATTCGCGATCAGGATAACTGTTACCTGGTTGAGGGATATGCCGATGTGCTTTCGGTGCATCAGGCCAATATCGAAAACGTGGTGGCCTCGTCGGGTACTTCGCTCACCATTGAGCAAATCCGTTTGATTGGCCGTTTTACGCAAAACATTACCATTTTGTACGATGGTGATGCGGCCGGTATCAAAGCTTCGCTAAGGGGCTTGGATATGATCTTGGAAGAGGGATTGAACGTAAAAGTGGTTTCTTTTCCAGATGGCGACGACCCCGATTCGTACATGCATAAAGTGGGCGCCGGCGAGTTTAAGGCTTATGTAGAAACCAAACGTCAGGATTTTATCCTGTACAAAGCCAATATCCTCTTGGCCGAAGCCGGAACAGACCCGATTAAAAGGGCAGGCATCATCCGCGATATTGTAGAAAGCATTGCCAAGATTCCTGATAACATCAAGGCATCGGTTTTTGTGCGCGAATGCAGCGGCCTGTTGGGCATCGAAGAACGCATCTTGCTGAGCGAGCTCAACACCATGCGTGTGGCCAAGCTGAAGAAAAGCGCTTCTTCAGGGCCTTCCCGCCAGCCTGTGCACCCCGACATGCCACCCGACGATCTTTTTGCCGAAGATGGACCAAGCAATCAGGCTACGGTGCAGCTTTCGGCCGATGATGAACGCCAGGAAAAGGAAATTGTACGTTTGCTGTTGGCTTTTGGACATGAGTTGGTGAGTTGGGACAAAATCGATAACATGTACATCGGATCGTTCATTATGCAGAACCTGACCGACGTCACGTTCGAAAATCCGCTCTGCAAAAAAATCATCGATCATTACCGTACCGAGATAGAAAACGGTCAGTTGCCAACCGCCAATCAGTTTATCAAGAGCGAAGACCGTGAAATTGCCGATTTGGCCATCACTTTGTCTACCTCGCCCTATACGCTGAGCGAAAACTGGTACAACAAGCATACCATTTACGTACGCGACGAAACCGTTAACCTGAAAGCGACCATTTTGGGTGGCCTGTATCACCTCAAAAAACGAAAGGTAGACAAGATCCTATTGGATTTGCTACAGGAAATCAAGCACGAAAAAGACGTCACCAATCAGGAGATCCTGATGCAACGCTATGCCTTTATCAAAAACGTAGAAAAGGAGATTTCGAAGTACCTGGGTTCGGTAATTGTGAAATAGGTTTTAGTTGGCACTTGCCAGTTCGCAGTTATCGGTTGGCAATTTTCAGCTAAACAATCCAACAGTTGAGCGATTTAACAATTTAGCAATCCAACAATTCGACAATCCACCAATGAACTAACCAGCCAATGAACCAATCCACCAATAAGCTAATGAACTAGTGAACCAATGAACCAAAAGCAATGGCTACACACAACGATTTAGGCAAGCGGGGCGAGGTCATAGCCGCCAACTATTTAATCGGTTTGGGCTATGAGCTGCTCGAAGAAAATTGGATTCATGGAAAAGCAGAGTTAGATTTGGTAGCCTATTTAAATGGCCAGCTGATTTTTGTAGAAGTGAAAACAAGGAGTTCGACCGCTTTCGGACAACCCGAAGATTTTGTGGACCAGGCCAAACAAAAACAGCTTATCCAGGCCGCAACGGCTTATGTGGAGCTGATGGACCATCAGGGCGAAGTGAGATTTGATATTGTTGCCGTTTTATTTGATACACCAAACCGTTATACCATAAACCATATTCAAGATGCATTTTGGCCCTTTTAAAACCAATAACCTCATTCGTATTCAACTCGGCGTCTTGCTTGCTGTACTATTTTGTCTGGCTTCCTGCAAACCCGATGGCAAAGATAGCTACATCACTTTTAGTGCCCCTCAGCAAGGTCAGCAGATTGTACTTGGTCAGCCGATCCCTTTAAATTTAGATATAGATAAAAGCGAGAAAGTCGAAGAAATCAGCTATTACCTTGATGGCAAGCTAAAGGCCTACTTACATGATCATTTTGGCCCTGTCAGCATTAAAAGCGACAGCCTATCGCTTGGCTATAAAAATTTAATGGCAATCGTTACCAAAGACGGCAAGAAGGATACCATCACCACCAACATCATTTTAACGAGTGGCGTAACGCCCAAACCGCTCAGCTATAAAGTGGTCAATACCTTTCCGCACGATACCAGCGCCTACACCGAAGGCTTGGCCTACGTAGAGGGCAAACTATTGGAAAGTACCGGCGAATATGGCAACTCTAAACTCAAATATGTCGATTTAAAAACGGGCAAGACCCTGCAACAGATCCAATTGCCAGCACAATATTTTGGCGAAGGTTCGCTGAAGTTGGGCAACAAAATCATTATGCTGACCTGGAAGGAAAACACGGGCTTTGTGTTCGATGCCCAAACATTTAAACAGTTGGCCACCTTTCCTTTCAGTCGAGAGGGTTGGGGCCTGGCATTTGATGGCAAGAAGATTTTGCGTACCGATGGCTCCAACCGCATCTGGTTCATGAATGCCGATACCTATCAGGAAGAAGGCTATATAGAGGTATACGACAATAAAGGACCGGTTGAGCAGCTTAACGAACTCGAGTTTATAGACGGCAAGATCTATGCAAACGTATACCAAACCGATAAGATTATTCGCATTGATCCCAAAACAGGCATAGTTGAAGCCGAAATAGACCTCACAGCGCTAGTGCCCAAAAATTTCTTTAAAACACAAGACGAACAGAACGGCAATGTGCTCAATGGCATTGCTTGGGACGCCAAAGGCAAACGCCTTTTTGTGGTTGGCAAAAAATGGCCCAAGCTTTATGAAATCAAATTGGCGGAGTAGGTCGGCTTAAATCAGGATTTTGCTGTCGTGTTTAATAATTTCCCGTATAAAGTCATCGTACGCCCATAGCCCATATCTATTGTACTGGTCACTTCTCCAAGTTTATTGATAGCTAACCTGATGCGATAAGGGTGCGAATAGGGGTTGTCTTTACAGTCGATGCTAATGTTCAGCACGCCATTCTTCGCCTTGCGGCTACTATAGTTAAATTTGGTGGAGGCAAACTTAACATGGCCTAACATGGGCAATTGAGCATCTTTGATGTAATCTGGTAGCGAAGGCATATAAATGTCTACACTGTCTGGTTTTACGTTTAAGTAAAAGATGTAAGCGCTCAAGTCTATACTCCCCAATGAATTATCAGCCGTATAGTTTGATTCTTTTTTGTCCAAAGTCATTTGGGTAGGCTTGAACAAAAAGGTTTTCGAACTTACAATTTGGTTAATGGCATTTGAGTCGATCTGTGCATAGCAAACCGATGTGAATAAGAGTAGCAGGGCCAATCCAGCGATTTTTAATGTTTTCATGATTGAACAATTAAGGTTAAATATTTGTGTATGTTCAATTTAGAAAATAAGCTGCATTTTTTGCAATGACTATTTACTTTTATTTTCGCTCAGGTAGCCATTGTAGGTAATAGCCTGTCTGTTGTTGCTCACCATGCTGAGGGTAGCATAACCGCTTTCGCTGATGCTAAAGGTTAGCTGCGGACCATCTTTAACGTCTTTGGCGTAGATTCTAACG
Organism: Pedobacter albus; assembly: GCF_036324255.1. Lineage (NCBI taxonomy): Bacteria > Pseudomonadati > Bacteroidota > Sphingobacteriia > Sphingobacteriales > Sphingobacteriaceae > Pedobacter > Pedobacter albus. Next base: position 784,469 of record NZ_JAZDQT010000002.1, on the reverse strand, counting down.
TCCCATCCGCCTCTTTTGCGCTTGGTGGTGTCGTAAATAAAGTTCTTGCTGGTAAACTTGAAACCGCTTTCTTCATTGCTGAGTGGCGCGGTATAAGACCTGCCGTAAAAAGGCAGATAGGCAACTAGGCTGTCTTTGGTAATGCGTACGTCGTAATTGCTGCCTGTAAGGTTAATGTTGCCCCCATTGGCACCTCCTCCAGGCATCTTCGATAAAATATTGTTGATGTCCGACCCGTTGAGCGGCGTGGCGCTTGTGGCCACAAAAGTATAGTTCTTGTCTTCCACAATTTTGCGGGTCGTGGCTTTATCGGTTTGGGCAAAGGCTGTAGTGGCCAAAAAAGCCAAACCTGCCATAGCTACTAAGGTTTTAAATGATTTCATGATTATGAAGTATATTTAATGCTTAAATCAGTGCTGAATAACAAATTCAACATCAGCTATATGATTAATAATATACCGATTTTCCATAAAGAAAACGAAAAAAGGGCGGAAAATATTTCTTCCGTCCTTCTTTCAACCTTAAAAACTACGAAATGGTAGCCGTTAATATAGTGCCCGAAATGCTCGTGTTGTAAACTTTGAGGGCGCTGGTGGTTCCCCCGTCGTTAGGCTGCCTTAAAATGGCGCCACCCGAGGTGTACTGCGAAGCATGCAGGCTGCATTGGATCAGGTTGCTGGCTTGGACCCAATTTAATGCGCCACCTTGGTGCGGACAAGCCGCTTGGGTGGCTACAAATGAAGAAGTACTATTTCCAGCAGCCAATCTGATAAACAAAACACCTCCTGTTGCCACAAAAGAGCCAACCGTGGTGAGTTGCGTAGCAAGGTCTATACTTGCGGTAGCACCAGGCGTTCCACCTCCGCCACCACCGCCTCCTGCCGGACTTGGCGTAGGGTCATTAGACTTGCTTCCACAGGCCGAAAGGCAAGTTCCAGCGCATACCAGGGCCACACCAAGCCCTAGGGATTTGATAAATTCATTCCGTTCCATAAAATTATAGTTTTAGTAAATTGTCGATTTTGTATCGGGGTTTTTAGATTTAAAAAGGCTAAAGTTGCGCGAAATGGTAAAGCCGAAGCGGACGCCACCGTCGGTCCACGATTTTTTGGTATTGGCTATAAAACTGTTTTCGTTGATGTATTCCGAATTCATGAAGTTGAGCGAGAAGATGTGTCCGCCGGTTTCTATCTCCAGCCCTACGCCCAAAGGATTGTATAGGGGGACGGCCAGCTTGCTCGGTCGCGATAGGCCGTTAACCAAGGTGTAATCGGCCACAAATGACAGCCGCTTGGTGAGCTTAATCCGACCGGCGAAACCCAGGGTAAACAAGTTTTTAGGGTCGTTAGGGTCGGCAGTTACCGAGCGGATCAGGAAGGCAGGCATTACCTCCAGTGAAATGCGTTGAGAAAACTTCCTCGAAAATATAGGTTGGATCAAATAGCTTAGCCTGTTGCCATAATTGGCAAATTCGGTGTCGGTAAATGGTTTTCGGGCCACCAGGCCTGCTTGTGCCAAAAACGTGAGGTTAATGGGCATGCTTCCGTCGCTGGTTTGTTGCAACAGCTTTTGTTTGACGTAGAGGTTAAAAAGTTCGTCGTGCTTGCTGCGGCCAAAGCCAATGGTCAGGTTATCGGTTAGGCCATAATCGAGCCCGATAAAAAGATCGGTGGCCACATCGAGGCCGTACAGCGTGTGTGCGCTTCCAAATTCGCCCCCAATATCTCCAAAATGATGCCTGATCCTTAAATCGAGGTCGTGTTTCTTTTGGGTTTCGGTAGAGTGCGAAAGTACCACATGCGTTGCCTTAAAGGTGGCTTCTACCTTGTTAAACTTCTTGGTGCTGTCTAGTTGGCCCAACAGCGTCTCGGCGGTTTGCGCACTAGCTCTCATGGCCAACAAGGCCAAAACCAAGATGAGGTAAATTAAAAGCTTAGACTTTTTCATAACGTTTATTTGAGTGGCTCTAGGGTACCTTGTATAGTTACCTTGATGACTTCGGCTATTTTGGCAAACACAAGGCGCGGAATTTTGATTTGGTGGTCTTTGCAGGCTACTTCAAAGCTCGAACTGATGCTTACAGTATTGCCCTTGATGGTTATTTTGCCCGTTATTGTGCGGTTTTGGTCAACGCCATGTACATTGAGCACGCCTTTTACGGTAACGGGGTATTCGCCGTCTTTGCTCCAATCCAACTGGGGTGTGATGGTTCCCTTAAATTTGGCCATCGGGTACTTGTCGCTTTCCATGTAGTTTTCGTTAAAATGCTGCTGCATCAGCTTTTTGTCGAACTCGAGGCTTTTCATGGGCACTTGTACCGCCAGCTCCTGTTTATCGGCTACCAGTACGGCACTTGCCGAAGTGCTTGCGGCTTTGATGTCTTCAACCGGGGTAGAAGAGAAAATAGTCATCTTCAAACTTTTGCCCACATAATTTTGGGCTTCGGCTTTTCCAATCAGGCCAAGGCAGAGCAAAGCCACCCAAACCAGTTTATTTCTTGTTGAGGTCATAACGCAGTTTTAAGGATACACCACTCGATTTTAAAGGCACGCTTCCTTCGCCAATACCACCCAATGGGATTTTAACGTAAGGTTCTATGCCGAACCCGAATTTGCTGTTCAGTTTGATGTTGTAAGTGGCCGAAAGGTCGAGCACGCTCAGGAAATGCTGATTGGCATTGGTTTTTTGCGTAAGCCTATCGGCTTTGCCACTGGCGGCCGTGTATTTGAACACGTAATCTTCTTTCAGCATGAGGTAGCTAGATAGTCCGCCGTTCAGCTCAATGCTGCGGCTTTTGTTATCGCTCAGCAGGTAAGAGGCTCTCAACGGAATTTCGAGTACCTTACAAGCCGCATTGATTTGGGCAATGCTGTTCTGTACATTCGGATTGCTGAATTTATAGTCGTAATTGCTGGCCGTATAGTTTTTGGCGCCATAAATCACACCGGTTTGGACGGTTATTTTTTTGCTGATGCCCACGCCAACGGTAAATCCGAAAGCTGCGGTTCCCTTGCCACCTACCAAGCTGCTTGTAGAGTTAAAATCAGGACCTGCACTAATGGCCAGGCTAATCGGGATTTTACGTTTCGCTTTTGGCTTTTTGGCCACATTGTCTGTTGTATCAACGACATTGATGCTTGGCGAAGTGAGTTGCGCTATCACCTGTTGATCGGTCAATTCGGCATTTTGGACAGGTTTTACAGGTTGTGCTGCCGTTGGTACGGCATTGGCAGGCGCCTGAGTAACGTGGGCTATGGCGTTGCCTGAAAGAGGCTTATCGTTATTGTCGGTAGTTGCGATTGCCGTAGCCCGATGTGCTTTTGGCAATTTGTTGTTTGGGGTAGCCGAATCGGATTTTTGGTCAAGCGGTTGGGCTTGGGCCAGCTCGGTTGTCGGTTTGGGTGCCTCAACCACAGGTTTTTGGGTTTGTTCGGGTTTGTTTTTGCGGGCAGTTTGTTGCTTAGGCTGTTCTTGACCGTTGAACAGGAAGAAGCCCAAACCAAACGAAAGAAACAGCAAGATAATGCTGGCATTTCTCAGCCAGATCATCCGATCTCTTTTTTGGAGCTTTTTCTCCATCTTTAACCAAGATTCTTCTTCAAACTGCAGGTACTCTTCAGTTACCCGTGTTTTAAAAGCCTGGTCAAAATCTTTATCGTTCAGTTCTTTCATTTTTGATAGCTCATTTGTTGCTGATCGGTGACTAAGGTCTCGGCCAGCATCTTTTTTAAATTTTCCCTTGCCTTAAACAGATTCGATTTGGAGGTGCCCACCGAGATGGAAAGCATTTCGGCAATTTCCTCGTGCGAGTAGCCGTCTATGGCAAAAAGGTTAAAAACCGTCCGGTAGGCATAAGAAAGTTTTTGAACCAACCTGATCAGGTCTTCATAGTGTAAATGGGAAAGAATATTCTCTCTATCTTCCAATTCGTGCTTAGCGTTAAGTTCTTCCATTTCCATTTGTTTTATCCGGTTTCTGTAATGGTCTATCGAGGTGTTGATCATAATGGTACTGATCCAGGCATTAAAGGAGCGTTCTTTGTCGTAGCGCTGCAGGTTTGTAAATACCTTCATAAAACCATCGTTTACCAACTCAATTGCTTCGTCTTTGTTTTTGGCGTAGCGCAAACAGATCCTCATGGCATAGCCATAATAGAGCCGGTAAAGTTCCTTCTGACTTTTCCGGTCTTTCTTGATACAGCCATTGATGAGTTCGGGTGTAAGCAAAGTAATTTTGTTTAGTTATATGCAGTTACGGTGGCGATGAGCTTGGGGTTGCCTTGCTATAGAAATTTACGCAATAAAAATTTGCTTTAAATGAAAAATCGCTACCCATTGATTAATTTTCAATGAATAGCGATTTGTGCTTGCCAGTTTGCGCTGGCGATTTTCAATAAGGAATATGCAATTTATTATTGCGATTAGTTCTTTTTAAAAAGTCCCGCCTTTAGATTCGAACCCATCGAACCTTCGGCTAGCTGCAGGTAATTGCGTTTGCTCTGGTCTTTTTCAATTTTTACGCTTCCGCTGGTTTGTACGTTTTTCATTTCCAGAAAATCTGTTGAAGTGGCATCGTTGCCACTTAAAGGGCCACTTCCATAACCTGCCAGATTGCTGTAATCGGCAAAAAGGCAATCAGAAGCTTTGTAGTGGCGCGTACTTCCTTTTTCTCTTATCCATACGGTACTGCTATTTGCGATGATGTTGTGATGGAATTCGAAATCATCGCCATTGGTGCTTTGCGTAGTCCAAACGCCACTAAAATAACAGCCGTATACCAACGAGTAGCGCATGGCATTAGGGCTGCCGGTGCCTCCATCGGTTTGCCAAAAAACAACGGGATTTTTGCAGTTGAAGAAAACGCAATGATCGATAACCAGGCCATAACCATTGGCTATTACGCCCACGTGTAAAGGCAATACATCCACATTTCCGGCAAATAGGCATTGCGAAACGAGCAAATCGTCCAGTTTTTTGCCGTCACGCCATATCGGATAGGAGCGGCGTAGGTTCTTGCCGTCCATGTAAGAATAATCCGGACTGCCGGTAAATCGGAGGCCTTCAATGGTTACATGGCTAACTTCTGGTTGTATGCCTTTGGCTTCTTCGCCACCCACGCCCGATACCAGTGGCACCGCTGTTACAACAACGGGCATTTTTTGTGGAGTCCAATCGGCATCGTCGGGCATAACAGCTGCACGAATAACCAGACGGTTTTTAAGGGTATACTTATCATTGGTAAATACAACGGTTTGGGTCAACAAGTGTACGCCTTCTGAGAGGAAGATGGTGGTTGATGCCCGCTCTTGGTTGAGGTTTACGCGTTTTGCGGCCTCTAGCAATGTCTTTAGCGGACTTGTTTTTGTTCCGGAATTGGCGTCGTTGCCGGTCTGTGGATTAACATATAATTGTTCGGCCTGTACCAACAGCACGCTCAGGGTGAACAATAGGAAGCTCAGTGTGTATTTGATCATGTTCTTTTTGCTGTAAAATTAGAACATGCTGACCCTCTTAAAATGGTCATTTTAACTTTAAAATAGTCAATTATATCTCCTTGCGGTATTGTTGGGGAGTAATGCCCGTCAGCTTTTTAAAGAAACGGTTAAAATTAGAAGGGTCTGAAAAGCCAAACTCGTAGGCAATCTCTTTGGCCGATTTGTTTTGATAAAGCTGTTTTTTTATGGCCGAAATCAGCTTGTAATGGATCATCTGTTGGGCCGATAAGCCACTAAACTGCCTGCAGATTTTATTGAGAAAACCCGGGCTCACACTCAGCATTTTGCTGTAGGCTTCCACACTTCGGTCGTGCATAAATTTCTTTTCCAGCAAAGATCGAAACCGATAAAAATCGGAGTGGACATAGGTATCTCTTTGTACGTTGTAAACACCCGCATAATCTCGGTTGAGAACGACGAGCAGTTGATAGAGGATGGCTCTGATCAAATGGTTGCTGTCGTTTTGAAGCTGCCCAAACTCCCGTTCTATGCCGTATAGCAGTTCGAGGCATTGCGCAAATGGCTGTTCGGCAAGCTGCATATCGGTTGGACGCGAATATTGATGGAAATATTGAAATCGATAGAGGAATAGCTCGTCCGAAAAAAAGAGATGGAGAAAGTCTTTTTCAAAGAATAAGGTATAGCCGCTTACCGGCTCCTCAATTTCCCAACGGCGCACTTGTCCGGGGCTGGTGAAAATAATGGTTCGTGGGCTTATTGGCGTCTTGTTTTCATCTAACGAAAAAGTGCCCGTTCCCTTTTCGATGAAAATAATTTCGTAAAAACTGAGCTGATGTAAGGTGCTGTCTAATACATAATTATTCAATGTTTCGATGCGCCCAATATCCAATAGCAGTTCTGAACCATATTTATAGGGGAGAAAATGATAGGTTTTAACTTTGGTGCCCGATGCCATTTCTTTTTACAGCTGCTTGCGCTAGAGGTGCGTTAAAAATACAATTTCTGTGGCCTATAGCATTGCCAACAGCTTACGCCGTTGGCAATGATTTTGCTATCTCCAGCTCTTATACTGGTTAATCAAGCCGTTGGTAGAAGAATCGTGGCTGCTTACCGGTTTATCGTCTACTAGCTCGGGCTGTATTTTTTGTGCCAGTTGCTTGCCCAGCTCAACGCCCCATTGGTCGAAGCTGAAAATGTTCCAGATAATGCCCTGTACAAAAATTTTGTGTTCGTATAGTGCAATTAAGCTGCCCAAGCTGTAAGGTGTTACTTTTTTAAGGAGGATGGAATTGGTTGGCCTATTGCCATCGAAAACCTTAAAAGGAGCCAATTTGGCAATTTCTGCTTCAGATTTGCCTGCTTTTTTAAGTTCTGCGATCACTTCTTCTTCGCTTTTGCCGTTCATTAAGGCCTCGGTTTGGGCAAAAAAGTTAGACAATAAAATAGGGTGGTGGTTGCCCAATGGATTGAGGCTCTGTGCCGGTGCTATAAAATCGCAAGGAATAAGACGGGTGCCTTGGTGGATCAGCTGGTAAAAAGCGTGTTGTCCGTTAGTGCCCGGTTCGCCCCAAATTACCGGACCGGTTTCATAATCAACGGCGTTTCCGTTTCTATCCACGTGTTTGCCATTGCTTTCCATGTCGCCTTGCTGAAAATAGGCCGCAAAACGGTGTAGGTATTGGTCGTAAGGCAAAATAGCCTGGGTTTCGGCATTAAAGAAATTGATGTACCATACGCCCAACAAACCCAAAATTACCGGAACATTTTGCTCAAATGGCGTGTTTTTGAAATGCTGGTCGGTGGCATGCGCGCCAGCCAACAGTTGTTTGAAATGATCATAGCCGATGCCCAAACAGATAGACAGGCCAATGGCGCTCCACAACGAATAACGGCCACCTACCCAATCCCAAAACTCGAACATGTTTTCGGTGTCGATGCCGAACGCGGCTACGTCTTTGGCATTGGTTGATAGAGCCGCGAAGTGCTTGGCAATATCTTCTTTTTTGGCGCCACTGTCCAAAAACCAGTCCCTGGCGCTGTTGGCGTTCGTCATGGTTTCTTGCGTGGTAAATGTTTTAGAAGCCACCAAAAACAAAGTCGTTTCTGGGTTTACCGCTTTTAAGGTTTCGGCTAAGTGTGTACCATCCACATTAGAAACAAAATGCAGGTTTAAACGGATTTTGTAGGCTTTTAAGGCTTCGGTAACCATTACGGGGCCCAAATCAGAACCGCCGATGCCGATATTGACAATGTCGGTAATGGCTTTGCCGGTATAGCCTTTCCATTCGCCAGAAATAATTGAATGACTGAATTTCTCCATTTTGGCCAAAACCGCATTCACTTCGGGCATTACATCTTGGCCATCCACCAAAATTGGCTCGTTGCTTTGGTTGCGCAAGGCAATGTGCAGCACGGGGCGGTCTTCGGTTTGGTTGATTTTTTCGCCACTGTACATGGCTTTAATGGCTTCATCCAGCTTGCATTCGCGGGCCAACTGCACCAACAGGGCCATGGTGGTATCGTTGATTCTGTTCTTGGAGAAATCGAACAAAATATCTTCGAACAAAATCGAAAACTTGGCAAAGCGCTCGGTATCCTCGGTAAAAAGATCCTTGATGCTTTGTTGGTTAATCGCTATAAAATGGTCAGCCAAATATTTATAGGCCTCTGTTTTGGTAAAGTTGATGGTTGGAAGCATAGCATATATGTTTTTTGTAAAAGTAAGAAAGCAAACAATTTAAATTGTCTTTTAATGTTCAAAAACCATGAAATTTTTCTATATTCAATAACCAATCAGCCCGCCTATTGTTCGATCGTTTTATATAATCCATCAACTTAAAAAAATTAAACCATGTTAGAAAATCTGAATGAACTGGTGCGCGAAAATGCGCAGGATGCTGTTGTAAACAATAGCGAAATACCAAACGAACATAACGAAGCCGTAATTGAAGCCGCATCGGGCTCTATTTTCGAAAGCTTGAAAGAACAGGTTTCGTCTGGAAACTTTAGCGGCTTGGCCGATATTTTTAACGGGGGCAATGCCGAGGGCTCTGCGGTTGCCGCACAGGCTTCGGGCAGCTTTGTAGATAAGCTGAGTGGCTTGGGCATTAATGCCGAAACTGCTAAAAACGTAGCCTCGAGCATTATTCCTTCGATCATCGGTAAGCTTACCCAAAAAACCAACGACCCGAACGACAGCTCTTTTAACCTGCAGGATGTTTTGGGCAAACTGGCTGGTGGCAGCGACGGAAAGTTTGACCTGAGCGATGTGATGGGCATGTTTAATGGAGGCAATCAAGCGCCCAATGCCGACGGACAAGCCGAGGGTGGTGGTATTGTAGATAAACTCAAAGGACTATTTAATTAGTGCCTATTCCTATATTTTAATACTCAATATGAAGAAAATCTTGCTCTCCGGGCTTTTGATGGCCCCATTATGGCTATTTGCCCAAAATACGGCCCGCCAAACGGCCGTTGCCAAGCAGGCAGATGCCTTGGCCGAAAAGGTAATCAAATGGCGTCGCGATTTTCACGAACACCCCGAACTGGGCAATAACGAAGTGCGTACGGCGGGCATTATTGCCAAGCACCTGCAGTCGCTGGGTATGGAAGTGAAAACCGGTGTGGCCAAAACCGGTGTGGTGGGTATTTTGGTTGGGGGCAAGCCAGGCCCGGTAGTGGCTTTGCGTGCCGATATGGATGCCTTGCCGGTTACCGAAAGAAACTCCCTACCCTTTGCTTCGAAAGTAAAAACAACCTATAACGATCAGGAAGTAGGCGTAATGCACGCCTGTGGCCACGATTCGCATATGGCTATTTTAATGGGCGTGGCCGAAATTTTGGCTGGCATGAAGAAAGATATTCCCGGTACGGTTAAATTCATTTTTCAGCCGGCAGAAGAAGGCGTGCCCGCAGGCGAAGAAGGCGGCGCACAGCTCATGGTTAAAGAAGGCGTACTGCAAAATCCAAAGGTCGACGCTATTTTTGGCTTGCACATCAACTCGCAAACGCCGGTCGGTCAATTGACCTATCGCCCGGGCGGTACCATGGCGGCCGTTAACGACATGAAGATCACCATTACAGGCAGACAGGCTCATGGCGCTTACCCTTGGAGCAGCATCGATCCGATTGTGGTGGCCGCGCAGATCGTAAACAACCTGCAAACCATTGTGAGCAGAAACCTGAACATTACCGAAAATCCGGGTGTGGTTACCATTGGCGCTATTCATGGTGGCGTGCGGTCTAACATCATCCCCGAAAAGGTAGAAATGCTAGGCACGGTGAGGAATTTTACCGCAGCCGACGAGGCGATGTTCATCGATCGCATCAAAACCATTGCCATTAAAACCGGGGAGGCCGCAGGTGCCAAGGTAGAAGTACAAATTCCTTACAGCAACCATTATCCTGTTACTTTTAACGATTTGGCGCTGACCGAAAAAATGTTGCCCAGCTTGCAGGCTACAGCCGGCGCCGACAATGTAAAACTGAAAGCGCCCGTAACCGGTGCCGAAGATTTTTCTTTCTATCAGGAAAAAGTGCCCGGTCTGTTTTTCTTTTTGGGTGGCATGCCCAAAGGCGAGGATCCTTTAAAAGCACCATCGCACCATACGCCCGATTTCTTTATCGACGAAAGCGGCTTTGCCTTGGGCGTAAAAGCTTTGTGTAACCTTACATTGGATTATCTGTCGATGAAAAAGTGATACTCCCACAATCATTTCTATATTTGTTGCATGACTAAAGACCAGTTACAGGATTTAAGAGATAGATTAGCTTCTCTGAGGAGGCATCTTTGACGTTGATGAATTATTATATCAGATAAGCGAAGAAGAAAAAAGAACGTTGGCTCCCGATTTCTGGGACAACCCTAAAAAGGCCGAGGCTATTCTGGCCGAAATCAGCACCAAGAAAAAATGGACCGAAGGCTTTACCAAAGCTAATGCCGTGGTAGAAGATACCACCGTGTTGTACGATTTTCTGCAAAGCGGCGATGCCAGCGAGGAGGAAATGGACGAGCAATATGCCGTTGCCTTACAGGTGATCGAAGATTTGGAACTGAAAAACATGCTGAACAGCAAGGAAGACCAATTGCCAGCCGTGATGCAGATTACCGCTGGGGCAGGAGGTACCGAAAGCTGCGACTGGGCCAGTATGCTGTTGCGGATGTACCTGATGTGGGCCGAGAAGAACGGTTACAAGGTTACCGAGCAGGATTATGCCGAGGGCGAGGTGGCTGGCATCAAATCGGTCACGATAGAAATTATGGGCGAATTTGCCTATGGCTATTTGAAAGGAGAAAACGGGGTACATCGCCTGGTGCGTATTTCGCCATTCGATAGCAATAACCGCAGGCATACCTCTTTTGCTTCGGTTTATGTTTATCCCTTGGTTGATGATACGATACAAATCGATGTGAATCCGGCCGATATAGAATTTGAAACCTTTAGGGCTGGTGGTGCTGGCGGACAAAACGTAAACAAGGTAGAAACCGCCGTGCGTTTATACCACAAACCATCGGGCATTATCATCAAGAACCAGGAATCGAGGTCGCAGCTACAGAATAAGGAGAATGCCATCCGCTTGCTGAAATCGCAATTGTACGAAATCGAAATGCGCAAGCGCATGGAAGCCACGGCACTGATTGAAGGCAGCAAGAAAAAAATTGAGTGGGGTTCGCAAATCCGAAGCTATGTATTGGACGATAGGCGGGTAAAAGACCATCGTACCAATTTCCAGACTTCCAATCCGGATGCGGTACTCAATGGTGACATCAACGATTTTTTGAAGGCTTATTTAATGGAGTTTTAAGTTAAGAATGAACATCATTATTCAGGATAATCAAGCAAAAGAAACTTCGTTAGCAACTAGTCAGTTGGTATTCAAGGCTTATAGCAAGAAATTTAAAAAAACAATTTTGTTTCTCTTGGTTTTCGGAGTAGTCTGCTACGCCTATTTTTATTATCTGGCAGAAGTTTCGCCTTCCAAAAATACCATTGATAAAGGCATTTTTTGGAAAGGAGGACTGGTTTTTTCTTTTCTTATCGGTTTAATTTTAATAAGATTATCGGCTGCTAAAGGGCGTTTCTGGACAGCAACAGTTTCCAGCCTGGATTTATTGTATCGTCAAACTAACCTTAAAACAATAATTATTAATGATGAAGGTATTGAAGAGGCAACTGCTGATTACAGGCATCTGATAAAATGGAGGTTGGTCACTTCTTTTCAGGTTTGCAAGGATTTCATTAGGATAATCGAATTTTCGTCTAGTTCGATATTTATTCCAATTAGATTGATGACCAATGAGGATTACCAAGCATTGTTATCTTACTTGAGAAGAAGCCAAAAGGAAATCAAATAATAGTTTCATGCCTAATTATTGAGGTTGTTTAAACGGTTAACTATTTGCTAACTGATTTATTCATAATTGTTTAAGGTATAGGTGCTTTGTCAGGATGTAAAAATATTGGTTCATTTAGTTTAAAGACGTAAGTTTATGGTCTATAATTGAATTGGATGAAAAAGATCTACTTACTTGCCTACTTTATCTTGACAGCTTTTACACAAACCAAGGCCCAGCAGGTTATTCCGCTTTACAATGCCACCATTCCAGGTTCGAAACCAGCACCTGCCGATTTTAAGGAAAGCACCGAAACAGGCACCGATGGCGTATTGCGCATCAGCAAGGTAACCAATCCTACGCTTACTGTTTTTACGCCAGCCAAGGCCAACGGAACGGCAGTAATTATTTGTCCGGGTGGTGGCTATGGCATTTTAGCCTTTGATAAAGAAGGGACTTTGGTAGCCAAAAAGTTTGCCGAATTGGGTGTTACGGCATTTGTGCTTAAATATCGCCTGCCAAACGATGCCATTATGGTCGACAAATCGTTGGCACCTTTGCAAGATGCCCTGCAAGCCATTTACCTGGTCAGAAAAAATGCCGGAGTTTGGGGCATTTCGCCAAACAAGATCGGGGTGATGGGCTTTTCGGCCGGTGGCCACTTAGCCTCGAGCTTGAGCGTGCATTACAACGACATGAAAATAGGCAATCAGGAGAATATCAGCTTAAAACCCGATTTTTCGGTGCTCATCTATCCGGTTATCAGTTTCGGGCCATACGCCCACACAGGTTCGGTTAAAAATCTTTTGGGCGATCAGCCTACACCACAGCAACGCCGTTATTTTTCGTCAGAAATGCAGGTAAACGGCGCTACGCCACCTACTTTCTTGGTGCATGCCAACAATGATGGTACGGTACCCGTAAAAAACAGCCTGCTTTACGATGAAGCCTTGGCCAGAAACAAAGTGCCTGCCGAAATGCACATTTACCAAGAAGGCGGACATGGCTTTGGCCTGTACAACAGAACCACCAAAGAAGATTGGTTTGAAAGCCTGAAAAGCTGGATGCAACAAAACAAGTGGCTTTAATCGGGCTGCGATAGTTATCCGATTGCGGATTTATTCAGACAGGATTTCCTGCAATTCTTTCAATTCTTCCACCTTTTCGGTAGCGCCCAGGTTTTCGTAGGCCGAAATAAGATTGCGGATAATACGCCTGATGATTTCCGTATTGCTGCAAGGCGAATAAAAGCCAGGCTGAGGCTCTAAATTAAGCTGACGCAGAAACTGGTCTACATCGTGCTTGCCAAAAATGGCACCCTTGTTAAAAGCATTGATGTAAAAAAGAACACCATATTCCTTGTCGGCATTGCTCTCGTCAATATAGCCCAATATGAAATGTTGTGGCAGGTTAACCCCGTAAACCGGGATATCGAGCTTTTGGGCCAGCGTGGCATAAATAATGGCTAACGAAATCTGATTGCCCTTCTTGCTTTCCAACACCTGGCTCAGGTAAGAATTTTGCGGGTCATGGTGATTTTTGGTATTGCCGCTAAAGCCATATTGGTTGTAAAAAACATGGTTGATCAATTTGATTTTTTCAATCGAACTCATCTCGTACTGTAAACCCACCCAAATATCGCGCTTGATTTCTTCGATTTGATTGATGATGCTTTGTTCGTCGAGGTCGGGATATTGGTAGCGGTTAATCACAATAGCACCCTGCAACAGGTCGAAAGCGCCACTTTGATACCAAAGGTTCAGGTCTTCTTTTACGCTGTTGAACTGTATGGCGTGCACCAGGTTTTCAATGCGTTCTTGCAGTACGGTGTTAAGCGATTGCTCCCAGGCACTTTCCAGATAAGTAATGACCTCGTTGCCGTATTCGAGCAGACGTTGCTGCACATGCTGGTACACCTCCTCATCCGGATCGTCTAATAATTTGACCAATGCGCTGATTTCTGCAAGATTTTCCATTAAAGTACAATTACAATTTCTGTTTGCTTATTTTTGCCGCTATGGTTTTTACATTTATCGCCGATTACCTCAAGCATCGATTGACTGCCAAAAGCAGGCATGGTACCCATTCGCCTTTCGTATATAAGCTCGCTGATGAGGTAATTTACGACTTTTCTGCAAAAGAAGCATACAAGAGCATAGAAGCGCAGCGAAAAAAACTTTTGCATGACGATAACTTGATTACCGTAACCGATCTCGGCGCGGGTTCGCATCTGAATAAGAACCGTACCAAAAAGATCAGCCAAATTGCCAAAAATGCGCTGAAAAGCCCTAGTTTGGCGCAGCTTATTTATCGCTTGGTGGCCAGTCAGCAGCCCCAAAACCTCATCGAGTTGGGAACTTGTCTGGGCATTACCACAGCTTACCTCTCCAAAGCGCAACCCCGAGCCCAAATATTAACCATAGAGGGCTGTCCACAAACAGCATCTGTTGCCGGACAGAATTTTAAGGAACTCGGTCTCGAGAATGTGGAACTGCAGGTTGGCAATTTTAACGATTTGTTGCCCGAAGCTATCGCCAAAGCCGACCGATTGGATTTTGTATACATCGATGGTAACCATACCGAAGAAGCTACGCTCAACTATTTTAACTGGTGTTTGCCTAAGCTGCACGAAAATTCGCTCTTGATTTTCGACGATATTTATTGGAGCCAAGGCATGAAAAACGCTTGGGCCACCATTCAAAACCATCCTGATGTAACCGTAACGGTCGATTTGTTCTGGATCGGACTGGTTTATTTCAGAAAAGGGCAGGCCAAGGAGCATTTTAAGCTGAAGTTTTAGGTTATAGACCATAGTCCATAGTTGATAGTCTGGTGTCCGAAGCCAAAGTACCACAGTCTTTAGTCTTTCAGCTTTAGTCTTTTACCTTCCACCTTTCTGCCCTCCACCTCTTTAGCCTCTTTTGATTAAATTATTTAATTGATTTTCAGTTATTTACTTTTAAAGACTGATTTTTTAGTTGTATAACTGAAAAATCAGTTGTAAGTTTAGGTTATGGAAGAATTAACCAAAACAGAAGAACGCATCATGCAGGTGCTGTGGAAGTTGGAGAAGGCGTTTGTTAAAGATATCATCGAAGAGCTCGACGAAGAGCCGAAGCCTCCCTATAATACCATTTCGTCTATCGTAAGGCTGCTGGAGAAAAAGGGCTATGTCAACTACAAGGCCTATGGCAAAACCTACGAATATTTTCCGGCCATCAGCAAGGAAGATTATACCAAAACCACTTTCTCGAAAATGTTTTCGGGCTATTTCGACAACTCGCCGGCCAGCCTGCTTTCTTTTATGGTGAAGGAAGAAAAGCTGAGCGAAGCAGATATTGAAGAATTAAAAGCGTTGATCAATAAAAAATCCTGATTATGGAATGGCTCCTCTATCTCTTAAAAGTAAGCGCCTGCTCGGCCCTGTTTTTTGCCTTTTATGTAGTGGCACTCAGGAAGCTTACTTTCTTTAGGGCAAACAGATTTTACCTCTTGTTTAGCTTGTTGCTGAGCTTTGTTATCCCTGCCTTAAATGTAGAGATAGAAAAGGTGTTGCCACCCATCGTATTGCAGGCCAGTACACAAGAGGTATTGCCAAGTGCGCAGGTACAGCCCATGGCGGCTACAGCGGCAACAACGGCCTCCAGCGTAAACTGGATGCTATGGCTCAGCATGCTGTACACTATTATTGTCGTTGCGCTTTTGGCCCTAACCTTATGGCGGTTGCTGCAATTGCTTAAGCATACCAATGTTTATAACCGTGTTGGAGGTTTAAAGCTGATCCATAAAAACGCTGGTTTTACCAATTGCTCTTTCTTCAACTATGTATTTATAGGTGGCGAGCAATTAACCGCCGAAGAATTTAGCCTCTTGCTTAAACACGAAGAAGTGCATGCCAGGCAATACCATTCGGTTGATAAGCTATTGTTGCATATAGCCAAAGCGGTACTGTGGTTTAATCCGGTTGTCTATTACTATGCCAAAGAGCTGGAACAGCTGCACGAGTATGAGGCAGATGCCGCAACTTCTTACAGCTATGGCACCAGGCCCTATGCCGGTCTGCTCTTAAAACTGGCCGTGCAGGAATACGGCGACCCGCTGGTGCACAACTTTGTGAAAAGTCCGATTAAGGAAAGAATAAAAATGTTATACCAATCAAAATCAAAAAACATGAAAAAGTTAAGTTATGTATTGGCCTTGCCAATAGCAAGCGGACTGGTTTGGGGCTTTGCCGTAAACATAGTCTATGCGCAGGAGAAAGTAATCGAAACCAAAAACGTACCTGTAAAAGAGTTGCGCGTAAACAGAGCTGATGAAGTAAAAACGGAGAATATTACTTTAAAAGGCAATGGAACCCTCAAAGCTCGAACTAAGGCAGGCGCAGCTGCAACTGATATCGTTGCGGTAAACGATGTGAGGGTGATAGGCAGTGCAACAGGGGGTAGCGGCGGACAGGTTTCGGAAGTTAGGGGCGGATTGGTTAGAGGTACCATTGACCGGGTGGTCGATTCTAGAAATGATGTGGTAGTTGTTGCAAAAGCCGATGATATAAGCAATGTGAGAGTTGCCGGCGTTGGAAGAACTGTAAACGACGTAACACTTGGAAACCTGCAAGGCCAAACAAGGTCAGTTGGTGTGGCCAGATCGGGGAATAGTGTTCAAGACCTACATGTAACCGGTAGCGGCATTGCAAGGCCTATTGAGCAGAAAGCAGGATTGTACATCACCAAGGAAAAAATAGTGCTCTTAATTGACGAAAATACAACCAAGCAAGAGTTAGAGGCTTATCAAGAGAAATTAAAGGAAAAGGATATCACTTTGTCTTTTAACAAGCTCAAATTCGAGAACAATAAGATCAGTTATTTGGAAATTGCCGTAAGCTGCAAAAATGGCCCAAGTGGCACAGCAAGTGGCGAGCCAAATGCGAAAGACAAAATCGGGTTTTATAGGGTGTTCGACAAGAATGCGCCTTCTAACTTTGGCATCGGATTTAACCTGGATCCGAATAATTAAAACAGCTTTATGGTATTGCTCATCTTCCTCTTAAAAGTTAGCGCATGTACAGCGTTGTTTTACGCCTTGTATCTGCTGGTCTTTAAAAAGCTCACCTTCTTTAAGGTAAACCGCTTTTACCTGCTGTTTACGCTATTGCTGAGTTTTGTGGTACCGGCCATGCAGCTAACCATTAAACAGGAAGTAGACCAGATTGCCTTTGCCGAACAGGGCTTTATATTGAAAAGTGGCCCGGATGGGTCATCAGGCATCCAGACATTTCCGCCCGTTGAAACCCAAAACCAATTGGATTGGAAAAGTCTGGTGCCTTTTCTTTATGGCGCAGTTATGGCGGGCCTCTTGTTGCTGATGTGCTGGCGTATCGTCAAGCTTTTAAGGCATGTGGGTACGGCAACAGAACACTTTAATGGCTTAAAGCTGGTGCCCAAGCATACCGGCTTTACCAATTGCTCTTTTTTCAACTATGTTTTTATCGACAAAAACGGCCTGAGCCACGAAGAAATGGCTGTTTTGTTGAAGCATGAACAAGTACATGCGCGTCAGCTGCATTCGGTAGATAAGCTTTTGCTCATGTTGGCCAAGGCCATACTGTGGTTCAATCCCATTGTTTACCTCTACGATAAAGAACTGGAGCAAGTGCACGAGTACGAAGCCGATGAAGCTACTTCTGGCAGTATTGGAGCCAAGCATTATGCCCACCTGTTGCTCAAACTGGCCATGGTTAAAAGCAATGAGCCATTGATCCATAATTTTGTGAAAAGCCCGGTAAAAGAAAGAATTAAGATGCTGTTTAATACAAAATCTGGCCAAATGAAAAAACTACGCTATTTATTGGCCCTGCCCGTTGTATTGACCTTAATTTGGGGTTTTACGGTTGACGTGGTTAAGGTTTTTCCAAGCATTAAAGCATACGCTGGAGGTACTGCTCAGCTAGAAAGCCTCCAAACCATGGAAAGCAACCCTGCCAAAACGAACCTTAATAACAAAGTAGCGCCAAAACCAGTGTTTGTTCGACAAGCAAGGGATACGACAAAAAGAAAGTTACCCAGATTGATTTCCTCATCATCGGCCCAGGTTGATACCCGCTTAAGCATTACCTACATCAAAAAGGGGGTAATGGAAATATTTGGCAGCGTTTTAGAGGCCGAAGATATTACCTGGGATGCCAAAAACGGCATCATTACGGCGGAGCAAGCCAGTCTGAAATCAAAAGATGGCGCTATCCTTATGGGCAAATCCATCGTGTTCGATTTGAATAAAGGGGCGTACTATTCGGCCGTTGCTTCCGGAGACATCAAGCCTGTTGCTGTTGAAACTTCGAAATTAATGGATAGATTTCAATATTTCGCGACAGATTCGATTA
Source organism: Pedobacter albus (assembly GCF_036324255.1). NCBI lineage: Bacteria > Pseudomonadati > Bacteroidota > Sphingobacteriia > Sphingobacteriales > Sphingobacteriaceae > Pedobacter > Pedobacter albus. The sequence continues at coordinate 766,304 of NZ_JAZDQT010000002.1, read as the reverse complement.
GAACTTCTCAAGCTACGGGCATAGTCACCTTATTTGGGAAGGCAAGGGTAGAAATAGATGGACGTACAATTGAGGCTGAAAAGATAGACATTGACAAAAATGCGAATGAAATCAAAGCTTATCAGGCCGTTTTAATGGGGCCAAAGGAAGGAGTGATTACAGCAGACGATATTACTTTTAATGTATTGACCAAGCAGTTAAAAGTTGGATTTAAAATTGGCCGAAAAGACAATTAAACCATTTGCTAAAATGGTGTGATTCCCAGGCACTTGTTATGCACTTGTTGGTGTTCCTCGCCAACAAGCTTTTATAGCTGTATTGTAGTTGCCCTTTTCGGGTTTGTGGTGTACCGTTGGTGAAGAACACCAACGGGGGCTAAAACCGATCCGCCCTTTAGAAGCCCCCGATTAACCGGAACAGGCTCTCTATTCCCCTCTTTTAGAGGGGTGGTCGTAGACCGGGGTGTTTAAAAATCAACTCGGTGCACTTGTTGGTGTTCCTCACCAACAAGCTTTTATAGCTGGATTGTTATTGCCTTTTTCGAGTTTGTGGAGGGCCGTGGGTGAAGAACACCAACGGTGGCTAAAACCACCCCGCCCTTTGAGGGCCTCCGATTAGCCGGAATAGGCTCTTTATTCCCCCTCTTTTAGAGGGGTGATCATAGACCGGGGTGTTTTAAAAAATCAACTCAGTGCATTTGTTGGTGTTCCTCACCAACAAGCCTTGCAAAATCAATCAACTCACTCACCTGGTTTATAGGTACGCTCAGCATTTTTTACCACGTCCTCCTTGTAAAACAGCACATCCTTAAACTGGCCTTTGCTGTACAGCAGTGCCTGGTCGTTAAAATGCTTAGAATGAGGGTCGCCACTGTTGCCACCGGCCAATACCGATTTGGCCCTAATTCTTTTTCCAAATTCTACGACGCAAACGAAGCTGTTGCCACTGTTGCCATAGCGCTTGTTGGTTTTGAACAAACTGCTCCGGTACGAAGGCAGTTGGCCCCACATGGCCGATCCGAAACCAACCGGCAGACTAGGTGCATTATCGTCGTACTTTTCGTTAATGGCCCCGGTTAGGCGCTGAAAGCGGTTAACCTCGCCCCAGGCCACTTGCCATTTGCCAAAACGTTTGTTCAGGTCGGCCAGGGTAGCCTTTAGCGGATCCAATAAATCATTTGGTCTGGCGCTGGCGGCAAAGGCTTTAGTGTTTTCTACCTGATCTCTTTCGCCGGGATTGATGTACACTTTTTGGATGTTCATATTGAGGCGAGGTGCCCATTCCATGGCCAAAGTAGTGGCTTCCGAATTTTCGCCCGAACGATAATCCCAGTTTTTGAGCAAGGCGATAGGTGCTTTGAGCTCTTCCAACATCGGGTCGCTTTGTGGCAATTGTGCGTAAGCTTTGAGCAGAGCCGGAATTAAAATGTCGAAAGCAGGCATGTAGGTATCGTAGCCTGTAGCAATTACTTTTTCCAAGGTATATTTTTGGGGCTGGCTCAGCAGACGAACAGCAGCTACGCCTCTAAAGTTCTCGCCATCGGGAGCCATGTAGCTCGGGTAATTGGCCTTAAGCGGACTGTTTTTGTCAGCTACTGTAAAAGGCGTAGAATTGCAGTTTTGCAGCCAGCCATTTGGCGGATTGTACAGGTGTACGGTTTCGCTTACCGGATGCAGGCCTTTCCACGCGGTGGCAGAGGTAGAACCATCAACCACACCAGCCCAATTGTAGCTCGGATTTCTAATCGGGATAAAATTGCCGTGCCAATAGGCGATGTTACCCTCAGCATCGGCGTAAACGGTATTGTTAGAAGCATTGGCCTTTAAATCCATGGCTTTTTGGTAATCGGCAAAATTTTTGGACTTGGTGCGTACCCAGCTTTGTACTAAGCTTTGCGTATTCCTGTTCTTCGATTTCAGGCTAATCCATTTGCCGTCCCTAATGGCCATTACCGGACCGTTATTGGTAAAATAGGTCGTAAAGCTTCTGGTTTTTAAGGCCTCGCCATCCTTATAGCGAATGTCTACTTTTTTGATACCCACCGGATATTTCTTCTTGTCGTATTCGTAAAAGAGCCCTTTGTCGGTTTTGGTAATTTTTTCGGCATACATGTCGGCAATGTCAACGTTGTTCGAAGTGTGCATCCAGCCACAGTGCTCGTTAAAGCCTTGATAAACAAAAAACTGCCCCCAGGTTACCGCACCATAGGCATTGAGCCCTTCTTCGCTCTGCACCTGCACCTCGGGCCTGAAATAAAAGGTAGTATGCGGATTGATATATAAAATGGCGTGACCCGACTCGGTAATGGAAGGGGCAAAAGCAAAGCCGTTAGAGCCACTCTGCTGATCCTTGATTACCGGGACATAGGCAGTAGGCGTAAAGTCGTTGGTGTAGAATTTCTTGAGTTCGCCAAGGGTGAGGTCGGCGGTGTTGATGGCACCAATGCTGCCGTCTGTCCAAAGCAGGGCATACCAAGGCTTGAAGCGATGCAGCAAAGCCGGCTTAACCTGTGGGTTTTTGTAAAGGTAGTAGTTGATGCCGGCGGCATACGCATCTAAGAGCTTTTTGAGCCAAGGCTGTGCTTTTTGGTAATCGGCCATGGCCTCGGTACTGTCAATCAGCAGACGGATCTGCAAATCGTTAAAAATATCTTTCTCGCCGTTAACCTCAGCCAATCTGCCCAGCTTTTCGATGTAGTTGAGCTCCACGCGTTTAAAATCGTCTTCGCATTGCGCATAAAGCAATCCAAAAACGGCATCGGCATCGGTTTTTCCGTAAACATGCGGTATGCCCCAATGATCTCTGATAATTTGAACGCGGTTGGCTTGGGCCTGATAGGCACTGATTTCGGCAGGCGTAAATTTTTGGGCCAAGAGTTGCAGAGGCAGCAACAACAGGAGCAGATACAGGTTTCGCATAAGGGCTTGATTAGAATCTGCTTAAACTTACGAAGTTTTACTTGATAGAAGATGTAAAATGTAAGCTAGAAAAGGTCCTTGGCTAGAAGTACACTTGCGAAGTTTTTAAAACTTCGCAAGTGTACGGCCTAAATTAAAACGCTTCGGCCAAGCTGATGTAAAATCCACTTTGGCGTTTTTCGTTGGCTTTTTTCTCGCCTACGCCGTAATCCAAGCGTACGCTGAGGCCCTTGGCCGTATCGAAAAAGTAACGTCCGCCGACACCATAGTTAGGTTTGAGGTCTTGCAACGAGAAATTGCCATTGGCAAACACTTTGCCTCCACCTACAAAGGCTACAATGCCAAAACGGTTCATGAAACGATAGCGCAGTTCGGCTTGTGCGGCCAAAAGGTTTTCGTCGCGGTAGCGGCCGGTATAATAGCCACGCATGATTTCGTCGTTGCCCAATTGTGGCAATAAATAGAAAGGTGTTTTCGAACCCTGAACGGTATGGTAAAGTCCCTGTACGCCCAGCACCAATTTGGGGGCCAGCGACCAGAAATTACGCACATTGACCTTGATCTGGCTGCCTGTAAAATCGCCATGACCAAACAAATCTGGAGCATATTGATAGGTAACCCGACCAAAAAAGCCCTTGGTAGGGTAGTTGTTAGAGTTGCGCGTATCATAACTTTGCGAAACGCCTACCCAAACCACCGATCCGCCATTCCTGTCGTATATATTTGGTGCGGTGCTGTAAATGCCGCCTGTTTCCTTGTCGGTAAAAGTATAGTTTTCGAAACCCAGCGAAACACCGGTATAGGCATTCTTGAAAAAGGTTTTTTCGGCATCCAGGTTAATCCTGATCTGTTGCTGCACCAATTTGTCTTCGTCGCTTTTTTGGGTATTGTTGCCGATGCCAAAAAAGTTGAAAGGCATTTTCTTGAAACGCACATCGCCAATAAAATGATATTGGTTGCCTTTGGTCCAGGCATCGCCTTTTAGGGTAAGGTTATAGGTTTTTTTGGTAGAATAGGAGGCCGTTCCAGAAAAATTGGAGCTACGGTTGGTGGTATCTTTACGGTCTACATAAAATGAATAAATAGCGCCTAGGCCGAACTCAAAGCCTGTTTCCTGGGCATAACCCAATACCGGCACCGGCATAAAGCTGGCTTTGCGCGTGGTGTCTTTCTCGTCAGACAACATTCTCTTGATCAGTTTCATTTGTGCCGAAGCACCGGTTCCAATAGTGGCTAACAACAGGAACAGCAAAGTTTTTTTCATCGGGAGCAAATGTAATTATTAAGTCGGAAAGCCAAAAGATTAAGGTTGAAGGTAAAGTTGGATACGCTTGCGAAGTTTTTAAAACTTCGCAAGTGTTTTGCAAAAACCGTACTTTTGCAGGCAAACAATAAAAACAAAAAAATGAGTACTACTAGAGGACCGATATCAAAGTTCATGGAGACCAACTATCTCCATTTTAATTCGGCAGCGATGATGGATGCCGCCAAAGGTTACGAAACCCACTTAGAAGAAGGTGGAAAAATGATGATTACCCTTGCCGGTGCCATGAGTACTGCAGAGTTGGGCATCTCTTTGGCCGAAATGATCAGGCAAGACAAAGTGGCCATCATTTCATGTACCGGAGCTAATTTAGAAGAAGATATCATGAATCTGGTAGCGCACTCGCACTATAAACGCGTGCCTAACTACCGCGATTTGAGTCCGCAAGACGAGTGGGACTTGTTAGAAAACCACTACAACCGCGTAACCGATACCTGCATTCCGGAAGAAGAAGCTTTCCGCAGGTTGCAAAAACATATCTACCAAATCTGGAAAGGAGCCAACGATAAAGGCGAGCGTTATTTTCCGCACGAGTTCATGTACAAGATCTTGTTGAGCGGCGAATTGGAGCAATACTATGAAATCGACCCTAAAAACTCGTGGATGTTGGCAGCAGCCGAAAAGAACCTGCCAATTGTGGTGCCAGGATGGGAAGATTCGACCATGGGCAATATCTTTGCCTCTTATGTAATCAAAGGCGAATTTAACCCAACCACCATGAAGAGCGGCATCGAGTATATGGCTTGGCTGGCCGATTGGTACGTGAAAAACAGCGAAGGCAAAGGCGTAGGCTTTTTCCAAATCGGTGGCGGTATTGCCGGCGATTTCCCAATTTGCGTAGTACCGATGCTTTATCAGGATATGGAAATGGAAAACATTCCATTCTGGAGCTATTTCTGCCAGATTTCCGATTCGACCACCTCTTATGGCTCTTACTCTGGCGCCGTGCCGAACGAGAAGATTACCTGGGGCAAATTAGACATCAATACGCCTAAGTTCATCGTAGAATCGGATGCAACGATTGTAGCACCGCTGATTTTTGCGTGGTTGTTGAAAATGTAATATAATATAATTTAATCAGTGGTCTGTGGCGTCACAGACCATGGTAATGGATAACTAGCCGATGTAAAAAAACTGAACTTATGGAGGATGAGTGCAAAATTTTAATCAGTGGTCTGTGACGTCACAGACCATGGTGATGGAATCGGATGCAACGATTGTAGCACCGCTGATTTTTGCATGGTTGTTGAAAATGTAATCAGTGGTCTGTGGCGCCACAGACCATGGTGATGATTTTTAGCTACAGCTTAATAGATTATTGCGTAATAGCTTGTCGAAAATCTGTTAAGCTGTAGCTACATAGCTTGCAAAAGGTACAAGAAACCGTTGCGGTTACTCTTATTTAACAAGGAAAATCTATCGGCAAGCTTAAGATATTTCTTACACAGCCAAGGCTTAGCATATCTAAAATAAGATTCAAAATTTTTTCGAAAAAGATAAGCTTTACAGAATCAGCAGTTTTTCAAAAATTGCTGATTTTTTCATTTCTAAGGCGGAAAATTCTATAATTTAGAATGATTATAAATTGTATTTCACTGTCATTAATATGTCATTGGTATCTTAATAAGTTTTACTTTTGTCGAAATCTTTTTGATTGGCTAAGTGGCCAAAATCCAAAGGGATTTAAAATTTATTTCAATAAATAGCATAAAATACTCATTATGAGGAATATCTCATTTGTTTTTAGGAAAGTTTGGAAGTCGGCACTTGTTGTGGCTGCCCTTTCTTTTTTAAATGTTGCGGTAACGCAAGCACAAGATGTGGTGGAGGGTAAGACATTATTTAATGCAAAATGTAAATCTTGTCATGCTTTAGACCATGATCTTACCGGACCTGCTTTGACTCCTAAAGTTAACGAGCTAGACGAATCGTTCTTGATTCCTTGGATCAAAAACAACGTTGCGCTAATTGCTTCGGGCAACAAACAGGCCATCGAAGCCTCTAAGTTCTCTGCTTCGGAAATGAAAACTTTCCCTGAGCTGAGCGACGATCAGATCAAAAGCATCATTGCCTATGCCAAAGTAGGCGAGCCTAAGAAAGAAGCTGCGGCTGGTGCTGTAGTTAAAGACGAAGGCGCTTCGGGTCTTTCTATTGCCGGCGTAATCGGTATCATCATCTTGGCTATCGTTGTTTTGGTGGTGTTGGGTCGCTCGGTAAAAGTATTGGAGCGCTTGATTTTAGAGAAACAAGGCATCGATATTACGGAAGAAGAAACCGTTCCTTTGTCGGTTGGCGTACGCAAGCTGTTCAAAAACAAGAAATTCGTGTTCTTCTTTATCCTTTGCTTGGTAATTACCTTGGGTTCATTCGGTTGGATGGGCATGTGGGATACAGGCGTTCACACGGGCTATCAACCGGTTCAGCCGATTAAATTCTCTCACGAATTGCACGCTGGTATCAACCAAATCGATTGCCAATACTGTCACACTGGTGCATTCAAATCTAAAAACTCTACCATTCCTTCGCTCAACGTTTGTATGAACTGTCACAAGAACGTACAAGCCAGAACAGAAGATGGCCAGATTTCGCCAGAGATCCAAAAAATCTACAATGCTTTGGGTTACGATCCTGATAAGCAAACTTATGATAAAACTAAAGAGAAGCCAATTGAGTGGGTTCGTGTACACAACTTGCCAGATTTCGCTTACTTCAACCACTCGCAACACGTAGTAGTTGGCGAAGCTGCAATCCGCAAAGAAAAAGGCCTAAAACCTACAGATCCTGTATGTTTCGCCTGTCACGGTCCGGTTAATACCATGGAAGAAATCTACCAGTATTCGCCACTAACCATGAAATGGTGTATCAACTGCCACAAAGATGCCGACATCTCTGGCAAGAAAAACGACGCCTTCTATGCCAACATCATTGCTGCGCACGAGAAAATCAAAAAAGGCGAGAAAATTACCCCAGCTATGCTAGGTGGTTTAGAGTGTGGTAAGTGCCACTATTAATAAATAGAGTTTAGTAAGAACGTTCGATAAACAGTAATATAGCTTAAATGGAAAGCAATAAAAAATACTGGAAAGGCTTAGAGGAGTTGAAAAATACCCCCGATTTTGTTGAAAACAACAAAAACGAATTTGCAGAGCCACTTCCAATAGAAGATGTTTTAAGTGAAGCAGGTTTAAGTACAGTTACCCCGCGCCGCGACTTTTTAAAGGCCCTAGGCTTTGGCTTGGGTGCGGTAACCTTGGCGGCTTGTCAGAAAACGCCGGTACACAAATCAATTCCTTATTTAGTGAGGCCGGAAGAGGTGGTGCCAGGTATCCCTAACTATTACGTATCTACCTTTAAAGGCAACAGCGTATTGGTTAAAACGGTAGTAGGCCGTCCGATTAAAATCGAGGCCAATCCAAATGCCGGCGAGTTTAACTGCGGTACCGATGCACAGGCGCAAGCTTCAGTATTGGACTTGTACGATGTTTCTAAATTAAAAACACCTTTGCTTAAAAAGCAGGAAACTACTTGGTCTGAGTTAGACGCTTTCGTCAAAGGCGAATTGAACAAGGCCCAGGCTTCTGGCAAAAAAATCCGCATCGTTTCATCAAGCTTGAACAGCCCATCGGCTAAAGCTGTGGTTGCAGATTTTACAGCCAAATACCCAACTACTAAAAACGTACAATACGATGCGGTATCTTATACAGGTATCATCAAAGCCAACGAAAACAGCTTTGGTAAAGCCGTATTGCCAAAATACAACTTCGAGAAGGCTGATCTTATCGTAAGTTTTGCAGCCGATTTCTTGGGAACTTGGATCAGTGGCGAAGAGTTTACCGCTCAATACACCGCCAACAGAAACTACAAGTCGCTTGAAAAAGGCAAAATGTCTCGCCACTTCCAGTTCGAAACTGGCATGAGCTTGACAGGTACCAATGCCGATACCCGCGTGCCGATTAAATTATCGGAAGAAGGCCCGGCTTTGATTACCTTATACAATGCCATTACTGGCGGCAACTTGGCTGGTGGTGCATTGCCAAACAACGCCACTGCCGATAAAGCCCTGAAATTGGTAGCTAAAGAATTGCTGCAAAATAAAGGCAAAGCAGTTGTAGTTGCTGGTTCTAACGATGTATCGACCCAAATTTTGGTGAATGCCATCAACGTTGCCATCGGCAGCTACGGTACCACCATCGATTTGGATAACCCTTGCAAACGCTACGAAGGCAATGATGCAGAATTTGCAGAATTGATCAACGAAATGAACAGAGGCGAAGTGGCTGCTGTTTTCTTCTTGAACTCGAACCCTGCCTATGATGCCGTAAATCCGAAAGCATTTACCGATGCCTTGGCCAAAGTTCCTTTCAAAGTATCATTTGCCGATAGGGTAGACGAAACTTCTGACCTTTGCGAAGTGGTGGCCATTACGCCAAACTACTTAGAGGCTTGGGGCGATGCCAACAGCTACGAAGGCTACTATTCAATTGTACAACCAACGATTAATCCGGTATTCAACTCACGTCAGGCAGAGCAAAGCTTATTGATCTGGTCTGATGCAACCGTTCAGGATTACTATCAATATGTACGCAACAACTGGGAGAAAAGCATTTTGCCTGCTGCAGGTAAAACTTGGAACGAATTGTTGCAAACCGGTGTGGTTACTACCGCCCCTAAAAATGCAGGCGCTTACGGCTTCAGTTTAGCTTTAGATGCTGTTGTCGCTTCGATCATGGCCAGCAGCAAAGCTTTAGACAATAGCGATATCCAGTTGCACATTTACGAAAACATCCCAATGCGCGATGGTAAGAGTGCCAACAATGCTTTCTTGCAAGAGTTGCCTGATCCGGTTTCTAAAGTAACTTGGGACAACTTTATTGCGGTTGCACCTAAACAAGCAGAAAAATTAGGCTACAAAGAGTTTGATTTGGTAAGCGTAAAAGGCGCAAACGGTTACGAAGTGATCCTTCCATTGTTGATCCAACCAGGCCAAGCCATGGGTACAGCTTCAATTGCCTTAGGCTACGGACGTACCAAGGTAGGTAAAGCCGGCGACAACGTAGGTAAAAACGCTTTCCCATTTGTAAGCTTCGCCAATGGCACCTTAAAATATGCAACTACAGCTAAATTATCGGCTGCAGGTGGCAGGGAAGAATTGGCACAAACCCAAACCCACTATTCTTTCGAAGGCAGGAACATCATCCGCGAAACAACTTTGAAAGATTACCTGAAAGATCCAGCATCGGGTTCGGGCAATCACCACAAACACAAAGTTTACGATTTATGGACTACAGATAAATATGAGAAACTAGGCAACGATTGGGTAATGGCAATCGATTTGAATGCTTGTACGGGTTGCGGTTCTTGTATTGTAGCTTGTAACGTAGAAAACAATATTCCGGTTGTAGGTAAAGACGAAGTACGCAGACGCAGAGAAATGCACTGGTTGCGTATCGACCGTTACTACAGCTTTAACGACGAGAAAACTGGCGAAGATGTAACCGAAGAGAAAGAAATTGCCCACATGACCAATTTGGACAATGTTTCGGTAGTACACCAGCCGATGTTATGTCAGCACTGCGACCACGCTCCATGTGAGACCGTTTGTCCGGTATTGGCTACGGTACACTCATCAGATGGTTTGAACCACATGGCTTACAACCGTTGCGTAGGTACCCGTTATTGCGCCAACAACTGTCCGTACAAAGTACGTCGTTTCAACTGGTTCAACTACTGGAACGATTCGCGTTTCGACAACTACTTGAACAACGAGTTTACGCAATTGGTATTGAACCCTGACGTAACTACCCGTTCGAGAGGTGTAATGGAGAAATGTTCAATGTGTATCCAACGTATCCAAGCTGGTAAATTAACCGCCAAAATGGAGAAACGTGCTCTGAAAGATGGTGATATCAAAATGGCCTGTCAACAAGCTTGTTCTGCAAACGCGATTATCTTTGGCGACAAAAACGATCCGAATTCAGAAGTTTCAAAAGCATTGCGCAGCGAACGTATCTACTATGTATTAGAGGAGATCAACGTACAACCAGGTATTGGTTATATGACAAAAGTTAGAAATATAGATTCAGAAACTAAAAAAGCACACGCGTAAGCTGTACTTAGAGCAATATAAATTATGTCAGGACATAACGAATCAATTTTAAGAGAACCATTAATTACCGGAAAAGACATCACGTATGCCCAAATTACGGATGACATTCTACTTCCGGTAGAAAACAAGCCCAACAAAGCTTGGTGGATAGGGTTTATTCTTTCACTTTGCGGCGCAACACTTTGGGTAGTTGCGGTAAGCTATACCTTCTGGTTCGGTATCGGATCGTGGGGATTGAACAAAACCGTAGGTTGGGCGTGGGACATCACCGGCTTCGTATGGTGGGTAGGTATCGGTCACGCAGGAACGCTGATTTCTGCAGTATTGCTACTCTTCCGTCAGAACTGGCGTAACTCCATCAACCGTTCGGCAGAGGCGATGACGATTTTCGCCGTAATCTGTGCCGCTACCTACGTTGTATCTCACATGGGTAGGCCTTGGTTGGCTTATTGGGTATTGCCATTGCCAAACCAGTTCGGTTCGCTTTGGGTAAACTTTAACTCGCCATTGGTATGGGATATGTTTGCGATCTCTACGTACTTCTCGGTATCCCTGTTGTTCTGGTACACTGGTTTATTGCCAGATATCGCCACCATCAGAGACCGTGCGGTGGGCATGCGCAAAAAAGTATATACCATCCTTTCGTTCGGTTGGACTGGTAGCGTAAAAACCTGGCAACGTTTTGAGGCCGTGTCATTGATTTTGGCAGGTATCTCAACTCCACTGGTACTTTCGGTACACACCATTGTATCGATGGACTTTGCAACCTCGGTAATTCCGGGATGGCACACCACGATTTTCCCTCCGTACTTCGTTGCGGGTGCGATTTTCTCGGGTTTCGCCATGGTATTAACCTTGTTATTGGTAGCACGTAAGGTATTGGGCCTTGAAAACTATATCACCATGTTCCACATCGAATCGATGAACAAGATCATCATCTTAACCGGTTCTATCGTGGGTGTGGCTTACTTAACCGAGTTCTTCATTGCCTGGTATTCAGGTTCTGAGTACGAGCAATATGCCTTCATCAACCGTTCAACCGGTCCTTACTGGTGGGCATACTGGATGATGATGACCTGTAACGTAATCTCGCCGCAGTTGCTTTGGTTCAAAAAGATCCGTACCAGCATTGCCGCTACCTGGATTTTGTCTATCGTAGTAAACATCGGTATGTGGTTCGAGCGTTTCGTAATTATCGTAACCTCGTTGCACCGCGATTTCTTGCCATCGAGCTGGGCCATGTTCTACCCAACCTGGGTTGACGTGAGCGTGTTCGTAGGTTCGATAGGCTTGTTCTTTACCTTGTTCCTGTTGTTCTTGAGGGTATTGCCTTCAATTGCTATCGCAGAGGTGAAACTATTGTTGAAGAGCGCCAGCGAGCAAGCTAAGCTAGAGTTGATTAAAGAAGGTCATTTAGATAAAGAACAAGTACAAGAGTACATCGAGTCTTTAGACAAATTTGATAGTGTTAAACAAGAAGAATACGCAAAAATATAACAATGAGTAATATCAAATATATTTTAGGCAGTTTCGGCGACCCTGATGAAATGATGCACGGCATCGAGAAGTTGCAGGAAAACAACATCAAAATACATGATGTGTATACGCCAATGCCTATCCACGGCATCGAAGCCAAATTGGGAGTTAAAAGATCTAGGTTAGATATCGCAGCGTTCTTTTTCGGTATTACCGGAACGTTGACCATGTTAACCGGCGTTTATTTGGCTACCGTGGTAGACTGGCCAATCAACATTGGTGGCAAGACCCACTTTGCGTTGCCGGATTTTATTCCAATTACTTTTGAGTTGACCATCCTTTTCTGTGCCTTCGGCCTGGTAGGATCATACTACGCCTCAACCCACCTTTTTCCGGGAAGAGCGCCTCGAGTAATGGATTTGCGCGCAACAAACGATCGTTTTATCATTGCCATTGATGCCAAGGCAAACGCCGAGCACGAGAAAATAGACGAACTATTGAAAGGTGCTGGCGCATTGGAAGTAAAGTATAATGAAAGGAAGTATGTTAGCTATGAATAAGAAGAATATAGTTTACGCCACGTTTATAGTGCTTGCTTCTGTGGCAATGCTTTCGGCCTGTAGAGACAAAAGAAGTACAGGCTTGGAGTATGCAAGAAATATGTACGATCCGATTGCCTACAACCAGGATCAGCCAAACAAGAATTTTGCCAACGGCGCTACGGCACAAACGCCTCCGCCAAATACAGATCCTATCGGTTTTGTAAAGTACGAATATCCGAATACCAAAGAAGGATATGAGGCTTCGGCAGCCTTGGTAAATCCATTGCCTGTAACCGAGAAAAACCTGTTGGAAGGCAAGCATTTCTTTACCGTATTCTGCGCGCCATGCCATGGTGAAAAAGGAGATGGTCAAGGCCATATCGTAAAACTGGACAAAGGTATCTCTGGTGTTCCGGCTTACCACGGCAAAGACGCAGTATCGTCTCGTGGCGGCTTGATGAAAGATATGCCTGCTGGTAAAATCTACCACACCATTATGTATGGTTTAAATGCAATGGGATCTCATGCTTCGCAACTTAGCCCAACCGAAAGGTGGAAAGTAGTGATGTATGTTCAACAATTACAAAAAATACAATAAGAAAACAGATATAAATGGGAACTCATCATTATAATTTAAGTGAACAATTTGAGTTTACAGGAAAAGTAAAAACCCTGAGCATTATCGGTATCGTCATTGGATTGGCTACCATAGGTTACTACGGTTTTGTAAGCAGCGAACATTGGGCTCACGAGCGCATTTTTGCTAACCTGTTACTAATGGCATATTATTTTGCCTGTGTATGTATGTCTGGCGCTTTCTTTTTGGCCGTACAGTATGTAGCACAAGCAGGTTGGTCTGCATCGATTTTGCGCGTGCCTCAGGCCATGGCCAAGGTTTTGCCTATAGCCGTAGTTATCCTGCTGGTTGTAATCGGCTTGGGTTTGTATAGTGGCAATCTTTACCACCACTGGCATGCCGACGGTTTAACTGATCCTAACTCAGACAACTTTGATAAGCTTATTGCTGGCAAATCAGCTTTCTTGAACGTGCCTTTCTTCATGTCGAGACAAGTGATTTTCTTGGGTACCTATAGCATCTTCGCTACTTTATTGGCCAAATGGTCGGCAAACGAAGATTTGGAAGGTGGCTTAAACTCGTACCGCAAAAGCTTCAAATACTCTTGTATCTTCTTGGTTATTTATGGCTTTACCACTCCGGTATTCGCTTTCGATACCATCATGTCGTTAGAAGCACACTGGTTCTCTACCATGTTCGGCTGGTACAACTTTGCCGCCATGTGGGTAAGCAGCTTGGCAACCATCGCGGTTATTATCATCCTGTTGAGAAGAGCTGGTTACATGAGCTGGGTTAACAACAGCCACTTGCACAACTTGGGCCAATTCATCTTTGGTTTCTCTATCTTCTGGACTTATGTATGGTTTGCGCAATTCTTATTGATCTACTATGCAAACATGTCTGAAGAGACCGTATATTTTTACAACCGTTTTAACAACTACGAAGCTTGGTTCTACATCAATTTGATCATGAACTTCTTAAGTCCGTTGTTGTTGTTGATGGACCGCGACAACAAGCGTAGCGAAACTACCTTGCTGATTGTATCAATCATTGTGCTTTGTGGCCACTGGGTAGATTACTACCAAATGATTATGCCGGGCGTATTTACCAATGGTACAAAAGACGGCAGCGGTTTCGGCTTGCCTGAAATTGGAACGGCATTGGGTTTCTTAGGTTTGTTTACCTTTACCGTAATGAGCTCTTTGAGCAAAAAACCTTTGATTGCCAAGAACCATCCGTTTTTACAAGAAAGTTTAAATCACCACCTATAACGGTAACGATTTAAGAATATATAGATTAAAATAATAAAAGTACAGCGTACTACTTTTAAGAAAATGAGTTTAAAAAAATTAATAAGTAATAAAACAATGGCGGTGTTAGCAGCGATGCTTACTGTATTTGCAAATACCAGTGCGTTTGCCCAAGAAGCTGCCGCTGCCGCTACGGCCAAACCTGTAGACATGGAACCGGTTTATAAATCGACACTGTTCTACGTATTGCTGTTCTTGCTATTGTGCTTATTCATTGCGATAGTAGGCAAGGCCCTAAGAGTATATGAATTGACTCGCGAAACCCAAGGCAAGCCTGAAGGTATCAACTGGAACAAGATCAATGGTATTCTATTCGCCTTGTTCTTGATCGTTGGTTTATATGGCGTTTATTGGGAATACACGGTTCATGGCAACATGATTTTGCCTGAGGCTGCCTCTGAGCACGGTAAGAAAATCGACCAGATGTTTAACATCACGTTGATCATTACCACCATCGTGTTTATCTTAACGCACATTATCTTATTTACTTTTACTTATTTCTACAAAAGTACTGGCAAGAGAAAAGCTTACTACTATCCGCACAACAATGCATTAGAGCGTATCTGGACAATCATTCCGGCTTTGGTGCTTACCGTGTTGGTGTTGATGGGCTTCTTAACCTGGAGATCGATCTTCTACAAAATCGAAGACCCTAAAAACAAGCCTTTGAGTATTGAAGTAACCTCTTCTCAGTTCCAATGGGATGTACGTTACCCTGGTGCCGATGGCGTAGTAGGCAAGAAAAGCTACAAGCTGATTACCGCTATCAATGCTTTGGGTATCGATTTTACCGATAAAAACAGTTTGGATGATCAATTGGCTGATGAAATCGTATTGCCGGTTAACAAACCAGTAAGGTTCATCCTAACCAGTAAAGACGTTATCCACAGTTTTTATATGCCGCATTTCAGGGTTCAATTGAACACTGTACCTGGTATGACTTCTTATTTCGAGTTTACGCCTACGTTAACTACCGAGCAAATGAAGGCCAAAACCAACGATCCTACTTTTAAATACTTATTGCTTTGTGCCAAGATCTGTGGTGCCAACCACTTTAACATGCAGAAACCAGTTAGGGTTGTAACTCAGGAAGAATATGATGCATGGGTTGTAAAACAAAACCCTTATCTAACTAACGATTTGAGAAAAGCCTTTAAACTACCTGTAGTGGCCGAGCCTAGCAAAGAAGCTCCGGCAGCCGCAGATACAACTGCAAAAGATACTGCAGCGACCAAAACAAATCAATTAGCTATCAAAAAATAAATAATACTGGAGAACCCTTATTATGTCAACTATATCACTACAAGATAAACACCACCACGATAGTCACGACGATCACGGTCATGGCCATCACCAAGAAACCTTCCTGACTAAGTACGTATTTAGCCAGGATCACAAAATGATTGCCAAACAATTCCTGATTACAGGTATCGTCATGGCAGTTATTGCCATGGGTTTATCTATCCTTTTCAGGATCCAATTGGCTTGGCCAGATAAAACCTTCCCACTACTGGAAACATTTTTGGGCAAATGGGCTGCTGGTGGCAGGATCAAACCAGATTTTTATTTGGCTTTGGTAACCATCCACGGTACCATCATGGTATTCTTTGTATTAACCGCTGGTTTGAGTGGTACATTCAGTAACTTGTTAATTCCATTGCAGGTAGGTGCAAGAGATATGGCTTCGCCGTTCTTGAACATGCTTTCGTACTGGTTCTTCTTTACTGCCTGTGTAATCATGATGGGCTCATTCTTTATCCAAACAGGTCCTGCAAGTGCTGGATGGACGGTTTATCCGCCATTATCGGCCGTGCCTAAGGCTATGCCAGGTTCTGCATTGGGTATGACCATGTGGCTAATCAGTATGGTGCTTTTCGTAGCTTCATCTTTAATGGGCGGTATCAACTATGTAAGTACCGTATTAAATATGCGTACCAAAGGTATGGACCTTTGGAAAATGCCTTTAACCATTTGGGCATTCTTCTTAACCGCTATCTTGGGTATCCTTTCTTTCCCGGTATTGGTAGCAGGTGTTGTACTTTTGATTTTCGACCGTAGCTTCGGTACAAGTTTCTATTTGTCAGATATCGTAATCGGTACCCAGATTTTGCCTAACGAAGGTGGTTCGCCAATTTTGTGGCAACACTTGTTCTGGTTCTTGGGTCACCCGGAGGTATATATCGTAATTATGCCAGCCTTGGGTATTTCTTCAGAGATTATTTCTGTAAACTCGAGAAAACCAATTTTCGGTTACCATGCCATGGTTTATTCATTGATCGGTATTACTACGCTATCGTTCATCGTTTGGGGTCACCACATGTTCGTAACGGGTATGAACCCATTATTGGGCGGTGTGTTTATGATCACGACCTTGATTATTGCGGTACCATCGGCGGTAAAAACCTTTAACTATTTGGCCACGCTGTGGAGAGGTAACATCAGGTTTACGCCTGCCATGTTGTTCGCCATCGGTTTGGTTTCATTCTTTATCTCAGGTGGTTTAACCGGTATCTTCTTGGGTAACGCCTCTTTGGATATCAACTTGCACGATACTTATTTCGTAGTGGCCCACTTCCACTTGGTAATGGGTTCGGCAGCCATCTTTGGTATGTTGGCCGGTGTTTACCACTGGTTCCCTAGAATGTTCGGCAAAATGATGAATGCCAAATTGGGCTACCTGCATTTCTGGGTAACCTTTATCTGTGCCTACTTGGTATTCTTCCCGTTGCACTTCTTAGGCTTGGATGGTGTACCTCGTCGTTACTATGCATTTACCGAGTTTGAGTTTATGCAAAAATGGTTAACGGTTAACGTATTTGTAACTTGGGCTGCTATTGTTGCCGCCTTGGCTCAGGTAGCTTTCTTGTTCAACTTCTTCTACTCGATATTTAAAGGTAAAAAAGCACCTCAAAACCCTTGGGAAGCCAATACCTTAGAGTGGACAGCTCCAGTTGAACACCTACATGGCAACTGGCCAGGAGAAATCCCAACTGTATACCGTTGGCCTTACGATTATAGCAAGCCAGGTGCAGAGCAGGATTTCATTCCGCAAACCGTGCCTTTCTCTCAAACCATGAGCTCTAACTTGCCTCACGACTTTGAAGGAAATGCAGAGGCAGAGCGCATCCAGAAAGAATGGGAAGCGGCCAATAAAAAAACAGAAAAGACGGACTTAGACTAGTGAGTTTACTTGTTTAAGCATTTAATATAAGGTATCTGCTGGAGTAAACTAAATAGCCCACAGATACCTTATTTTTTTAAGAGCCTGTTTATAAAAAGGCTTATTTCGAAGAGGTAGCAGAGCTTCTATCTCCAGAAAAGGTAACGATGTTATCGCCTAACCTTGCCTAAAGGTAGGAAGGCGTAAACAAATGATTAGATAAAATTTAAATAGGCTCTAACCAGCATTAACCCATGGTTGCTAAATCTGAAAATAGATTTATTCGATTAAATTTCATTACCATTATTGTAACGCTACTGGTTGTTTTGGCCGGTGGTATCGTTCGCAGTACGGGTTCTGGCATGGGCTGCCCTGATTGGCCTAAGTGTTTCGGACAGGTTGTGCCGCCAACTTCGGCCAAGCAATTGCCAGCCGATTATCAAGAAAAATATGTAGCCCAGCGTTTGGCTAAAAATGAACGTTTTGCCAAGACTTTAGAAAAACTGGGCAAAGCCGATTTGGCCGACAGCATCAGAAACGATGCTTCTATTGCACAGCCCGAAGCCTTTAACGTAGCCAAAACCTGGACCGAATATGGCAACAGGCTGGTAGGTGTAGTAACCGGTTTCTTGATGATTTTATTGGTGATCTATTCTTTCGCCTTTAAAAAATCGGCCAAGCGCATTATCGTTTTGAGCATCATTAACCTGATTGTGGTAGGCTTCCAGGGCTGGTTGGGTTCTATTGTGGTGTCTACCAATTTGTTGCAGTGGATTGTTACTGTACACATGCTACTGGCCTTGGTTATTTTGGCCATACAGATCTATACTTATAATTATGCCAAGCAGCTGCACAAAGAGCGCAGCGTGATCATGTACCGCATTGCCTGGCTCAAGGGATTTTTGTTCTTTACCATCTTGGTATCTGTTGCACAGGTTATTTTGGGCACCGAAGTACGCGAAAGCATTGATTCGATTTCCAAATCGTTGCAGTTTAACGGCCGTAATACCTGGGTATCAAAAGTAGGTTCGCTTTTTAATTACCACAGAGATCTGGCTATTTTGGTGGCTATCTGTAATTTTGTGGTGTACAAAATGGTAACCGACCGTTTTAGCGGCAAGGCTTGGCCTCTGCAAACGGCCAATTACATTATGATTACGTTAGTGGTACAGGTAGCTTCGGGCTTCCTGCTATCATATTTGGCTTTGCCACCTTATGCGCAGGCGATCCATATTTTATTTGCCACCATTTTATTTAGTTTGCAGTATTACCTGTATTTGTTGGTATACCGAACGGCTACTTATAAACCTAATTAACAGATTTAAAATTGAAACAGTTTTTTTCAGATTTTTCTAAATTGATCAAGTTCAGGCTCACCTTTTTGGTAGTGTTCTCGGCTTCTGTTACTTTTTTGATTGGATCGAAAATTCAGGTAGACCGAGCCATATTGCCACAGATCGATTGGAACAACTGGCTGATTTTGATCGTAGGTGGCTTTTTGGTAACCGGAGCCGCCAACTGCTTTAACGAGATTATTGAGAAAGACCTCGATAAACTGATGAGTCGTACCAAAGACAGGCCAATGCCAGCTGGTAGAATGACCACCGGACAGGGATTGGTGTTGGGGCTCATTATGGGGATGGCCGGAACTTGGCTGTTGGGCAAGCTCAATTTGGAAACAGGCCTCATTTCGGTATTCTCTATCTTGTTGTATGCCTTTGCCTATACCCCTTTAAAGCGCAAATCACCAATTGCGGTGTTTGTAGGAGCTATTCCGGGTGCATTGCCACCGCTTATCGGCTATTTGGCTGCCTTGGGCAAGACCACCGTTTTTTCGGCAGTCGATTACCAGATTGCAGGTATTTTGTTTCTGGTACAGTTTGTATGGCAGTTTCCGCACTTTTGGTCTATTGCCTGGGTGTTAGACGACGATTATAAAAAGGCAGGCTTCAGGTTGTTGCCTACCAAAAAAAGAGATAAAACAAGCGCCGTATTTACCTTTGTAAGCACTTTGGTGTTGATACCGGTAAGCTTGCTGCCAACCTTTTATGGTTTTGGCGGCTACTATATTGCAGGGGTTTCGGTGCTTGCCGGACTTTTGTTCAGCTGGTATGGCTATCAGCTGGTGGTGAAGATGGATTTGCCAAGTGCCCGAAAGGTGATGTTCTGTTCCTTCTTTTACATCCCTTTGGTACAATTGGTTTTATTGTTTGATTTAATAGTTTAGAATTTTAAATGGATTTAGCATTGCAACAGCAGGAGATAAAATTCGACGCCAAGCCCAAAAAGTTTGTGCTTTGGCTTTTTGTGGTCTCTTCTACCATTATGTTTGGAGGATGGACCAGTTATTACATTGTATTTTCGGCCTCTAAGGGCAAAGGCCATGGTTTGGTATTGCCCGATACCTTTATGTATAGCACTGCCGCATTGGTAGCCAGCAGCGTGTTCCTTTTCTTGGCTTCGAGAGCCTTGAGAAATAGAGAGCGGGGCTTCCAGCAATTGTTTTTGTGGATTACCTTGGCTTTGGGTGTGGTATTCGGCGTATTGCAGTTTCAGGCCTGGTCAGGCTTATACCATAGCGGCGCGGTATTGATTAACAACAACGCGGCTATTTCGATGATTTATATCGTATCGGGATTTCACTTGCTGCACATTTTTGCCGGTCTGTGCCTGATTGTAAACAGCCTGGTGGGCTCCTATAAAGAAGTACCGTACGAAAAGGCGCTTTATAAGCAAGAGATCGCGGCAATTTTTTGGCATTTTATAGATATATTATGGATATATCTGTATGTTTTTTTACTTTTGAACAGTTAGATTTTTTAACAAACTATTATACGATTACTAAATGGATTCATTATCAAAATTAGACCAAGTTAAAACCACTCCATGGGCCGGCGGACGTTCGCCATGGTCTGTAGAATATGGTAAAATAATGATGTGGTTTTTCTTATTATCAGATGCCTTCACTTTTTCATCATTATTGATATACTACGGAGCTCAACGCTTTTCAAAGTTCACTTGGCCAGATCCAGACCACGTTTTTCAATCAATTCCAGGTATCGCCGATAGCGGTTATCCATTGGTGTTTGTAGGTATCATGACCTTTATCTTGATTGCGAGTTCGGTAACCATGGTATTAGCGGTAGAAGCAGGACACAGAAGATCTAAAAAGGAAGTAATCTGGTGGATGGTAGCAACCATTATCGGTGGCTTCATGTTCTTGGGCTGTCAAGCTATTGAATGGACACACTTGCACCACGAAGGTTTCTGGTGGGGAACCATCCCTAGTCCAGAAGAGCTCACGCATTTCTTCAATGGCCCGGTATCAACCGTAGCGGCGCAACAATTTGCCAATTTGTTCTTTACCATTACCGGTTTCCACGGTTTCCACGTATTTAGCGGTGTGGTAATCAATATCATCATCTTATGTATGACCATTAACGGCACCTTCGAAAGACGTGGCCATTACCTGATGGTAGAGAAAGTAGGCCTTTACTGGCACTTTGTAGACTTGGTTTGGGTATTCGTATTTACTTTCTTCTATCTAGTTTAATTATCTTTTAAAATAAAATATTATGTCAGAGCACAACGAACATATACATACAGACGAGCACGCACACGGCGAGCATGAGGGAATGACAAAAAGAAAAATCCTAAGAGTTTTAGGTATCCTTGTGTTAATTACTGCTATTGAGTTCGTCATCGCTTTGTGGGCAATCCCTGGCGGACACATGTCGCAACACGTAGGGAACTTTGTATACATCGCTTTAACCTTGCTTAAAGCCTTTTACATCGTTGCTTATTTCATGCACTTAAAATTCGAAAAACTAGGTTTGCAGCTGTGTTTAACCGTATCGTTCATCTTTATCATCTACTTTATCGTTTTGATGCTGATAGAAGGCGGTTATTTGCATAACCACATGCCACAAATTTAAGGGCAACGGTAAGGCGCCAAGCACCATTCGGCTTTCTTAAAGCTGAAAAGCAAACTTTAAAAGGATGAAATACAATCCAATAAAAAAAATATTAATCCTGGTCACCATTCTAGCGGTACCGGGATTTTTATATTATTTACTACAGGAAAAAGGCAAGAACCGCTACAAACCCTTAGCCATTTATGGGCCTAAAAAAGTAGCCAGCACCTTTCATTCGGTAAGAGGCAAACAGATACCCGATACCATTTACCATATCATCCCAGACTTTAACCTGCTTAATCAGGATAACCAAACCGTAACCTGGAAAAACTATCAGGGCAAAGTGGTATTGCTTAACCTGTTTTATACCAGGGGCACCAACGGGATAGATTTTGCCAACAGAGCCGTGGAGGCCTTTGATAAAACCTACGAAAAAAATACCATGGTGCATTTCGTGAGTTTGAGTATGGACAGCGAATACGATAAACCAGCGGTATTGGCCCCTTATGCCACAAAGATGGGTGCCAAAGCCGGTAAGTGGGACCTGCTAACAGGCGATAGCAGCCAAGTACAGCAACTGATTAAAGACGGCCTTAAGCTCGATGCCTTGAAAACGATAGAAAACGGCGTGCCCAAGTTTACTTTTGGCAATATGTTCGTACTGATTGATTCGCAGCACCGCATTAGGGGCTATTACGAAGCGACCAACCAAGAAGCACTCTCTAAACTAGATGACGAAATTAAGGTGCTGATTGCCGAAGAACTAAGAAACGTAAAAGACGGGCGCTAAAATCGCTAGGACGAAAAGATTGAAATTGAACAATGGAAAATAATCAAGTAGAAAAAAAATATAACAAATGGATCATCTTGCTTTCGGTGGCCATACCCGTAGTGGTGGCGTTGCTGTTTGGCGTTAACCTCCGAAAACTGGGTTACGATGTAAAGCCTTTGTCTTTTTTGCCTCCAATTTATGCAAGCATTAACGGCATCACGGCCGTGGTGCTGCTTACTGCGGTATGGGCCATTAAAAACGGCAAGCGCAAGCTGCACGAAAGCCTGATGAAATTTGCCATTTTCCTGTCGGTACTGTTTTTGGGCATGTACGTGGCCTATCACATGACTTCCGATTCGACCAAATTTGGAGGCGAGGGCGCGATCAGGTATATCTATTTCTTTATCCTGATTACCCACATCTGCCTGTCGGTGATTATCATTCCGTTTGTTTTGGTTACCTATGTGAGGGCTTTGGCACAACGATTTGATGCCCACAGAAGGCTTGCCAGGATTACTTTTCCGCTTTGGTTATACGTAGCCGTAACGGGCGTAATCGTGTACCTGATGATATCGCCATACTACATAAATTAACTTTATGTAAAAATAGCGTTGCAGTTTATTAACTAGATGTTTATCTTAGAAACTGAGAATAAGCATAGTAAGAGTGGTTAATATAATTACGGGGCAGGATTTAGTTGATATTATACAGGAAGGCCAGGTCAAGGCCTTTACCCATTTTTACACGCTTTTTTTTCAGAAATTGTTGCTCGAAAGCGATAAGTACGTTAAGGATGTTGCTGTAGCAGAGGAGCTTGTGCAAGACGTTTTTATGAAGGTATGGGAAAGCCCCGAGAGCCTGGAAGACGTCAGGTCGGTTAAATCGTACCTGTACCGATCGGTCATCAATGCCTCCATCAATTACCTCAACCGGCAAAAAAATATTGAGCAGCACCATCAGAAAATCGCGGCCGATTACAGCGAAGAATACCTGATGGAGCTCGACGAAGAGAACAGGCTCGTGGTGCTGTTGCGCATCGAAATCGAAAAACTGCCTCCGCAATGCAAAAAGGTCTTCAAACTGAACCGCTTTGAAAAACTCAAATACCGGGAAATAGCCGACTTGCTCGATATCTCGGAGCGCACGGTCGAAAACCATATTGCCAATGCCCTAAAAATATTGAGAGAGGCCCTGCTAGACAAAAAGAACATCGATAAGGAATCGAAGCCCTTTCAAAAAATCGTCACTTTATATCTTTATTAGAAAGTTTTTTTAGAAAAAATAAAAAAAAGCTAAAAAGACTAGGGGTTTTTTGTCAATCGTTTGTCATAGCCTAAACCTACTAGACAAACTGTATGCCTAATCATCCTGAATCTCTGGTTCTAATTACCAGATATTTAAATAATCCTATGGACCCTGCCTTGCAGCAGGAAGTTGAACAATTCCGTTCTGAAACTCCAGAAAACGAAATTTATTTTCTCGAAACGCAAAAACTGTGGGAGCTTTCGTCAAAGGCAGCCAGGCTGGCCGACGTTGATGAAAAGAAAGCTGCTGACGAGTTGAGGGATTACCTGAAGAGCAGCAGGCCCAAGCGCAACCTCAAGCTGGTTTGGTTCAGGAACATTGCCGCCGCCGTTTTGGTGCTGGCCATGGGCTATTGGATTTATCAGCAAAATACCAAGATCGTTTACTTGACCAAGCTTACCGGAAACAGCCAGGTTGACACGGTAAAACTGGCCGATGGTTCGGTTATTGTGATGGCCGAGAACAGCGAGCTGAAATATCCGGAAAAATTTGACGGGGAAAGAGAAATTTCCTTTTCAAAGGGACAGGCTTTTTTCAAGGTCGCGCAAGACCCCGCGCATCCATTTAAAGTGGTGATGAACAAATCTGACGTCACCGTACTCGGTACTTCGTTCAACATTAAAGTATCGTCTGTCCAAATCGACTTGAGCGTAAAAACCGGAAGGGTAATGTTTTCGCCGTTTCAAAATGGTTCCAAATCAATCCTCAGCGAGGGCCAAGCCATTACCTACGATTCGGAAAAGGGAGAAATCGTGGCCAAAACCGCACAGAATGCCGATGCTTGGCTAACCAAGGAACTCACCTTTGTAGATACACCATTAGAAGAGGTGTGCAAGCAGCTGAGCGCGTATTACAATGCCGATATCAAATTGCAAAACAACAGACGCAACAAAAAACTCAACGCCACTTTCAAGAACCAAACGTTGGCGCAGGTTTTAGAAGTACTGAACGAAACCTATAACATCAAAATCAAAAAGGAAAAAGACCAAATTATCTTAATAACCCCCTAAACAACCAATTTTATTTAACTAACAAACTATGAAGAGAAATTTTTACAAAAGAAAAGTTGGAATGAGTTTCTGCCACATGGCATTGCTTGTTTGCGCAATCTTTTGGACTTCATTGGCCAAGGCCGATGCGCAACAAGGCAAGTGGAAGCCCGAAAGATTAGACAGCTACCTGAAAAAGGTAGAGCAGGCCTACAAAGTGAGCTTTGTATACGATGCGGCAGAAATCAGCAAATCGTTGGTGCTTGAAGTACCTGAAAAAACCTATACCATTCAAGAATCGCTAGAGCCATTAAAACAAAAAAACATTGGCTATAGGCTTGTGGGTACGCAGGTGATTTTAAAGGTACAAGAGCCCGTGGCAGTACAGCGAAAAGACATTACGGTAAAAGGCGTTGTCAAAGACAAAAAAGACGGCAAGCCTGTTCCCGGAGTGAGCGTATTCGTCAAAGGTTCTGGCCAAGTGGTATCTACCAACGAACAAGGCGAATACCAGCTGACGATCAAAGACGAAAAAGCGATCCTGGTGTTCAGGTACCTGGGCTATAAAACGGTAGAGATGGCCGTTAACGGCAAAACGAAAATCGATGTAGAGCTTGAAGAAGATGCAGGCCAGCTGAAAGAGGTAAACATCGTATCAACCGGTTACCAAACCCTAGAGAAAAAAACATTTACCGGCGCCGCAACTTTGGTAAAAGCAAGTGATGCCGAAAGAGCAGGTGTTACCGATGTGAGCAGGATGCTCGAAGGACAGGTTGCCGGTGTAACCGTGCAAAACGTGTCGGGTACATTTGGTGCCGCACCAAAAATCCGTGTACGCGGAGCCACCTCATTTTCTGGAGATAACAAACCATTGTGGGTTGTTGATGGTATTATTTTAGAAGATGTGGTTAACATTTCGAACGAAGCCTTAACTTCTGGCGATGCCAGTACTTTGATCGGCTCGTCGGTGGCAGGTTTAAACCCTGACGATATTGAGAGTTTTAACATCCTAAAAGATGCCGCCGCTACCGGTATGTACGGTGCGCGCGCCATGAACGGGGTAGTTGTGGTAACCACCAAAAAAGGAAAGCTAACCGAAGGTGCACCGAAAATCAGCTACAGGGGTAACTTTACCACCTATGCCAAACCAAGCTATGCCGATTTCGATATCTTGAACTCGGCCGACCAGATGGCGGTGCTGATTGAGATGCAGAACAAAGGCTATGTGCAGATTCCAAGCGAATCGAGAGGCGTGAGTGGCGGTCCGTTCTACAAAATGTACAACATGCTGTACAACTACGATCCGGTAACTAAAACCTATGCCTTAAAAAATACTAGCGCCGATAAAATTGCCTTCCTTTCGAGGTATGCCAATGCCAATACCGACTGGTTCGACGTGCTGTTTAAAAACTCGTTGCAACAAGAACATTCTTTGAGCATCAGTTCGGGTACAGAAAAATTCAAGAGCTACGCCTCAACCTCGTTTACCAAAGATAACGGCGTAACCATCGGCAACAACGTAAGCAGGTTTACCGGTAACTACCGCGCCAACTTTAACGTAAGCGATAAATTAAGTGCCGAATTGTTGAGTACAGGTTCGGTACGTAACCAGCAGGCACCGGGAGCTACTTCGCTTCAATCGGATCCGGTTTACGGCAACTACTTCCGTAGCTTCGATATCAACCCTTATTCTTATGCCGTAAACACCAGCCGTATGCTTACCGCCTACGACGAAAACGGCAATTACGAGTACTTTAGACAAAACAGCGCACCTTTTAGCATCTTAAACGAGCTGAACTCCAATTACCTTAAATTGGGCGTATTGGATTTTAAAGTTCAGGGAAATCTAACCTATAAGATTATTCCTAGCCTGTCTTATTCTGTTGACGGTGCTTACAGGTTCGTAAAATCTGAAACCCAAATCTCTATTTTGGAGAGTTCTAACATGGCTACTTCGTTCAGAACGGTTGATGACGCTACTTCTGCACAAAGCAACACCAACTTGTATACCGATCCGGATATTCCGGGCAGCTTGCCAATTAGCGTATTGCCAAGTGGCGGTTTTTATAAAACATCAACAGATAACCTGAAAAGCTATTATTTCAGACAGAACTTATCGTTTAACAAAACCATCAACACCAAACACAACATTACGGCTTTTGGTGCCATGGAGGTTCGTTACATCGATCGTCAGAGAGAATCTTTTGATGGGGTAGGCTATCAGTTTGACAATGGCGGCTTGGTTACGCCTTACTACAAATATTTTAAGGAAGCAGCCGAAGAAGGCAAGCCTTATTTTAGCATGGGCAACAACTATGAAAGATATACCGCTTTCTTCGCCAATGCATCTTATACTTATAATGAAAAATACACCTTAAGGTTGTCAGGCCGTTACGATGGTTCTAACCTTTTGGGTAAAACCGCAACCGCCAGGTGGTTGCCAACTTGGAACGTAGCCGGTAGCTGGAACATCAGCGACGAAGATTTCTGGCCGAAGAGCGATATCCTGTCGGGTGCCAAATTGCGTGCATCTTACGGTTTGGTAGCGAGCATCGGCAATGCCACCAACTCGGCAGCGGTATTTTACAACCAGGTTTCGAGAAGGCCTAACTTAGGCGACCAAGAAGCGCAGATTTATATTTCCAACTTGGAGAACTCGGAACTTACCTGGGAAAAAACAAAGGATTTGAACATTGGCTTGGATTTGGCTTTGATCAAAAACAGGATCAACTTCACCGTGGATCTTTATAAGAGAAACATCTTCGATTTGATCGGTGCCATCCAAACTTCTGGTATCGGTGGCGAGTACACCAAGATTGCCAACTACGGCGCCATGTCGGGCAAGGGTATAGAGCTGGCCATTACCGGCAAGGCCATTGATAATCCGAACTTTAAATGGACGACCAATTTCAACTTTGGCTACAACACCAATAAGGTGAAAGACCTTGAAATTGATCCGAATATCTTTAAATCTACTTCAAACAACGGTTCGCCGGTGCTTAACTTTCCGCAACGCAGCTTGTTCTCGGTGCAGTTTGCAGGCTTAAACCACGATTATGGCTATCCGATGTTTGTTGGTGTTGATGGCAGAACAACTACCTATATTAACCTGCAAGACAATAACCTGGTTAGATTGAAGTACGAAGGACCAATCGATCCAACATTTGCCGGTGGTTTTTACAACCAGTTCAGCTATAAAAACTTCACGCTATCAGCCTTGTTGGGCTTCTCGGCAGGCAACATGATCAGGCTTAATCCAAACATCAAGAGCAGTTTCGACGATATCAGTTCTATGAGCCGCGATTTGCTGAACAGATGGGTGATGCCTGGCGATGAGAAATTTACCTCGGTTCCGGCTATCCTCGATCCGCTTTCGGCCTCAAAAATCGTAGATGCAAATGGCTCGGCAATTGATATCAGGTATGCCTACAACTTGTATAACTTCTCTACCGAAAGGGTAGCCAAAGGCGATTACATCAAATTGAGACAAGTGGCTTTGAGCTATAACCTGCCTAAGAGCTTTTTCTCTAAGCTAGGCATGTCGGCTGCTTCGGTATCATTGGTGGGTAATAACCTGTTGTTGCTTTACTCAGATAAGCGGTTAAATGGTCAGGATCCAGAATTCTACAATTCTGGTGGTGTGGCCTTGCCGGTATCAAGACAATATACCTTGTCGTTAAAAGTTGGATTTTAATTGAAAGAAATTATGAAACTAAATAAAATATCATTGAGCATTCTTGGCGTTGCATTGTTGTTTTCGATGCCATCGTGCAAGAAATTTTTAGAGCAGTCGCCAGATAACCGCGCCGAGATCAATACCGTTGAGAAGCTCTCTCAGCTGGTTTCTACGGCTTATCCATCGAGAGATTATATCACCTTTACCGAAGCCTCGTCAGACAATGCCGAAGATAAAGGAGAAGGTATCGGCTATTTAACCGATGTAATCGATTTGCCTTACGCCTGGCAAGACGTTATAGGCGATGCCACAAACAGTTCTACCGCCTATTGGAATGCCTGTTATGAAGCCATTGCAGCCGCCAATCAGGCTTTAGAATCGATAGAAACCAATAAGCTGGGCAATGCTGCGCTTCCTTACAAAGGCGAAGCCTTGGTATGCAGGGCCTATGCCCATTTTATGTTGGCCACCTTGTTTGCCACGCCGTATAAAATTGGCGGTACCAATACCGCGCCTGGTATTCCTTATGTTGACAAGCCTGAAACCAAGGTTATTCAGCC
This sequence comes from Pedobacter albus, assembly GCF_036324255.1. Taxonomy (NCBI): domain Bacteria; kingdom Pseudomonadati; phylum Bacteroidota; class Sphingobacteriia; order Sphingobacteriales; family Sphingobacteriaceae; genus Pedobacter; species Pedobacter albus. Next base: position 737,675 of record NZ_JAZDQT010000002.1, on the reverse strand, counting down.
TTACAGCAGGGGCACGGTAGCCAGTACCTACGAAAGGATCAGATTGGATCTGGAAGCTGGTTTGCCATTATTGCAGGCATCAGCTTACAAAATACCTAAATATCATTTTACCCCAGAAGCTGCGCATGCTTTTGCCGCCCGTTTCTATTTGTTTACCGGTGCTTGGCAAAAAGTAATCGATCATGCTACGCTTGCGGTTCCGGGTAATGATTTTACCAACAACATGCGTCAGATCTCAACTACGCTAAGGTTGATGACCTATCCTGATTTCTTGACCAACTTTATGGGTAGCGGACAAAAATACAACCTGTTGTTGTTGGGCACTTATTCTACCTATGCCCGTTTTATTACCAGCAGCAGCCGTATTCCTCGTCATGGCTTTGGCGTAAAAATGGCATCGATGTTTGCTACGGGTAAAAACGTTACCGGCAAAGCTTTGGCCAATAACGTATTGACTTTTGGCGGTATCCCTAACTACACCAGCTATAAGTTCAAGGAGAATTTCTATTATACTACGCCTGATATCGGCTATCCTTATTTAACTTTTGCAGGTCTTACGGTCGACGAAGCTTTGATGAACAGGGCCGAGGCTTATGCCGAGCTTGGACAGAACGAGATGGCGCTTAAAGACATCAACGATTTTTACAGCGTAAGGATAGTAGGCTACAACCCAAGCAGCGATGCGGTTACCTTGGCCAAAATCACCAATTTTTATCCAGCTATTACCGATGCCAAGCAAGGTTTGATCAGAACCATTTTGGATGCCAAAAAAGCAGAGTTCCTGCAAGAAGGCTTAAGGTGGTTTGACATTGTCCGTCGTGATATCACCGTGGTGCATAATACCATCGACATTACCGGAAAAGAAACTTTTGCCGAGTTGAAGCCGGGAGATCCGCACCGGATTTTCCAGTTGCCATTAGAAGTTAAAACCTCAGGTGTAGAACTAAATCCTAGATAATCAGAGATGAAAAATATATATAGACTAACAGCATTTTTGTTGCTAACCCTCGGGTTGTCTGCTTGTCGCAAAACAGAAAAGTTAAATGTTGATTACAGTACTTTTAACCCCGACGACCCTCAAACCAATACGCCATTAGACCAATGGCTGAAGACCAACTTTTTGGACGAGTACAATATTCAGGTAATTTACAGGTACAACAGGTACTATCATGGCAATACCGCCAACGTAGTACCGAGCAAGCTCGAAAACATACAGCCAACCATGCAAATGGTGCTCGATGGTTTCATTACGCCTTACCGTAAAATTGCCGGCGAAACCTTTACCAAAACCTATATGCCTAAAGAATGGGTGCTGTTTGGGTCGTACTCTTACGCCAATACCTCAGATCCAGGTGTGGCTGGTACTGCGGCCGCAGGCAGAAGGATTACGCTATATGGCGTAAACGATTACCAGCCCTTGCCGGCAGGCCAGTTTTATGCCTGGGATAGACAAAGGATCATGCACCACGAATTTGGCCATATCCTTAACCAGATTATTCCTATCCCAACCGATTGGGAAAGCATCTCCAAAGGATTTTACAAACAACCGTATAACGATACCCCAACCGATACAGCTCGCAGAAACGGCTTCGTAACCAGTTATGCCAGTGGTGTATCGACCGAAGATTATGCCGAAACCATCAGCTGGTTGTTGATCAATGGACAGGTTTGGTATGACGATTGGGCCGGTTTTGCCAACACCGCAGGCAAGGCCAGGTTTATACAAAAGGAAAGCAATGTGATCAATTACTATAACAACCTGGGCATCAATTTCAAGAAATTGCAAATGGAAGTGCAGCAATATATGATTGGCATCGGACTTAAGGAATCCAAGTTCGCCTACTGGCTCAACAAGAACCGTACGCCGCTGATTACGCCGCTTCCAAATCCGGCACCTGCGCTAATTCCTACTTTCAAATCGCTAATGCTTAACCTTAATGGCGATTATTACATTAAGTACGGAGGTTCGGATCAGTTTAAGCAGGTTTATGATGCCGCAGCCGCGAATGTGCTGGCTATCGCTCCGGGCGGAAGAAAGATCAATTACATCAGGTTCGATTTCAATTCGACTACTTCGGTTACCATGAACATCAATTACACAAACTCGGCCGGTACTGTTTTCGACGCCAAGTATGCCTTCAATATGGCAATCACGGTAGCGAATGGTCAGGTTAAATTTACTACCGGAACGCCGGGCGGAACAGATGCCACATGGGTGGCCAATGCCACTACCTTGGCCGTAGCCGTGAAACCGCTAACCGACTACTTGCTCAACAACACTTTTGTGGCCGATTGGCTACCGGTTAATGTGGTGCCCGACGATTATATGAAGCTGGCTGGCTTTACGGTTTTGAACGCCCCAACCAATTATTTTTATGGACAATTGGCTTACTAAATTAACGAAGATGAAAAAAACAATATTTTACATTGCAATCTTGTCTGTAATGATGGGTTGCAAGAAAACATCGTATGTGCCCGTTTTTGACAAAACGCCACAAGAAAGGGCGGCCGATCAGATCAAGCTGGTTTCTACCACCCTTACCAGCGCACCTAACGGATGGATTGCTACCTTGCCAACCTTTGGCGGTGGCGGCTATGGCTTTTACGTTACTTTTGATAACCAACAGAACGTAACCATGTATGGCGATATGACCAATGATGCCGCGTCTACAGTGGCCAAGTCGTATTACAGGGTAAAGCAAGACATCGGTACCGATCTGGTATTCGATACCTATAACTATATTTCAATGCTCGACGACCCGAATAATGCGGTTTTGGGCGGCACAGCCAAAGTAGGCTTTAGCAGCGATATCGAATTTATCTTTGATAGGATCAACGGCGACAGCATTATTTTTGTAGGCAAGAAATACAGACAGCCCTTTAAATTGGTTAAAGCTACCGCTGCGCAACAGGCTACCTACGCCAGCGGAGGCTACCTGACAGCTATCGATAAGTTCAAGAACTTTTTCACCACGATAAAGAATCCTTACATCGAAATTGTTTCGGGTGGCGCTACCTTAAAAGCAGGTATTTCTGTCAATACCACCAATAACCTGGCTGCCGGAAAAAGGGTAAGCCTTTCGGGTCTTTTGGCCGATGGCGTTACGGCCGGATCGGGTGTTTCAAAGTTTGCCTTTAAGCTGGATGGTGCCGATTTGTTGGGCCCAGGCTTGGTTTACCAAGGGGTAACGCTGATCAGGATGGCCTGGAAAGATGCTACCACCATGGCTTTCTACGATACGAATGGCAAAGAGTATATCGTCAAATCGAACCCGGTACCTTTAACGCCGCTGTCTTCTTTGTTCGGCTATCAAACTACCTATCCTTATAAAAAGATAACCATACCAACAGCAGGCTTGCCTACGGGTGTTACTTCTGGCTTTACAGCCGTTTACAACCAAATGGTGGCGCTTTTTGTAGCGAGTGGCCGATCGGTAACTTCTACCACTTTTACGCTGACCAGCAACACCACGTTCTCGGTGGCTGTGGCTTACATGTCGGGAACTTCGGCTTTTACCGCTACGGTTAACTTTGGCTATACGCGCAACGGCGATGTGATTACCTTGGACAACATTCCGGTGGTAACTTCAGATAATAACTGGAATACCAGGGCGATACAATTAAAACCATTGGCCGATTATATCGTATCAGGGCCGTTTAAAATAGATTGGGTAACCAGCACTACGCCTAACAGCCCTAACCTGGGAGGCTTGTACAGAACTGCCGACCCTACTTCATTCATCTATGGAACTTTGTAGAATAGTTAAATAGTTATATTAATGAAGCCCTCCAGAATTCCGGGGGGCTTTTTTTATGACATTATTTTTATCCCCCTCTACAGCAATAATGTATATATTTGCATCATCATGAAAAAAGCCCTTCTTTTCTTGTTCTTTTTAGCGATTGGCTTTGCTTTTACGCCCAATGCCAAGGCACAATGCTCGATGTGTACCATCAATGCAGAGCAGGGTACCAAGAATGGCAACAACCAAACCAAGGGTATTAACGATGGCGTGGTCTACCTGCTTTCTATCCCATATTTGCTCATTGTAGGCGTGGGATTGATCTGGTATAAGAACTACCGTAAAAAGGCCACTTCGCCTACCCTAAATACAGAAAATTAATTTTCGTGTTCACATGCAGCCATGAAGAAAACCGCTAAGCTGTATGCCGTTTTTAAGGCCAGATGCCCGCAATGCAGACGAGGACCGATATTTACCGGAAGCATGTACGGCTTCAACATCCAAAGAACATTACACCATTGCCCGGTTTGCGAACTGCGCTACGAAGTTGAGCCCGGCTATTTTTATGCCGCGATGTACGTAAGCTATGCCATGAACATGACCGAAATGATTGCCATGGGCTTGGCTACCTATCATTTTTCGGGTGGCCGTTTGGATTTCGATTCGCTGTGGCTGTATGTGGGCGTCATATTTTTGGGCTCGCTTTTGTTATCGCCCTTTAATTACCGATATTCAAGGGTGTTTTTGTTACATTATTTGTCGCCCAAGATCAGGTATAAGCCCGAGTACGATAAGTAATTAGCGTTGGCAGTTTTCAGTTAATGGTTTTCAGTTGGCAGTAAACCACCCAACCGTATAACCATTTAGCAATGTAGCAATTCAACAATCCAGCAGTATAACAATTAAGCAATTGAACCATATAACCATTCAACAATCAAAAAATGTTGCATAAAAAAACCTTCGATTTTATCAAAGACCTTGCCCAAAACAACAATCGCGAGTGGTTTGCGGCAAATAAACACCGCTACGAAGAGGTCAAGACCGATCTTTTTCCTTTTATTGCCACGCTGATCAAAGAACTGGCCGCTATCGATCCCGAGTTTTCGGGCGCTACAGAACCCAAGAAGGCCTTGTTGCGCATTTACCGCGATATCCGCTTCAGTCCGAATAAAGATCCCTACAAGAAACATTATGGCATTGCCTTCGATATCAAGGGCTACAACGAAACCACGCAAAGCTATTACCTGCACATTGAACCCGGAAACTGTTTTTTTGGAGCCGGATTTTGGCAGCCTGAGGCCCACATCCTGAAAATGGTACGGGAAGAAATCGATTACAACGGATCTGAGTTTTTGGAAGTCATCAATCACCCTGATTTCAAGGCCATGTTTCGTCTCAGCGAGGAAGGCAAATTGAAAAAGGCGCCCAAAGGCTACGAGCCCAATCATCCACAGATCGAATGGCTTAAGTTCAAAAGCTTTGCGGCCATGTGTCCGATTGCCGATTCGGAGTTTTTAAAGCCTACTATCGTTGATAAGTTGATAACTGCTTTTGCTACTATCCAACCATTTATGCTATTTTTGAGAAAAGCCACAGCCACCTAGTTGTAGCACACACACAATTTTTAACCTAAATTTTTAAATTCTGATGAAGAAAATCGGCCTTTTGGCAGCATTTGCCTTATTCCTTACCGCTTTCAGTTCCTGTGTTATCCTATCGCCCAAAAAATACAAGGCTTTGTTGGCCAAACAAGATTCGCTAAATACCGGGTGGACCGAATCGCAGCTTAAAAACGAAAGCCTCGAACAAAGAATAGCACGTTTAAAGGCAGATACCGCTTCTTTAAATGGTCAGCTGGCCGATTTGAGAGCCAAATACACCGAAATGGATGGCAATTATGCCAAGTTGAGAAACAACAGCTCTACCGAAATCAATAAATTATCAGCCGATTTGAAAAAACGCGAACAGCGTTTAAAAGAGGTAGAAGAGATTTTGCGCAAACGCGACGAAGCCACCAATCAGCTTAAGGCCAAGCTACAGGAAGCCTTGTTGGGCTTTACCAAAAATGGCCTTACCGTCGAAATCAAGAACGGCAAGGTCTATGTTTCGCTAACCGATAAATTATTGTTCCCATCGGGCAGTATTATTATCGACGAGAAGGGCAAACAGGCCTTAACGCAACTGGCAACCGTATTAAAGCAACAACCAGAAATCAACATTGCCGTTGAGGGCCACACCGACTCGCAAAAAATCAACAATCTGGGCCAGATTAAAGACAACTGGGATTTAAGCGTACTGCGCGCCACTTCGGTTGTTCGTTTCCTTACAGAAGAACAAAAGGTAGAAAGCGTAAGGATGACCGCAACCGGCAAGGGCGAGTTTCAGCCTTTGGCACCTAATACCTCAGCCGAGAACCGCAGCAAGAACCGTAGGATAGAAATTGTGCTTTCGCCTAAGCTAGACGAACTCTACGATTTAATCAAACAATAAATCATGGCATATTGGGCAATTGCCCAGTCAAGAAAACAGCCCTATCTACAAATCGTGGATAGGGCTGCTTTTTTAAAACGGACTTGCCAGCGATTTAAAATCGCCGAGCAACAGGTCTTTATCTGATAGAAGTATTTCGCTCAGTTCAAAATCTCCCCAGTTTACGTTGAGGGTAGGGTCGTTCCACATGATGCCAATCTCCGAATGCTTATCGTAGTAATTGGTTACCTTGTAGGTGAAAATCGTATCGTTTTCGAGCGTTAAAAAGCCATGCAAAAAGCCAGGGGGCATCCAAAGCTGCTTGTGGTTTTCGCCAGAAAGCTCGATGCTGAAATGCTGGCCATAAGTAGCCGAATCTTTCCTGATGTCAACAGCAACATCGAGCACGCTTCCTTGGATTACCCTTACCAGTTTGCCTTGCGCAAATGGGGGCGCTTGTGCATGCAGGCCACGCAGGGTTCCTTTTTGAGAAAAAGATTGATTGTCTTGTACAAAAGCGGCATGAATGCCGGCCGCTTCAAAAGCCTTGGCATTATAGCTTTCGTAAAAATAGCCTCTGGTATCTTTCCATACTTTTGGCTCGATTACCAAAAGGTCTTTAATGGGTGTTTGTATAATATTCATCTAGTCTACGTATTGCATCAAGGTGCGAAAAGCTACAAACCTGTTTTCGAATCTGGCTTGCATGTCGGCCTGTAGGGCAGGCGAATGCAGGGTTCTGTAAGCCTCATAGCTGGCCAGGTCTTCAACCACATATTGAGCGCAAAAGGTTTGGCCCTCATTGGGCGAATCCAATACCTTGAGCAGGCGGTTAGACACAAATTTGCCGGTAGCCATCACCTCGGGTATATGGGTTTCCTGCATCCATTGCAACCATTCGTCGGCCGCAGAATCTTCAAGAATTACAGTTACATTGTATAAAAGCATGCACAAAGATAGGATTATGTGCCTACATTATCACCTCGGATGTTTCTAAAGCGTTTCCTGGCTTCGGCATTAAACATGCTTCCGGGATAATCGTTCATCAATTGCTGGTACAATTTCTTGGCTTCGTCGGGCTTGTTCAGTTTTTTGTCGTACAGATCGGCTAGGGTAAAAAGCGCGTCGTCAATCCAAATACTGTCGTGGTGCGCATCGATCAGTTCTTTCAGCATGCTCACCGCTTTCTCCAGGTCGTTGGTTTTGATATAGATTTTGGCCTTGGCCATTAAAATATCATCGGTCAGGCTGTTGTTCGGAAAAGCAACGTCAATACTGTCCAGCTTCACCAAGGCTTCGCTGCTGCGGTTCATAAACTGCAACATATCGGCATCGGCATACATCTTAAGTGCCAAGCTGTCGTTTTTGCTTTGCAGGTTATCAGAAATGAGCAGGCTGAGGTTAAGGGCATCATTGGCAATCAGCTGCGAAGTAGAAGCCTTTAGCACATCGGCCTGCGATTTGGCATATTGGAAATCGCCCACATAGAAAAACAATTTGGCCGATCGGTATTTGGCTTCGTTGCCCATGGGCTGGTTTTCGAACTGTTTGGCTACCTGCTCATAAACCAAAATGGCTTCCCAAGGCTGTTTGGTGAGGATGTAAATATCGCCTAAATCCATTTTAAGCTGGGCCATGTCTGTCGGCTGGATACGCTGTATTTTGAGGCCTTCCTCAAGGGTAGCTTCTGCTTTTTTCAGGTCGTTGAGGTAATAGGCCTGCAGGTAGGCCAATCTTTGCAGGGCATAAAGACTCTGTTGCGTTTTGCCATATTGGGCCAAAATAGCTTCATACTCGTTGGCCAATGCCTGGATGGCGGGTTTTTCGAACTTGCCACTAATGGCCAACTGGTATTTGGCATTGACCAGTTCAATTTTGGCGGGCAGGTAAAAATCGCTTTCCGTACCCTTGGCCAATAGGTATTCGTAGACCTTAATGGCTGTGGTATAAGCTTTGTTGGCCACAAAGGTGTTGGCCGTATTGTAGAGCAGCGAACCATCGCCCTTGGTGCGTTTGTCTTGGGCAATAAGTTGGCGCAGGGCCATTTCGTATTCCTGCTGCTGTATGTATTGCCAGATCAGCATTTCGGTATAGACCTCTGCCTGCGGATCTTTCTGTATTTTTTTAAGCAGTGCCGTCTGCAACAGCTGGTAATCGGCATTGCTTTCGAAAACAGAGGCCAGTACATTTTGCGCCTGTAGCTGCAGCTGCGGGGTGAGGGCCAGGGCGTTTACATATTCTTGGATAAGTGCCAGCTTGTCTTTTTTGAAACGGTAAATGCTCAGCAGTTCGTACAAGAAGAGCTGGTCGTCGCCCAGAAGTTTACGGCCCTGCAGAAATGTAGCGGCTGCCATATCGTAGGCCTCAAAACGGTAAAAGCTGTTGGCCAGGTCCCTAAATTTATTTTCGTCTTTGGGGGTATTGGCTATGGCTTCCTGAAAAATCTTGTTGGCTTCGGCAGTTCGTCCGTTTTCCTGATAAACACGGCCAAGCGCTACGGCATATTGGCCTTTTTGGGGATATTGCTTAATCAGCCCCTTCAACAGGCTTTCGGCTTCGCTGTATTTTTTGATCTTGATCAGCGCATTGAAATAAAGCTCAAAATAGCCGTCGTTTTTGGTTTTGTTAAACAGTTTTTCGAGCAGTACCGCGGCCTTTTCGTAATCGGCTTGTTGGTAATACTGATAGGCCAAAGCCTCGTCGATGTCATTTTGCGCCAGCAGCGTAAAAAACGAACAGGAAAGAAAAATGAGCAAAATGAATCTTTTCATCGAAGACGTTTTTGGCGTTGACACCTAAAATTAATTATTTTGAACGCAATTTAAGCCTGTTTGTTCAAATAACGAAAATTGTGGGCGCGTATTCTAAATGTTACTCGCAATTTATTTGAATAAATTTCAATGTTGGCTACATTGAAATCCTAAATACGGTTTGGGGGTAAGTAACAATATTAACGGCAAATGCCCTTGCCTGCAAGGTGTTCCGTATTTTTGTATGATTTTTTAAGTATGACATTAGCGAAAAGATATATTTTATTGGTACTCGGAACATTGCTGTTGGCCTGTAACAGGGGCAATAAAGTGCCCGAAATTCCCGTTAACGATTTTTTTAAATCGCAAGATAGGGCCACGTACCGTATATCTCCAGACGGCAAAAGTCTTTCGTACCTGAAGCTGCAAGACAAAAAGCAAAACCTCTTTGTCGAAGATATCGCCACAGGCAAAGTGGTGCAGCTAACCCACCTGCACGAAAAAAACATCAGCTTTTATTCTTGGGTTAGCAACAACGAACTGATTTATTACAAGGAGAAACATGGCGATCGGTTTCAGTCTGATTTGTTCATCATCAACAAACAGGGAAAGAACGAACGTCAGCTGAGCAGCAACGAAAAAACGAGGATGCGCGTGCTCGACGACCAGCTGATGGACGATAAATACCTGCTCATTCTGTCTAACCAACGCGATTCGACGGTGTCTGACGTGTATCGCCTAAACGTGCGCGACGGCAAGATGGAAATGGCCGCACAGAACCCTGGCAACATTACCAAATGGATAACTGATTCGAAAGGACGGCTGCGCATGGCTACTTCGAGCGATGGCGTAAATGAAAAATTGCTGTACCGTGAAAACGAAGGACAGGAATTTAAAACCATACTCACCAATAATTTTAAAACAACCTTGTTTCCGGTGGCTTTTGCCGAAGACAAACCCAATACGGTGTATGCCATTTCTGACGTGAACCGCAACAATAGCGCACTGGTTGAGCTTGATTGCCTAACCGGAAAAGAAAAAAGCGTACTGTTTTCTAACGATACCCTGAACGTGGTAGATGCCCAATACTCGAAAAGGAAAGGCAAAATGGCTTATGTGGTTTGCGAAACCTGGAAAAAGGAAAAGCATTACCTCGACAATGACGCCAAAGTGCTTTACCAGAAACTGGACAAATTGTTGGCGAAGGCAGAAGTGAGGGTCATCGATCGCGATAAGAGCGAAGATGTATTTGTGTTGCGAACATTTACCGATCGCAACCCGGGTTCGTATTACCTGTACATTGCCAGTAGCGGTACCTTGAAGAAACTCAGCGATATCAATTCTTCGATCAAGGAAGAAGAAATGTGCGAAATGAAGCCAATCAGCTTTACCTCGCGCGACGGACTGAAACTGAACGGTTATCTGACCCTGCCTTTAAACTCGACAGCCAAAAACCTGCCCGTGGTGGTTATTCCACATAACGGACCAGGTCAGCGCAATACCTGGGGCTTTAATGCCGAGGTACAGTTTTTTGCCAATAGAGGTTATGCCGTGCTGCAAATCAACTACCGGGGTTCGTCGGGCTACGGCAAGAATTTTTATGCGGCCGGTTTTAAGCAATGGGGCGGCAAGATCCAAGACGATATTGATGATGGCGTGCAATGGCTCATCCAGAAGAAAATTGCCAATCCGCAACGCATTGCTATTTACGGTAGCGGATTTGGAGGCTACATTGCCCTCAATGCGGCTATTAAAAGTCCGAAGCTCTACAAATGTGCAGCCTCTAACACGGGCGTGTTGAACCTGTTCAGCTACCTGAGCACCATTCCGCCTTTCTTCAGGTCGAACCTGCAGATGTACTACGAAATTATAGGCAACCCCGATACCGACGTAGACTACATGCGCCAGGCGTCGCCTATTTTTCACGCCGAGAAAGTAAATATCCCTATCTTTATTACACAAAATACCAAAGATCCGCGTATCAGTGCCAGCGATGCTATCCGCTTTGTCAAAGAGCTTAAAAAGCGCAACGTGCCGGTCACTTATTTTGAAAGGGAGGACCTGCCTTTCGGAATGGGACGCGAAGAAAGCCGACAAAAGACCTACGCCGCGCTCGAAAGCTTTTTGGAGAACAATTTGAAAAAGAAATAAACTGAAATGGTTTCAGAAAAAGATACTGGATATCGCAAGAATTTTTCGCTGATCGTAACTTTTATTGTCCTGATTTCGGTTGTGTTTATCCTTTCGTTGTTTTTGGCCTTCAATTACAGCAAAAAGAACATCGAAAACGAATTTGTTTCGGCCAAGGCCAATGTGTTGGAAGAAAGCATCAAGCCCTATAACGATTTCTTTTTTAACAAGTTGCCCGAGATTTCGTACTACAACGGCTTTCTCGATTCGGCAACGGCTTCTAAATTTGTCGATACCATTTTGCTTCAATACCCCTTTGTATCGAAGGTGGTTTTTTATGATACTGAGGTAAGGAATATCAAATATGAGGAGAACGGCATGAACCTGGGCCATTTCTCCATTGGCATTAAAGGGGTTTATCAGTTTGGCAGCCTGGTGCCTAAAGATTCGGTGAAACTGTTTACCGAGAGCGAAGGCCGAAACTATGCGGAGGCCGAAGATTTTAATGCCTTAGCCGTAAAGCTCATCAACTTTGTACAGAAACTGGATACAGCCAAAGTGCCCAGTCAGGATCAGCTGTTCAGCAATTTTACCAATATTCGATCCAACAAAATCGACTATTTTAACATTCCGAGTCCCGAACAGCTCAAAACCTACAAAAGAATGGTTTCTGAGAAGCTGGATTCGCAACCCGTTTACCAGCAAGACCTGCTTTCTTTTCAGCTTGATCCGAGCAAGATCAAAATCAGGAATACCAGGCCCTTGTTGTACCAGAACATCAGGATTGAGCCCATTACCTACGATCCCCTCGATGCTTCGTCTGAATACGTTACTGGCGAGATTGCCTTGCCTGGTGCGTTTTCGGAGTTTAAGCTTTATTTCATCTCGTCGCGGTCTTTCGTTAAAAAGGAAATCTTCAGTTACTTTCTGCCTATAGCCGCGCTTTTGTTGCTGTTTTATGGCGTATTGGTGCTGGTGGCTTTTCTCATTTACCGCAACCTGAACATCAACCATAAAATGTTCAAGCTGCAGTACGATTTCCTGACCAACCTGACGCACGAGTTCAAGACTCCGGTAAGCGTGATCAAAATTGCGGGCAACAACATCAAGAGCGCCCCAAGCATCAGCGAACGCGAACAAAAGCTGTACGGAAAAATATTAGACGAGGAAGCCGACAAACTCAATGGCTTGATGAACAAACTGCTGGCTTTTACCCAGATCGAGAACAAGGCCATTACCCTTAACCGCGACGAAATCAACATGGCCGAGTTTATTGAAAGTACCATCGATGTGCATTGCCTCAAGCATCCCGATTTCGATTTTACCTACGAACTGGATGGCTTTAAAACCTTTGTAACCGATCCGGTGCTGCTGGGCAGCCTGTTCGATAACCTGGCCGAAAATGCCTATAAATATTCGCCGGTTAACCACAAAAAGCTGCACATTTCGGCCCGCTTGATTAAAGACCGCGTGGTGTTCAGGTTTAAAGATGCGGGCATCGGTATTCCATCGTCGGAAATAAATAATATCTTTAAAAAGTTTTACCGCATTCAGAACCGCTACAACCAGAATGGAAGTGTAGGACTGGGCTTGGCTTTTTGCAAAGAACTGGTTAACTTTATGGGTGGCGAAATCACCGTAAAAAGCGTGGTAGACAAAGGAACCGAATTTAAAATTGTATTACCCTATAATAACGAGTTGTAGTGTTGGGTCTGTAGCTAGCTGTAGGCGATAACGTTCCGATTTTAAACACTGCACTTTAAAACAAAAAAAAATGTCTAAAGGAATTAAAATACTGATTGTTGAAGACGACGAAAATCTTCGTTTCTTGGTGGTACACCGTTTACAGGCAGAAGGATATGAAGTGTTGGAGAACAGCGATGGACTAATAGCCATCGAGACCATTATGAACGAAAAGCCTGATATTGTGTTGCTCGATTGGATGCTGCCAGGCAAAGAAGGCTCTGAAGTTTGCGAAGAAGTACGCAAACAGGGCTACGAAGGCTTGGTAATTATGATGACGGCCAAGGCGCAGGACGTAGATAAGATCGATGCCTATAATTTTGGGGCCTCTGATTATGTAACCAAGCCCTTTAACATGGATGTACTGGTAGCCATGCTCGATAGCAAGGTGAAGTTCCTGCTCAACAACGACCGTTCAGAAATACACCGTTTTGGCAACATGGAGCACCATCCGAATATTCATACCCTGTTTCGCGATGGCAAGAAAATAGAATTGACCATTTTAGAAAACAGGATTTTGCTGTATTTCCTGCGCAACCCGAACAAAGTAATCAACCGCGACGAGCTGATGCTGGTGGTTTGGGGCTACAACTCCGACGTCAATACCCGCACCCTCGACATGCACATTGTAAGGCTACGCAAAAAGATAGAACTCAACCCCGATAATCCGCAGTTGCTGCAAACCGTTCGCGGTATCGGCTACCGCTTTAATGCGGGATAAAGTATTCTCAAAACACTTGCGAAGCTCTTTGAAAAACACTTGCGAAGTTTTTAAACGGCGTAGCCCTCAACTTTACCATTGAAAACAAAATGACTAAAAGTTAAACTTCGCAAGTGTTCCTGCGGTTTAAAAGAGCTTGTCCAGCAGATTAGTGGCAAACAGTACGGCGCACTGCAGAATCATGATGCCGTCAAGCCACAAGAAATAGTAGTATTCGCTTCTTTTCGGGTTCGATTTAAAGATGAGCCAGCCCGTTAAAAAAATAGTCAAGGTCAGACCTGCCACATCGAGGTTAATGGTTTTGGTAAACAGCACCAGCAAGATCAGGTATAACACCAGTAGTGCCTGACAAAAGACCCAGGCCTTTTTCTCCCAAGCGGTTACGGTAATGGTTTTAAGCTCGTAGATTTTGTCTTGGAAAAAATCCCTAATATCAAAAGGAATGGTCAAGACACAGACGAACAGTAGGCGCTGGGCAAGCAAAAGAATCGTTTCGCCCAGCGGAATAACAATGCCATAATTGCTTTCCAACTCTACAATAGGGAGCAATACGCAACTAACCGACCATATAAAGGCAATCAGAAACAATTTGATAACCGGCAGGTTGCGCAGGCCTATCTTTTTCTGGTCTAGCGTAAGAAAAGGAAAGTTATAAGCCACAGCAATAATGCCTACAAAGGCCATCAGCAATTTGGCTTGCATGCTTAAGTACAGCAAGGCTAATGGTATAATGCACAGGATGGCAATCATCGTTATCGATATCATTAGGCGATGATGCTCAAAGAACCAGTCTATTCTTTTGAACTGCGATTTTTGCAGGTCGGCTGGCTTGGTTAACAGTACGCTGAGGTTGTAGATAATGAGTGTGGCAAAAAACAGAAAAGCCAATACGTACCGATCTGCCGGAAGTCCTAGTAAATAATAAGTAACCAAGCCTTGCGCAACGGCGCAAACGGCAATAAAAATATTGCTGAAAAGCAGGAAATCCAGAACAGAAAAAAGTATTTTTTTAAACATTTCTCGTGAATTGGCTCATTTGTCTATTGGCCAATAATTAGCTCAGCATTACTGTAAATATCGCAATTTCTGGCAAAATATCAACCCCATTGCTTCAGCCCGAAAAATCATAGCCGTAATCTGCTTAATAATTGTTTATTTTTGGATTATAATGGTAGGCAAGCTCATCAGGTCGATTTTTTTTGGCAACTATTTCGTTGGCATTCTGGCTGTTTCCCTAACCATAGAAGCTTGCTTGCAATTAGGCCTGCCTTTTCCTTCGGCCACTTATTTTGTGCTGCTTTTTATATCGCCCACGGTTTATTACACCTATGCGTATAGGGGCGCCATGAAACTGCAAAAACCAACCAATTTAAGGGCAAAATGGTATGCCGATAATCGGACTTTCGTTAAATACAGCCAATGGATCTTGTTTGCCGTTTCGATGTTGCTGGCCACTTATTTGTTCGTCAAAAATATAGATGGCGTTTTAAGCTTGCCCAAGGATTATTGGGCCAGTATTGTGGTTATTCTGTGTGCCGGCGCATTTTACTATGGCCTGTTGCCTCGCTCTTTTTTAAGCCTCAATTTGCGCAACAAGGGCTGGCTTAAAGCTTTTGTAATCGGTTTTGTATGGGCCTGCTGTGCCAATGTGCTGTTGCTGATTATCTTGAAAATAGAGCTCGATATCAACGATAAGGATTGGCCTTTGTGGATTTGGCTCTTTGTTAAAAATTGGATGTTCTGCACCGTAAATGCCATCATGTTCGACATTAAGGATTATCCCACCGATGCCAATAAAGACTTACGGACTTTTGTGGTGCGTTATGGCCTGCGTGCTACAATTTTCTATATCTTAATCCCCTTGCTGGTTATTGGATTGGCTTCATTGCTGATTTTTGCGCATTATCGGCATTTTCATGCACTACAATTGCTGTTTAATACCTTGCCGTTTATGGCCACCATTATTGTGGCCTATTCTATGCGTAAGCGCCATAAAATCCTCTACTATTTAATGGTGATAGATGGACTGATTTTATTTAAATCGATTTGCGGAATTTTAGGCGTGCTTACTTATGGCTAAGCGAGAACCATCATACGATAAAATAGCCAAAAGATATGATTTTTTAAGTCGGTTGGTGTTTTTTAAATCGCAGGTCAAGGCACAAACCGAGCAGTTGGGCTATATCAGACATTGCAAAAAACTGCTCATTGTTGGTGGGGGCACAGGGTGGATTTTGAAAGACCTGAATGCCATAACCCAGCCCATGACCATCGTTTTTGTAGAAGCCGCCATCGAGATGATTGCCTTGGCCAAAAAGGTTGTTACGCATCACCAGGTCGAATTTGTTCATCAGGATATCGAGGACTACCAAACCAATCAGGTTTTTGATGCCGTACTCACGCCTTTCTTGTTCGATAATTTTGATGGCGCAAAGGCCGAGAAAGTATTTGGCCATATTGATGCTTTATTGGCAGCAGAAGGTATTTGGGTTGATGTTGATTTCTACCTGAACAAGCAATCGGCACTATGGAAAAGAGCTATACTCAAAGCCATGCATTTGTTTTTCAGATTCATCAATGTTGTTCGCGTAAACGATTTGATAGATACCTCTCCGTTTTTTAAGCCTCAATACATCCCGATAACCGAAAAGCATTATTACGGTAATTTTATCAAAGCTGTTATTTATCAAAAACAGCCTTAAAAGTCCATACTGTGTGTTAGGTTTTTACCACCTAAGACACCTAAGGGAAGCTTAGTTTTGCATGTTTCATATGGTTTTAGGCTGGTCCAGCTTTAAACTACTAACCGGCTAAATTCCTTAATGGTTTGTTTCTTTTACCACCTAAGACGCCCAAGATAGGCTCAGTTTTTGTTTGATGATGCTGCTAAGGCTCTCTAAGGTTTCTAAGACGGTTTATTAAGCTGTCCTTATCACCGAAGTTACCTAAAAGAGGCTTGGTTTATGGATATTTCGTATGGTTTTTAGGGTTGAGCTTTAAACTACTAACCTGCTAAATTCCTTAATGGTTTGTTTCTTTTACCAGCTAAGACGCCCAAGATAGGCTAAGTTTTTGTTTGATGATGTTGCTAAGGCTCTCTAAGGTTTCTAAGGTGGTTTATTAAACTTGTTCTTACCGCCTAAGGTACCAGAGATAAGAGGCTATTTATGCCCTTTGCAGGGTGAAAATTGTGATTTCTGGCAAAATTCCTACGCGGCCTGGATAGCCCAAAAAGCCATAACCCACGTTTACATAAAGCTGTTGCTGCTTTTCGCGGTAAAGTCCGGCCCATTCCTTGTAAATGTATTGTACTGGGCTCCATTGAAATTCTTTCAATCTTACGCCAAACTGCATGCCGTGGGTATGGCCACTAAACATGGCATCAATTTGTGGGTATTTTTGCAATACCTCGCCACGCCAGTGCGAAGGATCGTGCGAAAGCAGTAGCTTAACCGGCAAATCATCGGTGTTTTGGGTAGCCAGTTCCATTTTGCCATATTTCGGAAAGCGGCCCATGCCCCAGTTCTCGATGCCCAAAATACCGATTTCTTCGCCGCCAACCTTGAGGCGTCGGTGTTCGTTCATCAGCAAATCATAGCCCATAATCTTGTGGGTAGCAACCATATCCTGTAGGTTTTTGACCTTGGCTGGCGAAGTTTCCTTGCCAAAATAATAATCGCCGTAATCGTGGTTGCCCAAGGTAGAATAAACACCCAATGGGGCTTTCACCTTGGCAAAAATATCCTGATAGTCTTTAACCTCGCTGGTGAGGTTGTTCACCAAATCGCCGGTAAAGAACACAAAATCGGGTTTTTCGGCCATCAGCATTTCTACGCCACCTTTTACCGCTGTTTTATTGTAAAAACTGCCCGAGTGGATGTCTGAAATCTGCGCCATGGTAATGCCGTCGAAAGCTTTGGGCAGGTTGGGCAATACCAGTCGTACTCTCCTGATCTGGTAGTCGTAAGCACCCGAAATAATGCCCCAGCTCAACGAACTGAGCGGCACAGCGGCCGCCACCAATCCGGCCTTGACCAAAAATGCTGAACGGCTGATAGGTTCGCCAGCTATAGGTTCGGCAACTTTCGCGGGTTTTTTCTTGCGTTTAAAAAGCTTGATGGCCAATCGCCTCAAATCGTCGATGAGCAAGAAAGGCAACATAAATACCTTGGCCGTTGAAAGCAGAAAGAATGCCACCAGAATAATAGCCCTGATGGTTAGGAACAGGTTCAGGTAAATGGCACAAAATACACCAATAATAAGTATAAGGCTAACGGCCCACCAGATGTAGGCGAAAATGCGCTTGGTTTTGGCCGACCATTTTTTAAAAACGCTCAGGATGGCATAATAACAATAGAAATCGAGTGCCAAAACAACCAGACACAGGATAGAAAGAAAGAGGCTACGACCCATAAATAAAGCTTGAAGTGCTAAAATTACCTAAAATCTTCCTCATCTTCATCGCTGAGGTCGGCGTTGAACAAACTATCGAACATATCGGCAAAGCCAAAACCACTGTTCAGGTAGTTTTTGTTGAGCTGAGAAAACGCCGCCAGGCCATGCAGCACAAATTCCATGAGCAACAAGGTTTGGTTTTCGCTCAGCTTGGGGTGGAACTGTTGCACCAATTCGTGTAAGCCGCCTACCTCCGTCAAGGTTTTTTGGTATTGCGCAAAGGTCAAGTCGTCGGCTATGTCAATGGTGTTGCCCTCGGTAAACCATTCGGTAATTTTGGTGTATGGATTGGCT
Organism: Pedobacter albus; assembly: GCF_036324255.1. NCBI lineage: Bacteria > Pseudomonadati > Bacteroidota > Sphingobacteriia > Sphingobacteriales > Sphingobacteriaceae > Pedobacter > Pedobacter albus. Next base: position 719,370 of record NZ_JAZDQT010000002.1, on the reverse strand, counting down.
GTTCTGCTCTTTTTGGCTCTTTCGGGATCAGGGAAATAGCGTACAAACAAGTGCTTGATGGCTTTGCCAATCAGGGTGTGGGCTACCTTGGCTGGGCCTTCGAGCTCACCTTCGTAAACCAGCTCTATTTTTCCGGTTACTGCCGGAATGATGCCACTTAAATCAGATAGGCGAACAAAAGTGCGTGGCTCGTGGTTGATGAGCATTCTGCGTTCGGCATTGCTAATCAGATTCTCGTAAGCCGATATGGTTAGACGGGCCGACACACCCGATTTTTGGTCGATATATTCGCTTTGGCGCGCTTCGAAAGCAATTTGCTCTACCAGGTCTTTCACCAATCCATCAGCTTCGATCAGGCTGCGTTGCTCTTCGGTGAGCCTAGCTTCCTGGAAGGTAATCTTTCTCGAAATTTCGATGCTTTTTGGGTAGTGGGTCAGAATTTGGCTTTCGATACGATCTTTTAATGGGGTAACAATGTTGCCACGATTGGTATAATCTTCGGGGTTGGCCGTAAACACAAACTGTACATCCAAAGGCAAACGGAGCTTAAAACCCCTAATCTGAATGTCTTTTTCCTGGAGCATGTTAAACAGTGCCACTTGGATACGCGCCTGGAGGTCGGGCAGTTCGTTGATGACGAAAATGCTGCGGTGTGCCCTCGGAATCAAGCCAAAGTGGATTACCCTTTCGTCGTTGTAGGTCAGTTTTAGCGTAGCGGCTTTGATGGGGTCAACATCGCCAATCAAGTCAGCAACGGTTACATCAGGCGTCGCCAGTTTTTCGGTGTAGCGCTCGCTGCGGTGCTGCCATAAAATAGGGGTATCATCGCCTTTCAGGGCAATCTCGTTTTTGGCATGCCAGGAAATGGGATTTAGCGGATCGTCGAAAATCTCACTTCCGGCTACGTAGGGAATGTATTCGTCGAGCAGGTTCACCATCAAACGCGCAATACGGGTTTTGGCCTGGCCGCGCAAGCCCAGCAGCAAAATATTGTGCCTAGAAAGGATGGCCGTCTGCAGTTCTGGAATTACGGTTTCGTCATAGCCCAAAATGCCCTCAAATCCGGCTTCTTTAAGCTGCAGTTGTTTAATGAGATTTTTTCTGAGCTCGTCTTTAACGCTGAGCGATTTATAATTGGAGGCTTTGAGTTCGCCTAGAGTTTTTGCTTGCATTCGTATCTTGTTGTAAAGTAGTAAGGTTTTAAAGTTGGGATGTTCTTTCTATTGACTTTCCGACTACCTCACCGTTTTTCTTCTGTTCTTTATATAATCTTCAAAAATGTATTCGCCAAGGCCGGTTAACGAGCTGTAAAAGGCCCTGCCGCCGTTAATCTGCGTAAACTGGCGTACAAACTGTTGCAGGTAGGGGTCTTGGGCAATCATAAAGGTGGTAATCGGGATGTTGAGGCGTTTGCATTGCGCCGCCATGTTCAGTGTTTTGCCAATTACTTTCCTGTCAAGTCCCATGCTGTTCTTATAATAGCGGCCGTTTTCCTTGAGGCAGGTTGGTTTGCCATCGGTAATCATAAAAATCTGCTTGTTGTGCGTTTTGCGTCTGCGCAACAGGTCTGTAGCCAGTTCAAGGCCGGCGAGGGTGTTGGTGTGGTAGGGCCCAACTTGCAGGTAAGGCAGATCTTTGATGGTAATGGGCCAGGCATCGTTGCCAAAAACCACAATATCGAGCGTGTCTTTCGGGTATTTGGTTTTAATGAGTTCGGCCAGGGCCATGGCGGTTTTTTTGGCCGGGGTGATGCGGTCTTCGCCGTACAAAATCATCGAGTGTGAAATATCGATCATGAGCACGGTAGAAGTGAGGGTTTTGTAGTCTTTTTCTTCTACTTCCAAATCGCGCTCGGTTAAGGTAAAGTTGCCAATGCCGTGGTTAACCTGCGCATTCTGGATAGAAGCGGTCATGTCTATCTGATCGAGGCTGTCGCCGAAGGCATACTCGCGCCTGTCGGCATTTTTCTCTTCGCCAACCCCCGAAATATTGCTGTTGTGGTTTCCTTTGCCCGCCTTTTTCAGTTTGCCAAAAATTTCTTCCAAGGCCGATTTACGGATGGTTTGTTCGGTCTTGGCAGTAATCTTTACTTCGCCGTTTTCTTCTTTCAGGTAGCCCTTTTCCTTCAAGTCGTCAATAAAATCGCCCATGGCGTAATCGTTATTGGTAAACTTGTATTTCTTGTCGAGCTCGTTCATCCAGGCCAATGCTTCGCCCGCATCGCCAGCCGTATAGTTGAGCAGTTCGGTAAAAAGCTTTAGCATTTCATCGAAACCGCCTTTGGGCAGGTCGTTAGGCCTGAATTTGGAAAATTGAAAACCTCTCATTCGGATTCTATTAACGAAATATCGAAGTTAAAAGTTTGGCTCAAGAATATTTTAAGCCTGATGTCATTTTTGGAGCCACATGGCAACTTTGGTTTAGGTGCTTCTTTTAAACGTAGGTTCTTTTTCGAAAAATAGCACGAGTACAATACCAATGGTGTAGGCCATGAGGTCTGTCCATGCAAAAGAATTGCCCATCACTACGTTGGCCAAATGCGAATCCTGCAGGCCCAGCCATTTTACGTATTGAAAATACTGCAGCATTTCAATCAGATAGGCAAAAATCAATACGGCTATGGCTGTCGGAAGTACTGGAACGCGAAGAAAACTTCTGATCGCATAATAGAGCAAAATGACGACGAGCACATCGCCAATGTAGGGTCTGATAATGGCATCATGGATGTAAAGCGCAATGAATACTTCGACCAAAAAGATTAAAATGGCCAGTAGAAAGTACTTGAGGTTAAAATGGAACATAAGGGTTGAGATTGATAATTTAGCAGTCCAGCTAGGTTTGTTATGTTGGACTGCCAAATGATGCACAAATGTTGAACCAGTTTTTGGCCAAGCGAAAATAATCTTATCTTCAAAACAAATTAGACCTCAAAAAATGATGAAGAAAATAGCTATGGTTTGTTTAGGATGCATGTTGGCTATGGGCGCGTTTGCCCAAAGCAAAGCCGATAGGCAGGCCATTTTGGATGTGCTCGAAAAACAGCGCGGCGCCTGGAACAAAGGCGATGTGGAAGCCTACATGCAGGGTTATTGGAAAAACGACAGCCTGCTTTTTGTGGGCAAAAGCGGACCGACCTATGGCTGGCAACAAACGTTGGACAATTACAAAAGGGGCTATCCGGATAAATCGGCTATGGGCTTTTTGACATTCGGCATCAAAAAAGTAGATTTTTTGGCTAAGGATAGGGCTTTTGTATTGGGAAGCTGGAACCTAAAGCGCGAAAAGGACGAACCCAAAGGTTATTTTACGCTGTTGCTACGCAAAATAAACGGCCAGTGGAAAGTGGTGGTTGATCACAGCAGCTAGTAGAAAACACAGCGGAAAATTAACAACAAAGAGGGTAAGTTTCTGTACAGAATAGTTGGCGACCTGCAATGTACTATTACTCGTCAAGTTTAAACTGTTTGTAATAATAGTCTTTGTCGGCATCGGTAATTGGGCGAATAACCTTGCAGGGATTGCCCGCGGCCAGTACATTATCTGGAATATCCTTGATAACCACACTACCTGAACCAATTACGGTATTATTACCAATTTTTACCCCGGCATTGATGACCACATTGCCTCCGATCCAAACGCTGTCGCCTATGGTAATGGGTTGGGCCCATTCAAATTCCTGATTGCGCAAATGTGGATGGATGGGGTGGCCAGCGGTATAAATGGCAACATTAGGAGCAATAAAAACATTGTTGCCAATACTTACCTTGGCGCAATCGAGGATAACGAGGTTGAAGTTGGCGTAAAAGTTATCGCCTATTTCGATGTTATAGCCGTAATCGCATCTGAATGGCGGTTCTACATAAAACATCTTTTCGGTTTTGCCAAAAAGTCTCCGCAACAATTCCTTGCGTTGCTTGATGAATTTTGGAGCGAGGTTATTGAACTCGAAAACAATTTCGCGTGCCTTTAATCTTTCTTTGGCCAGGGTAGTATCGCCGGCTTGGTAGGCTTTGCCCGACAGCATTTTTTCTTTTTCGCTTAGTGGAGTTTGTTGCATGTTTGGTATGGTTTTTACCACCTGAGGCGCCTAAGGTAGGCTAAAGTTCAGTTTGGTCATAAGTATTCTAAGGTTTCTAAAGTGGTTTACATTAGACTGTTTCTACCGCCTAAGGCACCTAAGAGAGGCTAAGTTTTATGTTTGATGATGTGTTACTAAGGCTGCCTAAGGTTTCTAAGGTGGTTTAAATAATGTGTTTTACCATCTAAGGCACCTAAGAAAGGCTAAGTTTTGTTTGATGATGTTGCTAAAGGTTATTTAAGGTTTCTAATGTAGTTTAATCATATGTTTTTCACCACCCGAGACGCCTAAGAAAAGCTAAGTTTTTGTTTGGTGATGTGTTACTAAGGCTGCCTAAGGTTTCTAAGGTGGTTTAAATAATGTGTTTTTACCACCTAAGGCACCTAAGAGAGGCTAAGGTTGGTTGATATTATTGTTAAAGCTAAAAATAGCTTCATAAAAAACGGGACTTCATTGCTGAGAGTCCCGTTTAGTATTTTGATGGGCCACAGGTTAGCAGCTTTTTTAAGCTCTTGCTGTTGGCACATTTAATTAGGGTCTGTTTTTGGCCAAAGCCCTTTCGGCAATTTTAACGGCCTTTTTCTCTCTCCAGGTGGCATACTTTTCTTTAAATGCCATCTTGATCAAGCTATCTACCGCACCATGCCTGAACAGGCTCCAAACACTGGCTACTTTTCTGCTGATCGACTGATCCCAGGCCCTTAAGCTTAAAGAGAACGAACCATCAACATACTTCATCCAGTGCCACATGCCGGTAGGCATAAACAAGGTATCGCCATGCTCTAAAAACACTTCGTAGCCCTCAACACCATTCAATGCAGGGAATTTTTCGAAATCAGGGTTGTCAACCTTATAATCTTCTAAGGCATAGGTTGCATTTGGCAGACAATACAAGCGGTCTTTCCATTTGTAATCGAATAGGATGATGTGCTTGCGACCGCCAAAGTGCGTATGGAAAATATGAGGCAAATCGATATCGTAATGCAAGAAGGTTACCGAGTTGGAACCGCCAAAAAACATGGCCGGCATGCTCTCGATAAATCCACCCATCAATTCTTTCGGAATTTTGACGTCGTTGATCAGGCTTGGCACTTTTTTAAAGAGATTGAAAAAGAAAATCCTCAGCTCTGTAGGCTCACGCTTAATCAGGTCAAGATAATCGCCAAATTTCATATGTGCTGTGGCGGCATTGATTGGTTTTGCCGGATCTGCCTTCGAGTTGTCGTAAAGAGGAACCTCTAAATCTCCCGCAATTTCCTTTAAATATTCTGTTGTCCACTTTTCGCGGGCAGGCCAGTCTTTGGTTAATCCTTTAATGACCAATGGGCGTTTGGCATCAAGGTAGTTTTTCTTGAAGTCTTCTCTGCTGATGGTTTCAACGGTATCAACCGGTTTTAAGATAAAGCTCATAGTGTGGCAAAATTAGTGCAGAAGAGGGCATTGCCGTTCTTCCAAACACAAAAATGTGAATTAAAATCGAAAAGTATATGCTTTGTACATAAAATGTTAACACTATGATAATATAATGATTTTTGCCAAAGCCTGAGCCATAAAAAAGCGCCACGAAAATTCGCGGCGCTCTGGTTTTTGCTTTAAGAGTTGCTTATTTAGGCATCAAAACGGTATCGATTACGTGGATTACGCCATTTTTTTGAAACACATCCTTGATCGTTACCTTGGCCATGCCACCTTTTTCGTCCTTAAGCATCAGGTTCTTGCCTTCCATCCAGGCCCATAGTTTGCCACCTTCTACGGTAGTCAGTTCGGCTTTGCCACCCCCAGCTTTAATGGCTGCGGCAATTTCTTTGCTGCCCATTTTGCCGGCAACTACGTGGTAGGTGAGTATTTTGGTCAAAGTGGCTTTGTTTTCTGGTTTTACCAAGTTGCCTACAGTGCCTTTTGGCAATTTGTCGAAAGCCTCGTTGGTTGGCGCAAATACGGTAAACGGACCAGCACTTTTTAGGGTTTCTACCAAGCCGGCAGCTTTTACGGCGGCCACCAGGGTAGTATGGTCTTTAGAGTTCACTGCATTGTCTACAATGTCTTTGGTTGGATACATGGCCGCACCGCCAACCATTGGGTTCTTTTGGGCCTTAACTTGTGTGGAGCACGCCATAGCTACTACGACAGCTGCAAATAGGAATATTCTTTTCATGTTTTTATGTTGATTTTGAAAAGAGATACGCAACACACGAGTGTCCGGATTTTTACTTGTCGAAAATATTTTTCAAACTACTGATTTACAGTTTATTGAATTTCTTATAGAAGCTAAGTTACTTTGGCTTTACGGATGATTTTGGAGAACAGTCTCGGAAAAAAGCGCTTCAGCAGCACGCCCCTGGTTTCCTTGCCACCAATGTAAACCTCTTCCTTTTTTTGTTCGATGGCCTTAACAATAGCTTGGGCACAGACTTCGGGTGCCATGCCGTTTTCTTGCGCACTGTCCATGGTGCCTTGGGCTGAGCCGTTGGCCGTAAGCGCATTGATGGTTACTTTGGTCCTGATAAATCCGGGACAGGCCAAAAGCACTTGGATGTTTGGGTTGTCTATTTCAATGCGCAACGAATCGAAGTAGCCGTGTAAGGCATGTTTGGAAGCCGAATAGGCCGAACGGAAACGCGTGCCGAACTTGCCCACCAAACTGCTCACGCATACAATGCTGCCGTTGCCATTGGCCAACATTTGTGGCAATACGGCTTTGCTTAAAATTACGGTGCCCCAAAAATTAACGTTCATGAGGCGCTGTTCGGTGGCCAGGTCTGTTTCGAGCGCCAAGGCCCGCTGACTAATGCCTCCACTGTTGATGAGGATGTCTATTTTTCCGAAAATGCGCAAGGCATCGGCGGCTTTTTGGGGTAATGAGGCGCTATCTTCGAGGTCGAGGGGCAAAACATGCACATCTATCTGGGCTTTACAGTTCGATTTTACGCGGTACAGCTCGTCCCGGTTTCTTGATGAAATGATAAGCTTGGCGCCCAAAGCGTTAAAGGCGTAAACCAAAGCTTCGCCAATGCCTGATGAGGCGCCCGTAATCCAAACTATTTTATTTTTCATGTAGCGCTTGTGCTGTTTCTTTTGCCTTATCGGCTTTAGAGGCAGTGGCTTTTTCGTATTTCTCGTCGTATTCTGGCCTTAATGTGCCCATCCACCTATCCCAAAATAAGAAATATAAACCATAGTTGCCCTTAAAATATTGATGGTGCATGTTGTGTGCCACAGAAGTGCTCACCCACCTGCCGATCCAGGTTTTATGGAAACGTTTCGGAAAAAGCTCGTAGCCCAGGTGCCCGTACACATTGTACACGAACATGATGAAAAAGAAAACCGCCAGGTGCAGCTCATGAACTGGCATGATAAAAATGATGAGCACAAAGATGCCCGTTTCAACAACTGCTTCCAAAGGGTGGAAAGAGTAGGCCGTCCATGGTGTTGGACTGGTCGATTTATGGTGTACCAAATGAAAGAGCTTAAACAGTTTGGGATGGTGCATCATCCGATGCGTCCAGTAAAAATAAGTATCGTGGATGATGAACATGAGCGGAAAGGCCAAAAAGAAATAGACCCAGCCGTAATCGCTGATGTTTTGATAGAGCTGTGTGTAAGGCCTCACGGCATCGTTGGTGAGGAAAATAACCGGCAATGCGCCAAAAATCAAGATGGTAATGACCGAATAGAAAATATCGCGACGGTGGTCGGCCATTTTCGGCATCTTGGTTTGGATACGTCTGCCGCTGAACCGCTCCTTAAATAAAATGTAGAAGATCAGGAAAGCAAGTCCGGCAATAAAAAAATAACGCGTACCTACCTGAAAAGAAAATTTGAAAAGATTTTCCCAAGTCATAATTGAAAAATAATAGAGGATGATCGCAAAAATACTGAAAATGCTTCAGATTATTCGTCTTCGTCGCTGGCAAACAACGAGGCGGCAATGCCATCGGCAAATAATTTTCCTTCGGTGGTCAGTTTTGCTTTGTCGTTGTCGAGCAGTACTTGCCCATTTGCAACAAAAGGCTGCAGCTGTTGCTGAGTTTCACGGGCGAAGGATGCACCAAACTCCTGCGCTATTTTTTGCAGATCTGTGCCCCACATGGTACGTAGCGAGGTCATGATGTATTCGTTAAACCGATCGGTAAGCGTGAGCTCTTCCCGGGTTTCGGCCAATTGCCCTGCACCCAGTTGCGCCAGGTATTTGGCATTGTTGGCAATATTAAGATGACGCGTATGTCCGTCAAATCCATGCGCCGAAGGGCCGATGCCTAAATAAGACACGCCTCGCCAGTAATTGGTGTTGTGCACCGCGTATTGGCCGGGCAGGGCATAGTTGGAAATCTCATAATGTTCAAAGCCGGCCTTTTGCAGTTCTTCGGTCAGCTTTAAAAACTGCTGTGCACTTTGTTCGTCGCTCAGGTCCTTTTGTTTGCCTTTTTGGATGGCATGAGCCAAGGCGGTGCGTTCTTCTACCGTAAGCGAATAGGCCGAAATATGTGGTGTTTGCAGTTCGATGGCCTTATTGATGTTGTCCTGCCATTTGGCATTGCTGAGCAGGGGATAGCCATAAATGAGGTCGATGCTGAGGTTTTCGAAACCCGCATCCTGACTTCTTTTAATGCAACCTTCGGCTTCTTCGGCATGGTGGGCGCGGTTCATCCAAAGCAAATCTTCCTCAAAAAACGATTGGATGCCGATGCTGAAACGATTGATGGGCAATTGCCTCAATTCCTTCAGTTTTTGGGCATTCAGGTCGTCGGGATTGGCCTCCAGGGTAATTTCGGCATCGCTGGCTATGGCAAAATTACGGGTCAGTTTTTCGAAGATCTGTTGCAAGGAAGCAATGGGCAAAACCGAAGGCGTGCCTCCGCCAAAATAAATGCTGCCCACCTGTTCGGTAATCCGGTCTTTCTTCAGGTCGAGCTCCGTACAAATGGCTGTGGTCATTTCCTCTACCTGTTTGAGGGAAGTGGTAAAATGGAAATCGCAATAGGTGCATGCCTTTTTGCAAAAGGGGATATGGATATAAATGCCGGCCATGGTGCAAAGATAGCTTAAATTAAACATGGTATTTCAATTAGGAAAACAAAGGAATAAAGCCGTAATTTGCAGCCAGAAAGACCTTGTTAGCTTGGAGTTTAGCATGTACAGAAAGATTTTAGGAATAACTGGCCTGGTTTGCCTTTGCGCTTTGCTGCCTGTTAAGGCCCAGCAAGTTCCTGTGCCTGCCGATAGTCTGCAACAGGTGCTCCAAGCCGACATTCCTGATACGGCTGCGGTACAAGCCCTGGCGCCAGATACCATTACGCCCAAAAGGCTCATGCCACTCGATTCGCTCACCAAAGCCTTGTTGGCCGACAGCCTGCGCAAAGGTTTTGGCTATCCCACCCTCGATTTCGAAATGTTGAAAAAGGATTTTTTGTCGAAATCGGCAAGCAACAACCCTCGTCAGCAAGGAGAATTGCTTCAAAAAGGAGAGGTCTGGATTTTGGGAGTGATTGCCCTGTTGCTGGCTCTTTTTGCCGGATTAAAATACAGCTTCTCCAAACAGCTTACTACCATTGTACAGTCGTTTTTTAGCAATCGGGTATTGGGCAACCTCAACAAGGAAGACAACCTTTTTACCTCCTGGCCGTTCCTGTTGCTCTTTGTGCAGTTTGGCTTTACCATTGGCATGTTCTTTTATTTGGCGGCCCAGTACCAACAGCTCAATTACGTGGCCAACGGCTTCCAGTTCTTTGTCACCATTTCTATCGTGGTTATTGTGCTGTATGTGCTCAAAATTTTATTGTTGCGCCTATTGGGCTATGTATTCAATATCCAGAAACCGGTTAACGAGTATGTGTCGATATTATATTTAAGTTATTTTAATGCTTCTTTATTGTTTATCCCGCTGGTGATCGCTTTTGCGCTTTCTCCCTTAAAATATGGCGCTTACTATATCGCGATAGCCATAATTTTGCTGGTGGTTGTGTTTGTATTTCAGTTTATAAGGGCAGGCGTAAACATTTTATCTCACTATAGGTTTTCTAAAATGTATTTATTTTTGTACTTTTGCACCCTCGAAATTTGCCCTATACTAATATTAATCAAGGCAATAGGATTTTAAGAGGTAAAAAGTTAAAATGCAGGAAAAGAAAGACGAAAGATTACGCAAGGTAAAAAGTATTCTGATCACTTTGCCGAAGCCCGAAACAGAAAAATCACCCTATTTTGATCTGGCCAAGAAATACAACCTGAAAATCGATTTTAGGTCGTTTATCCATGTAGAAGGCGTACCGGCAAGAGATTTTAGAAAAGATAAAATCAACCTGGCCGATTTTACCGCTGTGGTATTTACCAGTCGCAACGCGGTCGACCATTTCTTCAGGATTTGCGAAGAGATGAGGTACGAAGTGCCGGCAGACCTCAAGTATTTCTGTATTTCAGAATCAACGGCATTATATCTTCAAAAGTATATCCAGTATAGAAAACGCAAGATTTTCTTTGGCAAACAAACCGCTGCCGATTTGGCCGAGGTATTGAAAAAACACGCCGGAGAGAAATTCCTTTACCCTTGTTCTGACGTGGCTACCGAAGACACCATGAACTTTTTGCAAAAGAACGGCTACAATTTCACGCCTGCGGTGCTGTTTAAGACCGTGGTAAGCGACTTGTCTGACCTGGCAGATGTTTTTTATGATGTCATTGCCTTCTTTAGTCCATCTAGTATCCAATCGCTCTACATTAACTTCCCAGATTTTAAGCAGAACAATACCCGTATTGCGGCCTTTGGCTCGAACACCAACAAGGCGGCTACCGAAGCTGGACAGATTGTAGATATTGCGGCACCTTCTCCAGAAGCGCCGTCTATGATTATGGCTATCGAAAACTACATCAAAAAATCTAACAAGTAATAAAACGTTTTTTTTATCGTTAAGTACTCTGAATTTGGATTTTTTGCGGTTTAAAGCGTAGGTTTGTGGGACAGAGTAAACGATTTGCTTTCAGTAACTTAATGTTAATAATTTAACTTAAACGAAATTATTTTTAACTATTGAGTGCCTTTGGCAATTGTTTGGTGCTGGTTTAATTTTAAATTATTCCTGATTTATTTGCGTTAAATATTGTTTATATCAAGGATATTCGATAAAATTGCTATTAAAATTATTACAATCGCTTAACTGATTTTATGAGGAAAATATACCTTTTTAGTTTTTTCATCATTTGTGCCTTTCTGGCCAGTTGCTCAGGAGGCAACAAGGGAGAGCTGGTAGGTGCATACAATAAAAAGTTCAGCAATAGAACTATTCCGCTTGGAATGGTATTTATTCCGCCCGGAAGGACTTTAATAGGTATGACTGATGAGGACATGAGTTTTTATCAGGGAACTCCAAGCCGAATGACCTCGTTTTCGGCTTTTTATATGGACCAAACCGAGATTACCAATGCCGAATACAGACAGTTTGTAAACTGGGTACGCGATTCGGTGGCTATCGCTTCTATGGGCGAATCGGGTGCGCCAACCCTTTACAGGCCGGCTCCGGCTAACTCGGCTGGTGGCACGGTAGTGGGACCAAGAAACATCGACTGGAACAGGGTGGGCAATGGAACCGTGCTTTGGGGCAGAAACAGCCAGTATAAATCTAAGCTGCAGAACATGTACTACGCCGGTAACGACGCTTTGCCGGGCAAAAACGAAATAGACGTAAGGAAATTAAAGTATGCCTACAGCTATCTGGACCACGATTTGGAGGCCGCCGGAAGAAATGATCCTAACAAAAGCAGAAGAGATTTTATCCAAACCTATACCGATAACCCAACACCAGGCAAGGCAAACGAGCACCCTTCGGTAAGCGTTTATCCTGATACCTTGGTTTGGAAATTGGATTTTTCTTATTCGCAAAACGATCCTATGGTTGAAGCTTATTTCAGCCATCCTTCTTACGACCGCTATCCGGTGGTAGGCGTAACCTGGGAGCAGGCCAATGCCTTCTGTAACTGGAGAACCGTATTGTACTCAAACGTGGCTTCGGCTCGAAAACTGCCGGCCAATGGCAGGTTAAGATACAGGCTTCCAACAGATCAGGAGTTTGAATATGCAGCCAGAGGTGGCAGAACACAAACCAAATATCCTTGGGGCGGACCATACATCAAAAACACCAAAGGCTGCTTGCAAGCCAATTTTAAAGTGGGCAGAGGTAACTATACCGACGATGGTGGCTTATACACCGTTGATGCCAGGGCTTACCTGCCAAACGATTACGGCTTGTACAACATGGCCGGTAACGTAGCCGAGTGGACCATTACGGCCTACAACAGATCGGCCACCAGCTTATTGCTAGATTTTAATCCAAATTATACCAATACCGCTAAAGGCGCCAAAGTGGTAAGAGGCGGTTCGTGGAAAGACATGGGCTTCTTCTTGCAGAATTCGGTAGGTACCTATGAGTACCAAGACAAGGCGAGGTCTTATATCGGCTTCCGCTGCGTATCCGATTTCCCTGGAAACGCATTAAACTAATTTATCTCTAAAAAACTAAAACGAAACTTATTTAAAGATTATGGCAGCTAAGAAACAACCAGGTTGGTTACACATTGCAATTTCCTGGGGCGCGAGTATAGTAATCCTTGGTGCATTGGCTAAAATCCTCCACATCGGAGGAGTATGGGCAAATTATTTAATTGGAGCTGGATTGGGCGTAGAAGCCCTGTTGTTTTTCTTAACCGGATTTTTTCCGCCAGAACCAGAATTGCCTTGGGAGCGTGTATACCCAGAATTGGCACCTAACTATAACGGCGAATTGCCAAAAGCAACCATTAGGCCTGCCGCAAGCTCAGGTTTTTCTTCTAGCGCTGCTTTAGACAAAATGTTGGAAGATGCCAAAGTTGGTCCTGAATTGATCGAAAGCCTGGGCAATGGCCTTCGCACTTTTGGCGATAAGGTTTCGACCATTTCAAATGTTGCCGATACCGTAGTGGCCACCAACGAATTTACAGGCAAAGTAAAAACTGCTTCGGCAAGTTTCGATAATTTAAGCAACGCTTTCGACAAAGCTACAGAGCAATTGGTAGAAATGGGCAACAGCAATGCCGATACCAAAGCCTACCACGAGCAGGTAAACAACTTGGCCAAAAACCTTTCGGCCTTAAATGCCGTTTACGAATTGGAATTGCAAGGTTCGAGCGCACACCTGAAATCGATGAACAAGTTCTACGAAAACCTTTCGCTAACGATGGGCAACTTCAACGATTCGATGGAAGATTCGAAACAGTTCAAGGACGAGGTAGGAAAATTAGCTAAAAACCTGGCTTCATTGAATGCGATTTACGGCAACATGCTTACCGCAATGAACCAACCACGTGTTTAATCATTCATTCATTTTAATCGATCACTAAATCTAATTAAACATGGCTGGAGGAAAAGAAACGACAAGGCAGAAGATGATCAATATCATGTATTTGGTATTGTTGGCTATGCTTGCCTTAAACGTTTCAGACACAATCTTAAATGCTTTTAAGAATATCAACGATAGTTTGGATGCCTCTAAAGTCAATGTAAGCGCCAGCTTAGATCAGCTTTTTACGGCATTTGAAAATACCGAACTTAAAAATAAGCCAGAGCGCGCCAAACCGCTTTGGGATGATGCCAATAAGGCAAAAGACTTGGCCGACGACCTGAACAAGGACCTGCAAAGGCTAAAGGATGAGTTTAAGGCCAAAGGCGAAGGGATCAATCCTGAAACCGGCGACCTGACGCTTCGCGATAACTTGGATATTGCCCAAGACATCATGATCACCAAAAAAGAAGGGGAAAAGCTGAAAGCCAAGATCAACGATACCAGGGCAAAACTGATTGCCTTGTTGCCTCAAGGCGCTACCATTGCGGCTACTTTGGAAGCCAAAGATCCGGCTAAGCCTGTGAATGGAAAAACCAAGTGGGAAGACATCAACTTTGGTGATGGTACACCTTTAACAGCGGCCAATACCATTCTGACCAAAATTCAAGCCGATTTAAAAAATGCGGAAATTGAAGTGGTGAAGAAGATTTTTGGTAAGATGAGCGAAACCCAAATGACTTTCGACAACTTTAAGGCCGTGGCTGTGCCATCAAGCAGCTATGTAATACAAGGACAACCTTATAAGGCCGAAGTATTCTTAACCGCCAGCGATACGAAGTCTAATCCAGCGATTACAGTAAATGGGAGCCCGCTAACTGTAAAAGATGGTGTAGGTACTTATACTGGTGGTACCGGAAGCGTTGGCGTATTCAAATGGAGAGGCACGATTAGGGTTAAACAAACCAATGGTGATTTTAAAGATTATCCTACTCCTGAAATGACTTACCAAGTAGCCAAGCCATCGGCTACGGTTTCTTCTACCAACCTGAACGTAATTTATGCAGGTATTCCGAATCCGTTTTCGATTTCGGCGCCTGGTTTCCCGTTAGAAAGTGTAAAAGCCAGCATTTCGGAAGGTTCGCTTTCGGGTGGTGCCGGTAAATTTATGATCAATGTACCGGGAAGCTTGGTAGGCAAAGATGTAACCATCAGCGTATCGGCAGCCAACGAAGGCAAAACCATCAGCTTGGGCAATAGCGTATTCAGGGTAAAACCAGTACCTAATCCGGTAGCCAAATTTGCAGGCAAAATGGGGGGCATCATCTCTGGCAACAAAATGGCCAGCGAGAACGAGGTAACCGCCTCTATCGATAATTTTGAATTCGATGTGAAAGTAAAAGTAACCAAGTTCAACATTACCATAGTTAAACCAAGACAAGAAGCACAGATTATTTATTGCCAAGGCGATAACCTGAATGCGCAAGCCAAGGCCGCATTGGCCAACCTGCCATTCAAATCGGTGGTTTATATAGACAATGTTCAGGTGCAATTGCCTGATGGACGTACGCCTACAGTAAATTCGATGGTATTTACCGTAAACTAAAAAATTATGAAAAAAGTATTTTTTCTATCGCTGCTTTTGTTGACAACGGCTTTTGCCTTTGCCCAAACTACAGCTACGCCTCCGCCAACTACCACTACAGATAAGCCTGCAACCCCAAAGAAAAAGCTGCCTAAAAAAGACGGCTATGTGTACAGGGAAGAAAGTGTGGCCGATACGGTGGTTCCTTACTCGGTGGTAAACAAGGAAGATGTGGCCTTTACCAAAAGGGTATGGCGCGAAATCGACTTGCGCGACCATGGCAACCAGATTTTGGCTTCGCCTAAAATCAACTTGATCGGTGTAATTTACGAAGCGCTTAAAAACGGCGAATTGGATATGTATGCCAATGACGACGAAGATTTTCAAAAAGACCCGATCAACAATAAAAAAGCCAACAACGCAGCCGGAACCTATTCTGCTGCCGACACGGCGTTTTTGGGAGTTAATCCAGGTACCAACGAGATAAATAGAGCCAATAACGAGTTCTTTGCAGCCAGCTACCCAATCGTAAGGCTTAAGGAAGACTGGATTTTGGATATCAAACGCGGTATATTCGAACCTCGTATCATTGGTTTGGCTTTGGTGCGCATCGATGTGAAAACACAGGTAGACAATAACGGAAATCCGGTTGTTGATCCAACCACCAATACGGCCAGGGCCGATACCTTGAAAAGTGCTACAGGTTGGTTTTACTTTGACGACCTGCGCGAGATTTTGGTGAAAAAGAAAATCGCCAATAATTTCAACGATAATTCGGGCATTAACTTCGACGATGTTTTTACCCGCCGCCTGTTTTTCAGCAATATTGTAAAGCAATCTAATGCGGCCGACAACCGGATTGAAGATTACATCAGCAATTCGAAGGATCGCTTGTTAGAATCAGAAAGAATTAAGAAAGCCATGGCCGACTTTGAACAGGGCCTCTGGGAATATTAAAGCGAAAAGCCTCGATGAAAATCGGGGCTTTTGTTTTTTGCATCACATTGGCGAAGCTCGTAAAACTTCGCAAGTGTTGTCGAAATGAGGCTATTGACCATCAGCCATTGACTATTAACTATTGACCAGAAAAATAGGCTTTCAGTGCGGCCACTTGTTTCAAGTTAAGCACTTCTTCCAGTTCTTTTGGCGTAGCTTCCTTGATTTTTTTTACCGATTTAAACTTAACCAGTAGTTTATCGGCCGTGGTTTTGCCGATGCCCGGAATAAGTTCCAGTTCGGTTTTGAGCGTACCTTGGTCGCGTTTTTTGCGGTGAAAGGTAATGCCGAAGCGGTGGGCTTCGTCGCGCAGTTGCTGAATGATTTTCAGCGTTTCCGATTTTTTGTCGAGATACAGCGGCAGGCTGTCGCCAGGATAGTACAATTCTTCCAAACGTTTGGCAATGCCGATTACGGTAACTTTCTTTTCAATACCCAGCTTTTTTAAACTGGTTAAGGCAGCCGATAACTGCCCTTTGCCACCGTCAATGATGATGAGTTGAGGCAATGGCTGTTCTTCTTCCAACATGCGCTTATATCGCCTGTAAACAGCCTCTTCCATGGTGGCAAAATCATTGGGACCTTCTACCGTTTTAACGTTAAAATGGCGATAGTCTTTTTTGCTGGGTTTGGCATCCTTAAAAACCACGATTGCCGAAACCGGATATTTGCCCTGAAAATTGGAGTTGTCAAAACATTCGATATGTTGGGGCAATTGGGTCAGCCTCAAATCGTGTTGCATTTGGCTCAAAATCCGATCGGTACGCAGGTCGGGGTTCAGCTTCTCGTATTGGTTCAGTTTTTCCCGCTTAAAGAAAAGCACGTTCTTTTCCGAAAGCTCGAGCAGCTTTTTCTTTTCGCCCAATTTGGGTACGGTAAACTTCAGGTTCTGATCGATCAGCTGAATGGCAAACGGAACAATAATTTCTTTGGACGTGCTCTTAAACTTGGTGCGGAATTCGGTAATGGCTATGGTCAGCAGTTCTTCGTCGGTTTCGTCCAGGCGCTTTTTGATTTCGATGGTTTGGGTTTGGATAATGCTGCCGTTCATGACCTTCAGGTAGTTTACAAAAGCGTAGCGCTCGTCAGAGGCAATGCTTACCACATCGATATTGGTAATGGCGCTGTTGACTACGGTAGATTTGCTCTGGTATTTTTCCAGTACCCCGAGTTTTTTCTGATAGGCATGTGCAAGTTCAAAATTCAATTCTTCTGATGCGGTTTTGATCACCTGTTTCACTTCACGGATCACATTGCCGATTTTGCCGTTCAAAATGTCTTTGATCTCTTCAATGTTATGGTCGTAGTCGGCTTCGGTTTGATAGTTCTGGCAAGGTCCCTTGCAGTTGCCGATCTGGTATTCGAGGCATACCTTAAACTTGCCCTCGTTAATGTTTTGGGGTGTAAGTGGCAGGTTGCAGGTGCGCAGGGTATAGGTTTCCTTGATGAGGTCTAAAATGGTATGCATCATGCCTACCGAAGCATAGGGGCCAAAATAGGTAGAACCGTCTTTGATGTATTTTCGGGTCCAGTAAATACGCGGAAATGCCTCTTTTTTGATAATGATCCATGGATAGGTCTTATCGTCTTTGAGCATGATGTTGTAGCGAGGCTGATGCTTTTTGATCAGGCTGTTTTCCAATAGCCAGGCATCGATTTCGGTATCTACAATGGTGAAGGTAATCTTCCTGATTTTAGAAACCAGTACCCTGGTCTTGCCGTTGATCTGGCTTTTGTCGAGGTTAAAATAAGAGCCCACCCGGTTGCGCAGGTCCTTAGCCTTGCCGATGTAAATCAGCGTTCCCTCAGCGTCAAAATACTGATAAACGCCGGGTTTATGCGGAATATCGGCCAATGCCTTTTTATGATCGAAGGAGTTCATCTAAGTACAAAGGTAGCTAAACAGCGATATAAAGATAGTGCTTGGTATAAGGATTTATTTTATTCTTTGGCCCTATTTGACTTAGGATTAATCCGAGAGCTATTTCCTGATTAGTGATAAGTATTATAGCTGCTAGGGTTGATCCATAGGCGGTAAAATAAGATATAACAATCAGTGACTTTTGTTTAAGCGGCAGATTATGAGTTGGCTAGCTCTTTTTTGCAATAGAAAAGTTACATTCATATAGAGAATAAGCCTTTCTATCCCAAATACATGCCTATTCGTATAAACTTCTTTCGAAACACAGATACCCTTCTATTTTAGCATATCAGAAAAGGAGAAGCCGAAAACCTGTTAGAGTAGGCGTTAACCAAAACCAAAATCAAAATGAAAAAACTATTTGGAACAATTGCAGGTGCTCTTGTTGTGGCCTGCGTGTGTGTAACTGTAAGCGCAGCTTATGGTCAAACAGAAAAAGAGGAAGCCGAGTTTGATAAAACGAAGTGCTATTCTACGTATGATAGCGGAACTACAACCTTCACAAAATGTAGAGATTGCACCGAGACTACCGGCTCAAATTTAACCGATAAGCTTTCTTGTACGCCATAAGTACAAGTATGGTTTGGCAGCATTAGTTGATGTTGCCAAACCATTAGCTAATAAAATATACTTTTCGGGTAACATCAACAAAACTAAAATTAACATGAAAAAATTATTTGGAATAATTTCAGCTGTCTTGGTTGTTGCATGTGTAGGCACTGCTATAAGTACAGCCTATGGTCAAACAGAGAAAGAGGAGGCCGAGTTTGATAAAACGATATGTTATAAGGCGTATGATAGTGGAACCACCAACTTTACCAAATGTAGTGGCTGTGCTGAGACGACGGGTTCAAATCTAACTGATAAATCTAATTGTACGCCATAGCGGTTAAATGACTTGGTATATAACGTCAAACTCTTATAACAAAATCGGTTGATGAAAAATATTTATTTATTGTTACTGGCCTTATGCCTCATCTCGTGCCGGGGGAAGAATGAAAGCATTGAGGTTAATAGAAAAATCTATGCGGATATAATCAACAAAGAAATAGGAGGTACGAGTGATTTGGTGTTGCTCACAGCCAAAAACAGCAGCAATGCAAAATATACCTTTCTGACCACATTGGATGCCGACTGCAATACTTGTTTTCAGATCATGAATGACTGGGAGAAATTTGAGTTTCCTCGGGAGCTCAAAAAGGTAAGGAAACAATTTATTGTACAAGGCCAATTGACCGACATTTTTAGGCGGTTTTTAAGCGAACTTAAAT
The DNA here is from genome assembly GCF_036324255.1 of Pedobacter albus. Classification (NCBI taxonomy): domain Bacteria; kingdom Pseudomonadati; phylum Bacteroidota; class Sphingobacteriia; order Sphingobacteriales; family Sphingobacteriaceae; genus Pedobacter; species Pedobacter albus. The sequence continues at coordinate 700,214 of NZ_JAZDQT010000002.1, read as the reverse complement.
CCAACGACACTGAAATATATTTAGATACCGCGCAATCTTTTTTAGTGAAAAATAAGTTGGCTAGCTACTACCAAAAGACTTTATTACTCGATTCGAACCGAAAAGTAATATATGTTGGCAACCCGCTTGATAAAGGTCTAGTAGAAACAGATTTAATGGAATTGGTTAATGAATAGATACATATACCTAATTGCAATTTTGATATTGGCATCATGTGGAGGGAATAAGACAGAAATTAAGAATGAAAAAAATTACTTATTAGAGCCCATCTTAAGTGGGGCTCCTTTTAAGATTGACAATGTCAGTTCTATTAAATCGTTTGGTAAGCTTGGCGATTATATGCTCATCGCAAGAGATACCATTAACCCGCAATTTCAGTTGGTCGATATCAATAAACAGACCGTTGTAAAGTCTTTTGGCTTTGATAAACAACAGTTAAAGAATCCGTTTTACTTTAATAATTTTTGGAGCAACCCTAAAAGTGATATTTCTTTTGAAGTAATAGATTTTGGCACCAACCAGATTAAGACTTTCTCCTTGTCAAATGTATTGGGTAACGATACCCTGAAGATAGAGAACAAAGACATTCCCTTTGATTTTATAAAAAAATATTATCAGCTCCTTACCTTGGATTCTTCGGCACTATTGGGAAGTTATGGAGGCAGGGATCTCAAAAAGGGCAAGTTCTTTATTTTCGAAGATAAAAAAACAAAATGGGTTCCTTTTGGGCCCCATATAGCAGACCCTATAGCGAGGGATGATCTCAAATATATCTACTATTCTTTTTCAAGTTATAATCGCAATCGATCCGTTTTTGCTTCTGCGATGAAATATTTTAAAAGAGTTGAATTTTATAGTAAGGAGGGCGGGCTTTTAAAGGAAATTTCATTTAACAATGAAAAATTGAATTACGGTTCGGGTTTTCTTGACCATCCCAATTCGAGCGTTTATTTTAATTCGTCTTTTGCCGGAGCAAAATATTTTTATGGCCTCTGTATCGATAGCGAACAATCAAATTATGTGAAAAACAAAGGCAATATGAAACTCTATGTTTTTGATTGGGAAGGGGACCTTAAAAAGATAATAAAGCTGGATAGGATGTATCTCGGCAATTTCATTGTTGATGAAAGCACAAATAAGCTTATTGCCCAGTCTTTTGTTAAAGATGATCAAGCCCCATTTATAGTTTATAGTCTTCCAAACAACCTCAAATAGCCATGAAAATTAACGCAAATTTACTGATTTACTTGGTGCTGACGCTTTGCTGTATTTACCTTATCGGCTTTACTTTTTATTTGAACAATAAATTAAAAACAAATAAGGTCTCTAGCGAAATCATTTTAAAAAAGAATGCCGAAAACGAAGTCAAGTATAAAACACTGATGGAGCATTGTAAATTGGCATTTAGTTCAGATACCTTATTAAAGGAGATGAGTTTTGAGAATATGGAAGTAAAACCTGGAACTTTGTTTCTCAGAATTCATCATAATGATTGTAATGACTGCGTAACCTATAGCCTGAAGCTTTTAGAAGAGCTTAAAATAAAAGAAGCTTATCACATTGTTGTTCTAGCCGACTATCCTAGTGAAATGGCTTTATCCAAAGATTTTGGAAAAATAAACTTCCCGGTTATGTTGCAAAATCATATTAAGATTGATCAAAAAGACATTACAAAGCCTTATTTTTTTCTATATTCAAAAAATAAGGAAGTGAAAAGTGTTTTCTTCCCCAATTGGCAATTTATGGATCTTTGTGAAGCCTATCTCAAAGCACTTAATTAATTAGCGATGAAGATATTGGTTGCGTTGGTTTTTGGTGTTTTTCTTTTTCACAGCACTGCGCTGACACAACAGGCTGATTCTATAGCCTTATCTGGATTTGTAATAGATTCGATTTCGAAAGAAAAAATCCCCTATGTTAAGCTAACAGTTAATGGCCTTGGAAATTCAAGAACTTTTTTCTGCGACAAAATGGGTTTTTTTAAGTTGAGAATCGCCAAAGGCAATGAAATCAGGTTTAATTTCTTGGGATATAAGCCCAAAACCATATCCAATGTAATTAGCAACAGTAATCTGGATGTGTTGTTGGTTCCAGAAATAAAGGAACTTAATACCGTAAATATCAGGGGCAGAAAATCATTGGTTAGGCAGGAAATAGACAAGCTGGTTTATGATGCCAAATCAGACCCGAAAAACGAAGGGCTTAATGCGCTTGAAATGATGAACAGGGTTCCTTTAATAAATACGGCAGGAGGCACACGTGTTGAAATCAATGGGAAGTCAGGCATAAAGCTACTGGTTAATGGCAGAGAGAACATTTTGGCAAATAGCGATCCTGCTGCCTTTTTGAGGGCGTTAAATGCCTCAGATATCAAAGAGGTCGAAGTGATTACAAGTCCTGGAGCAAAATATGACGCCGAAGGCGTTGGAGGTGTGTTAAACATTGTTATCAACAAGATGACACAAACGGGCTATAAAGGAACGGTTAATTCGAGATTTTTTTTGCCTTTAGTTGCCGGAACCAATACCAATGTCAATATTAAAACAGGCAAACTGGGGATTACGGTGTTTTTAAGCGACACTTATCAAAAGTCCCCCCGCTTAGCAAACACTACGCTTCGTTCATCTCTGGTCAATTCAGATCAGGTTTATCAATCGGGCGTTGACCGTAGAAAATCGAATAGTTTTTACACAGGTGCCGAATTGAGCTATGAACTGGATTCGATTAATCTGTTGAATTTCTCCATTTCCTATAATAATTATAGGAGGAGCAGCAACAATTTTCAAAGTTCAGCAATCAATGATTCGGGACTTATCCAAGGCTATGACCTGATGGACGATGGAAATTACAAGAGACAGGGCACCAATGCCTCGATTACCTATCAGAACGAGGGCAAAAGAAACAAGAAAAACCTGCTGGTTGGCTCTTATCAGTTTAATGTTTCCCCTGCAAATCAGTATAATGAATTAATAGCCAGTCGTCAAAACAATATAAGCATAAGTAATTTGGTTCAAGATAATAGTACAAAAGTAATTGAACACTCTTTTCAACTAGATTACAACTTTCAATTGAATAAGGCATTTTTGGTTGAGGCGGGCTCTAAAATTGTATTGAGAGATAATAACAGCAATGCTACCTATGGCGTTTGGAACAACCAAAACACCAATGAGCCCGAGCTTTCTGGAAACAGTTTTAAAAATGTGCAAAATGTATCGGCTGCATACTTGTCTTCAACGTATTCCCATAAAAATATTGGCGTAAAAGCGGGCATTAGATTCGAAAATACTTATATCAATTCTAAAACCAATGCCATAAGTGGATTGTCTTCAGGTTTTAACAGAAACTATCATAATTTTGTTCCAAGTGTTTTGTTGCAACTCAAAACCAATAAGACTAATAGTATAAATTTGGGCTATAGTACAAGAATAGAACGGCCGTCCATTTATCAGCTTAATCCCTTTATTGATCAGACTAATCCACAGTATGTATGGGTAGGAAATGCCAATCTTTTGCCGACAGCCTATCATAATTTTGAGCTCAGTTTTAGTTCGTTTAAAGATTTGAGCGCCCGAATTGGATACAACGTTTCCTTTGCAAATAATACCATTCAAAATACCATATCGCAAACAAGCCAAGGCATTGTTGAGTCAAGTTATGAGAATATTGGCCGTACAGTTGAACAAGGAGCTAATCTGAGTATGGGTTATTCCTTCTTTAAAAACCTGGATCTTTCTTTAAATTCCAGATTGCACTATGTTACTGTGAGCGGTGTTGTTGATGGAACTCCCTTAAAAAACGAAGGATTTCAATTCGCAAGTTTCTTAGATGGGAGCTATAAGCTAAAAACCTGGAGATTGAATTTATACCTTCAATTTAATAGTCCGAGAAAATTCTTGCAGCGTGAGCAGGCAAAATGGTTCTATGAGAACTCTATAGGCATTAGTAAGAGCTTTTTACAAAGAAAGATTAATGCATCGTTCAGCATTGCCAATCTTTACCCTAAGAACCGGTATTTTAATACGAATATTACGGGCAATGGCTTTGTTCAGAAAGATTACAGCACACAATTAAATAGACAGTTTTGCTTTACTGTTTCTTATCGTTTTGGCAAGCTAAAAGAGCAGATTAAAAAAAGCGATATCCAAATAAACAATAACGACTTAAAAGGAGAGCAATAGGGTTCTATTAGGACAAAGGTCTTTCACAACAATGCTTTCCATGCTAATAAATTTCCTTTTACATCAAATGCCGATAAATGCTGGGTCTATAACAGAATATCGGCCAAAGCCCTTCATGGCCAGAAACACTCTTGTTGCGTAATCCTCTTGCGACTGTTTTGCTATTGGAACGAAAATTGCACACCCTGCCAAAAGCTATTAATTTAAATTCGGCTGCTGTAAGAATGCCAATTTATATTTTAACTTTATTAGCCTGTTGAGGCAGATAGATAAGGGACCCATAATACGAAGAACTGAAAGGATAAAACAGTCTAACAATGAAGAAGGAAATTTCAAAAAAGAGGGTATTTGCAGGTGCTGCAGTGCTAAACAGGGTCCAAATGAGTGCGATTAGGGGAGGCGAAAGTGCTGATGCCCCGGTAACCACAAGATGTGCAAATACAGGTGCGGTATGCTGGTTTGACGGGGCAAGTGGCGATAGCGTAGTAGGAAAGTGCGAGGAAATGTCCAGCGGGCAATGCCGTTGCGTGGTGCGCGATAAGGGCGGAGCCGCAACCGAAAGCGTGCCTTTTCAGGAATGTTTAGGTTAACCTAAAAAGCTCTTCTTAAACCAATTAAGAAGAGCTTTTTTATAGTGCTTAATTAGAAGCCCAGTTTTTTGTCGAGTTCCGTAGTGCCCTGTTCTTGCTGCTGCTGGTATTGGTTGCAGTCGAACACGATAGACACCCCGTTTTTAGGTGCTTCGAAATCGGCTTTGCTTATTTTGATGCTCGAGTTGGCATATACCTTTTTGATAAAGCCGGCATAAATCGGCAAGGCCGAATTGGCTCCTTCTCCATCTCTGGTGCTGGTAAAATGGAAGGCGCGGTCTTCGCAACCTGTCCATACGCCGGTAACCAAGTCAGGTGTAATCGACATGAACCAGCCATCGGAGTTGTTTTGCGTAGTTCCTGTTTTGCCACCAGTTGGCACGTTTACGCCATAACGGCCGATCAACCTGTATCCCGTTCCTCCGGTAACCACGCCTCTCAGCATCCGTGTCATCACATAGGCCACCTCTTCGTTCATGGCTACTTTAATAATTGGCTTGCTGTCATAAAGCACCACGCCGTTTTTGTCTTCTATCTTTAAAATATAAGTAGGCTGTGTCCACACGCCCTTATTGGCAAAAACGCCATAGGCGCCTACCATATCGTAAATAGAGGCATCGAATGAACCTAGGCAGATGGATGGTACCACAGGCACATCAGATGTGATGCCCATTTTCTTGATTTCGGTAGCCACCGCCGTTGGACCCACCTGTTTCATTAAATAGGCGGTTACATAGTTTTGCGAATAAGCCAATGCCTTTTGCAGGGTTATGGAGCCCGGCAAGGTTCCTGACGAACGCGGAGTCCAATCGGGACTGCCTGGCGTAGAAATCGTAACTGGTTCGTTAGGTACGGTAAGGCAAGGCGAATAGCCATTTTCGATAGCTACGGCATAGGTAAAGGGCTTGGCCGTAGAACCAACTTGTCGGGTACCCATTTTGACCTGGTCGTATTTGAAGTGCTCGAAATTGATGCCGCCTACCCAAGCTTTGATATAGCCTGTTTTCGGGTCCATCGACATCATGGCATTGCGCAACAGCAGCTTGTAGTATTTTACCGAATCGATAGGTTTCATCAAGGTATCGAGGTTGCCTTTCCAGGTAAAAATGGTGAGCTTGCTCGGCGTATTGAAATCCTGCGTAATCTCTTCGTCCGATTTGCCCTCCAGCTTTAAGGCCTTGTAACGATCGGAGCGTTTTACCCCTTGGTCTATCTGCAATTCCATCCCTTTAAAAGGATTACGGCCTTTCCAGCTGGCAATAAACTGTGCCTGCAACTGTTTCATGTACTCCCTTTGCGCCTGCTCGGCGTATACCTGCATATCGTAGTTAATGGTAGTGGTAATCTTTAAGCCATCCCTATCCAAATCGTAAGGCACACCGTTTTTGGTAATCGAACGTTCGTCCAGTATCTTCTTAACCTCGGCTTTAAGCACAGCCCTGAAATAGGGAGCCACGCCGTCGTTGGTGGTAGCCGCCGTAAACTGCAGGTTAAGGGCTTTGTCTTTTTCTTGGTCAAACTGCTCCTGGGTCAGGAAATCAGACTTTACCATCAAAGCCATTACGGTGTTTCTCCTGGCCAGCGCTCTTTCGGGGTTTTTGGTAGGCGAGTAGCGGGTAATGCCCCTTTGTATGCCCACCAGCACAGCCGCCTGCGGTACGGTAAGTTTATCGGGCGTGGTGTTGAAGTACACGCGTGCGGCCGATTTGATGCCGTAGGCCTGGTTACCAAAATCGACTGTATTCAGGTACATGGTGATAATTTCTTCCTTGGTATAGTTGCGCTCGAGCTTAACGGCAATTACCCATTCCTGAAATTTCTGGATAATCCTTTTCAGGTAGTTTTTTTGTCGGCCTTCTTCCGAAAAGAGGTTGAGGGCCAATTGTTGCGTAATGGTACTTCCACCTTGTTTTTTGCCAATCATGGCATATAAAAAGATGGTAAATGTTCTTTTAAAATCGATACCAGAGTGCGAACGGAAACGCACGTCTTCGGTTGCAATCAATGCATTGATGACATTGGGCGAAATCTGATTGTAGTTAACGTTGGATCGATTTTTTACAAAATAGGTGCCCAAAACCTTGCCATCTTCAGATAAGATTTCGGTGGCTTCGTTGCTTTTGGGGTGCTCTATGGCCCTAAAAGAAGGGATATCGCCAAAAATGCCAAAGCTGATGGCCACGATGAAGAGCGCAAAGAGCACCAGTCCGCCAATCAGCACTTTCCAAATCCTTCTGTTGTATTTCCTGATATCTTCTTGGGTAAGGGGCTTATTCATTCGTTTATGTTGTGTTGTTCTTGTCAGGTTTGAGGTAAAGGGTTTGGGGAGTATTGGGATTAATCTTCTTCCTTCAACCTTTTAGCCTTTCGCCTTTATTAATAGTTATTCTTAAAAAATTCGAGGTATCTGTTTAGCGTATCTCTGTTCTTTATCTTATCAAAGTTCTCCTTGCTGATGTAAAAACCTTTGTAAGTGCTGGTCGGAACCTTCATGATTCTTGGCAACAATGGGGTAATGCCTTTTGCATAATCCTGCACATCTTCAAGGCTTTCGAAGTTGCCTACGTAAATCAGTTGGTCTTCTTCCAGCTCCAACAATTGATGCTTGAGGCCATCGCCTACATAATTGGCCCTGTTAAATTGGCCCACGCCAAAGCGCGACGAACTTACGCTTACCGTCATATCGGCCACATCGATTACATAATAATAGATTTTCGATTCGGCTTTGCTAAACAGGTTGTCTACTACTGGCGGTGTTACTGCAGGCTTGTTTTCCGGCTCGGCCTTAACTGGTGGCAAATCGGCCGATTTAGGCTGTACCACCGGTGGCGCAACGGCAGGTTTCTCTGCAGGTGGCGTTACTGGGTTGTTTTTTGCCGGTTCGTTTACCGCCTGCTGAGGCGCGACAACGGTTTCTTGCTGAGCAATAAAACGCGGCTCGGTCGGATCGAAATCGATGAGGGCAATTTTCCTGGCCTTAAATGCAGCCAAATGCGCATTGATGTAGGCAATATGATCTTTCACCAATGGGGTAATCAACAAATCGTTAGGATATTTGGCAATAATACCGTTAAAGGCGTTGAGCAGGCTATCTACGTTTTGGGTACGGCCAATGGCGATGGACTTCAGGTAATCGTACTGCGATTGCAGGCTGTTGCCCGGAAAATGCTGGCTTGTTTCGTCTACCCCAGTAATAACCTTCGGAAAATCCTTTTGCTCATAGCTGGCAAAAACAAGGTTGTACGATTTGTTTACTTCGGCATCCAGCGCATTTTGCTTGGCCGAGAAATTAGGGTCTAAGATGGTTTTGGCATAAACAGAATTAGGGAATTCGCTTAAGACCTTGTTCCTGTAGTTTTCCGACTTGGCCTTATCCGTATTGGCGTAGGCGAGGTACAAACTGTAGTAAATGGCATCACGATGGTTGTTTTGCGGGTAGCGGGCCAACAGTTGTTCGTAAACCTTAATCGCTTCGGCTTGGTCTTCGATTACCTGCTGGTAAAAACCGGCGATCTCAAAATAGGCATCGATAATCTGCTGGTCGGACTTGCGCAGCTGTTCTGGCGTAAGCGGCAACAAAGCCGTATATTCTTTAATGCGGGCTGTTTTATCCTGTGCCTGTGTTTTTTGTGTACTGTCTGTAGGTGCTGTGTTGTTACCTATGGCAGCAAGCTGGTTCTGTTGCGTTACCTGTTGCGATGATTTAACGCTTTGGCGCCAGTTGTCTTCTAAAATACGGTTGCCCCAACGTCGTCTAAAATCGCTAAAACCCTTGCTGATGGTATTGGCGTTGTTGAAATAAAAAGTACCTCCGCTTTGCTGGCGTGTAGGCAGGCCAGGCTGGAAAGAGCCCATGTTGTCGGTTTGGGCAACAGCATTTGCGGTTTCTTTTTTGGCTTCAAACATTTCGTTGAGCTTTTTTTCTCGGGCTTCTTGAGGCATGCGCGCCAAGGCCTGCAGGGTATCCTGCTCCGAAATAAGCTGGTAGCGTTCGGTTAGGTATTCAAGGTTTTGTCCTTTTTTAAGGATCGATTCGTAATTAGGGTAGTTTTTAGGCAAAACGCTCAGGGCACTGTCGTAATAAAGTTTGGCATTGACGTAGTTGCCCAGGTTTTTAAAGTTGAGATCGGCCAGCTTTAAATAAGCCAAGCCCTTTTGGTAATTGTTTCGGATGCTTTTTTGGGCCGATAGTTTGTAGTACTCGGCGGCCTTGTTGTAGTTTTTGTCGCCCAAGTAATCTTCGGCCACTTCGTAATAGATCTGATCGGTATAGTCGAGGTTTTTGTCGTCTTTCAGCAACTTCAGCAAAGCCATTTTACGATCGGCCGTTTGGTCGTTCAAAATATCGTTAATACGGATTTTGCTCAGCTTGGCATTGAAGTACATCTCGAATGGCGAATTGCTGTTCTCTACCTTGGTGTAGTTGCGCAAGCTCAGCTCGTACTGTTTGTCGTGTTCGTACAGTTGCGCCAAAATGTATGGCCAGCGGGTTCGCGACTGCATTTGGCCGCTTTCTTTAATGGCTTGGCTTAAATAGGTAATTGCTTTTTTATAGTCGTGCTGATTGATGCTCATTTGGGCCAACGTAGCCAAAGGTTCGGCTTTGTTGTGCTTTACCGAATCGAGGTCGAGCAAAACCGTATCGAGGGTTTCGCGTGCCTGAATGTTGCTGTGCAGCTGCATGAGGCTTCGGGCTTTCCAGTTGAGGGCGGCAAGATGGGTGTTTTTGTCTTTTTTGTAGGTTTTGGCCGTATAATCAAAGTATTCTTTAGCGATAAAGAAGTTGCCTTTATAGAAATTGGCTTTGCCCAGCAGCATGTAGGCTTCATCTATATAGTTGCTGAGGCCTTTTTCGCTGATGATGGTCTGTGCTTTTTTGATAATTTCATCCAAGGCCTTGGTGTCGCCGGTGGCGCTCGATGCACCGCTGAGGTAGTCTATCGGTTCGGGAGCAATGTAAACGCTCAAAAAATCGTCGTAGTTGTCTTTATAGGTTTGTGCTAGTTCTTCCTGATAAGTGCCAAGCAATACATTAGAATTGTAGATGTAATTGTAGCGGGCCGAGAGATTTTGCAGGCTTCTATTGGCGGCATTGTCCTTTTGCGTTGAGCAGGCATAAAGAAAAACTAGGCTCAAGCCAAGCAGGATGGTCTTTATACTCAGTTTTGCGTAGTTGTTCAAGGATGTAGGGTTGTGAGTGTTAATGGCAATATAATAATATGTTATGCAAAAATATTTTATTCGGCAATATATTCTTCATATTTAGTATAAATTTATTGTGTCGAAATATGGAAGAACCAGAAAACAGCACCAGGGGGAAAAAGGCCCGCAATTTTGCCAAATATACCGGTATTGCCTTTCAGATGTTGGCCACTATTGGCGTGTTTGCATTTATTGGCTACCAGATAGATCAACATCGAAATGGTAAAAAGCCCATCTTTATGGCGTTGCTGGGACTTATGGGGGTTATCTTTTCGCTTTATCAAGTGGTAAATTCGGTTACTAAGGATAAATAGTTCATTGGTTCATTCGTTCACTGGTTCATTGGGGGTAAACTGTAAATTGGCTGATTAGAGGATTGGCTTATTGTTAACTGAGAACCGTAAATTGTTTTATTGCTGAATTGTTAACTGAAAACTGCAAATCGGTTCATTGTTAAATTGTTAATTGAAAACTGAGAACTGTTGATTGGCTAACTGAAAACTGCAAATCGAGAACTACAAACTAGAAAACCACCCCGCCCTAAGGGCACCCCTTCACAGGAGAGGAATTGTTAATTTAAAATTCGCTTATCGCCAAACGCTTCCCGCTAATCTATAAGCCATGGACTATGGACCACTGACCATGGACTATCGACTATTGTCTATCTACTTAACACTTTCTTTTATACCTTTGTGAAAAAATTACAGGTTTGGGCATACAACGTTTTACTTTATATTATATTATCTATACGGCGGTACTGGCCGGCATTGCCATCGCCTTGCCCCATGCTTTTCCGGGTGTTCAGGTTTTGATCCATAAGTTTTGGCTCGTATTTGGCTTTTTGGCGGGGCTTACTTTCATCGCTTATATCGTTGCTTTTTTGGGCATTAAACGCAACCCCGAAAGTGGCATTATGGCCATTATGGGTTCTATTGCGCTGAAGATGCTCTTTTCTATGGCTTTCGTGCTGATTTACAGCCTAAACAACAAGGAAAAAAGCATTGTATTTGCCCTCAATTTTTTTTCTTTATATTTATTGTTTACCTTCTTTGAAATATACTGTTTGTTGCGTAACTTGCGCCACCAAAATAAATAGTAAAAATCTGCGAGTAAATGGATTGTAGCCACGTTTTTGAATTCAAGTTTAAGAGGTTAATTGTTGTTTTTGCGCTTTTTTCGGCGTTTTTGTTGTCGTCTGTTGGGGTAAAAGCTCAGGCCGATACCACGCATGCAGCAGAAAAATCACATGAAGCCCCAGCCGAAAAAGAAAAATTTAATATAGGCAAATTTGCTTTGCACCACGTAGCCGACTCGCATAGCTGGCACGTGATCGGCGATACTTATATCGGTCTTCCGGTAATTTTGTATGCCAATGGCAAAGTGGTTACTTTTAACAACAGCGAGTTTGGCCACGACGATGATGCCAAGGTAGTAGTTGAAAAAGACGGGCAGCGTTTTGTGAAAATGCACGACAAAATCTATTTCGCTTCTGAAGTAGCCAATGAGCATGGCCAATATGTGGAGCTGAATGCCGAGCATCATGCCGAAAACAAACGTCCTTTGGATTTCTCGATCACAAAAAATACCTGCACTTTGTTTCTTTCGATCATCATCATGCTGTTGGTGTTCTTGAGTGTAGCCAGAAACTATAAAAAACGTCAAGGCAAATCGCCTAAAGGTTTGGCTTCGTGGTTAGAGCCGGTTATCCTTTTTGTAAGGGACGATATTGCCAAGCCAAACTTGGGTCATAAATACGAGCGTTTTATGCCGTACCTGTTAACCGTGTTTTTCTTTATCTGGTTCAACAACATGTTGGGCTTGGTGCCTTTCTTGCCGGGTGGTGCCAACTTAACCGGTAATATTGCGGTAACCATGGTATTGGCTATCTTTACTTTGTTGCTTACCGTATTTAATGGTAACAAGCACTACTGGCAACATATTTTCTGGATGCCTAATGTACCGGTTCCAATCAAGATCTTTTTAATTCCGTTAGAGTTGATCGGCGTGTTAACCAAGCCTATCGCTTTGATGATCCGTTTGTTTGCGAACATTACCGCAGGTCACATCTTGGTATTGTCGCTGATCTGTTTGATTTTCGTATTCAACAGCCTGTTTGTTTCTGCGGCCTCAATTCCTTTCGCCATGTTTATCGGTGCGATCGAGCTGATGGTAGCCTTTATCCAGGCCTTTATATTTACCATTCTATCGGCCCTGTTTATTGGTATGGCGGTAGAAGAACACCATTAATTAGCATAATTTTAAAAACAATTAATATATAAAATCATGATTACAGGAAGTATTGCTGCAGTAGGTGCAGGATTAGCTGCGATTGGCGCTGGTCTAGGTATCGGTCGTATTGGTGGTTCTGCTATGGACGGTATTGCTCGTCAACCAGAAGCTGCCTCAAAAATTCAAACTGCGATGTTGATCGCTGCTGCCTTCGTTGAGGCGGTTGCTTTGTTCGCGGTAGTAGTTGCATTAGTGTAACTTACCTTAAATGTTTTGCAGAAGATTGTTCTGCAAAACATTTATTTATGAAAACGAAATAAGAAAGATAGAATAAAATATATACCGAAATGGATTTATTAATACCTGAAGTTGGTTTAGTTGTTTTTCAGACAATCGCATTTTTGCTTTTGCTTCTTATCTTGGCCAAGTTTGCCTGGAAACCAGTATTGGGCGCTATTAAAGAGCGCGAGCAGTCAATTGACGATGCCTTGAATAAAGCCGAATTGGCTAAACAAGAAATGGCCCGTTTAACTTCTCAAAACGAAGAGTTGATGAAACAGGCACGTGCAGAGCGCGACCAGATCTTGAAAGAGGCCAAAACCTTGAAAGACAGTATCGTTAACGAAGCCAAAACCCAAGCCCAAAACGAAGGTGCCAAACTGATTGAAAAAGCTCGCATTGAGATCGAAAATCAGAAAAAAGCAGCCTTGGCAGAATTGAAAGGCCAAGTGTCAACTTTGTCGTTGGATATTGCCGAGCGCGTATTGCGCAGCCAGCTGGATGATAAAGCTAAACAACAGGACTTGGTAAACAGCCTGTTAAAAGATGTTGAATTAAATTAAGTCTTGCGTTAAGCGCACTGCGTTGAGCATTTAGAACGCCCTACGCATTACGCCCTACGCCAAATTAAAAATATATGTCAAGTAAAGCAGCAGCCAGATACGCCAAATCGTTAATCGACCTTTCTATCGAGCAAAATGCCCTAGAAGCGTTGAAGAATGACATGGTGCTATTTGAGGAAGTTGTAGATAAGCACAGCGAACTAGAAGCCATCCTGAAAAACCCGATTATCCCTTTGGATAAAAAAGCGGGCATTTTGAAGGAGCTTTTTGCAGGCAAAGTAAACCCGATTACCGAGCACTTTTTCAAGTTGGCGGTTAATAAGGGCCGTTCTGCAATCCTGTTCGATGCCGCCAAACAGTTCGTTAGCCAATATCAGGCATTGAAGGGAATTGTAACGGCAGAGGTAACTACTGCTACAGCCCTAACCGATGCCAATAAAGCCGAGATCGTGAGCCTGGTGAAAAAAGAGCTGGGTGCCAACGAAGTGGTAATCAAAGAAAAAGTAGACGAGAATTTGATCGGTGGCTTTATCTTAAAAGTTGGCGATAAGCAGTTTGATGCCAGTATTGCCAGCGGTTTGAAAAAACTGAAAAAAGAATTTGCACAAGGCATCGCCTAAGCGAACCTTGAAAATAATATATCCGATGAGAGATCGGAAAACAAAATAAACACAGTACAAGATTTACATTAGAAAAAGAAATCAAAAATAAAATTATGGTAGAGGTAAGACCAGACGAAGTTTCGGCAATTATCAGACAACAATTGTCAGGCTTCAAATCAGAAGCTGAGCTTGAAGAAGTGGGTACCGTATTGCAAGTGGGTGATGGTATTGCCCGTGTTTACGGACTAACCAAAGTTCAAAGTGGCGAGTTAGTTGAGTTTGCCAACGGTTTGCAAGGTATTGTATTGAACCTTGAAGAAGATAACGTGGGTGTGGTATTGTTAGGCCCATCAGACGAGATCAAAGAAGGCGATACCATTAAACGTACCAAAAAAATTGCCTCTATCAAAGTTGGTGAAGGTATGTTGGGCCGTGTAGTTAACACGCTTGGCGAGCCTATCGACGGTAAAGGACCGATCTTGGGCGAAACCTACGAAATGCCTTTAGAGCGTAAAGCACCAGGTGTAATCTACCGTCAGCCGGTAAATGAGCCTTTGCAAACAGGTATCAAAGCTATCGACGGTATGATTCCAATCGGTCGTGGCCAGCGTGAGTTGGTTATCGGCGACCGTCAGATTGGTAAAACTGCTGTTTGTATCGATACCATCATCAACCAAAAAGAATTTTACGAAGCAGGTAACCCTGTATTCTGTATCTACGTAGCTTGCGGTCAAAAAGCAAGTACCGTAGCCAACATTGTTCGTACTTTAGAAGAAAACGGTGCAATGCCATATACCGTAGTGGTTTCAGCTTCTGCAGCAGAGCCTGCTCCATTGCAGTTCTACTCTCCATTTGCTGGTGCAGCCATCGGTGAGTTCTTCCGCGATACAGGTCGCCCAGCTTTGATTGTTTATGACGATTTGTCTAAACAAGCGGTGGCTTACCGTGAGGTATCGTTGTTGTTGCGTCGTCCACCGGGCCGTGAGGCTTATCCAGGCGACGTGTTCTACCTACACAGCCGTTTGTTGGAAAGAGCTGCAAAGATCAACGCCAACGACGAAATCGCTAAAAACATGAACGATTTGCCAGATTCGTTGAAAGGTATCGTTAAGGGTGGTGGTTCATTAACCGCTTTGCCAATTATCGAAACCCAAGCTGGCGACGTTTCAGCCTATATCCCAACCAACGTAATTTCGATTACCGATGGTCAGATCTTCTTGGAGTCGAACTTGTTCAACTCGGGTATCCGTCCGGCTATCAACGTAGGTATCTCGGTATCACGTGTGGGTGGTAACGCACAAATCAAGTCGATGAAAAAAGTGGCTGGTACCTTGAAGTTAGACCAGGCTCAATACCGCGAACTAGAGGCTTTCTCTAAATTCGGTTCAGACTTGGATGCAGCTACCAAATCGGTACTAGATAAAGGTGCACGTAACGTAGAGATGTTGAAACAAGCACAGTTCTCGCCACTAACCGTTGAGAAACAAGTTGCCATCATCTATGCAGGTACTAAAAACCTAATGCGTAGCGTACCAGTAGCTAAAGTAAAAGAATTTGAAACTGAGTTCTTGCAATCATTAGAATTGCGTCATCCTGAAACTTTGAAAGCTTTGAAAGCCGGTAAATTTGATGACGAGATTACTGGGGTGTTAGATACAGTTGCAAAAGAGATTTCAAGTAAATATTAATTATAGTATGGAGTACAGCGTATAGCGAATTGAGCTGATCAGTCGCGATACGCCATACTCACTACGCGATACTAAGAGATGGCCAATTTAAAAGAAGTAAGAAATCGTATATCGTCGGTACAGTCAACCCAACAGATTACCAAAGCTATGAAAATGGTATCTGCGGCAAAGTTGAAACGTGCTACCAATGCCATTATACAATTACGTCCGTATGCCACCAAGTTGAAAGAGATTTTAGGAAATCTTTCGGCTAGTTTAGAAGGGACTTCCTCACCTTTTATCCAAGAGCGCGAGCCTAACAAAGTGCTGATTGTAGCCGTATCATCAAACCGTGGTTTGGCGGGTGCTTTTAACATGAACGTGATTAAAACGACCAATAATTTAATTGCCGAAAAATACAGCGAGCAATTGAAAAAAGGTAATGTAAGCATTGTTGCCATCGGTAAAAAAACACAAGATTTCTACGAAAAACGTAACTACAACGTAATTGGCAACAACAATGACGTGTATTCGGACCTGACTTTCGAAAATGTAACCAAAATTACCGAAGCTATTATGGCCGGTTTCGAAAAAGGCGAGTTTGACAGGGTAGAAGTGGTTTACAACCGTTTCAGAAATGCAGCGGTACAGATTTTAACTACCGAGCAATTGTTGCCATTAACCAAAACGGAAGAAGCAACGCCACAAACTACAAAAGGTGTTACCACCAATGTAGATTATATCTTGGAACCTAGCCAAGACGAAATTGTATCGCAGTTGATTCCTAAATCAATCAAGATCCAGTTGTACAAAGCAGTGCTTGATTCGCATGCTTCAGAGCACGGTGCGCGTATGACCTCAATGGACAAGGCTACCGAAAATGCCGGCGATTTGCTGAAAAGCCTGAAATTGGCTTACAACCAGGCCCGTCAGGCAGCCATTACAACCGAGTTGACCGAGATTGTAAGTGGTGCAGCGGCATTGAACGGATAATCAATTTATAGTTCGCGGTACGCAGTTAGCCGTGCCGATGCTTAAAATATAAAAACCCTCTCCAATTTGGCGAGGGTTTTTTTGTTGATATCGCTAACGAAAACCCAAAATTATCCTAAGTTTGTTTGATTGTAATCCAGCATGATTATGTTTTCGCTGGATTGTAAATAAAAATAACATGAAAAAATCTATATTTTGGCTACTGAGCCTCATGCCTTTTTTAGCCTTGGCCCAAACCCCGGCAAGAGATTATACCAATGCCATTTTATGGCAGCAATACAGCGGCGAGTACAAGGCGCTGTCTTTTCAGGCCTATAATTTCGCCCGACTGTCTTTAAAGGAGGCCCTATGGAGCCAAGCCAATGGCAAGCCCAACTGTGTAATTGTTGATGCCGACGAAACGATTTTAGACAACTCGGCTTTTCAGGGCCACGAAGTCAAAAACGGGGTAAGTTATGTGCAGGCCGATTGGACCAAATGGACCAGCTTGGCTGCTGCCGATACCGTACCTGGAGCCTTGGCTTTTTTAAAGTTCGCGGCCAGTAAAAAAGTAGAAACCTTTTACGTAACCAACCGCGATGAAGCCGATCGTGCGGGTACCTTAAAAAACCTGCAGAAATTCGGATTTCCTTATGCCGATGAAGCACACCTGATTTTAAAGACCACCACCTCGGATAAAGAACCGCGCCGACAAAAAATTGCGGAGAAATACAATATTTTGTTGCTCTGTGGCGATAATTTGAGCGATTTTTCGAATATTTTCTACCGCGAAGGCAAAGACACCAAAGAGCAGGTAAACGCCATGCAGCAAGAGTTTGGCACTCGTTTTATCGTATTGCCTAACCCTATGTACGGCGATTGGGAAAAATTGTTGTACAAAGGCGACAAGCTCAACGAAGAAGAACGCGCCAAACAAAGATTCGACAAGCTAAAAAGTTATTAATTGGTTGTTTTGTAAGCAATAAATATTATTTTTGTCGTATCATTTTTTAACCCAAAAAATCATGGATCAAAAACAAGCGCAAGAAAGAGAACAAAGCATGGAAACCGCTAACCAACCGGGTATTTATAAAACTATTCTAGTTGGCGTTTTAGTAAGCATTTTAGGTGTTTACCTACGTTTTGCCTTCGATGCTACCTGGCTTTCTATTTTATCTTGGGTAATCCTGTTTGTAGGTGCTTTTATCTGCTGCAAAGCGGTTTTCAAGATCTTAGACGCAAAATAAGTCAACATAATTTTATCGAAAAGTCTACATCGGTTTTACTGGTGTAGACTTTTTTGTTTTGTAGCATTTCTGTTGCCCGCCAAAGGGGTGGGGTTACCTTTTGCATATTCGGGCATTAATGGATACCTAATCAGCTGAACCAAGGTAAACAAAATGGCAGGGCCAATAGCGCGCAAGGCTTGTGCCTGAACATAACCATTTAAAACCATAGGTTCTATGAAAAAATATTTAGTTTTTATAGCCATCATCGGATTGATGTTTGGCTGTAATTCGGAGAGAAAAAACAGCTTATCAACCGAAAGCGTAGCTACCCTCGATTCGGCGGCTGTCGCTTCCGATACTACCGCAACGGCCAAAATCATCAAAACGGCCGATATGCGCTTTCGAGTAAAAGACGTGCAGCAAACCAAAGAACAGTTGGGCGCAGCGATTAAAGCAGAGGGCGGTACAATTGCCGAGTTCTCTATCCAAAGCCAGATCCAGGAAAGCGATAAAGTAAAATACAGCAGCGATTCGCTCAAAGAAATTACCTCCTATCGAAAAGAAGGATTGCTGGTAGCCAAAGTGCCTTCAGAAAAACTCGACGATTTTACCAATACGGTAGCTAAAATGGCGGTGTTTGTAGACCAACAATCGATGAAAATGGACGATCAAAGCATTGCTTATCTGGCCAATAGACTGAAAGCCCAGAACAGGCAAAAAGTAATCAAGCAGCTAGACAAAAGCAAGAAAAGCCGCGATGCCGAAACCTCGTTTTACATCAGCGATGATTATATCGACAAACGGATAGAAAACATGGACATCGATAATCGGGTGAAATTCAGTACCATTACCCTCAGTTTTTATCAGGATAATACGGTAAGCACCTGGATTGTGGGCAACGACAATTTATACAGCTATCGTCCGGGTTTCTTTCAGCGTTTAGGCCTAAACATAGCCGATGGATGGACTTTCTTTAAGGAATTTTTGTTGGGACTTTCTAAGTTATGGGCATTAATCGTTTTCGGATTATTGATTTTCTTCGGCATCAGGGCTTACCTGCGAAGAACTAAAAAAGCATAGCTCATAGATCCCGGATGGCCAGGCTGTTCGGGATTTATTTTACCCGTTTTTTATTGTCGCTAACAAAAGCCTCCCAACCAGAATACGATTTGCCTGCGGCCACTGCGCCTACCCGCTGAAACGAATGGCAAACGGCAACAGCCAGGCCATCGGTAGCATCTAAAAATTCGGGCGTTTCCTTAAAGTTCAACAGCCGTTGCAACATCGAAGCCACTTGTTCTTTGCTGGCGGTTCCCTTGCCGGTTATCGATTGTTTGATTTTTCGTGGCGCATATTCGGTTACCGAAATATCCCTCGATAAGGCAGCCGCCATGGCAATGCCCTGCGCACGGCCCAATTTGAGCATCACTTGTACGTTTTTGCCGTAAAATGGAGCTTCGATGGCTAAAGTATCTGGTTTAAATTCTTCGATCAGGGCAATGGTTTTGGCAAAAATGCGTTGTAGTTTCAGGAAATGGTCGTCCAAATGGCCCATCTTCACCACGCCCATGCTCAGCAACTCCATTTTGTTTCCTTTTTCTAAGATTACACCATAGCCCATGATTGCCGTTCCGGGGTCGATGCCCATGATGATCCGTTCCTTTTTTTCAACCAACATACAACAATATTAAGCATATTTGCACAGACAAAAGGGAAAAACTTGACGGCACGTTACAAAAAAATATTTTCTATCCTCCTCAAAATTGCGATCGTAGTTTTTGCATTCTGGTTCATCTATCACAAACTCATTGCCAATAACGACCTGAAGCAGTTTGTAGCTATCCTTAAGGCCGTACCAGTAAACCAAATCTGGATTATCCTTTCCATAGTAGTTTTGTTGATGTTGCTCAATTGGGGCTTGGAGGCCGTGAAGTGGAAGCGCCTGATTAAACAGGTAGAGGAAATCAGTCTTTGGAAGGCTGTCGAATCTGTTTTTTGTGGCCTAACTTGGGCCGTGTTTACCCCAAACCGGCTTGGCGAATATGGTGGGCGCGTATTTTTTCTTTCGCCCAAGAGGCGCATTGTAGGGGTAGTGGCCATGGCGGTAGGCAATATTGGTCAGCTGGTGCTTACCAATGTATTTGGCGCAATTGCGGTTTGCCTATTCGTGTATCGTTTTACACCTATAGATTACCGTTTGTTTCTGGCTTTGTGTGCCATCGGCATCGCTTTCTGCCTATTTTTTATCATATTTTACTTCAACATCAAATGGCTGAACGGTATTTTGCTTTCGATGCGTTTTACGCGCAAATACAAGAAGTTCTATACCATTTTGGCCAGGTATAGAAAGGCCGAACTGCTTAAAATCCTGTTGCTGTGTTTGGCGCGCTATGCGGTGTTCAGCACACAGTATTTCATCATGTTCTTATGGCTGATTCCGGGGCTTCATTTTGTCGACATCCTGATGCTGATCTGTATTTTGTTCTTTGTGCAGTCGTCGTTGCCCTCGCTCGATTTGTTGGATATTGGCATCAGAAGCGTGACGGCCCTGTTTTTCTTTAAGTATGTTACCGACCAGAATACGGCCGTGGTAGCCTGTATTGCCAGCATTTGGCTTATTAATATCATTATTCCTGCTATATTAGGATCTTATTTCGTTTTTAAACTCAATTTTTTTGGAAGTACTCAACGCAATTAATTATTTCTCTATTTTTCTCGCGCTCATCTACATGGCTGTGGTCGGTATTTTTATCCGTGGCTGGGCTCGGATTATGCCTTTTAAGCGCAATGCGATGCAGGGTAAGACCAGGGTTTCGATATTGATTGCCGCCCGTAACGAAGAAGACAACATCGGGCTTACGCTCGATGATATTTTGGCGCAGGATTATGATAAAAGCCTCGTGGAGGTTATTGTTATCGACGACCACTCGACCGATCAAACGGCATCGATTATCCGAAGCTATGCCGATCGTGGCGTTAAACTGATCCAGCTCAACGAATCGAATGCACTCAATTCGTATAAGAAAAAAGCCATCCAAACGGCTATTGGCCAATCGACGGGTGAGTTGATGATTACCACAGACGCCGATTGCAGGATGGGGCCTCAGTGGCTCAGTACCGTGGTTGATTATTACGAAACCAAGGGCTATAAGATGATATCGTCGCCAGTGGCTTATTTTGAGGAGAAGAGCCTGTTCGAAAAGCTGCAGACCCTCGAGTTTTCCTACCTGATTGGCTTGGGCGCTTCTACCATTGGCAACAATAACCCGAGTACCTGCAATGGGGCCAACCTGGCTTACGAAAAAGAAGCCTTTTTTGAGGTCGGCGGTTTTACCGGTATCGACGATTTGGCTTCAGGCGATGACGAATTGTTGCTGCATAAAATGGCTGCGATTTATGAAGGCAAGATCGGTTTTCTCAAAAACAGGGATGCTGTAGTGTATACACATGCCAAGCCTACTTTGCGCGAATTTATACAGCAACGCAAGCGCTGGGCTTCTAAAAGCACGCGTTATAAAGATAAGGCGGTCATTATTTTAGGCTTGAGCATTTGGTTGTTCAACTTCAGTATCATCATCAACTTGTTGCTGGCCATCATTTTTCCGCAGAGCGAGAGCCTTTGGTTTCTAATTGTTCAGTTGCTTAGCAAATTATTTATAGAATTTGTGTTCCTGGCCAGTGTAACTAGTTTCTTTAAAAGAAAACAATTGTTAGTTTTACTGCCTGTACTTAATCCTTTCCATATTCTCTATTTCATTTATATCGGCATTGCCGGAAACAGCGGAAAATACAATTGGAAAGGCCGTATGGTTAAATAGCGATGAGCAGCAACAGTCCCTCAAAAAAAATATGGAACCGGTTTAGGCGCAATAAAATGGCCTTTGGCGGGCTTATTTTTATTGCATTGCTGCTGATCATGGGCGTTTTGGGTTATTTGATTACGCCTGATCAAACACCTTATGCCAACGACATGCACCTGCAGCTGAGCAACAAAAAGCCAGGACGCACTTTCGAGTTTTTGGTCATCAGTTCTAAAAAGAATATCAAAAAAGTTAACCTGTTTGAACGGATGTTGTACGGGCAGGAAGCAGATTCGAAAAGCATCCCGATTACTTCTTATCGCAAAGTGGGCAACAAGGTTTTTGTGCGAGAATACATTGGCGACGATGAGCGCGCGGAAGAAACTGCCTATCCATTTGTTGCCGAAAAGGATCATTACAAACAAACCTTTTACCTGGGTACAGATATGTATGGCCGCGATTTGCTGAGCCGTTTGATTTTGGGTATCCGCGTTTCGCTTTCTGTTGGCCTGATGGCCGTATTGATTTCTTTGTTTATCGGGGTGGGGCTAGGCGCCATTGCCGGTTATTTTGGAGGTAGGGTCGATGCCATCATCAGCTGGTTTATGAACGTGATCTGGTCCTTGCCGTCGCTGTTGTTGGTTATTGCCATTTCATTCGCCTTGGGCAAAGGCTTTTGGCAGATTTTTATTGCCGTAGGGCTTTCTACCTGGGTAGATGTGGCGCGTTTGGTGCGCGGACAGGTCATGGCCCTCAAGGAAGTGGAGTTTGTAGAAGCTTCAAAGGCTTTGGGCTTTTCAACTACCCGAACTATCGTTAAACATATTCTCCCTAATATTGCCGGTCCTATTTTAGTGGTAGCCTCGGCCAATTTTGCTTCAGCTATTCTGCTCGAAACCGGTCTGAGCTTTTTGGGCTTTGGTGCACAACCGCCTATGCCGAGCTGGGGCACTATGATTAAAGAACACTATGGCTATATCATTATGGATGCGGCTTACCTGGCTGTATTACCCGGATTGGCCATCATGTTTACCGTTTATGCCTTTAACCTGTTGGCCATTGGCCTGCGAGATGCCTTTGATGTAAAAGGGCAGAATGTGAGCGTGTAGTCCAACCTAAAAATCCCCCATTCGTTAAAATGGAGGATTGGAGAGGCTTTCCTGAAATTATTATGGTTAATTGTCTCTTATGACGTGAGCTGTGCCGCTGATGGTACGCGGTATCGGACTTGCCTGCATCGACCCGCCGAGCATGACCATTTCAGTATAGGTTCCGCTAAAACTAATATCGATATACTGTCCAACGGCCCCCACATTGGTTAGCACAAAAGTAATGTTCTGTTGCGATATGGTTGAGCCAAGAACCGATGTTAGGCCTATGCCGGCAAGTTGGTAGCTGGAGCTTGTCGAACTGTATGAGCCCGGAGTAATTGGGTTGCCGATTATTGTGATCTGGTCGTTTTGACCGGGTGTATTGGCATCAATCTGAAACCCGTTACCTGTAACTATGGCACTGATATTGGCGTACAAGGCTTTTGGCGCCATGTTGTCTATTTGATAGCTGATAGACTCCGTACTGGTATTGCAGGCCAATAGGCTTCCCACATTTAAGCTGGGGTAGGCCAATGTATAGGTGGTGGTTCCGGTGTTTTTGTTATTGTCTAAGTCTTGTCCAATGAGGGTAAAGGAAGTTGCGCTACAGGTTAACAAGCGAATGCTGAAGTTTCCGTTGCTTACACTGGTTAAGTAGGTTCTGCCATTATAGTTTACCGAAACATAACCACTGGTTACATTGCTGTTGTCGCACTTTTTAAGCAGGCCACTAACCAGGGTAGTTTGCGCTGCCGGAATATTTGCCACAATGTTGGGCAGTGTTGTATTTGTGGCGAAAGGACCAATGGTTTGCGAACTCACTACTGTTCCGCAATCGTTGATAATGTTAAGGGTTAAAGTTTCATTTTTAGGTACAGGCCCACTCACTTCGCCGTTGGCATTGGTGTAGCCTGGGTTTGTGGTATAATTGCCCCTAACTATGGCCGTGCTCACATTACTGAGTGGGTTTCCGCTACCATCTACAATTTTTAAATTTAGGTTAACATAATCCAATAAGGCATCCACATTCCACCAAGAAAAGTGTTTAACACTTCCTATGTATTTATTACCGGTTTTGGTAGCACTGCCTTCTTCTTTCCAATAGCCCAAGGTCTCATCAAAATGCCAAAGCGGAATAGTAGCTGGCGCATTGCCTTGTTGGGATGCAGTAATCGGAAATTCAATTTGTGCAGTATTTGATGGCTGTAGCTTCTCTCCGGCACTTCCCCTTAATTCAACATTTACCATGCCATAGGTTTCCAGCAATTTGGGATCGCCGTTGGTGCTTTTGGCAAATAACATACCAGGCATTTTGGAGGCCAAATTGGCATCTGCCGGATCGAGGTGGTTAACAATTACACTTACGGCACCGGTATAGCTGGTACCAGTCTCGGTTTTAAAAGCACCATCGAAAGTTATTTTTGTGCCATTGGCTAAACTCGCCGTGCTTGTTGTACCTGTATTTACGGTTGTGGTAACGGTAGCTGACAATAGCATAATCTTGACATTGTTTGTGCCTGTAGTAGGTACCAATGCCCTCGAGCCGTTCAGGTAGCCAGTTTTGGTGGCAGTTATAAAGGCAAACTGTTCATAAACGCTCGCATTTTTAATGGAGAAAATACCGTTGGCATCAGTTTGGGCTGTTGAAGAACCGATTTTTACATTTACACCAGGAATAGGGTTATGGGTTGCATCAATAACTTGGCCTATAAAATCGCGGTTGGCCGTATTGCCAAAGTTTTTTGCAAAGGTTGCATCGGATGTTGTCGGAGGATTGATAGTTGGTCCGCCAGCGTTGTCCTTTTTGCAACTGGTAATCAAGAAACAGATTAAAGCGGTTAAGCATAAAGTTAATTTTTTCATGGTTTAAAAGGTTGTTTTATTGATATCAATAAAACGGTATAAATGTTACCCCTTTTTGTGAAAATTCTTTATGTCTTGTTGGCCGTCTTTTTTCGGTGGAATGAAATGGGTAAAGTCTGAACAATATTTATAAAGAGCAGGATTTACCTATTCCCCTTAAAATTTGGGCTAAAATTCTCTAAAAAATACGAGCGGTACAAAGGGCTGGTTCTTTCTGCATCGGTAGGCGAGGTGATGATGAGCTTGTAGTCGGAGGCTTCGAGATGGCCCAATAGTACATCTCCGTTGGCATTGCTGATCATGCCAAAGTTAAGCTTAGTGCCTTTCTTCCCGATGCTTAAAATGGCACCACCAATTGGCCGACCGGCAAATTCTGATTTTGGATTGGTAAATGGTAGCGTTAGCTTAAAATTATAATTGCCTTGTGGCAAGTTGTTCAATTCTATTTCCCCTTTTTCGTTTGGGGTTAAGCTCAGGCTATCGATACCGTTTTTCTCCATTCTTACCAAAATTCCGGTAATAGGCTGTCCGATGGCAAATTCAACCCGTCCGTTTCTCGTGTTTATTTTAGCTTTGGCCACTTTGAGCAGGCAGGGAAAATGCGTTTCCGGAAAATCTGCCTTGCAGTAATCGCAGTATTGGTCTTTGGGAGCGCCTGTGCTTTCGATTGGTGTTTTGTTGCCACTTTCGATTACGATACTGGCCAATAAAAAAACGCTTGCAAGAAATATACTTTTCATCGCCATAAATTAAGTAGCCACAATATAAGAAATTGTGGCTACTTAAGGGCTTAGTTTTTACGGCTTTTGGTGCTCGAAACACCTTTTTCGCTGATGCTTTTGCCCTGGCCTTCCGGAGCAGTGATGGTGAATTTGTATTCTCCGGCATCTAGGTTTTTGAATTCGAATTCGCCTTGTTCATTGGTCGTTACCGTCATTAGATTTCCACCCGGATTTTTGCCTCCTTTCACGACGATGCCACCGATTGGGGTTCCAGTAGTCATGGCCAAACCTTGACTTACTTTTTCGCCGAAGGTTTTGCCCTGTGTTTGTCGGGCAGCAGATCCTTCGGTTCTTTTAACGCCCTTTTCGCTAATGCTTCTGCCCTGTGGTTGGTCAGGCTCACTGATGGCAAATTTATAGTTGCCGGCCTCGGTTATCGTAAAGTCGAACTCGCCCTTTTCGTTGCTAATTAAGGTCATTGAGCTTCCGCCTGGATTTTTGCCTCCCTTTACAATAATGCCTCCAATTGGATTGCCAGCTGTCATGGCTACCGCTTCGTTTTTACGGCCTCCGGTGTAGGTTCTTGGTGGCAACTTATCTGATGCACGTGCTGCTGATCTTTTTACGCCTGGTTCGCTGATGCTTTTTCCAAGTGGAATGCTTACACCAATGCTTAACCCAAAGCCACTGTATTTGGTGCTTTGGCTTACGCGCTCTATATTGCCCATGGCCAATTGGTCTTGACTGTAAAAACCATCGGCATTGGCATTGCCCTGAGGTTTAAACAACATGGCTTCACTGTTAACGGTCGGTCCGCTGGTGTAGTTGCCTTCTACATAAAACCCGAACCTGCCTGGGAAATAAGCCACGCGCAATTTGGGTGCAAGGGCAAATCCTGTTGTTTGAACAGCTTCTCGGCTATAGATTTCCTTGCTGTAGGTTTTGCCGTTAACCGAACTGCTTTGTGTTACGCTAAGCGCGTTTTGCTGCAACCTTAAATAACCTGCATTTACACCAGGGGAAAGGGTAAGCTGACCAAAAGAAAAATTGGCTTGAACACCCGCTTCGGCCCTGAAGCCATGCTGTTTATTCTGGTTATTATTCAATGCAAGGCTTGGCGCAGCGCTTTGTCCGGTAATTTGGTAAGCTGGCAAAGTGTTTAAATCATAGGCTTTGCTGCCCGAAAAATATTCGCCACCGGCATTTACGCCAACAGTGAAAAAATGAGAGGTTTCGCCGGCCAACGTTCCATGATCGCCCTTGGCAAACAAGGGTACGTAAACATTGGCATTAAGGGCGTAACTGTTAACCAGGTTTGCATTTGTTTTGCCGTTGCCGCTCGGACTGTTTAATCCACCGCCAAGCGATAACAACATGTTGCCACCGGGGTTTTTGCCTCCCTTTACAATAATGCCTCCAATCGGATTGCCGGGTCTGTTTTCCTGTGCATTTAAGCAAATTGGAAACAAGAATATTAAAATGATGAATAACTTTTTCATGTTCAGTTTTGTTTGATTTAATACGATATCAACACGGAGGAAAAAATGTTACCCCCTTAGTGATGATTTCTTTAATTTTAATACCTAAAACCTGTTCGATGAGAAAGCTTATTTATGGGATCAACATAAGCTTGGATGGTTGTTGCGATCATACCAAGTTTAGTGGCGGAAATGATATACACCAATATTTCAGTGAACTGCTGGAAGGTGCCGACCTGATTATTTATGGGCGCAAAACCTATGAGTTGATGGTGCCTTTTTGGCCCGAGGTAGCACAAACACAAGCAATGGACGAAACGGCAAATGCCTTTGCCAAAACTTTTGCCCGTCTTAAGCGTGTACTGGTGTCGCGAACCATCAGTAGCGTAGATGATGAGCAAACCACCATCATCCATGATAACCTGAAAGAAGAAATCATCAAGCTCAAGCAGCAACCTGGCAAAGCGATATCTACCGGTGGGATAGAGCTGCCTGCCCAATTGATAGAATGGGGTTTGGTAGACGAGTTCCATATCCTGGTTCATCCGGTGCTGGTTGGCCAGGGCAGGCGTCTGTTTGCCGAAATGTTACTGCCAGAAAATCAGCACTTAAAATTGACGGCATCGCAAACCCTGCCTAGTGGCTGTATCGCATTGCGGTATGAAAAGATTTGAGGCAATAACGATGGCCTGCCAGCAAAAATTGATCATTAAAACTGCCAACTGCCAATTGAAAACTGTTAACTTTGCATCGTGTTACTCAATAGCTATCAGGTAGATTTAATAGAAGCAGGCTGCGATGAAGCGGGCCGAGGCTGTTTGGCCGGACCGGTTTTTGCCGCTGCTGTGATCTTGCCACGC
This sequence comes from Pedobacter albus, assembly GCF_036324255.1. Taxonomy (NCBI): domain Bacteria; kingdom Pseudomonadati; phylum Bacteroidota; class Sphingobacteriia; order Sphingobacteriales; family Sphingobacteriaceae; genus Pedobacter; species Pedobacter albus. Next base: position 672,889 of record NZ_JAZDQT010000002.1, on the reverse strand, counting down.
GATTTCTATTTGGAAGGGCTGAACGATTCTAAGCAATTAAACCATCAGCAACGCGACGAACTGCGCCCGATTATTGAAAAGGAAGCCTTGGCTTGGGCAGTTGCCGCGGTAGACCACGAAGAAATTGACCGCATCAATATCTTAAACGCGTCTTTTTTGGCCATGCACCGTGCTATTGAACAGTTAAAGGTACAGCCCGAGTATTTGGTGATAGATGGCAACCGCTTTAAGGCCTACCCTAAAATTCCGCATAGCTGCATTGTAAAAGGCGACGGCAAATACCTGAATATTGCGGCCGCTTCCATCTTGGCCAAAACGCATCGCGACGAGTTTATGGCTAAAATAGCAATTGATTATCCGGCCTATAAATGGGACCAAAACAAAGGCTATCCAACCATTGCCCACCGCAGAGCCGTAATGGAAATCGGCCCATCGCCATTTCACCGTAAAACTTTTAATGTAAGCGATCCGCAACTCAGCCTCCCTTTCGAAGAACAAGGATAATTCGTAATTTCATTGCGTGAAAGTCCTTATTTTAACTTATCGGGTTCCTTTTCCGCCCAACAGCGGCTATCCTATTGTGGTGTACAATACCATCAAAGGGCTGCTAAAATTGGGTGCCGAAATTACTTTGTTCAGCATCAATGGCTCTAAGAACAGGGTCGATATCGACGATATTTACGATCCGGTTTTCGAACAGATTGGCTTTCATTCGTATAATATCGATACCGAGGTTAATATTTGGGGCGCCTTTTTTAACATCTTCTCCAATCAATCGTACAATGTTTCGCGTTTTTACGACGATGACGCGGCCAGGCTTTTAGAGAATATCCTGCGCGAACACGAGTTTGACATTATCCAGTTTGAAGGGCTTTATGTGGTACCTTATTTAGATACGGTAAAGGAAAACAGCAAGGCCAAGCTGGTTTATCGGGCGCATAATATCGAGTACGATGTATGGGAACGCCTGGCGGCCAGAGAGCAGTTTAGGCCAAGACGCAAATACCTCGAATTTTTGTCGAGGAGGCTCAAGGTTTACGAAACCGAGCAACTCAACCGCTTTCACCAGGTTTTTGCCATCAGCCATCCCGACAGGCAACAGATTTTGTTGATGGGCTGCCAAACCCGCTTGGATGTTTTTCCGGTAGCCATCGATTTTGATAAATACCACGTCGATTTAAAGAAAACCAGCTTTCCAACCTTGTTCCATTTGGGTGCCATGGATTGGCGGCCCAACAAAGAGGGGCTCGAATGGTTTTTGGACGAAATTTGGCCCGACATTGAAACGCTAAGCGGCGAACTGCGCTTTTACATTGCAGGCAAGAACATGCAGAAGCAGTTTTTTGAGTACGATTCGGAAAACCTGATTGTGGAAAGCGAGGTGTTTGATGCCATCGAGTTTATGAATTCTAAGGCCATTATGATTGTCCCGCTCTTGTCGGGAAGCGGTATGCGCGTAAAGATTATTGAAGGCATGGCCATGCAGAAATGCATCATTGCCACCACCATGGCGGCCGAAGGCATCAATTGCGAACCGGGCAAAGACATCCTGATTGCCGATACGCCCGACGAATTTTACCGCTCCATTCTGCAGTGCATTACCCAGCCCAACCGCTGGCGCGAAATTGGCAAAAATGCCCGCAAAACCGTAGAACGTGACCATGAAATCTATTCGAATGCCAAGCGAATGTTCGAAATTTATGAAAAACTGTTGTATTGATGAACGCTTTCATCCTGAAAAGGCTGGGCAAATAGATTCGCAATCGGCACTTACATCGAAAACCTTGGCCAGTTCAGCCTAAGCTAAGTCATTTTCAATTCTCTTCCTTCGTATCTTTAGTGGTGGCCGGATTTTCGGGGCAGTTTTGGGCAGCAAATTTCCGAAATTTCCGATCAAAAAACAGAATGGACGATACATCCGGGTCGCTGTATCTGGTATTTTGACCTTGAAGAAGAGGGGGCAAATTGATGGAGAATTTGATTGCTAATGCCCGCTTCGCATTGAGCTTGATTGGAAAAATAAATGGATTTTAGATGTCGCCAAACCGTTTGTTGTAAGCATGTCTTGTCTTACAAATGAACTTTATACTTGTCCATTATTCCTTTTAATTTTTCAAACTCAAAAACAATATCGTACTTGTCGGCAAGTTTTGCTAAGTCGTCGGGTTGAGGTTTTTTGCCGTCCTCAAAAAGTTTTGCTAAGGCTTTCATATAAGCTTCGTGTCCTGCTGGTGAGTACAACTCAATAAATTTAGCAGGTGTCGTACCACTATTCCAAAATGTATGTGTGATTCCTCTTGGCCGTAAATGCCAACCGCCCGCCTTTACTTCAAATACTTCCTCGCCAACTAAAATATTTAATACACCTTCTTGTACAATACAAATTTCGTCAAAGCCTTTATGATGATGCGGCGGAGCTCCTAAATGTCCTGCCTGTAAAATAATTTCAGAACTTCCGAGATTGCCTGATGTTTGCGATTTGTCAAGTTTGAAAGTAATGTTAGCACCACCAAATCTTCCCTTGTCACCTGCTCCCGGTGCAATGAAAACGGGCTTAGGCTTGCCCTGTTTGTCGTCATCAAATAGATAAGATGTGCCTGCGTTCAGTTTTGGATAAAAAGCACTGCCAACCATAGTGGTTGTTAATAGTTGCATGAGCCTACGTCTGGAAAAATGGTTTTGATCCATAAAGCATTATTTAAAAATTAGAATTAATTGCTTGAAAATCTTAAATATACAAATTTTTTTATTCTCAAATTAGGCATAAATTATCTTTACTGATCGCTCATCAGATAGCTGAGGGGAACCAAATTTATCGATGTTTTCAGTTGACGCCTCCGATGCGAGAAGCAAAAGAAATAAATGCATTACAAACAAGACAACGTATGAATGGCGGTGCTTTGCAGGAATAATTAAAGTAGCCTAAAAACCAGTTTTTGGAACCTGTGACACAAATTAATTCCAATCTAGAAAAGAAGAATATCCTTATTATCATTTCGCATCAAAACATTGCGCTTTTCTTAGTATTTTTGGCCACCAAATATCAAAAATCATATCAGTTTAGATGAAAAATACTGCGTTAACCGAAAAACATATCTCATTAGGTGCCAAAATGGTGCCGTTTGCAGGCTACAACATGCCCGTGCAATACGAAGGAATAAATGCCGAACATGCTACCGTTAGAACTGCCGTTGGCGTTTTCGACGTGAGCCACATGGGCGAGTTTATCCTTAAAGGCGAAAATGCTTTAGACCTGATCCAAAGGGTAACCAGCAATGATGCCTCTAAATTGTACGATGGCAAAGTGCAGTATTCTTGCCTGCCTAACACCGAAGGCGGTATTGTTGACGATTTGTTGGTTTACCGCATCGACGAGAAAACCTACATGTTGGTGGTTAATGCCTCTAACATCGAGAAAGATTGGAACTGGATCCAAAAATACAATACGGCCAATGTAGAGATGCACAATATCTCCGACCAAACATCGCTTTTGGCTATCCAAGGGCCTAAAGCCGCTGATGCTTTGCAAAGCCTAACCGATATCGACTTGGCTTCGATGGAATACTATAGCTTTAAAAAAGGCACTTTTGCCGGTGTAGATAACGTAGTGGTTTCGGCTACGGGTTATACTGGTGCAGGCGGTTTTGAGATTTATTTCGAAAACCAATATGCCGACAAAATCTGGAACGCCATTTTCGAGGCAGGTGCGGCTTACGGCATTAAGCCAATTGGCTTGGGTGCCCGCGATACCCTGCGCTTGGAAATGGGCTTCTGTTTGTATGGCAACGATATTGACGATACCACTTCGCCAATTGAGGCAGGTTTAGGCTGGATTACCAAGTTTACCAAGCCATTTACCAATTCGGAAGCCTTGTTGGCACAAAAAGAAGCCGGTGTGCAACGTAAACTGATTGGTTTTGAAATGATTGACCGCGGTATTCCGCGTCACGATTATCCAATTGTTGATGCCTTGGGCAACGTAATTGGCAAGGTTACTTCTGGAACGCAGTCGCCGTCATTGCAAAAAGCCATTGGCATGGGCTATGTTAATAAAGAGATGGCCAAAGAAGGCACTGAAATCTTTATCGATATCAGAAACAGCAAAATCAAAGCGAAAGTTGTTAAGTTTCCATTTTATAAATAACTAAAGAGATAAGCGTATGGCGTAAGGCGTTAACTATGCAACGCTTTACGCTATACCCTAAACGCCACTCCAAAAAATGTCAAGAACCATAGAAGTTTGCCTTACGCCTGCCTTGCTCCATCTTTACGATATTGAAAAAAGCATTGTAGTCGTCATCGATATTTTAAGGGCAACCTCATCTATTACCTATGGCATTGACAACGGCGCCGAAGCCATTATTCCGGTTGCGCAGGTTGAAGACTGCTTGGCCTATGCCGATAAAGGCTATCTTTTGGCCGCCGAAAGGAACGGGGAAGTGGTTGCTGGCTACGATTTCGGCAATTCGCCATTTTCTTACACCGCAGCCAAAGTGGCAGGTAAAACCATTGTGCTTACCACCACGAATGGCACCAAGGCCATGCACCTGGCTCATGCACGTGCGCATCAGGTGGTGGTAGGTTCTTTTCTTAACCTAACGGCATTAACAACATGGTTAAAAGCACAAGACAAAGATGTGTTGTTGCTTTGTGCCGGCTGGAAAGACAAATTTAACCTCGAAGATACCCTGTTTGCCGGAGCGGTAGTGAACAAACTGCGTCAGGATTTTGTGCATTTTGACGATGCCTGCGTAGTGGCCGAAGACATGTACCTGATGGCCAAAGACGATTTGCGTACCTACCTGCATAAATCATCGCATAGCCACCGTTTGGCCCAGCTCAACATAGAAGACGATGTGCAGTTTTGTCTAAAGCTTGATATTTGCCAAGCTATTCCCGTACTGATTGGCGAAAAGCTGGTCAAGCTTGACCATTAACCTAGCGGTTAATCGCAATAAAAAGGCAACCCAATAGGTTAGCTCCTATAATGCCGGCAATAGCTAAAAGGATGTCCTTCAATAATTCTTTTCTGTAGGCTGCTAAGGTTTCCCAATGCGGTTCCAAAATCACGCTGCGGCGACTATAATTTAAGCTGGAACTAATTAACCGATAAATATTCCGATTGTCGAACCCAGCTTCATAAAACGTAGGTTTTTCGCTAAAGGTTGCTATAAATTGCTTTTCAGTTTCCTGATGAAACTCGTGGATTTGTGTTTGCTGCACATCTTCGGGATTAGATTTCTCGATGTCTTGCTTATACTCTTGAACAAGCCACAAATCATACACGCCATTTCCCTTGATGGGCTCTCCATTGCCCAATGGTGTAACAAAATGGTGCCTTACCGGAACACTCAGGCCTTTGTTACTTCCCTCATTGTAGTCTGAAATCAAAACGCTATCAGGGCCAAAGCTAACTTTGTCGAAGGTATAGAGCAAACTTGGTGCCTTGGCGAATAATTGCGATGGTTGTGCTAAATGAGCAGGCTTGGAGAAATAGTTGATCGCATCATTTTTGATCGGAATAAGAATCAGCACCGATAAGTAAATAACGAAGTTGCTAAACCAAAAAAAAGCCCCAAACCTAAAATAATGGCGTTTAACCGGCTGGCGTACTATAAACCACCAGATTGGTAAGGATAAGGCTATCGTTCCAAAGAATAAATCAGAATCTGAAAAATCATGGTCTATGGCATATTTAAAAATAGGCAGGGCTATGGCCAAGTAAAGCAAAAGAAAAATGCCCGTTCTTTTCAAGGCAAACACATAAGCCGAACCAAAGGTTGGAAAAAGTGGATTTGAACTGCTGTGGATTTCCTTCAATAACTTTCTTAGAAAAGAAGCTAGGCCCATTTCTTCGTCGAAGTTTAGCAATGGAAATTTGTGGTAATCGAAATCATTGAGGTAAATGAACAAGGCCCGGCTTCCCCTGGTTACTTCGTTAATGGCAAAGCCCCTGATGTTGCTTAGCGGCATTTCGAACTCGCGGGTAATGTTTAACGGTTTGCAATGTTGATGGATATGGAGAAAACCGTTTGATATGCTCAAAGTGGTGTCCGCTCGGGTTATAAAAGTCGCAATAAAATAACTTGCAATCAGTGCTACCAATAGCAAAAGAGCCGTCATTTTGTCCAATGACAGCACCACGGCTGCCAATCCAAAAATAATCAAAAGAAGACAGGTAATAATGGCTAAATGCCAGCTTTTGAGTCTGCTCTTAACGGTTTTAGTGCCTATGTCTTTAACCATGCTGCTGTTGTGCTATGAGTTCTTGGATCAGTTCGCTCTGTTTAATGGCTTTTAGAGCTTCTTCGTGGGCAACCCAATAAATGCTTTCCGCCTTTTTCATATCGAAAGTATTGATTTCGCCCATGCCTTTGGGTTCGATCAAAAGGTCGCAGTACTTCGCTTTCACTTCCATGTCGTGGTTGATAGACATGATGCCCGCCCTTTGCATCAGTTGCGTAATTTTGCTAATCTTTTCTACAGGTTTTAAGTGGTTGCAGGAAGAGCCAATGATGTAGTCGCAGTGGTTGAGCAAAGGTTCTACCGGAAAATTATTGAGAATGCCGCCATCTACGTACATCTGGTTATCAATCATAATCGGCCTGAAAATACCCGGAATGCAGCTCGAAGCCTGGATGGCTCTAATCAGCGGACCCTCGGTAAAATAAGTGGCCACACCTTCGCTAAAATTGGTGGCACAAATGGTCAACGGGGTTTTCAGCTCCTCTATCCGGTCGTGCGGGAAATACTCTTTCAGCATTTCGGCCGTATTTTCGATATTGATGAGCCCTAAAGAACCGATTGCCGGACGGATAAACCGCAATAGCTTGGTCTTGATAAAGATGTTCAGCCCTTCTTCTGGGTCAATCCCTGCAGCATAAAAAGCACCGGCAATAGAGCCCGCACTGGTGCCACTGACCATGCTAAAGTGGATGCCGGCATTCATAAAGGCCTTCAGAATACCTAAATGGGCTATGCCCCTAATGCCTCCGCCAGATAGAACTATGCCTATTTTCATGTTTCATTGTTTAAATGTTTGAAGGTTGTAAGATTGAAAAGTACAGCCTTACACCTTCCATGTTGCCTTTTGTTTTGTTGCTAACCGAAAACTGTCAGCTGCCAATTGAAAACTGCCAACTGAAAACCGCCAACTGTTTACTGGTTTTCCTTCGGTTTGTATTTCGATTTCGACAGGATTTTTTGCGGGTCGGGTTCGGCCATGAGTTGTTGCAGGGTAAGCTCCGGGTTTTCGGCCATGTATTTTTTTACAATCTGCCAGCCAATCCATACACCCAGTTTTGGTGCTGCCGATCTTTTTTCGCCCAAACCCGGCGTAAAAGGTCCATCGTTTACATAAACCTGTATCTTTTGGTAATCGCTTTCAAAAAGCAGGTTATTTTCGAGCAAATAGCCCCAAACATTGCCTTCATATTGCTTGCTCCAGTTCATTTGTTGCGTAGTGTAGCCTATTTTAACCGAATCTGGGGTTGTTTCTGGCAATACCTGGTCCATGAAATAAAGGATCTTGCCATTGTAAATCATTTTGGCCAACAGGTTCTGGTCGTTGTCGCGTTCTTTAAAAAGCTCCTCGTGGGCAAAAACCTCGGTTACCCGGGGGACGATGTAGGCGGGTTCAAAGCGCCTCGACTGGTATAGTGGAATGCTTTCGATCAGGGCGCCATAAAATTTGCTGTTCTTGCCCAGAAACATATCCAAGCCAATGCCCATATAATCGTCGCCCAATAGAACTTGATAAGAAAAGCCCGATAAAAAGCCTACAAAACGGGGCACTTTAACCTTTGGATAATAATATTTGATGTGTTTAAAGGCTTGCGTCAGCTCTTTTTCGGTAGCCTTTAAATTGGGGAAAACGCTGTCTACTTCTTGGCTCAGGTCGGTATAGGCCTGGTCTTTGTAAAGGATGTTCAATACTTCAGGGCCTTTCATGTCTGGACTGCCCACCATGCGTCGCACAAAATCGTCGTAAAAGTAGCCGTATTTTTTTTGAAGTAGGGCATCTGTCTGCTGAACGTCTTTATTTTTGCCTTGGTAAAGATCTTGGTCAAAACGTTGTATTTTTATATCCAGCTTAATGTGGCTTACATCAGGTCTATTGCTTGTTTTGCATGAAAAAAATGCAATCGTACACAGAAAAAATAGATAGATTTGAAGGTATTTTACGTTATAGCTCATTAAAAACAAATATAACTCCCAAATTACAGGAAACCTCATCATTTTTCAAATCGCCTTGCAAAATGGCTAAAATGAGGAGGGGTCCCATTTGATCAAAGTAAATTAAACACAAATGAAAAAAACCGTATTCGCAATTCTACTCGCGCTTTTTGCGCTTAATCTGAACGCACAACAATATGCTTCGCCTTATTATGGCTTCAGGCTGGGTTTAACCGCACATCCTACGTTTGGCTTTATGAAAGCCGAGAATGGCAAGGGAAATGGTTTAAGCCTGGGCTTTTCTTATGGCCTGATGGGCGATTTTAACTTTGCCGAAAACTACAGCTTTGCCACAGGCCTTACCATTACCACCATCAATGGCAAAACCACGCAGATCAATGCCATGCCTTACCATCAATCAGTAAGCAGCAGCAATCCGGTAGCATACGATTTGAAATATAAAATGCAGTACATCGAAGTGCCTTTAACCATAAAACTGAAAACGGCTAAAATCGGCGATTTACGCTGGTACGGCCAGTTCGGTTTATCGAACGACTTTAAAATTGGCGCCAAACAAGATGCCGAAGTTAATGGTACTGGCGTTGCGCATAACCAAAATATCAAAGATTGGACACGTTTTTATCGTGCCGGATTGATTATCGGTGGTGGCGCAGAGTTTGACCTTGACGGCAAAACCAGCTTGATGATGGGCTTGACCCTGAACAATGGCTTTACCAACGTAATTTCGTACGGCGATAATTCGGTAAGAAACCATTACGTTGGAGTTAATGTAGGTGTATTTTTCTAGCCTTAAATCTACCTCAAATCGCAATACCCACATCTCAATACGCAATACTCATATCTAAGCAATGAAAATAGCACTGGCACAACTGAACTACCACATTGGTAATTTTGAACAGAATACCCAAAAAATTATCGAACATATTGGCTTGGCCAAAAGCAAGGGAGCCGACTTGGTGGTGTTTGCCGAGCTGGCCATTTGTGGCTATCCGCCCCGCGATTTTTTGGAATTTGAAGATTTTGTAGCCCTGTGTGAAAAGGCAGCGCAAGAAATTGCTGTCCATTGCACCGATATCGCCTGTGTGGTAGGCTTGCCGATTAAAAACGAAGTGTTGGCGGGAAAAGACCTGTACAATGCCGCTTATTTTATCGAAAACGGAAAAGTGAAAGCCGTGGTGAGAAAGGCCTTGTTGCCTACTTATGATGTGTTTGACGAGTACCGTTACTTTGAACCGAACACCAAATTTGAATGTATCGGATTTAAAGGCAAGAAAATAGCGCTGACCATTTGCGAAGACCTTTGGAACATTAACGACAATCCTTTGTACGTTTCTTGTCCGATGGACGAGCTGATTAAAGAATCGCCTGACCTGATGCTGAATATCGCGGCTTCGCCTTTCAATTACCGTCACGATGAAGACCGTATTCAGATATTGGCCGATAATGCCAAAAAATATCAGCTGCCTTTGTTTTATGTAAACCAGGTTGGCGCGCAAACCGAAATTATTTTTGACGGTGGTTCGTTGGTTTTCGACGAAACGGGAACGGTAAAGGCCGAAATGAAATATTTTGAGCAAGACCTGCAGGTTTTCGACCTGGAGGAAATCCAAAACGTGAAGAACAAATATCCGCAGCCAGAACGGGCCAGCGATATCATGCAGATCCACGATGCACTGGTGATGGGCATTCAGGATTATTTCTGGAAATCGGGCTTTAAAAAAGCAGTATTGGGACTTTCAGGCGGTATTGATTCGGCGGTAGTATGCGCCTTGGCCTGTCGCGCTTTGGGACCAGAGAACGTAATGGCGGTTTTAATGCCTTCCAAATACTCGTCAGACCATTCGGTTAAGGATGCGCTCGATTTGGTGAATAATATTGGCTGCAAGCACGAGATTATCGAAATTAAGCAAGCCGCTGATGCTTTCGACAGCATGTTGGCCAAGCCGTTTGCAGGCCTGCCTTTTAACCTCACCGAAGAGAACATCCAGGCGCGTTGCCGGGGCATTGTGCTGATGGCCATGTCTAACAAGTTTGGCTACGTGTTGCTCAATACTTCCAACAAAAGCGAGTGCGCCGTAGGTTATGGCACTTTGTATGGCGATATGTGTGGCGCCATTGGCGTCATTGGCGATGTTTACAAAACGCAGATTTTCGAGCTGGCCCGCTATATCAATAAGGATGGCGAAATTATTCCGGAAAACACCATTGTTAAACCGCCATCGGCAGAGTTGAGGCCCGACCAAAAAGATTCCGACTCGCTGCCTGATTATGGCATCTTGGACCAGATCCTGTTTCAGCATATCGAAATGCAAAAGGGATCGCAGGCCATTATTGCCCAAGGTTTTGACGAAGCTTTGGTTAAGCGCATCCTCAAAATGGTAAATCTGGCCGAGTTTAAACGCTACCAAACGCCACCTATTTTACGGGTATCGCCGAAAGCCTTTGGCATGGGACGTCGTATGCCGATTGTAGGCAAGTATATGGATTAATAAAACAAAATCGGGCAGGTTTAGGGTGCGATGGCCAACAGCCTTTGTTTGGCCAGCTGAACAATCGATTCGTTATCGTCGAAAGCCATGATGTGGCGCAGGTTGTTTTTATTGATTATTTTTTCTACGGCTATCTTTCTTGTCAATACATCGCTGTCAAAGCAAGCTACGTGAAAAAGGTCTTTCTCGTTCATCAGTTTTGCCGTGGCAATTCTTCGTACAAGTACGTCTTCGTCAAAGAAGGCAATGTGAGCCAAGTCTTTTTGCAAGCTTAGTTTAGTGGCTGCAAGGCGTCGCACCAAAGAATCTTCGTCGAAATGGGCAACCTGTGCAAGGTCTTTTTGCTGGCTAAGCTTGGCTGTAGCGGTTCTGCGGGCTAGCACATCTTCATCAAACCGAGCAATTTGAGCCAACTCTTGTTGCTCGTTGGGTTTGGCCTCTTCAATTTTGGTGGCTATGATGCCTTGACTGGTCTTGATTTCAAGGGTAGCTCCCGAATCGGCTATCTTGACAGTGATTAGCGAATCGCCGGTTTTTAAGGGCTGGTTTGAGGCTTGCGCAACAGCTTTTTGCTTGTGCTTGCTAGTAGAAAATTCAATGCAGCCTGATAGGCATAGTAACAATACAAAGATTAGGGATAGGTTTTTCATCAGTAGTTTAGGTTTATACTAAAATAGAAAAAATCTTTAATTATGGCGACTTGCTGCCACAAAGTCAAATCCATCTTAAAAATGCTTTTAAACATCAAACTACAAGCGTATTGAACTGTTCTAGTTAAACCTTGAGGCAGGCCGATAGGTCTTAATTAAGGATTTAAACAATGCAGAAGATGAAAAGAATATTGGTTCTCTTGGGCATGATGGTCGGTTTGGCCTCGTGTTCGAGCTACGATTATTATTCGGTGAGCAATAAACCTGTTAATTCGACCAAATATAGAACCTATGCTTGGTTGCCCGAATCGAGGTCTAAAGCTTCGTCGACTTACGATAATGATATCGCAACGGATAAAATTGTAGATGCAGCGAGCGAAGAGCTCAACAAAAGAGGATTAACGCTCAGCAACAGTAACCCCGATTTGTTAATCAAATACACCGCGGTGGTGAACAAAGAAACCAAGGTTTACGAAGAGCCCATGTATTACAATCCGCCACCACGACTTTCGCCTAGGGTAGGCTATTACAGGGGCAGGGCTGTTTATTATTATGCCTATACCGATCCTTTTCCGGTTTATGTAGGCAACAGGGCCAGAAAAATGCAGGTGAAAGCCGGTAGTATTATGATCGATATCATCGAGCGCAAAAGTTCTAAACTCATTTGGCGAGGCTGGGCCGAAGGCGAGGTGAATAATCCTCAAAAAGCCATCAACGATATTCCTACGGTAGTGGCCAATATCTTTAAGAAACTGCCTTAAGCTAGGTACACTTGCGAAGTTTAACTTTATGCCGTTTTAAACTTCGCAAGTGTTTTTCCTTGTTGTTTGTTGGTGAAGAACACCAACAAGAGCCGATAATAGGCCCGGCCGCATCTAATCGCTTTATAGGCCTTATGCTTCAAATAGTCAGGGATTAACAGATTGCTATGCACTTATTGTTTGTTGGTGAAGAACACCAACAAGAGCTGGTCATAAACCCGACTGATAATCTGTTAAGCTGTGGCCAACTGATGTTGTTAAGATGAAGTACTGGCAGGCTTTACTACTTTATGCTTGAGCGAGTGGATCAAAAGAATAGCTATACCGGTCATAATTGATAGGTCGGCTACGTTGAATACGCCGGTTCTGAAAATCACGAAATCCATGTGCATAAAATCGGTTACCGAGCCATGCACCATGCGGTCGTATACATTGCCGATGCCACCGCCAATCAGAAAAGATAATCCGATTTGCATTAGTTTGGGCAAATCTTTCTTGGCTGTCAAATAATAAAGTCCGTAGCCCAAAACAGCCAGGGGCAAAAGCGTAAGTAAAGCAAAACGGATGGGGGTAGGCAGTTCGTTGCCGGCGCTTAAAAACGCACCCGTATTCTCTACCTTGGTTAAAATAAAATAGTTTTTAACAAGACTGATGGTTTCGCCATATTCGATGCGCTGCCTTACGATGTTCTTCGAAACCTGGTCGCAACCCACATTAAGGGCAACCATCAGCAGGAGCAATATCCATTTCAAGTTCTTTCTTTGTGGCATCATTTTACTTATAGGTAACTTTTGCTTCAGGAATAACTATTTTTTTATCCATTTCGGGCAGGAATTTTTGTACACTGGCCGTGTTGTTGGCGTTAAAAAAGTACCATTTTTTGCCACCATCGTAGGAAATGCAGAACAAATGGCCGGCGGTATGAACGGCTTGTGTTCCAAAGCTTACATCCACATCTTGTGGCACTACGCATTGGATGCTGTTTTTGGCTGTAACGCACTGAATAGCTTTGCCAGTGGTCATGTTTTTAAACTTCAAATTGCCACTTTTCATTTTTTGCATGCCTTCTTTTAAAGTCGCTACAGCTTTTTGCTCGCCACCCATGGCTTTTACAACGCTAGGGTGCGTATACTTCATCAAGCTGGGGTAATCCTCTTTTAAGGTGGCTTTTGCCATCTCGTCGGCCTGTTTGTAAAGGTTGTTTAAATAAGCTTGCGCATGGCCGGCTAGTTGGGCGCAAACGAAGAGCGCCAATAGGATTATTTTTTTACCCATTTTTTGAAAGGAATTACAAGTGCAAGGATGAAGCCCAAAACCGTTGCAATTTGTGCAATCAGGTCTCCGCTTTTTACATAAGGGGTGATGGTATCGTTAAGGTTAATGTCGGCTTTGATAGCGGTTCTGGTCCACCAGGTCGATTTTTTAACCACGTCGCCTCTTTGGTTAATGAAGCCCGAAATGCCGGTATTGGCCGATCTGACTACCCATCTACGGGTTTCGATGGCCCTTAATTTGGCGTAAAGCATGTGCTGGTCCTTGCCCGAGGTGTTGCCCCACCAGCCATCGTTGGTAATTACGGCAATAAACTGGGCGCCGTTTTTAACCGATTTGCCCACCCAGCTGCCCCAAATCGATTCATAGCAGATTACCGGAGCAACGCCGATGCCGCTGTACGAATAAAAAACTTCGGGTTCGTCTTGCCAGCCCCAGCTCGATACGCTGCCACCCAATCCGGCAAAAACCGGGGTCAGGAAAGAAAATACTTTAGGAAACGGCATTTTCTCGGCACCGGGAACCAGCTTCGATTTATGGTAAAACGCCACCTCGGCAGAGTTTTCTACCTGCATGGCCGAGTTGAAGTGATCGTAGAACATGCCATTTGAACTTGCTTGGGCCGAAATGGTTTTTTTGGTGTCGTACCATTTTACGCTTTCGATGCCGGTAATGAGCGTGCCGTTTTTGTATTTGTTTAAAAATTGTTGGGTAGCCAAGAAATCGGGATTGGCGCGAACCCTGTCTTCGTCGGTATAATTAGGGATGGCTGTTTCGGGCCAGATGAAATATTCGGTATTTACCTGCGCCACCGAATCAGATAAATGGGTCAGGATGCGAAGCTGTTCATTGGCCGAAATGCTCTCGTATTTTTGGTAAGGATCGATATTTGGCTGTACCGTTACCACATTAACCGGCAATTTCTTTTCTTGATAGCTGTTGTAGGTGTACAATGAAAAACACATAGGCAGCACCACCACGGCCAGCCAAAGCAAAACAGGCTTGAATGCTTTTTTTTCTGTCGATTTCCAGCTTTTGTAGGCTTCGAAAGCCAAAATATTGCTCAATAAAATCCACAATGAGCCACCATAAACACCGGTGTATTCGTACCATTGGGCCAATTGGTGCATGCCTGCAAAACCGTTGCCCAAGGTCATCCAAGGAAAGGCCAGGTCCCAGCTTTCGTGCAGGTACTCTAAGGCAATGTAAAAGCAGATCAATCCGGCATAGCCAACCCAGGCATTTACCCTTAGCCTTAAGCGGTAATACAACCAAAAAGCAAAGGTCATTAACAAGGCGCCCAAACCGTAGGGGATGAGGGAAACCAAGAAAGAAACTAGGGTGCCCGTAAATCCGGTATTGAAGGCGCTAACGGCATTAAAAACCCAGTAAATACAGGCCGTGTTCCAAGTTAGAAAGGCCAGTCCTGCGGTTAAAAAGATGCGCCGACCGGTTTTGGGAGCTTGTTGTAGCCTAATGCGGTCTAAGGCGATCATTAAAGGTACCAAGCCGATGAGCAGCAAAGGCGCGAACCAGGTATGCGGAGGCCAAGCCAGCCACATCAAGAATGAGCTGCATAAGGCCAGCAGATAGTTTTTGTTTAATTTCATTGATGAAGTATTTCGTCATGGCGATCCCGATTTATCGGAAGAAGCAATCTTTGAAGAGAAATTGCTTCGTTGTTGTTTCCCTCGCCATGACGGTTTTTTACAAACTATCTAAAATAGCCGATTTCTTGCTTTCGTATTCTTCTTGGGTAATCAGTTGTTTGTCGTAAAGCGTTTTCAGCTTTCTCAGTTTCAAGGTTGTTTCGTCTTCCGGTTCCTCAATTTGTGGTGTCGGAATAACTACTGCTTCTTCGATAGGCAATTCAATGGTTTGGGCTTGTGGCGTTGACGGAATAGTTACCGTTGAAGCCGATGCCCTGTTTTCTTCCAGCAATTGTTGCCTTAGCATTTCCTTGTACTGTTCCAGTTGCTCGTTGGCCGCCTGGTGCAGTTTTCGGGCCTGTACCTTCGGAATAAACTCGGTAACAATGTTTTCACCATGCTGCGGTACGCAAATAAATTTCGAACCAAAAAACTCTTCCTTAAACGAAACTTCCTTTACGTTTTTCCAAGAAATATCCTTAAAGTTCATGGTTAGGCCCAAATTACCGGGCTCGCAATAAAAAATGCGCTTGTTGCTAATGGCAATGCTGTCGGGCAGCAAATTTACGGCCGGTTTTTTCTGTACGGCCAGGTATAAAATCTCCTCTCCGCTGGTTAGCAAGTCATTGAGCTTGCCAATTACTTTTTCTACTGCCTTTGGATCTTGTTCGTCGCTTAAAAATCTATCTATTGCAATCATTATTATGCTGTTGATTAAGTTGTTGTTTTAGACATCCAGTAATCCTTAAAGTTACTTGGTCGCTAGTATTACGCCACAAATTACGGATTCTACTTTTAAAATATGGTGTGGGAAATGTGAATTTATTTGGATGATGCTATTTTGAAACGGCTAATCTTCCGCGTTGTTGTCTTCGTATTTGTTTTTCGCTTTTGTGCTGGGCTTACCTGCCACGCAGAGCACAAACTCGCCTTTAAGTACATTGTGCTCAAAATGCGATTTGATTTCGCTCAAGGTGCCACGAACGGTTTCCTCATACATTTTGGTCAGCTCGCGACTTACCGAAGCCTGCCTGTCGTCGCCCAGGTATTCGGCAAACTCTGCCAGGGTTTTGAGCAGGCGGTGCGGACTTTCGTAAAAAATCATGGTGCGTTCTTCCTGCGCCAGGAGTTTTAAACGTGTTTGTCGACCTTTTTTTACGGGCAAAAAGCCTTCAAATACAAATTGGTCGCTGGGCAGGCCCGAATTAACCAAGGCCGGTACAAAAGCCGTAGCGCCCGGCAAACAGTTTACGGCAATGTCGTTTTTGAGGGCTTCCCTGACCAGGAAAAATCCCGGATCGGAAATGGCCGGCGTTCCCGCATCAGAAATCAAAGCCACATTTTGTCCTTGATGCAGAAACTTGATAATCTCAGAGGTGGCTTTATGTTCGTTGTGCTGATGGTGCGAATACACTTTTTTGTCGATGCCGAAATGCTTGAGCATCGGGGCGCTGGTTCGGGTATCTTCGGCCAAAATAAGGTCTACTTCCTTTAAAACCCGAATGGCCCTAAAAGTCATGTCTTCTAAATTGCCAATCGGCGTAGGTACGAGAAATAGTTTGCCGCTCATGATTTACGGTTGAGGATTTACGATTTTAGATTGGGGATTTACGCGTGGCCATTAAAAATCTTAAATCGGCAATCGTAATTCGTAATTCAATCTTATCTTTGTAAAAAAATTAAATAATGCTGCAAGTTAACTATATCCGCGAAAATAGAGAGAAAGTTTTAGAGCGACTAAGCGTTCGCAATTTTAAACAACCCGAATTGGTAGACCAAATCATCTCCATTGATGAAGAGCGTCGCCACACTCAAACTTCGTTGGATAGCATTGCGGCAGAGGCCAACGCGGCGGCCAAACAGATTGGCGAATTGATGCGTGCCGGCAAAAAAGAAGAAGCCGAAGCCATCAAAACGCAAACCGCTTCTCACAAAGAAACCATCAAAAACCTTGGCGACAAGCTGGCCGACCTAGAAGCTCAGCAGTTTAATTTATTGGTGCAATTGCCCAACTTGCCTTATCATTTGGTAAAAACAGGATCAACGCCCGAAGAAAACGAGGTAGTTTTGACCCATGGCGAGCCGGCTCAATTGCCTACCAAAGCTTTGCCGCATTGGGAACTGGCCGCTAAATACGATATCATCGATTTTGAATTGGGCGTGAAAATAACCGGCGCTGGCTTTCCGGTGTATAAAGGTAAGGGAGCTAGGTTGCAACGTGCTTTGATCAATTTCTTTTTAGACCATGCTACTGCGGCAGGCTACAAGGAAATGCAGGTGCCTCATTTGGTAAACGAAGCTTCTGGCTTCGGTACCGGACAGCTGCCCGATAAGGAAGGCCAGATGTATCATGTAGGTGTAGATAACCTGTTCTTGATTCCAACGGCTGAGGTGCCAGTTACCAATTTGTACCGCGACGTGATTTTGAAAGAAGAAGACCTTCCGATTAAAAATACAGGTTATACTCCTTGCTTTAGACGAGAAGCAGGTTCTTATGGTGCACATGTGCGTGGACTGAACAGGTTGCATCAATTTGATAAGGTTGAGGTGGTACAGATTACGCATCCCGATAAATCTTACGAAACGCTTGAAGACATGAGTAAATACGTACAATCGCTTTTGCAGGAACTGGGATTGCATTACCGTGTGTTGCGCCTGTGCGGTGGCGATATGGGCTTTACCTCGGCTATGACTTACGACATGGAGGTATGGAGTGCTGCCCAGCAACGCTGGTTGGAGGTTTCTTCGGTTTCGAATTTTGAAACCTACCAGAGCAACCGCTTAAAATTGCGTTTTAAAGGTGCCTCGGGCAAAACACAATTGGCCCATACCCTTAATGGAAGCGCGCTAGCGTTGCCAAGGATTGTAGCTTCTATCCTCGAAAACTATCAAACGGAAGATGGTATCGTCATCCCTGAGGTTTTAAGAAAATATACTGGTTTCGATAAAATCGATTAATTGAATTAGCAACAAATAAAAAAATCCCTCCTGAAATGAATTCGGGAGGGATTTTTCGTTTTATAGGATTGGTATGACTGCTTATAGGATAATAATCAACAACAAAATGATGATGATAATGGCGCCCACCGAAAGATAAACGCCACGATCAAGGATGCGGGCCTGTTCTTTCATTTCTCTCAACTCTTTTCTCAATGCTTTTTTCTCGGCGCGTGTCAGGTGCGATTTGTCCATCTGGCGGATTTCTTCCACACGGCTTACAATTTTGTCCAGTTGTGCTTTTTGCTCGGCGGTTAATTCTGTTTTTGGCTTGTTGCTTTCGCTGGCTGAAACCGTATTTGCACTAACTCCCAAAACAAAGACAAGCATTAGTGCATAAATGATCTTTTTCATATCTGATTAAATTAAAGGTTAAATTGTATCTGCTATATAACAAAAAACCTACCATATTGATTGGTAGGTTTTCTTTTTTTTAAAATTAGCTAATTCTTTATTAAAAAAAAGCTTTTTTATAGTATCTGGATTCGTGCACTCTTTAAAGTTGTACACTGAAATGGGCATTATTTGATTTCGAATACGGTATTTACCTGGTAATTGAGTTTGATTTTTTTGAAATCGAGGTCTGCAGGAGCGCCACCCATGGCATCGGCACTTTCGGCTTTCATCATCATTACGTTGGCCCTGTACATCGGCTGCGGATAGGCTTCGTTGTTGATTTCCTGGATATCGATTACGCCACCCAATTTTTCGCCCAAGGCTTCAACCATGTAGGTTGCTTTGGCTTTGGCTGCTTGAAGGGCCTTGATTTTCAGTTCTTTTTTCAGGCTCTCTATTTTAGAGTAGTCGTAGCTTTCAATGTTGGTGTAAGCCACACCTTTAGGGTCAACAGCGCTGATAATTTCGTTCCATTTGTTCAGATCGCTTACTTTTAAACGGTATTGTTTGCTGGCCAAAAAATCAGGATTTTTCTTTTTCTCGGTGGCATAGTTAAAGCTCGAGATATTGTTGATCATCAAATCTTCTTTCGAAATTCCGGCTTTGAGCACGGCATTGTAAAGCTGGTTTTCCAACTCGGTAATGTCTACTCTTTTTTTGCTGTTGTTGTCTTTAAAATATTCTTTGAGCGAAATGCCGATATAGATGATATCTGGAGTTACTTCGGCTTCGGCCGATCCGCTTACGTTGATTTTCTTTCTCAAATCTACTTGCTGCGCCATGGCACTCATACTAAATAAGGCAACAAAGGCTAGGGCTACTAATTTTTTCATGTGTGTATAATTTATAATTTTTGTGTGTTTGTAAGTAAGATGTCAACGGGGCCACAATTCCACAGCCAAAAATTAAATTTTAGGTTGATTTTATTGTAATCATCATGTTATCAGTGTATTATATTTTAAATAAAATGATGGGGATATAGCTGTTTTGAAGCGGAGTGTCTTTGCAATAGGTTAAAGGCAGTCCGGCTTTTCGCTATATCTTTTTGTCTTACTGACAAAAAGGATGTCGCTACAATCCGGGCTATTTGAGTTGGGCTTGTGCGGGTAAAGTAAGGTAGCTTTGTTCTTTCTCGACCCCATAACTTTCTTCGCCAAGCATTGGTCTGTCTTTGCTTTTTCGCCTGCTAGCTTAGTCCTTTCTCCTTGATGAGAAAGGACCAAAGAATCAAGGCTTCAAAGCTTTGTCGCAAATCCTAAACCTGCGCTTTAGGCGCGCAAGGCCAAGCCGTGTGGAAGCCCGTGCTTGTTTTAATGCCGTGCAGCACTTCTGCGCCCTTGCTTGCTGTTGCAAAAGCAAAGTAGGTGCAAAGCTCCGGGTTGCCTTTGCTTCCAAAGCTTTGTAGGCCCATGCTACGGTTGAGGCTTGGCTTGTGTGGGTAAGATAGGGTTCCTTTTCCTCCCCGCTTCCTCCAAGAAGGAATGCATTTGGCACTTGTTGGTGTTCTTCACCAACAAGAACTTGGTAATAAGCTAAGGTAAAACCTCGCAAGCGTTGATTAAACAGCCCAGTCTTTTTTGGCAACCTGATAGACAAAGTTGAGCTTTACAGGTTCGCCATAATAGGCTACTTCTATCTCGTCTATTTTCTTAGCCCCCAGTTTTTCGATGGCTTTTTGCGAACGGAAATTAGTGGCCCCAATGTGCAGGGTAATATGGTCTACAAACTGAAAGGCATAATCGAACATCAGTTTCTTTAGCGCTTTGTTGTGGCCTTTGCCCCAATAATCGCGACCAATAAAGGTATAGCCAACCGTTACTGAATTATTGGTTTCGTCAAAATCGTAATACCTCGAACTGCCTACTACTTGGCCACTTGCCTGCTCGTAAACGATAAAGGCTCCTTTCGACTCGATGGCGCCTTGAAAAAAGTTCTGAAAAACCTCGCGTTTGTAGCGGTCTTTGTTGGGATGTTGTTCCCAAATCAGCGGGTCTGATGCCACGGCATAAAGCGCTTCAAAGTCTTCTTCTTTTAAAGGAACGAGTCTGATCAGCTTATCGGCTAATGTTGTAGGCTGTAAATTAAAGCTCATTAATGTGATAATGTTATTTTTTAATGCAAATAGACGCCTGTCACCAAACGCTCGTCGCAATACGCTATAGGCCCATCGCAATACATTATTATTTGTTCAATTTCTTGATGGGCGTAAGCTCCAGTTTCCTGAATTCTACTTCCGAACCTTCGGCTTGTAGCGCAATTTGGCCCTTGTCGGCAGTACAGTTGGTGCCTTCGTTTACCAAGTCGCCATTTACCCAAACCTTTACCGAGTTTTTGTAGCATTCGATTACCATTTTGTTCCATTCGCCAACCGGTTTTTCGCTGTCATCGGTTAGGTTTTTAATGCGACGCAGCTTATTGCCATTTACGCCCCAGTTTTCTTTGGGCCCGCGACGGGTTTCCATATCGGGTACGGTAATATCTTCTTCTATGCACCAAAAATCGCCGGCATCAAGGTGTTGCATCTGTACTTCCAACGATTTGGGAAACATGCCATACAGGGCGCGTGGGGTAGAGGCATGAACCAATACGCCACAATTGCCAGGCTTGCCAGCAAAGCGGTATTCTACTTCCAGACGGTAGTTTTGGTAAACCTTATCGGTAATCAAATGTCCGCCAGGTGTACCCAAGCTTACCAAGTTGCCATCTCTTACAATGAATGGATTTCGGGCATTGGGGTTTTTGTCCATTTCAGGAACGTCGGCATGCCAACCGGCAAGCGATTTTCCATCGAATAAGCTTTTTTGTGCAAATGAAGGGATTGAAAGTATCAAAGCGGCGCAGCATAGCGCAAGGCATAAAGCGATTTTTTTCATAAGGCTGATGTTGGTTTTCTTTCAAATATAATTAACTAAAACTAAAAAAGCCACCTGGTTTTCCAGATGGCTTTGATGCTTTTTTAAACGGCTAGCGATTAATCTTCGACACTTTCGTTGTTAATGCCGATTTCATCCCTGATTTCTTCCTTAAAATATCTTTTTTGGAACAACAGGATGGCAATTACCCCAATCGAAATAGAAGCATCGGCCAGGTTGAATACCGGACGGAAGAATTCGAAAGGTTCGCCTCCCCAAACGGGTACCCACGAAGGGAATGTGCCTCTCAATATCGGAAAGTACAGCATATCTACCACACGGCCATGAAAAAGGCTTTCGTATTTGTAAATCACGCCATAAAATACCGAATCGATGATGTTGCCCAGTGCTCCGGCAAAAATCAGGGCCACGTTAATGATCAGGCCTCGGTGATATTTGCGTTTAATGAGGTAATGCAGGCCATAGCCAATACCGGCAACGGCAATAATCCTGAAAATAGAAAGCGCCAACTTACCAAATTCGCCACCAAATTCGAGGCCGAAGGCCATGCCGTTGTTTTCGGTAAAGTGGATAATGAACCAGTTGCCAATGACCTTATATTCTTGTTGCAGGTACATGTGGGTTTTGATCCACGTTTTAAGCGCCTGGTCGGCAATTAATACCAACAAGATGACAATTAATGGTTTTGTGTAGCCTTTCATTAACCCTGCTTCAATTTAGCTTCCATGCTTAGCGTAGCATGCGGCACCGCACGTAAACGCTCTTTCTGGATCAGTTTTCCGGTTTCGCGACAAATGCCGTAGGTTTTGTTTTCTATACGTACCAAGGCAGCTTCCAGGTTGTCGATGAATTTTTTCTGGCGGGCTGCCAATTGGTTAATCTGCTCTTTTTCTAAAGTTGCAGAACCATCTTCCAGCGTTTTGTAAGCGCCAGAAGTGTCTTCAGTACCATTTGAATTCGGATTGCTCAATGAGGAAGTCAGCGAAAGCAACTCCTCCCTTGAACTTTTTAACTTGTCAAGGATCAGCTCTTTAAACTCTTGTAGTTCGCTATCTGAATAGCGTGTTTTCTCAGTTTTTTCCATTTGGTCTAACTTAATTTGAACGGTCATGGAGCAATCGTCAACTATTGGTCGCCGTTTTTAAAAGGCTGGTTGATGATCGTTCCATATTCTATTATTGTTTAGCAATCAAAATTTGTAACTCAACATCTTCGATTACGATTTTGTTTCCCTCGTCTACGTTTTCTAGCAATTTAATTTCATCCGCCAGGATTTCTGCGCAAATATAGGCCTTGTTCTGTTGTACAGCTTCGGCAATGATTGGCGCATTTTGTAAACTTACGTTAATTCGGTCGGTAACTTCAAAATTTAGTTCTTTTCTTAAATTCTGGATGCGATTAATTAACTCACGCGATAATCCTTCTTGTTTCAGTTCATTGGTGATGCTCACATCCAAAGCTACGGTCAGGCTGCCCATATTGGTTACCTGCCATCCCGGAATGTCTTCGGCGATGATTTCAACGTCGGCAAGGAGAATGGTGTATGGTGTATTGTTTATGGCGATCGATCCTTCTTTTTCAAACTGGGCCAGTTCTTCTTGCGAGAGGCTGGTAATCGCTTCGGTTACCAATTTCATGTCTTTGCCCACTTTGGCGCCTAAAGCTTTGAAGTTAGGTTTTACTTTTTTCTTGATAAATCCGGCGGTGTCTTTGATGAAATCTACTTCCTTGATATTGGTTTCCGACAAAATCAGGTCTTTAACCAATTCTACCTTCACTTGGAAATTATCATCCAATACCGGAATCAATACTTTGGCTAGTGGCTGACGTACATTGATGCCCATTTTCTTGCGAAGCGACAAGACCATCGACGAGATGTTTTGCGCCAGTTCCATGCGTTCGTTCAAATCGTAGTCGATCAACGAGCTGTCAACCTCGTTCCAAATGGTTAAATGCACCGATTTGGCCACGTGTTGTGTAGGGTTGGCCGCAGTCAAGTTGCCGTACAACCAATCGGCAAAGAAAGGCGCAATCGGCGACATCATTTGCGCTACGCTCATCAAGCAGGTGTACAAGGTTTCGTAAGCCGCTTTTTTATCTTCGGTCATTTCGCCTTTCCAGAAACGGCGGCGTGATAAACGGATGTACCAGTTGCTAAAATGCTCATCCACAAAAGTTTGGATGGCACGAGCGGCCTTGGTTGGCTCGTAGCTGTTGTAGCTTTCGTCAACTTCGGCAATCAAGGTTTGCAATAGCGACAAGATCCAACGGTCAAGCTCGCTGCGTTGCGCGATAGGCGTTTGCTGGTCGAGGTTGATTTCGAATTTGTCGATATTGGCGTATAAAGCAAAGAAAGAGTAGGTGTTGTACAAGGTGCCGAAAAATTTGCGGCGTACTTCATCCAATCCTTCGATGTTAAATTTCAGGTTGTCCCAAGGCGAGGCATTGCTGATCATGTACCAGCGGGTGGCATCGGCGCTGTAGGTATCGATGGTGCTGAAAGGATCGACGGCATTGCCCAAGCGTTTAGACATTTTGTTGCCGTTTTTATCCAATACCAAACCGTTTGATACTACGTTTTTGAACGCGATACCCGGATTGTTTACCATTTTATTGATGGCTTTGATTTCGTCGCTGCTTTCGCTCAGCATCACTGCAATGGCGTGCAAGGTAAAGAACCAGCCACGGGTTTGGTCAACACCCTCGGCAATGAAATCGGCAGGGTAGGCGTTCTCAAATTCTTCGGCATTTTCGAATGGGAAATGCCATTGCGCATAAGGCATGGCGCCACTGTCGAACCAAACGTCGATCAGGTCGAGTTCGCGTACCATTTTTTCGCCTTTGGCCGATACCAGGATCACATCGTCAACATACGGACGGTGCATGTCTTTCAATTCAAATCCCGCAGGCATCAATCCGGCTTCCACTGCTTTTGCGATTTCGGCATTCAGCTCTGCGATAGAACCGATACATTTTTCTTCGGTGCCATCGGCTGTGCGCCAAATCGGCAATGGTGTGCCCCAATAGCGCGAACGTGAAAGGTTCCAGTCAACCAGGTTTTCGAGCCAGTTGCCAAAACGGCCGGTGCCGGTGGCTTCAGGTTTCCAGTTGATGGTTTTGTTCAGGTCGGCCATCTTTTCTTTGAGGTCGGTAGTTTTGATGAACCAGCTGTCTAGCGGATAATAGAGCACCGGTTTGTCGGTACGCCAGCAATGCGGATAGCTGTGTACATATTTTTCAACCTTAAAGGCTTTGTTTTCTTCTTTTAACAGGATGGCAATTTCAACGTCGACAGATTTCTCTGGAGCTTCGCCATCGTTGTAGTATTCGTTTTTAACGTATTTGCCACCTAGGCCACCCTTGAGGCTGGCGATAAACTGGCCATGCAGGTCAACCAAAGGAACAGGATTGCCCTTTTCGTCTAAAACCAACATGGGTGGCACTTCTGGCGTAGCCAATTTGGCCACACGCGCATCGTCGGCACCAAAAGTAGGCGCGGTGTGTACGATACCGGTACCATCTTCGGTAGTTACAAAATCGCCGCTGATTACCCTAAAGGCATTTTCCGGGTTTTGATACGGCGTAGCCCATGGCAATAGTTGTTCGTATTTGATACCTACTAAATCGGCACCTACAAATTCGGCCAAGACCGTATAAGGTATTTTTTTATCCTCGGCTTTATAGTTGGCGAAATCGGCTTCGCTTTCGGCCAAGAAATATTTGCCGGCAAGCTGTTTGCCCACCAAAGCTTTGGCCAAAATAACCTGAACAGGTTCGAAAGTATATTGGTTAAAAGTTTTAACCAAAACGTAATCGATTTTCGGTCCTACGGTTAAGGCGGTGTTGCTAGGCAAGGTCCAAGGTGTAGTGGTCCAAGCCAGGAAATTTACCTCGCCGTAGCTGTTCAAGAAAGCAGGCAGGGTAGAGGCAACAGCCTTAAATTGAGCTACAATGGTGGTGTCGCTTACATCGCGGTAGGTGCCTGGCTGGTTCAGCTCATGCGAGCTTAAGCCGGTACCGGCAGCTGGCGAATAAGGCTGGATGGTGTAGCCTTTGTAAAGCAGGCCTTTGTTGTAAAACTGCTTTAAGATCCACCACAGGGTTTCGATGTATTCGTTGTGGTAAGTAACGTATGGATTTTGAAGGTCGACCCAATAACCCATTTTTTCGGTCAGGTCGTTCCAAACATCGGTATAGCGCATTACTTCTTCCTTACAGGCCGAGTTATAGGCTTCGACAGAAATCTTCTTGCCAATATCGTCTTTGGTGATGCCGAGCTTTTTCTCCACGGCCAGTTCGATAGGCAGGCCATGGGTGTCCCATCCGCCCTTGCGTTTTACCTGATATCCTTTTAGGGTTTTGTAGCGGCAAAAAATGTCCTTTATGGCGCGGGCCATCACGTGGTGAATGCCGGGCATGCCATTGGCCGAAGGCGGGCCTTCGTAAAAGGTGAATGGTTTGGCTTTTGAACGGGTGCTTATGCTTTTTTCAAAGATGTTTTCCGCTTTCCAAAATTCGAGTATCTCTTTACCTATTTTCGCTAGTTCTAATTGTTTAAATTCCCTATACATCAATCAAGTATCTCCAAAAATTAAGGATGCAAAGCTACAGTTTTAGAATGAATTATGGTAGTTTTGTGCAAAGAGTTTTATGGATAAATTGTTAAAAATCGGATTGGTTTGCATGTTGGCGGCAGTTGTGCTGATGCCGCTTGCTGTTTTGTTGGGTACTGGCCATAGAGCGCTGTTTATGGCTTTTGCAATGCTTTTAGAACTTATTGGATTAGTTTTTGTTATCATAAGCATAATTAAACAACGAAAGTCTAAAGCGCCAGGTCATGATTAAAGTCTTAAAACTACAAAAAGCAGTGTATGCCATCTTGCTTGGTATTGTTGCATTAATTGCTGCACAGGTAATGAGCAGCCATAAGATAGCGGGCAGCGGTATTGTGCTGGGCGCATCGGGATTGCTTTTGATTTTGGGTGCCTGCTTGTTTCTTTATCCGATACTTTTTGCGAAAAAAACCGATAAGGATGGCAAAAGCGTGGAGTTAAAGCCCGTGAGTGCCGAGCCTCTTGAAAGCGAAGAAGTGCAATAGTTTGCGCGATTTTAATTGCTGAATTATTGCTTGGCTATGGAAGGCCAGTCTTTGCGAAAACCCTCAGTTTCTCTTTTTCCAATCGGTTAGGCTCATTTCGAACCTGATTTCTTTTCCTTGCATGCCAGTGGCTTTCCAACCTGCTTTTTGGTAGAAAGTTTCGGCCCTTGTGCCCGGTGCGGTACTCAACCAAACATGGATAGGGCCTTGCGCAAAATACCAGTCGAGCATGAGTTGATGAAGCTGTTTGCCGATGCCATGATTTTCAAACTGAGGATGAACGAACAAGGCCCAGATGTTTTGCGCTTGGAGGTCGGCAATGGCAAAGCCGACAATTTGCTGGTTGATTTCGCATACCCAACCCTTGCCTTTGCGGTTGATGAATTCTTCGCAATCGGCATCGCTTACCAAACTGGGATCGGAAAGCCTGTTTTCTTTAACCGAATTGCGCACCATTTGGATTGGTTTGATGTCGGTGGTGGTGGTGGTGGCTTCGCGGAAAATCATTTTAGTTTTCGATACTGTTTTCGGGGTCAATATGGATTTGAGTTTGATGGAAAGATATGAAATTTTCCAAGCCACCGAACCAGTCGATCAATAATTTCCTTTCAACAATACCAGCTTTGTTGTCGATAATGGCATTATAGGATGAGTACGGCCAATCTTCCAATTGCTTGCAGAAGCCGTGATGTATGGGGTTCGTGTGGATATAGTTGATGGTGTTTGTAAGGTAGAAATCGCCTTTGATATGCGTTCTTTTGGTGTAATCGAGAAAAAGCGCACCGCGTCGGGAATGTTGTTTGTTAAATGCCTTGGCGTAGCTGTTAAGGCAATTACTGAGCTGTTGCATGATGAACTTGTGGTAGTCGAAATCATCGTCTTCTTCTATTTTGGCTAACTTCATTATGGTCTGTTCATTTCTTATCCTTACCAACAGATGGAAATGATTGGGCATAAGGCAATAGCAGTAGGTTTTAAATACTGGCGAAAGATACTTCTCGTACCTACTTAAAAAGAAGGAAAAGTTACCCGGAGATTTAAACAGGTTGTCGCTGCCGACGGCATGATTAAAAATGTGATAGAAACAATTGGGATGAAATTTGTCCAAATATTTCATGCCTCAATATACGAAATAAACCCATAACCCATAGGTTTCAAAAACCTATGAGGTTATGGGATAAAATTCAGCAAAGCCTCATACGGGTCACCTTCCAGCCCCAGTAATTTGGCAAAGGCAGGTTCGGTTTTGTAGCCTTGTTTTTTTAACATGATGATTTGTTGCCTAAAGAGTTCGCCTTTTGCCATCAAAACTTGATGTTCGATAAGCATGTGCCGGTAGGCGTTTTGCTGTTGTGCAGGGGTGGCCTGCCCGAATATTTCCAGTTCGAAGTCCTCGATTTTAAAATTGGCAATGATGGTTTGCTGGTCGTTTATCTCCACTTCGCGCAACTCAAAATCTTTCTCTTGGCAGAAATAATCAATTAGTGATTGTTTGAACTCATTAAGAGTTGTGCAATGGCAAATCACATCCAAATCGCTGGTGGCAATGGCAATGTTGATAGGGATAGTGCCCGTTAACACCGGGTGAAAAGTAGCTAGTTTCTCGAAAACCTGATGATCAGTTAATAACCGATAAGCCTTTTGCTGCAGTTTGTTTCCGCTTTTCAGGTAATCGAGCTTTTCGAAATCGATCATGGATTAATGGTCAAACTGCGCCTCGTTTTTGGCTACCTGGTCTTCTGGAATATGCTTGCGGGTCTTTTTCTTGTCGAGCCAAAGCATCAGGGCAGGCAGCAAAGTGAGGTTAAACACCAGTGCTACAATCAAGGTGATGGACAACAATAAGCCCAAAACAACCGTTCCGCCAAAGGTAGAGGCTGTGAAAATGCCGAAACCAAAGAAAAGGATCAAGGCAATATGGGTCATGCTCACTCCGGTTTCACGGATGGTATCGGAAATCACCTTGCTTACGCTGTAGTTGGTCAGCGTTAACTCCTGCTGGTAGCGCGTGAGGAAATAAATGGTCTGGTCGGATGCCAAGCCGAAGGCAATGGTAAAGATCAAAATGGTTGATGGCTTTAACGGGATATGGAAAAAGCCCATCAAGCCGGCCGTAATAATCAGCGGCACTACATTAGGCAACAACGAAATAAACATGATGCCCAAGCTCCTGAACTGGGCCAAACGCAATAGCGAAATCAAAACAATGGCTAGCGCAATGCTCTCTACCAAATGTTTGAGCAGGTAATCTGTCCCTTTAGAGAAAATAATGCTCGAGCCGGTGAGTTCTACGTTAAAGCGTTTCGGACTTAGAATCGAATCGATCCGCGGTTTGAGTTCCGCCAGTAAAGCATCCAGCCGTTTAGAACCTACATCGGCCATCTGAAAACTGATGCGGGCGGTTTGCTTGTTCTTGTCGATGAAATTGGTGAGCATATCCATGTTGCCCTTGTTTTTGCCATTGCCCGAGTTGGCGGCATAAATGAGGATAAAGTTCTTTTCGATGTCGCTGGGCAGACGGTAGAAGGCCGAATCGCCATTATAGAAAGCCTGCGAGGCATATTTAAGGCCGGTATTTAACGAAATGGAACGCGAAAACTCGGGGTAGGCGGCCACCATGCGCTCCATCTTGTCTATCCTCTCCAAGGTGGAAATGCTAAGCACGCCGTTTTTGCGTTTGGTGTCTACACTGACTTCCAAAGGCAAAATCCCTTCAAAATTCTTCTCGAAAAACTTCAGGTCGGTTAAAATCTGCGAGTTCTTGGGCAAATCGTCAACCACATAGCCGTTCACGTTGATTTTATAGACTCCAACTAAGGAAATGATGCTCAGCGCAATGGTGCACAGGTAAATCACACTTCTTTTTTGTTGTACCAAGCCATCTGTTTTCGCCAGCAAACGATCGAGGAAATTGGGTTCGTGCGTTACGTTGATTTTTCCTTTCGGCGCTGGCAAGTAGCTGAAAATTATTGGAATAAGGCAAAGGCAGATGAGCCAGGTAAACATCACGTTAAGTGCGGCTACGCTGCCAAACTGCATCAAAAGCTCGCTGCCGGTAAAGTACAAAACCCCAAAGCCAATGGCGGCGGTTACGTTGGCAATCAGTGTGGTTACGGCAATCCGCTCAATGGTAACAGCCCAGGCTTTTTGCTTGTCGCCATGCTTTTTAAGTTCGTTATGGTATTTATTGAGGAGCAGAATGCTGTTCGGAATGCCGATAATCACAATCAACGGTGGAATTAGTCCGGTTAAAATGGTGATTTCATAACCAAACAACACCAAGGTGCCGATGCTCCAGATTACCCCCATAATTACCACCAAAATTGGGAAGAACACCGCATAAAAACTCCTGAAGAAAATCAGTAAAATCAAGGCCGAAACCAAAATAGAAAGGCCCAGAAAAAGCACAAACTCGTTCGAAACCAATTTGCTGGTGGCGGTTCTGATGTAGGGCAACCCAGAGCGGTGGACCTGCATCCCTGTACTTTTGCTAAAAGCCTCAGCTTTGGCTTCGATTTCCTTCAGCACCGGATTACGTGCGGCCGAATTCAGTATTTTCTGGTCGAAGGTAATGGCCATCAAAGTGGCATTGGTCTTTTTGTTCAGCAACAAGCCGTCGTAAAAGGGCATGGCCTGCAAATGGGCCTTGAGCGAATCCATTTCGGCATCGCTTTTAACCAAGCCATTAGGAATGGGCTTGATTACAAATCGTTGGTTAACCGTATCTTTTTGCAGGTCGAACAGCTTACCTATAGATAAAACCCCTTTGATGCCTTTCAGGTGCTGGATATCCTGCGAAAGCTGTGCCCATTGGTTGTAATTCTCTTTTTTGTAGATGTCGGCACTTTGCACCCCTAAAACCATGATGCTGCCATCCTCTCCAAACTGCTTTTTAAAAGCGTTGTATTTGATGAAGACCGAATCGGTGAGGGGTAAAATCTTGCTTCCGGCATAAGAAAGCTTGAGATTGCGGGCATGCCAGGCCATGAAAACCGTTGCAACAATGAAGAAAAGAATAAGGACGATCCTGTTTTGAAGTATAGCTCTTGAGAGTTTAGCCCACATAATCAAACTGCTTTTTAAAAAAGTAAAGAAACTAATAAAAATGGCGTATTGCAAAAACAGCCCCTATTTTTTATGCTACATTAACATCAGAATGCCACAATTGTTTGTTTGTAAAAGGCGGGAGGCCTCCGATGTCGCGATTTTGGTGTATTTTAGTAGGACATGAATAAATTGCTGCAAAGTTTTGGCTACGCCTTTAAGGGCTTGGCCTATGCCTTTCGGAGCCAACTGAATTTTAAGCTCCATTGTGTGGCTGCGGTGTTGGTGCTTGCCCTTGGCTGGTATGTGCAATTGTCGGTTGCCGAATGGTTATGGATTTCGTTGGCCATTGCCCTGGTTTTGGCGGCCGAACTGTTCAATACGGCTATCGAAGTGCTTGTCGATTTGGTGTCGCCCAACTGGAACGAGCAAGCGGGTAGGGTTAAGGATGTGGCCGCTGGGGCCGTACTGTTAATTGCCTTATTGGCCTTAGTGGTCGGCTTGTTTATCTTTGTGCCCAAGTTGAGCTAAGATGTTGCATAAAATTAGAGGAATAGTACTGAAAACCACGCTTTACAGCGAAAGCAGCGTGATTGCACAGGTGTTTACCGATAAGTTCGGCATCCAGTCTTACCTGATTAACGGCGTAAAAAAGCCGAAGGCCAAAATCCCCATGAATGTGCTCCAGCCCTTGCATCTGCTCGATATGGTGGTGTACTACAAGGCGAATACACAGCTGCAAAGGGTAGCCGAAGCCAGGCCTTCGCCGGTGTTCCGGACCATTCCTTATGAGGTGATCAAGAATACGATGGTCCAGTTTTTGAACGAAGTGCTCTACAAAAGCATCCGTCAGCAACATACCGACGAAAACCTATTCGATTTTATTTACAATGCCGTGAGCTGGTTCGACGAGCACGAGGAGCCAAGTACCAATTTTCATTTGGCTTTTTTGTTAAAACTGTCGAAGTTTCTGGGTTTTGCGCCCCATGCCCAAACCAGAAATGATCAAAAATATTTCGATTTGCAGGAGGGAGAGTTCACTTCTTTGATTCCGGTGCATCCCAATTTTATCGCAAAAACAGAGGCCGACTATTTTTTGGCGCTCTTTACAACGCCTTTCGAAAAAATAAATGAAATTAAATTAAATAATGCCACAAGGAGGTTTCTGCTTGATAAAATATTGATTTTCTATGCGTTGCATACGGCTTCTTTTGGACAAATCAAGTCGCATCAGGTGTTGGAAGAAGTACTTTCTTAATTTTTTTTAAATTTTTTTTGGAAAACTATAATAACGCGCTATATTTGCAATCCCAAAACGAAGCAACGCAGGTTGCAAAGTTGAAAGGAAAAACCCAAAAAGGCGATGCTGTTTCAGGCATTCCGACTTAAGTCGGAAGGGTCACAAAAGCAAAGCCGGAACCAAAAGGGAGATTAGCTCAGCTGGTTCAGAGCACCTGCCTTACAAGCAGGGGGTCACTGGTTCGAACCCAGTATCTCCCACCAAAGAAAAGCCTTACAGAAATGTAGGGCTTTTTTGTTTTACTTCCGTTTTGGGGGTAGGGTCACAAAAGCAAAGCTGAAACCAAAAGGAGGATTAGCTCGGCTGGTTCATCATAACCCGACTTCGCTTCGGGAGTGTCGTTTGTAGTCATTAATATTTCTTGCAATCATAGGTTTATTGACCCTTGCGATATCTTATATTTAAGCATGTATTATGTTTATATCCTGTTTAGTACATCCCTGAACAAGTATTATATTGGTTCGACATCGAATATGAAAGAGCGGTTGAAGAAGCACAATTCCAATCATAAAGGATTTACCGGTGGCACTGGCGATTGGCAAATTGTTTGGCAAGAAATTCATTCAGATAAATCGATAGCCATGAAAAGGGAACGTCAGATTAAGAAATGGAAAAGCCGAAAAATGATCGAAAGCCTAATTGCAGAGAGTTAATTTAGCTGGTCAGTGCATCCCGACTTCACGTCGGGAGGGTCACTGGTTCGAACCCAGTATCTCCCACGAAAGAAAAGCCTTACAGAAATGTAGGGCTTTTTTGTTTTACTTATTTTTTCGCAACGAAAAAAGCTCAGCTAAAATCTAGAAATTGGTTGATTAGCGTTGAAGATTCCTATATTTAATCGTTAATCCGAATTGAGCTTACACAAATGCCCAAATTTATCGAACCCTATAACCCTGCGTGGAAAGCCGAATTTGAAAGAATTCATAGCATTATAAAAGCCAAACTTAATGATTTAGATATAACCATTCAGCATGTAGGAAGCACTTCAATACCTGGACTGGTTGCAAAACCTATTTTAGATATCGATATTGTTTTAACAGACAAGGGTTTGTTGGGCAATGTGGCCCAAAGGCTTGAAGGCCTCGGTTACAAATCAATGGGCGAACAAGGAATTGTTGGGCGCTTTGCCTTTAAGCAACTTTCGGAATACGTGCCCCTAACCAACCCCAAATGCACGTGGCAAAGCCATCATCTTTATGTTTGCTATTCTGATAGTCTGGCGTTGAAAAACCATCTGCTGTTTCGAGAGGCTCTTTTAAACGATAAAAACCTGCTCGAAAGTTATTCGCAATTGAAAGAAACACTTACAGACAATTCCCAAATAACCAAAGAAAAGTATTGGAAGCAAAAAACAGCTTTTATCGTATCGGTTTTAGAGAAAATGGGACTTACTGCAGCAGAATTGGAAGAAATAACGAAGACCAATAGCTAAGTGACGAAGCAAGGCTATTCATGATATCCTTATCTTTGCTTCCCAAATGTTTAAAGTGGATTTACCTCAAAAAATAGCCCAAGCCAGAAAAAAGAGCGGCCTAACCCAAGAACAGTTAGCCGAACTGACGCACGTTACGGTTCGTACCATCTGTCAAGTTTAAGCACTGTCCGTGTACCTTTTATATGCAGTTTGATTTGAGGTCGCCGTATTCGATGTTCTACCAAAATAAGATAAAGGCTATCCAATCAAAATATCCGAAATCCATTCTCTCGAAACCAGTTGCCGGCAAACTCGAAAGTCTTTCGTTTACAGCAGAAAATATGCCCGTTTTGGCCAAGGAAATCGTAGTCAAACAATTCGATTGTGTTGGTATAAACTGGAACGACAAAAGGGCATCGAAACTATCGGAACCATTGGTGCCGACTTCACATCGGGAGGTCACTGTTCGAATCCAGTATCTCCCACCAAAAGCATCATTCAAATAGGGTGATATGACACGATGTTTATAGTTTACTTTACGGTTTTTATTCTTATTATGAGCTTTATAATTAATTCGATACCGTAAACTCCATTATTCCGGTATCTGAAGTATTTCCATGCGAATCGCGAGTAACGATTTTCCAATAACGTTTCCCTGAAGGTTCTTCACTGATCAATGAGGTTGAGTTGTGCCCTGCTTTTAGCAGAAAAACGGTACCTGCCATGGAACTGGTATAGATATCATATTGGAGAACATCATTGTCTGCATCAGCGCCCTTCCATTTAAACTCAATTTTCCCATTTGTTGCCGTAACTGTCGAATTTGGTAAGGGGAAGATAACTTCAGCAGGAAAAGGGGCATAATTAACTATACCTGGCCCTGCGTTATGAAATTTCCAGGTTTCGCTAATTTGAATTTCTGGATTACGACTTGATTTAGAAGTTACAGACCAACTATAGGGCGTATTATTGGTTAATGATACTTGCAGGGTAGTGGAAGTAGCAACATGTGTAGTTGTTGCATTTGTGAGCAGGTTTTTGATCGACACCATGTAGCTGTCGGCATATTTTGAAGGCTTCCAGCTAAAAGTAATAGTACTACTGGTTGCTGTAACATTAGTTCCGCTTAAGCATGCTTCGTTATTTAATGGTGATAAAAGTACGGCCACCTCTGGTGGAAATGCAGGTTCAGACTTGTTATTTGATTTTCCGCAAGACGCTAAAAGTAATGTTATCGTTAGTAAATATAAATATTTCATTTTTTTAAGATCTTATGTGAAGAGATTTTACCAGTGTTCATTTTCACTTTTACTAAGTACATTCCACTTGAAAGGGAAGAAAGTTGAAGTGGAATGCTACCTTCGCCTAAACGGAAGGTTTTATTAATCAGTACCGCGCCATTTAAGCTAAGCACTTCGATTTGGACGGTAGTAGCATCTCTGTCTATTAAATCGATGTAGAGGATATCTGATACTGGATTTGGATACAGCTTTAGGCTATGATCTACATTGATCGTTTTTTCTACGGCCGTTTGGCATGTGATATTAGAAGCCACCTTAATGTGGTTAATCCCTTGCAACAAATTTAAGGTGATAGTATTCGCGCTGGTTTCATACCGTTCGTTATTAAGGGTAATGATGTATTTTTCTGCCCCACTTAAGTCTAATTGCACTGTTTTTAGATCTTGGCTTACCGTTGAAAAAACTTTCAGTTCTTTTGGTTCGGTGATTAATACCGTAAAACACTGCTTGAATAAAGGATCGTCTTCCAAGCCGATACAAACGGCATAGGTTCCTGGATTAAGGTCTTTCATTCCATAGCTCGTGCTAAATTTTGCACTAGTCTTTTTATTGTTTTCGTCGGTAATACTGATGGTGTAATTCAATGAAGTAGTAGCAGTGACGGCTATACTGCCATTGGCACTTCCTCTACAAGAAATATTCGTTACTGCTAATTTGAGGTTGGTAATTGCAATAACAGTGACATTAACAGCCTGCATTTTAAACTTATTGCCATTAATATCAACCTCCACGTAATAACTTCCACTTTCAGTTGCAGTATAACTGTTAGATGTGGCACCGCTAATCGTTTTTCCATCTTTAAACCACGTATAGCCTATCTTACTCCCTGTTGGAGCAGTTACGTTAATCCCTAGGGTAACATTTCCTCCTTGATTAAATGATAATGGTCCACTTAATGTAATGCTCGGCAATATCACATTAACTTTTACCGCATTGGTTTTAAGTTCTTGTCCATTTGATATCATCACAACCGTATAATCGCCGCTAGTGGTTGCCATAAAACTAGAGTTGGTTGCATTATTAATGGCCGCTCCATTTTTAAACCATTGATAGTTCATGTTACTTCCTGTAGGTACACTCAGTGTTACTGAATTGCCCATGCTGAATGAAGTTGGACCATTTGCGCTGATAGCAGGGGCTTGGTTTAGGATAGAAACTGGAGCTGAACTAACGGATTCTAGACCTAAAGTTACCATAACCGTATAACTTCCCGACAAAGTAGCTAGGTATTCATTTGTTGTAGCACCGGGAATAGGTACTTCATCTTTTATCCATTGATAATTAAAATTATTGCCAGTTTGTGTACTGAGTTTTAAACTACCGCCAATAGGAAAAATGGTAGGGCCATCGGTTGCGATTACTGGTTTGGGAATGTAAATAAAACCAGGTAGTTTGATTGCGCCAGATGGTGTATTAACAACCATGTCGCCACTTGCGCTCACACCCAATTCGGCTACGATCTTTGTTGATGAAACAATAGTGAATGATTTAACTGGAATTCCGCCAAAAGATACAGAACTTACGTTGTCGAGGTTGGCACCAGTAATTGTCACTGTATTTCCTTCAGTTGCCACTGTAGGTGTAAATGAAGCTACAGTAGGCACAGTACTCTTAAATTTAAGTATATTGATCTGGTCGGCATCAAGCCCCGCCAAATCTGGGAAACCGTCTGAATTAAAATCACAGATGACGATTCCTTTTTGAGCAGGTAGGTTTACATCAATTTTAGGATCAAAGCCGAATACCGAGCTCCCATTATTGAGATAAATCGAAAGCTTCTGGTTATTGCTAACGGCAAGATCAACTTTGCCATCGCCATTAATATCATAAGCTGCTACCTTGCCAAGTGCCGTAATGTCGAATTTGAGATCAGTGCTCATTGAAATGGTGCCTGGGCTACTTGTGTTTTTCAACAGCTGCGTTATTCCATCTACTCCTGAGGCATTGACACAATTTACGGCTAGGTCTAATTTGCCATCATTGTCAAAATCTCCATAGGTAACATCAATAGGGATTCCTTCTACATTTATTAAAACAGGATCAGCAAATTTTTGAAGATAAGTGCCATTAGCATCTTGGCCACTAATATTACGATATATAGCTACAATTTTTTGAATATCAAATCGGTTGTTTGTTCGTCTTTCAACGATATCTGGTTTACCATCTCCGTCAACGTCGCAGAGCAGTACATTATAGAGTGTTGTTGAGCCACCAACAATAATTGCTGGGGTAGAGTTTCCTAGTACATCGCCAACTGCAATGCTATTATAGTTTTGACTATATTCTCCGGCGGTATAGGCCTGTCGTTTGCTAAAGTAATATTTTTCAGGGCCATTATAAAGGAGGTTATTGTCAAAGCTGATTACATAAGGAGAAACAGCGCTTTCTAAGTTTAACACGCTGAGCCCCATTCGGCCATTATTGTTAAGCGCTAAGGCAATTGGAGTACGGTCTTCTCCTTTTGTATTGGTAAGCACTTCATAACTTGCAAAAGCGATGTCGTTATTCGTTCCAATATTACGCTGTATCAGCGGATTGCCCGTCCATGAAGCCAGAGCTACGGCAATATCCATTCTGCCATCAGGTTCAAAATCGGCAGCTAAGATATGTCTAGCTTTATTACCCACAAAAATACTTAATTTATCTCCAAAGCTCTCGGCGGTAACCTGCTGTTTGCCATTGCCTGTAGTTACGAATGGCTTTTTGCTATAACAAATAAACTTGTTCACCGAAACGCTGATCAAATCATAAGTTGCTCCAGCTGGCACGTTCACCATCAGTTCTGTGGTTGTACACGATTTAACAATAGCTTTTGCTCCACCAAAGTAAACAGAGTTATTGAGCGGGAGGCGACTAAAGTTTTCGCCTGTAATTTTTATGGCTACACCAACATTTGCTGTCATACTAGATACGCTAGTAATTTTTGGCGGTTTTGCTATAAACTCAAAATTGCTGTTTCCAGAGGTAGCCTTTCCATACGCTGTTGTAACAACAACTTGCCCGGTTTCTCCGTCGCCCACTACCACATCAACAATTTCTGGGCTTATTACTTTGAATGATTCGGCATCAAGACCACCTAAGGTAACCCTGTTCGTGGTTTGTAGATTAGTTCCGGTAAGTCTGATGGTTTGTCCTTTTGCTCCAGACCAAAAAGGATTGGTTAACGTAGGCAGGGGGAGATAATTAAATCCCTGAAAAGTAGAAGTCCATTCAGGAGTTTCCAAGGTCACATCACCTATTCCGCCTGGTCCAAGTACCGCTGTAATCATGGTAGTAGAATTTACTACAAATGATTTGGCATTGATGCCTCCAAAACGCACCGCTGTAATATCTTTAAAATTAGTTCCAGAAATAACCACTGTTGCATTTACAGCTGCAGAATTAGGTGTAATTGAGCTGATCGCGGGCTGTGGTGGAGCAATGTAGGTAAATCCGTTTAAGTTTACAGTACCATCAGCCGTTGTTACTTCAACAGCTCCGTTACCTGACCTTGGACTTACAAGGGCTGTAATTGTTGTTGGAGACACCACGACCACATCTGTTGCCATTAAGTTTCCAATCTTAACCGTAGCGCCGGCCTTAAAGTTTTTTCCGGTAATTGTAAGTTTGTCACCTGTTTTGGCAGCAGTAGGGGAAAACGATGATATTTCTGGTAAGCCTAAGATATTGTTGCTGAAAAAAATTGCGTTATAATCGGTAAAACTTAAAATATCGAGTTTGCCATCGCCGTTAATATCGCCTATGGCCAAGCTGGCCTCGTTATCTGGACTGCCAAATTCATTTGGCAAATATAATGCTGTTCCTAATGCAATTGATTTAGTAGATTGGTTAGGATAAACCTGATGGCCATAGTCTGTAGCCACAATCAGTTCTGGTTTCGAATCGCCATTGATATCGGTAACCGTTGCGTCTTTGGTATACGAATTGGTAGTAATTGTAATTGCAGGGGCAAAGGAAATGGTACCTGATTGTGTATTGTTTTCACTGATGCTGATATTTTTCGTATAGTTGCCATACATCACTACATCAACTTTTCCATCATTATTGATGTCGCCAGCAACAGCTTTTGAGTGGCCATCGGATGAAGTATATGGATATACTTTGCTTTCCTCGAAACTAAATTGGCCTATACCTGAACTGGTATTTTTAAATATGCTAAAGCCATAGCCAGTTGATACTAAAATGTCTGTTCGGCCGTCTTCATCAAAATCTGTAGCCTGTACTGATTCAACTGAAGAATAAGTAAGCGAAGCATGAGATACAGCGCTGAAACTAAAGTTGGTTCTGGTCGAATTATTGATTAAATAACCCTTTGCAGTCAAAATTTCCGGCTTTCCATCATTATTCAGATCGGCAATCTCTGCAATACCTCCAGGCCCGGCAGTAATTTTCACTTCCGTGGCAAAGGAGATTTTTCCAGGGGTAGAAGTATTACGATAGACTGCCAAAAAATTTTGATCTAAGTAAGGAACGATCATATCTAATTTGCCATCACCATTAAGATCGGCAAAACGCAATTGTCTTGGTGTGTGCGTTAGATAGGTTGGTGTAACGTAAAATGTGTTGACGTAAGTAAAATTCGTAGAGGCGTTTGGCCCAGTAGCGCCTGTATTTTGATAAATTATTACTTTTTGACCAAACCTTACAACGGTTCCTAAATCTAGTTTTCCATCATTGTCAAGATCTGCCAATTCTACATAGCCTCCAAAAGCATCGCTGTTTATCGACAGTTTATTTTCCGTAAAAGACTTGCCTGAAAAACTGTTTTTCGATGGCTCATTAAAAGTAAGGCCAAAAGCTTTTGCAGACTGGCCCATTAAACCACTTGTTTCATTAAGGACAGTAATTGGCTTATTGGTAATCCCCGCCGGAACGATTACCGTTAAGCTATTACTGGTTGCCCCAGTAACAGTTGCCCTCATCCCTCCAAAATAAACGATGTTACCTGTTGCTACAGTATTGAAATTTTGTCCTTGAATGGTAACAACTGTGCCAATTGGGCCCGACAATGGGCTAAAAGAAATGATTTTAGGGATTTGGGCGTTGGTGGTAATCGTAAAGAAAAGTACACAGCAAATGGCGATAACAAATTCTAGGACGCGTTTAAGAGACATGCGGAAGCGATAATTTTCTCAAAAATATACTTTTTTCGGGAGATAAACATAATTTACGGCAGTTATACCTATGCCTTGATTTTCACAAAAAAGGAGTAGAATCAATTAATGCTGGCTTCGTATATCAAAATTGTGGGTATCTTTCTGTTGTCGAGCAGCTGAAATAAGTCAGTAATTTTCATAAAACTTTAATATTTTAGCACTAATTTATTTCTATATGAAAGCGCTCACATTTTTTATTCTGGTTGCTTTAATGATTTCGTCTTGTAAAAAAGATGATGATACAGCTCCCGAAAATCTTGACTTAATTACAAAAGAAGCATATGTTGGCGAAGTTATTCGAATTTCGGGGACTAACTTTGATGCTAATGCATCCAATAACATTGTTGTTTTTTCAGGCGGAAAGGAAGTCCCTGCTAGTAGTTTGACTGAAAATACATTGACAGTAAATATTCCCGAGGGAGCAGTTAGTGGGCCCATATTTGTGAGGAAAGGTAAAACCAATTCATTAACAGCAGTAACGCTGCTCGTTAAGCGAAAATATAAATGGCAGGCATTGGCGCCGTTCCCTGGGCTGGGACGTATCCATGCTATTGCTTTTGCTGTTAATGGTAAGGGATACGTCACAACAGGTGCTACAAAATATAGTGGAGTATTTCCAAACGACCTTTGGGAATACGACCCAGCTACCAATAAATGGACACGTAAGGCAGATTTTCCTGGCAATACACGCTATTTCAGCTTTAGTTTTGTAATAGACAACAAAGCTTATGTAGGAGGTGGTATTACAAATAGGCCATACGATGGAACACGAGACTTGTACCAATATGATCCCGCTACAAATAAATGGGCGCAGATGGCAAGTATTCCAGCTACCGATTCCTTTGGCCGTGGCTTGGGCGTAACCTTAAATGGAAAAGGCGTTGTGGTGAATGAGGCAGATAAACATGGAGTATGGCAATATAATGCCCAAGCAAATACTTGGACTTCACTTAACAACAATGATATTTATACTCCTTGGGGTTATATCATTGATGAAGGGGTATGCTTTTTGGCCGAAGGAAAAATCTATTATGGTTTGGGTGTGAGTAGGCTTAGCAGCCCCCCTCCACCTAATATGGTCATGCACCAGTATGATAGTGGTAAAAATCAATGGACTTATGTAGATCATCAGTTCTCTAGCTCGTTAGGTACACAGGCATTAGGCAATTCGCACGTAATTGATGGAAAAGTATTTGTCAGTTTTGATGATTATGGAACACTTAATAGGTTTGATCCGGTAACTAAGAAATGGAATAGATTTCATACCGAAATCCTAAATGTCAAAGCATCTGCAACTTTTTTCACTATCGGAACAACGGCTTATGTAATTGGTGGACATGCAGATTTCTATGATGACGGAAGCAATAAACTGTATGGGTTTAATATAGATCCTTACATTAGATAAACCTTTAGCCTTCGCACCTATTGGACTCTATATTATAATTCCATAAAACAGCAATCTTCTGATATACTATCTTTGTATCAGATAGCCTAAGAATGGAAATGTACCATAAAATAGCCCAAGCCAGAAAAAAGAGCGGCCTAACCCAAGAACAGTTGGCCGAACTGACGCATGTTACGGTTCGTACCATCCAGCGAATAGAAAATGGTCAAAGCGTACCACGGGCATTTACCTTGAAAGCTTTGGCAACTGCGTTGGGCACTACCGTTCAGGAGCTTGCCGGGCCGGTAAACGATGGCAGTTTTGATCCCGAAAAAGACAGGCATTTTTTGCAGGTGCTTTGTTTATCCTGTTTTGGTTATCTCGTTATTCCTTTTGTACATTTTCTGGTTCCGGCCTATTTATTGAAAAAATCGACCAGCAAAAACCCCAAAGCCATTGTGTTTGGGCGACGATTGGTCAGACAGCAACTTTATTGGGCGGCGGGATTGAGCATCCTGATGATGCTCGTATTGGTCTATAACATCCTCGCCACCAATTTTTTTAACAAACCCTTTTTGTTGTCTTACCTGTGGATCTTCTTCGGGATGTATTTTGCCAAGGTTTTTTTGATTGCCGCTAACTTACGGCAGGTCAAAAACATGGATTTGAATCCACAAAGCCCGCAAAAAGCATAAAAAATCGCAAATGTCGGGTTAACGACGGGTAAATTACGGCCGGTCAAATAGACCTGGTGCTATAGCTTTGCATCAAAAAAACTATGCAAAGAAAACTCCGTTTATTGTCAATGGCTATGGCTAGCCTTATTTTTTCCGCCCAAGTACTTTTGGCGCAAACTATGCCCACACTGCCAGTCAACCAGTTGGTAATCTCTCCACAAACCCATACGCTTCCTTTCCGATGGCAAGGCGATTCCATCAGGTTAAAACAAGGTGGTTCAATATGGGAAGCCCATGCGGCTATGCTTATTCCCGTCAAGTTTAAGCACTGTCCGCGTATCTTTTACCTGCAGTTTGATTTGGGGTCGCCGTATTCGATGTTCTACCAAAATAAGATAGAGGCTATCCAATCAAAATACCCGAAATCCATTCCCTCGAAACCAATTGCCGGCAAACTCGAAAGCCTTTCGTTTACAGCAGGAAATATGCCCGTTTTGGCCAAGGAAATTGTAGTCAAGCAGTTCGATAGTGCTGGTATAAACTGGAACGACAAAA
Organism: Pedobacter albus; assembly: GCF_036324255.1. Lineage (NCBI taxonomy): Bacteria > Pseudomonadati > Bacteroidota > Sphingobacteriia > Sphingobacteriales > Sphingobacteriaceae > Pedobacter > Pedobacter albus. The sequence continues at coordinate 630,677 of NZ_JAZDQT010000002.1, read as the reverse complement.
AGGGTGTCGAAATTATCGGAACCATTGGTGTCGACTTCATTGATCAAAAAGTAGCCGTGATAGACTATCCAAATGCCAAACTCACCCTTTCGGAGCAAATCCCTGAAAAGTTACTGCCTCGACTTTCCTTAACCGATTTAATCTATTCGAACAGAAGCCTGTTGTTTCCTGCAAAAGTTAACGACAAAAACACCATGCTCTTTTTTGATACGGGTTCGAGCATGTTCGAACTGCTCACCAATAAAGAAACCAGTAGACAACTTGCCCAGCCCGATGTGCAGCCCATCCAGTATGATGTCAAGTCGTGGGGCAGGTCCTTAACGGCCCATACGGTTGCCTCCCGGGGCGAAATCGAGTTGGCAGGAATCGTCCTCCCTCTTGGTTCGACTACATATATGGAGGGCGCGAGTGATGCCCAGGTAGAGCGTATGCTGAAATTGGGTATAGGCGGGATGATCGGAAACAAGCTTTTGCTCAATTGTATCTTGGTGCTCGATACGAAGAACAAAAAATTTGGATTGGTTAAAGAGAGGTAACATTTAGAAATGAAGTTGATTAAGCTTTGCTCCGTGAAAAAACGGGGTAAGGCTTTTTTATTTAATTCATTTCTAAGTGTTTATGGTTTTATCCTAGGTGCCCAATAACTGGAAATTGATCCATAATCCTTCTTAACTGATTCGTCATTGCTTTTATTTGTGTTTGGTCAAATTCCATTCTGAACATTAACTCGCTAGAATAGAAGCCAGGTTCGTCGCAAGCTTTTACTGTAACTTCGAAATGTCCAAATCCATCACCAAGTATGTCTAATTTAAGATATCCTTCTAAATCATGGAATGAGGTAGCTCCTTTCAGATTATCGTAAAGCTTTGATAGCCCTGCTTCAAGTAATTCAAAATCTCTAGTCAAAAAAATTGCCATATATTGCTCGGAGAAGCGTCCTCCACGAATGATTATGCTTGTTTTAATCCAATTCTTATCATAATCAAGATCGGAATTATACATAATCCTTTCTAGGGGCTCTAGCCTCACAACATTTCCTGAATTTGAAATTTCAAAATGAAGATCATGTATTTCCATAAAGACGATATAAGGTATTAGCTAAATGCAAGGCCTCTTAGGCTTTCGATTAAGGGTTCTTTTTAAGTTCTTCAATTTTGTTCTTCGCATTATTAAAGGCGGTTTCTATTAATTCGCCATTATCGATAAACAATGTGTTATCCGAACCATATTTTTCGAGTTTTATATACCAGCTTGCCTTAGCGTTACTGATATAATAACCAACTTGGAATCCATCTACAGTTATAAATTTGTTTTCCAAATAGTCTGGTTTATTCGCGATATCTTTTTCTACCTCCGGCTTAAGGACTTTTATTGCTTTTAAAACCTCTAATAAATCATTGTACTCGATTGAAGCAGTGCTATTTTCATATTTGCTTTCTTTAACGATTTGATAGAAAAAACCAACAGTTGCGCCACTACTGATTTTTCTTATCCTAGTTTCTGCACCGCCAAATGAGGTTTTCAGATTAGGTAGCTTGGTGTCAACAAATTTAGTTATCATGCCTGTTTTTGATATAAAAACATCCATTTTGGTCTTAGAGGCTTCGAGCTCTTTCTTGACGTCTTGCGAATAAACATTAGTTATGAATGTTACTATTCCTAAGAGCAAGAGAGGTAGTGTTTTTTTCATTAATTCAGATTTTGAGAAGTTCGTAAATATATTTAAGATTTGTTGTAAAATACGCAATGTGAGAAATTTAGAGCGTTTATAAGATTACTTATCTTTTTTCAAATTTAAAATGTCGATATAAAATAAGATTACGGGTTTCCTTACTTTATGTCTTATGGGCTTGAGCCCCATCCTTGTTTTATTGTCAATGTTTTTTGATACACAATGATTAAGTTTGGATATGCTCCAAAAAATTATGGCCTATCTTCGAAGGGGGAAAATCAAGAAATTAGATCATTCGGTTGACGTTAAGGGGCTTGAAATGGTATTGTATGGCCGTCATCATGAAGCATATTGGGATAAGTTAGAGCTGGTGCAACTTGATGAAATAAGCTATTATTATTCCTTCAGATTTGTACAGAAAAATAAAATAAGGGAAAAATGTTCATTTCAATTAGTGGGGGTTGCAGAGAATATTGACCCAAATGGTCATAATAATTTCGATTTTTATGACCCTGAAGAAAGTTATGGGCCCACAGAAGTTTATCTTTTTCAAAATGACGATTTCTGTTTTTGGATTTACCTGCCATTAACGCTATCACCTGTTGTTAAAATTAGATTCTCATTTAAAAATGAAAATCACTGCAAAATAATAGAGCACGAATCTATCCTATTAGAATATGAGAAGAGAGTGATGGCGTGATTTTGCAAGAGATGAAAAAAATAATCCAATAAAGAAATTTGCTAGGGCGGGTTGATAAAGTCCTGTTTGTTGCGCCAAATGCGACAAAGGTAAATAAGGGCAAACGATTTGTTGATTTAATCGAATGGATTTGCGGTTATTAATATCTTTGTTTTATTATGGCCCTCATCAATCCCGCTATCGATTCGTTTTATAACCAAAGTTCGGAAGAAACCCGTTTGCAACTCGGCCTTGGTCCGCTGGAATTTGTCCGCAACAAAGAACTGATTTCCCGTTACCTCAATGGTACAAAACTCGCCATTGCCGATGTGGGTGGCGGTCCGGGGCATTATGCCGCTTGGCTGAGTGGTTTGGGACATGAGGTTACCTTGATTGATCCGGTACAAAAGCACGTTCAGCAGGCAGAAAAAAGAGCCAAAAAAGCCAAAACTCCATTTAAATCGCTATTGGGCGAAGCCAAGAAACTGCCTTTTGCCGATAACAGCATCGATGTGGTTATTTTGCATGGTCCCTTGTACCATATCCAAAACCGTGAAGAACGCTTGGCCGCCATTAAGGAGGCCAAACGCGTATTGAAAAACGGAGGCGTGGTGCTGGGTTTTGCCATTACTTTTGCGGCCTCAACCCTGGCGGCCTTTCAAAGTGGCATGTTCCACCATCCGGCAGTTTTCGACATGTGCATGGCCGAATTATCTACTAGCCTGCACCAGCCGCCCAAAGCTTTTCTCGGTATGTTGGCCGAAGCCTATTTTCATCGCCCTTCAGCCTTGCGCAACGAGTTTGAAGCCTGTGGCCTGCAGGTGCTCAATTTGGTGGCGGTAGAGGGCGTGATTTGGATGGATAAATCTTTTTTTGAAAGCTGGGCTACTGAAGCCAAGCGAGAAAGATTGTTGCAACTGCTGGCGCAAACAGAAGCAGACCAAGAATTGCTCTGTCTGAGTCCGCACATGATGCTGGCGGCCCAAAAAGTCGGAAAAAATGCGTAACTTAATCTTATGGAAAGGCCCAAATTACAGCTGACATTATCACCACTGGATAAAATGGTGATGATATTGGGCTGGATTGCGCTAGTTGCCTTATGGTGGCTTACCATCAGCCATTACCGTAGTTTGCCCGAGGTAATTCCTACACATTACAACGCCATGGGCAAAATAGATGCTTATGGCAGCAAACGCACTGTTTTTATCTTGCCGGCTATCGGAACTATTCTTTTTGTAGTCATTGCCATTCTAAACCGTTTTCCACAAGTGTTTAATTACCCGACCGAAATTACTGCCGATAATGCCCTAAGACAGTATACCAATGCCACACGTTTGCTCAGGCTGCTCCAGTTGATGCTGATGCTGGTTTTTCTGTTCATCCAGTTTAAAACCATGAAAGCAACCGTCGATGGAGCGTCGGGTCTGGGTGTTTGGTTTTTGCCAACGGTTCTGGTCTTTATCTTTGTTCCCGTAGCCTATTTTGTGGTCAGGTCTTTCAAAGCCAAATAAGGTTTGTTGGGTATTGATTTGGCTATGATTGAAGAAAATTGCCTGTAAATAGGCCTTCTTTTCCTAAAAGTTAAAATTTCTTTCTATTTTTAGTCTCATGAAAAACAGACTATTAACCCTGCTTTGCCTTACATCTATGGGCATGCAGGCGCTGGCGCAAGAGCCCAATGCGGCTTACCGACAGCAAATTGATGGCACCAAGCTTTCTTTTGAAATGCAGGCCATTCCGGGTGGTAGTTTTGCCATGGGCAGCAAAAATGGCAATAAAGACGAAGCCCCAATTCATCAGGTAAAAATAGACCCGTTTTGGATGAGCAAATTCGAAGTGATTTGGGATATTTATGAGCCTTTCCTCTATAAAGATTACGAAACCAACAATAGTGTGGGCGCTATACCGCCACAAGTTGATGCGGTAACCAGACCCACTAAACCTTATCTCGACATGACTTTTGGCATGGGCAAGGCTGGAAAACCGGCTCTGGCCATGACCCAGTACAATGCCATCCAGTTTTGTAAATGGCTATATGCACGAACCGGCGTGTTCTATCGCCTGCCTACCGAAGCAGAGTGGGAGTATGCCTGTAGGGCTGGCAGCGCAGCCGATTATGCTTTTGGCAACGATGCGAAAAAACTAGGTGAATATGCCTGGTATAAAGGTAATAGTGACAAAAAAACGCACGAAGTAGGCCAGAAAAAACCCAATGCCTGGGGACTGTACGATATGCATGGCAACGTAGCCGAGTGGACCTACGACCAATACGAACCCGATTTTTATGCCAGTCTGGGCAAGGGCGAAGCTAATAATCCTGTGGCCGTTGCCACTAAATTGTATCCCCTGGTCATTAGGGGCGGTTCATACGATGACGACGCCAAGGCCCTCAGGTCGGCGGCCAGAAGTGCCTCAGAACCGGCTTGGAAGCAAATCGATCCCCAAATTCCCAAAAGCAACTGGTGGTTTCCAGAAGCGCCCTTTATCGGCATCAGATTGGTGAGGCCGGTAAACCCGCCTAGCAAGGCCGATATCGAAGCCTATTATGACAAAGCACCTATAAAAGATTATTAACCTTAATAAACCAAATAAAACCTATGACAGATAACAGTAAAACACAAAACGAACGGAGAGAGTTTTTAAAGGCTTCGGCACTGGTAGCGGGTGGCGTAATGCTGAGTGGCTATAGCTGGGCAGCACCATCATCGGTTGACGATACCATTAAAATTGCCCTTATCGGCTGTGGCGATCGTGGTACCGGTGCGGCTTTTCAGGCTTTGAGCACCAAGTTCAACCTTAAATTGGTGGCGATGGCCGATGCTTTCCAAGATCGCTTAGAAAGTAGCCACAAAGCAATTTCAGAACGGTTTAAAGACAAAATAGATGTACCCAAAGAACGTCAGTTTGTAGGTTTCGATGCCTATAAAAAAGCCATTGCCTTGGCCGATGTGGTGTTGTTGGTTACCCCGCCGGGATTTAGGCCGATCCACTTTGAAGAAGCCATCAACCAAAACAAACACGTGTTTATGGAGAAGCCGGTAGCGGTCGATTCGCCAGGCATCAGAAAAGTATTAGCAGCGGCCGAGCTGGCCAAAAAGAAAAAGCTGAACGTGGTGGTGGGCTTGCAACGCAGGTATCAAACCAATTATCGCGAGACTTTAAAAAGAATACAAGACGGCGCCATCGGCGATATCGTTTCGGGCCAGGTATACTGGAACAGCGGTGGCGTTTGGGTAAAGCAGCGTCAGCCCAACCAAACCGAAATGGAGTATCAAATGCGCAACTGGTATTATTTTAACTGGTTGTGTGGCGATCATATCGTTGAGCAGCACGTACACAACATCGACATTGCCAATTGGGTAAAAAATGCCTATCCGGTTTCGGTTCAGGGTACAGGTAGCCGGGCTTGGCGTACAGGCAAAAACTATGGCGAAATTTACGATAACCACGCCGTAGAGCTGACCTATGCCGATGGTTCGGTTATTTACAGCCAATGTCGCCATTTCGAAGGCATCAGCAACCGAGTTGACGAGACTTTCCAAGGCACCAAAGGCCGTGTATATCTTTCGGCCGGCAACAATGGCATTTTGTGGGACCACAAAGGCAAAGAGATTTTTAGCCATCCAACCAAAGGCAATGCCAACCCTTACCAAACCGAACACGACGAACTGTTCGCGGCCATTGCCAAAAACGAATATAAGTTCTGGGATGCCGAAAGAGCTGCAAAAAGCTGCTTTACCGCCATCATTGGTCGCTATGCCACTTACTCGGGCGAGGTCATTAAATGGGACGATGCCTTAAAGGCCGAAAACAGCTTGTTGCCAAGCCAGTTTGCCTGGGATGCACAGCCGAAGGTTTTGCCGGATGCCGACGGACTTTATCCTGTTGCCAGGCCAGGAAAAACAAAAGTACTGTCTTAATGAAACGATTGCTATTGCCCCTGACTTGTTTAGGGGCATTTTTTCTTTTTTCCTTCCATCGCCCTGCGTTGCACGAATTCAAAATCAACGGAGAGGCACAAGGCACTACTTATGCGTTAAGTTATTATGCTGCCGACAGCGTGGTCAATAAACGCCAGATAGACAGCATATTGGACGTAATCGATTTGTCGATGTCTTTGTATCGCCCAAATTCGACCATCAGTCGGTTTAACCAATCCGATAAAGGCTTGAAGCTCGATGCGCACTTTTTGAACGTGGTACAGCGCTCATTTGAGATTTACCGAGATACCAAGGGCATATTCGACATCACGGTAGAACCCTTGGTCAACTATTGGATCCGTGCCAAACGCGAACCCAATAGCATTGATTCGGCAAAGATTAAACAATTGCTTCCCTTTGTAGGCATGGATAAACTCCAGCTTAAGGGCAATCATTTGGCCAAGCAGCAACCCACCGTGCATGTAGATGTAAACGGTATTGCACAAGGCTATTCGGTTGATGTTTTGGCCGATTTTCTGGACAAACACCATATCGTTGCTTATGTGGTGGAAATAGGTGGCGAAATCAGGCTCAAAGGCCCTAAACCCGATGGCAAACCGATGCGTATTGGTATAGAAGGGCCAGATAGCGAGAGGGGAGGTACGCCAACCATCAAACATGTTTTAGCCGCAAACCAGGGTGCCATTACCACATCGGGCAATTACCGTGGCTATTTGGAAACCAAAAGAATGTCGTACCTGATCAATCCCAAAACTGGCTTTCCCTTAAACGGCGAAATCATCAGTGCCACGGTATACGCCAAAGATGCCATCACTGCCGATGGCTATGATAATGTATTGATGGCCATGAAAGTAAGCGAAGCTCTGCAGTTTGTTGATCGGCATAAAGATCTGGAAGCCTACTTGATTTATAAACGTGCAGATGGCAAACTAGCCGATACGGCGAGTACGGGTTTTAAAAAAATGTTGGCCAATTAAACTCCTCGTAAGGAAATAAAAAAGCCCGACATTCGCCGGGCCTGTTTTATCAATCATTTTTTTGCTTAAAGCGCTGCGGTTTGGGTTTTCCAATCGCCAAAGGCTTTGTTGGCCATCGCTTTAGCGGTAGACACGTCAATATCGCCGGCAATGGTAATAAAGGTCTGAGCCGGATCGAAGTGGTTGGCATAAAAAGCCTTCACATCTGCCAGGCTAACGTTAGCCAAATCGTCTTTGTCTTTTAACTGGGCTTTAAGGTGTTCGAATGCCTGCTCGCTCAAGGTGGTGTTGGTCATGTGATCCGAAACAAACTGCAAAGCTTGCTGAAAATCGGCCACATTGGTCGTGGTATTGGCTTCGTCAACGCTCAGGCTTACTTTAGGGGCAATGCCGTCGTTGTTGGTGTTGCTTTGAAAAGCATTGGCTCTTTTGTTCAAAAAGCTTTCAAAAACCTGAGCTACGTTTTTTTGTTCGTTGGCGTTTTGGTGTTCGATGGTTAAACGGGAATAAATTTTCCCCATTCCTGCATTTTGAGCCACAATAACAGTGACGCCATTCTTAAGTTTGAATGAAACCGGCGCTTTTGGGCTTTGTGCAAATGCCACATTAAAGGTGAAGAGACTAAGGATGATGAAGGTAATTTTGGTGGTGAATTTCATAATTTTAATTAAATACTTTTACTTGATCAGATTTTAAAAGCGTTTCTTCATTACAAAGGTATAACGACGGGTTAAGTCCCTAAACAGAGAATAGTTAGAAAGGCAGTAAGGTTCGACGAATGGGCTGAATCTGTCTTTTAATTGCGAAAGTTGGTTGTTGCCAATTTGCATGATACGATTTCAAACCACAAAAAAAGGCCTGCAGTTTAGTGCAGGCCTTTTTTTAAAAGCAAATTAGCTTATTGCATTGTTCCAAACATCAATACCAATTTGTTGTTTTGGTAAAGATTTAAGGTTTGGTCTGCCACATCGTAGGTAAAAGCCTGGTTGCCTATAGCAGTTAGAAACTGGTGCTCCAATTTGTTCAGCTCGTCGCTGCAGGCCATCATGGTGCTGCCCATTTGCTTAAAGCTAAGGCTGTTTCCGTTGCGTTCGAAGCCACCAAAAAAGTTGTTGCAGCCCGATTTTCCGGCAATGCGTTTGTTGGCAGAATCAAATGTAAAATAAACCGGCGAGTTTGATTGGGCAACGCCGTTCATTTGGATCAGTTTCCATTTGTGCTTCACTACAAAATCCCAAGGGCTAGTTTGGGTTTGCATTTTTTGTTTTTTCACTACCTTTTTCAAGGTGTAAATGTAGGCTGAAGCATCGGCAGGAACGTTTTTCCTTTTGGTGCGGTTAACCAGCAATACGTAGCGATAGCCCGCTTCGTATTTAAAGCCGTTAATCTGACTATAAAACAGCTCCCAGTTTTTACTGTTTTTGTATTTCACCTGCATACAGGTCATTGGCGCAACGCCAGTGCAGCTGGCCAGGTCTTCCTTAACGGTAAGCCTGATGACATCCGCACGGCTAACCATGGATAGGCCTAAAATCAAGGCGAAGGTTAAAAACAGTTTAGGGGCGATTTTTTTGATTAAGTAATTTTTCATTATGTGTTATTTTTATAAAAGGATGCCCAAACCGCGGGCATTCCATAAGAAATTATCCAAAGCTGTTAACAAGAATCAGGCCATTGCCTGTTTTTGTGATTAAAATAGAGGCTGTAATCAAGATTGAAAACCTCAAAAATCAATGGTTTATTCCAAAAAAAAGTCGGAACAAGTATAAAACTCGCCGCGACTTTTTTAATCGGTATCTGTCCTGAAGTAATTTCTATTTGGCCAGTGTGGCTTCGGTTTTCCAGTTGCCAAATGCCCTGTTGGCAATGGTTTTGGCTGTGGCTACATCAATATCGCCGGCAATGGTAATAAAGGCATCGCTTGCTTTAAAATGGTTGGCATAAAAAGATTTTACCTCGGCTAGGCCAACGTTTTCTAAATCTGCTTTGTTGCCTTTCGGTTGGCTTCTCATTTCATCAAAAGCCTGTTGGCTTAATTCTGGATTTACAAAATTATCGGCCACAAACTGCAAGGCATGCTCGAAATCGGCAATGCTGGTCGAGGTGTTGGCTTCGTCAACCGTTAGGCTTACCTGTGGCGTAACGGCATTGCTTTTGTTTACGTTTTGGTTAAAGGTATTGGCTCTGCCATTGAGGTAGCTTTCAAAGATCTGTGCGGCGTTTCTTTGTGCTTCGGTACCTTTATTTTCGATGGTTAGGCGCGAGTATACTTTGCCCAAACCAACATTTTGCGCTACAATAACGGTAAGGCCGTTTTTGAGCTTGAAACTTACCGGCTCTTTCATGCGCTGTGCTAGGGCTGCATGCGAAGCAAATAAGCTTAGGATGAGGATAGAGATTTTTGTTGTGAATTTCATGATTTATAAATTGTGCTAAGTAATTTTAAATTTTACCGGAACAAAGGTAGCCGATATCCCTATATCTCTGAACAAAAAGTAGTTAAATGGGCAAAAATGTTCGACGAGCAAGGTGGAAATGTCTTTAAACAGCACCCATTCGCAGTTTTTAAAATGAACAGATTGAACAAAATGAAGTGATTAGGCGATGAAACATATTAATTATTTTAGTGTAGGGCTAAAATATAGATAGATGAACTGCTTAATTATAGACGATAACGAAATTGCCCGCCTTACCCTGCGCCAATTAACCATGCTCGACCCTTCGCTCAACGTAGTAGGCGAATGCAGCGATGCGGCCATCGCCTATGCGGCAATTTTGGCCAATCAGATCGACCTTTTGCTGCTCGACATTGAAATGCCCGGCATGAGTGGCATAGACCTGGCCAAGAGTTTTGTGCAGCGGCAGCCCTTGATCATCTTCACCACTTCCAAAAAGGACTATGCCGTAGAAGCCTTCGAACTGAACGTAGTTGATTTCATCACAAAGCCCATCGCGCCAGCAAGATTTTTGCAGGCCATAGAAAAAGCCAAGGAAACGCTAAAAAACAAAAACGGCAAAAGCTTTGAACCGGCTGACGAGTTTATGTTTATCAGGGATTCGAATGTGGTTAGGCGACTAAAAATTAACGATATCCTGTACCTCGAGGCCAAGGGCGATTACGTGAGGATTGCCACCAAAGACAATTTGTATACCATTCACTCTTCGCTAAAGGCCATGCAGGATAAGCTGCCGGCCCATATCTTTTTAAAAGTACACCGGTCTTATATCATCAATGTAGGCAAAATAGATACCCTCGAAGGCGGCACATTGGTCATCGGCCAAAACCTGGTGCCGGTATCCGATGCCTACAAAAACCTGTTGAACAAAAGAATGCAAATTATATAATGGAATTAGAACAACAAACCTATCGGCTGTTAGACCTTAGTTATGTAAGGGAAATCGCAAAAGGCGATGTAGAATACGAACGCAATGTGGCCAGGCTTTTTGTAGACATTATTCCCGAAAACCTGTCCAGCTTGGAACGCGATATGGCCATGGGCAACTATGCCAAGGTTAAAACCACTTTGCACCACATGCAGTCGAGCATATCCATTATGGGTTTTTACCCCAAACTCGAAAAATACATGGAGCCTACGGTATACACCGATTTGCCCATCGCCCTGTTTCGTACCAATGTACACATCATCATTGCCATTTGCCGCGAAGCCCTGGTAGAAGCCCGACACTACCTGCACTCGCTCGATTAAAGTTAATAAATGTTATTTTTCTAGGTGTTGATTGTGCAAACAGCTATTTTTATTGAATGTTAATTGCGATAGAAAACGAGCACATCAAAGCCACGTTTGCAACAAAAGGCGCAGAGCTGCAAAGCGTAAGCGGTGTCCATAGTTCGACAGAATATTTATGGAGTGGCGACCCGAAGTTTTGGGGCAAATTTAGTCCGGTGCTTTTCCCCATTGTAGGTGCGCTCAAAGACAACACTTATTTTTACCAAGGTCAGGCTTATACTTTGCCGAGGCACGGTTTTGCCCGCGATATGGAGTTTGATTATCGGCAGGTAAGCGAGCACGAAATTCTTTTTACGCTGAGGCATAACGAAGAAACGCTCAAAATATATCCTTTCGAGTTTCGGCTAAACCTGCGCTATCGGATTTTTGGCGCCAGCCTTTGTTGCACCTACGAAGTGCACAATCCGGCCACCAAAGAGTTGCTGTTTTCGGTAGGTGCCCATCCGGCTTTTGCCGCGCCTTTAAATCAGCAGGGTTGCTATAGCGATTATTCTCTCCAGTTTAACAAAGACCAGGAGTTGGTGTACCACCATATTGTAGCCAATCTTATTTCAGACCAAACTTCTGTGCTGGCATTGCATGATGGCAAACTTGATTTGAAGCACGAGCTGTTTTATGACGATGCCTTGGTGTTGAAACAGCTCCAGAGCGACGAAATTACCCTCATGAACTCCAAGAACTACAACGGGCTCACCTTTAAGTTCGAAGGCTTTCCCTATTTTGGCATTTGGGCGGCCAAGGATGCCGACTTTGTGTGTTTGGAGCCTTGGTGTGGCATAGCCGATGCCATGGATAGCAACCAGCAGTTGGCCACCAAAGAAGGCATACAGCAATTGGCGCCCCAAGGCAATTGGGAGCGTACCTGGAAAGTTACTTTCTTTTAAAAGACGCTTGTTGTAAAATTAATCTTAATCTTTTCAGATTGAGGTGGGGAGCACGTACATTTGGCTATCTATTCCTAATTTACTTTATCTATCTATGGATTCAAGAAGAGACTTTATCAAAAAGGCAACGTTGTTGTCTGGGGCCTTTGGCCTTGCTAACGTGGTTCCGATGTCTATCCAAAAGGCTATGGCCATTAATGCCGATCCCGGAACTACTTTTTACGATGCCGAACACATTGTTTTTCTGATGCAGGAAAACCGTTCTTTCGACCACATGTTTGGCAAGATGCGCGGCGTTCGCGGATTTAACGATCCACGAGCCAAAACCCTGCCTAACCAAAACAAAGTATGGTTGCAGAATGATGAGAAGGGCAATACCTACGCCCCTTTCCATGTCGACATCAACAAAACCAAAATTACCTGGCAGGGTGGCTTGCCCCACTCGTGGTCAGACCAGGTGGCTGCCCGAAACAAAGGCAAATACGATAAGTGGGTGCCTGTAAAATCGCTCATGGCGCTGGGCTATTACCAAAGGGAAGATATTCCGTTTTACTATGCCATGGCCGATGCCTTTACCGTTTGCGATCATAACTTTTGTTCGTCGCTAACGGGTACTACGCCTAATCGTTTGTTCTTTTGGACGGGTACCATACGTCCAGAGCAAAAGGCCGAAGCCATTCCGGTGGTGAACAACTCGCAGGCCGAATCGCAGAATAATGTGTTTGTAGATTGGGAAACTTTTCCAGAGTTGTTGGAAGAGCATAACGTATCCTGGAAAGTTTACCAAAACGAATTGTGGACGGTGAAATTAGCGGGCGACGATATCGACGATTGGTTGGGCAATTACGGCGATAATCCTTTGGAGTATGTAAAACGCCATCAGGTAAAACTATCGGCTTATTTCCGTAAAAATGGCGACCATACCAGCAAACCGCCGTTGAGCGTTGAGCAGGTGCTTGAGCAGTACAACAAGCTTTCGCCAAAGGAAAAAAACATGATCGATAAGGCTTTTGCCACCAATATTGCCAACCCCGATTACCTCAAGCTTGCGCCGTTGACTTTTACCAACGACCAAGGCCAACAAGAAACCTTAAATGTGCCCAAGGAAGATATTTTTGAGCAGTTTAGAAAAGATGTAGACAATGGCAAGTTGCCAACCGTATCGTGGCTGGTGGCGCCACAGCGTTTTTCTGACCACACCAGTTCGCCTTTGTATGGCGTATGGTATGTTTCGGAGGCCATAGATATCCTGACCAAAAATCCTGAAGTTTGGAAAAAGACCATCTTCATTTTAACCTACGACGAGAATGATGGTTATTTTGATCATTTGGCACCTTTTGTAGCCCCGAAACCAAACGATTCTTCAACGGGCAAGGTAAGCGAAGGAATTGATACCTCGGTTGATTACGAGTTTAAAAAAGACAGCCCGATTGGATTGGGTTACCGTGTACCTATGATTGTAGCTTCGCCGTGGAGCAAGGGTGGCTATGTTAATTCGCAGGTGTTTGACCATACCTCGTCGCTGATGTTTTTGGAGAATTTCCTGGCCCATAAAACCGGAAAGAAAATCAAGAGCAGCACCATCAGTCCGTGGCGCAGGGCCGTTTGTGGAGATCTAAGCTCTGTCTTTAGGCCTTACAACGGAGAAAAACTAAATGTGCCCAACCGCTTGAAAAAGGAAAAGGTAATTGCCGATATCCAAAATGCCCGCTCGAAACCAGCTCAGGTAACGCCTAAAGCACTTTCTAAAACGGAGATAGATCAAATTAACCAGCATTTGCCTTTTGAAAAAGAATCGGCCGAAGCCATGCCTGTACAGGAAAAAGGTACGCGCCTAGCTTGTGCCTTGCCTTACCAACTGTTTGCAGATGGTCAGTTAAATGCCGATAAAAAAGAATTTGTTGTCGATTTTGAAGTGGGCAAAGCGCCAATAGGCAGCCAACTGCAAAACATCGGTGCGCCGTTTAATGTATACGCCAAGAGCACTTATAAAAACGAAGCCGGTAAAACCTGGGCTTATGGTGTAAAAGCCGAAGCCAAATTAAGCGATTCGTGGAAGGTAGAGGGGTTTGAAGGAGGCGTTTATAATTTAGCCCTCAATGGCCCGAATGGATTTTATCGCCAGTTTAAAGGCAATGCGCAAGATCCGGCATTGAGCCTGCAATGTAAGCACGAACAAAGTGGCCTGCTCAACAAAATGACTGGTAATTTGCAGCTTTGGCTAGAAAATAAAGGTACTGAAGCCTTAGAAATCCGCATTGTTGACGATGCCTATAAAGCCAATACCAAAACACTGACCCTTGCCGCCAAGCAAAGCAAGCAGCTGAGTTTGAACCTGCAAAAAAGCAAAGGCTGGTACGATTTTGTGCTATCGGTTAAAGGCTCACCCGCTTTTTTAAGACATTACGCCGGACACGTAGAAACCGGAAAAGAATCAATTAGCGACCCGCTGATGGGTGGCGTACTTTAAAATACTAATTACAAAAGCAAAGGGCTCACGAAAATGTGGGCCCTTTGTGTTTTATTCTTTGTCGCGAAACTGTGCGATTATCCTCCGATTTTGTAGTTTTGGCCATGCAAGCTGTTCTAAGACCCATTCAACCAAGCGACGATGCCCAGTTGGCCAAGCTCATTAAAAGCGTGTTGGCCGAATTTAAAGCCAATAAACCCGGTACCGCTTATTTTGACGAAAGCACCAACCATTTGTCTGTTTTGTTCGAAAATCCAAAGTCGGCTTATTGGGTATGCGAAGCGGAAGGGAAAATCATCGGGGCAGGAGGCATTTACCCTACCGAGGGCTTACCCGAAGGGGTCTGCGAGCTGGTGAAGCTGTATCTTTACCCCGAAGGCAGGGGCAGGGGTTTGGGCAAGCTCTTGATGCAAAAATGTTTTGAGCAGGCCAAGGAGCTGGGTTATCGCCAAATCTACCTCGAAACCATGCCCGAATTAAATCAAGCAGTTAACCTTTACCATGCCTTGGGCTTTAAAACTTTATGTCAAGCCATGGGCAATTCGGGCCATTTTGGCTGCGATATTTGGATGGTGAAAGAGTTGTAGGAAATGCGTTATTTGGATGGCTTCGTCCCTCGCCATGACGATACCAATCTAAAAAACAACTCCTCGTTTAAGCTAAGGAAAACTGAGGTGGCGAAAGGTTGGCCATTGTCAGGCGCAACCATGCACATCATCAGTTAATCCAACAACAAATCGTCTTCTTCGTCGGTTAGGCTCAGCTGGATATTATCGGTGCCCGAAATGCCTTCGATCGAACCGCGGATATGAGCGGCATTGAGCAGCACTTTCTCCAATTGCTTTTCGCGAGCCTTCCATAATTTTTCCATGGCATCGCGTTCGCGCTGTATCGAAAGCTTCATGCTCATAAATCCCTCGCGTATGGCTTTCCATTGTTCAGAAAACTCGTTGCTGGTTAAATAATCGTAGAGCATGTGTATTTTATCGCCTTTGTTTTCCTGCGATTTGGCGGCGCTGAACAGTTTGATGATTCCATCGCGCAAAATATAGGCAACGGCTTTTACCTCATCGAAAGAGCAGATCCACACCCCATCTTTTTCGCCAAAGCAGTCCATGCCTTTCGGATAGGTTTGCGTAACGATAACCGCCACGTCGATGCCCATGCTGCGCATGTCTTTTTTCAGCTTTTCGATCCATTCTATCGAAAAATCCTTGGTGCGTTTGCTCTCGTAAATGATGCGCCCGCAATCTTGGCCAAACTGGTTGCGTACGTTGTGCACGCAATCTGCTCCACGAACGCCTTTGCCCACTTCTTCAATGGTATCGAAAGGAAAGGTGCTGCGCAATAACTCCTCCAAAATCAGCTCCTGTACTTCGCCCTGTAGCTGCATTGAGCCCTGTTCGGCCTTGCGTTTCATCTCTTCCGCCAGTTTTTTCTGGTCGTCGAGCTGTTTTTCGAGTTCCTTTACCCTCAGCTGGTGCTCGGTTTCCTTCAGGCTGTTTTTTTCCAGTTCCTGTTTGCGTACCTGGGCTACCAATTCTTCGCGCTGTTCTTGCAGCTTGCGCTGGATATTCAGTTCTATTTCGGCTTCGCGGGTTTTGATTTCCTGCTCTTTTTTCAGGAATTCTACTTCTTTATGGCGGGCCAGCTTCAGCTTTTCTTCGTTTTCTTTGTTGGTTTCGTCTAACAGTTTGAGTTTGCTTTCGAAATCGGCACTGATAGTTTTGCGCAGGTTTTCGGCTACCGATGCCTGTAGCGCCGCTTTTTCCTGCGCCAGTTTCTGCTCAAAGGCCTGTTCCTGCTGTTTCTTTTGCTGTTCAAAAACTTCGAGCTTTTTTTGGTATTCTTCGTCCTTTTGTTTGGTAAAAGAAATCATCTTCTCTCTCAGATCCTGTTTATATTCTTCGGCCATTACCTCTTCAATAGGAAAAGTATGGTTACAATTCGGACATTTTATTTCTGTTGACATGCTTCGTGTTTTGGACGTACCCGGATTTTGGACGGATTCAAAAATACGGAAATTATACATAGGATTTAACTGGCTATTGTCTAATTTTGGGAACAAGATCCCTCTTTATGTTCCGCCAAATTTTTAATGCCTACAAAACTTCCTTTTCGGGTTTAAGTCGCGAAACCTGGTTGCTGAGCATCGTGATTTTAATCAATCGTTGTGGCTACATGGCTGTTCCGTTTATGGGACTGTACGTTACCCAGTCGCTGCATCGCCCAGGTTCCGATGCAGGTATCATCATCTCTCTTTTTGGGGTGGGTTCTATTTTTGGGGCATCGGCAGGAGGCAAGCTGACCGATGTGTTTGGCTTTAGGCCGGTGCAGATTTTGTCGTCGATTATCGGCGGTTCTTTTTTCCTATTGTTTTCGCAACTCAGGCATTTCGAAACCCTGTGCGTATTGGCTTTTGTCATCAGTTTTTTTTCCGAAGCCTTTCGCCCGGCCAATTTCACGGCCATTGCAGCCTATGCGGCGCCAGGCAAGGAAACCCGTTCGTATTCGCTAAACCGGTTGGCCACCAACATGGGCTGGGCTTTTGGGGTAAGTATGGGCGGCATTATCGCTTCTTTCGATTATCCCTTGCTGTTCATTGTCGATGGGGTGGTAAGCATCCTGGTGGGCATCAGTATTTTGGTTTTTCTGCCGGCGATAAAGGGGTTCAGAAAAGCTGTACAGGAAAAAACGAAGGGCATCGTGGTGCGCAAGCCTTGGCAGGATGTGCTGTTTATCAAGTTTATTTTGCTGACCACCGTTTTCGCCACCTGCTTTTTTCTGATGTTCAGGGTGGTGCCCGTATTTTACAAGGAAGTATGGCATTTGAACGAGGCCCGCATTGGTTTGATTTTGGGCCTCAATGGCGTAATCATTGCTTTGTTCGAAATGGTGATGATCAGTAAAATCGAAAACAAGCGCTCGCCTATTTTTTACATCGTAACCGGCGTGCTGGTGGTGGGCAGTTCGTTTGCGGTGTTGCTACTGCCCAAATTTATGCCGGTAGTGCTGGCCCTGCTCAGTATTGTGTGCTTTACCTTTGGCGAGATGTTTTCTATGCCTTTCATCAATACTTTTGTCATTAAGCGGAGCAACGAATTTAACAGAGGCCTCTATGCGGCCGGATATACCATCAGCTGGTCGGTTGCACAGGTTATAGGGCCTACCAGCGGCTTTTACCTGGCCGAAAAATTTGGCTATAATCCGCTTTGGGTAGGCATTACCATTTTGCTGCTGCTTTGTGCGCTGGGCTATAGCCGATTGAAGATCAAGGCGGTAGAGGCCGACCAGCAGTCGGCTTAAAAAATGTGCCGAAAATCTGCTGACAGGCCCAAACAATCTGCCTGCCGATTTGTTTTTAGCACATGAAGAAACGGATACACATTTTAGAAGATGATAAGGATATAGGTTACATCATCGAATTTTTGCTCAAAGACGAAGGCTACGACCTGCAGCTTTCTTCTACTTTTAAGGAAATGAAGAAAAAACTGAAGGATTCTATTCCCGATCTTTTCATTTTAGATGTGATGCTGCCCGATGGCAATGGCATTGAGATTTGCCACGATTTGAAGAATGATGCCTTTACCAAACATATTCCGGTAATCGTGATGTCGGCCAATGTAAGAAGCAAGCAGATGAGCGAAATGGCTACCCCCGACGATTACATCAGCAAGCCCTTCGATTTAGACGATATCGAAAGCAGGATCAAGCGCTTGATTGCCTAGTTTTCGGTCGGCAGTTTACAGTTGGCAGTTTACGGTTGGCAGTTTTCAATTTCCGAAACAATTTAACAATCCAGCAATAGAACAATCCAACAATAAACCTTAGAAGCTTAAAGACCAAAGATTAAAGTTCAAAGCTTAGATTGATTAGTTTAACAATTGAACAATGGATTCAACAACTTAGCAATCCAACAATTGAACAATGGGCTATTGTCTAACGATGATAGCAATAGAACAATTCAACAATCAAACAATAAAAAACCGAACGAATTCGCCTACGCTACCTCGAGATAATTTGCTATTTTGCATGCCTATTCTTAATTCATGGTAGAAGAAAGCATTTATTACGTGAGCCGGGTATTTGAAAAAGTTCCCTTTCCGGCTACTGGCACCAGAGATACGCAATTTGACGATTGCACTTTCAAAAACTGCGATTTTACCGATACGGATTTTAGAGGCTGCGATTTTAGCCAATGCACTTTCGACGGCTGCAACCTCAGTATGGTCAAATTTGGACATATTGGTTTCGATCAGGTGCGCTTCAGCCATTGCAAAATGGTAGGCGCCGATTTTTCGAATACCAAGGATTTTTTGTTCAGTGCCAATTTCGACAACTGTATTTTGGATTATGCGGCCTTTATGAAAAAGAAGAACCGCAAAAGCCGTTTCGAAAACTGTTCTTTAAAGGGAACCGATTTCTCCGAAAGCGACCTCACTTCGACCAAGTTCCATCATTGCGACTTGAGCGGGGCCGTGTTCATGCACACCGTACTTAACGAAGCCAATTTTGTAACTTCCTATCATTTTACCATCGATCCCGAAAGGAACCAATTGCGCAAGGCCAGGTTTGCCACCGAGGGCTTGGCGGGGCTGTTGGCCAATTACGGCATTATTGTTGAAGAAAGCTGACCAACATCAAATAATAAAACAAGACGTCAAACCGTTTTCCACTTTTAATATAGACTTATATGAATAAAAATTTTTTAAGAAGAGTTCTCTCGCTGTCGTTGGTGGCATCGATTTCTTTCATAGCCAATGCGCAGCAAAAGCCAAATTGGCAAAACCTCGACCTTAAAACCGACAGCGTTTTTGGCATCAGTACCGAAAAAGCCTATAAAGAACTGCTGAAAGGAAAAAAATCAGTTCCGGTTATCGTGGCCGTATTGGATGGAGGCGTTGATTTGAACCACGAAGACCTGAAAAGGGTAATCTGGACCAACAAAAAAGAGATAGCCGGCAATGGTATCGACGATGATAAAAACGGTTATGTAGACGATGTACACGGATGGAATTTCTTGGGTGGACCAAAAGGATCTGTAGAGTTTGAAGTGCTTGAACTGACCCGATTGGTACGTAGGGATGCTGCGCGCTTTGCCAATGTGACTGCTTCTACAGTAGCGCCCAAAGATAAAGATGCCTATGATACTTTTATCAAGAACAGAACCGAACTGGAAAAAGAATTGGGTACTGCAAAAAGTAATTTGGCGGGTATTAGCGGCTTTAAAAATGCTTTGGATGCGGTAGTGAAGAAAATCGGCAAAGAGAACCCTACACTCGACGATTTTAAGAATTTCAAGCCCCAAACACCTTTGGATGGCCGTATCAAGGAAGCCATCCTCGACAATTTGAAAGGCGACGACTTTAAGGATTTTTACGAAAGCCAGATTGCCGAAGGCTACAAATATTATTACAATCAGGTTAACTATAACTATAATTTGGATTACGATCCGAGGTCAATCGTTGGCGATGACCCGAACAACAGCAAGGAACGTTTCTATGGCAACAACGATATCAAGGGGCCTGACGCTTTGCACGGTTCGCACGTATCGGGTATTATTGCAGCCGACCGGACCAACAATATCGGCATTAAAGGCGTGGCCGACAATGTGTTGATCATGGGGGTACGCAATACGCCAAATGGCGACGAGCGCGATAAGGACGTAGCCAATGCCATCCGTTATGCAGCAGATAATGGTGCTAAGGTTATCAACATGAGCTTCGGCAAAGCCTACTCATGGGATAAGGCTGCGGTTGACGAGGCCGTAAAATATGCCGTAAGCAAAGACGTGCTATTGGTACATGCTGCAGGCAACGAAAATCAGGATATCGATGTAGAGAAAAATTTCCCGACCAACAAATATTTAGATGGTGGCGTAGCCAGCTCGTGGATTACTGTTGGTGCTTCGGGTCCATTAGATGGCGACCAACTTAAGGCGCCTTTTTCTAACTATGGCAAAACCAGTGTCGATGTTTTTGCGCCTGGGGTGAGCATTAAGTCTACCGTTCCGGACAACAACCAGTATAAAGAGGAAGACGGAACCAGTATGGCTGCCCCTGTGGTAAGCGGCTTGGCGGCGCTGATCCGTTCTTACTATCCTAAACTAACGGCTGTTCAGGTCAAAGAAATCATCATGAAATCGGTAGTGAAAGTAAACCACAACGTAAGCAACATGAAGGGTGCCGATACGGTGAGCATTCCCTTTGCCGACTTGTGCGTTACGGGAGGTATTGTAAATGCCTACAATGCATTAAAACTGGCTGCTACTTATAAGTAAATAAATCGCTAAAACATTAAAAAGCCCTTCGAGTAAATTGAGGGGCTTTTTTAGTTAAATGCCATCAGTTCACTCATAAGGCCAGAATAATTTAATAAAGCATTATGGAAAAAAGGCCTTAATTCCATCCTTGTCTAAAAATGATGTTAGGAAATGTTAAAACTTTTTGTTCAGATTTTTTATCTGGCTATATTAGTTAAGCACATCACAAACCCAATGAATCTACTATGAAATGCTCAATCCAAAACCGATCGCCGGACAATAGCGCCATTCGCTAGTCAAGTTTAAATCTCCCCCAAATTTTCTACCAAATACATTATCTATGATCAATTGCTACATCATCGGGCAGTTATGCACGAATAAGGTCATCAGGGAATTTGTTGAACATTCCCACCATTTGTTACTCAAGGGGGCTGCAACTGATTTGTCGACTAGTTCGATAACCATTGGGGCAATCAGGCCTGACATTATATTTATAGATGCCACCTTGATTGAAAAAAATAGAGCGGCTCTTGTTTCTATGAGTAGATTTTCGGCGATTATTTTTGTCTCATCAAAGGTAGAAGAAGCCTATGATGCCTTTGAAGCTTTGGCTTTCGATTACCTTTTGCTGCCATTAACGCAAGAAAGATTTGAAAAGAGCATCAATAAATTCGTCAATTTCTCCCAATTCCATAAAAGGGCTGGTGGCATTACCGAATCTTTTTTTATTCGTGCCGATGCCAAGGGGCAAAAAGAGCTTTTGGTAAAATGCAATGAAATATGCTATATCGAAGCCTTTAAAAATTATGTGATTTTGCACATGACTGATGGGCGCGAACTGCCTTGTCATAACACCATGAAGGAAGTAGAAGACAGCCTCTTGTCAAGCCATTTCATTAGGGTGCATAAATCTTTTATGATCAACTACGAAAAAGTAACCGCTATTGAAGGCAATACGGTTTTTCTGAATGGAAACGAAAAGAACAAAATATTGGTAGGCAGCACTTACCGCAAGGCATTCTTTGATTTCAAGAGCCAAAAACTCATCAAAAAACAGAAAAATTATTTTCAATCGCTAGATTATTCTACTTTAGTAAGCCTATTAATATTTTATACCGGATTGCTTAACGGCTTCGATTTCACAGACTTCTGGCCAGTCTTATTTTAAATTTGTAGCTAAATGAAAAAAATGCTTTCGCTTTTGTGTGTAGTCGTACTCTTTGGTACGGCCTGCAAAGAATTTATAGAGCCTTCGCTCAGCAAAAAAAGTATTGCCTTGCTGGCGCCATCAGACCATATCGAAACCACCAGTTATCAGCAAACTTTTTGGTGGCAAACTCATGAGGATGCCTTGCAGTATCGCTTACAGATTGTTTCGCCAAGCTTTGACCACATTGAAAAATTGTTGCTCGATACAGTGGTCAAGACAGATAAGTTTACCCATACCTTAGATCCGGGCGAATATCAATGGCGCGTAAGGGCCGAAAACGGGAGTAGCCAAACCCCCTATGCCACGCAGAGCTTTACCATCTTTCCGGCTTCTTTGAAAGATCAATCGGTGCAACTGGTTGCGCCAGCTAATGCGCTATATGTAGTGAGTGCCGATGTAAAATACGATTGGCTTAAGCTATTTGGTACTACACAATATCGGTTGCAAGTAGACAAAAACAATTTTGCCGACGAAAACAACCTTACCCTTAATGTGCTGACCGAAAACCTAACCTTTACAAGTACTTTGCCGGCAGAGGCTAATTACCAATGGCGTGTGAGGGCAGAAAATGCAACAGAAACCTCTAAGTGGTCGGCCGTAAGAGCCCTAACTTTCGATGCTACGCCACCTGCAAAAGTAGTTTTAACCGCGCCAGCCAATAAGCAATTAGTAAGCAAGCCGGTCAGTTTAGCATGGAATGCCATAGCTGATGCCCAAAAATACGAGTTGATTATTTACAAAAGCGATGGCACGGTATACAATTCTACTTATCCACAAATAGTAAATACCAATGCCCAGACTTTTAATTTGGGCAATACCGGTGAAACGCTTACCTGGAAAGTACGCGCTATAGATAAGGCTGGCAATAAAGGCGACTTTAGCGATACCTTTACTTTTACCCTGCAATAAGCCCATGAAAAGCAAGAAGTTTACTTATGTGCTCATGGCGTGTGTTGCGGCAGTTTGGGGGATTATATTCTACCGCATTTTTGTAGCGGTTTCTGAGGAGGATGCCCCTGTAATGGCTGGCCCAGTAACAAAGACAGCCTATTTTAAAATGGTTAACCATGAAGAAGACCCAGTAAGTCTCAAGTTGGATTATCGCAATCCTTTTTCAGGTTCGACTGCTGGATTCGTGGAAGAAAAAACAGCACCCACTGTGCGGGCAAATGTAGCTGTGCCACAGCCGGCGTTCATGCCTAAGCCTCAAGTAAATTGGAGTGGAGTTTCGTACAGTGGCTACATCAACAACGCATCAACCAAACAAAAGCTGGCTATCTTATCGGTAAACGGTAAAGAAGTGATGCTTGCTGAAGGACAGAGTGCCAACGGAATAAAACTGCTCAAACATACCGGCGATTCGGTAAAGGTACAGTACCAGGGCGAGACAAAATACATTAGAATAAAATAACATGCAACGCTATCTACTCTTATTGCTGTTTTTGGGTTTGGGTACCCAATTAAAAGCGCAACGCTATAAAGATTTATATGACCCGTCGGCTTATCGGCATACCATTAACTACGACGACCATAAAGTAGTTTTTCAGGCACAACCTGACAATAAAGAACTTAGTTTTACTGAAACAGACAAGAAATATTACTGGTTTAGCCATAACCAGATCAAGGCTACCCAAGGTGGTTTTAGTGGCAAACTTTTACATGGGTTGTACAGCGATTTCTACCTGAACAGCAACTTGAAAGAGCAAGGCTATTTTCGGTTAGGCCTAAAAATAGGCGAATGGAAAAGCTGGACTGAAGAAGGCGTGCTGGTAGAGCGAACCAACTACAGCAACGGAGAGCTCAACGGCCGTTTCTATAAATACGATAAACAGGGCAGACTATCAGAAGAGGGAACCTACAAACGAGGTAAGATCAACGGCCGATTTAGGCGATATGTAAGTGCAGATAGCGTAAACATAGCCCATTATAAAAATGGAGTGCTACAGCCCACAACACCAAAATCTGGCTGGTTCAGTAGACTTTTCAAAAAGAAAGAAAATACTCAAAAGAAAGCGGTTGCACCAGTAATGAAGAAGTAAAAAGTCATTAATAGTAAGCTGAAAACAAAAAATCTAAATATGAAAAAAATCAAGCTCTTATTGCCTCTAATGGCAATTTCACTGGGTGGATTTGCCCAAGTTAATGATTATCCAAGTACTGGAAACCCAACAATTTATGGCTATTCCCCTATCATTAACCTCAAAAGAAATACCAATGAAGGTGGTTATTTGCAAGGGATTCAGACACTATTGCAAAATGGTACGCCAAATTGGTTTTTTGGTAACCAACACGATGATGGCCCATGGATAGTTAGCCGAGGTGAGTATACCAATGCCAGATTTGCCATATTACCAAATGGGAATGTAGGTATTGGAACGATTAGCCCAGATAATCTCTTAACACTCAGGGGAAACAATGCAACTATTGATTTGCAATCAGCAACAGATAGTCAAAAACCAGGGCTGTTGATGCGTTATCAAAATAGTGCCTCAGCGGCTACAACATTTTATTATAACACAGCGGATGCGATAACTTATTTCGACAACCTATATCCAAATACCATAAATAGCCCTTATGGAAGCTTTAATTTTAGAAGCAGAGACACGCAAGGAGCACTTGCCAGCAGGCTGTATGTAAATGGCTCAAATGGCAATGTAGGTATTGGAACTACCAGCCCAATGGCAGCGTTGCATGTTCAGGCAGACGCCAACACCTCTGGCGCTCCGGCTAATGCGCAGCTTTTTATTGGCGGCGCAACAAATCCCGCAATGAGGCTTTCATTGGCCTACAATACTTCTTCTAATTACGGAGAAATTCAAGCTCAAGCGTATGCTAATGCTTATGTTCCAATTGCTTTAAATCCAAATGGAGGCAATGTATTAATTGGCAAGGCAGCACAAACCAATACCACCTATAAACTCGATATCAACGGCAAGGCCCGCGCCAACGAAATCGTGGTCAACACCACCGGAGCCGATTTTGTATTCGAAACCAATTACAAATTGCGCCCATTGGCTGAAGTCGAATCGTTTGTGAAGCAAAACAAGCACCTGCCCGAAATCCCGACGGCCAAAACTATGCAGGAACAAGGCGTAGGCGTTAGCGAACTGCAGACCAAATTGTTGCAGAAGGTTGAAGAATTGACTTTATACCTGATTGAAAAAGAGAAGGAATTACAGAACGCTAACAAAAGACTTCAAAATCTTGAGACTAAGCAAAAAGAAATGGAAGCCTTATTGAAAAAGCTAACTGAAAAGAAATAAAACTTAATATGAAAAACAAGATTTTACTCTGCATATTCCTGTTAATAGGGACAAGGGTTATGGCGCAAACTTATACTGTTGACGCAAATTCACCGGGCGTGTCTCTCGCTCCTTACGATGCTTTTAGCTTTGCAAATAAAACAGTGGCTCACTACGGATTGGGGTGGTATAACGAAACCAGTACAACGCTATATGGTTATCTTTCCGGCTACTATGGATTGAGGTTTTTTACTGCTGGTCAGCCTCGCTTTACTGTTGATATTGGTGGCAATGTGGGTATTGGCACAACTAACCCAATGGCAAGGTTGCATGTTCAGGCAGACGCCAATACCTCTGGCGCTCCGTCTAATGCTCAGCTTTTTATTGGCGGAGCAACAAATCCCGCAATGCGGCTTTCATTGGCCTACAATACTTCTTCTAATTACGGAGAAATTCAAGCTCAAGCGTATGCTAATGCTTATGTTCCAATTGCTTTAAATCCAAATGGAGGCAATGTATTAATTGGCAAGGCAGCACAAACCAATACCACCTATAAACTCGATATCAACGGCAAGGCCCGCGCCAACGAAATCGTGGTCAACACCACGGGAGCCGATTTTGTATTCGAAAACAATTACAAATTGCGCCCATTGGCTGAAGTCGAATCGTTTGTGAAGCAAAACAAGCACCTGCCCGAAATCCCGACGGCCAAAACTATGCAGGAACAAGGCGTAGGCGTTAGCGAACTGCAGACCAAATTGTTGCAAAAGGTAGAAGAACTAACTTTGTATATCATCCAGCAACAGAAAGAGATTGACGAGCTGAAGAAGAAGATAAATAAGTAGGCAGTTTACAGCTGTCAGTTTAGCAATACAGCAATTAAACAATCGCGTAACATATTTTTCTGAGATAGGCGATACCAATGAACCGATGACAAGTGAACCCATGAACCAATAAATGCTCAAAGCCGGTGCCCTATATTTTGCTATTGTGATTGCATTTTTTATTGCGATTGTATCGGCTTCGCTCATAATGTTGGCGGCACACTACCGCAACAGTTATCTAAAGGAAATCCGCTATACTCGTTTACTTAATAATTTAAATTCAGGTGTTGAATATGCGCTGGCCAACAAAGATGCCGCGGAAGGTAAGCAAACCCTCGATCTTTTTGGAGATGAATTGGATAGCTTGGAGTTGGATAGAAAAAATTGGGGTATTTTCGATTTGGCCATCTTGAAAAGCTTTGTTAAGCAAGATACCCTGAAGCGTGCATTTTTAATCGGAAATCTTACCGATTCTACAGCCTTATATTTAAGCGATGAAGACCGGCCCCTGTCTATCAGTGGCCATACAAGGATTACCGGCAATGTAGAGCTGCCTAAATCGGGAATCCGCCAATCGTATGCTGAGGGCAAACCCTACGATGGAGGCAAAGAGCTCATTTTTGCTGGCAAAATCGGCAATAGTACGCGTACGTTAAAGGCTTTAAATGAAAAGCTCCTTGAACGGCTGAAACAAGTATTAGCTAATCAGGATCGAAAGTTACCCTTGTTGCAACAAAATGAGCTCAAGGTTTCTTTTTTGGATTCTACCCGAAAATTCCAATTGCCACAAATCGCCAATTTGGCTGATGTTAAACTGGAAGGGAATATTATATTGGTTTCCGATTCGCTGGTTACCATTTCGGCAACGGCGCAATTAAATGGTATTCAGGTTTATGCGCCATTAATTAAAGTGGAAGAGGGCTTTAAGGGAAACTGTCAGCTTTTTGCTATCGATTCGATCTTGGTAGCCAACAACGTAGAATTTAAATATCCATCGGTACTTGGTGTAATGCGTACCAAAAAATCGGTGGTGCAGCCTCAGATTGTGCTGGGCGATCATGTTAATTTTGACGGCATCATTTTTAGTCATGAAAAAGAACGGACCGCCTTGCAAACCCTCATTGGATTGGGCAAAGACACCCGCGTACAGGGAGAAATTTACAGTACAGGTTTGTTGCGGGTGGAAAAGGGGAGCAAGGTAAATGGCAAAGTATCCTGTAATAGGTTTTTAATGAAAACGCCGCTTACCTTGTATGAGAATTTCCTGATTGATGTTGCGTTTAACAGAAAAGCGAGAAGCCGTTACTACTTGAGTGCTAAGTTGTTTAACGCGCAACAACCAAACCAGATTTTAAAATGGCTAAACTGATCAATAAAAAGCTGGAGGCCTCTACGCTTATTGAGGTGCTGATTGCCATGGTCATCATTATGGTGGTTTTTGCCATTGCCATGCAGGTTTTTGGTAATGTGTTGCGTACCGGAGTTTCCTACAAAAAACTGCAGGCGCAAAACCAGATGCAATTGCTTAGTGAGCAGGTCAAGAAAAATGGCTATGTAGAAGAAGCGGAAGTGAAAATAGACAGCATAAGCTATCAGCTAAGTATTGCCCCTGCTGAGGTTGCGGGGATTGCCAAGTTAGAAATCAAGGCAAGTCTAAACGGAGCCAATTTAGGCAACATCAAATGTTTATTTAAGGAGCAGGTCAAACATGAAGATTAAAGCCTACACCCTGCTCGAAGTAACTATAGCCATGTTGCTGTCGGCCATTTGCATCACCATCTGCTATTCGGCCTATAGTATTATTGCGAAATATTATGCCGGCTTTCAGCAGAAAAACCAAACGGCAGATGTGGTGCTTACATTGAAGCATGTTTTAGAAAGAGATTTTCTAAAAAGCAATATTGTACTCAAAAACGAAGAAGGAGTGGAGCTGCAACAAGATAGTTCAAAAATCTATTATATCTTTAGCCCTGATGCTGTGCTCAGAAAATTGGACGAACTGCATACCGATACCTTTAAGTTAAAACCAAGCGAAGTAGGGTTCTTTTTTGAAGGCCGGGAAGTTTTAGAACCAGACACTATCGACGAGTTGCGGTTCAAAATGAATTTAGACCAACGCATTCAAGTGCCCATTCAATTAAATAAAACCTACAGCGCCCAAAATCTTTTTAATTAGTATGCCATCTATCAATATCTCCAATTACCAGCAACAAAAAAAGACGCCCCAAAAAGAGGCGGGCGGTGGACTTTTCGAGTTACTGAACAAAGATATTTCCTTTGGCAATGGCCAGTTGCCCGATAAGAAGAAAGAAGCTTTTTACAATGAGTTGGGCACGCTGATCCAGTCTGGTATCGATATCAAAACCGCTTTGGAACTAACGGCCAGTTCCTATACCAATGCCAAAGACGTGGCTTTGTTTGAGGCTATCCAAAAAGAAGTAGTGGCCGGGAATTCGTTATCAGAAACCCTAAAAAGCAACGAAAAGTTTAGCAGTTATGAATATTACAGTGTACGTATCGGCGAGGAGACTGGCCGTTTGGCAGAAGTACTGACCGAATTAGGCAAGTATTTCAAGAGCAAAATCAGTCAGCGGCGAAAAATCGTGGGCGCTATTACCTACCCCTTGCTGGTTTTGAGCACTTCCTTTGCCGCTATCTTTTTCATGATCAAATTTGTGGTGCCTATGTTTGCCGATGTGTTTAAGCGCTTTGGTGGCAAGCTGCCTTACATTACTTCGCTCATTGTAAGCTTTTCCGATTGGTTCGATCGTTATATTTACCTGATTTTGCTGCTGATTATAGCCCTCATGGCTTTTTATTTCTTCAGCAAAAAAACGGTCTGGTTTAAGAAATGGTCTTCGTTAACGCTGTTGAGAGTTCCGATTGTTGGCGATATCCTCAAAAAAATATACTTAGCCCGTTTTGCCAATACCATGCGCTTGCTTACCGGAACCAATACGCCTTTGCTACAGGCCTTGGGCATGGTGAAACAGATGATTACTTTTTACCCGATAGAACAATCGCTTACTTTGGCCGAAAAGGATATCCTGATGGGCAGCAGTTTATCGACCACTTTGGCCAAGCACGAATTCTACCCGGTTAAGTTTATCCAAATGATCAAGATTGCCGAGGAGGTGAATAAGCTAGAGTACTTTTTCGAACAGCTATCTAACCAATACACCGAAGAAGTAGAATATAAAACCAATGCCATTAGCGGGTTATTGGAGCCCTTAATTATTATCTTTTTGGGATTGGCCGTAGGCGTAATCTTAATCGCGATGTACCTGCCGATGTTTCAGATGAGTAATAGTTTTTAGAGGGGGGGCATTAGCGCTTTTCAGTCTAAAATCAATTTTTGCGCAGAATTACTCCGAAAACCGCTTAAAAATCAGACGTAAAAGTCCTGATTTCAGAATCGTAATATCCTGCCAAAACGCATGTTCATCCAGCAATCCGATGCGTTCGTCCTGCGAAAACTACTGTTGGGGAAAAAGTTTTTTTTATTCATTTTTTGTTTACATCTTGGTGCCAGATAAGTAACACGTCTCTATAAGCCTAAAATTTATAGAAATCCAGAACGCAATCGAATAAATGAAACATCTACTCTTCTTTTTGCTGCTTTGTAGCTTAGGCTCTTATGCCCAAACCTCAACCTCGTCCACTGTTCCAAAGCTTAATGTAATACCTGCTTCGGCAGAGGCGGCCAGCTTTGCCAAATATGGTGAAACGCCAGTTTCGCTCTATACAGGAGTACCCAGTATTGGCATTCCGATTTATACCATCGACCTCAAAGGCATCAAAATGCCTATTTCTTTGAGTTACCACGCTGGAGGCATCAAGGTAGATGAAATAGCCAGTAACGTAGGCCTCGGCTGGTCGTTGAATTTTGGCGGGTCGATAACGGCCAATGTGAACGGAATTCCGGATAAGGAGGCGGGCGGATGGCTCAATGTACCTAACATTTACCGTTTGCCACAAACCGGCAGTTTGCAAACACAGTGGGGCGCCTTAGATCCCTACCTTTCCGATCCAAAATATGATTTCATGACTGAAATTGCAGAAGATCATTACGATACGCAGCCTGATTTATACTACGTAAACATCAATGGCAAGTCTTTCAAGTATTTCTATGGCCAAGATGGAACCATTTATACCATGCCTTATCAAAATGTAAGGATTTGGGAAGGGAGCGAAATTACAGACGAGAATGATAATGTTTTCCAGTTTGTGGGGGCTGATCTTACCACCACGAATTATCAGTATTTTGGCGGACTGTCTGCCAATGGCGCAGCCCCAAGCTACCAAAGCAATGCCATGTATCCGGGTAAAATAAGTACGCCTTTTAATGAGGAAATCAACTATACCTACGAAACCTATTCTTACAACTTTAAAAACCAGGCCTCAGAAACGCGTTATAGCAGGTATCCGGATCAGTATGGCTGTGCTGGAATTATGCCTACCAATACGCTTACCGAAAGCACCAGCTATGTAGCGGCTTCAAGGATAAAAAAAATAACGGCAAGCAACGGTGTGGAGATCAATTTCTACTATGCCCAAAGCAGAACGGATTTGCCTGGCTCGGCTGCACTTACCTCTATTGTGGTAAAAAACGCTAATACCAATACGGTTATTTCTACCTTTACATTTACCTATAGTTACTACGTTTCAACAACAGGATCAACCGACCCTGATGATTACCGTTTGCGATTGGAAAGTGTACAAAAAGCCGGAGAAAATCCCTATTACTTTCAATACAATGAGAGCTTGTTGCCAAAACGCCTCAGCAAATCGCAAGATCATTGGGGATTTTATAATGGCTCTGGCAATTCGACCCTGTTACCGGCCAATGCCTATCTTGGTTTTCCATCCGGAGGTAGCCGAGAGCCATCTGCTTATACGGCCCAGAATGGCATCTTGACAAAAATTACTTACCCAACTGGGGGTAATTCAGAATTTATGTACGAATCCAATACGGTTCCCGCTTATACTTTACCAACGAGTGGCTATGTGCTTACTGGGGCTTTTGCCTATGAATCGATAGACTCTACTATGGTTGTTCCATTTACAGTTGGTCCTTCAGCAAATAATTTTACGGTCAAATATAAAGGGCCTTATGGAGGAGATCCTGAAACAGGGTTGGTTTGCGATAACTGTGATGTACAGATACGGAATGCAAATCACCAGTTGGTATATAGATTCGTTGGACAATCGGCTGGAGGTTTAGGTAATTTTATGGCGCCATTAGAGCCTGGAAACTATTTTCTGGAAATACCCTATGTTGGTTTAAGTAATACAGGGTATATTGAAGTTTATTGGTATGAATATAAACAGATACCACCGACAAGCACAAATAAAATTGTTGGTGGATTAAGGGTTAAGCAGATAACCGATAACCCTGTTGTGGGCACTAGTAAAAAGACCTATTATGACTACGATCTTTCAAGTACGCCAGGCGTTTCTAGCGGTCTAAGTGGCTATGCCCCAAAATATGAGTATATACATAATAAAGAAGGTTTTAACGATGATACACAAACCTATTATGATTGTTTGTTCTATGCTCAATCTACGTCGAGCCTGACACCTATCGGGCGTGCGCAGGGAGGCCCGGCAGCTTATACCGAAGTGAGCGTATATGTTGAAGACCAGCACAAGGGCTATACGCTTAACCGTTTTTCGCATTTCGGAGATATTTCGGGCAGTCCAGAGTACCCATTTGGCGCCATGATCAGCAACGATTGGGTTGACGGCCTGCCATTAGAAACAAAAGAGTTTGCCTGGAATGAGGCACAGGCAAAATACCTGCCGGTTAAAAAAACAGTCAATACCTATAAAACGACTTATGGATTGAGCTCTAGCTACCCGCACGAATACATGGTAAGAGGTGCCAAAGTAGCATTATATAAACCAGCCATACCACAACGTTTTCCCCAACATGGCCCTGCGCCAAGAGGACCCGAATTTGTGGTAAATTATTTCAATCTCTATTCTTCATGGAGTTTTCCAATGGGCAAAACAGAAACCCTATATGATCAGAACGATACAACGAAGACGATTACCACGAGTTACCAATATTTTTATGATAATCCTGCCCATATCCAGCTAACTAGGCAATTGTCGAGCAAAAGCAATGGGGAACAGACTTTGGTTTCGCTGCGTTATCCGAAAGATATCAATCCGCTATCGAGCTATTATTCCAATCCGGTGGTAGAAAAAAGAATCTATACCAAAAACAGTATTTCAACCAAACTCATAGGTGGCGAACTGACTACTTATAAAAACCAACCAGGAACTTTCCCCGAGAATTATTATGGCCTAGAGTTGGCACAGCCTGTAGATTCGGTGTCTTTTCCTGCCTACACAGGAAGTGCCATTGCAAATGCCTATAAAAATAGGCTGAGCTACGGTTATGATGCCAATTATAACTTGGTTTCCCTGGTTAACGACCAGCAAAAGAAGCAAGGCTTTAAATGGGGCTACAACGGCACCTTGGTGCTGGCGGCCGCGACTAATGCACTCGATACGGAGTTTTATTATGAAGGCTTTGAAGAAACGGGAACTGCAGGTAATGCGCATACCGGTAAAAAGTCGAGTGGCGGCGCTTATACCGTAAGCTGGACCAGGCCGAATAGTCGCAATTATGTAATTAGCTATTGGTATTTTGATGGTAGCTGGAAGCAAAAGGTAGAACCTTATACGGGAAATAGCATGACATTGTCTTCAGGCACGGCTTATGACGATGTAAGTATTTATCCTGCCGATGCCCAGCTCACAAGCTATACGCACGATCCGCTGGTAGGCATTACGAGCCAGACGGATGCCAAGGGATTGACCACCTATTTCGAATATGATCCATACGGACGGTTGCGCTACGTAAGGGATCAAGACAAAAACATCATCAAAAGCTACGACTACCACTACAAGAACTAACGCCCCATGAAAAACATAAGACCATTCCTTTTGGCCTCGCTGCTCCTGTCGGGAACGGCCATGGCCCAGCAGCATATCACGCTGTCCGGCTATACCGGACAAACAGAGATCAAGGCCACGGGCAGCGTCACCCTTGCCGACGGCTTCCAGGTTCCCTACGGCAGCAGCGTCCGCATCTTTACGGGTGCCAGCTTCCAGCTCTGCAATCCTTTGGCATCTTCGCCCAGCGCGAACCAGAACTACGTCCTTTCGAGGGTGTTCAGGGTTGCCGGCGTAAGCAGCGCGAACATCAACGCCCCGCGGAGCGTATGCGAGGAGAACCAGACCATCCAGTACATCGACGGGCTGGGCAGGCCCCTGCAGACGGTAACGGTACAGGGAAGCCCATCCTTTGCCGACATGGTTCAGCCCATGGCCTACGACGCCCTAGGCCGCGAAGCGGTAAAATACCAGCCCTATAGCGTTGCAAACAACAATGGGGCCTACAGGCCAGGTGCCGTTGCGGAGCAGCTGGGCTTCTATGCCGGCCAGCCGGTTGGCTCCAGCATCAGACAGACCTCGCAGCCTTTCTCGCAGACGGTTTTCGAGGCCAGCCCGCTGAACAGGGTGCTGGAACAGGGTGCCCCGGGTGCACCGTGGCAGCCCTACAGCGCCTCCATTGCGGGTTCGGGCCATACGGCAAAGCCGGGCTACGCCATCAACGATGCCACGGATGCCGTGAAGCTCTGGACGGTCAGCGCCTCGGGCGCTGCCACCACGGCGAACTACCAGCCGGGCACGCTCTACAAGACCGTTTCCAAAGACGAGAACTGGACAAGCGGCAGGGCGGGAACGACCGAAGAGTTCAAGGACCTGGAGGGCAGGGTGGTACTGAAAAGGGTATGGGAAACGGAGAGCGTTTCACTGTCTACCCAGTACCTGTACGACGACATGGGCAGCCTGTGCTACGTGCTACCTCCGGCTGTAACAGCCAGCAGCTTCACGGAAGCCGATGCCGTATTCGGGAACTACATCTACGGCTACCACTACGACGGCCGGAAAAGGATCATAGAAAAGAAGATCCCTGGAAAGGGTTGGGAGCACCTGGTGTACAACAAGCTCGACCAGGTGGTAATGACACAGGGCGCCAACCAGCGCGTCCAGAACCAATGGCTGTTCACCAAGTACGATGCCCTGGGCAGGACAATTATCACTGGACTGCTGGGCAGCACTTCTACCAGGGCTATGTGGCAGACGGCCATGGACGGCCAAACGGTGCTGTGGGAAACGCGCGACGACGCTAATGCCGGTGGCACCGGCACGGGCTACACGAACGCAACCTTGCCAAATGCGGGCATCTCGAGTTGCCTCACCATCAATTACTACGACGACTACGGCTTCTACGGCAACAGCTTCGATGCTCCTACGGGAGAGCAGGCCACCGGCGGACGCACCCGGGGATTGGCTACCGGAACGAAGACGAACATGCCGAGCACGGGTGCGATGCTGCTGACGGTAAGCTACTACGACGAAGAGGGCAGGGCGGTGCAGACCAGGAGCGGCAACCACCTGGGCGGAACCGACATCGTGGACAACAGCTACAGTTTTGTGGGCGAGCTTGTGGCGAGCACGAGGACGCACACCTCGAGCCCGGGCGGAACGCCTACAACAATCGCTATCCGCTACGAATACGACCACATGGGCAGGAAGCTGGCCACGATGGAGGAGATCAACGGCCAGGGCGAGGTGGTGCTGGCCAGGCTGGACTACAACGAACTGGGCCAGCTTAGGCAGAAGAACCTGCACAGTACGGACGGCGCCTCGTTCCTGCAACACACGAAATTCGCCTACAACGAGCGGGGCTGGCTGAAGAATTCGGTTTCCGACGAGTTCAGCATGGAGCTGAAATACGAGGACGGCACGGCGCCGCAGTTCAACGGCAACATCTCGGGCCAGCTTTGGGGAGCGGGCGGCACGCTGCCGAACGTCTTTGCCTACGGCTACGACAAACTCAACAGGCTGGTCGAAGGAAAGACCACGGCGGGAGTTGCCATGGGCGAAACGCTGGCCTACGATGCGATGGGCAACATCGCTTCGCTAAGCAGGTTTGACGGATCGGTAACCAAAACGGGTACCTACAGCTATGCCGGCAACCAGCTGACTGGCATTACGGGCGGGGCATTGGCTACGGGTGCCTACACCTACGACGGCAACGGCAACGCCACTACGGACGGGCGCAACGGCGTAGCGCTGGCCTACAACTACCTGAACCTGCCGGTAAGCGCTGCAAAAAGCGGGCTGAGCCTGAGCTATGTCTACGATGCAATGGGGACAAAGCTGAAGAAGGTCAACAACCTTGCTGGAACGACAACGGATTACGTAGGCGGCATCCAGTATGTCAACGGCACGATCGATTTCATCCAGACCGAAGAGGGGCTTGCACGCAGCAGCGGGGGGAGCTACAGCTACGAGTACAACCTGACGGACCACCTGGGCAACGTGCGGTACACCTTCAACAGGCATCCGGCTACGGGCCAGCTGCAGCCGCTGCAGGCCGACGACTACTATGCCTTCGGAATGAGAAGGGTTGCAAGTCCGGGCAACAACAAGTATCTTTATAACGGCAAGGAACTGCAGGAGGAGCTGGAAGTTTATGATTATGGGGCTAGGTTCTACGATCCGGTGATTGGAAGGTGGAATGTCGTTGATCCGCTTGCGGAAGGCTATCATTCTTTTTCCCCTTTTAATTATGTAGAGAATAATCCCATTTCAAATATAGATCCAGATGGCAGGTCAACTGAAGGTTTATATACAAGATACCTCGATACAGAAGGTAGGACCATAATCAATACTAATGACGGGCGTGATGATGTCTACGTAGTTCCAGACAACAGGCTGGAAGAATTCAAGGAGAATGTAAGGGCGTCCAGCGGAAGGTTACAACAGGGGAGGACTGATTCCCAGGGATGGAACAATTATTGGCGAGACGAGTTCCAGCAGGTAATGAGTGAAAGCGAGGTTAATAAAGCAGGGATTAACAGTCTGAGTGACGAGAAAGTGAAGGCAGCCGCTTTTGAATACATATTTGGCAACAGGAGTTATGAGTCTTTCGTTTGGGAGGAAGTTAAGGCACAGTGGCGAAACCCAGGGACTGTAGCAATGGGCTTGACCGCTTTTGGACACGGTTTGGTCGGTGCAATTGATGCACTTCAAAATACTAAACCTGTTTATGATCCGAGAGTAAGAGCGAGAGGGGTAGAAGATCCTACAAGTCATAATTTCCCTTATAGTTTTGATGAGGCCATACTAAAAACGAAGCCTATCTTGAAAAATAATGGATATAGGATATATCAGAAACAAGGGACTATGAATGGCAAACCTGGTGTATATGAAATAGGAGTAAATAGCCAAGGTGTGATAGATCATAGGTTTTTCAGACCAACAAAGAACTAGTATCAATGAAATATTTAGTGATAGACGCAGCATTGCACGGTACCGGCATAAGAGATTATTATGAGGGGGGATATATAGATCCAGAGACATTAAGTATAGCTCCAGATGTATTGGATAGATTGAATAAATGGCTATTGGAATATGAGGATGAGCATTATAATGGATTTATTAATAGTGAAGTTGTGAATAAATTAGATTTAGAAGGTAAGGAAATTGCTCAATTGATAAAAAGAAATCTAAAAGAGGTTAAAATGGATTATTATTCGGCTGCTAAGTTAATTAAGGAACCAATAATCTAAGCAATAGCCTGGCGATGTTTGTGTTATCGGGCTTTATTTATTAATGCGAATAAGTCTTTCTTGCCTTTGTGTCATGGAATGGTGACTTTGGTTAGAAAAAAAAGCTTGCCCTTAATGTTGGGTAGTAGGCTACTATAATTATTGCATAATAAATAGAGAATAAAAAATTGGATATGGAGAAAGAGCTGTGGAGTGAATAAAACGCATCAAATTATTGATGAGTTTCAGTATGAAATTATGTGTTAAGTGGCTTTCTAATGTCGTTCAGTACTATAATGCAAATACTTTAAAACACTTAATGGGCAATGGAGTAACATTAAAGGATCAGTGGTTAATGCCACTATGGGAGGAAGGTAATTGATGGAAATCTATAGAATGACAGTTGCAAATCATATTAAAAATGGTTGGCTTATAATATTTGGAACCATTATTTGCTTAAATTTGCATCGGATATTCTTGTTAATAGATAGTAGCCAAAGCTATCATGATTCTGCTATTGCGAGTGCGGTGTGTTTTTTTCTTTTTGTATTGCCTGCAATTGTTTTACATCTAAACTATTTTTTGGTTAACATGGGAGTTGTTTTAAAATACTCTCCTGGTGAAAAGAAAATGGAGATTTGCAAAAGGGGATTTTCTATAGTATTCTTTATCGAAGATATTGAATATGTTGAACAGTCGATTTCTTTCAATGAGGCAGAACATAGGGCTCCAGTATTAACATGGGATAAATACAATCATTCGGTTATTCATCTTAAAAATGGGAAAGTCTTTACGATAACAAGCTTGTTGGTGCCAGATTTTAAGCCCCCAATAGAGAAAGAAAAACTTAAAATAAAAAAGAACATGTTCAGACTAGCTAGTATGAATAAAAATTATTCAAACTAGAATTAAATGTTCTGCTATTATGAAGTTTATTATCCCAACTCTCATCTGGCACAAGTGTTGTTTTGGCTAAGGTAGTAAGCAATTGAAGATTTTGGTTAAATGAACTAGCTATTATTTTATCACTGTATTTTTCCCTACTTTAGCTTAAAATAATATTTTGAAATGAACGCATTGCTCCGTAAAAAAGTTAAGGCCTATACGCTCACCGAAATTTTGGTGGTATTGGTGATTATTGGAATCCTGGTTTTATTGGCTTTACCCAATCTCATGCCCCTAATTACCAAGGCCAAAACAACCGAGGCCAAGTTGCAATTAGAGCATTTGGCCAAATTGGAACAGAGCTATTTTTACGAACACTCGAGGTATACCACCGATTTGGCCGAACTGGGCTTTATCCAAGAGAAGCTCTCTACCGATGGCAAAGATGGCAAGGCCAATTATAAAATCGAAATCGTATCGGCCAATAACAACAGCTTTGTGGCCAAGGCTACCGCTGTCGCCGATTTTGATGGCGATGGTACCTTTAACGTTTGGCAGATCGATCAGGATAAAAATTTAAAGGAAGTTACGCCGGATTAGAATTGAGATCAAT
The DNA here is from genome assembly GCF_036324255.1 of Pedobacter albus. Classification (NCBI taxonomy): domain Bacteria; kingdom Pseudomonadati; phylum Bacteroidota; class Sphingobacteriia; order Sphingobacteriales; family Sphingobacteriaceae; genus Pedobacter; species Pedobacter albus. Next base: position 592,632 of record NZ_JAZDQT010000002.1, on the reverse strand, counting down.
TATTCACTCATTCAAAATTCAATCACTAGAAAAACTTAATCATTCGAAATTAGCAAGCTATGTATATCTTGAGGTGCGCTGTTTGGATAGTTTTGTTGGCCATCGCCTATCAGGATTTTAAGTTCAGAGCGGTATATTGGTGGTTGTTTGTATTGTTGATGGCAGGCTTGTCAGCTTTAATGGTTTTAGAAAGTTCGGCGGGTTCAATTGGAACCAATTTGCTATACAACGGGAGTTTTTTGGGTGTGCAGTTGCTGTTTTTAACACTGTATTTTTCGTTCAAGCAAAAGAAGCTGGTTAATATATTTGCAGATTACTTTGGCTTAGGGGATCTGCTGTTTTTGTTGAGCATCACGGTTTACCTATCCTTTCTCAACTACCTGTTCTTTTACCTGTTCAGTTTGCTAGCGGTGATTTTGGTGAGTATAGGAAGCAGGGTTTTGAGCAAAAATTCAAATCCAAAAATCCCTTTGGCCGGCGAACAGGCGATCCTGTTGCTGGTTTTTATGGTAGTCGACCTGTTGAGTAGCAGCATAGATTTGACCAATGATTGGTGGCTGACGGCTTATTTGATGTAAGAAAGTGTTTCAAATTGAGCGCTACGTCAGGTCCAGGCAATGACCGTTGAGTAGCTCAAGCCCGACCTTGTCCAGTGCGGCAACTACCGCTTTGCCTAAGCACTTACGCTGTAGTGCTGGGCGCAGTCGGCGACTTTTCCTCCATTTTGGTCGCTCAAAATGGAGTGCCATTGCCCGGCATGAGGGCAGGAAAGGTTGAGGGATGGCCAATAAATGTTTATGCTGCAAGAAACATCTCCAAAACTATTATTTTAGAAAAATGAAACCATCTGCCGATACCTTACACCTCATTAACAAAGCCATCGCTTTGCAGTACCGCGTAGTGCCCAAGGGGATGGAAAACCAATCCTTGGAGCTGTTTTGCGACGAGGAAGATAATTTGGCTAATCTTTTAGATGAGTTGCAGATCATTCTCGATAAGCCCATCAAGCTCAACCCAATCGCCAAGACAGAAATCAGTCGCTTGTTGTCTACCCATTACCTGAGCGATACCGGCACGCAGGAAAAAGAACTCTCTGCCATTTCGGCCAACGACGATTTCCTGACCACCTTAATTGAAGAAGCCCGAAAACTCAAAAGCAGTGATATCCACATCGAAACTTTCGAGAAAAAATCGCGGGTGCGTGTGCGTATTGATGGCATGATGATCGAACGTTACCAAATCAGTCGCGAAGATTATCCTGCCTTGGTCAACAAAATTAAAATCATGGCCAACCTGGATATCGCCGAAAAACGTTTGCCACAAGATGGACGTATCCATTACAAATCCGCCAAGCAAAGTGCTTTCGATATCAGGGTTTCGGTATTGCCTACGCTTCACGGCGAAAAAATCGTATTGCGTTTGCTCAACAACTCAAGCACTGATATTGACCTGTATACTTTAGGCCTGAGCGATTTCGACATGGAAAATTACCTACAAGGCATTCAAAGGCCAAATGGTATTATCCTCATCAGTGGGCCAACGGGTTCTGGTAAAACCACCACCTTGTATGCTACACTTAAATTGCTGAACAAAACTACCCGCAACGTGCTTACCATCGAAGACCCGATCGAGTATACGCTGGAAGGAATTAATCAGGTACAGTTGAAAGAAAGCATCGGTTTGGGTTTTGCCTCAGCCCTGCGTACCTTTTTAAGGCAAGACCCGGATGTAATCATGGTGGGAGAAATCCGCGATCCCGAAACTGCAAATATGGCCATCCGTGCGGCGTTGACTGGCCACTTGGTATTGTCTACCATCCATACCAATTCGGCCTGGGGCACCGTTTCGCGTTTGATGGATATGGGTATCCCGAGCTTTTTGGTGGCCAATACGCTCAATACCACGGTAGCCCAGCGTTTGGTGCGTTTGCTTTGCCCGCATTGCAAAGAGGCAACCGATTTTGACGCCAAAGCCTATCCTAAACAGTTCAAAGCCCCGTTTAGCTTAGAAAAGCAGTTTGTAGCCAAAGGTTGTAGCGAATGTTATTACACAGGTTACAAGGGTCGTAAGGCCGTTTATGAAGTTATTCCCGTTGATGCAGAATTAGCTTTTGAAATCAAACAAGGGAATATGTATATTGAACCACTTTTAAAAACCAAACAGATCAAAACACTTTCAGAAAATGCATTCGAGTTGTTTGCCGAGGGGCAGACTTCGCTCGAAGAGATTTTCCCTTTATTGCTATCCATCTAAATGAAATACATCTACCATGTCCTCTTTCGCCTCTTCATCCTCCTTACGCTTGTTGGTACAGGCCTAAAAGGTTACGGACAAGACGGCAAGGCCGAACGCTTGGCTCAGATAGAGAATCGCTTAAAATCGCTTGCGGTAATGGTGCCGGGACTTAACCAAAAGGTGCAGCTTTCGATGTCGGGCGCCAATGCACCAGAGTTTTTGCGTGCGCTGGCCCAAGCCAATAACCTCAACATCAATGTGGATCCGCAGGTTAATTTTAAGGTTTATTACAACTTTACCAACGAAACGGCCTTAAACGTACTGCTTTTTGTGGCCAAGGAATACGATCTCGATATCAACCTGATCGGCTCCATCATGTCGATTACGAAAGTAGCCCCGACAAGAACCGTAGTGCCTCCAAAGGAGATAAAGGTTACTTACAATGCCATAACAGATAATTTGGGTTTCGACCTGAACAATGATACCCTAAGTTTGGTAGCCAAAAAAATCGGACAGCTTTCGCAGAAAAACGTAGTGGTGCCGATTAACCTGCTCAATAAAAAAGTGACCGCCTTTATCTCTGCAGCTCCATTTGAAACAGCGCTCGAGAAAATGGCCTATGCCAACGAACTGAAGCTGAACAAGACCAATGATAACGTTTATATCCTGCAACCTTTGGCCGAAGGAGAAGAGCTTTATATCAACGAGGATAAATCCACAGCTGTAAAACGAAACAATAAGCCCACTACACCTGGAGGATCGCAGGGCAATTATAATGTGTCGGGCAGAAGAGATGCCAATGGAAGCAAACTTATCAACATCGACGCGGTCAATACGCCTATTCTCGACCTGATTAAATCGGCTTCTACAGAAGCCGGTGTCAATTATTTTATTTATTCCGATATCAAGGGAAGCATTACTACCCGTTTAAATAATATCAGCTTCGATAATTTTCTAACCGCTCTACTACAGGGAACAGAATATACCTACAAAAAAGAAGATGGCATTTACCTGATTGGCGATAGAAAACTAGAAGGCCTACGAACCAGCCTGCGTGTAAAACTAGAACATCGTTCTTTAGATACTATTCAGATGATGATTCCTACGGAATGGAAGAAGGGTGTTGAAATCAAGGAATTTAGAGAACAAAATACCATATTGCTTTCTGGCTCGGCGCCCCAAGTAAGGGAAATCGAGAATTTTATCAAACAGATAGACCGTACGGTGCCTATGGTATTGATTGAGGTTACCTTGGTTGATGTACGAAAAGGAAAATCGGTAAAAACCGGTATTACGGCGGGTGTATCAGACAGTGTAAAAACCGGAGGGACGATTTTGCCAGGCATAGACTATACTTTTGGTTCCAATTCCATCAACAGTTTCTTGTCTAAGCTGGGCAATAACAATTCCGTCAACCTGGGTCGGGTAACGCCTAATTTTTATGTGAAACTCAGTGCCTTGGAAAGCAATTCGAATGTAGAGGTAAGGTCGGTGCCCAAGCTTTCTACCTTGAACGGCCACGTGGCAAACTTGAGCATTGGTAGCAAAAGGTACTACAGGTTGCAAACGCAAAATGTGGTTCCTTCATTAAATGCGCAGACATTAATTACTGAACAATATAAGGACGTAGATGCAAATCTGGAAATAGGCATCAAGCCCATTGTTTCTGGCGATGACCAGGTAACCCTGAACATTACGGTAAATATTTCCGATTTTATTGGCAATCCGCCACAAAATCAGCCACCGCCACAATCGATCAGTAAGTTTACGTCGATCATCAGGGCCAAAAATGAAGACATGATTGTGTTGGGTGGCTTAGAAAGGACAGAAAATAGTGAAACTGGATCTGGTGTGCCTTTGTTGTCGCGTATCCCGATTTTAAAGTGGTTGTTTAGCAGTCGTGAGAAATCAAATGCCAAAGTGGTTACGTTAGTCTTTATTAAACCTACCATTCTTTATTAAGATGTTGTTTGAGGGTTTAAATACGGTTTTGGGTGTAGAGCTGCATGGCCTTGGCGACAATAGCTACAGTTGCCGGTTCTGCCAACTTGCCAAAAAAGACAACGAACTGCACATCGAAAGTCATAAAATATTAGAAGGCCCGCTTAATAAAATACTGGAAAGCCTGCCTAAAAACTTTCCTGTTGCGTTGACATTGACAGGGCGGGGCATTATCCACAAAAATATCCAGGTGGCTACCGATACTTTGCCAGAACAGGTGATCCAACAGGCTTTTCCGTCAATTGAGGTAAAGGATTTTTATGTACAGTCTTATGTTCATGGCAACAATGCGCTGGGTAGCATCATCAGAAAGCAAGGCGTAGACGAATTGTTGGATAAATTGGGCAGAGCAGGGCTAAAAGTATTGATGTTGAGCCTCGGCGGTATAGTAACGGCACCGATTTGGCCACAACTGAATATTTACAGTACAGAAATGCGCTTTGCCGGACATGGTTTTGTGTTGACGACCGAACGTCATTTCATAAGTTATAATGCCGAACCAGGCTTGAAAAACGACTTTCAGGTCAAGATAGAACAAGAACTTATTCCCGAAGAAAACGTATTGGCCTATGCTTCAGCTTTTCAGTTGATTTTGCACCAGAAATTGAGTCCGATTTTAGCCAATGTAGAAAACGTAAACAATGTTTTCGCCGATTTTCTGAGCAATATGGCCCTGAAAAAGAAAGCGCTTATTTTCCTATTTGGACTTTTTGGATTGTTGTTGATCAGTTTTGGGCTCTTTTCTTACTACAATCAGGAAAACGCCAAGCTTGCCCAGCAGGTAGGGGCGCAAACTGCCAGTGCCGACCAAACCGATTTGCTCCAAAAGAATATTGCTGGAAACGAATACTTGCTTAAACAGCTGCATTGGAACGGAGGTTACAACTATGGTTTTCTGCTCAATGAAATAGGCAAAAGCATGCCTAGGCAGTTGAGTTTGCATGAAGTGGCTGTCAATGATTTTAAAACCGAGGCAGAGAAAACCGAAAAACAGCCGAATATTAAGATTTTAGGTTCAACAGACAACCTTACGGCAGTAAACAACTGGATTTTTGTGCTCAAGGAAATGCAGTGGGTTAAATCGGCCAAACTGCTCAAATACCAGGAAGATCAAGAATCAACCGATTATCAATTTAGTTTAATCATTACTTATTAGCCATGTGGAAGAACTTGGACCATCAGAAAAAAAACTGGGTGCTCATGGTTGGCATGGTGGCATTGCTTTACATTGCCTATGTGTTTTCGCTCAAGCATACCTTCGAGGCGATGCGGTTAAACAGGCAGCTTAAAAAGGAACAATCCGCCGCACAATCGGAAGACAGTACCTTTCCGCAGGTAAGCAGAAAAAATACATTTTACGCTAATGCCCTAAAATCTTATCAAGTAAAAAAAGAAGATCGAGAAAATCGCTTATGGCAAACGGTTTCGGGTATGGCATCGGCACAAAACGTACAGGTTAATTTCAGTACCAACACGCAGAGCGTAACCGACACCATTGCTTTGCAACAGGGAATGGTTGCGCAACAGTTTACCTTTAAGGGAAATTACTTTAACTTGGTTAAATTGTTAGATACTTTGAGCAAAAGTACTGGAATTGGCAAAATTGGTGAAATGAAATTGAGCGATAAGCAAGAACTTGGTACGAAAGAAAAGACTGGGCAATTGACGCTGCAACTGACCTTGAATGCTCTCGAGAAATAGAGCAGTGATGAGAAAGCTTTAATTCTTATTGCCAATAAAGATTCCAAGCTGATGCTTTCGTTTTTGCTTTTTAAATATTCTAGTCGGTTTTACGCAGAATTTTCTCAAAAGTTGCTTAAAATCCAGTCGTAAAACCCAATTTTCTGAATCGTAATATCCTTTCAAAACGCATGTTCATCCAGCAATTCGATGCGTTCGTCCTGCGAAAACAACTGTTGGGGAAAATATTTTTTTAATTAAAATTTAAGCTCTAATTTGGGGAACTATAAACAAAACAATGTATGAAATTTTGGACGCTTCTTATTTTAATTTTCACTTTTTTTATATCTCATGACGCCATAGGGCAGAACGTTTCAGAAGTGCCAAAAGCACCCGAGGTTGCGTCTTTAAATAAATATATTGATTTTCCTGTAAATAAAAGTACAGGAACAACAAATATAGATATACCGCTTTACAATTTAGTAGCAAATGGATTTAGTTTGCCTATATCTTTATCATACCATACGGGGGGTATTAAAGTTTCTGAAGTATCAGGTGTCGCGGGCTTAGGGTGGTCACTTAATGTAGGAGGAACAATATCGAGATCTATTAAGGGACTACCTGATGAAAATTATTATGCTGTTCACGGTTTTGCACCCATTACTGTAAGTGCTACAGCTCCCGCGCAGTTTAATGTTTATGGTAAGGATCTCGAACCAGATGTGTTTTACTTTAATGTAAATGGATATTCTGGAAAATTTGTAATGGATAAGGACCATCGTATACATCTTATTCCTGAACAAGATATAAAAATAGAACTTGATACTACTGTGGCATCTATTGAAACTTTTGCTAAATGGATATTGATAACGCCTGATGGAAATAGGTATAATTTTGAAGGTGTCTATGATCATGGTAAAGTCTTTGATGGGAGTTCATCTCCATATGATCAGGCAAATTACATTAATGCTTGGCATTTGAGTTCTATAATTACTACGGTGGCAGATACAATAAATTTTCAATATAAAATAAATGCTTACCATAATAGAGTTAATTCAGGAGGAGTTACAACTTTGCTAACTACTTCCCCAGCGTGTGCTAATTGTTCAACCACTCCAGTAGATAGTTGGATAAGTAGTAATACTATAAGTAAAATAACCTCTAAAAATATTGAGATTTCATTTAATTATAAAAATGAATTAAGAGAGGACGTTGAGGTATCAAATAACTTTACAAGAGCTTTGGATAATATCGAAATAAAAGACTTATGGTCCTCGGAGATAATAAAAAATATCCAGCTCACTACAAGTTATTTCCAAAGTAATGATAATATTGCCGTTAGCCCAAGTCTTGGCATAAATAGTGCTATTCAATATACCGCAGAAACTTATCAACAAAAGAGATTGAGGCTGGACGAGATTAAAGAGATGTCCGGGACTGGAATTTCACTACCATCCTATAAATTTTCGTACAACAAAAATAATGCAGTTAATAAGTTGCCAAATAGATTATCAAATGCACAAGATCATTGGGGGTACTATAATGGTCAATCGCAGAACCTATGTCTGATTGGAAAATATACATTCAATCTTCATGATTGTACTGCTTATTTGGCCGATCGAAATTCAAATGAAGAGTATAAAAAAGCATTTATATTAGATGAAATTGTGTTCCCCACAGGGGGTATAACAAAGATATTTTATGATAACCTAATACCTGCATCTAATTATCCGGGTGTTCGGGTAAAGAAAATTATGTCAGTGTCTGGTGAAACTGCGATTGTTCAAGAAAAAAATTATATATATTCTGGCTATCATATTACTGGAGGCTTGCCAATTTATGCACAAAGGCCGACTATCCCCGATGCATTAAGTTGGATGGATTATGCCGCTGCATACGGAGGAGACCTCTCCAAACCGTTAGAGCATGCTGGTGAAAATGGTTGGACTGTTTATACAATGAATGACTGTGGGTCTAATAATGTGTTAGATATATATATGGCTATGAGTAATTCCGTAAATTATACTGGAGAATTGGCGGGTAATTATGCTTACTATGATCAAGTTGTTGAATATCAGTCAGGTAATGGCTCGGTAGAGTCGAATTACTCAACTGAAGAAATAGACGATTATATTTCAAATACGGAGCTGTATCCATTAGTGTTCTCTAAGCCAGCATTAAATGCTGGAAAGTTACTTTCAGAAATTTATAAAAGAGAAGATGGTCAGCCGATTAAGAGAATTAATTATACTTATGATTCTTATTATAGAAGGATAATTGATTCAAAAGATGCAGCAAGATATTATGCATTACCATGTTTAGAGACACTTTCATTTTATGATCTATACACAGGCTCTTCCTTTCTTATTAAAAAGGAAGAGATTTCTTATGAAGGTGAATTCCCCACAGTAAAAACAAATACTGTAACTACAACATATGAATATAATGGTATACCCGAAATATTAAAAAACCGAGCATGGGCAAGTCTGCCAAAATTATTTCGTAATGCTCCTTTGCATCACCTGGTAAATACGGAAAAAGTACAGCAAAGTGATGGAAGCCTTGTGACTAATAGTACTAAATATGTATTTGATTATTTTAATCAATTGCAAGACGTTCAAGATTGTGATATTTCTTCATTGGCAATTGAGCAAGCTATAAAGGCAAATATGGTTACATTACCTGTAGAACAGTTAAAAATACTTACAAAAAATAGCATTGAAAAGATTATTGGGGGTTCTTTAAATCAATACCAACTAGCTGAGAACATAAATTATCCAAAACAAATTAATTTAAAACAGGTTAGGGTATTAGAGCTTCCTGAACCTCTAGTCTATAATCAAAGCTTTAATTCATCTATAGTAGCAAATGGGGGTAGTTTGTACTTTAAATTTAATTCAAACTATAAAACCAAATTTTATTTCGATTTCTACGATCAAAAAAATAATGTTCTACAATATCATGAGACTGGTAAGCCAAATTCTTCTGTAATTTGGGGTTATAAGCAAAGCCTGCCTATTGCAAAAGCAATTAATGCAACCCTAAACGAAATTTATTACCAAGGCTTTGAAGAATCAAAGAACACTAATATAATAAGTAATGAAGTGAATGCACATAATGGAGCTAACTATTATTTAGGTAATTCATTGTTAGTTGAATGGAATAAGCCTAATTCTAAAAACTATATAATCACGTATTGGTATTTTAATAATACAGAATGGAAATATGGTGAGCAGGTTTATTCTGGTCCACTTAATTTAAATGTGGGTACAGCATATGATGATATTTGTATTTACCCCGAAGATGCCCAAATGTTAGTATATAACTATAAGCCATCTGCAGGTATAAGTAGTATTACAGATATTAGAAGCCAAACCACTTATTATAGCTATGATGGACTGAGCCGTTTAAGTATGCTAAGAGACTATAATAAGGATATAATGAAGGCTTATATATATCATTATAAGGAGGCAACAAGTCCGTTTTTCAATGTAGCAAAGAGCATTACATTAAATAAGAATAATTGTCCAAGCCAGGCTGTCGGGTCAACTGTAACTTATACTGTTCCGGCTGGTAGGTATACTTCACCATTTAGTCAAAAAGAAGCTGATGACATGGCCTTAAAAGATATTTCTGAGAATGGACAAAGTTATGTTAATAATTTAGGAGAATGTACAGGTGGTACGCAGCTATATTATAATGTAGAAATGTATCAAACTTTTACTGCTATTTGTAACCCAGGGCAAACAGGAGATGAAGTAGGGTATGGAATAGACCCTGGAGAATTTTCATCTGCCATAAGTCAAGCAGATGCTAATGCCAAAGCTTATAATAAGCTACAAACAGAAGGTCAGCGACAAGCAAATCAAACCTGTCATGATACCAGCCCTGTTGAATGGGAAAGTACCGTTTCTGATAATAATTGTAAAGTTACAAGTATTAAATTCTATAATGTAGCAGGAACAATGTTGATGTATGAAATTAATGCTTCGCAGTTGGCTAACATGTACGATATTAATTATGTGCCTGGTGGTAGCTATAAAATTGTTGTTGGGGTTCAAGGAGGCTATTATAATGGACAAACAGGTTATAAGACTTTTAAAATGCAAGTATCTGCTCCTTCAACTTCTACAATACAATCGTGTCAAAATCATCCTCAAGGCGGTAATACTTCTAATTATACATTTAATAACGTATTTCTTGGTAATTTAAGTAGTCTTAAATTCTTATTGTCAGAGTCTAATTGTAATTGATAATACCTTACAGAATCCATAAATGAAATCGCTCCAACTAACTATCATATTGCTGTTAGCTATTAATATTAGTAAAAATTATGCCCAGCAAAATCTAATTTTAAGCTCTTATTCTGGGCAAACTCAATCCTATGCATCAGAATCGATTACGCTTTCTAACGGTTTTCATGTGCCTGTTGGAGATAACTTTAGAGCTTTTATTTCATATGTGCCGACCTTGCCGTGTAAATACGTTGGCCCTATATTAAATAATAATCGGAATTATGTGCTCTCTTATACGTCTAGAATTGCAGGATTAAAGAGTATTTCGAACTTGGAAGCGAAGAATACATGTGAAGTAGCTCCCGAAATACAATTTTTTGATGGATTGGGCAGGCCATTACAAATTTTACAAATTGGAGCTACTCCATTAGGTTATGATATTGTGAAGGCATTTAGGTACGATACTTATGGTAGATCTGCAATAAATTATTTAGCTTATAGTGACGTATTTGGATCTAATGGAAATTATAAGGAGGATGCTTTTGATTTAGGTAAAGGACTTAACAACTTTTATAATCCAATCGGTGACGTGGGCACGGAGTTGGTTACAGGAGCAGTGAAAACAGCCTATCCATTTAAAAAAACGGTATTTGAGCCTAGCCCATTAAATAGAGTGTTGGAACAAGGAGAAGCAGGAGTTAATTGGCAACCGTTAAGTGGACGTACTGTTAAAATGGAAAATGATTTCAACAAAATTGACGAGGTCAGAAATTGGACAATTTCGGGCACAAATTGTAGTGGTGTAGAGTATTTTGGTGCAAATGAATTATTCAAAACTATTTCAAAGGACGAGAATTGGATAAGTGGAAAAGGTGGAACTCATGAAGAATTCAAAGATAAGTTAGGACGAATCATCATGAAAAGAAAATGGCTTGATGAAACAACGGCGATTTCAACTTATTATGTATACGACGAACTTGGAAATCTAAGGTATATAATTACACCAGCGGTAACTCTAACTACGTTTAGTGAAAATGACTCAGTGTTTAATGAATTCATTTATGCATATCATTACGATTTGAAAAAAAGAATAATTGAGAAGAAGATCCCAGGAAAAGGGTGGGAAGAATTAGTGTATAATTCGATTGATCAACTTGTGCTCAGCCGTGATGCTAAGCAGATGTCTGATGGCCAGTGGCTTTTTAAAAAGTATGATGTGTTAGAGAGAAATGTCATTTCAGGAATCATAAATAATTCTGAATCGAGAGTTGTATGGCAAGAGAGATTAAATAATGATACACAGCACTCGCTTTGGGAAAGTAGAGATGATAATAATGAGAGTGGCTCTGGAACCGGCTATACTTCGAATGCGTTTCCTTTGCATGTAGCAAATAACACTTACTTGATTATTAATTATTACGATAATTATAATTTTTACAATAATGTTTTTGGCGCACAGACCTTTGGGCAAACGATTAGAACAAGAGGGCTTGAAACAGGAAAGAGAGTAAATATTTTAGGTACAACAACAATGTTGTTAACTGTTAATTATTATGATGATAAAGCATTATTGATCAGTTCAAAAGAGCAAAATCATTTAGGAGGAACTGATTTCATTGAAAACGACTATACTTTTAATGGCGAGCTTAGGCAAAACATACGTAAAAATATAGTAAATAATATGACAACAAAAATCACTCAAGTTTATAACTATGATCAAATAGGACGAAGGATATCTACTACCCAAGATATAAATGATGGGGGTTGGGTAATTATCAGTAAGAAAGATTATAATGAGATAGGACAGTTGAAAACTAAATCATTACACAGTGTAGATAACGGAAATACTTTTCTTCAACATTCCAATTATACTTATAATGAAAGAGGGTGGATAACTTCGATTAATGATCCTAATTCTGTTACGGCCAATACTATTTTTGGTATGAGCCTAAATTATGCTAATAAACCCGATGCTTACAATGGAAATATTGGCTCAATAAGTTGGCAAACGATGGTGCCACCTGGCTTAGGCTTAAGCCAAAGTGTTCAAAACTATAGCTATGATTATGATAACCTAAATCGTTTAATTAAAGCGAACTATATGGATCCAAACTCAACTAATAAATTTAATGAAGAACTTGCATATGATGTAATGGGAAATATAATTAGCTTGAAAAGAACTAATAGTGCTGCTGGTTATCTTAATTATTTTACTTATGACTATACTCATAATGGACAGTTAAGTAATAAAGTATATGATATAGGCGATACTGGAACTGCGTCGCAAAGCAATAGTTATACGTACGATGTAAACGGCAATCAAAAAACCAATAATAGATTAGGCATTACTAATATTGATTATAATTATTTAAACTTGCCTAAGTCAATAACCAAAGCTAGTACAGGAGAGGTTGTTGAGTATACTTATAATGCTTTGGGAATTAAGCTGAAAAAACAAATTGGAGTACGCGAGACTAACTATTTAAGTGGAATACAATATACAGGAAGTGTTATAGATTTTGTAGTGACGGAAGAAGGGAGGGCCTTACCGAATAGCCCCTATGTTTATGAATATTTTTTGCAAGATCAATTAGGGAATACACGAGTAGTATTTAAAGCAAATGGAGATATTGTACAGATACAGGATTATTATGCATTTGGCCTAGAAATGAATCCTGGTAATATGTTAAGCTCAAGTCCTGAAAATCAATATAAATATAATGGTAAGGAAAAGCAGGCGGAGTTAGGATTAGACCAGTTAGATTATGGTGCAAGATTTTACGATCCTTTAATTGGGAGATGGAATGTAGTCGATCCTAAAGCGGAATTACTTGAAATGTCGTCACCATACGTTTATTCTTTAAATAGTCCTGTTAATTTTATTGATAAGAATGGAGAATTGCCTATTTTTATTAATGGCAGGGTTAATCATGACTATGAAAGACACGATAAGAGGTATTGGGATGCACAGTTATTATCGGCAATTGCTGGTTCTGGGATACCAAACCCCGGAAATACAGCTTTTTATGTGGATGGGGATAGGGGTGCTCAAACGCATTCTAGAAGTCCGAGATATGAAAATGAATCGTCACATTATACAGAAGTGAGTAATTATTCTCTTGAGCCGAGCCAAAGAACTGCGGCGGGCAGGATAGTTGCTAAAAGGGATTTCAAAAATATTTTAGCTCAGTTAGAAAAAGATCCAAAAACTGGTAAAATCACCGAAAAAATACAAATTTATACACATAGTAGAGGCGCGGCTTTTGGAGTTGGTTATACGGAAGCACTACTTGAGTTGATTAAAGAAAATTCGGGACTTTTCGCTGACGCTGCTAATGAAATAGAGTTTGTATTTAATATGGCTCCTCATCAATCAAATTCACTAACTTCGCCGGAAGGGGTAGATGCTTATTCCTCAGATCATACTCTTGATCCTTTTTCTGGGGATGATATGAGCGGACTTGTTGCTGCTTTTAAAAGTAATCAAAATGGAAATGGTGTTCCTTTAATAGGCCCTCATTCATCTGCTTCATTCAGGAAAGATGTGACAGCATTTTTAAAGGCTTGGCAAGAGGTAAAAGGTGACCCTTCTAAAATGGCTAATAGCTTTATAAAGGCGATGAAAGAATACGGTATTAAAGTAACTGTACACTAAATATGAAGAAATCCAATCTGTATATTTTCTTGTTAAATATTATTTCATTTATAATATTGATTGCTGTTTACGGGGTAATAAGTTTTTTATTAGGCTATGGAGCAAATGATAAATATACTAATAATGCCTTGTCGATATATTTGATGATGGTTGTCACTCAAATAATATTTAATGTTCTGATTCTTCAAAAGTTAAAGACATTAAATATGTCTAAGCTATTTTTTGCACTATTCTTAATAGTGGTTTTATATGGAGGTTTATTTTTAATTTATCAAACATAAATAAGGCTATTTTCCTAGCCTTAAAAAGTTTTTATAATATTTACCCAGAATATACTTTCTTCCCGCTATAACAACTGTTGGGGAAAATATTTTTTTATATCTCAAATTTGCTTTAGCTTAACTGCAGATAACGGACTCGAATTTTAACTAAATTAACATTCCATCTATGAAGACAAATCACTGGCGCAGTTTATTCATTTGCGCCCTAAGCTGTGCTTTTTTCAACCTGACTACAAGTGCCCAAAACTTGCTTGACATGCCAAACTGGACGGTAGGAACCGGTGGTTCTGGTGGTTTTTTGGCCAATGGCCAAGTAAGCGAAAATACTCGTTTTTGGGGCATTGGTCCACAAGGACAACGTGCTATTTTATGGGAGGCAAAACCCGAAGGGGCTAATAATGATGATGGTGGCTTTAACCACAGCTATTTTGCAATCGATCACACCAAGATGTACCGTTTTTCCATTTGGATCAAAAAAACAAATTCAACAAATGGTACAAGTTATTTAGGAACGCAAAACGTAAATGACTTAAATGATAGTCCCAGAGATAATCCGTATTTCTGGTATGGCGATTTGCCGGAATTAAACAAATGGTATTTGTTGGTGGCTTACGTTCACGGTAGTGGCGATATGTCGACAACAAGCTATGGGGCTATCTATGACGGCACAACAGGAATTAAGGCTGTAGATATCACCGATTTCAAATTTGCGGTAGGTACCACCACTACCAACATAAGGTCTTATCTTTATTATGATGTCGATGTGAATGACCGCCAATATTTTTACGCACCTCGCGTAGAAGTGGTAGATGGTAACGAACCCACCATTGCCTCCTTGTTGGGGCTTTCAAGCGTAACCCCAAACCAAGGCTATTTTTCTGGAAATGTGGGTATCAAAACACAAACTCCAGGAAATTATGAATTAGCTGTCAACGGCAAGATCCGCGCCAAAGAAATCAAGGTAGAAACAGCCAACTGGCCCGACTATGTTTTTGATGAGGGTTACAAGGTTGGAACGTTGGAAGAATTGGAAAGCTACATCAAGGCGAATAAACACCTGCCCGAGATGCCAAGCGCTAAAGAGGTAGAAGCAAATGGGGTAGGATTAGGTGAGATGAATAAGTTATTGCTTAAAAAGCAGGAAGAACTAACACTACATCTGATTGAGCAAAACAAGCAGTTGCAAGGACTAATGAAATTATTGACAGCGCAACAAAAAGAAATCGAAAAACTAAAATCCGCAAACAAAAAGTAAGATGAAAAAAATAACTACTATTTTATGCTTTATCAGCTTAATTTGCGCTACTAAAATCCAAGCCCAGGATTATACATTTAAATGGAATGGAGCATCACCTTATTTTGAGAATGGAATAGCCAACCAGGTTTCTTATATTGATTTTGGCCAGGCGCTAATCTGGGGAAATGTAGAAATTTCATTGACAGGGAGCTATAATGCTCAAAATACAACAGGTAAGTATACCAAAATCTTTAATATTGGCAGAAACCTAGATGCTCCTTTTTATTCGAATACGTCAGAAGTAATAGCCGCTTTGGGACCTGTGGCTACCCAATGGAAATTAGGTGAATTTGAGGTTGATGCAGCTGGCCACCTAAGATTACCGATTTATCATTTGGTAACTACTGCTAATTTAGTAATTGTGGATATAAGAGGAGTTTCTACGTCACCTGTAAATACTTCTATAATTCAAATTACCGAACCTCAGGTAATTGCCAATACCCAAACCAGGGATTATAGGTTTACCATGGACCCAATGGCTATCGGGACAAATAAGGTAGACCCTGATACCAAGCTCACTGTTGGAGGCAAAATGAGCGCTAGAGAAATCAAAGTCAGCGTTGTTGCAGGTGCCGATTTTGTTTTCGAACCCGATTATAAAAACATGAGCATGGCTGAGTTGGAAGCTTATTTGAAACAATACAAACGCCTTCCTGAAATTCCTGCTGCTGCAGAGATGCAAAAATCTGGATTGGAAATAGGCGCTTTTCAAATCAAGCTGCTCCAAAAAATCGAAGAGCTAACTTTGCAACTGATCGAGATCAACAAAAAAGTTGAGGCACAGGAAAAGGAAATTAAACAGTTAAAGATTAAAACTAATTGAGCTTATAATAACCATACAATGAAAAACACCATTTTATTAGCCTCTTTATTAACTGTTTCGACAGTCCTTAAGGCACAGCAAACCGTAAATCAAACCATTAACGTAATGAGTAATGGCATTAACTCTACCGAGCTCCTTCTTTATAAGCAAGATAATACAAACTATCACAGCTTGTACTCCAACAGTACAGGCATAGGTTTGTTTAACAGCACAAGTAATAAAACCAATTTCTTTATCAATTACGCCGATAATATCGGCATCGGCACCACTACGCCAAATGAAAAACTATCCGTAAACGGCAAGATCCGCGCCAAGGAAATCAAGGTAGAAACCGCCAATTGGCCCGACTATGTTTTTGCCGAGGGTTATCAGGTTGGAACGTTGGAAGCATTGGAAAGCTACATCAAGGCCAATAAACGCCTGCCTGAAATGCCGAGCGCTAAGGAAGTAGAAACGAATGGGCTACAATTGGGTGAAATGCTGAAACTGCAACAAAAGAAGATTGAGGAATTGACATTGTTGCTCATTGAGCAAAATAAGCAATTACAAAACCTGAGAGAAAAGAACAAGGAGCTTCTCGAAGAGAAGAATAAAAACCTACAGCAAGAAGAGAGAATTGCAAAGCTGGAAGCATTGATAAAAAGAAAAAAATAAGATGAAAAAGTATATAATCACTGCGCTGGTTTTCTTATCAGCTAAAACTTTGATGGCGCAAACCAATATATTAGCCGTTCAGGATACGAGAGCTACTGCTACAGTCCCAAGTTCTTATGCTCAATCTGTTGAGTCTCATTTTAAGTCGGGCGCTATATTAGGTTTGCCAAATACCTATTATACGGTTTTGGGTCTAAGAGGCTGGGCTGACGATTCTGGTGGCAAAGCTCATGAATTGACTTTTTCTGATGAGGGAAACATGTACATCCGCTCTGGTTATACGGGTACCGGATGGGGGAGTTGGAGGTCGTTGTTGGTAAGCAATGATAATGGGAATTTTGGTATTGGTATGACCACGCCTAGTGAAAAACTGACAGTAAACGGAAATATTAATATTTTCGACCCAACCGGTGGGGCCTACCTAGGTTTTGGCACCGCAAATAATAACGAGTATAATACAATCGGAAGTATGTATGCTTCTGCCGGGTTAGTCTTGGCTCATGGCTTAAAGCCGCACTCAGCATCGGAACAATTGGTTTATTCTCATGGCAGTATGGCCAGAAGCGCCATTGTACTGGGCAGGGGATTTAGTGAGGGGGGAATTAAATTCTATACAAAAAGTGCGAGCTCGGAAACCATCGGAGCAATATTTTCGGGAGAGCCAACCATGCAGATTACTGATAACGGCAACGTTGGCATAGGCACCACTACACCAAATGAAAAACTATCCGTAAACGGCAAGATCCGCGCCAAGGAAATCAAGGTAGAAACCGCCAACTGGCCAGACTATGTATTTGAAGAAGATTACAAGGTTGGAACGTTGCAAGCGTTGGAAAGCTACATCAAAGCTAACAAGCATCTGCCCGAAATACCGAGTGCCAAGGAAGTTGAGGCCAACGGCGTAGAGTTGGGCGAGATGAATAAGTTGTTGCTTAAAAAAGTAGAAGAACTTACCTTGTTGCTCATCGACCAAAACAAAAAGAACGAAAAACAAGAACAGGCCATTGATGAATTGCGAAAAGAAATCGAGAAAGTAAAAAACAAGAAATAAGCTTTTTCCAATAACTTAGCGCAAATGGGCAATGATCTTAACGATTGTTGCCCATTTTTTGATGTCATACTCTTGCCCTCTTTAATAAATAAGACCTTCATAAGGATTGCTTCTTCTCTACACTTATCGTAACGACGATTTTTTAAGACGCTATCTCCAACCTGCTTTGATCTTTCGGCTTTGGTCTTTTAGCTTTAGTCTTTAACCTTCTACCTTCCCCCATCAGCCCTCCAACCTTTCAAAAATCACCAAAAAGCAATAAAATTACTATGCATGCAGAATAATTTTCGAAATGGGTTGATGCGCAAAGTATAATTTGTTAGATTTGAGAAACAACGAGTTCAAACAAACAATTCGTTGCTGCAGTTCCTGGCCAAATTAAATTGCTATTTCATGTCTACAAGCATCACACGGGTATTCGACCTCCTTCCATACAACCTCGAAAACTTTCCGAAAGAAGAATTTATCAGCGGAAAAATAAAGGGGAAATGGGAAAAATACAGCACAAAGCATTTTTGCGAAGTAACCGACAACCTGAGTCGCGGCCTAACTAC
Organism: Pedobacter albus; assembly: GCF_036324255.1. NCBI lineage: Bacteria > Pseudomonadati > Bacteroidota > Sphingobacteriia > Sphingobacteriales > Sphingobacteriaceae > Pedobacter > Pedobacter albus. The sequence continues at coordinate 574,166 of NZ_JAZDQT010000002.1, read as the reverse complement.
TTTGGGCATCAAAAAAGGCTCTAGGGTGGCTGTCATGTCGCATAACCGGCCCGAATGGAACATTTGCGATTATGGCATCATGCAACTTGGTGCCTACCAAATTCCGCTTTACCCCACCTTGGCCGAACACGATGTAAAATTCATCATCGAAGACGCCGAAATCACCATCGTATTTGTGAGCGATGAAACGCTTTATCAAAAAGTAACCGCGGTTTGCCAGGAAATCAAACACGAAGTAAAGGTCTTCACTTTCGATCAGGTACAAGGCGCAAACCATTGGCAGGAAGTGGTTGAGGTTGGAAAATCGACCAATGTCGACCTCGACAGCTACAGAAAAGCCGTAAGTGCCGAAGATATCCTGACCTTGATTTATACCTCCGGCACCACCGGAACCCCCAAAGGCGTCATGCTCACCCATGATAACCTGGTGAAGAACTTTGTAAAATCGGCCATCATCTTTCCAACAGAAATTAAGGTATCGCTCAGCTTTTTGCCCCTGTCGCACATTTTCGAGCGCATGATTTCCTACCTCTATGCCTATTTTGGCGTATCGGTTTATTATGCCGAGAGCATGGACACCATCGTAGCCGATATTCAGGAAGTAAAACCCAATGCCTTTTCTACCGTGCCTCGACTATTGGAAAAGGTGTACGATAAAATATTGGAAAAAGGAAAAGACCTTAAAGGTATCAAACGAGGCATTTTCTTTTGGTCGCTAGCCTTGGCCGAGAAATTTGATGGCAACAATGGCTGGTGGTACAATTTCAAATTGGGCATTGCCCGTAAATTGGTGTTCAAAAAATGGCAAGAGGCACTGGGTGGCCGCATCGTGGTACTCGTTTCGGGCGGCGCGGCGCTTAACCCTCGTTTGTGCCGTATTTTTTGGGCAGCCGGCATGCCGGTTTTCGAAGGCTATGGCCTCACCGAAACCTCACCGGTAATTACCGTTAATCATTTTGGTGCCACTATGTTCGGCACCGTAGGTACGGTTATCGAAGGCGTTGAAATCAAGATTGCCGAAGATGGCGAAATCCTGGTGCGTGGCCACAATGTGATGAAAGGCTACTACAAACGCGACGACCTGACCGCCGAAACCATCGACTCGGAAGGCTGGTTTCATACCGGCGATATCGGCGAGATATTGGAAGGCAAATTCCTCAAAATCACCGATCGTAAAAAGGAAATCTTCAAAACCGCTGGTGGCAAGTACGTAGCGCCTCAAATGCTCGAAAACCGCTATAAAGAATCACCTTTGATCGAACAGATCATGGTCTTGGGCGAGAACAGGAAATTCCCATCGGCCTTAATTGTACCGGCATTCCCGGCGCTGAAAGCCTGGTGCGCCAAAAAAGGCATCGATTACAGCACTAACGAGGAAATGATCAAAAACGAGCAGGTGTTGGAAAAATACAATCAGATTATTGTAGCTTTAGGAGCAGAATTCGGCAAATGGGAGCAGGTTAAACGCTTCGCGCTCTTGCCCAAAGAATTCAGCATTGATGGAGGCGAGCTTACCCCTAAACTGAGCTTTAAGCGGAAGGTAGTCCTCGAAAAATATGCGGCCATCATCGAAAAGATCTATAAAGATGCAGAAAACTATAAAGCGTAAGCTAGGCACAATTACCTTAAGTTTAGTTTCCATGAGCCTGTTCTTCGGCTGCGTAGGCGGTCAGTTGGGCAGGCACAATAGCGATGAATACCGCAACGGCATGGTGGTTTCGGCCAATGGCATTGCCTCACAGGTTGGCGTCGATATTCTCAAAAAAGGCGGCAATGCCGTCGATGCAGCGGTAGCCGTTCAATTTGCTTTAGCCGTGGTTTATCCAAATGCAGGCAACATTGGCGGTGGCGGTTTTATGGTATACCGTTCGGCCAAAGGCGAAGCCAATACGCTCGATTTTAGGGAAAAAGCAGCAGGCAGTGCCACAAGAGATATGTACTTGGATGTGGCTGGCAATCCCATTGTAGAGAAAAGCCTGTATGGACAATTGGCGGCAGGCGTTCCGGGCTCGGTGGCCGGAATGGTAGAGGCCCATCAGAAATACGGTAAATTGAAATGGGAAGACTTGGTAAAACCTGCCGTTAAACTAGCAGGCGAAGGCTTCAAAATCACTGCTCGCCAAGCTAATGAACTCAACGGACTTAAAAAAAGACTAAAAGCGCTCAATCCTTTGGGTACGGTACTACTTAAAGATAACAAATGGGCAGAGGGCGATGTGTTGGTGCAGCAAGAACTGGCCAACACGCTAAAACTGATTGCCGAAAAAGGAAGGAAAGGATTTTATGAAGGCCCGGTAGCCGATTCGATTGTGGCCGAAATGCAACGTGGGGGTGGTATCATGACCAAGCAAGACCTCCAAGACTACCAGGCCGTATGGCGCAAACCCGTTGTGGGCAGCTACAGGGGCTACGAAATTGTAACCATGCCGCCACCTTCTAGCGGTGGTATAGCTTTGGTACAGCTCCTTAAGTCGGTTGAGCCTTATCCCTTGGCCAAATGGGGCTTTAATGCCGATTCTACGGTGCAGTTGATGGTAGAAGCCGAAAGAAGGGTATATGCCGATCGTGCTTCGTATTTGGGCGACCCCGATTTTTATCCCGTGCCCCAAAAGAAATTAATGGAAGATGCCTACATCAGGCAACGCATGAGTACTTTTAATTGGCAGCAGGCCGGTAGCAGTGCCAGCATTGGCGCAGGCGAAATTGCGCCAGCCGAACATGAAGAAACCACCCATTTTTCCATCGTAGATAGAGAAGGCAATGCCGTTTCCATTACCACCACGCTAAATGGCTCTTATGGCGCTGCGGTAGTGGTAAAGGGTGCGGGTTTTTTGCTGAACAACGAAATGGACGATTTTTCGGTAAAGCCAGGCGCGCCGAATATGTACGGATTGGTTGGCGGCGAAGCCAATGCCATTGCGCCGAATAAGCGCATGCTCAGCTCCATGACCCCTGCAATCTTGTCTAAAGATGGTCAATTGTTTATGGTCGTAGGTACGCCAGGTGGTTCAACCATCATTACCTCGGTTTTCCAAACCATTGTAAACGTGGTCGACTTTAACAAATCGATGCAGGCTGCGGTAAGTGCCAAAAAGTTTCATCACCAGTGGTTGCCAGACGATGTTTCAGTAGAAGAAAATGCGCTAGATAGCCTGACGACGGTTAAATTGGAGGCTAAAGGCTATAAGCTTGTACCTCGCGGACCAATAGGGCGGGTCGATGCCATCCTTAGAACCAAATGGGGCTTCTATCAAGGCGGTGCCGACCCACGTGGCGACGACAAGGCCATCGGCTGGTAGATTTTTGGACAACAGCCATATATTCTTTAAAGAAGTTACAAATCAAAGCTTGGGGCTATGGTAACTAATTTTGTTGCATTTATTATATTGCAGACAGATCAAACAACCTTGCCTCATGCGAAAACTAACTTCTCTGTTGCTGTTTTGGGTACTAGCGTTACCGCTGGCCCAGGCCCAAAGCAACGAAGCCAGCGTAATCAGTCCGCTGATTAACCAATACCAGGCCGACGAAACCATGCTCAACCGCAAATATACCCTTAAGCGGTCGGTAGAGTATTTTAAACGCATGGAGCGCTTTTATGCAGCTTGGCGCCAAAAACTAAAATCCTTGCCTTTCAATAAACTTACCGTCAACGAACGGGTAGATTATATCCTGCTCAAACGCGATATCAGAGCCGATTCGGCCAGCTTGCAACAAAATTTTGCCGAGTTTAACAGTACCATCTTCACCTTACCCTTTGCCCAAAGCCTGATCGATTTTGAAGCCAAACGTCGTATCGGACAACAACAAGACGGTAAAACTGTGCAGCAACAATTTACCCAGCTCAAAGACGCTATCCAGCAAACGACAAAAGCGGTAGAGAACAAAGAACTGGCCGTTACGCCCGTACAGGCGGCTTGGGCCAAACAAACCGTTGAGCAATATTTGACCGTGTTTACTGAAGCCTATAAGTTTTACGATGGCTACGACCCGCAGTTTACCAAGGCCACGAAAAGTGTTTATCCTGAAGTAACCGACGCCCTGAAAGCCTACGCCAGCGTATTGGGCAAAATGGCCAAACCTTCGGCGGTAAAAGACGATGGCAGTGGCATTATCGGCAATCCCATTGGCCGTGCCGCATTGATCAGTAATTTAAAAGACGAAATGATTGCCTACACGCCAGAGCAGATCGAGGCTATTGCCATGCGGGAATTTGCCTGGTGCGATGCCGAAATGCTTAAGGCCTCGCAACAAATGGGCTTTGGCAACGATTGGAAAAAAGCATTGGAAAAGGTAAAAACCGATTATCCAGAACTGGGCAAACAACCCGAACTCGTTTACGAACTGGCCAACGAAGCCATCGATTTTGTAGAAAAGAATAAACTGATCGCTATTCCGGCTATGGCTAAAGAAGGCTGGCGCATGCGCATGTTGAGTCCGCAGGAACAGCTGTTTGCGCCATTTTTCTTAGGAGGCGAGTCGGTGCTGATTGCCTATCCAACAGAAGACATGAGCGAAGACGCCAAAATGATGACCCTGCGTGGCAACAACCGACATTTTTCGAGAGCAGTTGTGTTTCATGAACTCATCCCGGGCCATAACCTGCAATATTACATGCAGAGCCGTTACAAGCCTTACCGTAGAGTTTTCAGTACGCCATTTTGGACGGAAGGCTGGTCATTGTATTGGGAGATGTTGCTTTGGGACCAAAACTTCCCCAAATCGCCAGAAGATAAAATCGGGATGCTCTTTTGGCGTATGCACCGCTGTGCCCGCATCATTTTCTCTATGAATTATCACCTGGGCAAATGGACGCCAAAACAATGTATCGACTTTTTGGTAGACCGCGTAGGCTTTGAGCGAGCCAATGCCGAAGCCGAAGTACGACGCTCGTTTACCGGTGGCTACGGACCCTTGTATCAAATTGGCTATATGTTGGGTGGCTTACAGTTCAGGGCATTGCACAAAGAGCTGGTAGCCAGTGGTAAAATGACCAATATTCAATTCCACGAGCATATTTTGCACGAAAACAACATGCCCGTAGAAATGGTAAGGGCCTTGCTAACCAACCAGCAATTGCCAGAAAATTTCAGCACGCAGTGGAAGTTTGCGGGCGACATTAAATAGGAAGGGTCCCAAACTGATAAAATTTGAGGCATAAATTCCGCTAAATCCCAATTTTGTATAGCAAAGTACACAGTTGATTTAACATTATTTAACATTTTTCAAACCTATAGTTTAGTTATTAACTGTCTGTTTAAAAGTATTTTAATTCGTTTTGTTAGTGGTTTTCGATCTTTGGTACAGCTATTGAATAATAGCAGAAAACAAAAGAACGCTTATTAAAATCACAACTATGAATTCGAAATTTTTAAAATGTTTACCAGTTGCATTGGCTGGTTTATTTATCGGAACTGCCGCACAGGCCCAAGAGCCTACCAGTACGCCGCTGAGGAGCTGGTCTATCGGTGTAAATGCCGGTTTGCTTACCCCATTGTCTCCGCTTGGTGGCAAAAATGATTTTAGCAATAATAAATCGAGCTTCGGTTATGGCTTGTACATCAAAAAACAATTTACACCTTATTTCTCGTTGCGTTTAGACGGAGTAAGAGGTAAACTGAAAGGCGATAATACACAGGCTTACGAAAGTGGCATGGTTAACAACAGCCCAGTAAAAGCATTCGATACCCAATTGGAATATTCAGGTAGCTTAAATGCCGTAGTGAATATGTTCAATATCGACATGTTTAAAAAAGAAGATGTACTACAGCTTTATGCTTCGGCAGGTGCTGGTTTGGCAGGTTACAAACCAACCATCACTACTGCTTCGGGTACTTCGGCCTATGCTGGTGGCAACACCATTAAAGAGTTGATTATCCCGGTAGGCTTAGGTGCTAAGTTCAGGCTTTCTGATGGAGTTAACCTCGATTTGGGCTGGACTGTTAACTTTGTTGACGGCGATAACCTTGACGGCTACTACAGAAACGGCAACGACAAGTACAACTATGGCTATGCTGGTTTAGAGTTTGCTTTAGGCAAGGGAAAACAATTGGCTTTCCACAACCCAGTTGCTGCTACTTATGACCAAGCCGTGGCTGCAAAAAACACTGCCAATGCCTTGAAAGCAGATTTGGATGCACAAAAAGCTGAAAATGCCAAATTGCGTTCAGAAATGAATGACCTGTTGAAAGACAGCGATGGCGACGGTGTAGCCGATAAATTGGATAAATGTCCAGGTACGCCTGCAGGTACTGTAGTTGATGGTTCTGGCTGTCCGATCAAAATCCCTGCTCCGCAAGTAACCGAAAAAGTAATCGTTACTGAAGCCGACCGCAAAGTAGTAGCAGAAGCCATCAAAAACCTAGAGTTTGATTTGGGTAAAGCTACGATCCGCGCTAAATCTTACACTACTTTAAACAGAGTAGCTGCCCTATTGGTAGAGAAAAACTTTAGCCTGAAATTAGCCGGCCATACCGATAATACCGGTTCAAGAGAATTGAACATGCGTTTATCAAAAGAAAGAGCCGAATCTGTGAAAGCTTATTTGGTATCGCAAGGTGCAAATGCAAGCAGAATTGAAGCTACTGGCTATGGTCCTGACCAACCAATTGCAACGAATAAAACTGCAGCTGGTCGTCAGCAAAACAGAAGGGTAGAATTTACCTTGTACTAAGAGATTTAATCTTTTAAATAGAAAGGCCTCCGATTTTGTCGGAGGCCTTTTTTTGTTTTGATGCGTTTGATTGCAGACTAAAAATCACTAACCGAAATCCGAATTTCAGGCCAAAGTCATTTCCAAAAATTATTTTAATATTCTACTTGCATCCTAAACTTTAATAGTTTAAATTTGTTATGCAAGCATAGTAATTAATGAAGCAACAGGAAACAGTAGATTATTTTTTAAAGATCGTTTGGCAAAACGTTTCGAACACCTATAACCAAATCGCCTCGGGCTTTGGTATTACCCAGGCCATTGGCTATGTGCTGATCAACATCCACGCCGAAGGCACTACCGTGTCGGCATTGGCGGGCCTGCTTGGCGTAAAAGCCACCAGCTTGTCGCGCATGCTCAACAACATGGAAGAACTCGGCCTAATATACAGAGAAATTGCGGCAGGCGACAAGCGCTCTGTCAAAGTTTTTCTAACGCCCTTTGGTGTAGAAAAAAGAAAGTTGGCCAGAAACGTAGTGGTGTCTTTTAACGAGTACCTGAACGAAAAGCTCAGCGCCAAAGAAAAAGAACAACTGATTGCCACGCTCACCAAAGTTAACCAATTAACCCTGGCTTATTCGCCCGCAAAAGATCATGATGAACAAAAAGATAAATAAGGTAGCCGTATTAGGCTCTGGCATTATGGGATCGCGCATTGCCTGTCACTTCGCCAATATTGGCGTAGAGGTATTGCTATTGGATATTGCTCCGAAAGAACTGAATGCCGAAGAGCAGGCCAAAGGCTTGGCCCTGAGCCATCCGGCAGTAAAGAACCGCATTGTAAACGCGGCTTTGCAAACCGCCGTAAAAACTAACCCTTCGCCAATTTATTCGCAAAGCGTACTCCAAAAAATAACGACGGGCAACTTTGACGACGATATGCCGAAAATTGCCAATTACGATTGGATTATCGAGGTGGTGGTAGAAAATCTGGACATCAAGAAAAAAGTATTCGAGCAGGTAGAGCAATTCCGCAAGCCGGGTACTTTGATTACTTCCAATACTTCGGGCATTCCGATCCATTTAATGGCCGAAGGGAGGAGCGACGATTTTAAGGCCAACTTCTGCGGCACGCACTTTTTCAATCCGCCACGCTATTTGAGGCTCCTCGAAATCATTCCTACGCCTTATACCAAGCCAGAACTGGTTGATTTCTTGTTGCATTACGGCGACAAGTTTCTAGGCAAAACCACCGTGCTTTGTAAAGATACACCGGCATTTATTGCCAACAGGGTTGGGGTTTATTCGATCATGGCCTTGTTGCACTTGGTGGAGAAGATGGGGCTGACGGTTGAGGAAGTGGATAAATTTACCGGTCCGGCTTTGGGCAGACCAAAATCGGCTACTTTCCGTACCACAGACGTAGTGGGACTTGATACCATGATTAAGGTGGCCAAAGGCCTTTACGATAATTGCCCTGACGATAAGGCGCACGATTTGTTCCAGTTGCCAGCTTATGTAAAGAAGATGGAAGAAAACAACTGGCTGGGCGATAAAACCAAGCAGGGCTTCTACAAAAAGACCAAAAATGCCGAGGGCAAAACCGAGATATTGGCGCTCGACCTGAAAACGCTCGAATATCGCCCGCAAGAGAAAGTGAAATCGGCTACTTTAGACCTCACCAAGAGCATCGAAAACGTAAAAGACCGCATGAAGGTTTTTGCGGCCGGCAAAGATAAGGCTGGCGAGTTGTTCAGGGCTTCTTTCTTCGGGTTGTTCGAATATGTATCGGATCGTATTCCTGAAATTTCTGACGAATTGTATCGCATAGACGATGCCATGCGCGCCGGCTTTGGCTGGGATTTGGGTCCATTCGAAGTTTGGGATGCCGTTGGCGTTGCCGAAGCCATAGAAGGCATGAAAAAATACGGCCATCAGCCTGCCACATGGGTGGGCGAGATGCTGGAGGCCGGTCATACTTCGTTTTATAAAGTAGAAAACGGGATTAAGAAATATTACGACATCCCATCAAAAAGCTATCAAGAAATTCCGGGCACGGCCGATTTTATCATTTTGGATAACCTCAGGGCCAACAAGGTGCTTTGGAAAAACGCCGGTGCCTCGATCATCGATTTGGGCGATGGCATTCTCAATGTAGAATTCCATTCGAAGATGAATACCATTGGCGGCGACACGCTGTCAGCCATTAACAAGGCTATCGATATGGCCGAAAAAGATTACCGTGGCGTAGTGATCGGCAACGATGGGGCCAATTTCTCGGCAGGTGCCAACGTGGGTATGATTTTTATGATGGCCGTAGAGCAGGAGTGGGAAGAGTTGAACATGGCCATCAGGATGTTCCAAAATACATCGATGCGCATTCGATATTCGTCAATTCCGGTAGTGGTGGCGCCACATAACCTGACTTTGGGCGGTGGCTGCGAGTTTAGTCTGCATGCCGACTTTGTGCAGCTCAATGCCGAAACCTACATGGGTTTGGTAGAGTTTGGCGTAGGCGTAATTCCGGGTGGTGGTGGTACCAAAGAGTTTGCGCTGAGGGCCTCCGACGAATATCATGCCGATCAGATTGTACAAAACACGCTGAAAGACCGCTTCCTGACCATTGGTATGGCCAAAGTATCGACCTCTGCGGTAGAAGCAGCCGAATTGGGTTACCTGCAAAAAGGCAAATATGCCATCAGCATGAACAGAAGCCGTTTAATTGCCGATGCCAAGGCCAAAGCCATAGAACTAGCCGATGCCGGATATACCAAACCGGTGCAGCGAAAAGACATCAAGGTGTTGGGCAAACAAGGCTTGGGCATTGTGTATGCCGGAGCCAATAGCATGTATGCCGGCCATTATATTTCAGAACACGATAAAAAGATTTCGGAGAAACTGGGTTGGGTTATGTGTGGCGGAGATTTATCGTCGCCAACCGAAGTAAGTGAGCAATATTTGTTGGATTTAGAACGCGAGGCCTTCTTGTCGCTCTGCAGCGAAAGAAAAACTTTGGAAAGAATACAGTCTATCGTAACCAAAGGGAAACCGTTGAGGAATTAATGGGTATTGCGTATAGAGATG
>NZ_JAZDQT010000002.1:0-564330 GCF_036324255.1 Pedobacter albus | reverse complement strand
TGAGATGTGAGATGTGAGATGTGAGATGTGAGATGTGAGATGTGAGATGTGAGATGTGAGATGTGAGATGTGAGATGTGAGATGTGAGATGTGAGATGTGAGATGTGAGATGTGAGATGTGAGATGTGAGGAAAATGGGCAAACAAGTTAGTCAAAAAAATCACTTATGAATAACTTAAAAGAATTAAAGATTTGGAACAAGTCCATCGAATTAGCAGTAGAAGTTTACAAGGCTACTGCCGATTTTCCTGTTGATGAAAGATTTGGTTTGACAAGCCAATCAAGAAGGGCGGCAGTTTCTGTTTCTTCAAATATTGCTGAGGGAGCGGGTAGAAATTCCAGCAAGGAATTTAATAATTTCTTAGGCATAGCCAATGGTTCATCTTACGAATTGCAGACGCAGCTGATCATCGCCAATAGGCTTGACTTCTTGTCAATCGAAACATTAGATCCCTTGCTCACTCAAATTGATGAGTTGCAAAAAATGACTTACGGTTTCCAGCAAATGTTGGATAAAAAAATAAAGAAATAATTAATCGATTTGATTTTTAGATTGAGCTGGCCTCAAATCTCAAATCTCAAGTCTCAAATCAAATAAGATGCAAGAAGCATACATAATAGCAGGACTAAGAACAGCCGTGGGCAAGGCCCCGAGGGGTGTATTCCGCTTTACAAGAGCTGATGATTTGGCGGCAGATGTAATCAGGGCATTGGTGGCCTCGGTTCCTAATTTGGATAAGGCCGAAATAGACGATGTAATTGTCGGCAATGCCACGCCTGAAGCAGAGCAGGGCTTAAACGTTGCCCGTATGATTAGCCTTATGGGCCTTGATACCGATAAGGTGCCTGGCGTTACCGTTAACCGCTACTGCGCATCTGGTTTAGAAACCATTGCTACGGCCGTGGCAAAAATCAAGGCTGGTATGGCCGATTGCATCGTGGCCGGTGGCGTAGAAATCATGTCGGGTATGCCATTTGGTGGCTGGAAACTGGTGCCTAATGCTACAGTTGCCAAAAATAATCCAGATTGGTATTGGGGCATGGGCCTAACCGCCGAAGCCGTGGCCAAAGAGTATCAGGTAAGTCGCGAAGATCAGGATGAGTTCTCGTATCGTTCGCACCTGAAAGCCGTAGAAGCCATCAAAAATGGTCACCTCAAAGATGGCATCTTGCCCATTACCGTAAACGAAACCTATTTGGATGGCAACCTGAAAAAACAGACCCGTTCTTATGTAGTTGATACCGATGAAGGCCCGCGTGCCGATACCACTATTGAACGTTTGGCTAAACTGAAACCTGTTTTTGCTGCCGATGGTTGCATTACTGCAGGTAATTCTTCACAAACTTCTGATGGAGCGGCCTTTGTATTGGTGGTTTCGGAAAAGAAAATGAAAGAACTGGGTGCAACGCCGATTGCCCGTTTGGTAAGTTATGGCATTGCTGGCGTACCGCCTCGAATTATGGGTATTGGTCCCATCGAAGCTATTCCGAAAGCTTTAAAACAAGCGGGTATGAAACAAGATGATATCGACCTGATCGAATTGAATGAGGCTTTTGCTTCGCAATCGTTGGCGGTTATCAGAACCTTAGGCTTAGATCCGCAAAAAATAAACGTAAACGGAGGCGCAATAGCCTTGGGCCATCCATTGGGTTGTACAGGTGCCAAGCTTTCGGTGCAGCTATTCAACGAACTCAAACGACAAAACAAAAAATATGGCATGGTCACCATGTGTGTAGGCACAGGCCAAGGCGCAGCGGGGATTTTTGAATTGCTTTAGGAAAATAGAATTGCGTAGTGCGTATTGAGAAAGATAGCTCAAAGCACGAAATCATAAAACATTTGTAAACAATGGGCATATCGTGGCAGTACGCTATACCCGATACACAATACTAACATGGAAAAAACAATAAAAGGCGGTGAATTCCTGATTGCAGAAACGAAGTATCAGGATGTATTTATTCCTGAGGAATTTGATGAAGAGCAACAGATGATTGCGCAAACCTGTCGCGATTTTCTGGCAGCTGAAGTTAACCCCATATTAGACAGGATCGATAGCCAGGAAGAAGGCCTCATGCCGTCGCTGATGGATAAGGCTGGCGAGCTCGGTATCTTGGGCGTATCAATTCCGGAAGAATATGGCGGTTTTGGGAAAAACTTCAATACGTCGATGCTGGTGGCCGATGTTTGTGGCGCAGGCCACTCGTTTGCCGTGGCTTTATCGGCGCACACGGGTATCGGTACCTTGCCTATTCTTTATTATGGCAACGAAGCCCAAAAAGCCAAGTACATTCCCAAATTGGGAACCGGCGAGTGGAAAGCTTCTTACTGTTTAACCGAACCCAATTCGGGATCGGATGCCAACTCGGGCAAAACCAAAGCCAAATTATCGGCCGATGGCAAGCACTATATCATCAACGGACAAAAAATGTGGATCACCAATGGTGGTTTTGCAGATATCTTCATCGTTTTTGCCAAAATAGACGACGATAAAAACCTGACGGCATTTATTGTAGAGAAAGAATTTGGTGGCGTGACCATGAATCCTGAAGAACACAAAATGGGTATCAAAGGTTCATCAACACGTCAGGTATTCTTTAACGACTGCCCAGTGCCGGTAGAAAACATGCTGTCGGAAAGAGAAAATGGCTTTAAGATTGCTGTAAACATCCTGAACATTGGCCGTATCAAGTTGGCAGCTGCTGCTATCGGTGGGTCGAAAGAAGTGGTAAGCCAGGCTGTTAACTACGCCAACGAGCGTATCCAGTTTGACAGGCCTATCTCAAAATATGGAGCAATCCGTTATAAACTGGCCGAAATGGCTACCAAAATCTATGCAGTAGAATCGGCAAACTACAGAGCCGGACAAAACATAGACGATGCCTACGATGCTTTGGTTGCTGGTGGTATGGAGGCGGGAAAAGCTAAACTCAAATCGACAGAACAATTTGCGGTAGAATGCGCCATTTTAAAAGTATGGGGTTCAGAGGTGCTGGATTATGTAACCGACGAAGGCGTACAGATTTATGGTGGCATGGGCTTCTCGGCCGATGCGCCGATGGACAGATCGTACCGCGATGCACGTATCAACCGCATTTTCGAAGGCACCAACGAAATCAACCGACTGTTAACCGTTGATATGATGCTGAAAAGGGCCATGAAGGGCGAATTAGACCTGATGACCCCTGCAACTGCCGTAGCCAACGAGTTGATGTCGATCCCCGATTTTGGAGAAGAAGACACTACCTTGTTTGCAGCGGAGAAGAAAATTATCCAAAACCTGAAAAAAGCAACCTTGATGGTGGCCGGCGCTGCGGTGCAAAAGCTGATGATGAGCCTTTCAAAGGAACAGGAAATCTTGATGAACATTGCCGATATGGCCAGCTATGTATACGTAGCAGAATCAGCGATGCTCAGAACCGAAAAACTGGTTAGCCTGCGTGGCGAAGAGGCCTGCAAGGGTCAGCTGGACATGATGCGCATCTATTTTGTAGAAGCGGTTGACGGCGTACAAAAAGCAGGTAAAGAAGCGCTTTGGGCTTTTGCCGAAGGCGACGAACTACGCATGATGCTGGTAGGTTTGCGCAGGTTTACCAAAATGGAACCATTTAACGTAAAACAAGCTCGTCAAAACGTAGCCTTGCAATTGATCGAAGCTAATAAGTACTGTTTTTAGGTAAAGCTTAAAGACTAAAGCGAAAAGACCAAAGTTGGGCAAAGTCCTAAGCTTTGGTCTTTTTCTTTTCGCTTCGGCTTTTGACTGCTTGACTTTAGCTTTAGTCTTTACGCTTTGGCCTTTAGTCTGCTTCAGGAAGTGTTAAAATTGGTTAAAAATTGCGCCATAGGCAATAAAAGCTTATTTTTGTGCAATTATGTTTAAAACCAGGTTATTTTTAGGTTTCTTTTTAATCGTAGCGACCTTTGCCTCTTGTAAAAAAGAGAGTTATAATGCAGAGAAACAAGCAAAGATAGACGATGGCCTCATTGCAGATTTTATAGCTAAAAACGGTATTGCAGCTGTCAAACACAGCTCGGGAATCTATTACCAGATCATTACCCCAGGAAGCGGAGATGTAAGCTTTAACTCTTCGACCGCAGTAGTGGTTAACTACGAAGGAAGATTGCTGAACGGAAATGTTTTCGACAAATCATCAAGTGCAGCAACTTTTGTTTTGGGCAGATTGATCCAAGGCTGGCAAATCGGTATTCCATTGATCCAAAAGGGTGGCAGAATCAGATTGATCGTGCCATCTACCTTAGCCTATAAAAACCAATCGCCAGGTCCGGGTATTCCCGAAAATGCGGTTTTAGACTTTACCATCGACTTAATCAGCGCACAATAAATATGCTCATGCGTAAAAAACTTATCTTTCCGGCAATCGCTTTATTAGGCCTCTTGCTGCTGTTCAATTCTTGTAAAAAAGAATATGAAACCATCCAAAGTATTGACGAGGCTAAAATTCAGGCCTATATCAAGCAGAATAACCTTACCATGACCAAAGATCCATCCGGATTTTATTATCAGGTACTTAGTCAAGGTGGTGGTGCGCCTTTGTTGAACAAGGATTCTGTTTTTTACAGCTTGGCCATTAAATCTTTAAGCGGAACAAGTTATTATAACACAGCCACCTATAGCACCGAAGGTACTTATTTGGGTTACCTTAGTCCAGAGGCGTATCGTATTGCCTTAACCGGTGTTAACCGAGGTGGCAAAGTAAGGGTCATATTGCCTTCTTATTTGGCTTATGGGAAGAATGGTACTGCAACGGTTCCCTCTAACGAAATCATCTTGTCTGAGATTACGGTTTCGCCGTCTGCAAGTATGGTAGATATCGATGATAAGAACATTAATGATTTTCTAACTTCAAAAGGTTTGGTTGCAGTTAAAAATCCGTCGAGGGTTTATACGATCATGAATTTTGTAGGTACTGGCGATGCCATTTCAAGCACGGCTTCAACCATTACCGTTAATTATACAGGCAGGTTGCTGAATGGAACCATTTTCGATCAGAATAATGGTTTGACATCGCAACTGAACTTGCTTATTCCGGGTTGGCAAAAAACCTTGGTTGGCTTAAAGCAAGGCACCAAGATCAGGTTCTTTGTACCTTCTGACTTAGCCTATGGAGCTACGGGAAGCAGGAACCAAACTACCGGGGCATACATTGTACCGCCAAATGCTGCCCTCGATTTTGATATCGAGATTACGGGAGTAACAAATTAATAGGAAGCCAGTTTTTTAACTGGCTTTTTCGTTTAAGGCTAATTTGTAGGTCTTCAATGCACGATCTCTGGCAAATTCGTGCGCTACAAGAGGTGCAGGGGCCAAAGCCGATTGGTATTCGGGTGCCCAGCGGTACACATAATCCATTTTAGGGTCGAATTTTTGGAGCTGCAACTCAGGATTAAAAACCCTGAAATAAGGAGCGGCATCATTGCCCGAACCACAGGCCCATTGCCAGCCGCCCACATTGCTTGCCTGATCGTAATCTAACAGCTTCTCGGCAAAATAGGCTTCGCCCCAGCGCCAGTCTATCAGCAGGTGTTTGCATAAGAAGCTGGCCACTACCATGCGCACGCGGTTGTGCATAAAACCAGTTTCGTTGAGCTGGCGCATGCCGGCATCTACCAAAGGATAGCCTGTTTTGCCTGCACACCAAGCCTCAAATTCGGTTTCGTTATTGCGCCATTTGATATGGTCGTAAGCTGGTTTAAAGGAATGGCTTGCCGTATGCGGAAAATGCCATAAAATCATCATGTAAAATTCGCGCCATGCTAATTCAGAGAGCCATTTGTGCGCTTTTTGGGCCAATGCTTCCTGTGTAACAGCCCTGATGCTCAATGTGCCGAAACGCAGGTGCAGACCAATGTGCGTGGTGGCGTCTAAAGCCGGAAAATCGCGCTTCTGGTCGTAACCGGCCAGCTTGTTTTCAAAGTGGATGGAAGGAAATGCCTGACCGCTTGCTTCAAATCCGATTGCCGATAAGGTTGGAAAAGGCAATGGCGGAATTTTGGCTAATTTGTCGAAATATTTTTGGGTGGGGTAGGGCTTCAAATAAAATGGATTGAGCTTTTGCAACCATTGCTTGTAGTAAGGCGTAAAAACAGTATAGGGTTTTCCATCGGCCTTAACCACTTCCGATTTCTCGAAAACAACCTGGTCTTTATAGCCGAAAAAATTGATGTTTTCACTGCGCAGGTATTCGGCCAGGCCATTGTCGCGTTGCGTGGCATAAGGCTCGTAGTCGGTATTGGTATAAACAGCCTTTACTGCATGCGTTTTTATGATTTCGGGCCAAACCTGCTCTACTTTTCCATATTTAACCAATAAAGAAGAACCTTTTTGCTCCAGTTTGGCTTTGAGTTTAGCCAGAGTCTGATGAATGAAATCGATCCTTGAATCGGCTTTGTTGGGCAGTTGTTCAAGAATTTGCTGGTCGAAGATGAAAAGGCAGAGTACCGGATAGCCACTTTTCAGCGCATGGTACAGCGCCGTCTGATCGTCTAGGCGCAGATCTCTCCTTAACCAGCAAATGCTAATTGCTGTTGTCATGGTTTAAATATCGTGATGGTTCTTGTAGGTTATTTGGTTGCATAAATTGCATTTAAAGCGCTATCCAAATTAAGGTAGGCAAATTTATAGCCGGCATCCAGCAGTTTTTGCGAAGAGGTATTGCTGCTCATCAAAGGCATAATGCTCATTTCGCCCAGCATGGCCTTAAGTACAAAGGCAGGTACATGGATAGGCCAAACCGGTCGGCCCAATTGTTGGGCTATACTTTTGGTAAACAGCTTATTGGTAACCGGTACGGGCGAGCAGCCGTTGTAGGCGCCCACCATTTCGTTGTCGTTTATGGCTTTGGTAAAGATGTTGGCCATATCGTCGAGGTGTATCCAGGGCATCCATTGCTTGCCGCTGCCCAGTGGAGCGCCTACAAAATACCTGATGGGTTTTTCCATGGCCGCTAGTGCACCATCTTCCCTGCTTAATACCAGGCCAACTCTTATTTTAACTACCCGAAGCCCCAGGGCTATGCCTTCATTTACGGCATCTTCCCAAAGTACGCAGCAATCGGCCAGAAAGCCTGTCCCCGGTTCGCTGTTTTCGGTCAGTATTTCTTCGCCCCTGTCGCCATAATAGCCAATGGCCGATGCCGAAATGAAGCTGCTTACAGGCGCATTGGTGGCCTTGATACTTTGGTAAAGCAGTTGGGTCGATTGCACCCGGCTGTTTATCACTTCCTGCTTGTGTTCGGCAGTCCATT
The DNA here is from genome assembly GCF_036324255.1 of Pedobacter albus. Taxonomy (NCBI): domain Bacteria; kingdom Pseudomonadati; phylum Bacteroidota; class Sphingobacteriia; order Sphingobacteriales; family Sphingobacteriaceae; genus Pedobacter; species Pedobacter albus. Next base: position 557,067 of record NZ_JAZDQT010000002.1, on the reverse strand, counting down.
TTTTGTCGGCAATACCTGCTCCGGCCAGGTGCACAATGGTGTCGATGCCTTCAAAAGCATTCAAGTCAATGGTTTTTTGCTTCACGTCCCAAAGAAAAACTTGGGCTCCTTTAACCTCGCTCTGCTTTCTCGAAAGTATGGAAACGCGGTGGCCCTGTTGCAGCAAAAGCGGCACCAATTTGCGTCCCACCAGTCCAGTAGCGCCGGTAATCAAAATGTTCTTTGCCATATCCTTTAAACCTTGCTTTTCGGAGATTTGTTTTTCGGATGCCAAGATAGCAATATTTGGTTCATTAGCTGATTGACTGATTTGAGGATTGACTATCCAATTGCTCGATTGCTAAATTGTTCGATTGTCCAATTGTTGGATCGATGTCCGGCTTTAGACTGATGACTATGGACTAGCTACTTAGGACTTGGCCAAAGAGTGTTATCGGTATGTAAAAAATAGGATGTTTCGCCGGGTAATTGCGATAAATTGTGCAATTTGCAAACCGATATAAAATGGCTACGGATATGAGCAAAAAGATTTTGGTTTGGTTTAGGAATGATCTACGCATGCACGACAACGAAATGCTTGTAGAGGCCATTGCCAAATCAGAAGAAATCCTGCCCGTTTACTGTTTCGACCCCCGCCATTTCGAACCTACGCGCTACCACAGCATCAAAACCGGTGCCATTCGTGCCCGCTTTTTGCTGGAAAGCGTACAAGCCTTGCGCCAATCGTTTCAACAGTTTGGTGGCGATATCCTCATTTTGCAGGGAAAACCCGAAGAATTGTTGCCTCAACTGGTTGCCGAACACCATATTACCGAAGTTTATCACCATAGGGAAGTGGCCAGCGAAGAAACAGCTGTTTCGGTTGCGGTGGAAGACCTGTTGTGGAAGCTCAGGATCAACCTGAAACATTTTATCGGCCATACGCTTTACAACAAGGAAGATTTGCCTTTCCCGATCAAGGATATTCCCGATGTTTTTACGCAGTTTAAAAAGAAAACAGAGCGCGATGCCATGGTAAAGCCCTGTTTTCCAACGCCGGAGCACATCGTATTTGCCCAGCTCGATAATTGGGGCGCCATGCCTGCGTTAAGCGATCTGGTACTGCACGAAGACCTGCAGGATTTGTTGCCGGAGGCGGAGTTTAAAGGTGGCGAAGAAGAAGCATTCAAGCACCTGTACGATTTCTTGCATGCCGGCGAAGACATGGCACTGGCCAATGCCTCGCTCAAAAAGAACGAAGTGGTTTCCAAGCTTTCGCCCTGGTTGGCACTAGGCTGCCTTTCGCCGAGGGAAGTATATTGGAAAATGAAGGAAGCAGAAGCCAATTATGGTTTAAAGCCTTACTTCAATCAGGTGGTATTGGGGCTGTTGTGGCGCGATTACTACCGTTTCATGTTCAAGAAATATGGCAATACCTTTTTTAAGCCAGAGGGATTTAAAAAAGATGCCCAGGTAATTTCGCTTTCGGATAGCGAGTTGCTGCACTCCTGGAAAACCGCCAGCACCGGCCATCCCTTGGTTGATGCCATCATGCAGGAACTGAACCAAACTGGCTACATCAACAATGCCTCGCGTTTATTGGTGGCTACCTACCTGGTTTACGAACTGAAGGTGAATTGGGTTATGGGTGCCGCTTACCTCGAAGAAAAGCTGATCGACTATTGTCCGGCCAGCAATTGGGGCAATTGGGCAAATCTGGCAGGCGTGGGCAACGACCAGCGCCTTACCGGCAGTTTCGACTTCGAAAAGCAACTCAAGGCTTTTGATCCTAAAAGTACTTATGTACAGGCGGTTAGGGCCTAGCCCGGCAAGTGCCTCAAAAAAGCTTTTTTATTTGATTTTATTGTTAAGTTTATTGTCATTATTAGCAGGTAAAATCCTAATTTTGCAATACTTATCGTAACAAATACACAATGGATAATCTATCTTATCTTAATGGCGCCAATGCCGAATATGTCGAGTCGTTATACCAGAGCTATATCGCAGACCCGAATTCGGTAGAATTTGGCTGGCAGAAATTTTTTGAAGGCTTTGATTTTGGAAGAGGCTCTGGTGCCGCCAATGTAAGTGCCGAAACCCCCGAACATTTTTTAAAGGAAATCAGCGTTTTAAACCTCATTAACGGCTACCGTCAGCGTGGACACTTGTTTACCAAGACTAATCCGGTAAGGGAAAGACGCAAGCACCTGCCAACCTTGGCCATCGAAAACTTTGGCTTAACTCCGGCAGATTTAGACACGGTTTTCAACTCTAGCATCGAGTTGGGCATTGGTCCGGCCAAGCTGAGCGATATCGTGGCCTTTTTAGAGCAGACTTATTGCCGTTCTATCGGTGCCGAATACAAATATGTACGTACACCAGAAATTCTGAAGTGGATAGAAACCAAGATGGAAACCGAGCGCAATACGCCAAAGCTTTCTATCGACGAGAAAAAACGTGTACTTCAAAAACTAAACGAAGCGGTTATTTTCGAGAACTTCTTGGGTACCAAATTCCTGGGCCAAAAACGTTTCTCGCTAGAAGGTGCGGAGGCACTTATTCCGGCTTTGGATTCTGTCATTGAAAAAGGTGCCGATTTAGGCATCGAGGAGTTTGTAATTGGTATGGCGCACCGCGGTCGTTTGAACGTGTTGGCCAATATCATGCAAAAAACCTATAAAGATATTTTTGCCGAATTTGAAGGAAAAGGCTATAGCGCCGATTCGCCGTTTGGTGGCGACGTGAAATACCACTTGGGCTATTCGACCGACGTAAACACCAACAGTGGCAAAAGCGTTCACTTGAGCTTGTGTCCAAATCCTTCGCACTTGGAAACCGTAAATGGTGTGGTAGAAGGAATGTCGCGCTCCAAAATCGATTTCAAATATGCCGGCGATAACAGTCGCTTGGCCCCGATATTGATCCACGGCGATGCTTCTGTTGCAGGCCAAGGCATTGTGTACGAAGTGATCCAGATGGCAGGACTAGAAGGTTACAAAACCGGAGGAACCATCCACTTGGTGATCAATAACCAAATTGGTTTTACCACCAACTATAAAGATGCCCGTTCAAGTACCTACTGTACCGATATTGCCAAAGTAACCCTTTCGCCGGTATTCCACGTGAATGGCGACGATGTAGAAGCGTTGGTTTATGCCATCAATCTGGCCATGGAGTACCGTCAGAAATACAGAAACGACGTATTTATCGATATTTTGTGCTACCGCAGGTTTGGCCACAACGAGGCCGATGAGCCTAAATTCACCCAGCCCTTGTTGTACAAAGCCATCGAGAACCACGCCAATCCACGCGATATCTATGTGGCTCAATTAATTAAGGAAGGCACCTTGGAAGCTGGCGCGGCCAAAGAATTAGAAAAAGAATTTAAAGGCCTGTTGCAAGAACGCCTAAACGAAGCCAAAGAAATCACCTCTACTTATCACGATGTAAAATTTGGCGGGGCTTGGGCCGATATGCGTTTGGCTACGGCGAAAGATTTCGATGTGTCGCCCGATACTTCGGTTAAGAAAAACACTTTGCTAGAAGTAGCGAAGCGGATTTCTACCTTGCCGAAGGATAAAAAATTCTTCAAAAAAATTGAGAAATTATTCGAAGAACGTTTAAAAATGGCGACCACTACCCATGTTTTCGACTGGGCGATGGGCGAGCAATTGGCTTACGGTACTTTGTTGGCCGAAGGCAAAAGAGTTCGTTTAAGTGGTCAGGATGTGAAAAGAGGAACCTTCTCTCACCGTCATGCCGTATTAACCTTGGAAGATTCGGAAGAGGAATATACACCGCTTTCCAACATTTCAGATCAGCAAGCCGAGTTTGACATCTATAACTCACACTTGTCTGAATATGGCGTATTGGGTTTTGAATATGGCTATGCCATGGCCAACCCTAATGCCCTAACCATTTGGGAAGCCCAGTTTGGCGATTTCTTTAACGGTGCGCAGATTGTGGTTGACCAATATGTGGCCAGTGCCGAAACCAAATGGCAACGTGAAAATGGTTTGGTGATGTTGTTGCCGCACGGCTACGAAGGCCAAGGCCCAGAACACTCATCAGCACGTATTGAGCGTTTTATGGAGCTTTGCGCCGATTACAACATGCAGGTAACCAACTGTACTACGCCAGCCAACTTCTTCCACGCTTTGCGCCGTCAGTTTAAACGCGATTTCCGTAAGCCGTTGGTGGTATTCAGCCCTAAGAGCTTGTTGCGCCATCCGCTTTGCGTAAGTCCGTTGGCCGATTTTACCAATGGCAAGTTCAGAGAGGTCATTGACGATGAAAACGTAAAACCAGCTGGTGTAAAACGTGTGGTTTTTTGCAGTGGCAAAATCTACTACGACTTGTTGGAGGCTCAAAAAGCAAACGGCAAAGGCGATGTAGCTTTGGTACGCGTAGAGCAGCTTTATCCAACACCGGTTGAGCAAATGGAAGCCGTTTACAAACGCTATAAGAATGCCAAAGAAGCATTCTGGGTACAAGAAGAGCCAGAAAACATGGGCGCTTGGCCATATTTGTTGCGCAGGTTGCGTAAAACAGCCTTGAACCATATTGATGTAATTTCTAGAAAAGAAAGCAGCAGTACGGCTACAGGCTATGCCAAACAGCATGCCAACCAACAAGCCTACATCGTTTCTACTACCTTCGACGTTCCGGTAACCGAGAAAGTAAAAGAAATCGTAGCGAAGGCTTCAAAAAAATTAGTAAACATAGACTAGCGCTTAGCGGCAAGCGTGAGGCGTTCAACAGCGCTTAACGCCAATCGCCAATCGCCAAACAAAATAGTAAACATAGACAAGCGCTTAGCGACAGGCGTAAGGCGTTCACCAAACGCTTAAACACCAATCGCCAATCGCCAAACAAAAAAATATCATGGGTTTAGAAATCAAAGTTCCGCCGGTAGGCGAGTCGATTACAGAAGTAGTTTTATCACGCTGGGTTAAAAACGATGGCGATTTTGTTGAAATGGACGAAATCATTGCCGAATTAGAATCGGATAAAGCCACGTTTGAGCTTACTGCCGAAAAAGCGGGAACTTTAAAAATCATAGCCAGCGAAGGCGATACCTTGCCAATTGGTGCCATAGTTTGTTCAATTGAAGAAGGTGGCGCTCCGGCAGAAAAACCAGCTCCTGCCGCAAGCGAACCAAAAGCAGAAGCCCCGGTTGCCGAAAAAGCAAGCGCGCCTGTTGCCGAAAAATTGGGCGAGAGCTATGCTACAGGAACACCATCTCCGGCTGCGGGTAAAATCTTGGCCGAGAAAGGCATTGACCCTGCATCGGTTAAAGGTACCGGCGTTGATGGCCGTATCACTAAAGACGATGCCAATAAAGCAGAAGCTGGCAAAGCTCCTGTTAAGCAAGCAACGGTTACGGTAACGGCACCTGCTCCTCAGGTTGCAGGTTCAAGAAACGAGCGCAGAGAGAAAATGTCGCCATTGCGCAAAACCGTAGCCAAGCGTTTGGTTGCTGTTAAAAACGAAACGGCCATGTTAACTACTTTTAACGAGGTAAACATGAAACCGATCATGGACTTAAGGGCCAAATACAAAGACCAGTTTAAAGAAAAACATGGTGTTGGCTTGGGCTTCATGAGTTTCTTTACCAAAGCGGTTTGCGAGGCAGCGAAAGATTTTCCAGCAGTAAATGCACGTATTGAAGGCGAAGAGATTGTGTTCAACGATTTTGTTGACGTTTCGATTGCCGTATCTGCACCAAAAGGTTTAGTGGTGCCGATCATCAGAAATGCAGAAAGCATGAGCTTGGCACAAATCGAGAAAACCGTAATCGAATTGGCTACCAAGGCAAGAGACAGCAAATTGAGCATCGAAGAAATGACTGGTGGTACTTTTACCATTACCAACGGCGGTGTTTTCGGTTCGATGATGTCTACACCAATCATCAACGCGCCACAATCGGCCATTTTAGGCATGCACAACATCATTGAGCGTCCTATTGCCGAAAACAAGGAAGTGGTGATCCGTCCGATGATGTACATCGCACTTTCTTACGACCACCGTATCATCGATGGTCGCGAGTCGGTAGGTTTCTTGGTTCGCGTTAAGCAGCTGTTAGAAGATCCAGCAAGATTGTTATTAGGCGTATAGCCGATCTATAGATTTTAAAAAGCCTTAATGCATTGCATTAGGGCTTTTTTATGAAAATACACTACGATTGCCGAGCTCAATAAGGGGGGCGAAGCAATCGGTTTTTACACCGGAAAACAAATACACAAATGAAAAAACTATTATTCGTTGCGCTGTTGAGCGCTTTAGGCTTTAGCCAGTTGTCGGCACAAACCGTACAGCAAAACACGGGCTGGTTCGCCCTGTTTAATTCGACCAAATTTAATAGCAAATGGGGTTTGGCACTCGATATCCAGGTTCGTTCAGCCGATGATTGGGCTTATGTAAGAAACACATTGTTCAGGCCCGGGCTTACTTATTACATCAACAGCAACAATAACGTCACCGCAGGATATGCCCTGATTACGACCGGTAATAAAGTGAATACGTTGCTAGAGCACCGCATTTGGGAGCAATATATCTTGACCCATAAAATCAGTTCGGTTTTTGCCATGCACCGTTTCAGGCTGGAGCAACGCTTTATCGAAACCAATGGCCCCGACGATACCTTTTCGCAACGCTTCCGCTATTTCTTCAGGTTTATCCAGCCTTTGCAAAAGCAGGAAGGTGGTTTTAGCAAAGGCGCTTTTGTGGCTTTGCAAAATGAAATTTTCTTTAACCTGCAAAACAAAGACAAGTTGAATGGCAGTTTCTTTGATCAGAACCGTGCTTATTTGGCTGTTGGCTATCGTTTTTCGAAAAAGTTCGATGCAGAGGTGGGCTATTTGAACCAAACCCAAAAAGCCGTGAACAATACGATAATGAACAACGTAGTGCAACTGGCTTTGTATACGAGGTTTTAGACCTAGTATTAAATCTTATCCCCGTTGGCGGGGCAGGGGGTGGTAATTAGGTTTTCCACCCTTTTTGATTCTCCTGCTAGTGGAAGATATAGGGTGCTCTTCTTTGTTAATTGTCAAAGTATTGGTAATAGGGTGCGTTAGCAACACATGCTTTCGTTTGCTAAAGTCCGACCTTGTCCAGTGCGGAAGACACTAATTTGCCTAAGTAGTTACGTTGTAGCGCTGGGCGCAGGCGGCAATTTTTGGTCCTTTTGTTTGCACAAAAGAACTATATCAAGCGGGCGATGAGGCTAAAACATAGGATGTTGTCTTTTTCCACCCTCTTTAATTCTCCCGCCAGCGAGAGATACAAGGTACACAGACTATCCACCTAGCTCCAAATCTCGTTCATCTCCGTTAAGATGATGGGCTTCGAATCGGTTACGATAATGGTGTGTTCGTGCTGGGCTACATAGCCGCCTTTGTTGCCTACCAAGGTCCAGCCATCGGCTAAGGTATTAGCTATGGTTGATTGGGTAGAGATAAAGGTTTCGACAGCTACTACGCTGTTTTTCTTGAAACGGTTCAGGTTATAACGATCCCTAAAATTGGCAATCTCGCTGGGCGATTCGTGCAGGCTTCGGCCAATGCCGTGCCCCGTTAGGTTCTTGATGACGGTATAGCCTGATTTTTTAGCTTCGGTTTCGATCAGAAAACCTAAATCGGCTATCTTCAAGCCACCTTTAATGTTGGCGATGGCCTTGCTTAAAATTTGCTTAGAGGCATTTACCAAATGCTGGTGGCCATGAATATCATGACCAAGTACAAAAGAGCCACCATTGTCTGACCAAAATCCATTCAGCTCTGCCGAAACATCGATGTTGACCAGATCTCCTTCCTGCAGAATCTTTTTCGCGCTTGGAATGCCGTGGGCCACTTCGTTGTTCACGCTGATGCAGGTAAAGCCCGGAAAGCCATAGGTAAGGAAAGGGGCCGATTTAGCGCCCATTTTTTGCAAAATCTGGCCACCGAATTCGTCTAAATGCAAGGTGCTCATGCCGGGTTTAGCATAATTGCGCATTTCTTTGAGGGTAAGTGCCACAGCTTCACTTACTTTTTTCATCCCTAATAATTCGTCATCGGTGGTAATCGACATGGCTTAGTACATTTTAATGTAATACAAATTTAGCGGATTAGACAAATGAAAAAGCGCAAAAAAATGTAAAACCCAAAAGATGACGGTAGTTCGACACCATAATACATGTTTTAACATCTTAATGTAAAAAACATGTTTTCAGTATTTTATAGGGGTTTTTGGAGGATTTCATTATGTATTTTTGGCCCGTCTTAAAAACAAATTAGTGCTGCCATAGCACTGCACACAATGAAAAGATTATCCATTTTATTAATAACCTTGTTTTTCGGAAGAAAAATAAGCGCACAAGAGATTATACCGCAACCTGCTCCCGTAGCCAAAATTGGCAAAAGCATTTTCGCTAACGAGATCAAAAGAAACTTTTCCCGCAAAGGCAACTGGTTTTTCCATTGGGGCTATAACTTCTCATGGTATGATGAGAGCAATATCCATTTTAAAGGTCCGGGTTACGATTTTACGCTGAAAGACGTGAAGGCGCACGATCGTCCTAAACGTTTGTCGCTAGAATATTTAGATCCAACTTTGATTACCACGCCACAATTTAACTTCCGCTTTGGCTATTTTATCAAGGATAACTACAGTATTTCTATCGGTTGGGATCACATGAAATATGTAATGGATATTCCGCAAACGGTAAATGTTGACGGTTATATCAATTCGACCATTTCTAATCCGGCCATTCCTACCGGTGCTTATGCGGGTACCTATAACAACACACCGTTGAATGTAAAAGACAATATGCTAACCTTTGAGCATACCGATGGCTTTAACTATATCAGTACCGAAATTGAGCGTTATGACGACCTTTGGGTGGCACCATCGAGAGAAACTTCGTTAACCTTTGAAACCGGTTTAGGCGTGGGCATGATGATTCCAAGAAGCGATGTGCGTTTGTTCGGCGTAGGCAAAAACAACTTTTGGAACATTGCCGGCTATGGCATTTCGGCCAAGGCGGGTATCAAGTTTTACATTACCAAAGGATTTTACCTGCAAAATACCACCAAAGTGGGCTTTACCGACCTTTCGCGTATTCATACTACCGGAAGGAACGACATAGACCGAGCCAGTCAAACCATCAGGTATGCCGAGAATTTAACAGTGTTGGGCTATCAATTTTAAGAAACAGCCTCTAATCTATTTTAACGATAGGTCATAAAAAAGCTCCTTTGGTATTTCCCAAAGGAGCTTTTGCTTTTGTGATGTGTGTTAAAAGCGTCTTATATTTTTCTTACTCGTCCAGAGCCTGATACTCTTTTTTGTACCGAGGGATCGCCCGAATAGTTTACGCTGCCCGAACCGCTGATTACGGCATTGATTTCTTTTTCGGCATTGACGCTAACATTGCCCGATCCGCTAATTGTTGTAGATAATGAACCAACCGAAAAGCCTTTTCTGCTAAACGACCCCGAACCGCTGACCACGATGCTGGCATCATCGGCGCTACCGGTAAAGTTGAGCGAACCCGAACCACTGATTACACCACTAAACTTGTTGACTTGGGCACTGGCACTAATACTGCCCGATCCGCTTAAAACCGACGACAAAGATGCGCCTTTGATGGTGCCGTTAACACTCATCTTGCCCGAACCAGACATGGTTAGGCTTTTTAGGTTCTTGGCTCTTACATAAGCCGTTACTTTTCTGTTGTCGTATTTTCTTGACCAATTGTTCCAGCTGTTTTCTGGCCTGATGGTCAGTACATTGTTTTTAACTTCAACAATCAAGGCGGCAATGGCATCGGCATCGCCTTCAAATCTAACGCCTTCGCTGTCGCCCAATTGGATGATCACATCGATAGGGCCACCGGCAGCAACGCCATTATAATCTTTTACCTCTCCCTGTTTTTTGGCTTTGTAACCGATAACAATAGGGTAGATATGCGCCAAAACCGGCTGCAGGCTCAAGCAGGCCACGACTGCCATGAAGCTTAAGGAAACGAATAATTTTTTCATGTGTGATTAGGTTTGTTTATTGATAAGACGTGGAACTTTTTTGAAAAGTTGCATGGTCTGGAGAAAAAATTAGCTCAACTTACCCTATTATTGGCTTATTGGAAGGTTGGCTTGTTGGAAATGCGGGTAACTCAAGTCGTAAAAAAAGCCAACCTGCGTTAACAGATTGGCTTCTTTAATTTTGGCAGGCTAATTATTCGCCCTTTTTCACTTTTACATAAAAATTAGGTTCGGCTTTAAAGGCATCCATATTTACCGAACTGTCTATTTTGGTGGTTTTCCAATCGTTGGTTGATTTACTTGAATTTTTGATTGGAGTTAGTTAGTCAGTTTCTCTGGATAATTATAAAAAATAGCGTTTCTTTATACGTTGCTAAGGATAGTTAAATTGTTGTTTTTTAATATTTTAATTTTAAATTAGAGTGTCATTAAACTATTAAATAAAGGATTATGGAAAATTATCAAAAACTAAGCCGAGAACAATTGAAAAATGTGACAGGTGGTGTATTGCCACCCGAATATCATTACTATTGCTATTGTTGGAGTCAAGATACTGGTAAAATCGAAGGTACAGGTGCATATTACAAAGACGATCCATCTGTAACGGAGGCTGGGAGATGCTCTCCAGGTTGGCTTGCGTGTGAGACTTTTAATCCTATAGACCCTTCATAGTCGCGTAAATCAATAATAGTTTTCTTTGACATAAAAACATCAAAGAAAACTATTTGCCTATAATACATCACGGGTGGCCCAAAACAGTGATGAGCAAAAGTGAACAAATAGGCATTCAATCCGTTATTCCGCTTTTTTCACTTTTACATAAAAGTTAGGTTCGGCTTTAAAGGTATCCATATTTACCGAACTGTCTATTTTTGTGGTTTTCCAATCGTTGGTTGGATAGATAAAAGTATAATCGTCGGCTTTTAGCGAAACTTTTACCGGCATATCAAATCCTTTTACATCGGTAATCCAGCGGTATGACAAAACGCCATTGTTGATTTTGTATTCCAATACGGGAATGTTGGTATACCTGAGGTACTGGTCAAAAACCTTGCCCAGCTTCAAACCGCTTTGTTTGCTGATGTAATTCTCTACATCAGCAGTGGTTACGGTTTTGTGGTAAAAAGTTGAATTTAAGCCTCTCAAAATCGACCTGAATTTTTCGTCGTTATTGATTACTTGGCGGATGGTGTGGATCAAGCTGGCACCTTTAGGGTACATATCGCCACTGCCTTCTTTGTTTACGTTGTAGGGGCCAATAATGGGTCTGTCGTTTTGGATGCCTCTGCGCAAGCCGATGGCATAAGCGTCGCCGGCTTTTTTGCCTTGGGTAGATTCGGTAAACAGTACCTCCGAATAGCTGGTAAAGCCCTCATGCACCCACATATCGGCAATGTCTTTGGTGGTAATGTTGTTGGCAAACCATTCGTGGCCACTTTCGTGTACAGTGATGTAATCCCATTTCAGGCCATAGCCAGTTCTAGAAAGGTCGTTTCCCAAATAGCCTTTTTTAAATTGATTGCCATAAGCTACGGCGCTTTGGTGTTCCATGCCCAAGTGTGGTGCCTGAACCAGTTTGTAGCCGTCTTTGTACCACGGATAAGGACCAAACCAATGTTCGAACGATTCGAGCATCGGCTTTACGTCGGCATCCCAATGGGGGCGCGCAACGGCACTATCTTCTTTAAGCGACCAATAATCGATGCTTAATGGGCCTTTTTCGCCATTGTAGGTATCGGTCCAGTGGGCATATTTGCCAATGTAAAAAGTTACGTTGTAGTTGTTGATGGGGTTGGCCACAAACCAGTTGTGCTGCCTGTAGCCGTCGGGCTGGTCAACCACGCTGCGTAAACGGCCGTTCGAGATTTCGTCCAAATCTTTTGGTACGGAAATGCTGATCAGCATGCTGTCTACCTCGTCGCTCTGATGGTCTTTGTTAGGCCACCAAACGCTGGCGCCCAAACCTTGACAGGCTACCGAAACAAAAGGATTGCCAGCTTTGTCTTTTTTGAAGATGAAGCCGCCATCCCAAGGCGGAGTACGAGCTATTCTCGGATTGCCGTTGTAAAAAACAGTAAAGCGGTCTTTGCTTCCTTTTTTGATGGTTTTGGGGAAGGTCACAAATACTGCCCCAAACTCGCGGGTGTAGGGAAGTTCGGCACCGTTATAAACGATCTTGTCTATTTTGAGGTTTTCGAAAAGGTCGAACTGCAACTTGTTAAAATCCTGCGTAGCGGTAAAGGCAAATTCGTTGCTGCCGCTTACTGATTTTTGATCCAAGTTGATTTTCACATCGAGGTGATAGTAGTTGATATCGTAACAAGTACGCAAGGGAGTAAGCATGCCCCTTAGCGTATCGGCTCGGGTATACTCTTTTTTATTGACCATTAATTGGGCATTTGCCACGGTGCCGAAAAGCAACAAGGCCAGTGCCGATGAAAGTATTCGCTTCATTTTGGTATAGATTGATTGTTAGGGTTTTAAAACATTAAGGGTAATAAACGAGCTGTTAAACGTATCGTGGTAAATTTTATGCGTTGCCTTTTTAAAATCTTTGGGTTCGGCCTGGTAAATATCCATAAATTGTTGCGGATTTCTATCAGCCAATGGGAACCAAGAGTTTTGGATCTGGATCATGATGCGATGGCCTTTTTTAAAGGTATGGGCTACATCGGGCAATGGATAGTTGACTTTGGTGATGGCTCCAGGCACAAAAGGCTCTGGCTTTTCGAAGCTGTTGCGGTATTTGCCTCGCATAATTTCGCCTCTAACCAGCATTTCGTAGCCACCCATGATGATGTTTTGCGGATTTGGGCTTGGATTAGGCGCATCCTCCGGGTAAACGTCGATCAGTTTAACTACATAATCGGCATCGGTTCCTGTGGTTGAAACCACCAAATTGGTCAAAACAGGTCCGGTAACGGTAATGTCTTCTGTTAAAACATCGGTTTGATAGGTCTTTACATCTGGCCTGCGGGCGGCAAAACGTTGGTCGTCTATCATGTATTCGCGGGTACGCTTGGCCTGTATGCCATCTTGGTAAGGCACGGGATTGTTCGGGTCGCTTACGTATTCATCCCAGCTATCGGTACGGCCAACTTTTTCGAATGCGAGCTTGCCATTGGGATGCAGGTAAAGGTTTCGACTTTCGGTAGCAGCTGGTGGCCAGGTATCGAATTTTTTCCATTGGTTGCTCCCGGTTACAAAAATATTGGCTTCGCCTCCCTTAAAACTGCCTTCGTTTTTGAGGTAGTATTTAAAGAACGGTAGTTCAAAGTTTTCTTGATAATAAGTGCTGGTTGGCTGGCCAAACTGGATATCGCCAAAGCTGCTTCCTGTGCTGCGTACCCAGCCACCGTGAAACCATGGACCCGCTACCAAAATATTGTTGGCACCGGGATTTTGTTTTTCGATGGCTTTGTAAGTTGCAAAAGTACCATAGGCATCTTCAGCATCAAAAAAGCCACCTACTACCATGACCGCAGGTTTTACATTGGTTAGGTGTGGCAAAATGAGCCTGGCTTTCCAAAAAGTATCGATGTTGGGGTGCTTGAACAGGTTATTCCAAAATTTGATGCTGTCGGCAAAGTATTTTTCCTTCAGGTTTTTAAGGCTTCCGGCTTCCAGATAAAAACGGTAATTGTCCTGGATGGGGAATTTAAAGCCTTTAGGGCCTTTGTCGGGTGTAATGGGTTTCGGGCGGGGCACACCGAAATTGCTCATAAAGCTAAAGGCATCCATCAAAAACAGTACGCCTCGGTGGTGGAAATCATCGCCCATAAACCAATCGGTTACCGGTGCCTGTGGCGAAACTGCTTTTAGGGCCGGATGTGCATTAGGTAAGGAGGTGGTGGAGTAGAAACCCGGATACGAGATGCCATAAATACCGGCATTGCCGTTGTTATTGGCAATGTTTTTAACCAACCAATCGATGGTGTCGTAGGTGTCGGTGCTTTCGTCGATGTCGTTTTTGCCTTTTTTATTGGTTTGGGGCCTGATGTCTTCAAAATTTCCTTCGCTCATCCAACGACCGCGCACATCCTGATAAACGAAGATGAAACCTTCGCGCATCATGGCGGGAAAATTGCCCAGGCTGGTTTTGTACTTGTCTTCGCCATAAGGGGCAACGGTATAGGGCGTACGGTTGAGCAAAAAGGGATATTTCTTGCCTTGGTCTTTCGGAATGTAGATAGACGTAAACAGTTTCACGCCATCGCGCATCGGAATTTGGCGCTCTATTTTGGTGTAATGGTTGCGTACGTAAGCCGAATCGGTTTCTTGTGCCCAAGTGGCGACAGTAAAACAGCTTAGGGCCAGTAATAAGAATGATTTAAGGTTTCTCATGGTTTATTTGATCACATCAACTTCGATAAAACTATCGTTAAATACGGTTTGGGTAGCCTTGATGTAGTCGGCCTGTGTGGCTTTGTACGGATTGGCTACGAATTTTTGAGGATTGCGCGCAAACAAAGGGAAAGCGGTGCTTTGTACCTGTATCATAATGCGGTGGCCTTTTTTAAAGGTGTGCAACACGTCTTGCAAACGGAAATTGACATCGGTTTTTTTGCCCGATACCAAGGCTTCTGGTTTTTCGAAGCTGTTGCGGAAACGGGCTGGCATGATTTCGGAACGTACCATTTGCCAATAATTGCTCAAGGTGATGTTTTTGTTTGGCATGTAAGGATTGTTGGGCTCGTCGGCCGGATAAACGTCGATGAGTTTGACAAAGAAATCGGCATCGCTGCCTGTGGTTGCAATTTTAAGGTGCGACATGATTTCGCCACCCAAGGTAATGTCTTCGGTCAACACATCGGTTTGGAAAATCAGTACATCGGTTCGGCGACCTGCAAAACGCTGGTCTTCGCTCATGTAGTTGTGTGGCGTAAAACCGGTAGTGGTGGTGATGTCTTCGGTATATGGAACAGGTTTCATGGGGTCACTCACATAAGAAACAGAACCAGCGGTTTTGGCTTGCGAGAAAGTCAGTTTGCCATCGGCGCCCAAAAACAGCTTTTGTTTGGTGGCATTGGTGGCCGGCCATTTATCGAATTTATCCCATTGTTTTAAGCCTGTATCAAACATGTAGGCTTCGGGCAGGTTCGAGTTTTTGTCGCCATTGCCTTTCAAGAAGTGGCTGAAGAATTTCGATTCGATCTCTCTTTGGTAAAAAGTAGCAATACTATCGCCAAAATACACGTTGCTGTGCATGGTATGGCCGGTTTCGCTCGACCAGCGTCCGTGGCCGAACGGTCCCATTACGATGGTGTTATAGGCATTTGGGTTTTTCTTTTCGATGGTTTTGTAGATGTTCAACGGTCCCGAAAGATCTTCGGCATCGAACCAGCCGCCCACCGTCATTACGGCAGTTTTAAGGTTAGGCTGGTAATGTTTCAACAAGCCTCTTTTTTGCCAGAACTCGTCGTAGCTAGGGTGGTTAACCGTTTCCTGCCAGAAGAAATTGTCTTTGTAATATTTGTCGGCATTGCTTAGCGGGCCCAAATCCAAGCCAAATTGATAGCCGTCTTTGGTACCTGTTCCGATCATTTGGTTGTTGTACCAAGCCGTAGTGGTGGTATCTTTTTTCTGAACGCCAAATACCGGGAAGGTAAAGAAATAGCCTTGCAGGAAAGCGCCGTTGTGGTGAAAGTCGTCGAAGAAGAAATCGGAGATTGGTGCCTGTGGCGAAGAAGCCTTAAGGGCTGGGTGGTTACTTAAAATTCCGGCTGCAGTATAAAATCCAGGATAAGAAATGCCCCATTGGCCAACGTTGCCATTGTTGTTGGTTACGTTTTTGATCAGCCAATCGATGGTATCGTAAGTGTCTGAGCCTTCATCAACATCGGTTTTGGCTTTTTTATTGTCGATAACCGGGGTCATATTGGTAAAAGTGCCTTCGCTTTTGTAACGGCCACGCACGTCTTGATATACGAAAATGTAGCCTTCTTTCATCATGGTAGCCGAAGGGCCCAAACGGTTGGGATATTTGTCGGCACCATAGGGCGCAATGCTATAGCAGGTACGCTGCATCATGATGGGATACTTTTTCTGTGCCGAGGCATCTTTGGGCGTATAGATAGACGTAAAGAGCTTTACCCCGTCGCGCATGGTAATGTAGGCATCGGTTTTGGTGTAATTGTCTTTAACGTAGGTGTTTTGGGCTACAGCTTGAGCAGATGCCAGGGCAAAACTCAGCAGGGCTACAATCAGTTTTAGGCGGTTCATGATGAAGAAATTAGTTATGAACCATAAATATAAAAAAAGCCACTTTCAAAAACCTAAGTATTTAAAGAAGTTACACTTTTGGTCCATGGTCGATAGTCCATGGAGTAGCTACGGATACACTTGCGAAGTTTTAAAACGGCGTAGCCCTCAACTTTGCCATTGAAAAGAAATAAGTAAAAGAAAGTTAAACTTCGCAAGTGTACTTATTGGCTGTTCTCGTCTTTGATTCCTTTGAGCAGTGCATAAATGGCCATGGCGTGGCCGTGTCCCAGGCCGAAATCTGCTTTGAGCCAATTGGTGATTTCGGTTGCTTTTACTTGGAGTTTGCCGTTAACGGTGAAGCCTTTGGTTTCGGCCATTTGCCTGAAATCGGCAGGGGTTTTACCCGTTTGTGCCTTGATGGTGTTTAAATAAGCTTGAAATGACATTGTTTTCGTTTTTGGTTAAACAAAGTTGAAAAGAATTGCCTGCTTTAACGAGGGGCATTCCTGACAAATTTGGGGTGGAATTGCCGGTTTGCGGTTTACAGTTGCCAGTTTGCAGTGGGCAGTTTATAGTTTGCAATGTACCATTAAGCAATTTAACAATTAAACCCTATCACATTCAACAATTCCATAATGAACCAATGAACCAATGAACCAATGAACCAATGAACCAATGAACCAATGAACCAATGAACCAATGAGCCACGAGCGTGTAACATTCGAAAAATCAAGCCCCAAACATTCAAACCTATTCCTTAACTTTGCTTCACAAAAAAAGATCTTTACTATGCAATACGATGTAGTTGTTATTGGCTCGGGACCGGGCGGTTATGTAGGTGCCATCCGTTGTGCACAATTAGGCTTAAAAACGGCCGTAGTTGAAAAATATAAAACTTATGGCGGTACCTGCCTCAATGTGGGCTGTATTCCATCAAAGGCCTTATTGGATTCTTCTGAGCATTACCACAATGCAGCACATACGTTTACTACGCATGGCATTAACCTTAAAGATTTAAAGGTAGACATGAAGCAGATGATTGCCCGCAAAGACGATGTGGTTTTGCAAAACACTGCCGGTATTACCTACCTATTCAAAAAGAACAAAATCGATGCCTTTGAAGGCGTAGGCTCTTTTGTAGATAAAAACACAATTTTGGTAACCAAAGCCGATGGAACTACCGAAACCCTAAGTGCCAAAAACGTAATTATTGCTACTGGCTCTAAGCCAACAGCATTGCCATTTTTGCCTATCGACAAAAAACGCATCATTACTTCAACCGAAGCTTTGAACATTAAAGAAGTGCCCAAAAGCATGGTCGTAATTGGGGGTGGTGTAATTGGTTTGGAACTGGGATCGGTGTATGCACGCTTGGGAACAAAAGTTTCTGTGGTTGAGTTTATGCCATCTATCATCAGCACCATGGATGCCGGTTTGGGCAAAGAACTGCAACGCGTACTCAAGAAAACCTTGGGCATGGAGTTCTATATGGGCCACAAAGTAACCGGTGCCACTACCAAAGGCAAAACCGTTACTGTAACTGCCGATAACCCGAAAGGCGAAGCCATTAAATTGGAAGCCGATTATTGCATTGTTGCCGTTGGCCGTACCGCTTACAGCGAAGGCTTAGGCTTGGATAAAATTGGCATTACCGTTGAAGAAAGAGGCAAAAAAATTCCGGTAAACGAACATTTGGAAACTTCGGTGAAAGGCGTTTATGCCATTGGCGATGTGATTAAAGGTGCCATGTTGGCCCACAAAGCCGAAGATGAAGGTATTTACGTAGCTGAAACCATTGCCGGACAAAAACCGCACATCAACTATAACTTAATTCCTGGGGTGGTTTACACTTGGCCAGAGGTAGCTTCAGTAGGTTATACCGAAGAACAACTGAAAGAACAAGGCGTAAAATACAAAACCGGTTCATTCCCTTTCAAAGCAAGTGGCAGGGCCAAAGCGAGCATGGATACCGATGGCTTTATCAAAGTATTGGCCGATGAGGCAACCGACGAAGTTTTGGGCGTACACATGATTGGTCCGCGTGCGGCCGACATGATTGCCGAAGCTGTAGTAGCGATGGAGTTCCGTGCCTCGGCCGAAGACATCGCCAGGATTTGCCATGCGCACCCAACTTATACCGAAGCCTTGAAAGAAGCCGCTTTGGCAGCTACCGCTAACAGAGCGATCCATATTTAGTCTCGAGTCGGAAGTCCTACGTCAGGAGTCCGAAGATATTTTTTCAAAGTCCCGTAGTATTTTACTATGGGACTTTTTGTTTTCGACTCTCGACTCCACGGTCTGTGGCCCACAGACCGCTTATATTTTTTGTTTTTAACGAATTGATAATTTGTTAACACAATGATAATGAGTGTTGAACATTTCTGTCTGGTAGGCTAAATATTTTTGCCGTAAAACAGATAAGACATGAACTCAAGAAAATTATTTAACGCATTGTTAATTGCGGCCATGGCATTGGCGTCTTGTAAAAAAGACAAAAAAACCGACGAACCCATTCCGGAGCCCTTTGTTGCAGAAAACCCGGCAACTTTTAAGGAAATTGCCTCTATTGATTTGGGCGGTGCCACTGCAGCCGAAATCTCAGCCTACGATCCAAGTACCAAAAAACTATTCGTGGTAAGCAACGATGGTGGCACCAAGGTAGAAGTGGTCGATTTAAGCGCCTATCCTACGGTAAGCAAAGTCAAAACCCTTACTTTTCCCAATAATGCAGGCATCAACAGCGTCGCGGTTTCCAACGGTTTGTTAGCTGTAGCTTTAGATGGAGCCGATAAGCAGGGCAATGGCGATGTAGTGATTATCAAAACATCAACCTTGGAAGAAGTGAAAAAGATTACCGTGGGCGCCATGCCCGATATGGTAACTTTTAGTCCCGATGGCAATTACATTTTAACGGCCAACGAAGGCGAGCCAAACGATACCTATACCGTTGATCCGGTGGGTTCGATTTCTATCATCAACGTCAAAGACAACTATTCGGTTAAAACCATGGATTTCTCGGGCTTCGAAAGCCAAAAGGCAACTTTGGTGGCCAATGGCTTCAGGATTTATGGATTGAATGCTTCCTTTGCCAAAGACATCGAACCAGAATACATTACGGTAGCAGCCGATAGCAAAAAGGCCTACGTAACCCTGCAAGAGAACAATGGCGTAGCCGAAATCGATATCGTTGCAGGTGCCATTACCAAAATTATGCCTTTGGGTACCAGAGATATCAGCCTGGCCGAAAACCCTTTTGATGTAAGCGATAAAGACGGTAAAAAGGAACTGAAAAACTGGCCAATCAAAGCGTTTTACCTGCCAGATGCCATTGCTTATTTCACGGCAAACAACACCGGCTATTTGGCCTTGGCTAACGAAGGCGATACCCGTGCCTACAGCGCCTTTAACGAAGAAGCAAGAGTAAAAGATCTGACCCTCGATCCAACAAAATTTCCAACCGCTTCGCTACTGAAACAAGATGCCAATTTGGGCCGTTTAACCGTAAGCAAGTTCTTTGGCGATACGGACGGCGATGGCGATTACGACGAGTTGTATGCCACCGGTGGCAGAAGCCTGAGCATTATCAATGCTTCAACCGGACAATTGGTAGCCAACATTGGCAAAGATTTGGAGCAACGCGTAATTGATGCAGGCAAATACGACGACGACCGTTCGGACAATAAAGGAGTAGAGGTTGAAGGGGTAACCGTAGCGCAGGTAAACGGACAGACCTTGGCTTTTATCGGTATGGAGAGGGTAGACCAAATTGCCATTTATGATATCGGCAATCCGGCAGCGCCTAAATTTGTGCAGCTGTTCTCAACCGGCGATGCGCCAGAAGGCATCCTGTTTGTAAAGCCAAAAGATAGCCCTAATGGCAGGAGCTTGCTGATTGTGTCGAATGAAGATGATGGAACGGTTAAATTCTTTCAGCCAGATAAATTATAGCCCAATGGCTAAAGTCATTTCAAAATCAAAAGCCGGTAGATTTGCCGGCTTTTTTTGTGCTTTTCTCGGCTAATTTGAGGAAATTTGCATTTCTATTCCACCCCAAAAAATTCAAGAATGTCAGAAAGCGCCGAGCCCATCCTCGCCTCAGATGCAATAGTTCATCCTTACAGCAAGAAAAAAGTGCGATTGGCGGTTTCGCTTTTCTATTTTGGCCAAGGCCTTTGCTTTGCCTCCTGGGCCAGTCGCATTCCTGATCTTAAATCGGCTTTGCAGCTTTCTGATGCGCAGTTGGGCAGTATTTTGTTGGCATTGCCCTTGGGCCAGTTGCTTACCATGCCCGTGTCGGGTCGTTTAACAACCATTTTTGGCAGCAAGCGCATGCTTACCATTGGAGCGCCTTTGTATGCCCTGGCCCTAACCAATCTGGCTTTGGCCAATACGGGCTGGCAGTTGGCCTTGTTTCTGTTCATGTTCGGCATTACCGGAAACCTCTGCAATATTGCCTTAAATACACAAGGTGTAGCCGGAGAAAGCTATTATGGCAAGCCTATCATGACTTCTTTTCACGGCGCTTGGAGCGTAGGTGGCTTTTCGGGGGCTTTGGTGGGCCTGCTCATGACCAGCCTGCATGCTTCGCCCTATTTGCATTTCTGCATCATCGCTCTTTTGGCCTTTGTACACATCGGCATCAACTATAGGTATCTGCTAGAAGCCAAAAAGCCTGTGCAGCAGGAAAAACCAAAATTATTTACCCGACCGCAGGGCGTATTGATACAATTGGGCATTATAGGCTTTTGCAGCATGGCTACAGAAGGGGCTATGTTCGATTGGAGCGGTGTTTATTTTAAGGAAATTGTAAAGGCGCCACACGCTTTGGTTATTTTGGGCTATACCTCTTTTATGATCATGATGGCTACGGGCCGTTTCTTGGGCGATAAGGTGATTGCGGCCTACGGACGGAAAAGACTGCTGCAGGTAAGTGGGGTTGTGATTTCAAGCGGCATGTTGCTGTCAGTTGTTTTCCCCTATCTTATTCCGGCTACCATTGGCTTTATGATGGTAGGTGTTGGCGTGTCGGGCATTGTGCCCATGGTTTACAGTATTGCCGGTAACAATACCAAAGTAGCGCCTGGCATTGCCTTGGCCATGGTTTCGGGCGTAAGCTATTTTGGCTTTCTGATGGGGCCTCCGCTAATTGGCTATATTTCGGCACTTTCGAGTTTAAGGTATTCTTATGCCGTGATTGGGTGTTTTGGTATCTGCATCAGCCTGATTGTAGCCAAGGTAAAGGCTATTCGATAGCAACACTTACGAAGTTTTAAAAACTTCGGAGGTGTGCTTGCGTTCAAACTTCGTAAGTGTGCTTGCATTCAAACTTCGGAAGTGTATTTTAGGTCTATGCAGGTACGCTGTGCAGGCCAATTCTATTGCCTTCGGTATCAATAATTACCGCCATAAAGCCATATTCCGGACTAATTTCTGTTTTCGGAACAACAATTTTGCCACCAGCTGCTTCCACTTTGTCCAATACCTGTTGTACGTCTGGATTTCCGTTAAGGTAGATCAGTACACCGGCTGTGGAAGAGATGCTGTAAAAATCGCCACGGTCAACAATAGCGCCACCAATATCGTTCATCATATCCGCTACCGGAAACAGACGCATTTTCATGCCTTCCATATCCATCACGATTAATTGGACACCCATAATGGTTTCGTAAAATCGGGTTGCCCTGTCTAAGTCTGAAGCTGGTATTTCGAACCAGCTAATTGCGCTTTTGTAGTTCATATTTGTGATTTTTGGTTATACTAATATACTAAAGTTCTTGTTTAGCCAGTTTTATGAAATGGTTAAACTAAATTGAAAAGCCCTTTAATCTTTTCAGACTAAAGGGCTTAATTGTTATTTAATGGGGTTTTTAGTGTACAGTTACATCGTTGGCCTCATCAGTTGCCGAAGGGTTGGCAACTGCCGCCGGTTTTTTCTTGAACCAGCCTTTAATGGCCCTCGAGTTTTTATCCATCACGATATACATACAAGGAACCAAAATAAGGGTTAGGAAAGTAGCGAAGCTCAGACCGAAAATCATGGTCCACGATAATGGTCCCCAGAAAGCTACGTTATCTCCACCGAAATAAATGTGCGGGTTCAGTTCGGTAAACAGCTTCACAAAGTCGATGTTTAAGCCCACGGCCAACGGAATTAAGCCCAACATGGTTGCGGTTGCCGTTAACAATACCGGGGTCATACGGGTACGGCCCGCTTCGATTACGGCATCTTTTACGCTCATGCCTTGGCTCACCATCAGCTCGGTAAATTCTACCAGCAAGATACCATTCCTCACTACGATACCAATCAGGGCCACAATACCCAACATCGACATCATAACCGAAAACGGCATGTTGAAGAGGATACAGCCACCCAGTACGCCAATCAAACTGAACAACACCTCAACCAAGATGATGATCGGCTTGCTGATGGAGTTGAATTGGGTTACCAAAATGATCAAAATGGTGCCAATGGCAATTAAAAACGCTTTTAACAAGAAGCCCATGGTTTCGGCCTGTTCCTCTTGGTCGCCGGCCATTCTGATTTCAACGCCCCTTGGCGCCTTAAATTGAGCCACCTCTTGGGTTACGTTGGCTACCACTTGGTTAGGGTTGGCATCGCTCAACACGTTTGATGAGAGGATGATGATCCTTTTTTGTTGCTTGCGCTTAATGCCACCGTAGGTGTTGACATAGTCGATATTGGTGAAAGAAGAAATCGGCACTTGCCTGATTTGTCCGCCCATGGCCATGTCACGATAGGTCATTTTCATGTTGCGGAGCACCTCGAGGTTGTTTTTCTGGTCGTCTTTGGCACGCACGTTGATTTCGTAATCCTCTTTTTCATCTCTAAATTTGGAGATTTCACGTCCATACAAAGCCGCACGCAAGTCAAGCGCAATTTGGCCAGTGTAAATGCCTTCACGATTAGCTCTTTCCCGGTCGATGTCAAAAATTACCTCAGGCTTGTTGTTTTGGAAATCTGATCTCAATTCCTCTACGCCCGCAATCTGCTTGTTGACCAGGTATTTTTTCAATCTTTCTGAAGTATTTACAATCGAATCGAGGTTGTCGCCGGTAATTTCGATACTGATTGGCTTCGCTGTTGGCGGGCCGCCCTGTTCTTGGGCAACCGATATTTGGGCGCCAGGAATACCCTTAACGGCTTCCCTTATTTTGTCGAGGTAAGTAGCCGTATTTACGCCGTTACGCTTGCCAAACTCGACAAAAGCCACGGTAACTTTTCCTTTGTTCGGGTATTCGCCTTGGTCTTCGTCCTGCGGATCGGTTACACCTACGGTTACGTTCGAAATGATAGAAGTTACTACCGGATCTATTTTTCCGTTCTTGGTCAAAACCTTGGTTACTTTCTGTTCCACGTTTCGCACCACTTCATTCGTATAAGCTTGGTCGGTACCTACAGGCATGCCCACGTATACATACACAAAGTTAGGATCGGCCGAAGGGAAGAAGATGATTTTTTGTCGGCCAGTGCCTACCAGGGTAACAAAAACAAATAGCGTTAAAAAGAACAAGCCGAAAGTACCCCAAATCAATTTTTTAGGGTGCTCAACTGCCCAATGCAATACTTTAACATATCGGTTTTGGAAGCCAGGCCAAATCTTGTTCTGAAAGGTTTTAACGGCATTGGTTAAGAAGAAATGGTTCAACAGGTACAACAGCGCCAAGAAAACGACGAAATTGCCCAAGCCGATGTTGATCACATAACCTACCAGGGCAATAATGCCCATAATCAAGAGGTTTTTTGTGGTTTTTTTATCAAAATGTGGTTTTTTATTGGCCGAATGGTCATCATGCGCCATAAAATCAACCGCGAATACCGGATTGATGATGTAAGCCACAATCAGCGAGGCAAACAGGGTTACAATGAGCGTAACCGGTAAAAAGAACATGAACTTGCCAATAATTCCCGGCCAGAACAGCAAGGGGAAGAACGGAGCCAATGTGGTTAGGGTACCCGAAAATACAGGCACGAAAACCTCGCCGGCCGCGGTTTTGGCCGCCTTAACAATGGGCACCTTGCCATTGTCGAAAATACGGTGGGTGTTTTCGATGACCACAATGGCATCATCTACCACAATGCCCAGTCCCAGTAGGAAAGAGAAGAGCACGATCATGTTCATGGTAAAACTGAAGCCAAACAAGCCGCCCAAAAACGGCATCGACAGGAAGGCGATGAACATGGAAAGCGGAACCGATAAAGCCACGAACAAGGCATTGGTTACCCCCATAAAGAACATGAGGATGATGGTTACCAGGATAAAGCCGATGATAATCGTATTGATCAAGTCGTGCAAGGTTACACGGGTTTGGTCAGATTGGTCGCCGGTAATTTTTAATTCCAAGCTTTTCGGTAAGGAATGGGCCTTCATGTCGGCAATAATCTGATTGATTTTATCAGAAGCCTCAATCAGGTTTTGGCCCGAACGTTTCTTCACGTTCAGCGTAATTACGTTCTTGCCATACAAGCGCGCGTAACTGTTTTGCTCTTTAAAGGCATCCTTTACTTCGGCAATATCTCTCAAATAAACAGAGGCTCCCGTTGGTGTTTTGACCACCAAATTGGCAATCTGCTCTGCGTTTTTAAACTCTTTTTTGATGTTCAGCGTACGGCGCAGGCCATCCATTTTTACAGTACCGCCCGAGGCATTCACGTTTTCGCCACCTACCACATTGGCAATGTCTGTAAAAGTAATTTGTGCGGCCGCCATTTTGTTCATGTCAACCGTAATCTGGATTTCAGGATCCAAGGCCCCAACAATATCAACACCCGAGATTTCTGGCAAGGCCTCAATACGGTCTTGGATATCGTCGGCATATTCTTTCAGCTTCTTCAAATCGAAATTGCCCGAAATGTTCAGGTACATGATCGGCAAATCAGACAAGTTTACGTCTTGCACCACCGGATCGTCGGGCAAGTCGCTTGGCAAATCTGGTTTGGCCTTGTCAACTGCATCTTTTACGCGTTGCTTGGCATCTTTGATGTCCACATCCGTACCAAATTCGGCTGTGATGATGGAGAAATCCTGGTAAGAATTGGAAGTGATTTTCTTCAGGCCCTGTGTGCCCTTGATTTCTTTTTCCAATTGCTTGGTCACCAAGGTTTCCATGTTCTCTGGCGAAGTACCAGGATAGGTGGTTTGTATAAAGATTTTCGGGATGATAACCTCCGGAAAATTCTCTTTGGGCGTAGAGTTATAGGCGAACAAACCCGCAATCGTAATCATGATGGTGATGATATAGATTGCCGTTTTATTATCGATGGCCCAACTCGACGGCTTAAACTCTTTGTTAACGTCTTTCATTTGTTCAGGGTTTAATTTTGAATGACTGAGTTTTGAATGATTGAATGTTGTGTTGCGTCCACTAATTCATTCACTTCTTGAATCATTCTTTCATTTGTTCAAGGTTTAATTTTGAATGATAGGGTTTTGAATGATCGAATGTTGTGGTATGTCCACATATTCTCTAATTCATTCCTTGAATCATTCTTTCATTCACTCATTAATATTTAACCGGATCGCCTTCGTTCAGGTCCTCCACGCCGGTAACCACGATTTTGTCGCCAGCTTTTAGGCCCGATAAAACTTCGGTTTTGCCATCGATGGTACGTCCGATATTGATGTTGGTGCGTTGCGCTTTTCCGTTAACTACAGCCATTACATATTTTCCGTTTTCGGCATTTTGGATGGCGTTAACCGGAACAATAATGGCATTGGGATTCGAATAGTCGACCACCTTTAACACCGAAATCATATTGGCGCGGTATTTTTTGTTCGATGGCAGGTTAACTTCGATGTTGAAGCTGCGCGAAGCCTGGTCGACCACTTTAGAGGCAAACGATACCTTGGTGGTTAAGCTGTCTTGCAAATCGGGAAAGATTACCCTTACGTTATCGCCTTGGCCAATTTTGCCCAGATAAGCTTCGGCCACCTGAGCCTTGGCTTTTAAGGTGTTGGCATTGACAATTCTGATGGCCTGCATGCCCGGCGCGGCGGCCTGACCTACTTTCAAGTCCATCTGTTCTACGCTTCCCGAAATAGGCGACTTGATTTTAAATTGGCCCTGTTGGGTACGCAATACATTCATTTGGCGTTCTAGGCCCTCTTTTTGGCTTTTCGCGTTGAGGTATTGCACTTCGGTGCCGATTTTTTGGTCCCAAAGATTTTTTTGGCGATTGTACAAATTGTTGGCCAAGTCTAGCTGTGTTTGCAGTTGGGCTATGTTTTGGCGCAATACGTTGTCGTCTATTTGGGCCAATACCTGGCCTTTGCTTACGGTTTGGCCAATTTTAACATAAACGGCAGTTACAATGCCCTGCATTTCGGGATTTACCTCTACGTTTTGCTCGGCATCAACTTTGCCCTGTATTTCTATGTAGTTGTTAAAAGGAGCTGATTTAACGTCGTAAACTGTTACGTCTTTGGTGGCCAACGAATCTTTGCCACCCACTTCTTTTTCCAATTTGGCAATTTGGCCGTCAAGCTCGGCGCGTTTTTGCTTGAGCTCGGCTAGTTCTGCTTTTTTGTCTTTTGGCTTAGAACAAGCGGCCAAAATAGCAAGGACTGAAATGAATAATACTCTTTTCATTATGTGATGGTTTTGTAAGGTTTAATAATTGATGTTTCCTAAGGCCTTATCCAGATTTACCTTGTTGATGAGCATATCGTATAAAGCATTGATATAATTGTTTTGGGCTTCTTTGAGCGAAGTTTCGGCGGTGGTTACCTCCAGGTTGGTGCCTACGCCTTGTTCGTACTTGATTTTGGTAACGCGCAACACCTCTTGAGCCAGCGCCATGTTTCTTTTCTGGTTTTGAAGCGATTTCTGGCCATTCAAGAAATTGGTTTGTGCCTGCGAAACTTCCAGGTTGATCGAGTTCGCCAGGTTGTTGATGTTGTTCTGGGTTTTAAGCACTTCCAGTTTTGCATTTCTCACGTCGTAAAGTTTTTGTCCGCCAGAAATAATCGGGATAGAAAGCTTAAGGCCGATGACCGAAGTGGGAAAGTTCTTGTCGTACAAATCAGCAAACCTGTCGTTTTGGAAACTCAACGAATAACTGCCGAATGCCGATAAGCTAGGCAGGAATGCGCTTTTGTACCTTTTTACATCCAGCTCGTTCAGCTTGAGTTGCGTTTGTAGGATCGAATATTCAATTCTTTTGTGATAGGCGCTACTGTCGCTTAAAACAGGTGTTTGATCTACATTGATCTCGCCGATTTTATCTTTGAGCGTTAGGTTGCTGTTTACGGTTAATCCCATCTGGAATTTCAGCAGGTTAAGGTTTAAAGCCAGCATTCTCACTACGTTTTCCCTTTCGGTTTGCGCATTGTTGTAAAGTACGCTTAGCCTGTCTGCATCGATTTTTTCGGCAAAGCCATTCTTGAACATGGCTTCGGTATCGTTTAGCGACTTTTTTAAACTGGCGATGTTGGCATCCAGCAAGGTTAATTGTTCGCCGCTTACTAAAACAGAATAATAGGCTTTGGTAACTGCAACGGCGGTTTCAATTCGGGTTCGTGCACTGTTTTTGGTGCTCAATTCCTTATAGGTTTTCGATGCTCTTAACCCTACTAGGTAAGTACCGTCAAAAAGCAGCTGACTGGCGTTAATGCCTGCCGTAGAGTTGTACTTTACGCCAAACTGTACCGGAATAAAAGTGCCGGGAGCAGCATCCTTGTCAAAAAAGATGGCGGGTACCAAGCTAGTGGCCACTTTAAG
Organism: Pedobacter albus; assembly: GCF_036324255.1. Classification (NCBI taxonomy): domain Bacteria; kingdom Pseudomonadati; phylum Bacteroidota; class Sphingobacteriia; order Sphingobacteriales; family Sphingobacteriaceae; genus Pedobacter; species Pedobacter albus. Next base: position 529,120 of record NZ_JAZDQT010000002.1, on the reverse strand, counting down.
GAAATCGTTAAAATCGGCACTTGCACTTACTTGGGGCAAACCAATGCCGAAGGTCTTTTTAACGGTATTTGAAGCAATTTGTTCGTCTATTTTGGCATTCTTTACATCAACCTGATGGGTTAATGCAAAGGAGATGGCCTCCTGCAGACTGAAACTTGCCGTGGTATCTTTTTGCTGGGCTTGGGCTGGGATGATCCAACTCAGACAAAAAAGTAAAATGTAAAGTTGTGGTTTCATATAATTTATGCTTGTGTAGGTTTTTTTTGTTGGTAACGGCTGATAAGTTCTAGTCCCTTTGGACTACATACGCCAAAAAGGTAGTGCTCGGTTATGGCAATCATCACTTGGGCCAAACTGTATTTGTTCATGGTGTAGTTATCATGTTGGTTAAAAAGCAGGTCTATTTGTGCCAGGCGCATCTGTGTAATAATGTCTACGTTAATTTCGCTCCGGTACAAGCCTTCTTCCACGCCACGTTCTAAATTATTGGCTATGGCCATGGTCAACGTTTTTTCCTTAAACCGCCTGAATATCAGCCAAGCTTTGGGGTGATACTTTTGCAGGTCGTAAAAGAGCTTGGGGTTCATGTTCGACAAGAGTTCGTTGATATTGCTCATGGCGAAAAATATTTCGTGAACCGCATTTTCCGAATTTTTGGCTCCGTCTTTAACCACGCAGTCCTGCGTGCCTATTTTTTCGCTGATCAGAATATTCACCAGCTCGTCCTTATCGCTAAAATGTTGATAAATGGTTTTTTTGGACATGCCCAAATGCTTGGCAATATCGTCCATGGTTACGCTTTTAAAGCCAAATTGGCAAAAAAGTTTATCGGCTTCCTTAATTATGTATTCTTTGATTTCCAATCTGTACCCTTTCTTGAAAATTACATAATCAAAACTATGGAAACTTTTTTTAAACTAAAAGTTTCCATGAAAAAACATTTTATCTCCAGATTAGTTCCCGTTCTCCGCCTTTATACAGCACAAAAGAAGTTATTAGTCGATAATTAAATATGGCATTGTCGGCAAACGGCGGTTTTGGGTAGGTGAATGGAGGTAAGGAGTAGGGCGTGGGTAGGAAAGTTATTGTTTTGGTGTGCTGACTAATGCGTTAATCCGTTGGTGAGGAACACCAACGTGAGCGGTGTTTTGGTATGCTGACTAATGCGTTAATCCGTTGGTGAAGAACACCAACGTAGGCGATTGGGATTAACGATAAGCAACTGAGCCAGGAATTAAAGTCTGTCCTTGTTGGTATTAAATCCGTTGGTGAGGAACACCAACGTAGGCGATTGGGATTAACGATAAGCAACTTAGCTAGGAATTAAAAGTCTGTCTTTGTTGGTATTCTTTATCAACAAGCGGTGGTATTAAATGCGTTGGTGAGGAACGCTAACGTGAGCCTTGAGCGCTTAGTACATAAAAAAGGAGCCGAATTCTCGGCTCCTTTCAAAACTAAAAGTATATAATTTGGGGAGTGTATTAATGATCCAGGTCGTACTCGTGTACGTCTTTATGGTCGTAAGGCTCTACCATCAGCTCATCAATAGATTTGCCTTTTTTGTTAAAGCCCAGTTTATCCAACATCATGTCGAAGATCAGGTAAACTACCGGTACCACAATCAGGGTTAAGAAGAGCGAACTGGTTAGACCGCCCACAATAACCCAGGCCAAACCGTTTTTCCATTCGGCACCGGCACCACTGGCCAATGCAATAGGAAGCATACCGAAAATCATGGCGATGGTGGTCATCAAAATCGGTCTTAAACGGGCGTGGTTGGCCAGCACCAAGGCTTCGATGGTCGATTTGCCTTCGGCTTTCATGTGGTTGGTAAAATCGACCAAGATAATGGCGTTTTTCGCTACCAAACCCATCAGCATGATCAAACCTAAAATGGTAAAGATACCGATGGAGTTGTTGGTTAAGGCCAGGGCCAGGAAGGCACCGATAAAGGCCAGCGGCAGCGAGAACATTACCACCAACGGATAGATAAAGCTATCGTAAAGTGCCACCATAATCAGGTATACCAAAATAACCGAGGCCAATAAAGCAATACCTAAGGTACCAAAGCCCTCGGCTTGGTTTTCCTGGTCGCCAGCCCAGGTATAGCTCACGCCAACCGGTGCTTTCAGCTTGCCGTTTTTCTGCAACTCTTCCAGTTTCTTTTGGAAATCGGCTACCACGGTTCCGGTAGGTCTACCAATAGATTGGGCTTTTACCGATACCGAAGTCGATTTGTTTAAACGCTCCAGCTGACTTGGTCCAGATCCTTCGGTAATGGTAGCAAACTGCGAAAGTTTGATTTGCTGTCCGGCGCCGTTTACAAAAATCAGGTTACGTACGTCATCTACGCTTTTGCGGTTAAAATCCTGGTATTGGATGTTGATGTCGTACTCATATTCGCCTTTTCTGAACTTGCCATCGGTATTGCCACTAAATGCGGTCTGCATGGTTCCACCCACGGTTTGTAGGGTTAGGCCCAGGGCCGACATTTTATCGCGGTCTACCTTGACATTGATTTCTGGCGTTCCTTTTTCTACCGATAATTTGATCTCGGTAGCACCCGGAATACCTGCCAGTACTTTTTGGGCACCTTCGGCATATTTCAAGGCACTATCCAAATCAGAGCCCATTACCACCAGCTGGATAGGCGCGTTTTCGGCGATACCCAAAATACTGATCGGAACGGTTTTTACTTTGGCACCCACCAATTCTTTAGCCAGGGCACGGCTCATTTTGGTCGCAAAAATATCTGATGATACACCTTTGCGCTGGTCGCGTTCAACCAATTTAACGTTGATTTCCGATTTGTAGGCCGTTGCTTGCGTACCACCGAAATCGCCACTTGATTGGCCAACAGTTGTAATGAGCTGCGTAATTTCTGGCTGTTTCTGCAAGAAAGCTTCAGCTCTTTGGGTATAGAAGTTGGTTTGCTCCAGCGAGGCGTCTTTTGGCAATTCGATCTGTACCAAGAACTCGCCCTTATCTGATTTAGGGAAGAACTCGCTTCCGATAAATCCGGCTCCGGCTAAATACATGGCGCCAAAAAACAGGGCAATTACCGCAAAAATGGTGCGTCGTTTATGGTTTAGCGACCAGGTTAGGATAGACGTAACCCAATGCGTGAATTTTTTAAGCTGTTTTTCGAACCATAAAATGAAACGGCCGAACATATTTTTGCCTTCGATACGCTCCAATTTACCAAACCTTGAGAAAAGCAAAGGCACAATGGTAAACGAGGCCACCAACGAAAGCAAAGTGGCGATAATAACCACGATACAGAACTGGCGCAAAATGTTCGACACCAAGCCGGTACTTACGGCAATAGGGAAGAACACCACCACGATTACGAACGTAATGGAAACTACCGTAAAGCCGATTTCCCTTGTGGCATCTGAAGCTGCCCTTACTTTGTTTTTGCCCATTTCCATGTGGCGCTGGATATTTTCCAATACCACAATGGCATCATCCACCAAAATACCTACCACGAGGGATAGACCCAGCAACGACATCAAGTTTAGGGTAAAGCCAAAGAGGCTGATGCCGATAAACGTAGCGATTAAAGAGGCCGGAATAGACACCATCACGATAACCGCGTTCCTGATGCTATGCAAGAAGAAAAGCATCACAAAAGCCACCAACACTACGGCCAACATCAAATCGTGGATTACCGCATCGGCCGATTCGAGGGTAAAGATCGAACTGTCGTTTACAATCTTGATATCGAGGTTATCGGCTTTGTATTCGGTTTTCAGCTTTTCGATAATGGCATGCACGCCTTTACTTACTTCTACCGCGTTGGCATCGCTTTGTTTGATGATCTGGATCGCGATAGCGCCTTTACGGTTGATACGGGCCAGTTTCTCGGTTTCTTTTTGGGCATCCTGCACGTCGGCAACATCGCCTAAGCGGATTTGCGTGCCGTTTTTGGTAGTGGTTAATACCAAGTTGCGCATTTCGTCAATGCTTTGGTATTTACCCGATAAACGGATCAATACATCTTGGTTCTGCGTTTTTACGCTTCCGGTAGGGAAATCGAGGTTCGACGATAAAATCATCTGTTGCACCTGAGGCACCGAAAGGCCATAACCCTGCAGTTTGTTGGCATCTAGGGCTACTTGTATTTCGCGCTCAGAACCCCCAATCAGGTTTACTTGGGCAATACCGTTTACCCTCGAAATTACCGGGGCAATACGTTTGTCGATCAAATCGTAAAAGGTAATGTCGTCCATGTTGGCCGAGGCAGACATGGTGATTACCGGTAAATCGTCGAGCGAGAACTTGCTTAGCGAAGGCGTTTTTACGTCTTCCGGCAAATTGGCCAGGATGGCGTTTACCTTACGCTGGGCATCGTTCAGGGCCACGTCTATATTGGCCTTGTCGGTTAGGGTAATGGTTACCGTCGACAAGCTTTCGAATGATACCGCGTTTATTTTTTTGATGTTCTCCATCGATGATACCGCATCCTCGATTTTCTTGGTTACGGTATTTTCTACCTCGTTTGGCGAAGCGCCGGGGTAGATGGTAGAAATAGATACTACGTTGTTGGAGAATTTTGGCAATAGCTCATAGCCCAACGAAAAGTAGCTCAATAGCCCCAGTAGGGTAAGCGCGGTAAAAACCACGATTACCAGCGAGGGCCTTTTTATGGATATGTCTGTAATCTTCATTTTGTTTTAATAATGCATACGTTTAGTGGCGCAGGCGAGTTGTAAATGCAATTTTTAGCCTATTTAACAATGCTTACCGCAGTGCCGTCGGCCAAGTTGATTTGTCCGCTGGTAATTACGGTTTCGCCTGCAGCCAAGCCATCCAAAATCTCCACGTTATCTCCCAAAATCCTGCCGCTTACTACATTGCGTACTTTGGCGGTATTGCTGGCTTTGTCTAACACAAAAACCTGGTTGCTGCTTACGCTGCCCACAAATGAGGTGCGCGGAATAAGGATGCTAGGCGCTTGTTGCGGGAAGTTGAAAACGGCTGTGCCGTACATGCCTGCCTTTAAGCTGTTTTTGGTGTTGTTGGCCACTTCGATTTCGATTGGGAAGTTTAAAGTTGCATCGGCTTTAGGCGCGATGAAGGTAATCTTGCCACTGAATTTCTCGGTAGGGAAGATGTTTGATTTGATATCGATGCGGTCGCCTAATTTAAGATTGGCCACTTGTGCTTCGTTTACATTTACTTTCAGTTTGAGTTTCGAAACGTCAACCAATTCGAACAACTGCGTACCTTGAGCGGTTACAAAAGCACCTACTTCGATGTACTTTTTGTTCACGATACCGTTGATTGGCGATTTGATGCTGGCATCGTTCAGTCTTCTTTTCGAAGCCTGCAAACGCAACTGTGCATTTCTGGTGGCCAATTTGGCTTGGTCAAGCTGTTGTTGGGTTACGCCACCGGTTTGATACGAGCTTTGGTACCTGGCTTCGTCTTTCAACGCATTTTGATAAGCCGCTTCGGCTGTTTCCCTGTCGGTATTGATAATTTCGGCATCGACGCGGGCCAAAACCTGTCCTTTGCTTACGCGATCGCCTTCTTTGACGTAAATGGCGCTTACGCGACCAGCGTTTTCAGAAAGGAAGTTCAGTTCTTGGTTGGCAGCAAAGTTTCCGTTTGCATTAAAATCAAGGTCTACCACCTTTTTTTCTACGGTTGCCACACGAACAGCTACCGCACCGCCACCTTCGGCAATGAAGGCAGTTTTGGCGTCGTTCTTCTTTTTGTTGTTCTTAAGAACCAGGGCTATTGCCGCAAGGGCAGCAGCAATGACAACGATTATGATTATTACTCTTTTCATTTCTGTTATTGGACTAGCGATTTAATATTTCCGTTTGATTTGATTAATTGTATTTCGGCAATTTTATAGTTTAACAATGCCTGTGTATAGCTGTTTTGGGCCTGGGTTAACGAGTTTTCTGTTTCCAGCAAATCGGTTAGCGAAGCCAGTCCGTTGTTATAGTTGTTTTGTGTGCTTTTGTAGATTTCTTGGGCCAACTCGGCATTTTTGCGTTGGGCATTGATGGTGCTCAAGTTGTCGCGCAATTGGATTTTGGCATTTTCGTAAGCCATATTCAAGGCGTTGGTAGTGTTGGTCCTGTCTTCTTTGGCCTTTTTGATGGCTACATCGGCCTGACGGATTTTAGAACGGGTTAGGAAGCCATTAAAGATAGGCACCCTTAACGTTAATCCCACCGCCGAAGAACCAAAACCAATGGCCGAACTGCTCGAGCTTAAAAAGTCGAAACTTTTGCTCTGGCTAGAATAGGTATAGTTGCCTGTTAATGCCAAGGTTGGATAGTATTCCGATACATAAGCCTTTCTTTGCAAAGACAAAAGTTTATCCTGATTGTCCAAAAGCTTAATTTCTGTACGGTTAGACAAGTCTACCGCATCTGCCAGCTGTGGCAGGGTGCTAACTTGGGTAAGTTCGGTGGTAGGCAATACAATTGCCGTAGCTACTGGCATACCCATCGCGTACTTTAACTGGTTTTCTAACTGGGTAATACCGTTAACCACCTGTTCTCTTTGGGTGTTGAGGTTGGTGAGGTTTACCTTGATACGATCTACGTCGATTTTCTTGGCCAAACCGTTTTTATACTGAACATTCACGATGTTTTCGACTACCTTCACGTTTTTGATGTTATTGTCGATTACCTCTAGTTGTTGCCTGGTTACCAATACCTGATAGTAGTTGTTGGCTACCAATTCGATCAGTTGTTCTTCGGTTAATTGAGCGGTTAGGTTGTAATATTCCTCGCTCGATTTTGCCGCCTGCAAGCCCGTAAAAACCTGTTGGTTAAACAGCTGTTGCGAGAGCTGAACACCTGCAGAAGAGTTCCATTTTTGTCCGAATTTAAGGGTTTGCAACTGGCCACCAAAATCAACAACCTGTTGTCCGATAATAGGGTTGTAGGTTAAGCCGGCAGTACCCGTAAGCTGTGGCAAGGCCTGTGCTCTTACTTCTTCCACCTTGTAGCGTCCGCCTTCAATATCCAATCGTGCCTTGCGCATGTTGCTGTTGTTCTGCAAAGCAAAAGTTAAGGCATCCTTTAGGGTAAGTTGCTGCTGCGCGCTTACCAATTGTGGCAAAACTGCGCCTGCAAGCAGGAGTAGGATGAGTTTCGCCTTTTTTATTCTAAGCATGTTATAATTGTTTTATTTTGGGTTTAATGAATTTAAATTTTAGCGGTTGTTGCCGGAGCCTCCGTTTTGAGCTTAAGCTTACTGGCATAAATATGTCCCAGGCCAGTTAAAGAGCATACGCCGTATAAAAAATGTTCGGTAAGCTCTACCATAATCTGGGCAAGGTTGTACTTGTTCATGGTGTATTGGTCGTGCTGACTAAAAATAAGGTCAACTTGGTCAAGGCGCAGCTGCGTGAGGATATCGGTATTGATATCGTCGCGGTAGAGCCCTTCTTTGATGCCACGCTCCAAGTTTCTGTAAATCGTTTCGCGCAGGGTCTTTTCCTTAAACTCCCTAAATATCATCCAAGCTTTGGGATGGTATTTTTGCAGGTCGTAGAAAAGCTTCGGGTTCATATTGGCCAGCATTTCATTGGTGCTGTTAATGGCGAAAAAGATTTCGTCAATAGCATTTTCCGAATTTTCGGCCGTGTCTTTTGCCATGCAGTCCTGCGTGCTGATCTTCTCGCTGATTAAAATGGTTACCAATTCGTCCTTATCGCTAAAATGGCGATAGATCGTTTTTTTAGACATGCCCAAATGTTTGGCAATATCGTCCATGGTTACGCTTTTAAAACCGAACTGGCAAAAAAGCTTGTCTGCTTCTGCAATGATGTATTCTCTAACTTCCAACTTTCACCTTTCAAAATAATGGCGCAAAACTATGGAAACTTTTTTTAATTCCAAAGTTTCCTTATTAAAATTTTTATTTCCTCGATGAGGGTCAAGTCTGTATTTAATTCCATGATGCAAAAAAAGGCAATTACCAAACGCTGGTCTAGCTTTTTTCGGTGAACGGAGGATTTGGACAGGTGAACGCAAGGTTTGTTCGTTCATTGGTTCAATTGTTCATTAGTCATTAGTTCATTACAAACTGCCAACTGCCAACTGAAAACTGGGCATTGAAAATTGGAAACTGAATGCCTAACTTTTCCTATCTTCGAATTACAAACAATCGAGATGAAAAAAGGAAGAATAGAAGCGTTTAGCGATGGCGTAATTGCCATTATCATTACCATTATGGTGTTAGAACTCAAGGTGCCCCACGAGAAAAACGAGCTGAAAGACCTGATGCCTTTGTTGCCCGTTTTTTTAAGTTATGTACTCAGTTTTATTTATGTGGGTATTTATTGGAATAACCATCATCACATGTTTACGGCTGTAAACCGGGTAAACGGCTCGGTACTTTGGGCCAACCTGCACCTGCTTTTCTGGCTCAGCATGATTCCCTTTGCTACCGCATGGATGGGCGAAAACCATTTCGCACCTGCACCAGTTGCCATTTATGGAGGGGTTTTGTTGATGAATTCTATCGCCTACTTTATATTGATGTCTATACTGGTGAAGCATCATGGCAACGAATCGTTGTTGGCCAAAGCCGTAGGCAGCGATTTGAAAGGCAAGCTCTCTACAGCCTGCTATATTTTAGCCATTCCGCTGGCTTATGTTTCGACCTGGATTTCTGGCGGACTTTTCGTGCTCGTTGCGCTGATTTGGCTTATTCCAGATCGCAGGATCGAAAATGTGCTACACGATGTAGAAGACGAGGCTTAACGCTTCGGCCTTTTTGTATACCTTTGCTGTCTAATCTAAAACCATGTCCATTTTTCGAGAAAACGTATCCTTAAAGTCGTACAATACTTTTGGCATCGAGGTAAAGGCCCGTTATTTTGTGGCTGTTGCCAACGAAGCCGAGCTACAAGCCGTATTTGCCGATCCCCTGGCCAAAACACAAAAGCTTTTGGTGATGGGTGGTGGCAGCAACATGCTGTTTACGCACGATTTTGACGGATTAGTAGTTAAAATGGATATTCAGGGCATTAGCCATGAAATAGCAGGCGATACAGTAAGCGTAAGTGCCGGTGGAGGTGTAGTATGGAACGATTTGGTTAACTATTGCGTAAGCCATGGTTTTGCCGGATTGGAAAACCTCAGCCTGATTCCGGGTACGGTAGGTGCGTCGCCGATCCAGAACATTGGGGCTTATGGCGTAGAGCTGAAAGATGTTTTTGCATGGTGCAATGCCTTCGAAATTGCCACAGGCCAAATCAAAACCTTCAGTTATGCCGATTGTGCCTTCAGCTATCGCGATAGCGTATTCAAAAATGCGCTTAAGGGCCAGTACATCATTACCCAAGTAGGCTTTAACCTGAGCCAAACCGCACAATTGCATACACATTATGGCGCCATTAACGCCGAGCTGGAAAAAAGAAATATCGTTGACCCGAGCATTGCCGATGTTTCGGCGGTGGTTTCTCATATCAGGGTAAGCAAGCTACCCGATCCCAAAACCATTGGTAACGCGGGTAGTTTCTTCAAAAACCCGGTTATTGAACCGGAACAGTTTGAAGGGCTTGTCCAAAAATTCCCCGAAGTGGTGCATTATCCGGTAGCAGCGGGCAAAATTAAACTAGCTGCGGGCTGGCTTATCGAGCAATGCGGCTTTAAGGGAATGGTAGTGGGCCGTACCGGTACCTGGAAAAACCAGGCTCTGGTATTGGTGAACCATGGTGGGGCCAGCGGACAGGAAGTGTATAATTTTTCAGAACAAATCATTCAGACGGTACAGGCCAAGTTTGGTGTGGTGCTGGAGCGCGAGGTAAATATTTTGTGACAAGGCTGTTTCTGTTTCATGAGGTAAGTTTTTTCTTTAAAATTAAATCTGGACCATTTTTTTGGTATCATAGTTGTACGACAAGGTTGATATAAACAGCTGGCGAACCACTCTCCAAAGCTTCTGTTTCTTTTTAAAACTTAAAACCTAAAAACTATGACACAGCTTCAATTTAACCACCAATTGCATGATTATTCTGGCTCATTACAGTCATTTGCTTTAAATTTTACAAAAGATATCGAAGACGCTAATGATTTGGTACAGGATACGTTGCTTAAAGCGGTTACTTATTACAGCAAATTTAAAGAGGGCACTAATTTAAAAGGGTGGTTGTTTACCATTATGCGCAATACGTTTATCAATAACTACAGGCGCATGGTAAAAACGAATACCTTGATTACGCAAAGCGAAGATATTTCTTCGGCCAATCTTCATTACAGCGCAACCAGAAATGCCGTGGAGAGCAAATTTGTGTTGGGCGATATCCATAAGGCCCTGGCTACTTTGCAACCCGAGTACTATGTGCCTTTCATCAAATACTTCGAAGGCTACAAATACCACGAAATTGCCGAAGAACTGGATATTCCTATCGGAACGGTAAAAACGCGTATCCATGTGGCCCGGGGCATTTTAAAGAAATACCTGAAAACCTACGCCAAAGACATGGCTGCAACAGAGGTCTAAATACCTATCAAAACACGAAAAGGCTCCAGTATTTGGAGCCTTTTTTCGTTAAACCTGTTGTCGCGGAAAAAAGATATGCGTTAAACCCGGGCAAAATCCTACTTTTGGCTATCGGAATTTAAACCTATTTGCATGAAGAACCTGTTTCTATGTCTTGATATTTTTCTTTTTCTCGCACCTTGGACGTTTTGTCTAGACAGTAAAGCATTCAAGCTTAAAAAACTGAACAAAGCGGCTGTTCCGGCAGTGGTTACTGGTATTGTTTTTTCGGCAATTGGGGTTGTTTTCAATATTTTTGGTATCTGGCGATTTAACTCCGAGTTTATAGTTGGTATCTACTATCGAGGCGTTCCGCTAGAGTTTTTTCTTTTCTGTTTCGGCTTCAGTTTTTTGGGCATCAATGTTTACCAATACCTCAATGCCCGGTTTCCTAAAAACAACCTGCAGCAGTTTAGCCTGACCGTAAGTAACCTGATGTTGGGGCTTTGTATAGCTTTTGGCTTTTTCGGCCATAAGCATTGGTATACAATCGTGGTTTTTGTGCTCTTGTTTATCTTGTTGCTTTATATCGAGTATATCAACAAAATCAGGTTCATGTATCGCTTTTATCGGGCCTATCTGGTTTGTTTGCTGCCTTTTTACATCTGTTTTGGCGTCATGGCCAGATTGCCTATCCTCTCTTACAACGGCAAGGAAACTTTAGGCATTAACATTATCGATATCCCACTGGAAAGCCATTTTTATATCATGGCCATGCTCTTGTTGGGCGTGTATTTATTGGAGTTCTTTGGCCAACGGGCCACTAAATAATGGAGCTGCCAACTTACACCAAATCGCAGCTTGCTTTGCGCAATGGCCAGGATAAGCCCCAGGTTTGGGTAGCCTATAAAGGTTTGATTTACGATGTGGGCGAAAGTCGCCTGTGGAAAAACGGCAAGCATTACGAGCATTGGGCGGGGCAGGACCTGACTGCCGAATTGGCCGATGCGCCCCATACCGAAACTGTATTCGAAAAATTTAAGGTAATTGGCTTACTAAGCTAGGTTGTTAATTACTTAGGCAACGCAATAAATAAGTAAAGCCTTTTTCAGATCAAATAAAAAAGCCTGCTGATTAGGCAGGCTTTCAAGTATAGATTTTTTGACCATTACTGGGTAATTTCGAAACTGCTCAGGTTTACAAACTGTTGCAGGCGTTCGGCAATGGCTTTTTTGTCGAGCTCTAATAAACGTTCGATACCGAATTTCTCTACGCAGAAAGAAGCAAGCGCCGAACCATAAATCAAAGCATTTTTCATGTTGTTGAAGTTTACGGTACCTACTTGGGCCAGGTAACCGATAAAGCCTCCGGCAAAAGTATCGCCGGCACCGGTTGGGTCAAATACATCAGCCAATGGCAGGGCAGGAGCCGAGAAGATTTTGTCTTCGTGGAACAACAATGCGCCGTGTTCGCCTTTTTTGATGATGAGGTATTTTGGACCCATGGTCAAGATTTTATTGGCGGCCTTTACCAAAGAGTATTCTCCAGATAATTGGCGGGCTTCAGAATCGTTGATGGTCAATACGTCGATCATTTTAATGGTTTCCAAAAGGTCGTCCATCATAATGTCCATCCAAAAGTTCATGGTGTCTAATACAATTAGTTTCGGACGGTTCTTTAAGCGCTTGATTACGGTTTGTTGGACTTGTGGCGTCAAGTTGCCCAGCATCAAATACTCGCAGTCCTGATAACTTTCTGGAATGATCGGGTCGAAATTTTCAAGCACGTTCAGCTCGGTAACCAAGGTGTCGCGGCTGTTCATGTCGTTGTGGTATTTGCCGCTCCAAAAGAAAGACTTTTCGCCTTCCTTAACTTGCAGGCCTTCGGTGTCGACGCCGTGCTGGTTCAGGATGTTGATGTTGTCCTGTCCGAAATCATCGCCAACAACGGCTACGATTTTAGTCTTGTTGTAGAAATAAGAAGCGGCTAAACTGGCATAAGTAGCCGCGCCGCCTACAATTTTATCTGTTTTTCCGAATGGGGTCTCCAGGGCATCGAAAGCCACAGTACCTATGATTATCAGGCTCATATCTGTTAAGTTGTAATTTTTTTAAAATTTTTTCACTGCAAATATTGCATAAATAATTTAAAAGCCCTAATATTGCATTCCCAAAACGAACAGGGGTATATGTTCAAAGCATGTACAACAAGGCGTTTTTGGATAACCGGTACTCCCGAATAGCTCAGCCGGTTAGAGCATCTGACTGTTAATCAGAGGGTCGCTGGTTCGAGCCCAGCTTCGGGAGCCAATGCCCTTCACGATATCGTGAAGGGCATTTCTGTTTTTAGCTGATTTTCAAATCGTTGCATAGTGGAAATAGAGGCCGATTTTTGGTTCGAGCCCAGTGTCCGCACCCATACTGTGCAAAGCCTCTAAAAAACCTAAACTTGCTTTACTAATACCTTCTTAGCGAATAGATTATAATTTATATTCTCAGCTTTTTTTGGTTCGATGCTATTAAATTCGATGGGATTGCAAGTTTTGCTTGCATTATAGAGTTTAAATGCCTGTTCTGAGAGGAAATAAATAAGATCGATGTATTCTTCTGCTTGCTTTTCTGTAAGATTAATTTTTTTGGCTTTGAAGTCCTGAATTACCTTTCTAGTGGTAAGCTTTCTTTGATTTTCCATTATGGTAAGTTTTGGTGAATGATGCCATAATAGTTTGTTGTGGTTTAAATTAATATAGTGAAAAATTTTGGATTATAAGTAGACCAGCTACCATTAGTTTTGCTGCGCCACAAAATTCCCGTGCGCCCTTGCGGGCAATAGGTGTTTTAATGTCTTTTTTAGGAATGATCAACGAGCATTTTTCAAATAACTATTTAAGTCCGATATTGACTATCTTTAAAAAATTATAGTAATCGGAAATAGTTTATGGCGAAATACGTTAGTCCAACTCATATTATTGGCGACAGTGGGGTAATCAAGTTTAAGCAATATTGTAATCAACATGATCCATATATTATTTTCCGTGAAATTAAGGAACATGATTACGGAGTTGACGGTGAAATTGAACTCGTAAAATTTGAAAAGGAGAAAATGATTGCTTCAGGACAGATAATAAAAGTTCAGTTGAAAAGTACTGCCTCAAGTAATTCGTATATTAAAAATCAAACCGATGATGGATTTACTTTTTACGCAACGCAAGACGATTTTGAATACTGGTCGGCGCATAACTTGGGAGTTATTCTGGTAATCTATGATTCTCAAAAAGACAGACTTTTTGCTAGAAAGATAACGAAAGAAGATTACGTCTATCATAAAAAACATACCAAAACATCTTCATATCCAGTAGTTTTTAAGAATACAGAAACAGAGCTATTTGTTGGAGAGGGAACATTTTTTACAAAGATTAGAGAATCGTATTTTAAGCCACGATTTGATGGAAACGTTAAGGAGACGTTGGTTTCCAATGTGCAATTTTTCTCTTCGTTTCCGAAAGTATTGTACATCTATAATTCTGAATTTAAAACAAAAAAAGACGTCTTCAAACAAATGGATGAAGGTGTGCAAATACCTCCATTTCTTATTTATAATAAAAAAATTTACTGTTTCCAGAATATTCCCACATTCCATAAAGACTTTCGAGAACGAATCTTAACTACGACTGATAGTCAGCCCGAGATTTTAAAATATGATGAGTTTTTCGAGGATAAGTCTTTGCTTAACCATTATGTCGAGCTTCTTAATTTATATCTCCGCGATTTTTTTGTTAAAGACAGGAAGTTATGGGCAAACCGCAAAAATAAGGGACACTTTTTCTTTGCTAAACCATCAACTGAGGATTCTTTAAAAATAACTTATAAGACTAGAAAGAGAGAAACACAAGGTGAAAGGACGGTAGTCAATTTTTACGAGTACGGGAAAGATGCTTTTTTTAGGCACATGGGTTTCACTTATTATATAGACTTTCTTGATAAGTCCCCAATTTTTATCTTGAATTATAAATATCATTTTACAAAAGATGGGGGTGAACCACTCTCGCCAATGAAGATTACAAAATATACCAACAAATTAAATGGCCTTGAATATAACAGTCAAGTCTTGAATACCCTTCATTTTTGGCAAGAATATTTAAGTGGCGGGCATGATATGATTAAAATTGCAGAACTAGATGAATTTAAGATTCAGATTAAACCGTTGGAGGTAGTCTCAGCTAATTTTGGCATATATAAAGAGAACGATTTATCTATAAAAAAACCACAGGCGAAAGTGAACCCAATAGATGACACCCAAAATAAATTATTTTAGATGAAAGTAAAGCTATTAGAGGAGCCGGTAGTAGAGTTTGGAAATAAATTCCTTTGTGACGATCCTAAAATGGGGCTAACTGTTGGTGGATTTTACTCTTTAACATCGACAACACATCGTTCGGAAATTCATTTCGCAATAATTGGGACTAAAGAGAATTCCGAAGATTTGACAACTTGGATTAATGATGTTTCAAAGGAGATTAAAGCAGAGCCCGAATCATTCTTAAATGCATCTAATGAAAGTGATTTTGAGATTGAAAATGGTATCGTAAATGTGATTGATGAGGAGGAAAAACTGATTAATTCCTTGTTTGAAAACGAAGATGGGAGCCAACATGATTCTGATGATATTACTTTTGAAGTTAATAAGCGAGTAAATCCAGACTTTCCAGGATTTGATTCTGAATCAATTTTCCAATGTAAATTTCTAAATGATAACTCAAACAACAGGGTCATCAAAAATGCAGATATTGACTACATTGTTAAAAAAAGAGATAAAAATGATGAATTATCTGATAAGGAAACAAGTCAATTAGAAAAGGCGGCCTATTATTGCGAATTACTTATTACACAGTATAAAGACATTCTAGAGAATTTTATCACGACAAGGCCAAGCATATGCTTTATTATTATACCAGACAAGGTGGTTAAAGCTATTGGTTCATTGTCGATGGGGAATAAATTTTTTAACCTTAGACGTTATATTAAAGCTCAACTGATAGTATTGCCTAATGCTATACCAGTTCAATTAATTATAGAAAGCACATTGACACGCACAGGGAAAAGAAGGCTTCAGGATAAGTCAATGGTAGCCTGGAATTTTGTTAATGCATGTTATTATAAAAACGAGGGAACTCCTTGGAGCTTGGACATCAAAGACAAGAACACCTGTTTTATTGGTATAAGTTTTAATAAGGTAATAAATAGCGACAATAATAACGTTCGCGCAAGTATAGCACAGGCTTTTAATTATCAGGGCAAAGGATTAGTGTTTATAGGAAAGCAATTTGAATGGGATTCATTAAAGAATCAAACGCCTTCTCCTCATCTCTCCTATGATTATGCAAAGGAACTAATATCAATGGTGTTAAAAGAATATGAGAGATTTAACCGTATTAAGCCTACTAGGGTTGTCATTCACAAAACTACGGATTTTTGGACTGGTGCTATCAATCCAAACTTTGCAGAAACAGAGGGTTTAAAAAAGGGTATTGTGGATAGCCTCGGAAATGATGTAGAAATGGATTTAGTCACTGTAAAAAGCTCAAAGTTTAAATTGCTTAGAAATACTGGAGACTATCCTGTTATCAGAGGGACATTTTTGGAAGTTGATCGAAATTATGGAGTATTGTACACAACAGGATATATACCATATTATGAAACTTACCCAGGTATGCATATTCCACATCCACTTGATATAATTAAATTTGAAGGTGATACAAGTATTACAACGCTTTCGGAAGAAATTCTAGCATTAACCAAGCTTAATTTTAATAATTGCAATTACTACGATAGTCTTCCCATAACCATAAGATTTGCACAAAAAGTTGGTGAAATAATTCAATATTTTGATGATGATGTAACAAATCCGCCCAACAAATATTTCTACTATATGTAGGATTACAAAATTACCGGATGAATTGACTCAATCGGCTAACATGATGCACGAATCCGCTTTACATTTTTAATGCATTGGTTTAAAAATGCGGGAAATGGTATCGTATGCTATAATTAGTAAATCCGTTTGCAAATTAGCTATTCTCATATCGAGTGTAAACATCCGCCACAGGTATTTCCTTGTAATTAAGATGTTTAAATGCTTGCAACGCTTGTAAAATGAACTCTATGTGATTTCCAAAAAGACAGTCATATTTCCCTCTTCTAAAGTCGGTCATTATTCCTATAAGTCGATAATCATAGGAGTACACATTCTGATTATTGGCAATTAAAATTAACCACAAACCGCATCCACTAAGCCCATAATGATGTCCTTTTAGTTTTTTGCTTTCTCCAGTCCTGATGTCCATTCCCTTGCCTTTAAATTCGAGGGAGATATGATTTCGTTTTTTCAAATTATAGTAATCATATACTTTTTGCTTCGAGGGAGCCATAAAATAAGCTGAAGTCCCGGTTTGCATGATACCTTTGCTATCAATTTTTTTGTTAATTTCAGGATATCCAATGACGCAATACTGGGCTGCATCCAACAAGTTTATATGCTTTCTAAATTTTGATAAAGGTAGAAATTTATACCCTGCTAAAATTTCTGGTAAAATTACTTCATCGAGTTTGATAAAGGCTAAATCAACCCCTTCACTTTTAGCAATGTCCGTTTGGCTCATAGTGCCTACAATCGAAATGTATCCACGCTTAGATTTTATAAAAAGTTGGTTTTCATCTGACCAATCTTCGACGACATGTGAAGCAGTTAGAAGGAAATACATTTCGTTTAAAATGACCATTACACCTGCCCCATAAGGCTTCATACCTTTTGGTCTCCCTTTCTCAAATATTTGGCAAGTATGAGGTGCAAGTTCAGTTGACATGATGTGATCCAACATCTTATCTACTTCCTTTGATGTGTTTATTTTCTCGATCATTTAGACTATTATCATTCAGTGCATTTAGAAAATTAAGTTACCGAAACATTTACAGTTTTTAAATTATTATTTTTACTTTCGAAGAAGGAATCGAGCGCCCCAGTTGTGAGTGGCTGAAAATGCTAGGTTAATCAACAAATGACAAGTCAAACAGCAAATTTTGTCAAATCGCTGGCATGGTTGTCTTTAAACACTCACGGCGACCAAAAAAACCGGCGTTACTATAATTGCTATGAAGCTTGAAATTACAAAAACATGCGCTGATTCCTTGCGCACCTGCACCCAAAACAATTACGGAATCCAGTTAAAACCTACACATGCACATGAAATTGTGGCGGCTTATTTCGGATATTCGTCTCGTGCAGCGCTGCTTGCCGACAAAAAATGTTCCATTGGAACCCTAAAAGATGCGGAACTGATTATCTTAAACCATCCAATGCAGCGGGTAGAAAAGCGCCTAAAAACCTTGGCAAACCTACCATCAGGGCTTCCTTCCAGCGATATTCTTGCAGCGGCAATTTACAAGACAATTATCACCAACGAACAATTGTCCGAGAAAGTCTGGAAAGATTTCAAAGAGATGGCGATATCCTATGCCGAAGATAGGGTATTTCATAATGAGAAAATGGAGAGAATGATGGGAATTGACGGATTTGACCAAAGGGAGCTGGACTGGCTTATCCAAGTCGATATCAAAACGATGGAAACTGATGTGCTGATGACCGTGACATACGATTACCCCTCAAACGCAAAAAAACCGAGCAGACATGCATCTGTAGCGGTAACGTTGCCACGTATTGCAGGAAATATAGGTTATGGTGAACCAAAGGTCCTACCAACTTTTTATGCCGGCCACATGAGCGACCCTGACTTCAGGCTACAAAACGGAATAGCTTGATTTTCCTCACTAAGAATCAAAAATCGAATTACTTACTTCAAGCCAAAAACTTTGGCTTGAAGTAAGTAAATAAAAGAGTCCTGTTTTTTTAAATATAATCGCCTTTCATTTTTAATAATAAATGTTGTGATTATTTGAAATCTTCCAAAGGATCTTCATCAATTTTTGAAATTCTAGTCAAATCATCGAGCAAATTTCTAGAAAAGTACACAGTCTCGGGAGCTTAAAAGCGAATAACGAAAGTTGTTCGCTTTTTTTGTTTAGGTTGGGCGAGAAGCCTGTGTTAGGCATCGTAAGTAAACCCCGCTCCGAGAGCCTGTTACAGCAACAAGCCTTATCACCACCAAATGAGGCTTTCTCGTTTTAATTAGCCTGATCGATGATAATTATAGAAATTAATTAAATTCGCCCCACCAAATGAATGGATAAAGAGGACGTGGCTTAAAGCTACGAGTCCTTATCTGTGAACTAAAGAACTGCTTTTCTAAAATAAACGACGAACGAAAAAGAATGGATAAAATCAATTTATTGGTTATTGTAACTGTAATCTCTTTATTCATTTCATTATTTCTCGCATTTTTTCTGCTTACGGTTAAAACAAAACACAAGATCAGCAATGTGTTATTCGCTATTTTTCTATTGGTAACCGCAATAGATCTTAGTCACGTTTTATTTAATTTGGTAGCCGGTGGCCCTTCGAACCTGGGCATGTTCAGAAGCACGGTTGCTTTCTTGCAGATTCCTGTTTTTTACCTGTATGTTTTATCTGTTTGCTATGCTGATTTCAGGCTTAAACCCAAACATCTGTTGCATTTGCTTCCTTTTTTGATTGCGAATGTAGTTTTGCTGCCTCGTTTTTATACGGTAGATGCCGCTTCTAAAATTGATTTTATTGTAAATCGTCAAAATATGGTTGAATTGCAATTTAACCATATTCTTGTTCATATTCAGGTTGTTGTATATTTTACGGCGGTCTTTATCTTATTAAGAAAAGCAAAAAAGCTCTATTTTGAAAATAATGCAGGCACCAACATTAATGCTTATAATTGGTTGTTTCAGTTTACAAGCGTACTCACCATTTTATATCTGATTGTCATTTTAAAAAATGCTTTTAAATTTTCTGATTATGCATATATCTCCGAATGGATAAAAATTGCAATCTTGATAGCTCAGCTGTTTATTATTTGTTGGTATTTATATAAAGCATTAAACCACCCGGATTTGTTTAGGAATATCGACTTGAAATTAAAACTGGTTTCCGATCTTGTTTTAGAAGAAAAGAACAGCGGCCAATCGGCCATAGGTGAAAAAGAATATAAGGAAGAGTTATTGAAATTGCAGCGGTATATGACCGAAGAAAAGCCATTTCTTAATCCTGCTTTAACTATTCAAGATGTTGCTAAGAAGATTAAGGTTCCTGTTCGCGATTTATCTCTTTTAATTAATCATAAGCTAGAACAGCATTTTTATGATTTCATTAATGCCTATCGTATAGAAGTAGCCGTGGATATGTTAAAAGATGCTTCAAAAAGCAAGGTAACCATTTTAGAAATCCTCTATGAAGTGGGTTTTAATTCCAAATCTTCTTTTAATACGGCTTTTAAAAAGCACACAGGTAACACCCCAACATCATATCGTAAACACCTGTAAAACAGTAATTTGTAATTACTCGTACTTGTGCTTTAAAACAAATGCGTACGACTACTTTTATTCGGTCGCATAGCTTTGGCCTCTTTCTCATGTTTGTATCGAAATAATTTTTAACCTAAAAAACGATGCCATGAAAAGGACACTTTATTTACTAATGCTTCTATTAATAGTTTCGGGTTGCCAAACAATGAACAAAGGTTTGTCGAAAAAAAGAGACTATAGCTTTTTAACAGACAGTTTAAATATCGAACAACATTTAGAAAAACACAAGCTTGCAGGGTTTAGCCTCGTTGTTTTTGAAAACTACAAAATCGTCTATTCCAACCAATTTGGAGTGAAATCAATAAACTCAAAAGAAAAGATAGATGAAAACACTGCTTTTTCGACAGCATCGATTTCAAAACCAGTCACCGCACTTCTTTGCTATATCCTTGAAGAGAAAGGCCTGATCAATTTAGATGAGCCAATAGATAAATATTTAAAACGTTGGCATTTGCCAAAAAGCAAGTTTACGGAGAACAACAGTCCAACCTGGAGACAGTTTTTGAATCATACTGCCGGTACAACTCAAGATGGATTTGCAGATCATTATGAAGGAGATACCATTCCAACCATAAAGCAAAGTCTTTTAGGCCAAATACCGAGGTATAATAAAGAAATTGATTTCTTGTTTACCCCAGGAACTAATTGGCGATATAGCGGCGGTGGCTATGTAATTGTCCAAATGGCATTAGAGGATACCTTAAATAAATCTATGGCAGCACTTGCACAAGCCTATATCTTTTCTCCACTTGGCATGAAAAATACTACAATGATTCAGCCTAATGAAAAGGGTTTCCCATCAAATGTGGCTCTAGTTCATGATGAGGATGGTAAAGTCATCAGAACAGGATTGCCAATAACGCCACAAGTGGGTGCTTCTGGAATGTGGTCGACACCGACAGATTTAGCTAAACTTTCTATCGAGATACAAAATGCTTTGCGTAATAAAAACAACAAAGTGGTTTCTCATCGTATTGCAAAAGCAATAACAGCAGTAAGCGCCTTAAAAAATGCTGTAGGCGGATGGAGTTACGGATGGCAAAAGTCTTTTGGGTATAACAACTACGATTGGTTTTCATGCAATGGTTCTAATACTGGAGTTGGAGGCAATATTTTGGCTACGATGACAAACGGTAACGGTATGGTGTATCTTGCCAATGGCGAAAAACCGAATCGTTTTCCTGTAATGAATCACACCAGAGTAAAGATCCTTACATTGATGGACTGGAATAACACAACCAATGAAGCTATTCAGGAAATGCCTTTGAGTTTAAGGAAACAACTGGTTGGAAATTATAACGATTTCTTGTACGGGCAGGGAATGGAAACCAAAATAGTAGAAAAGAATAATCGCCTTTATGTCGAATCTCCGCTTTTGGATTTTCTTAAAGGGAAAAATGAGAATGAATTACTTTATCTAAAAGATGGATCATTTAAAATTGTTGATTATCCCAACTTATTAAAATTTGATTTCAGCAATGGCGAACCAAAATCTGTTGTCTTAACAAGAGATCATTTGAATATTCAAATCCCACTGGTTCATAGATCAAAATAACAACATCTTGAATACTGTACTGCAAAATATTGTAGTACAGTATTTTGTGATTACTCGTACTAGTGTTTTCAAACAAATGCGTACGACTATTTTTATTCGGTCGCATAGTTTTGCACTCTTTCCCATGTTTGTACAGAAATAATTTTTACCCTAAAAAACGATACAATGAAAACGCCATTCAAATTCTTAGCAACGCTATTATTAATCAGCAATTTTGCTTTTGGACAAAGCATCACCAAAAAGATCGATTCGATCGTAAACGCTAATTATAAAAAAAATCCTGATGTAGGTATTAGTGTTGGTTTTATCAAAAACGATGAAGAATTCTATACGGCTTATGGCAAGTTAAATGTACAAAGCCAAGCTGAAATCAATAAAAACTCGATATTCGAAATCGCGTCCATCACTAAGATTCTGACGTCGAATTTAATTGCGCAAGCGGTTATGGAGCATAAAATAAAGCTGGATGATTACATCGACGGTTTCCTGCCTAAGGCTTATGTGCTGCAGCAGAATCTCAAGAACAAAATCAAAATCTCAGACCTGGCATCTCATCAATCTGGTTTGCCTGACATCGATTTTGCAAAATTAATAGCTTTAGATTCGCAACAGCCTATAAATAGTGTTACTGATAAATCATTGGCTACGCTCATCAATAATTGTAGCGAACTGATAGATTATGGCAAATACCGTTACTCTACGGTTGGCTATACCTTGCTAGGGCAAATATTGGAAGTGATCTATAATAAGCCTTACGAAGTGTTGATCAGGGAAAAAATGCTAACACCCTTAAAAATGGCCCATACATTAACGAAAGATTTTGACGTGAAAAACCTTACAACCGGCCATAACCCTAATGGCGGTGTGCAGGAATTCTTTAAGTGGAACGTTACTGCGCCAGCCGGACTGGTCAAATCTAATGCAGCCGATATGGTCAAGTTCCTGAGAGGCGTTTTAAACAATGAAACCACCGTAGGCAAAGCTGCGCTGCTAACAGAAAAAATCTATTATAAGGATGAAAAGAGAGAAATGGGATTAGGTACAAATATTGTGACGGATAATGGGAATACCCTCTATATGAAATCTGGAGATTCTATGGGCCAATCTTCGATTATATGTTACAATAGAGCAAAAAACTGGGGCATTATTATCCTTTTGGACCAAAGGAACTCGAAAATGAGAAATAGCCTGTTGAACGAAATCACGGAGACCGCTTTGAAATAAGTTAGTCGGTTGATACAAGTCGTGGCTCAGGAACAAAGCCTTTCAGTGCAAACTGGAAGGCTTTATTCTGTTTTTAAATTGATTACGCCGTAGGGTGTAATTTTAGGGTTGACTTTAGGGTTGTTGTTAGCCAGGTATTCTATTTTCTTGATTTTTTCTAAAGTTAATTTAGCCAGTGTTTGCTGTTTTTGATCATTCGACAATAGCTTGTTGTTGATAGAGATTGGTAGACGAATATCTAATGGGTATTTGTAGGTTTCTATAAAGGTTGGTCTCGAATATAAAACGCTGTCTATTTTAGATTCAAGGTCGCTTACTTCTAGACCTATGATCATTACACGTTTGTTCCCTTTGTTTTCAAAATGCGCCAGGTCTTCCCGCTGTCTGATGCTGGCTCTTTCGTAAGCTTTGATCTGGTAGCTTTTGTCGATTATGATGCCATCTAAAACGCGTAGATAAGCAGTATCATTGACATTAATGATACTTGTTTGGGGTAAGACACGAAGATGCTTGGTTTGAGCAAAAACATTCACGTACATTGAGAGCAGCAACATGGCTACAAGAATTCTTTTCATCGGCTTTGAGCTTTACATTTATTTTTCAGATTTCAAGTCATCATTAAAATAAGCAAAATATCTTGCAATTAATGCTTTTGCCCAAAAAGCGGTTTGCGCTTTTGCTGTTAATGAGCAACAACTTCTATATTTGTGTATGCCCACTTCGCCATTAGCCACTTTTCGTCGCAAAAAAGGATTAAGCCAAGAACAATTGGCAACCCTTTCGGGTGTAAGTGCCAGAACCATTCAGCGCATTGAAAAAGGTACGGTAGAGGCACACTTGGCTACACTTAAATTGCTGGCCGATTGTTTGGATGTGGAACCTGAATTGCTTTTGGAGAAAGCGTCAGATGCAACAACTGCTGGCAAAGTAAATAAGCTAGCGCCCTTGTTCCACGGCCTGGCCCTGGTCGGTTTGTTTTTTCCCATCCTCAACATTATTTTACCCGGATTTTTATGGTTGCTTAAAAAAGATGAACAGTCCGAATATGATCGCCAAGGCAAGCAGGTACTCAATTTTCAGCTGACGATGTCTTTCGCTTTTGTGCCTTCGGTTTTGTTGCTCATTTTCTTCTTTCCGGTAGGGTTTCCGCTAACCCTATTGATTTACTTTTACACCGTGGTGATGTGCCTGCTCAACCTTTTCAGGTCCATTAACCAACAGCCCATTCGCTATCCCTTGTCTTTCGCTTTTTTAAAGTAAAAGGCTGTTTATGCCTTTAAAAAGTCAAAGTGTCGTGAAGGTGTCGCTAAGCTGTCGTTGAAAGGAATGGTCAATGTCCCTAATTTTGGCTAAACACTTTTCACGATGAAACAACAACTTTTGGCATTGGCCTTTATGTTTTACCTGCTCCCTTCACTGGCGCAAGAAACCAAGCAAATTCAACACCTCAATGGGCAATCGGTTAGTACGGTAGCCTTGCAAAAAAGATTGGCCTATTTGGTCGACAGTGCCAAGCTTGCCGGTTTGCAGGTGGCTATCGTTAACCACAACAAAATAGTGTGGGCCTCGAGCTTTGGCTATAAAGACGTAGAAAGCCAAAAAAGCCTTAATGATAGCACGGTGATGTATGCCGCTTCCCTTACCAAGCCTGTAAGCGCCTATGTTTTTTTGCGTTTGGCTGATCGGGGAATATTTAATCTGGACAAACCCATACATTTCTACCTGAAAAAACCGATAGGCGAATATGAAAAATGGAAAGACCTGGCCGAAGATACCACTTCATTTAACCGCATTACGCCAAGGATGTTGCTGGCCCATAGCGCTGGCTTACCAGTGTTGCGTCAATTGTATGGCAACAAAACCAGCCTGATTGCCAAACCTGGCGAGAAGTTCTATTATTCGAACGAAGGCCTGAACCTGTTGGGCTTTATGATAGAGGAATATACCGGAAAGCCACTTGAAGTAATTGCCCGCGAAGAAGTTTTTGGACCTTTGCAAATGTCGCGCACCAGCATGGTCTGGGAAAAGCCTTTCGAAAGCAATTTTTCGTATGCCTATTTTAAGGATGGCAAAAAATATGGTTCGGAAAGAAGGCAAAGCAGCAGGGCCGCGGGCTCAATGTCGACAACAGCTACCGACTATGCTCGTTTTATGCTAAACCTGATGACGCAAAAGGGCCTAAAGCAAGCTAGTTTTAAGCAAATGCTCTCGCCACAAATTGCGGTAAGCAGCCAACGGGGATTTGGCGCCTTAAAGGATAGCCTCACCCATGAAAACGATGCGATTAAACTGGCCTGGGGTTTGGGCGTGGGGTTATTCCAATCGCCTTATGGCCAAGCTTTTTTCCATACCGGACATGGTGAGGCCAACCAAAATTATGCCGTGGCTTTCCCCGACAAAGGCATAGCGGTTATTTTGTTCAGCAACAGCGAAAATTTTGAAAGCGTTGGGCCACAAATTGTACAGGCCTGCATCGGCGATAGTTATTCGCCATTCAGGTGGTTGGGCTATTTGGATCATTAGCCTATCGGCTGTAGCAATATGGTATTTTGAACCTAGGCTTGCTCTTCCGCTTTGCGCAACGACAACATAAACACAGTGGCAATAACCAGCAAGGCACCCAGCCAGTCGATGGCCTGAAAGGAAACACCCAACCAAGCTACGGCAATTACCGCTGCCGAAAGGGGCTCTGCCGATGTTAGCAAACTTGCTTTTTGTCCACCAATCAGTTGCACGGCTTTGAAGTACAGGTAAAAAGGAACCAAGGTGCCCAAAATTACCACGAAGGCAGTTCCGGCGTAAGTGTAAACATCCCAAATCCCATCTGGATGCCAAGGTGCCTTAATCAGCGACATGACCAAACCGCCAATAAACAAGCCCCAACCAATTACGCTCAAGGCACTGTAATGTTTTAGAAGCGGGATGGGCAATAAAGTATAGATGGCCAAGCTAATAGCTGATGCCATGCCGAGTGCAAATGCCAATGGCGAAATGTTGAGCGTATGGATGTTGCCATGGGTAACCAGCAGGAACGTGCCCAAAACAGCCAACAGAATGGCCGAATAATCCAATGGCCTGAGGCGCTTGCCTCGCCAAAGCGCAAAATAGAGGGCAATAAATACCGGGCCTGAAAACTGAAGGATGGTTGCCGTTGCCGCATTCGACTGTTTAATGGCCGCAAAATAGGTATACTGAACGGTGAGCATTCCGAAAATGCCAAAAAACAAAAGTTTTTTCCGGCTGGACGGGTTTTGCCAGATCTGGCTAATGTCTTTATTGCCACGTAACAAGGCGATCAACAACAATAAAGTACCGGCACCTAGCATCCGTACCGACATCAGCCACTCTACGCTGATATGGCGCTGCTGAAACAAAAACTGTCCGCAGGTACCTGATACGCCCCATAAAGTTGCCGCAATAACGGCCATGATTACTCCTTTTGTGTGTTGATTTTTGCTCATTTCCTTAATCTGATGCAAAAATAACTTGAAGTGTTTGCAATTTTTGCTTAATTTGAAGCTTGTTTTGCAATTTTATTTCATTTCTGTTTCAATATGCAAGCTTTAGATGCCTTAGATTATAAAATACTGGAAGTCCTTCAGGTCAATAACATGACTTCGCAACGCGATATTGGCGACCAAATTGGGCTCTCGGCTCCGGCTGTACAGCGAAGGATTGTGCGTTTGCGCGAGATGGGAGCTATTCGTGCAGATATCGCTGTGCTCAATCCCGAGTATCTAGGCTCGCCCATTACCATTGTGGTGCAGGTTGAAATGGAAGCCGATAAGGTTGCCCTCATCAATAAAACCAAGGAAAAATTTAAGCAAACGCCACAGGTACAGCAATGCTACTACGTAACCGGCGAAGTAGATTTCATACTGATTATCTTGGTGCATACCATGAAGGAATACGAAATGCTTACGCACGAACTTTTTTTCAATAATCCGAACGTCAAGCGCTTCAAATCTTCTATCAGCATGGATATGGTTAAGGTGGGCCTTACGGTACCTATTCCTTAAAAAAAGCCACAGCTTAACAGATTTAAAACGTTATGCTTTCATGCTAATCTGCCAGTATGTGACTGATCTAACACTATTTCTTCACGTCCGGTGCGCGAAGAACTTGGGTATGTATTTTGGTAATGGGATAAATATCTATGAAGTTTTGCGCACCTGGTCTATCATAAAAAAGCCACAGATTAACAGATTTTAAAGTGCTGAGCATAGCTTAATCTGTGGCTAAAAATAGAATTATTTCTTCACGCGTAGTGCACGGAGGATTCTGATATAGACTTCGGTATTCGGGTAACCGCCCATGAAATTTTGCGCACCTAGTTGATAGGTAAATACTGGTGCTGTAGCGCTAAATACGAACCATTATCATAAAAAAAGCCACAGCTTAACAGATTTTAAAGTGCTGAGCATAGCTTAATCTGTCAATCTGTGACTAAAAATAGCGCTATTTCTTCACGCGTAGTGCACGGAGGATTCTGGTATAGACTTCGGTATTCGGGTAACCGCCCATGAAATTTTGCGCACCTAGTTGATAGGTAAATACTGGTGCTGTAGCGCTAAATACGCAACCATTATCATAAAAAAAGCCACAGCTTAACAGATTTTAAAGTGCTGAGCATAGCTTAATCTGTCAATCTGTGACTAAAAATAGCGCTATTTCTTCACGCGTAGTGCACGGAGGATTCTGGTATAGATTTCGGTATTGGGGTAAACTCCCATGAAGTTTTGCGCACCTGGTCCGTAGGCAAATACCGGCACCATGATGTTGGTATGGTCGTCGGTGCTGAAATTGCCCCTTACACTGCCTTTACGATAATTGGCATCCAACAATGACAAACCTCCCGTTTCGTGGTCGGCGGTAACAATCACCAAGGTTTCGCCATCTTTATCGGCAAAGCGAAGCGCATCGCCCACCATTTTGTCAAAGTCGTGCTGTTCGGTAATGGCAAAAGGCAAATCGTTGGCATGGCCACCATGGTCAATCTGGGCACCTTCGGCCATAATGAAAAAGCCTGGTTTGTTTGCCGACAGTAGCGCGATGGTTCTGGCCAATGAAGTTTGCAACATGTCTTTCCGGCCATCGAGTACCCTGCGGGTGGCAGAATCATCAAGCAACACCAATTGCTTGCCTGGTTTGGCCGTTTTAAACTCCTCAAGGCTTTTAGACAAATGATAGCCTTTTTGCTGCAGTTTTTGCATCAAGGCCTTGTCTTTGTTTTCGGTAAAGCTTTTTCGGTTCGAGCCCACTAAAATATCAACATTGCTGTTTTCCAGATCGGCAGCAATTTCCTGCGACAGCGCGCGTTCGGGCTGGTGTGCATAAAAAGCGGCTGGCGTGGCATCGGTAATATCGCCACTGCTAATGATACCGGTTTTAATGCCAAATGTGGCCAACACATCGGGCAAAGCTTGTAGCCTCTTGCCATTGGCATCTACGCTGATGTAGCGGTTGTTGGTTTTTTGTCCGGTAGCCATGGCCGTAGCGCCTGCCGCCGAATCGGTAAAATCTGAATTAACGGCTTCGGTACGCGAAAAGCCGATGTGTTTTAGCTGGATGAGATTGGATTTGCCGAAGTTAGCGCTCAGTCCGGCTTGGATTTGGGCCAAACCCATGCCATCGCCAATCAACAGGATTACGTTTTTTACCTTGCCTTGGCTTCCGTCGCTTTTATAGCTGGGTTGGTAAGGCTGGTAAGGTTTTGGGTTGGTGTACTCCAGTTTATCGCGCCTGCTGTAAAATTCGTTCAGTTTTTCGGGATGATCCGTGCCTATCCAATCGGCGCCCATCAGCTCGAGCTCTTTCCAGCTGTTGGGATTGTCTTTGGTGCCCCAAAAACGGAACGGTTTGTTGACCAGATGTGCCTGTTTAACCAAGTCCATCAGTTTTTCCTTGTCGGCAGGAGTAGGCGTGCCTTTGCCGTTCCACTTGCTGTAGCTTCCCAAATCGTCGCTAATCATGCCTATTCTGTTGAGCTGGTCGGGCGTGTAGTTACGCGCCGGACGGCCATCAAAAAAGATGTAATCGGGATAATCCTTGAAATTGGTGGCTGGAGGCACATCGCCACTGATCAATATTTTTACCGCATTTTTGTTGCGCTGCGGGTCGAAAACATCAAGGTAAGGCTTCAATTCGGCAATCAGTTCGGTCAGTACGGCTTGATGCCCGGCTTTGATATCGATCAGCAATTGTAAATGTTGCGTGGTATCGGCATAGGGATGGCCGCCGTTCTTTTTAAAAGCCTTGACAATAGGTTCGAGGTAAAGCGTAACGAGTTCTTTGGTCGGATCGGTATCTTCTTCATTGTGTGCCACCAAGAGTTTGCCGTTTTTAAGGAAAACATCGGCTTCTACAGAACCCAGTCCGGCGTAGTAAGCCTGATAAAAAGGGAAATGCTGGTTATAATCGTTATGGCTGTGGCCAATATTTGCTGTACGCTTGGCTTGCTGCCCAAAGGCAGACAAGCTAAGCGTTAGGCAGGCAATTAATGCAATGTGCTTCATATAGGTTGAATTTACCATCCTGGGGTTTGTTTGTACAGGCCACCACTTCTGCCAATTTCGTCTGGACTAATAGGCCAAGCCATGTGTTTGTTCGGGTCGAAATGGCGGGTAGGCCATACTTCTTTGATGGTATAGGCCGAATTAGGATCGGTTTTAGACGCGTGGATACGACCATGCAAAGGCGCATTGATTTTATCGAAATCGCCCCATCTTTTCAGGTCGGCCAGGCGGTCGGTCCATTCGCAGGCCAATTCAACACGGCGCTCGTGTTTGAGGTCGTTTAGCGTAGGACTAGCAATTGGCCCCAAGCCTACTCTTGCACGCACCTCGCTTAGCGGAGCCGAGGCATCGCCGCTACGGCCCAATTTGATCAAGGCTTCGGCTTTGAACAAGAGGATTTCGGCATAACGCATTAAAGGCAGGTTGAGCGTGGTGGTTGGATAATCGCCACTTGGGTTAACGTTTGGATTGCTGCCGGCACTGCCGCTGCCATAAGAATAAGGCTCCATGTATTTGTTGATTTGGAAGCCTGATAAGCTATTGGTCGAATAATAAGAACGTTCGTTGCCAAAATAGGTAAACTTATCGCCAAACTTCAGGATGGTTACCTCGCGGCGCGGATCGGTGGCTTCGTACTCGTCATAAAGCTCCTCGGTTGGCTGAAAATAGCCCCAGCCATTGTAAACGCCCCAGCCGGTATTTTCTAAAACTACGCCCGGAAATTCAGAACCTCCCTGGTTGCTCGAGGTTACCGACCAAATGTATTCGGAACTCCAGTTGTTGGCAATGGTAAATACCGCGCGATAGTTGTCTTTGCCGTTGCCCTTGTTGTTGATGAGCGAGCGGTTGCCTTCGTTTTTGATTTTGTCGCAAAGGTCTGGAATCAAAGCCCATTTGGAGGCATCGTATTGCGCCCAATACGCGTAGGTTTTTACCATGTAAGCCCAGGCAGCCACCTTGTGCGCGCGACCACGGTCTGCAGCGCCATAACTTTCAAAAAGTGGCAATAAGTCGGCGGCCTTTTGCAAATCGCTGATTACCTGTGCGTAGTTGTCGGTTACCGACGGTAGCTGTGGCGGCATGCGTTTTTCGAACTCTGGGTTTTCGGGTTTGTCAAAAGGAACACCCTGGTTTTTGTGGCCCCACAAATAAGCAATCCAGAAATGGGCAAATCCCCTGATAAAATAGGCTTCGCCCATGGCGCGGTTGCGCACGGCATCGCTTACGTTGGTGGCTTTAGGCGCATTGGCAATAACCTGGTTGGCTTTGTTCAGCATCCAGTATAAATCGTTCCAGCCACCGGTTAAATAGCCTTCGCGACCGGTTGGAATAAAGTTTTTGATGTTTTCGCCATCGGCTTTTACGCGGCCAACAATCAAATCGTCGCTGGCATTCTGTACCCAGAAAAGGTCCCTTCCCCAGGTCGATTCGTAGCGCATTGGCACATAAAGGGCGGCGGTTGCTTTCTTTACGTCGTCGTCGCTTTGCCAGAAATAGGCTGTTGTAGGCGTACCGTTGGGTTTGGTATCAACCCAGTCTTTTTTGCAGCTACCCAATACCATTAAAAGGAGCAGCATGGCTATATAATTGATCTTGAATTTCATGATTGATCTTGAATTAGAATTTAACATTAACGCCTATCGAATACACCCTCGACACCGGGAATTGGCCACCGTCGAAACCAATGCCCCCAACCTCAGGGTCCATGCCCGAATATTTGGTAAAGGTTAAGGGGTTCTCGCCGCTTACGTAAACACGGATGCCCGAGTTCCACGACATTTTTTTGAAAGTATAGCCCAGCAATACATTTTTTACCCTCAGGTAATTGCCGCTTTCCAAGAACCAGTCTGAAGGCTGCTGGAAGTTTTTGTTCGGATCATCGACCCTCAGCAAGGGAATGTTAGAGCCTGGGTTTTGTGGCGACCAGGCATCGAGGATTTTGTTCCAGCGGTTATAGCCTTGTTCGGCCGCATTCAGTGTAGATTCTTTAAAGGCATGGAACAGTTTTACGCCTCCAACACCCTGAAAGAAAATGCTCAAATCAAAATTTTTGTAGGCAAAATTGGTGGTAAAGCCGTAGGTAAACTTAGGCAATGCACTGCCCATGTACACGCGGTCGTCGTCGTTGATTTTGCCATCGTTGTTGTAATCCACGAATTTTAAATCGCCGGCTTTGGCATTGGGTTGTATGCGTTGGCCATCTTTGGTGTAGGCGGCAGCTTCGGCATCGGTTTGGAAGATACCGGCAGTTTTAATGAGCCAGAAAGAATAAATCGGCTGACCAACGGTAGCTCTGTAAGGGCTCAATACGCCTCTCCAGCTATCGCCATCTGTCCACACCGATTTCGGGTTTTCGTCTATGTATTTGATCTTGTTTTTCAGGGTTCCGATATTGCCACCTACCTCATAGCTCAATTCGCCAATTTTGTCTTTCCACGAGGCCGAAAACTCGAAGCCCTTGTTGCTGATTTGACCTTGGTTGATGAAAGGTTTGCCCAAACCAAAGGTGTTTGGCCATTTGTTGTCTTGTTGCTTAATCAGGTCGTAGGTTAATTTATCAAAATAATCAGCCGTAATGTTCAACCTCGATTTCAGCAAGCTGAGGTCTAAGCCGATATCGGTTTGTCTGGAAGTTTCCCAGCTCAGGTCGTAGTTGATTGGGCTGTCGGTGTACATGGCCGGAGTTTGCGGTGCACCGTTGCCTATCTGGTAGGTAATGTTGCTGCTTAGGCGGGCATAGCCATAGTAAAGCGGCAGTGCGCCCAGGTTGCCGATTTTACCCCAACTGGCCCTGAATTTTAACAGGTCGATGCCCTTAACGTTGAAGAAAGGCTCCGAGCTTAATTTCCAGGCTGCGGTAATACCAGGTAAACCTTTACCCCGGCGCCCGGCAGGCAAACGTCCGGCAATGTCATAACGGTAACTTCCGGTTACAAAATAGCGATCGGCCCAGCTGTACGATAAACGGCCTACGTAAGAGTTGTTGCGGTCTTTCCAATCGTCGTCGGTTGGGCGGTCTACGCCATATTGAGCGGCGTTGTCGAAATATTGGGCCCATGGCGATTCGTTTTCAAAACCTTGTGCCCTTACGCCAAAGCTGCGCGCACCGTTTTCTTGCGAGGTCATAGAGGCCATGGCGCTAACGGCGTGCTTGCCAAACTGGCGGCTATAGTTGAGGGTGTTTTCCCAAATCCATTGGTAGCCCTTATTGGTCGAATAAGAAAGGTAGTTTTGGGCAATCGGCTTGCCGGGTTCGGTTCTCAAAGGTTCAAAGCTTTTCCAGAAGTTGTTGTTCTGCCTGTAAGAAAACCTCGACACAAAGCTCAATCCCTTAATCACGTCGGTTACATTCAGTTCGCTTACCGACTGCAGGTCGCTGCTTTTGTTGTACGGATTATTTCTGAGCAGGAGCGATACCGGATTGATGGCGTCGCCGTGGATACCCAGGTAGGCCGAGCCTCTTGGCCCAACGCCACCAAAAGAACCATCAGGATAATAAACAGTGGCCGCGCTTGGCATGTAAATGGCCGAAAGAATGGTGCCGCTATAGCCGCTAGAGGTAGAAGTACCCCTGTTGTCGTTGTTGTTCCAAAATACGTTTTCGCTAAACTTAACGTGTTTGTTAAACTGGTAGCTGGCATTGTAGCGGAGCGAAATATTTTGGCTGTAGGTGTTCAGCAAGGTGCCTTCTTCGCGTTCGTAGCGACCTTGCAGCAAGGATTTGAAATCGTCGGTACCGCCATTGATGCTGATGTTGTGGCGTTGGATAAGACCGGTGCGGAAAATTTCGTCCACCCAATCGGTACGGGTCGTGGCGATGTAGGGATTTTTAGCTACGTTCCATCCGTCGATAATGTCTTTGCCCGAATTGGCATAAGCGGTTTTCATCACTTGGATCTGCTCTTCGGCGGTTAGGGCTTTAGGCAATCTCCAAGCGGTTTTGGCGCCGGTAAATCCGGCATATTCGATTTGGGTTTTCCCTTTGCTGGCTTGTCTGGTCGTGATTAAAATAACCCCTGCAGATCCGGCAAAGGCACCATAAATGGCCGCAGAAGCCGCATCTTTCAATACCGTAACCGATTCTACATCGGCAGGGTTAAAAGGCGCATTGGGCACGCCATCAACCACATATAATGGACTTTCGCCGTTTCTAGAACCGATACCCCTGATGGTAACTGCCGGGGTTGAATTGGGATGGCCACCGTTGCTTACTACGGTTACGCCGGGTACTTTGCCCTGGATCATGCTTTGTACGCTCAATATCGGGCGTTCTTTGGCCTGGCTGATATCGGGTACGGTAGCCACCGCGGCCGAAAGGTCTTGTTTTTTGACGGCACCGTAGCCAATTACGACCACCTGGTTCAGGTCGTTCAGCTCGGCTTTAAGCGTAATGGATAGGTTTTGGCCGTTGCCTACGCTGATTTCCTGTGTTATAAAACCGGTGTAAGAAACCTGAAGAACGGCCTCGTTGCTGATGTTGCTCAGGCTAAATTCGCCATCGGCATCTGTAATAACGGTAATGTTGCGGCCTTTTACCCGAATGGAAGCACCCGGTAAAGGCAGGCCTTTTTCATCCACCACTTTTCCCTTGATATCTAAAAATGCAAGTCTAACGGTTTCAGGTTTGATGCCCTTTTTGGTGATGATGATGGTTTTGTCGGCAATCGTAAAATCAAAAGGCTGATCTTTAAAACTCTGCTGCAAAGCCTCAGCTACCGAAGCGTTTACGAGTTCGAGATTTACAGGTTTGGCTTTTTTCAGTTCGTTGTATTTGTAAAAAAGAAAATAACCGCTTTGTTTCTCGATGTTGGTCAGCACCTTTTCAAGTGGCATGTTTCGGCCCGAAAGGCTGATGCTTTGCGAGCGGACTTCGGCCGCGCTGAGCTGCAGGCACGTTAGCACAATGAATAACGCAGTTAGTTTCATGGCAAGAAACAGTTTAAATGGTAACCATGGCTTTTTAAATGCCATTTTTCCATAAGGATTTAAATACATATTTTTGAATGTTTGGGTAATGATAGATTGATCTGTAAATGAGGTTTATTGTCCCAGGCTCCCATTGGGAATAAAACCGGAGGTGTTGCAGCACTTTCGGTTTTTTATTTGGACTTTGCTGCGCAGTAGCTATGTTTTCATGCGTTCCAATTTTTAAGGTGAGTTTTTGTTGAATTAGTTATATACAATGATTTTTCGTTCTTCTACCTTGAAATTCAGCTTGCTGAGGCGCAGGATGTTCAACACGCCCGAAACATTGGCGCTTCGCTTGATTTTGCCTACATACTCGTCGTCGGGCAGGTTGCCTTGGTAAACCACCTCTATATCGTACCACCTCGAAATCTGGCGCATTACCGATTGGATGTTCTGCTTGTCGAACTTGAAAAAGCCGTTTTTCCAGGCTACGGCCATTTCGGTGTCGGCTTCTTGGATGGCAACAAACTGGCCCGATGGCATAAAAACTGCCTGCTGACCGGGCTTAAGCAGTCTTGTCTTGTGATCGGCCGAAGCCGCTATTCTTACGCTTCCCTCCAATAAAGTGGTTTTGATTTGGCCTTCGTCGGCATAGGCATTGATGTTGAAATGGGTACCCAATACCTCTACTTCCTGACCGGCGGTAGAAACGATAAAAGGCAGGTGTTCTTTGGCTACCTCAAAATAAACCTCGCCAGTAGTTTCAACACGGCGTTCTTTTCCGGTAAAGGCCGTTGGAAAGCTGATGGACGATGCGGCGTTGAGCCAAACCCGCGAACCGTCGGGCAAGGTGAGCTGGAACTGTCCGCCACGAGGGGTGGTAATGGTGTTGTAGGCTACTGTCGTAGTGGCTCCGCTGTCAAGCCATTGGTAAATCAGCTTTTCGTCCTTTTCGTTTTTAAGGGCTATGCTTTGCCCATTTGCCAAGGTTAGGATAGCTTTGTTGCTGCCTGGGGCAATATCGTAGGTTTTAGAAATTTGGGTGGTTTTGCTAAAGCTTTCGTGCTTTGGTAGTTGGGTTAGCAGCAGATAACTTCCAACCAAAATCAAAAATGCAACAGCGGCAATGCTGCGGTAGTTCCGTAGCCAAAAGGACTTTTGCTGTAGCGTTATTTTTTGGTCGAGGCCGGCTCTGATGTTTTGCTTTAACGCTTCTTTTGCTGCAGCATCTAGTTTTTCGAGGCCATCGTCGCTATGCTCAAATAAATGATAATAGGCCTCCAAAAATTCTTCTTCGGCTGGCGATGTTTGCCCGGCGCGGTATTTTTTAAGGAGGCGGAGCAATTCCTCTTTTTCGATGTTCATTTAATGGACGGCTTTTATATCTATGACCGCCGAACTCGAAAAAGTCCCATGAAAATTTTATTTTTTTTTAAAAGTACATCCAGGCCATGCAAATGAGGATAGCCAAGAGCGATTCGCGCAGCTGGTTGATGCTTTTGCCCAACTGGTTCTGTACCGTTTTGCGCGATATACCAAGCGCCTGGGCAATTTCGCTCGTGCTCTGTTCTTGGTCGTAGCGCATTTTAAAAATGGTCTGTTGCGCCGTGGTCAGGCTGCCGATCATTTTCTGGTAAGCTTCAAAAAGCTCCCGGTACAATATTTCGGTATCGGCTTGTTGTGCCGAAGTTCTGCATTCGAGCATGACCTCGCTTGCCGGGGTATATTTCTGTTCTTTTTCGAGCAGTTTGAATACGCTGTTTCTGGTAGCCACCTGCAGGTAGGCTGGCAGATTGGCAACCTGCAGGTTTTGCCTGGCATTCCAAAGCTTCAAAAAGATGTCTTGCGTAATGTCTTTGGCCTGTTCGGTGTTTTGGAGGCGTTTGTAGGCACTGGTATAAACAAAGTCCCAGTATTTATCGTACAGCGCATCGAAAGCTTTATCGTTACCGTTTTGCAGTTCCAACAGGATGGACTGATCATCGTAAGTAGATAAATAGATAGACATGAAGCTCTGGTGCTAAGTATTGTAATCCCCAACAAAGGAAGCCGGTAACTATTAAGCCAAGGTTATCCAACTATTATTTTTGAGCAAAGGCCTTGGCTTTTGAAGAATTGGTGCTGCCAAATGCACATCAAGGGAAATAATTACAACTCTTCGGGAAATCTGGCCATTCCCTGGCCTTGGTTTTAGCGGCACCTTTGTGTTGTTCAATCATTCACAACACTTTAAAAAATAAAACAATGAAAAATCTAAATGTAAAAAATGTAGTATTGGTTCATGGCGCATTTGCCGATGGTTCTGGCTTTAAAGCACTTTACAACGAATTAACCCAAAAAGGATACAATGTTGCTGTTGTACAAAATCCTCTAACTTCGCTCGAAGACGATGTTTTGGCTACCCATGTGGCTTTGGATCGAATTGGTGGCCCTGCCATTCTTGCCGGACACTCTTGGGGCGGTGCTGTAATTACCGAAGCAGGCAACCACCCCAATGTAGCTGCGCTGGTTTATATCGCTGCTTTTCAGCCCGACAATGGCGAATCGGCCTTGCAATGGTTGCAAACTGCGCCACCTGCTGCCGAAAATGGTGTACTTCCTCCAGATGAAAAAGGGATTGTATATTATGACAAAGACAAATACCATGCAGGCTTTTGTGCCGATATTGATGCCAATGAGGCCGAATTTATGTATGCTTCGCAAGGCGCATTCTATGCCAAAGGCTTTGTAAGCCCGATTACCGACGCCGCCTGGAGGCACAAACCTGCCTATGGCTTGGTGGCTACTGAAGATAAAAGCATTAACCCCGATATTCAAAGAAACATGTATAGCCGTTCAAACACCAAGGTAACCGAAGTTAAAGGCAGTCATGTGATCTTTATGTCGCAGCCAGCCATTGTTGCTAATGTCATTATCGAAGCCGCCGAAAATGCATCGCTAGCTTAATCGGGGTTGTTCTTAGTCGAACCGTATGCTGATACCGGCATGCGGTTTTTGCTGTTGGGCATTAGCGGTCGTTGGGTTCGATATGGATGAGGATATACCCCAGTTCGGGAATAGCCGCCAATAGGGCATCTTGCAGGCGGTGGGCAATTTCGTGGCCTTCCCTTACCGTAATGTTGCCATCAACAACGGCATGCAAATCAACATGGTATTGCATACCCGCCTTGCGCACATAGCATTTTTCGGTATCGAGCACGCCATTTACCGTTAAGGAAACCTTTCTGATGTCGAGCACCAAATCGTCGTATAAATGCTCGTCCATGATTTCGCCTAAAGCCGGCCTGAAAATTTTGTAGCTGTTGTAAAGAATAAAAGCGGCTGCAAAAAGTGCGGCAATATCGTCGGCGGCTTCGTAGCCTTTTCCCAATATCAACGCAATCGATATGCCAATAAATGCTGCTACAGAAGTAATGGCATCGCTGCGGTGGTGCCAGGCATCGGCCTTTAACGATGAGCTGTTGGTTTCGATGGCCTTTTTCATCACTTTCCTGAAAGAGATTTCTTTCCAAATGATAAGCGCGCCCAATAAAAACAAAGTCCACGATTTGGGTAGGGCATGGGGTGTGCCGATGTTCTGGATGCTCTCGTAGGCAATAATGGTAGCAGAAGTAATCAGGAAGCCTACCACCAAAAAGGTAACCAGTGGTTCGGCCCTGCCATGGCCATAAGGATGGTTTTCGTCGGCAGGCCTGCTGGCATATTTAAGTCCGAATAAAACAAGGCACGACGAAAATATATCGGCGGTCGATTCTATCGCATCGGCTATTAAGGCATAAGAGTTGCCAAAAACACCGGCAATTCCTTTGATAAAGGCCAATACTGTATTGCTTGCAATGCTAAAATAGGTGGTACGTACCGCGGCTTGCTGATTGGTCATGGCGCTGGGGGTTTGTGGATGAGCAATAGGATTGCAAAGGTAGTAAATAGTGGGTTAGCCACTAGCCCTGATCGGGTAAAAACCTGCTTAAAATTGTTGGTCAGTGCGTTAAGTTTTGATGCAACATGAATTTTTTGTTAACAAAATGATAATTTATGGTTATCTTAATGTTTCCTAATTTTGTGGCATGCAAATAGCAACCTATGTGATCTATGAACTACTGATCAGAATAAA
Source organism: Pedobacter albus (assembly GCF_036324255.1). Classification (NCBI taxonomy): domain Bacteria; kingdom Pseudomonadati; phylum Bacteroidota; class Sphingobacteriia; order Sphingobacteriales; family Sphingobacteriaceae; genus Pedobacter; species Pedobacter albus. Next base: position 490,837 of record NZ_JAZDQT010000002.1, on the reverse strand, counting down.
GGAACTCAATCCCGAGGTGGGCGACTTCGTTTCTTGCAGGAAAACCGATCGCGGCGTTTACGTACAAACAACCTCAGGCCAGATCACCATACCCGATAGTCTTTACCACAAACAATTCGAAGACCCAACCGAAATCTCTACCGCCGATCTACTTTCTTTGCTTTAAGCTATCCGTACCGTCAGCTTGTTTTGGGGGCGAAGTTCAGACTGTCGATTGCCAATGGATAACTTGCATTAAAATATGCTTGGAATTATATATTTTTATGGGACTGGCTTTATCCATCCCTAGGGGCCTGAAGACCAAAGAAAAACGATAAACCAAAATTTTAATGCATACAATTTTACCCTTTTTATTGGCCATGGTAGCGGCCATTGTGCTGTTGGAAATATGGGCCACCAAATTGCGGATTGCCTATCCCATCTTATTGGTGGTGGCCGGTTTGCTGGTTAGTTTTGTGCCTGGCCTGCCTCATGTCAAAATCAATCCCGACCTTATTTTCTTTATATTTTTGCCACCCCTGCTGTTTGAAGCGGCCTGGTCTATTTCTTTTAAGGAAATGAAAAAGTGGTGGCGCATTATCGGAAGCTTTGCCTTTTTGGTAGTGTTTTTTACGGCTTTTTCGGTAGCGCTGGTTACCAATTACTTTATTCCGGGCTTTACCATTGTGTTGGGTTTTTTGTTGGGAGGCATCGTTTCACCGCCAGATGCGGTAAGTACCGGCGCGATTATGAAATTCGTGAAAATTCCCAAATCGGCTTCGGCTATACTGGAAGGAGAAAGCTTACTTAATGATGCGTCTTCGCTCATTATTTTTCGCTTTGCATTAGTGGTGGTAAATACCGGACAGTTTTTTTGGAGAGATGCATCGCTCGATTTTCTGTGGATGGTGCTTGGCGGTGCAGGTATTGGCCTGTTGCTGGGCTGGATATTTGTAATGGCCCATAAAAAACTGCCTACCGATGCCCCTTCTGATATTGCGCTTACGCTAATAGAACCCTATTTTATGTATTGGATAGCCGAACAGTTGCACAGTTCGGGGGTATTGGCGGTAGTTTGCGGTGGCTTGTTTATGGCCAACCGGCGCCTGCTCTTTTTAAACAGCGCCAGCCGCATTAGGGGCTACAGCGTATGGGAAAGCTTTGTATTTATTCTCAATGGCGTTGTTTTTTTGTTGATTGGCTTGGGGCTTCCCGAAATTGTAGACGGCATTCGAGCCACGGGAATGCCATTGTCTACGGCCATTGGTTATGGCGTTATGGTAACCGGTGTGCTGATTGGTGCCCGGATGGTGAGTTCGTATGCCGCCATGGTGGCAACCCTTATTTTCCGACCCAGTGTAGCGCCACGGGCAAGTTCCAGACGCCGACAGCTACTGATGCCGCTGATGCTGGGCTGGACAGGCATGCGGGGCGTGGTATCGCTGGCGGCCGCCTTGTCTATACCCGTTAAATTAGACAATGGCGGAATTTTTCCTCACCGCGACCTGATCCTGTTCATTACGTTTGTGGTGATATTGCTTACCTTGGTGGTACAAGGCCTCACCTTGCCTTATCTCATCAAATATGGCCGTATATTCGAGGGTATGCACCAAGAATCGGAAGAGGAGGCTGCTAAAAAGATCAAAAGAGGCCTAAAAGTACATGTGCATCAATTCCTCAAAAACAAATACGAGCACGAATTGCACGACCATGTAGGCCTGCAGCGGCTTTTGACCCATTGGGAAGAAAAGCTGAAAACCGATAATGACGATTGGATGAGCGACAAAACCAAAGCCATCTACCTCGAAATGCTCGAGTGCCAGCGCCAATATCTGGTAGAACTTAATAAAGATGCAACCGTTAACGAGGAAATCATCCGTAGCCAACTGTACCAGATCGATTTGGAAGAAGAACGCTTGAAAGTTATTTAAGCCATCCTCAAACAAATAGGATGAGGTTTGCGCAATTTTGTATTTTGGATGTTGATTTGATATCTTGTGCTCATGAAGTTTAAGCTCAGGGCAGAAAATACAGGTGGCGAGTTGTTGCTTTTTAAAGAGGAGGCCGCTTTCGATCGGCTGTTTTTTACCAAAGACCGCTTTAACAAGTACTTTACCATTGCATGGAATAGAGGCCCAAGCCAAACATTAACCATTGACGGAACGGCATACGATTTTCCGGCCAATGCTTTGGTAACCTTGCTGTTTAACCAGTCTTTCCATTTTGAAGACCCTGCAAATGTTGTAGCCTGGCAGTTTAACCGCGAATTTTATTGCATCATCGACCACGACAGCGAAGTAAGCTGCGTAGGCTTTCTGTTTAGCAGTACCGATCATCTGTTTGTTAAGCTCGATGAACAGGGCGGACAAAAACTGCAGTTGCTGCTTGAGGTGTTTATTGAAGAATTTGGCAACCCAGATCATATCCAGCACGAAATGTTGCTGGTGTTGCTCAAGCGCCTTGTCATCTATACCACACATTTGGCAAAACTGGGGCACTTGCCCGTTAAAAAACTTCCCGACGAAAGATTCCACATCATCAGAAAATTCAACTTGCTGGTAGAAGCCAATTTCAAATCGGAACATTCGGTTAGCTTTTATGCCGCGCAGCTTTGCAAATCGCCCAAAACCCTGTCTAATCTTTTTGCCATCTTTAACCAGAAGAGCCCTTCGCAGGTTATTCAAGAAAGGATTATGGCCGAGGCCAAACGGCTGTTGTACTATACCGACCGATCGGTCAAGCAGCTCACTTTCGAGTTGGGCTTTGAAGACGTGTCCTACTTTTCCAATTTTTTTAAGAAAAATGCGGGCCTATCGCCTTCCGATTTCAGAAATCAGCCGGTTTCAAGCCGTTGATTTTAAATAAATTAAAACTTTTAGGGCCGGTTGTTGCTTATTGAATAGGGAAATCGGAAAGAGGCTTAACCATAAACGGCAATTTTTCGAATCCTTATGGTGAAACTAAATTTAGGAGTGATGAACAATCAAAACGAGCAACAAAGCAAGGCTAAAAATGCTTCAGAAGAACGCAAAAGAGAGAAAAATCAGGCCGATATAGATAGTACTACCCATTTGGAAGACGAGCGTACCAATGGAACCACTACCACGCCTACACCCAAGATGGTAGAAGGCTCGCAACCCAAAATTGCTAAACCTACCGAAGGGCAGGGTAAAACCGTGGCTCCCAACGATGAAAACGGCTAAGTTCGGCTTGTTTTTGTTTCGGGTTTACATGAATAAGTACTGGGCTATTGCCTCATTACCAGCTCAAACCACTTCCCGCAAAGAAGTGGTTTTTAATTTATAGTTAAGTCTTTGCAAATGCTTAAATTAGTATATAACCAAACGTTAATGACAACTTAGCAGACAAACTGGATGGAGTGCTTGAGCAAGCTTCTGTTGCCAATATTTAATTTAAAGCAAATATTAGATGATATGAAAAAGAGGCTCTTGTTTTCCTGTTCCTTGTTGCTCGCCTGGAATTTTTGCTTTGCGCAAGCCACTGAGCTCAAAAATATCCAGGCCTCCTTGCCCAACATCCACGATAGCCTCCGCTATGTAGATGCCTTAAACAGGATGGCCATGCTGCTGTATGAGAAAAATGTAGACAGCACTTTTTATTACACCAAAAAGGCCCGCGAAATTGCCGATCGCCACCATTATGCCAAGGGCAAAGCCGATGCCATGAACAACCTCGGCGTTTTCTTTGATATCAAAGGCAACTTTCAATTGGCCTTGCGCTATTACAACGAGGGTTATACGGTATACAAAAAACTGGCCGATTCGAGCAACTGCATACAGGCCATGATGAATATCGCCATGGTATACCAAGAAATGGGCAAAGACGATAAAGCCATCCAGCGTTTTAGCCAAACTTTTGAACAAGCCAAAAAGCTGCAGCGCGATTCGATCAGGTCGTTGGTTATTTACAATTATTTATTGTCCTATCCCACGCATTTCGACCGTTCGGCTACCCTTAATTACATCAAGCTTGCCAAAAATATTGCCACCAAGTACAACGACAAGCGGTCGCTATTGGCCATTGACCAGTTAATTGCCGATGACCTGATTAGCCATGGCAAACGAAGCGAAGGACTGGCCCTGCTTAGCCAAACCATTACGGCGGCCATCGATAAAAAGCTCTTTTATGTATCAATGGATATGCTCATCGATATAGCCCAGCAATTGGAGGCCACCAATCCCGAGCAAACCGTAGCCTATTACAAGCAGGCGATGGACATTGCCGACCATAACGAATACCAATACTATAGCGAGTTGCTCGCCAGAAAGCTGTTCGATTTTTATGATGCGCGCGGCGATGGGGCAACGGCCGCTATGTACAGCAAAAAACTGATCAATATCCACGACATCGAAGCCAAGCGAAACAGCGAATCGGGAATAGACTATATCGATTATGCGCTTAAAGACGAGCAAGTGAAATCGTTGGAAAATCGTTATGCCTATCAGGTAGCCCTGTCGGTATTGGCAGGTGTAGCTTTTTTATTGGCCATTGCTACGATAGTTTCGGTACGCAAGCATTTACGGCGCACCAGACAGCAGAACAACCAAATGAAAGAAGCATTGAGCGCATTGGAGCAAAGTCAGGCAGACAATACTCGCATGATGCGGATTGTAGCCCACGACCTGCGCAATCCGATTGGAGGGATGTATTCTATTGCCACATTGATGTTGGACGAGCCCGACCGGTCGGAAGAAGACCGTGTGATGCTCGATCTGATGAAAACATCGGGCCAACATTCACTCGAACTCGTTGATAACCTTTTGCAGTTGCAATTTAGCAGCGAAGAGTTCAAGAAAGAACCTGTTGATATTGCCGAAATGCTACAGTACTGCATTTCCCTATTGCAGAGCAAGGCCGAGGCCAAGCAGCAGCAGCTGAGTTTAGAAACAGTGCCTGCAACCTTGTCGGCCAGTAGGGAAAAGCTTTGGAGGGTAATCAGCAATCTCATTGCCAATGCCATTAAATTCAGTCCAAACGATGCCAAAATCAAGGTCAAGATGGTCAAAAACGCACTGGGTATCCGCATTTTGGTAAAAGACGAAGGCATTGGCATCCCAGCCGAAATGGGCGAAAAGATATTCGATTTGTTTACCGAAGCCAAAAGACCGGGCACTGCTGGCGAACAGCCTTTTGGGATGGGCTTAGCCATTTCAAAACAGATTGTGGAGGCTCACGACGGCAAGATCTGGTTCGAAAACAACGAGGCAAGCGGTACCACTTTCTTTGTAGAACTGCCCACTAAACTAACTGAAGCGAAAGCTTAGCGAAACACCAGGTTTAACGCAACTGGAAACTCGTCGGCAATAACCTGATTTTTAACAGCAGCGAAAAAATCCCAATCCTTGGGTTTGTGGTGGATGTTCCATTTGATGCGATCTATGTTAAAGTTGGCTTTTGCGGTAACCGTGTTTCCGGTTTTTTTGATCATAGCCATAAATTCGATAGGGTGGGTAATGCCCCTGATGGTGAGGTTGCCACTTACCTTGTACACATTGGCCTGTTTGGACCTGACTATTTGTTTCACCATCATGGTGGTCATAGGATATTTGGCTACCGAAAGAAAATCGTCGCCTTTCAAGAGCTTGTTCACTTCGGCTCGGCCACTGGCTGTTTCACGGTCGGTGCTATTGATGCTGTTCATGTCAATAACGAAAGTACCTGTTGAAGGATCGCCCGTGGAGGCATAACTTAGGCTGCCAGCACTAAAAGATAAATACCCAAAGTGTTGCTTGCCCATCGATTTGGGCGATTTCCAGAACAGGGTGCTTTTTTTGAGGTCGAGTTGGTAGGTTTGTTGGGCTATGGTTGCGAAAGGCAAAATACCCATTAAAAAAACGAGGATAGGTTTGTTGAACATGGTTGTAAAAATTTGTTTCGGTAAACCTAGCCATCCCCGTAAAGTATGCGATGCCAATTTTTGTAAATAAAATTGTAAACTTTGTAAAATCAAACAATCAGTTTATGGGTATCTTTCAAACCATGGCAAATACAAGCAACAAATACATTTTGGGCTTGTTGGCCTTGTTGCTCACGACGGTAATCTGTATGGCTTTTAGCCTGGGCAAAAACGATGATTTCGACCTGGCCAAACAAGAAATCCTGTTGCGCAAAATCGGGCACGAAGTATTGCTGCACGCTGGCGATAATACCTCGAGGGTATTGCCGGTAAAGAAAATTGCCTATAACGAATATGAGCTCCGGTTTGAAGACGAGTTTGCTTTTCAGCCCGATTCGCTAATCAAAATTATTAGTCGAACATTGGCTAAAGACGAATTGGCGACTAATTATATGGTAAACGTACGCAGCTGCGTGGCCAGAGAGGTGATATTTGGATATATGGTTTCTAAGAACCAATCCAATAACATTGTACCTTGTACAGGCCGGGTACAGCCCAAAGGTTGTTACCTGATTGATATTAAGTTTGAAAGCCCGATGATTTCTGCGGCGCAAAAGAACTACCTGATCGGCGGCTTGCCGATGTTCGCTTTCATTGGCTTGCTGTTGTTTCGTGCGGCGAAGACAAGGAACCGACAAAAGGATGTTCAAATTACAGGCGAAAATCATTTTAAATTAGGCAACACTTTATTCGATGCGCAAAAACGGCAACTGGTTTTAGGCGAAACGCAAACCGAACTTACCTTTAAAGAAAACAAACTGCTCGCCATTTTTGCATCTGCTCCTAACACCATCATAGCTAGAAGCAGGCTACAAAAGGAGATATGGGAAGACGAAGGCGTAATTGTTGGCCGTAGTTTGGATGTGTTCATTTCTAAATTGAGGAAAAAACTGGAAGACGACCCGGGTGTGAGCTTGGTGAATATCCATGGTAAAGGCTATAAATTGGAAATTATAGAGCCAAACTCATCGATTTTATAGCTAAAAGTGCTGATGCGCTATTGTAATGGCTTTTTTACAAAGCGGAAAATCACAAGTTCAAGGTCTTGTCAATTGGTGAAATCATAAAAGCCGATGGCTAATTCATGGCTCGAATTTAAGCCCTTATTTTCGTTGCAACCCGTTCTCGAAAAAAATCTTAGCGCCTAAGGCGCTGCAAGTGGGCACAACGCAAAGTTGTATTAGGTTTGTGGTCGCTTTGCTGCGCTTTTGCCGATTGTAAAAATGCTGAACATTCGATTACTTTACAGTTTATTTTTTTTGCGTTAAAGTTAATTTTTATTTAGTTTTGGTATGTTTTTAACCCCGATTCATCCTTATCAACGGGTTAGAAATGGATTAACTTAACGCTCACTCTCATGAAAACAAACAGTGCTATGGAGCTGCCGCTTCAGCATTATGCCCTTGGTCCAATCAACAAAAGGCGAGGCGCTCTAAAGACATCAGTTCAAGTCATTTCCCTTTACTTTTTTAAGCCAGTCACAGTCATTTAAAAACTATTGGCTTAGCTCTTTTCTTGAATCATCCCTAATTATTCATAATATGAGAAAATTTCTACTATTACTTATTTTTTTAACGTGTACCAATGTTTTTGCGAAGATAAAGGCTATGCCGCCGACTATTGGTAAACCTTCTTCGGCAATTGCAACTGATGCAATAAGCAAGGCTAAGCCTAATTCGCTAGCGCGATTTGCGCCAACAACCTACGATTTTGAGAATATTGGAAATGGTGGCACTACCTTTACTTCGAGTTCGAAGTCCTTCAAGCTGACCAATACTTTTAAGGGGGTGGTGTTTCCAAACCTTGGCTCCGGTAGCCCGCCTTCAGGTGGCTATGGAGATACCGGTATAAACACTGTTAAATCGGGAAATGTAGGCGGTGTACAAACAGTGAACGGCGAAACATTCAGGTTGGTGAGTTTAGATGTTTGGCCGTCAGCCGATCAAGGTGGCAGCGTACTGGCTTATGGCGCTTCCATACAGATTATTGGCAAAAAGGGAGGGGTTCAAGTAGCCACAGGAACTTATACCAGCGCTACTTTTAACCAAACGCCTATAGCCCAGGGTGGCGCATGGCATCGGGTTACCATTACCGGCGCTTTGGCCACTACCGATATCGATCAGTTTGAGGTTGTGTTGCAGGGAGCCCAGAACTATATGGCTATAGATCAGTTCGTGTATGATAATTTAAGTGCAACGCCTGTATTGTTGTCTACCTCGCCAACCCTTACTTTTAATAGTACCACAGGTTTTGTAAATAATATTGCAGAAGATGGTCAGGGAGGCTCTACACCTATTTCGGATATCAATATCCAAACCTATGCCATCAACAGTTCGGCGGTAAAGCTAACTGCCAATGCACTCGAATACCATGATGGAACACAGAATGGCTGGACCAGTTATCCGGCTATTATTACCTATGGACAAGGATCGTTTTATGGCTGGGCCATCAAATCGAGCGATGGCAGCAATTTCTCTTTGCAGTCGCTCAACTTTATGGATTGGGGCGAGCAAACGGGAATTAACTTCAAAATAGAAGCTTTTGACAACGGCGTTTCAAAAGGCAACCTGTCATTCTTGGGAAATACCAATGTTAGTTTTATTCCGCTTTCGCAGACTTCGGGCAACGCTAACTATCTATTGCCGGCTTCTTTTGGCAATGTAGATGAGGTCAGGTTTTATCGGGCCGATGGGGTCGATTCTTATATTGCTTTTAACGGCATTAAAGTGGGAACTGCGGTAGCAACACCTTCGCCAACCATTCCTGGGCAGCCTAGCAGCAGTACCATTTGCGCAGGTGCCAATACCAGCTTTTCGGTAACTGTTAATAACGCCACAAGCTATCAATGGCAGGTTAATACCGGCAGTGGCTTTAACAATGTTGTTGACGGAGGCGTTTACAGCGGTGCGGGTACTACCACATTAACTGTTACAGGTGCAACAGCGGCTATGAACGGTTATCTATACCGATTTGTGGCCACAGGTTCGGGATCGGCTACTTCTATTAACGCTATCCTAACTGTTAATTCGGCACCGGTTATCACGGCGCAACCGAGCGCCAGCACGATTTGTGCAAGTGCTAATACCACTTTCTCTGCCGCGGCCTCTAATGCCACTGGCTACCAATGGCAGGTTGACCAGGGTGCTGGTTTTGGCAACGTACCTAATGTGGCACCTTACTCTGGCACCACTTCGGCCACCTTAACTATTACCGGCGCAACCGCTGGTTTGAATGGCTATAGCTATCGTGTGGTGGCTACAGGAAGCTGTACGCCAGTTGCTGTATCTAACTCGGCTGCGCTAACTGTTAACTCGGCGCCAGTTATTACAACGCAGCCAAACAACGCCACTGCTTGTTTGGGAAGCAACACTTCTTTTACGGTTGTGGCCTCAAATGCTACGGGTTACCAATGGCAGGTAAATACGGGTTCCGGTTTTACCAGTATCACCAATGGCGCGCCTTACTCGGGTGCAACTAGCGCCACCCTAACCATAACCGGTGCAACCGCCGGAATGAATGGCTATATATACAGGGTAGTAGTAAGCGGAGCCTGCACTCCTGCGGCCACTTCAGGTTCGCGTACTTTAACTATCGCTCAAGCGCCATCCATTACGGCGCAGCCAAGTGCCAGAACCATTTGTGCGGGTGTCAATACTACATTTTCGGCCACGGCATTGAATGCTACTGGCTACCAGTGGCAGGTTGACCAAGGCGCCGGCTTTACCAACATCAGCAACGGCGCGCCTTATTCGGGTGCAACTACATCTACTTTAACCCTTACCGGTGCAACCGCTGGCATGAATGGTTATGTGTATAGGCTAGTGGCAACGGGAACCTGTACACCGGATGCCACCTCAAATTCGGCCGCATTAACAGTTAATTCGGCACCTTCTATTACTACACAGCCCAGCAACACCACTGCCTGTTTGGGAAGCAACACTTCTTTTACGGTTGCGGCCTCAAATACCACTAGCTACCAATGGCAGGTTAACCAGGGTGGGGGCTTCACCAACATCAGCAACGGGGGGGCTTACTCGGGTGCAACCAGTGCCACGCTGACCATTACCGGCGCCACAGCAGGTTTGAACGGCTATACCTATCGTGTATTGGTTTCGGGAAGCTGTACGCCAAGTGCTACGTCGAACAGTGCTACCCTAACCATTAGCTTGGCGCCAGCCATTACCGCCCAACCGAGTGCCAGCACGATCTGTGCAGGTGCCGCTACTACGTTTACGGCAACAGCTTCAAATGCCACAGGTTATCAATGGCAGGTCGACCAAGGTGCCGGCTTCTCAAATATTGCCGATGGCGGCGTATATTCTGGTGCTGCTACGGCAACCTTAACCCTTACTGGCACAACCGCTGGCATGAACGGCTATGCGTATAGGCTAGTAGCAATGGGAAGCTGCACGCCAAATGCTACCTCTAACTCGGCAGCTTTAACTGTTAATTCGGCACCGGCAATTACTGCCCAGCCGAGCGCCAGCACGATCTGTGCAGGTAGCAATACTACATTTACGGTTACGGCATCCAATGCCACTGGCTACCAATGGCAGGTTGACCAGGGAGGAGGTTTCAATAACATCACCAATGGAGTGCCTTATTCGGGTGCAACCAGTGCCACGCTGACCATTACTGGTGCCACAGCTGGTTTAAACGGCTATATCTACCGCGTAGTTGCTACAGGAGCATGTACGCCAAATGCCACCTCTAACGCGGCAGCGCTAACTGTTAATTCGGTACCGGCAATTACGGCACAGCCTAGCAACAAATCTATTTTTACAAGTGCCAATACTACTTTTACGGTTACGGCTTCCAATGCTACGGGCTATCAATGGCAGGTTGACCAGGGAGGAGGTTTCAATAATATCACCAATGGAGCGCCTTACTCGGGAGCAAATACTGCAACCTTAACCATTACCGGTGCAACTATCGGGATGAATGGTTATGTATATAGGGTAATAGCAACGGGATTTTGTACGCCAGCTGCTGTTTCTAGCGCGGCAACATTAAGTGTAGCCATACCCGCACCTGTAGTGACCAGTGTTAGCGTACCTACAAATGGCACCTATAAAATGGACGACCCATTAACCTTTATCGTCAATTTCTCTAATACAGTTACCGTTACCGGAACGCCATCATTATCATTAATCATCGGATCAACAACCAAACAGGCAAGCTATGTTTCGGGAAGCGGTACGAGCGCTCTTGTATTTACTTATGCCGTAGCATCGGGCGATTTGGACAATAATGGCATTGCTATTAATACCCTTGCCCTGAACGGAGGCACCATCAAGAACGGAACAGACGATGCGGTTCTTACGCTGAATAGCGTAGGTAGCACAGCTGCAGTATTGGTTGATGCGGTACAACCGGTAGTTGTTTCGATCAACAGGGTGGGCACTACGCCAACCAATGCAGCTACTTTAGACTATACGGTTACATTTTCTAGAAACATAACTGGTGTTGACATCACTGATTTTAGCATTTTCAATATTGGAACAGCAAATGGAACCATAACCAGCATAAGCGGTTCAGGTACAACTTACACCATTACAGTTGGTAGCACTACCGGATTGGGCACGCTACGCTTAGATCTGAAAAATAGCGGAACAGGTATAACCGATGTGGTTGGCAATCCGATTAACGGAGGCTATACCGGTGGACAATCTTATACCATAGATAGGGTGCCACCAATTGCACCTTCAATACCAGATTTGATTGCTGCGGATGATACCGGCATTTCAAATACAGATAACATCACCAATAAAAACATCCTTACTTTTACGGGAACTGGTGCAGAAGCCAACGCCTTGGTTAGGCTGTATGTTGATGGCGTAGAGAAAGGTTCGGCCAATGCAAACGGAAGCGGAGATTGGTCGGTTACAACCAGTACCTTAACTGAAGGAAACCATGCCATCACGGCTAAGGTAGAAGATGCGGTAGGAAATTTGGGCGCGGCTTCGGCAACCCTGAATATCACCATCGACCGAACTGCACCAAACGCTCCTTTGGTGAGCAGTCCCGCAAACGGAAGCATTATTTATACCGGTGCACCAGCCATTGGCGGAACCGCCGAAGTTAACTCGAGTATTGATGTCATCATCGATGGATCTACCATCAGCAACGCTACTGCAACGGATGCCTCAGGCAATTGGACTTATACTCCAACTGTAGCCTTAACTGATGGAGCGCATACCGTAAAAGTAACAGCTGCCGATATTGCAGGAAATGTGAGCCCGCAAAGCAACTCCAATACCTTTACCATCGATCTTTCTTCAACTATTAACGTTTCGGGAACCATTACAGCCATGAGCACCACTTACGCCACGGCTTCAGCGCCTAAAGCATTTAGCGTTGCGGCGACTAACCTTGCCGGAAGTATCTTGCTTACCCCGCCAACAGGTTTCGAACTCAGTGCAGATAATGCAAGCTTTAGCAATACCTTAACCATAGGCTCGGCCGGAACGCTTTCAAGCACGCCTGTTTACGTACGCCTAAAAGCGGGTATCAATGCAGCCAACAATTATAATGGCAATATTGTATTGAGCAGTTCGGGAGCGGTAAACAAAACCATCGCCATTGCGACAAGTACGGTTAGTCCTAAGCCTATTACGGTAGCTGCTGTTGCAGGAAATAAAGTGTACGGAAATGTTGACCCTCTCAAAACCTACACTGTAGTTCCGGCACTCGAAACCGGCGATAGTTTTATAGGCTCGCTTTCGCGTACAGCTGGCGAAAATGTAGGAAACTATACCATCACCCAGGGAACTTTGAGCGCAGGAGGTAATTACCTCATCACTTATAACGCGGCGCTGTTTAATATTGCAACCAGACCGATTACAATCATTGCGGATGCCAAAAGCAAAACCTACGGAGATGCTGATCCAGCATTGACTTATGCGTTAACTGGAAGCCTGGCTTTTTCAGATACTTTTGCAGGCGCATTAACCAGAAACCCTGGCCAAAATGTAGGTGCTTATGCCATCACCCAAGGAACTTTGGCATTGAGCAGCAATTATGTTTTAACCTATGTGGGCGCTAACCTAAGCATTGGAGCAAAAACCATTACGGTAACTGCCGATGCCAAGAACAAAACCTATGGCGATCTCGATCCGGCATTAACTTACGCTTTCAGTCCTGCTTTGGCCTTTACCGATACCTTTGTAGGTTCATTGAGCCGTGCCGCTGGTGAGAATGTAGGCGCTTATGCCATCAACCAGGGAACCTTGGCCTTGAGCAGCAACTATGTTTTAGCCTATACCAATGCCAACCTCAATATTGGTGTTAAAACCATTGCAGTAACTGCGGATGCCAAAAACAAAACCTATGGCGACCTCGATCCGGCATTAACTTATGCTTTCAGCCCGGCTTTGGCCTTTACCGATGCTTTTACAGGTTCGTTGAGCCGTACGGCAGGCGAGAATGTAGGTACGTATGGCATCAACCAAGGTTCGTTGGTGTTGAATGGCAATTATGCCCTAACTTATACCGGCGCTAATTTAAGCATCGGCACCAAAGCCATCACCGTAATTGCAGATGCCAAAAGCAAAACCTATGGCGATCTTGATCCGGCATTAACTTATACTTTCAGTCCGGCTTTAGCCTTTAGCGATGCCTTTGCAGGCTCGTTAAGCCGTACAGCTGGCGAGAATGTGGGTACGTATGGCATCAACCAAGGCTCCTTGGCCTTGAGTGGCAACTATGTTTTGACTTATACCGGGGCTAACTTGAGCATCGGTGCTAAGGCTATAACCGTAGTAGCTGACGCGAAAAACAAAACTTATGGCAATGCAGACCCAGCTCTAACTTATACCTTTAATCCAGCCTTGGTAAGTGGCGATAACTTTACAGGTGCTTTGAGCCGTACTGCTGGTGAGAATATAGGTACTTACGCCATTAACCAAAATTCGTTGGCATTAAACGGCAACTATATCTTAAATTATACCGGAGCTAACTTAACCATTGGTGCCAAAACCATTACTGTAATTGCCGATGCGAAGAGCAAAATTTACGGCAGTGCCGATCCGGCTCTTACTTATACTTTCAGTCCGGCCTTGATCAGCGGCGATAGCTTTACGGGCGCTATTTCGAGAGCAACTGGCGAGAATGTGGGTACTTATGCCATCGGTCAGAATACCTTGGCTTTAAGCAGCAACTATATCTTGAACTATACCGGTGCCAACTTGGCCATCACCAAAAAACCTTTGGATGTGATTGCAGGCAATGCCAGCAAAACCTACAACGGCCTGGCCTTTAATGGAGGCAACGGCGTAACCTACAGCGGTTTTGTGGGTACCGACAATGCAACCAACAGTTTGACGGGAACACTAACCTATACCGGCACGGCCCAAGGCGCCATCAACGCAGGTACCTATGTGATCACACCTGCCGGCTATGCCTCGGCCAACTACCAGCCAAACTATGTAAGTGGCAACCTAACTGTAAACAAGGCGGCATTAACCGCCAAGGCCGACGACAAGGCGCGCTGCTACGGCCAGCCTAATCCGGCCTTTACGGTAACTTACACCGGTTTTGTAAACGGAGAAACAGCCAGCGCATTGGCCACCGCACCGGCACTGACCACAACCGCCAACGGCAATTCTATCGCCAACAGCTATCCGATCAACATTACTGGCGCTGTGTCGAATAACTATACATTCACCTACCAAAATGGAACCTTAACTATCAACCCGTTGCCAATCGTAAACATTACCTCGAGCAAGGGCGCATCGTTGAGCAAGGGCGAAACTACGGTACTTGCCGCAACAGGCGGGATTTCTTATGTTTGGGCAACTGCAAACGGCATTGTAAGCGGACAGAACACCGCCTCGCTTACGGTAAGGCCAAGCGCAACTACTACCTACATGGTAACGGCTACCAATGCCACCGGTTGTAGCGATGTGCAGTACATCACCATCGAGGTGAGGGATGATTATCAGGCTATTAATGCCACCAATATCCTGACCCCGAACGGCGATGGCGTGAACGACAAGTGGGTGGTAGAAAACATAGACCAGTATCCGAACAACGAAGTGAAGATCTTCGACAAAGCGGGTCGCGTATTATATGGCAAAAAAGGCTACGACAACAGCTGGGATGCCACCATTAACGGCTTGCCACTAAACGAAGGAACTTATTTCTACATCATCGATTTCGGACCTGGCAAACTGAAGAAAAAAGGTTTCATCACCGTTGTACGTGAAAGTAAATAAACAAACGACTAATTATTTTTCAAATGAAGAAATTACATATTCTAACCGCTCTGGGACTTATTTGCAGCGCTTTAACCAGTAAGGCGCAATTAGATCCCCTCTCATCGCAGTATTATTACAACCGTTATCAAACCAATTCGGCTTTTGCCGGGTTTGAGCACGGCGTAAACCTGAACGTGGGCTTCAGGAGCATGTGGAACAATATTCCAGGTGCTCCAGTAACGCAGGCTATTACCTTCGATTATGGCTTTCAGCGCTCAGGCGTAGGTCTCAACGTTTACAACGACAAGGCCGGTTTGCAACGCCAAACCAAGGTGTTGGCTAGTTACGCCTATCACTTGCCGCTCAGCGAAAAAAGCAAGCTGAACTTTGGCGTTTCGTTGGGCTTTACCAACCAGCGCTTGAGCACGTCCGATATTAATGGCAATCCGAACGATGTATTGGTAGGCCAGTACAATGATCGCGAAACCTATATCGACGGCGATTTTGGCGCAGCCTATACCAACGACCGCTTAACCGTAAGCGCCTCATTGCCCAACCTGAACAAGCTGTTTAACCGCGATGGTTCAAAAGTGGCCGATATTTCGCGCTTCTACTCGGCGGTAAGCTATAAAATTCCATTGGCAGGTACAGGCCTGCAAGGCGAACTGCTCGAACCTTTGGTAGCCTATCGAATGGTGGAAGGCTACAAAGACATTTGGGATGCCGGTGCGCAACTGTCGGTGTTCGATCAGCAGGTTTTGCTTTCGGCCATTTACCACAGCACGGAAAATGCAACCTTTGGTTTGGGTATGGACTACAAGAGAAAATACCTGATCAGTGGTTTGTACACTACCAATACCTCACAGCTGAGCAATTATACCAATGGTAACTTTGAGCTTTACCTCAGGATCAAATTTGGTAAATAACCCAATATTCATCTCAAATAAAAAGGCAAACCGGTATTAATCCAGGTTTGCCTTTTTTTATGCGCTTAAAGTTTGAGCAGTATTTTTAGACCCGAAAAAGCAATCTGTAGGCCCACACAGAAAATAAGGAAAGCCGAAATTCGGTTTACGATGTTTTCTCCGTTTTTGCCCAAAAATTGGATCAGTGTTTTGGTGTTGAAGTAAAAAAGGTAGATCAAGATGCACATGGCGAGGATCGAAACCAATATGGCCGCCATATTTACATAGTAGTTGGCACTGCCTACGGTAGAGCTGTGCGCACTGAGTGTAAACAGTACTGAAATGGTACCTGCGCCAGTAGTAACCGGAAAAGTAATGGGATAGAACAGCTTATCTTTAAGATGCTTATAAGCCGCAAAAGGCTCGTTTTCTTTTGTTTCTTCAGATTGGTCAGGTGTTTTTTCCTCATTGCCCGATAAAAACTCCCAACCCATCTTGCAGATCATAATACCACCTGCCAGTTGCACAATCGGGATAGAAATGCCAAACAATTCCAAAATCCAGTGGCCGGCAAACAGTGATACCGTACAAATCAAAAAAGCATAAAATACGATTTTGGTTACCGCCTTCCTTTTTTCGCTGGTGCTCAAGGACTGGAAATAGGGGCTGACCATAAATGCCGACCCAATGGGATTGACTACCGGAAATAGCGCAATAATGCCTATAAAAACCAAATGGATGAAAGAGTTGAAGAAAGCGGGCATAATAACAGGTGCTTGTTGTATATTCAAATATAAGGTCTTAGGCAAAAAATAGACGATAAACTTGAATATCCATTTGCTATATTTAACCATGCAACACCCAATAGCCCAAACCATAGACGAATATATTGCCGATTTTCCGCCAGCGGTGCAGGAGCTATTGCAGCAGGTACGTGCAACCATCGCGCAGGCTGCGCCCGAAGCTACCGAAGCCATCAAATATGCTATTCCAACTTTTGTGTTCCACGGTAATTTGGTGCATTTTGCGGGCTATAAAAACCACATCGGCTTTTATGCCACGCCAGGAGCGCACCAAGATTTTGCCCAAGAATTGGCACCTTACAAGCAGGGCAAAGGATCGGTGCAATTTCCGATAGACCAGCCTATGCCTTTAAGCCTCATTACGCGAATGGTGAAATACCGGATGCAGAAAAACCTGGCCAAGCTGGCTGGTAAGAAGAAATAGTATGATTAACCTTTGCCTTTGTATTTATTTTCTGAGCAGGGCCAATAAGCCGAAAATTGGTCCAATAGCCAAAAGCATATAAATGTATTGCGCATTTTCCTGATTAAGCAAGGCGTTAATCAGTTGCACGCTGGCAATGGTGGTGGCAAAACCCATGCAGTTAACCATGGTTAAGGCCGTTCCTTTCGATTCTCCGTCCGCATTTTGAGCCACCAGTGTAGAAAACAAAGGCGAATCGGCAATAACAGCGATTCCCCAAACCAATAAAAAAAGCAGCAGGAGCGGTAACGACGAATTTAACAATACCAAAGGCGAAAGCAAGGCACAAGTGCAGGAAATACCCAAGGCTATTGTGGCTGTTTTTTTCGTTCCCAGACGCAAGGAGAGCAGGCCACTGCCCACGCAGGCCAAGCTGCCAATGCCGATAATGCAAAAGGAAAGCCACGAAATAGGCAGTTGCAGCTGCGGATAATGCTGTTGATAGTTGGCCAACATCAACGGTACAAATACCCAAAAGGCATACAGTTCCCACATGTGTCCCAAGTACCCAAAAGTGGCGGCTCTAAAATTTTGGTTTTTAAAGCCTTTTAAAAACGCCAGCCAATTTAGTTGCTGTGCAGGTTTACGGTAAGGACCATCGGCCACCCAAAACCTGATGGTCAGGCCACCTGCAACAGCTAGTAGCGAAGTGGCATAAACCACATATTGCCATTTCAACGCAGGCAAACTTTTGAGCAGGTGCGGAAAAGCGGTGCCCAAAACCAGCGCGCCCACTAAAAAACCTAAGGACTTGCCCAAGCTTTGCTGGTAATAATCGGAAGCAATTTTCATCCCAACCGGATAAATGCCCGCTAAAAAGAAACCCGTAACAGCCCGCGATAAAATCAGGCCACCGGCACCTAGTCCAGCAAATACCATAACCAAATTGGCCAAAGCCGCAATCAGGGCACAAACAAAAAAGACTTTCGAGGGCGAAAAACGATCGGCAATGCCCAGCAAGGCAAATACCAGTGTGCCCACAATAAAACCTAGTTGCACGGCACTGGCCAAATGGCCCAAATAGCTGGCCTTAACCTCGTAGGCTTGGGCAATATCTGCCATAATCGCATTGCCGGCAAACCACAAGGAAGTACAAAAGAACTGTGCAATTACAATGGTAGGCAGAATCCATTTGGGTACAGTTTGGTTGGCAAGAGGCATAATGGGGCGCTTGATTTGGACGCAATTTAGGGAAATGATGAGGTAAATATACTGGCTAAGTTTTTAAAACTTCGCTAGTGTGCTCGTATTCCTCTAAAAAGTCCTCAGCTTGATCAAGGCCATAAAGTGGTCCCTAAACTTGTCGCTGATAGGAATTTGCTTATCGCCCAGGTAAAGGTGATTATCCTGTATTTTGTCGACCTGTTTAATATTCACGATGTACGAATTGTGTACCCTTACAAAAGGAAGCTTTAACTGGCTTTCTACTTCTTTTAGCCGTTTGTAAACCAGCAATTGCTCATTGGCTGTGGCCAGGCGCACATATTCCTTTTCGCCCTCGAAATAGAGAATGTCTTCGAGGCGGATTTTGCTTAAGGTCTTACCCGATTTGACAAAGAAATATTCGTCCTGCAACATTCCGTTTTCGGGTGCCTTTGCAGGTTCTGACTTGTCGAAATAGAATTCTATTTTCTGAATGGCCGACAAAAAGCGTTTGAGCGTAATGGGTTTGAGCAGGTAATCGATGGTTTGGTAGCTGTAGCTTTCGGCAGCGTGTTCAGAATAGGCGGTGGTAAACACAATTTTAACCCCGGGAGGCAACAAACCGGCCAATTCCATACCGTTTAACATGGGCATATTGATGTCGAGAAAGACAAAATCGACCCGGTTTTCCTTCAAATAAGCCAAGGCTTCGAGCGCATTGTAGCAGATGGTGGCCAGGTTCCAGTCGGTGGTTTGTTTCACCAGCACCTCGAGCAGGTTAACTGCATTCGGCTCGTCGTCAATAATCATGCAGGTTAAACTCACTGTATCGGAATTTTAAAGTAAGCCATAAAATAACCTTCGGCCTCGCCGGTACGCAGCTCAAAATTATCGTTGTACAAAATAGCAAAGCGCTTGCGCAGGTTTTCGATGCCCGAACCCACCGTACGATTGGTTTTGGTGGCTACCGAGTTGATGGTTTTAAAAATCAGCGTATCGCCTTCTTGCAGCAACGAAATATCGACCCGGTTATTGGTACTGGTTTTGTCTATGCCATGTTTAAAGATATTCTCTACAAAAGTCATCATCAGCATGGGCGGTATTTGATAGTCTTCGGCATAGTCTTTTGTAAAATTCAGTGCAATCTGATGCCTGATCCTGATTTTTTCCAGCTCGATGTAGTTCTCCAGAAAATTCAGCTCCGTGGAAATGAAAACCTTGGCTTTCGGGCTGTCGTCAACAAAATAACGCATCATATCCGCCAAACGCTCAATCAGTCCGGCGGTTCTCGGCGCCTCAATATAAGCTTCGTAATAGATATTGTTGAGGGTATTGAACAGAAAGTGGGGCTGTACCTGCGATTTGAGCAGGTTGAGTTCGGCCTGTGTTTTCTGCAACAGGATTTCTTCGGTCTGTTTTTTCAATCCGAAATAGGCCAAGGCTATCCTGAAGATGAAGCTGAGCAGAAAAATAAGCAAACCACTGATGCTGATGTAGAGCACGCGGAGGAAAGTGGTTTTTTCGGGCATGTCGTGGCCAAAAAAGGTATTGTACACATAGTTGACCAAATAGCCCTTTGCTGCCCCATAGCCGATTAAAAAAACAATTACCAAAACTACATAGATTGTTTTTTGGTTGCGCTCGTAAAAGCGCGGAAAAAGCCAGTTGATGTTGCCATAAATAATGATGGCATAAAATAAGGTATTGATCAGGTTGAATACAAATGACTGGCCAATGGTGCTCAGTGGCAAAGTAGAGAAGAAGGAAATCAGAAAAATGGCGGTCCACACCAACCATTGAAACTGCGTCGTATTTACCTTTTTAGGGTTTAGGAAATCCATTGCTAAATATACAAAGTTGCCACGTAAGCCGCGTTGTGGCTTCAACCATTTGCCTCTGATTTTAAACCAATGCACTCAAATGGCAAAATTGGCCTGTGGTTAAAAATATGCACGATATGGTTGAATACATATCATTAAAAACACTGCAATTGCAACATTTGGTATTCAATTAAACGCAAAACGATGAAAAAGTTGATTTCCCTGGGCATGGCCCTTGCCATGAGCAGCCTGCTGTCTGTAGCCTATGCACAAAAAATAGATACCATCCGCTTAAAAGACCAGCGCCTGCTTACTTCGGCCTTAAAACCTGGCCTCAAACAATACCTTGTTTATTTTCAGATGCCAAAAAGTCCCAAAGACCTGAAGTATTGGCTTTGGCTGCGCGACATTAAACGCGAAACCAAAAATGGAGAAGCTGTATTTGCCATCAGTCAGCATTGGTATGGCAGCGACAGTACGAGCTATCGCGAAGTATATTCGCTAAACCGGGCCAAGGATTTCCTGCCCATCTACCATGCCGAAACCGTAGCAGGCAAGCTCAAAGCCTTTAACTGGAACGCAACTGGCATTAAAGGTGCCGATACGGTTGCCCAAAATACCCAAAAGGCTTTCAAACTCGATTTTAACCAGCCTTGTTTCAATTGGAACCTCGATATCGAAACTTTCGAAATGTTGCCTTTGGCAGCCGGTAAGATCTTCGCCATTAACTTTTACGATGCCGGTTTTGACGTACCCAAGTATGTAAACTATACGGTAACGGGCAGCGAAATGCTGAACACTTTGGATGGCCAAAAAGTAGATTGTTGGCTCTTGCGTACTGAAAGCGAAAATAGGGGAGCGAAATATGTGCAGACTTTCTGGATCAGCAAAAAAGGACATGAATTATTGAAGGAGGAAGATACCTTTCCGAACGGCTATCGCTACAAAGTGAAGTTGCCTGCACTGGCGCCCGATGTTTACGCACGTTTCCTCAAAAAATAAACAGCTATGAAATTAAATTCATTTAAATATGCTTTGCTGGCCCTGGTTTTTCCGTTCTTGGCCCATGCACAGCAAACGCCACAGGCAATTTTACAAAAAACGAAATCGGCTATGGGCCTTGATCGGTTAAAAAAGCCAGTATTTCATTGTTATTACAACGAAGTCAGTTTGGGACGCGAGCAATCCGACCGTACTTATGCGCCCTTCTTCACTACGGCTACCAATGCCGAAGTTTGGTACAGCGCCCAGCACAATGTGCAGCGCATGGAGCAAAGCACGATCCGAGTGGGTACGGGGCCTGGCAAAAATCCGGTGGTGGTGTACAATGGAATAGGCAAAAACTATTTTGTGAGAGATACGGTTTATAAGCCCTTCCATTTTGAGTACGATAAACTGAACGTTTGGATGGTGCTGCTCGACTGGTTAGCCGATCCGGATGTGAAACAGGTAAAGAATGAGCGTTACCGCGATTTTGACCGTTTGGTATTGGCGCGCAAGGCTGCCGTTGGCGAAGAGCGTTTGTTTATCGATCCTAAAACCTATTTTCCTATCAAGCTCGATTATTACGAACTGCATAGTCTTTGGGGCCAGCAACACATCGAAATGGTGTACAGCAATTGGAAGCTGACCGAAAATAGTTTTTACCCGAATTCGGCTTTTAGACTGGAAGATGGCGAGCCGATGTATTACCGCACCCTGGGCAAAAGCAACCTGTCTGATTCGCTGAGCCTGTTTGCCAAAATTGGTAGCTTGCCTGCATCAGGGCCTAAAAACCTAAACTTGGAATGGTATACTTCTGAACAGCCAACGCTCATCAAAGTAAGCGAAAACACCTATTTGAGCAAGAATAGGATGTATACCGAAACCTTTACCCGTATTGGTGATACGATTTACCTATTAGATGCCACTTTGAACGAAGAAAGGGCCAAGCAAGACGAACAACTGATTAAAAAGACATTTCCAGGCATCCATAAATTTGTACTGGTGGTTACCGATTTGGCCTGGCCTCATATTGGCGGCATGCGCTATTGGGTAAGCAAGGGTGCAACGGTAATTTCGCATTCGGCATCGAAGCAATTTATAGAAAAGGTGATTAACCGTAAATGGGTTTTTCAGCCGGACGAACTGCAAAAGCATCCGGTAAAACTGAAATTCGTAGCTGTAGATCAGTTTAGAGCACTGGCCAATAACCAACTGCAAATATTCCCGATAAACGGTATTGGCAGCGAGGGTGCCTTGGCCTGTTACCTGCCAGCGGATCAGCTGCTTTGGGCAAGCGATTATATCCAAACGGTAGCATCGCCATCGGCTTATGCCAAAGAGGTGATTGACGCGGTAAACCGTGAAAAACTCAAACCTTTAAAAATGGTGGCCCAACACGTAGGACTAACCGATTGGCAACAGGTACTGAAGGTAAACCCATAGGCTAGTTTTGATAACCATTAAGGAATTAAGATGGTTAAGCAAACGGGACGAGACTTTTCATTGTCTTCATTTCTTAATGGTTATTCAATTATTAATATTTGACCACCTTAGACGCCTTAGCGCATCTGGTTATCTCAATGCCTCAATGGTTAATAAATAATGAGGGCTGGTTCAATAAATTTTACTGCTTTAACCAGTGCCAAGTGCCGTACTTTGTTGGTTCAAAAAAAGCCTCGGTTAAGGGCACATTGGTTTTAAAATCGTGGTAAGCTTCGGTTTGAACGAGCTTGTTGTTGGCAAAAATCTTGATTTCGGTTTCGTGCCATATCTTATTGATCAACTGGTGTTTGGCAAAATGACACTCCAGTCTGCTTTTTTCCTTTTGCTGAATCATCCGTACCAAATAATGATCTTTGGCATCGAACCATAACTGGCTTTTGCTGCTGTCGGCACTGGCAGTACCAAAAACAATGGTCGCATGTCCGTTCCAAATGGTTCTGTAGCTTTTGCTCAGGTCGAACCCATCGGCACCCAATTTTTTGAATACCTCATCGGCTTTGTCGTAGTACATGCCTCCCAGCAAATAAATCAGGATGTTGGGGTTAACCACCGGCTGACTGGCCTTGCCCTGCCTGAAATTGTAGGCCGTATCGCCTCTGTAGATTACGGAGTTTCCCTCTTTCGGCTCTCCGAAATCAATACGGAACAAGCGTGGAAAAATCCCCGCTTCGTACCAGGTTTGCGTACGATTTAACGTATCGGCCTTGTAAAAACCGGTTTGTTGCGTAAACGTAATGGTCTTTGGCCATTTCCCGTAAAATTTTTGATGGATTTCCCTAAAATCTTTGCTTAAAGTTTGAGCACCTGTATTAAACGCGCCAAAAATTAAGGCCATAATTACACAGAACAAACGTGTGCGTTGAAGTTTTGACATATCGAGTGGTTGTTTAGCCTTAAATTACGAAATAAACTGAACGGTTGTGTATTTATGGAAGAATGATGAACTTGACCCCTCTAGCTATCAAAAACCTACATCATGAAAAACAATCGGCCCCCTGGGGCTTTATTCGCCTGTGGCCATTCGCCGGCCCTTCCTCAAAATCGAGAACAACACAAATAACCTAACATATCATCAAAATTTATGAAAAAAAATCTCCTTATCTTTTGTTTATCCCTGTTTTTTGTACACTTGGCCAAAGCGCAGGAACTGCCTTCCGAACTGCAAACGCCAGAAGTGGTGTCGCTTAACCGCATGCCCATGCGCGCTTCGGCATTTGCCTACGAAAACAGGGAACTGGCCAGCAAAAGAAGCAAAGAAAAATCAACTTATTTTATCTCCTTAAACGGCACCTGGAAATTCAATTGGGTACAAGATCCACGCAAACGCCCCATGGATTTCTACAAACCCGATTTCAACGATTCGAAATGGGATAACTTTAAAGTACCTGCCAACTGGGAGGTAAACGGCTATGGCTTGCCTATTTATGTAAACCAGCCCTACGAGTTTGCTGGTCGCAAGCTGACTGGCAACAGGATGAATCCTCCTTTCGATATTCCTGAAGACAACAATCCGGTAGGTTCGTACCGCAGAAAAATCAACATTCCAGAAAACTGGAAAAACAGACAGGTATTTATCAGTCTGGGTGCCGTAAAATCGGCTTTCTTTATTTGGGTAAACGGCAAAAAAGTGGGCTACAGCGAAGACAGCAAACTGGCTGCCGAATTTGATATCACCAATTACGTAAAACCGGGCGAAAATACCATCGCTTTGCAAGTTTACCGTTGGAGCGATGGCAGCTACCTCGAGTGTCAGGATATGTGGCGCATTTCGGGTATCGAACGTGATGTTTATCTCTACTCGACCCCAAAAATAGATGTACGCGATTTTAAGGTAATCGGAAATCTTGATCCAACCTACACCAACGGTCTCTTAGATGTAAACCTGACCGTAGAAAACTACAAAATAGACCAACGCACCAACCACAGCAGACCTGATAGCTTTTATGTAGCCCTCGATTTGCAGGATGCCAAAGGCAATACCGTTTGGAAAGATGCCACTGGCGCCAAGGCGGTTTTGGGCAATTACAAGAGTAATGTGGCTTTCAAAACCCAAATCAGCAACATCAAAACCTGGTCGGCCGAAATTCCGTACCTCTACACCTTATATATTACGCTAAAAGACAAGAGCGGCGAAGTACTCGAAGTAATTCCGCAACGCGTAGGCTTCCGTTCGGTAGAAATTAAAGGCAGCGATTTGCTGGTAAACGGCAAACGTATTTTCTTAAAAGGCGTAAACCGACACGAACACAATGCCACGCAGGGCCATACGCTTAGCCACGACGATATGCGCAAAGACATGGAAATGATGAAGAAGCTGAACGTCAACGCCGTGCGCCACTCGCATTATCCGCCAGACCCTTATTGGATGGAACTTTGCGACGAGTATGGTTTATACGTAATTGATGAAGCCAACATCGAATCGCATGGTCGTTACTACAGCTTGGAAACTACTTTTGCCAACGATAAAAAATGGCGTGTACCGCATTTGGAGCGTATCACCAGGATGTACGAGCGCGATAAAAACCATGCTTCGGTAATTACCTGGTCGCTGGGCAACGAAGCGGGCAATGGCGTTAACTTTTACGAAGGCTACGAATGGCTGAAACAAAAAGACGGCAGACCGGTACAGTACGAGCGCGCCGAAAACGACTTCAATACCGATATGATCGTGCCCCAATACCCTGACCCGAACTGGTTGGTAAGGTATTCGAACGGCAAGAGCGAACGTCCCATGATCATGAGCGAATATGCGCACATCATGGGCAACAGCTTGGGCAATTTTAAAGAATATTGGGATGCCATTGAGAGCCACCCGAAACTACAAGGTGGTTTTATCTGGGAATGGATAGACCAGGGCATTGATACCGTTAAAAACGGCAAGCGCATTTTG
Organism: Pedobacter albus; assembly: GCF_036324255.1. Classification (NCBI taxonomy): domain Bacteria; kingdom Pseudomonadati; phylum Bacteroidota; class Sphingobacteriia; order Sphingobacteriales; family Sphingobacteriaceae; genus Pedobacter; species Pedobacter albus. The sequence goes on along the minus strand of NZ_JAZDQT010000002.1, from coordinate 465,233 downwards.
GCCTATGGTGGCGACTTTCCGTTGCAAGGCCCGGTTAACGAAGATTTCAGCGACAACAACTTCTGCGTAAAAGGCGTGGTAACCGCTTACCGTGGCTTAACCCCAATGGCCATCGAAGCCAAAAAAGTATATCAGTTTATCAAAACAAGCTATTTGGGCAACAACCAAATCAGCGTAAACAACAGCTATTTCTTCCGCGATATTGCCAACATGCAGTTAGATTGGCAGTTGTTGGAAGATGGCAAAATCATTGAAACCGGCACTTTGCCAACGCTCAATATCGGTCCGCGCCAATCTACAACCTTTAGCTTGCCCATTAAAGCTAAAGCCAAGGCTGGCAAAGAGTATTTCCTCACTGTGCGCTATCGATTAAAAACCGAAGAACCGTTTTTAGAAAAAGGCTACGAAATAGCCACCGATCAATTTGTATGGGCAGGTGCGCCAAAAACGGCCACTTATGCCGAAGTGAAAAAAGCACTTAAAGTAGAGCAAACTGCCGATCAGGCCATCGTAAAAGGCAGCGATTTTACACTCACTTTCGACTTGAAAAAAGGCACTTTGAACAGCTATGTCTCCAAAGGAAAAGAATTGTTGGCACAAGGCCCTCAACCAGGATTTTATCGTGCCCCAACCGATAACGACATCGGTGCTGGCCTAAACAGGTCGTTGCGCATGTGGCGCAATGTGTATCAAGACACCGACCCTGCGCAGAAAAAAGCAACGGTAAACGCTACTGCCGATAAATTTGTCTTAACCGTTCAATCGACCCTATTAAATGGCGATGCGGTAACCACGCAGGTTTTTGAAGTATTGGCCGATGGCAGCATTTTGGTTAAAAACAAATTCGATGCGGTTAAAGGAAAATATAGAACCATGATGCGTATCGGCAACGATTTGCAACTGAACAAAGCCTACAGTAATATCGAATGGTATGGCCGTGGACCTGGAGAAAACTATTGGGACAGAAAAACCGCTTCGCTAATCGGTACCTACAAACAAACGGTTGACGAGCAGTATTTCCCTTACGCCCGTCCGCAAGAAAGCGGCAACAAAACCGATGTACGTTGGGTAAGCTTTACCGATAAACAAGGCAAAGGCCTTCGTTTTGAAGTAGCCGATAGCCTGTTGAGTTTCGGTGCCTTGCCTTATGCGGTTGAAGATTTGGATCCGGAAGCCGAGAAGAAACAATACCACTCTGGCGAATTGGTTAAACGCAACCAGATTTATGTACACATGGACATGAAACAACTAGGTGTACAAGGAATTGACAGCTGGGGTTCGTTGCCGTTGAAAGAATATCAAATCCCTTATCAAAATCAGGAATATAGCTATTGGATCAAGCCGATTAAATAAAATGAAAGCTAAATTATTTCTTTTAATGGCATTTTTTGTTGGCGTTCAGGCCTTTGCCCAAGAAGCAAAACTGGCGCTAACGCCACCCATGGGCTGGATGAGCTGGAACTTTTTGGCCGATAAGGTTAACGAAAAAGACCTACGCGAAATGGCCGATGCCATGGTGGCCAATGGCTTGGTCAAAGCGGGCTACCAATATATTTTTATCGACGATTGTTGGCAGGGCGGACGAGATTATAAAAACAACATCATCGCCGATCCGAAAAAATTTCCGTCGGGTATCAAGGCTCTGGCCGATTACCTGCATGCCAAGGGTATGAAATTGGGCATTTATTCGGATGCAGCACCTTTAACCTGCGCCGGCTATACCGGCAGCCTGAATTTTGAAGAACAAGATGCCAAAACCTTTGCTTCTTGGGGTGTCGACTATTTAAAATACGATTATTGCGGGGCACCCGAAGATGTAGAAACCGCCAAAAAGCGCTACACCAAAATGGCCAATGCCTTGCGCAAATCGGGAAGGGATATTGTGCTGGGCGTTTGCGAATGGGGGCCGCGCAAGCCTTGGGAATGGGCGGCACAGGCTGGCGGACAAAGCTGGCGTGCCACTTTCGACCTGCGCGACAAATGGAAAGACAAAGGCAACGGCATTGATGCAGTTGGCGTAATGGATGTGGTTGATCGCATTTCGGAGCTAAGCCAATATGCAGGGCCGGGCCATTGGAACGACGGCGATATGCTCATTATCGGGCTCAAAGGCCATAAAGGGCCATCGGGCGATTTGGGAGGCAAAGGCTGTACCGATACCGAATACCAGAGCCAAATGAGTTTGTGGTGTATGCTCAACTCGCCCCTGTACATGAGCAACGATTTGCGCAACATGAGCGACGTTACCCAAAAAATCCTATCCAACGAAGAAGTGCTGGCTCTTAACCAAGATGTGTTGGGCAAGCAGGCCGAACGCAAAATCAAGAACGAAACCTGGAACATTTTCGTAAAACCCCTGGCCAATGGCGATTTCGCGGTGGCTGTTTTGAATAGATCGGAAGCAACCCAAACTGCGCAGGTTAACTTTGCCGATTTGGGCCTAATGGGCAAATACGAAATCAGGGATCTTTGGCAGCACCAGGTATTAGGCAAAGACAAACAGTGGAAAGGAAAGGTAGATGCGCACGAAACCAAAGTATTTAGACTGAGGAAGATTTAACCAACACTTACGAAGTTTTTAAACTTCGTAAGTGTACTAGATCGATAGTTTAAAATTCCCCTCCCGTGGAGGGGTGGTCAATCTTCAACTTACCAATGAACTAATGAACTAATGAGCCAGTTAGCCAATGAACCAATAAACAAATGAACCAAAAATAAACAAGCTACATCCACATGAAAAAACAACTAACCCTAACCTTTTTTGCCTGTGCGCTCGCCTGGAGTGCCAATGCGCAAACCGTGGCCAAAGATCCAGCTACCGTGCTTATTTCTCCGCAACATACCTTGTCTAAAGACGATGTCGAGTTTAGAAAAGCCATTAGCGAATGGAGCGACAATACGTTAAAAAGCACTGACTATAAAAACATCAAAGCCCATCCATCGGCGGCCGTATTTCCTGGCGCACCCAAAGCGGGCTATAAATTTATCGATCGCGAAGTAACCATCAGCCATCAAAAAATAGCCGATAGCCTGGTCGATATTGTTTCAACTTTGGGCTATTCTAGTCCGTGGGCAAATAACCTGTACAGTACCGGCCTCTATGCCGTTGCCGGCGAATACATCGAAGTGGTTTTGCCTAAAGATGTTGATGCCAAGGACGTGAACGTGCAGATCGGTTCGCAGTCAGACCGCCTCAACACTTGGGTAGCGGGTAAAGAAGACTGGCGCCGTATGCCGATCATCACCAAAAGACAAGAACTCAAAAACGGCAGCAACAAATTGGCTTCGCCTTTTGGAGGCTTGATTTACATTTCTATTTCGCCAAAAAGCGCCAACAAAAACTTCAAGGTAGCCATTAAGCATGCCATTGCTTCGCCTTTGTTTGTATTGGGCAAAACCAGCGACCAAGAATGGGCCGAACAGCTTAAAAACAACAAGGCTCCATGGGGTGAAATGGCAACCGAAAGCGTGATTTTAACTTTGCCCGATTCGGTATTGCAATCTGTTAAAAACCCTTCAGAAGTGATGAAACTCTGGAATTTGATTGTAGCCGGCGAAATGGAACTGGCGCAGATCAGTCAGCCTTTTTACAGGGCGCAGCGCCTGGTGGTTGACGAGCACATTGGTGGTGGTTACATGCACAGTGGCTATCCGATTATGATTCACCATTCGCCAAGCAAAAGAATGTTGTCTAACGAAATCATGGCCAATCCGGCATTACTGATGAAACCGAGCAAAGGCGGTGCCAACTGGGGCTTTTTTCATGAAATTGGCCACAACATGCAAAACCTCAACTGGGTATTTGGCGGCACTACCGAAGTGAGCAACAACTTCTTTTCGCTGTACATGTTCGATCGCTTAATGGGCGGTCACGACGATTCGCACTCGGGTGTTTCGAGCGAGAATACCCAGAAGCAAATGAAAAAATACTTCGCCGATGCACCTAGCTACGAGAAGTGGAAGAAAGATCCGTTTTTGGGTCTGATCATGTTCCGTCAGATGCAGGAAGGATTTGGCTGGGAAAGCTTTAAGTCCTTTTTCAGGGAATACCAAAAACTGGGGCCAACCATTGGCCGGATGAACGACCAACAGAAAATAGACCTTTGGGTAAAAACCTATTCCAATATTGTGAAAAGAAATCTGGTGCCATTCTGGAAAACCTGGGGCATTCCGGTAAGCGATTCAGTAGACAAAGAATTGTCGGTTTACCCAAAATGGATGCCGTTTAATTTTCCGCCACAGAACTAAAATTCGGTTATGAAAGCACCATTGATCAAGAAGATAGTATGCCTGAGCTTGTTGCTCTGCCTGTTGCAGGACGCCTGGGCACAAAACGAAACCAAGCACAACCTCGCTTTTGACAAATTGGCCAATAAGTGGGACGAGGCTATGCCTTTGGGCAATGGAATGCTGGGTGCCTTGGTTTGGCAAAAAGGCGAAAAACTACGACTTTCTTTAGACCGCGCCGATTTATGGGACGAACGCAAGGCGCTCGACATGAGCAAACTCAACTTCAAATGGGTAAAAGAACAGGTGCTCAAAAAAGATTACCGTCCGGTACAAAAAATAGGCGATGAGCCTTACGACAATGTGCCTTATCCTACCAAGCTGCCTGCGGCCGCTGTCGAGTTTAACATCAGTACCCTTGGCAAGGTTGTGTCTAACGTGCTCAGTATCAAAGATGCGCTCAATACCGTCAAATTTGAAAACGGAACGGTATTTAATTGCTATATCCATGCTACCAAGCAAGAAGGCTATTTTAGTTTCGAAAACCTTAAGTCTGCCACTATTTTGCCACAGCTTATTGTACACAACTACAATACCAGCGTAGATGGCAACAATGATAACAGCCACGCCGGCCAGGGATTGGGCAAGTTAGGCTATGCCAAAGGCACGGTAAAACAAACCGCCAACAGCATTGCTTATCACCAACCAACAGCTGATGGCCATTATTTTGAAGTGCTCATCAAGTGGCAACGGTTTCCGGGCAATAAAATCGTGGGTTCATGGACCATCAGCAACAATAAACCAGCCATCATGGCCAACCTGTCTACCCAAGTCAAAGAACCAACCGGCTGGGATACACACCTGGCTTGGTGGAAAAATTACTGGAAACAATCGTCGGTTAGCCTGCCAGATACCCTGCTCGAAAAACAGTATTACCTCGAGTTGTATAAATTGGGTTGCGTATCGAGAAAAGGCGCACCAGCCATTACCCTGCAAGCCATTTGGACGGCCGATAACGGGAGCTTACCCCCTTGGAAAGGCGATTTTCACAACGATTTGAATACCCAGCTCAGCTATTGGCCGGCCTATACCGGCAACCGTTTGGCCGAAGCCGCCACCTTTACCGATTGGCTGTGGAAAATCAGGGATAAAAACCTGGCCTACACCAAACAGTATTTCGGAGTTGAAGGCCTAAATGTACCCGGCGTGGTTACCTTAAATGGCGATCCGATGGGTGGCTGGATCCAGTATTCGCTGTCGCCAACGGTAAGTGCCTGGGCATCGCAGCATTTTTATTGGCAATGGAAGTACTCGATGGACAAAGCCTTTTTGAAAACGAGGGCTTACCCTTATATTCACGATGCGGCTACTTATTTAGAAAATATCACCTACCTAGAAAACGGCGTGCGCAAACTGCCGTTAAGCTCGAGCCCCGAGTACAACGACAACAGCATTAACGCCTGGTTTTTAAACTGGAGCAATTTTGATCTGGGGCTGAGCAAGTTCTTGTTCAAGGCGGCGGCCGAGGTAAGCCAAGCCAACGGACAAACGGCAGAGAGCCAACATTGGTTGTCGGTATTGAAGCAATTGCCAGATTTCGAAGTCAACGAAACGGGTTTTACCATTGCCCCGGGCCAGAACCTGAACAGTTCGCATCGCCATTTTTCGCAGTACATGGCTATTTATCCCTTAGCTCTGCTTGACGTAAATCGTGAAGAAGATAAATTGCGTATAGGCAATTCGTTAAAACGCATCGAAGAAAAGGGAACCCGTGGCTGGTGCGGCTATTCGTTCAGTTGGATGGCTTCGCTGTATGCCCGCGCCTACGAGGCCGACAAAGCCGTTAAACAGTTGCAGATTTTTGCCAGCAACTTCTGTTCGCCCAACAGCTTTCACTTAAACGGCGACCAAAAAGGTGGCCAATATTCGGGCTTTACCTACCGGCCGTTTACCTTGGAAGGCAATTTTGCCTTTGCGCAGGGCGTAAATGAGCTCTTGCTGCAAAGTAGAGAAGGCTATATCGAGGTTTTTCCGGCCGTGCCTCGCGATTGGAAAAACGCATCGTTCGAAAACCTAAGGGCGGAGGGCGCCTTTTTGGTGAGCGCCCAAAAGCAGAACGGCGTTCCGGCAAGAGTTAGTGTGAGGGCAGAACAAGGCGGTTTATTGACCATCAAATTGCCTTTTAAAACGCATGTAGTGAAAAATATAGAAGCCAAAAGGGTAAAATTTGGCCAAGATGGCCTAGCTAGGGTAAGCCTAAACAAAGGCGAACGCGTTACCTTCGAAAACGGCTACGAATAAATAAACGATCATGAAAAGAACCATCCCTATATTGCTTGGCCTTTTGGCTGTGTTTTCGGCATATCCAACGTATGCACAGCAAAAAGCGAAAAAACCGAACATCATTTTTATTTTAACCGACGATTTGGGCTATGGCGACGTTGGGGTTTTCTTTCAGAACCAAAGAGCCAAACAAAACAACAAAGCCCTGCCTTTTGCGCTAACGCCAAGTTTGGATCAGATGGCCGCGAATGGAGCCATTTTAACACAAAGCTATTGCGCGGCGCCGGTTTGTGCACCGTCTAGGGCATCGATCCTTTTGGGCCAAAGCCAGGGACATGCCAACGTACGCGACAATCAATTCGACAAGGCCTTGGCCAACAACCATACATTAGGCACCGTATTGCAAAAAGCAGGCTACAAAACGGTAGCCATTGGCAAATGGGGCTTGCAGGGAACCGGCAAAGAATGGCCTGCACACCCCCTAAAGCGGGGCTTCGATTATTTTTATGGCTACATGCGCCATTCGGATGGGCACGAACATTATCCCAAAGAAGGTATTTACAGAGGCCAAAAAGAAGTTTGGGAAAACCGCACAGAGGTTTCGGCCGCGCTCGACAAATGCTATACCGGCGATTTATGGACGGCAAAGGCCAAAGATTGGATCATCCAACAAACCCGAAAAAATACAGATCAGCCCTTTTTTATGTATTTGGCTTATGATACGCCTCATGCCGTGCTCGAGCAACCTACGCAAGGCTATCCCGCTGGTGGTGGCTTAAATGGGGGCTTGAAATGGTTAGGCAAACCCGGCGAAATGATCAATACTGCCAATGGTACGCCCGATAGCTGGACCGACCCGCTTTATGCCCAGGCTACTTACGACGATGATAAAAATCCGGCTACACCAGAAAAACCTTGGCCCGATACCTACAAACGTTTTGCTACCACCACCAAACGCCTCGACGATGAGGTTGGCGATTTGCTAAAACTGCTGAGCGACCTTAAAATAGACGATAATACTTTGGTGATTTTCAGCTCTGATAACGGCCCGTCTATCGAAGCTTACCTGCCCAAGCCCAATGTGCCTTACGAAGCCAATTTTTTCGACAGTTTTGGCCCTTTTGATGGTATTAAAAGAGATGTGCTGGAAGGTGGCATGCGCATGCCGGTCATTGCCCAATGGACCAAACACATTGCGCCGAACACCGTAGTGGCTTCGCCCAATATTTCGTACGACTGGATGCCGACCTTTGTGGATGCTGCGGGTTTAAGCGCACCGGCGGTTACCGATGGCGTTTCGCTATTGCCTTCGCTGTTGCAAAAAGGCAAACAAGCACCTAGCTTGATTTATTCAGAGTATTTTGAAAGTGGCAAAACCCCCAATTACAGTGAATATGCACCCAACAACAGGGGCAAGCTGCGCAACCAGATGCAAATGATCCGCTTTGGCGATATCGTGGGGTTGCGGTATAACGTAAAATCGGCCAACGACGATTTTCAGTTGTTCAATGTAGTGAGCGATACCCATCAAGCTACCGATCTGGCCAAAGACAATGCCCAGTTGCAAGCGCAGATGAAAGCCAAGGTATTGCAGCTGAGAAGGAGCGATGCAGAAGCCAAACGCCCCTACGATGAGGAGTTGGTGCCTGCTACAGTCTTGGCTGCACCCAAAGCTGGAGCATTGCTGAAGGCCTTTAGCGACAAGGCCAGTTGGGTGCCCAAAACCCAAGGGCTATCAGCCTTAAGTACAACCACTACCAACGAAATTGCAATCAAACCTGTAGCCAAGGCCAATGTGTACGAATTTTCGGGCTATATCAAAGTGGCCAGCGACGGCTTGTATACTTTCGCCCTAAACACCAACGGCAAGGCCTTTTTACGATTGCACGAAGCGGTAATGATAGATGCCGATTACGGCTATTTGGCCAATAAGCCATTGAAGAGCAGCATCAGGCTCAAAGCGGGCTACCATCCGTTTACGCTTACGGTTAAGGATGCCAAAACCATCAAGCTTTTATGGGCCGAAGAAGGTGCAAGCGCCAAGGCAATGGGCAACAGTAGTTTATACCATTAACCCATTAACAAAGGTGTTGATTAAAATATGTTAAAACAGCTAAATGAGCTTTGTTTAATCAGATCAGAACAATAGCTTTACGATACAGAATAAGGACCATCTCACCAAATGAAAACTAAATTAATCGCTGCTGCAGTGCTAGGGTGCTGTGCATTGTTTGGCCATTGCGCTATGGCCCAAACTGCCAAAGTAGACAGCTCGCACGTACAAACATTGCGCATCGACCCGGCGAGTGCCACGGGGGCGCCAGTTTCCGAAATTTTTGACGAAGTAAGCTTTACACCCTTAGAAACTACTAAAGAAAGCCTGTTCGGCTCTATTGCCCAACTCGAAATCCTGAACAACCATTACATCATCTTCGATTACGATACCAAAGCCGTGCTGATTTTTACCAAGGCCGGTAAGTACAAAACCAAGATCGATGCCTCCAAATTGCCAATCGAAGGCGATTCGAAGGACCGTAACCTTTGGGGTTTTAGGCTACAGGAAGAAAATGGAATAACTTATATCCAAATCTATTCGAGCAAGTTCTTTTTTTACTACGACATAGATGGCAAATTGCTTAAAAAGGTTAAATATGACGAAGAGGCCTTTAACAATGAACAATATTTTAAGGATAAGGTCAACTATGTAAGCGTTAACTATTATCCGAAGAAAGATGATTCTGTAGCTTATGATATCGGTATCTATAACAAAGACAAAGGCATTTCAACCTATTTCCCTTTCAAGACCAACCGCTACAACGACGACGATTTTGTAGGCTCGGGCGAAAACTTCCGATTCAGCGAAGACAAAGACAAGTTCTGGTTTACCCGCTTTTACGAATATTCCATCTTTCAGGGCGATGTAAATGGTTTGTCGCTGGCCTATAAGCTGATCTTCCCGATGAACATATCGTTGCCCAATGATTTTACCACTAACCCCATCTATAAGAAAAAACGTGTCAAATACTTTCAAGACAATAGCGGCAAGGTTTACGGCGTGGGCAGTGTCATGTTTATTGGCGATAACCTGCTGTTCAGGCTGGGCGTTTGGAACGGTGCGAAAAAGAACATGCTGGCCTACAATGTAAAGTCGGGCGCCTTGTTGTCTATGAACGATGTCGAACCCGACGAAAAGAGCTTCTATTTGCCCATCAACGATTCTGGCATGGGCTATGATTTCTTAAACAGGGGCTTTCTTTTGTACAAAGACAGCTATTTGTACACCAGCTACTCCTCGCTTGCCATGTTTGCCTTTAAGGAACAAAGTGCTGGTAAAAATCCAAAATATGATGCGGTTTTAGCCGAATATTTTAAAACGCAGAATAGGAAAAGCAATCCCGTAATCATCCAGTTAAAACCTAAGAAAAACTAAATAACCCTATGCGTTTAGCTAACGTTCTCGTATTGGCCATTTTGTTGGCCTTTACTTCTCATTTTTGTGTCGCTCAACAAGCCAAGCCAACTGCCCCGGGAAGCGTAAAAGGTATTTTAAGAGATACCGTGCATAAATATGTGGTTAAAACGGCCACTATCTCTGTTTACCGTGAAAAAGACAGCACATTGCTCAATTACCAGCTCAGCAACAACTATGGCGAGTTTAACGTGAAGAATCTGCCCGTTGGCATGCCGCTAAGGCTGGAAGTAAGCCATTTGGGTTATACCACCCTCGATCAGCGCTTTACCATCCCAGCCAGCACCAATATGCACGATTTTGGGACGCTCATTTTAAAGGTGCGCGACATTACCCTCAAAGAAGTGGTGGTCAAGGTGCCACCAATCAGCATGAACGGCGATACCCTCGAAATTAACCCCGCGGCCTTTAAGCTCGATTCGAATGCCGTGATAGAAGATGTACTCAGGCGCACACCAGGCGTTACCCTTTGGGGCGATGGCGCCATTACCGTTAATGGTAAGCCGGTAAAAAGCGTGTTTGTTGATGGCAAGGAGTTTTTTGGGGACGATCCTAAAATCGCGTTGCAGAACATCAGCAAGCAGGCGATCCAAAAAGTACAGGTGTACAACCAGAAGAATGAGCAAAATCCGCTCGATTCGAACCTTATCATGAACCTCAAGCTCAAAGCCAGCAAGAAATTCGGCATGTTTGGTAAAATAGGAGCAGGCGTGGGTACCGACAAACGATACGAAGCCGACGGCAACCTGAACATCTATACTGCCAAAATGCAGCTCGGCATTGTAGGAGCCAGCAACAACGTCAATAAAAGTGCGGGCAACGCCACCACGCTATTGTCTAACAGTACTTTTAAGGGCATAGGGGCAAATATCAGCTACCAACCCGACTTTAGGTCGCCAGGTATTGCCAAGCCCAGCGCCGGCGGTTTGGTGTTCAAGTATGATTTTAAGGAAAATCCAGACTACAACAAAAGGAGCGCCCTCTCAGTGAATTACTTTGCCCAAAACCGCGATTTCGAGAACCAGTCGCAAAACGAAAGTATAACCACCATTGCCAATGCCGACCAGCTGTACGGCACTTCCGACAGCAAAAGCCACTCCGACTATACCAATCAGAATTTCGATGCTTCTTACCAATATGGCGGTAAAGACCATACGTTTGACTTTACGCAGCGTTTAGCTAAAAACAGCTCAAAAAGCAACAGCCAATCACTAACCAGCTCGTTCGATAACCAGCGGGCATTGGTGAGCCAAAACGCTGGAATAAGCAACAGCGAAAGCCAAACAACTAATTTTTATTTTGCGGCCAACTACCGAAAAAGTAAATACGATTATAGTCCAAAGGCATTTAGGCTGTTCAATTCGTTCAACGTTAGTTATTCCATCAATACCGGCTCAAACCAGAACCAGAGCAACAGCCAGTCCGATTTCAGATCCTTTGTAAATTCATCAGCCAACAGGAAAATAGAAAGACGTTATGATAACCAGGCCGATAATACCCAGCAGAACCTTGTCTTGGAACTGCCTCAACTGACCAGTATTTTTAAGCCTTCGAGGTTCATCAACCGTTTCAGGATGAGTTTGAAAAACTCATTGAAACTGGGCAACACCAAGGGCGTTAACCTGGTCGAAGACCTGGATGCCCTGACCGGTACCTATAAAAGCAATAATTACCTCAGCAACCGCCTAAGCACCAATCAGCTGGAAGAGCAGCCTGAGTTGAACATCGAAAGAAGCTTTAATAAAAGCCTGGCTAATCGTTATTCTAAAAACCTGAGGTTTGCCGTGGCCTTGAGCCAGGGCATTATTGTGCAGGACAATAAATCGACCAAAAGTTTTCAGAATATCCGCAAAACCTATAGCCGCTTCTTGCCTAATGCCAATGTCAACTATTCCAATTACCAATACGGCGATTTCTCCGAATCTATCAATATCAGCTACCAGCAAAGCATGCGCATCCCCAACATCAGCCAGTTGGCGCCGCTAACCGATAGCATCAATGCCTACAGCCTCCGTTTGGGAAACCTACGCCTGCACGAGGCTCAGGTGCATGGATTTAGGATTTCGTTTAACCATACCGATCAAAAAAAGAAAAATACCTTTCACTATAATGCCAGTATCAACGCCGAGATGGTTAATGATGGCTTTGCCGACAGTCTTTTTGTCGATGCGCAGAACCGCCAGGCAAGCTATACCGTAAACGTCAATGGTACGCGTACCTTGAACGGTTCTCTTAACGTGAATAAGGCTTACAAGCTAAAAAAGGGCGAAATACAGCTGAGGCTAAACTCGTCTATCGACTTTTCGAAAAATCCAGGTTATGTCAACGGTGTACTCAACTTTTCCAATGTATTGAGAAGCAGCAATGTGCTGAATATTTTCTATACGCTTAACGATAAGGTAGCCGTAGAAGCCGGTACCAGTTTCAATCCCTCGCGTTCCAAGCAAAAGAACTTCAATACCGAGTACCGAGGGGCCAACTACATGACTACCCTGAGCGCCAGTTACAACATCAGCAAAAAGCTAACGCTGAGCAGCAACATCAATTACAACAGAAACACGTCTAACAATACCGATGCCATCAATTTTACCATTTGGAATGCCAATGTAACCTATCGTTTCTTCAAGAATAACAGCGCCGAGCTTAAACTGGCCGCTTTAGACATGCTGCACCAAAATACGAGCGCCATTATTTTTGCCAGGGCCAATGGTTTAACCACCGGCACGCAAACGGTATTGCAGCAATATTTTATGACTTCCCTGTCTTATTACCCGCGTATTTTCGGCATGCCCGATAAGAAAAAGTAAAAGTCGTTTTGAAAAGCCAAGGCAGCGTTCCATGGCAATGCTAGCCCTGCTGTTCGCTTTACTTCGTGCCCGCTGCCATCAGGTTTAATGAACAGAGGCAATGCTTTTCATAAAAAAATCCCCGAGCGAATTAACGATCGGGGATTTTTTATTGGAGTAAGTTAGGTTTACCAGTAAACGGTGTAAAGGGCAACTAAAATACCAATGATGATCAAGGCACCCACAGCAAAACGGCTAGAGGTTTTGAACATTTTGGCATCAATTTCAAGGCCTTTGGCCTCCGCCACTGTTTTATTGGTCGTCATGCTGATGATATACATGCCGATAACACAGAACAAGAATACAAAGCCCATCCTGTCAATAAATGGAATTTCGTAAATGCCATCGGCATTTTTTACCGAGAAGCCCATATTGGCCAAGAAAGAAAGGTCTGTCCATGATGGAAGAAATTTGAGGAGAATGGAAAGCGCAAAGCCCCCAATGGTCGCAAATAAGGCAGCTGCCGAAGTGGTTCTCTTCCAGAAGAAGCCCAAAATAAACATGGCAAAAATACCAGGCGATACAAAGCCTGTATATTCTTGGATGTATTGGAAACCACCTTTTTTATCGATGCCTAAATGTGGTGCAATTAAAACGCCCAAAACCATGGCTACAATAATCACAATTTTGCCCGTTATCACTTGGTTTTTCTCTGTAGCTTCGGTATTGATTACCTTTTTGTAAATATCTAAGGTAAAAATGGTAGCAATACTATTGGCCTTGCCTGCCAAAGAAGCTACCACGGCTGCGGTTAGGGCGGCAAACGAAAGTCCTTTTAGGCCTGCAGGCAATAAATTAAGCAACACAGGGTAGGCGCGATCTGGGTTTACAGAGCCGTCTTGAAGCATTTCGGTTTGAAAAGCACCTTCTTTATACAATACATAGGCGGCAATACCCGGCAATACCACAATAATTGGCATGAGCAGCTTTAAGAAGGCTGCAAATAAAATCCCACCTCTGGCTGTTTTAAGGTCGGCACCCAAGGCACGTTGCGTAATGTATTGGTTACAGCCCCAATAGTTGAGGTTTACAATCCACATACCGCCAATCAATACGCTTAAGCCTGGCAAATCGATGTAGTTGGCATTGTCGGGTTTTAAGATCATGTGAAAATGCTCCGAAGCCTTTTGGGTCATCATGCTATAGCCCTCTAAAATACCTTTAGTGCCATAGTGGTCAGACACGAGGTTTAGCGCCAGGTAAGTGGTTGCCAAACCGCCCAATATCAAGAAAAATACCTGTATAACGTCGGTGTAGCCAATTACTTTCATCCCGCCAAGGGTAATGATAATGGCAAAGGCAGCAATGGCATACATACATAGGCTCAAATCGAAACCAGAGATGCTGCTTACGGCCAAAGCGCCCAAATAAAGAATGGAAGTTAGGTTTACCACCACATAGAGCAATAGCCAAAACACCGCCATAATCATAGCCACCGTGCTGTTGTAGCGCTGGTGCAGGAATTGGGGCATGGTAAAGATTTTGTTTTTGAGGTAAACCGGAATAAAGAACACGGCTACCACAATAAGCGTGGCCGCCGCCATCCATTCGTAGGTAGCAATGGCTAAGCCCATTTTAAAGCCCGAACCGCTCATGCCGATAAACTGCTCGGCAGAAATGTTGGAGGCAATTAACGAGGCGCCAATAGCCCACCAGGTTAGCGAGCCTTCTGCCAAAAAATAGTCTTTCGAGTCGCCGGTTTTTGATTTCTTTTTGTAGTAGATGTAAAGGCCGTAAGCCGCTACAATGACGAAATAGATTAAGAATACGATATAATCCTTAAGATCCAACAGGTTGTTTTTCATTAAAAGTTACTTGGTTTAAAGTTTAGGTTTTCTAAATGTACAAAATCAGTATTTATCATTTTTCATTCTAACCAGATTATTAATGTGCAAACGTTTGCGTTTGAGCAGATTGTCATTTTAAACCACAGATTCGTGACCAATATCCATCATGTGAGGCTAAATATACCGGTTAATCAGGTTTTCTAAATACTCCTGTTTGCCACTGCGTTTTTCTGGTTCGCCATTGGCCACCGCATGGTTCCTTAAATCTTCCAAGCTCAGTTGGCCTTGTTCAAAAGCAGCGCCCTGACCGCTATCAAAAGAAGCATAGCGTGCTGTCCGGATTTTTTGGTAATCCGATTTTTGCAAAATGGCATCGGCGGTAAGTAATGCCCTGGCAAAAATATCCATGCCTCCAATGTGCGCATAAAACAAATCAGCCGGATTGGTAGAGTTGCGACGGATTTTGGCATCGAAGTTTACGCCCCCGCCCTGTAGGCCTCCGCCTGCCAAAATAATCAGCATGGCTTCGGTCAGTTCGTTGATGTCGTTCGGAAACTGGTCGGTGTCCCAGCCGTTTTGGTAATCGCCACGGTTGGCATCTATCGACCCCAGTAAACCATTGTCGACAGCTACCTGCAATTCGTGCTGAAAGGTATGGCCCGCCAAAGTAGCATGGTTTACCTCGAGGTTAAGCTTAAAGTCTTTGAGCAAATCGTACTGTTGCAAAAAGCCTTTTACCGTAGCGGCATCATAATCATACTGGTGTTTGGATGGCTCACAAGGTTTGGGTTCGATCAAGAAAGTGCCTTTAAAACCCTGTTGGCGTGCATAGTCTTTGGCTATATGTAAAAATTGGGCCAAATGTTCCTGCTCGCGCTTCATGTTGGTGTTCAATAAGCTCATGTAGCCTTCGCGCCCTCCCCAAAAAACGTAGTTCTCGCCTCCTAGGGCAATGGTGGCATCCAAAGCGGCTTTTACCTGCGCGCCGGCATGGGCCAACACCTTAAAATCGGGATTGGTGGCCGCGCCATTCATATAGCGTTCGTGGCTAAACAGGTTGGCCGTACCCCAAAGCAACTTTACGCCACTTTCGGCCTGCTTTTGTTGGGCATAGGCCACCAGCTCCTGCAGGCGACTTTCGTTGAGTGCTACATCGTTGGTGTAGTCCACTATATCCACATCGTGGAAACAGTAGTAAGGCAGCTGCATCTTGGTGATGAACTCAAAAGCCGCATCCATTTTGTCTTTCGCGCGTGCAATGGCGTCTTTTTGCTCATCCCAAGGGAAAATATGCGTTGGTCCACCAAACGGATCTGCTCCGGTTCCGTTAAAAGAATGCCAATAGGCACAGGCAAACCTGAAATGTTGCGCCATGGTTTTTCCGGCTACAACGCGGTTGGCATCGTACCATCTAAAAGCCAGCGGATTGTCGCTTTGCAAGCCTTCGAATTGGATCTGCCCAATCCCTTTAAAAAATTCCTTTTCTCCTTTTGTTACTTTAATCATGGTTTAAATGTTTTGTGCTGGTTATTTTGCCAAGGCCTTATCGAGCAGTATTTTCCATTCCTGGTAAATGCTTTCGTAGGCTTGTTCGTTTTGAGGTTCTATGTATTGGAGCGGTTGGTGGTTTGTAAAGGCATCGGCTGGACTCGCAAAAATTCTGGCACCGATTCCGGCACCCAAAGCGGCGCCCACACTGCCGTTGTTCTCATAAAGTGCTACCGGAATTCCGGTTACATCTACAAAAGTTTGGGTAAATACTTCGCTTAAAAACAAATTGGCCCTGCCAGCCCTGATTACTTGGGGTTGCATGCCGTTTTCGCGTAAAATATCCAATCCGTATCTAAAGGCAAAGGCAATGCCTTCTTGTACCGCCCTAAAAATGGCGGCTTGATTATGCAAGTTCAGGTCTATGCCCAATAATTGTGCTCCGGTATATTGGTTGTTCAGCATGCGCTCTGCGCCATTGCCAAAGGGCAGTACCCTTAAGCCTTGGCTGCCGATGGGTGCCTGCGAGGCCAGTTCGTTGAGTTGCGCATAGCTGAGCTGAGGCGCAAAGTTGTGTTTGGCCCAACGGTACATGCTGCCCGTTCCGTTAATGCAGAGCAACACGCCGATGTGTTTTTGGGTAGGGGTGTAAGTGACATGGGCAAAACTGTTTACCCGCGATCGCAGATCGTAAGTCAGTTGATCGCTAATGCCATAAATAACACCCGAGGTACCTGCCGTGGCGGCCACTTCGCCGGGTTGGAGCACATGAAGCGAAAGGGCATTGTTGGGTTGGTCGCCCGATTTATAGGCTACTGGGATACGTGGATTTAGTCCCAAAAGTTGGGCAATGTCTTCCTTTACATAACCGTGTACGCCAAACAAGGGTTTAACGGGAGGGATGAGTTCGGATGAAAAACCGTAATAATTCATGACTTCCTTAGAGATTTCGTTTCGTTTAAAATCCCAAAAAACACCTTCTGATAAGGCGGCTATGCTGGTGGTGCTTTCGCCGGTGAGCTGCAGGGCAATGAAATCGCCTGGAAGCATAATTTTGTCGATTTGCCGATAAATTTCAGGTTCCTGTTGCTTTACCCAAGCCAGTTTGGCCGCGGTGAAGTTGCCAGGCGAGTTGAGCAAGTGTTGCAGGCAATGCTCGTGGCCGATGCTGTCGAAAGCTTGTTCGCCCAATTCAACGGCGCGACTGTCGCACCAAATGATGCTGTTGCGCAAAGGTTGTTGCTGTTTGTCAACCACCACCAAGCCATGCATTTGATAGGCAATGCCAATGGCTTTAATGGCTTTCGGGTCGAACAGGCCTGAAGCATTGAGCCTAAGGATGGCCTGTTGGGTATGTTGCCACCACATGGTGGGCGACTGTTCGGCCCAGCCTGGTTGGCGCGATTCGATAGGCGTTTCCTCATCGGGATATTGGGCCATGGCCACGGTTTTCTGGCTGTCTATTTCAACAACTGCCACTTTAATAGACGAGGTGCCTAGGTCGATCCCTAATAAATACATGGAAAACTGAATTTTATACTTGGTTATGCAAACGGTTGCATAAATATAGGTGCGATATTCTTTATTGTCAAGTGTTTTTAAAGAAAGTTTTGAGAATAAGGCTCTTCTGTTGCAAAAAGCAGGTTGAAACTAATTCCTGATTTCGGTCGATTGCCTTTCTATGAGTGCCGGTTCCAACACAATATGATCAATCTGTTGGTAAGGGTTTTCCTGTTGGCTCATTTTGAGGAAAAGCTGGGCGCACTCGCTGCCCATTTGGTTGGCATGCTGATCAATGGTAGACAGCGTAGGGGTGATGTAGGCCGAAAAAGCCTCGTTGGCAAAACCGATCACGCCGATTTTGGGCGGGGTTTCGTCAATTTCATTCAGTTTCTTGATGACCCCAAGGGCGGTAAAATCATCACCTGCAATAATGGCATCGGGCTTTTGGTGGCAACGCATCAATTTGCCGGCGCCAAAGCGGCCATCTTTGATTGATAAGCCTCCCAAAATGATGTTTTCTTCGATGAGGGGCAACTGGTTGTCCTTTAAAGCCGCTTTGTAGCCGTTTAAGCGGTCGTTGAATATTTTAACCCGATGGCCGGTGGTTACAAAGGCAATGGTTTTGTAGCCCCGATCTATCAGGTGCTGCGTGGCCAGGTAGCCCGCCCTAAAATCGTTGAGCGTTACGGTAGGCACCTTCAAATCGTCGTGCACACGGTCGAAAAGGATAAGTGGCTTGTTCTGCGTAATGATTTCGGCGAAATGAGAAACATCTTCGGTTTCGAGCGACATGGAGGCGATAATGCCATCAACCTGCGCTTCTAGCAAGGTTTTAACGCCGTTGATTTCGTTTTCGACCGATTCGTTCGATTGATAGAGGATTACCCGATAGCCCCTGCCCTTCAAGCCTTCTTCTATGCTATGGATAACAGAAGCGAAAAAATGGGCCTGCACGCTGGGTACAATAACCCCAATAATATGGGTTTTGCCCGATTTTAAGGCAGAAGCCAAGCGGTTGGGGCTATAATTTAAGCGTTTTGCCGTGGCAATTACCGCATTGCGGGTAGCCTCGCTAATTGCCGGAAAACCACTAAGCGCCCTCGATACGGTAGATACCGTAATGTTAAGCGCTTTGGCAATGTCGTATATGGTGGTTTTCTTTTTCAACAAGTTAAAGTAAAGTAAAATCCGCGAAACTTTTTAGGAAACCCATTAAAAAAATCGTGCCCCATTTCGCCTTGCTTTTGTTTAAAGATTATTCTTTATGCAACCGATTGTTTTTTTTGTTTGCCATAGATATTTAGCGCCAAAACAACCGCTGTTTGCCAATTTGTGTTAAATTAGATGAAAATCTATCCTTATGAATATCAGACTAAGTTTTAAAGGGGCTGGCTTCGTGTTGGCCTGCCTTTTTTCTGGCATTTTTGCCAAGCCGCTTTGGGCGCAGCAAAAGCAAAGCAGGCCCAATATTGTAATTATTATTTCAGATGACCACGCCTTGTCTACCATTGGCGCTTATGGCGCAAAATATGGGGCGAGTCCTCATATCGACCAATTGGCCAAGCAAGGGGCAACTTTTACCAACGCCTTTGTCAACAACTCGTTGTGCGCGCCGAGCCGGGCTACCTTGCTTACCGGCAAATACAGCCATGTGAATGGTTTGCGCGATAACCGCGACCAGTTTGATGCTTCGCAAGATGTTTTTCCGAGGCGATTGCAACAGGCAGGCTTCCAAACGGCATGGATAGGCAAATGGCACTTGAAGAATTATCCGCAAGGCTTTGACTATTGGAGTATTTTGCCCGACCAAGGCCAGTATTATAACCCCGATTTGATTGGCATGAAAGGTGATACGGTTAGGAAAGAAGGTTATTGTACGGATATCATTACCAACTTAACGGTTGATTGGCTTGACAAGCGCGATAAAACCAAGCCTTTTTGCGTAATAATTGGCCAAAAAGCACCGCACCGGCCGTGGATGCCCGATGCGAGGGATTTAAGGCGTTTTGAACAGACCAAATTTGCTTTGCCTGCCAATTTCTACGACGATTATAAAGACCGTATCGCGGCGCAAACCCAGGATATGAGCATCGCCAAAACCATGCAACTGGGCTACGATTTAAAAATGAAGAACGATCCTGCCGACCCTAAAAGTGCCATCAATGCCACCAAACGAATGAACCCAGTGCAACAACGAGCCTGGAATGCCTATTATGATTCGGTGCAGAACGACATGGTTAAACAACAGCTGAGTGGCAAAGCCTTGATTGAATGGAAGTACCAGCGCTACATGAAAGACTATTTGGCCACCACGGTTTCGCTGGACCGAAATATTGGCGAGATTATGGACTACCTAGACAAAAACCATCTGTCTGAAAATACCATTGTGGTGTACACTTCCGATCAGGGCTTTTACATGGGCGAGCACGGCTGGTTCGACAAGCGCTTTATGTACGAAGAATCGATGCATGCCCCTTTTATTGTGCGCTATCCGAAAATGGTGAAACCCAATTCCAAGGTGTCGCAATTGGTGTCGAATGTAGATTTTGCGCCTACTTTCCTGGATTTGGCAGGGGTGTCTATTCCGAAGGAAATCCAAGGCAAATCGTTTGTGAAGCTATTGAAAAACGGCAAGGAGAAAATCAGGGAGTCGGTGTATTACCATTACTACGAATTTCCAGCCGAGCATAGCGTGCGGAAGCATTTTGGCATCCGAACAGACCGATATAAGCTGATCAGGTTTTATGGGAAGCAGGATTTTTGGGAGTTTTACGACCTCAAAACCGATCCGCACGAAATGAAGAACCTGTACGGTGATAAATCTAAACAGGCATTAATTACCGCTTTAAAAGCCAAACTGCTGGCCTTAACCCTCGAAAATAAGGATCAGTTGGCCGAAGGGATTTTGAAAAAAGAGAATTAATCTCTCAGGCTATCAATTCTTTTGAGCAGTTCCATGCAAGCGCGTCCGTTATGGTAGGGGCACTTCCAAAAACCGGCCTTATCTTCGCCCAGCATGGGACTGTAATCTTGATGAAGGCCCCAAAACCATTCGCCGTTTTCGGGGTCTTTGAGGTGTTTTTTTACAAAATCCCATACTTGTAGCGTGTGGCGCAAAAAATGTTCTTGCCCGCTAATTTGCCAGGCATTGAAAAAACCAACCATGGCTTCGGCCTGTGGCCACCAATGCAATTCTTTAATCCAATGGCCGTTGGCTGTATCGTATTCGTACCAGAGTGCTCCATTTTCATCGAGCCCCTTTAAACTGGCATTGGCCATTTGCAAGGCCAGTTGCCTGTAATGAACGATGGATGTATCATTTTTTAAGGCATGTGCGGCTTCTTCGAGCAACCAAGAGGCTTCAATATCGTGCCCAAAAGAAACCAAGGTCGATTTGACCTGCCAGTTGTTGTCGAAAAACAATTGGAGATGGAAGTGCTGCGGGTGGATGATATGCTCGCTAAAATTCTGCAGTAGCTGCTTGATGGCTTTTTTCAGGATTTCGTTTGGCCAAATGCCGTAAAGGTTGGTATAAGCCTCGATAACGTGCAAATGGGTATTCATGGTTTTCTTTTCGTTCTGATCTTTGGCGCTTAACCTTTGGTCGGCTATGTTGGCCCATTCTCTGGTAAATGCTTCAAAATAGCCCAGTTGGTCGGCGTCAAAACTGTAGAGCTCGATGAGTCTGAACGTGGCTTTGGCCAAGTTCAAAGCTTTGGGGTTTGCCGTAGCCTTGTAATATTCGGCGAGGGCATAAATAGCAAAAGCCTGTCCGTAAATTTGTTTTCTGCCATCCAATAATTGCCCTTTGGCATCAACCGACCAATAAAAACCGCCATAAGCCGTATCGGCAAAATGTTGCGTCAGGTAATCGAATGCGCGATGGGCGAGTTCCAAGTAGGAAGCTTTTTTTTGGAGCAGAAAGGCCGAAGAAAAGGTGTAAAGTATTCTGGCATTAAGCACGAGGCCTTTAGGTGCTTCGGCATTGGCTTGGTTCTGGTTGTCAATTTGTCCATAAAAACCACCATTTTCTTGGTCGACCGTATAATTGGCCCACCAAGAGAGCAAATCTTCCAGTTCGGCATTCATAGCTGATCTAAACTGATCAAGTGTAGCGGTATTCATGGACTAAAGAGTGGCTTTTCCGTTTAAATTGGCTTTGGTTTGCGTATGATGAAAACTTTTATTGGCTTCAATGATATCGACAATGGTCTGTACAGAAGTAGCCGAACGCAGGCCATCGGCGGGGTTATTCATCACGTAATCGGTGAGCTGCTGTATGGTGCTGGTGGCTACATGCATGCGGGTATCTGATGAGGCGTAGTAAATATACACGGTTCCGTCTTCATCGGCAATCCAGCCATTGCTAAAGGCTACATTCGACACGTCGCCCACGCGCTCGTCGCCTTCTGGCGCCAAAAAGTAGCCGGCAGGTTTGTGCGTAACTTTGGTCAAATCGTTCAGGTCGGTCATGAACATATAGAGTACATAGCGTAGTCCGGCAGCGGTATTTCTTACGCCATGCGCCAAATGCAGCCAGCCTTGCGAGGTTTTAATCGGTGCGGGCCCCAAGCCGTTTTTAGCTTCGTAAACCGTGTGGTAAATCTTTCTGTCGATAACAATTTCTTCCTCAATGATGGCCTTTTCGATGTTGGTTGCCAATCCAAAGCCGATGCCACCACCGTTGCCGGCTTCCACAAAACCATCTTGCGGACGGGTGTAAAAAGCGTATTTGCCATTGACAAATTCTGGGTGCAATACCACGTTTCTTTGCTGTGGCGATGGCGTTTTCAAATCGGCGAGTCTTTCCCACTTCACCAGATCCTTGCTTCGGGTGATGCCACACTGGGCAACCGCGGCCGATTGGTCGCCTGCTGGAGCCGATTGATCCCTGCGTTCGGTACAAAAAAGGCCGTAAATCCAACCATCTTCGTGCTCAACCAGCCTGATGTCGTACACATTGGTGTCGGGTTCTTCGGTTTCCGGCATCACTACTGGATAATCCCAAAAGCGGAAATGGTCAATCCCGTTAGGACTTTCGGCAATGGCGAAGAACGATTTGCGGTCGTTGCCCTCCACACGTGCCATCAAGATGTATTTGCCCTGCCATTTCATCGCACCGGCATTGAGCACGGCGTTAATGCCAAATCTTTCGATCAGGTAGGGGTTGCTTCGCGGATTGAGGTCGTATTTCCAGTGGAAAGGAACATGCGCGGCGGTAAGTGCCGGATGCTGGTAGCGATTAAAAATGCCGTTTGCTGTTTCCAGTTTAATATTAGGGGTATTGATCAGTACTTCTTGATCGTGGGCTAATTGTGCAATTCGTTGTTCGAAATTTGTATTCATGGTATTTGTTAGTCTTCTAGTTTGTTCCACCAGGTTCTTTTTAAAATGAAAATAATAACCACCAGCAAGGCAATGGTTAGGCCCAGGGGCTGGTACATGCCGGTGATGAGGTACATCGGAAATATGGTAAGGCACAGTTGGGCCACAATGCCAAGCGCCACGTTAAACATATCGAGCCCGAAGTTTTTGTTGGCCTTGAAATTAGGATCTTCGGCTGCCACCAATTGATGTATGGGTTGCCAAAAGCCCCAGGGCCTTACGGTTTTATAAAACGATTGGAGTACTTGGGTATCTGTTGCGGGGGCGGTGTAGGTGCCGATGAGGCAGCCGATGAGCGAAAGGACGAACAGCAGCGGCCACCAGTATAATGGCAATCCGGTAGTAACGTAAGGCATGAGCAAAGCTGCACCAACGCCTACGGCCATGCCCCAAAAGAAGCCATTGGCATTAAAACGCCACCAGTACCATTTGAGGCAGTTGGCGGCTACATAGCCACCGTACAATCCGCCTACAATCCACTGCAGAATATCATTGACGTTATTGGCCAAAAAGCCAAAAAATACACCTACCACCACTACTGCAATGCCGACTACATAATTCATCGACATGATTTTTTTGGTGCTGGCCTGCGGATTAAGGTATTTGAGGTAAATGTCGTTTACAATGTAGGCCTGTGCCGCGTTGAGTGTGCCACTAAAGGTACCCATAAAAGCACCAAGCAAACCAGTAAGCACCAAGCCTAAAACACCAACCGGTAAGAAATTGTTGATGGTGGCCGGCAAAATGCGCTCAAAATCGGTAATGCCATCGGGGCCTTTCAGGTAAAGCTGGTTGTAGTAAAGCAGGGCCAGTACGGTGAGGCCGGTAATCATCGAGTAACGGATGGGCAAAAGTACAATGCTTACAAAACCGGTCATTTTGCTGGCTTCTTTCGGGCTACGGGTGCTCAGTACCTTTTGCATGTCGTAGTTGGGGGCCGGGCCAGCCAGCGAGGCGAAAACGCCTTTCATGAGCATCATCATGAAGAAAATGCCAAACAGGCTGAAACCATCGTCGGCTATTTTTTTGTTGGCATCGGCGGCAATCTTGCTCCAGTCGAGGTTTAAATGCCAGCCAAAGAAGGGGTTGTTCCAGCCCTTGGGCACGTTAAGCGATTGATGTTGCAAATGCTGTACCGCGATAATGCCAATGGCAATACAAGCCAAAGTCATGATCAGATATTTGATGGCGTCGCCCAGCACAATGCTATGCATACCTCCCAAAATAGAATAGAACATGGCAAAAAGTGTAAAGACGATGCCGTAGAAATGGGGCACATATTTGTCGGCTACATGAAAAGGCACATAATCCTTAATCAGGTCCCAGGGCACAAAAACCTGTACAAATTTGCCCAAGCCCACGAAGCCATAGGCCAAAAAGCCCAAACAGCTGATGAGCGCAAAGGCGATAACCACAATATGCGAACTTTTAACACCTCTGCCTTGCAAGCCGAAGCGGGTTTTGAGCCATTCGGCGCCTGTTGTTGCATTCGATCTACGGAGCCATTTAGACAAAAACATCATCATAAACACCTGGTTAAACACCGGCCATAGCCAAGGAATCCAGATGCTTTTGAAACCGTAAACGAAACAAAGGGCGACCATCCACATGGTGCCGCTAATGTCAAACATGTCGCTGGCATCACTGAGGCCCAACATGTACCAAGGCAGTTTTTTGCCACCCATTAAATAGCTTTCCTTGTCTTGCTTGGCTTTGTTTTTCATGTAAAAGCCAATGAGGATCATGGTAGCCAAATAGGCGAGGAGAATAAGAATATCGAGGAGATGGAGTTTCATTTTTTGGCTTGGTATATCTTTAGGGTGCTCAATTTTTTCTCGAACAAAATTTTAGGATTCTGATAGAATTTTTTAAAGTCGTTGGCCGATGCCTGACCGGGGTAAGGTGCGTAGTAATGCATTTTTTTCATACTGGGCGAGTAGCCGGCATTGCGCCAAACCAATACATAGGCCACCGGAAAGTCCTTGATGGCCGGCCACAGGGTCCGTGTCCACCAGTTGGCGTCGGGGATGGCCTCGTAACCCGTTTCGGCAAAGGCCATGGGTTTGTGCTTGGCCTTTGCTAGTTGGGTGAGCAGCGTCATTTCGTGCCTAACGGCCTCGATGAAGTCTTTTTGGCTTTGGGTGTCGAATTGGTAATGGTCAAAGCTGAGCAGGTCTACCACGTCATCGCCAGGGTAGCGCTCTAAATAAGCCGCTTCGCTGGTGAAATCGTTGGTGTTGTAGACCACGATGAGGTTGTGCAATTGCTTTTCGGTTCTCAAATAGTTGATGGTAAAACGCCAGGCCGCCTTAAGTTGTGCAGGAGTAGATGTTTTGCTGCCCCACCAAAACCAATCGCCGGTTAGCTCGTGAAAAGGCCTGAACAGGATAGGGATAGCTTCGCCCTTTGGGCCTTTGAGGCTGTGCATGAAACGGGCGGCTTTATCAAGCCACGATTTGTAAAGCTCGTGCTTGGTACCCCCCGGCAGGATGGAAGCCACGGCATTTTGGGTGGTGTCCCAAGAAGAACCGCCACTTAACGGATTGTTGAAATGCCAGCTTAGGGTAATGATGCCACCACGTTGATAGCCCTCTTTAATGTATTGGCGCATCTTTTCAAAAGGCACACCATCAATGTTGTTGGCCGAATCGAGTTCAATGCGGGCCATGTCCCAGCCATATACCGCGGGATAATCGTTTACGACGGCTTTAATGTCGCTCTTGCCCTTTACGTATTTCCAGTTTACGCCATAGGCCAAATCATCCTGATGGCCAAACAGGGTGTGTTTTTGGCTAAGCTGGTACAGGTTTTTGTAAAGCACTCGGGTAGTTGCCGTGGCTTTTGCATCGGTCAGTTGCTGGGCTCTTGCGAACCACGGGAGCAGGCAAAGGGCAATAACGGCTAAATAGGATCGGTGTATCTTCATGTAAGGGTGCTTATTTTTTGGACAATACTTCTTGAATAGGTTTTCCTATTTCGTGGCCATTTTCAAATTTGACCCCTAAAAACGAAGCAATGGTTTGGGCAAACTGGTTTTGGTACAATTGGCCTTTTTGCTTCACTTCGCCCAAGGGCTTGGTATCGGGGCCCATCACAGCCAAGAATATCTCGTTAGAATGGGGCACGCTGTAATAATGGTGTTGCCAGCTGTCTTCATAGCCTCGGCCATGGTCTTCGGTAATGATAAAAGTGGTTTGGTCTTTGTAAAACGGATCGCGCTGCATGTAGTTCCACAAATCGGCGATCATGGCATCGTTGTAATTGGCGGCATCTAAATAATAATCGTATTTGCCACTGTGGGCCAAAGCATCGGTTTCGATAAAACTCAGCTGCAATACCCTTGGATGATTCAATTTTACGTATTCCTTGGCCAGCGCATAAGTAACGCCGTCGTGGCGCTCGCCACCTCCATAATCTTTGGGCAACCAATGTTGCAGGTCGTTTAGCGCTTGCTGTACCTCGCTTAACTTGTCGCCTTTTACGTTGTTGAAGCCCGAATTGATGGGAAAACCCGAACGTTCGGCATTCAGGATCTTATAAAAAGCATCCCACGAAGTGAAAGTGGCCACCTTGCCCTTAAACTCTGGCAATTTGTTCAGGAACTCCAAAACATTGATGTTGTGGTTGGCCGGATGGGAGTTGGAATTGATCAGGGTATCGGGATAGCCCGTAAATAGCTCGTTGTAGCCCGGGTACGAAAACCAATAGCGGTTGGTTACATTCACCATGTTGCCGTAGTTGCGGTTGCCATAAATCTGTCCATGCTTGGCCAGATAATTCCAAAAGAAGGGCATGAGTTTTGCCCTTCTTTGGTTGAGGTCTGTGCTCCAGTACTTGCGTACACGCCAGGTCGAATCCTGCGAGGTGAATTTTTTGCCAAACAGGTTGCTCGAATCGGCGCCATTAAACAAATCCTTCCAACGGTAGCCATCAAAAGTAATGACCACCACGTTTTTGGTTCGTTGTGCAAAGCTGGTTTGCAAGCCCAGCAACAGGCAAATGGTAACTAAAACTAAACGCATCTATTTCTTAATAAAAGCCCACGTCGTCGATGTAAATCTGTGAGGCTATGCCGCTGAATTCCTGAAAAGTAATATAATCTATGGCTGTAGGGCTGCCAATGTTGATCAAAGGAATTTGGTAATCCGTCCACGAACCTTCGGTCAGAACCAGATCATAGGTGCTTTTTGCCGGAGTTACCGAAATCCTTACTTTTTTGCCGGCAGTACCCGGACCTCCGTAAATGGAGATTTTTAAGGTGGTGTAGCCTGTGGTGCTGAAAGTTGGAATGCACCTGAACCTGGCTGCGCCAAAACCCACGGTAAATTTATGGCCGATGGCGATGGTGCCGCGCCTTACGATGACGTTTTGGGACATGTCGTAAGTGCTGCTGTAGGAGGTATTGCTCCAGCCACCGCGCAAGGCATCGTCGAAAATGATATGCTTAAGGCCGAAGGTTTTGCTGGCGGTAACCGAACCGACAGGCGTGGTTGCCACTACTTGCCCGTAAGAAACGCCCGCTGGTACCTTAACCTTGATTTCGGTTTGCGTGCTCGAAACTACGGTAGCGGCAACGCCATTAATGGTTACGCCGGTTAATCCTTTAAAGTAATTGCCTTTAATGGTTACCAGGTCGTCGGGATTGCCAGCTGGTGGATCAAAGCCTGAAATAACCGGTGCGGGTTGCATGATCTTGAAGTTGAGCGTGGCCGAACCGTATTTGGTGGTTACCGTTATCGGGTTGTTGATGGGGTCGGTTAAATTGGCTGGAATTTTAACGGTAATGCTGGTTTCATCGGCGTAAGTGAGCGAATCGGCAGCCAAGGTTCCGTTAAAATCCACTTTTGAGGTGGTGCTCAGGTTGGTGCCTTTGATAATAATCCACTCGCCATAGCCCACCGAAGCCAGTGGCGTGGTTCGGGCGTTCAGGTTGGTTACTTCGCTTAAAGTGGGTGGCGCCGTATTTTCTGACTTGTCTTTTTTGCATGAGCCCGCCAATAGCATCAGCATGGCTGTCAAAACGCCAAAACCAAGTGTTAATCGAGTTCTTTTCATCATGTTTGATTTAAATTTATGACTAAAAACTATTTTTTACCAGCCAGGATTGTTCCCTTTGATGGCTGTGTTGGAGTTCAATTCGTTTAATGGCAAAGGCAGCAAGAGGTTTTTCAGTGATCGCACTTTAGAGATGTTGTTCTGCCCCGAACTGATTTTGTTCATCACCTGCAGGTAGATGCCCCAACGCATTAGGTCGAAACGCCTGATTCCTTCGAGGTTGAACTCGCGGGCACGCTCGGCCAGCACAAAGCTGCGGAACTGCTCTGGGGTCATGTTGGCTGGCGCATTGCTGGCATTTGCACGTCCCCTTACGGCGTTTAAAGCATTGTAAGCGGCAAGGGTAGCGCCATTTACCTCGTTTTCGGCTTCTGCATACATCAGCAATACTTCCGAATAGCGTAGCAATGGAAAAAAGGCATCACTATTGGCTACGTTAGGGTCGGCAACGCTGCTGTACTTGATTACGTAAGCCCTTTCGGCGGTAGTGCTGCCGGTGTTGTTGTAGGTAATGCCGTTTACGACTTTGTATTGCGTTGCCTGCCACGATGGATAGAAAATATAGGTGCCCTGCAAGGTTTGGTAGTTGTGAAATACGCCCTCCAATACGCGTTTATCAGCATCTTCGTAATCGTTGTAGTGGTTGTTGGTGGTCCAAACCGCACCTTGGCCAAAGGTAGACCTGGCCGAAAAGTAGGCGCTCAGGTTGTTTACAAAGGCGGTTCCGGCTAGCGATTGCAGTTCCCACATCTGCTCTTTCGAGTTGCGCCCTGCAATGCTCCACAAATCTTTCCAGCTGGTGGTGAGCGAGTAAGGCCCGTTGGTCATCACCTCGTTGGCCTTATCTCTGGCCAAGGTATAATAGGCTTTGGCATCCAGTCCTTCCAATCCTTTCACTACATCTTTGACATAAGTATAATAGCCGTTATCGGTGCCACCACGTACGGTTACATTGCCCGTTGAGGCACCCGAAGCCATGGTGAGGTAGGTTTTGGCCAAGAAAGCCTTGGCTACGCCCTGGTTTACGCGCCCGGCTTCGCCAGCTTTGGCATGACCCAAAGGGAATAGCATGGTTTCGGCGGCTTTAAAATCGTTGATGACCACATCGTAGGTTTCTTTAACCGTGGCGCGCGGTACGCTGGTTTCCGGGTTTTCGGCCGACAGCGATTTTAAGCGCAAGGGAACGCCTCCATACAGCTGTACCAGTTGAAAATAGGCCCAACCCCTTAAAAAGTAGGCTTCGCCCAAAATCCTGTTTTTAATATCCGGATCGATATTGGTGATGTTGACCACATTTTCTAAAACCGTGTTGGCGCGGGCAATAATGGCGTAGCAGCCTACCCAAGGTCTGTCCCAGCCAAAATAGGCCTGCGGATTGCCGGCTCCGGTAGTGCCCAAAAACCAATCGGCTCCCGATACATGGTCGTCGTCTAAAATGGTCATGTTCCAGAAAGGCTGCAGGTACAAATCGTAGGTATATAGTTCGTTGTACACCCCGTTAATGGCGGCCTTGGCATCGCTTTCGTTCCGGTAAAAATTTTCGGGCGAGTAGAAAGAGTAGGGTTTTTCTTCCAGTGCCTTTTTGCAGGAGCTCATGCTGACTACGCCCATAAGGCCGGCCAGTGCAATTATATAAGTTGAAATCGCTTTCATATGCTAGGTTGAATAAGGTTAAAAACTGCAGCGCAGCGATAAGTTGTAAGTTCTTGAATTGGGATAGCCTCCAAGATCGACACCGAACAAGGCAGGGTTATCCCCGTAGCTGTTGATTTCAGGGTCGTAGCCAGAGTAGTTGGTGAAAGTAAACAAGTTGTTTACGCCAAAGGCTACCCGTAACGATTTCACCGTTTTTGAAGTAATGGGCACATTGTAGCCCACGGTGATGTTCTTGATGCGTACAAAGCTGCCATCCTCTATAAACCTTCTGCTAAACAATTGGTTCCTGAAAAATTGGCGCATGATTTTCGGGCCGGTAGCATTGCTGTTGTCTTTGCCCTGTGCCCAAGCGCCATCAAACATATCTTGGGTAATGTTTTTGTTGGTGCCCAGGTTGCCGTTAAAACGGGTGTTCATGTTGATGATATCGTTGCCCTGCACCCCATTGATGAAAATGCTCAGGTCGAAGCGTTTATAGCGGAAATTGTTGGTAAAGCCAAAGGTATAATCCGGGTTGACGTCGCCGATAAAGGTACGGTCGGTTTGCGAAATGCTGGTCGGGTCGTTATCCAGGTTTTTGTACTTGATTTCTCCAATGGTACGCAAAATAATGGCATCGCTTTGGTTGGCATAGGCAGGATCGTTCCTTACCTCGGCTTCGTTGTCGTAATAACCATCTTCTACATAGCCATACAGTGCACCGATGGGTTTGCCTACGGTCTGGATAAATGGCGCATCGCCGGTAGAAATGTTGCGTCCATATTGCTCGGTTACATCTTTGCTTAGGCTCAGAATCTTGTTGCGGTTAAACGAGATGTTAAAGTTCGAGCTCCATTCAAAGTCTTTTTTCTTGATGATGGCGCCTTCTAAAATTACCTCTAAGCCTCTGTTTTGGATCGAGCCCGAGTTAACCAGTTTGGTTTGGAAACCAGTTGAAGAAGGGATGATGAGGTTCTGCAGCAGGTCGTCGGTAATTTTCTTGTACAAGTCAACATGCAGGTTCAGCCTGCTTTTGAACATGCTGAGGTCCAAGCCAAGGTTATAGGCCGTGGTGGTTTCCCATTTCAGTTTTTCGTTGGCCGGTCCAGCGTATAAATCGTTGGCCAAGCCTGTTTGTACGGCGCCGCCAAAAGGATAGTTGTATACGCTCAATTTGGCTAAAGAGGCATAAGAGCCGATACCCTGGTTACCGGTTTGGCCGTAGCTGAAACGTGCCTTAAGCTCATTGATTACCTTGAGGTTTTTCATGAAATCTTCGTTAGAGATTTTCCAGGCCACACCAGCAGATGGAAAACCCGCCCATTTGTTGTCTTTACCAAATTTGCTCGAACCATCCTGACGATAAGAAACAGTGAGGAGGTAACGGTCGTCGAAGCTGTAGTTGGCGCGGCCCAAGAACGAAATCAAGGTAGACTGATACCTGTTGGTGATAACCGGCAACACGGTTTCGCCCGCGGCCAGGTTTTCGTTTTCCAAGGCATCGTTAGGGAAGGTTTTGGCCTCGGCCCTTTTGCTTTGCCCATTGGTGCGTTCGAAAGTGCCGGCGCCCATTACGTTAATGCTGTGCTTGTTGAGCTGTTTGTTGTAGGTCAAAATACTTTCGGCAACACCGCTATTCCACAAGTTGTCCGATTTAAGTCCCCAGCCTTTTACCGCAAAGCCTTCGTAAACGCTTCGCGGATAATATTGATCCCGATTGCTCGAAGCATAATTGAAGCCGATGTTCTGTCTGAACTTGAAATCTTTGAGGAAAGTAGCCTCCAAATAGTTGGAAGAAAAGATGTTCAATCCCTTTACACGGTTCAGTATATCGTTCACATAAATCTGTGGATTGGTGATGAAGGCATCGCCTACGCCATCGTAAGCCAGGGCATCGGTTAGCGTAGATGGGAAAGTGATGGCCGCACGGATTACACCTGCACTGGCCGCATCAGATTTGTCGGTGCCTGTTTTAACGCCATTGGTGGTAGAACTGGCAATAGAGGTACTGGTGCCTATTTTAATGGTCTTGCTGATGTTCCGCGTTAGGTTCATGCTCAAACCGAAACGGTTGTAATCCGAATTAGAAATGGTGCCTTCCTGGTTCAGGTAGCTGAAAGTGAGGCTATGGCTGCCTGCATCGGTCCCTCCCGAAACATTGATGGAGTAGTTTTGGTAAAGGCCTTTGCGAAAAATACGATCCTGCCAAGAATTGTTGTCGCCAACAAAATCCTGTGGGCCTCTGGCATAATAAGTATGGCCGGGGTTTAAAGGGTCGGGCAGTTGCGTGCCTGGGTAAGGCAAGGTGTAGTTGGTGCCGGTGTATTTGTTAGAATTGGCATAGGCCAGATTTTGGTAGGTAGCATATTCGGAAGGATTCAAAACATCGAGCGTTTTTGAAACTTCAGCCTGCCCCAGCGTAAAATTGGCTTCGATCCGGTCTTTGCCGCTTTTGCCTTTCCTGGTGGTAATGAGCACTACGCCATTGGCGCCGCGCGAGCCGTAAATGGCAGTGGCCGAAGCATCTTTCAGGATATCGATGGTTTCGATGTCGTTGGGATTGAGGAAAGCCATGGCATTTAAGGTCTGCTTTTCATCATCGCCGATTGAAGCCGGTGTAGAGCCGCTGCTCGAATTGTTGAAAGGCACGCCGTCGATTACATAAAGTGGCTCCGTTCCTCCTAAAAAAGAATTAGAACCCCTAATGCGCAGGCTTAGCCCGGCGCCAGGCGCACCATCGTTCTGAGTAACGTTAACCCCAGCTACTTTGCCTTGCAGGGCCTGCAATACGTTGGTTGGCGCATCGGTAAGCAGTTGATCTCTCCCAATTCGGGTAACCGAGCCGGTAAGATCGGTTTTTTTCATGGTGCCATAGCCTACAATCACCACATCAGAAAGCATGGTGCTTTTGGTTTTCAGTACAATGTTGAATGAGGTTTTGGTGCCGATGGTGGCTTCTTGTTCTTCCATTCCTAAAAAGGTGAAAACAAGCGTTTGGGCGTTGGCGGGTACATTGATGGCAAAGTTTCCTTCTGCATCGGTGCTTACCGAAACTTTACTTCCCTTTACGCTTACCGAAACGCCCGGAAGCGTTAGCCCGTTTTCGTCGCTTACCTTTCCGCTAAGCCTTCTGTCTTGTGCGAAACAGGTGGCGAAAGCTAAGAAACATACAAGTGCAGCCAATAAATGTTTGGTTACTTTATTCAGCATAAGTCGTTTTATTTGGTTTACTCAAAAGTAGGACGCAATATAACGCAATGAATAATACTATTTTATCCATTTATAGTATTTTTATCGCCTTGCTATACCGTGGTTTAAAATTTCAATTACTTTAGTGGTTGTAATCAGGTTTTTATTGATGATTTGTTGCAAGTTGTCTTATATTTGATTATGATATTATTTTATCCATATAGTTGATATTATTTATTCATTTATCGTGCAGAACAATATAATCAAAGAAATAACCCCGCTTACCAATAGCGATTGTTTCACCATTTTCGAGCGGACCAAAAAGGATTTCGATTTTCCTTTGCATTACCACGAAGAAATGGAGCTGAACTTTATTTCGAATGCCGGTGGTGCTCGTAGGGTGGTTGGCGACCATATTGAAGAAATAACCGATATCGAACTGGTCCTCATTGGCTCGAACCTGCCTCATGTTTGGGAAACCCATAAACTGGCCGGCAAGGAGATACACGAAGTTACCATCCAGTTCCATAAGGATCTTTTCGACGAAAAGCTGTTGCGCCGCAACCAATTGAGGGTGATTAGGGAGATGTTCGAAAAATCGAAATGCGGCATTTTGTTTTCGGCGGCCACGGCAGAGCAGATCGGGCCACGTTTGGTGCAACTCAACAAAAAGCATGGTTTTGATTCGGTGCTCGAGCTCATGTCTATCCTGCACGACCTTTCTACCTCTCGAAATATGCGTACCCTGTCCGATTCGACCTTTAGCCAGGCCGAATTTTCGTACAGCAGCCGCAGGGTAGAAAAGGTAATGGAGTACATTAATTTCAATTTCGATAAGCAGGTAACCTTGGGAGAGGTGGCGCGCATTGCCAACATGACCGAGGTGTCGTTCAGCCGGTTTTTTAAAAGTCGAACGGGCGTAAGTTTCATCGATAGCCTCATCGAAATCAGGCTGGGTCATGCTTCCCGTAAACTGATCGATACCACCGAAGCCGTTGCCGAAGTGGCTTATAACTGCGGTTTTAACAACATCTCTAACTTTAACCGCATTTTTAAAAAGAAAAAGGGCTGTACGCCCAAAGAATTTAGAGAAAACCTGTCTGGCAACCGAATTTTTGTATAAGATGAAAAACTTTTTTTTGATACTGGTTTTAGGAATGATGGCCTTTGTTGGTCAGGCCAATCCCGCCAAGAACAAATTTTATACGGCCGATCATCGGTATATCCAATACACGGGCCGGTTCGACTTTTCCAATCGGCAAGGGCCAAAAGTTTGGGCCTCGGGTGCCTATGTGGTTATCCGATTCAAAGGCCCCTCATGCACAGTACAACTCAACGACGAAATGTTGTGGGGCACGGTACATAACTACATCGAAGTAATTGTTGATGGCCAACCAGCTCGTAGGTTGCAGCTCAAAGGGAGAGAAAATACAGTGGAATTGGCCAAAAACCTTTCACCTGACGCGCATACGCTGCTTATTTGCAAAGATACGGAGGCCGAAAACGGCTATGTCCAGCTGCTTGGCTTTTCTTGTCAAGAACTGTTGCCCCCGCCGGTCAAGGCCAAACGTAAGCTCGAGTTTATCGGCGATTCGATTACCTGTGGTTTTGGGGCCGACGAAAATGTTGTCAAATGCGGAGCACCCAATGCGCAGTGGTACGACCAGCACAATGCCTGGATGGCTTATGGGCCTACAACTGCGCGTGACCTCAATGCACAATGGCATTTGTCGTCGGTTTCGGGTATCGGTTTGATCCATAGTTGCTGCGATAAGCAAATACTCATGCCTCAGGTGTTCGACAAGATCAGCATGGCCAAGGATAGCCTCAAATGGAACTTTGCCAATTACCAGCCCGATGTGGTTACGGTGTGCTTGGGCCAAAACGATGGCGTACAAGATTCGGCCAAGTTCTGTAATGCCTATGTCGGTTTTGCCAAAACTTTGCGCGGCTATTACCCCAAAGCCAAATTGGTGTTTTTAACCAGTCCAATGGCCGACCAAACACTCAAAGCGGCCTTAATCAAATACATTACGGCTGTTCGGGCTACGTTAAGTCGTGAAGGCGAGCGCAATACCGGGTCTTATTTTTTTGTGAAGCGATCTATAAAAGGCTGCAGCAGTCATCCCTCGATGGCCGAACAGCAAGAAATAGCCCAAGAGCTGACTGCTTACCTTAAAAAGGAGATGAAATGGTAACAAATGTCTTTATTTTTGCGGCCTGCCCATGCTCCATACACTTCAGTATATCATTTAAAATTTAAATAACCCCATGAAAAAGTTCCTTCTGTTTTTCCTTTTCGTTAGCTTGTTTGTTGGCGCAAATGCACAAACCGATCCGTTTATCAACGAAATCAATTATTTCAAGAAACAAGACAGTCTTCATTTTCCGCCTAAAAAAGCTATTCTTTTTATCGGCAGTTCTACTTTTACCAAATGGAAGGACGTGCAGGATTATTTTCCAGGCCATACCATCATTAACCGTGGTTTTGGTGGCTCGTCATTGCCCAATGTGATTCAGCATGCCAACGATATTATTTTTCCTTACCAGCCTAAGCAAATTATAATTTATTGTGGCGAGAATGATTTTACCGGTGGCGACAACATCACGGCCAGCATCGTCACAGAGCGCGTTAAACAGCTTATCGATTTGATCAGGACCAAATATCCAAGGGTGCCCATTGCTTATATATCGATTAAGCCAAGTCCTTCGAGGCTCAAATACCAGGCTAAAATGGTGGAAGCCAATGGCATGATAGCCGAAATGGTAAAAAAAATGAGAAGGGTAACCTTTATCAATACCTACAACTCGATGTTCAATGCCGATGGAACGCTAATGCAAGACATTTTCCTATCGGATAACCTGCACATGAACGCCAAAGGTTATGCCATCTGGCAAAAAATTATTGCGCCTTATTTGAAGTAAACATTGACGAAGTTTTCAAAACTTCGTCAGTGTGCCTTAAAGCCTTTAATGGTAAACCGATAAGCGTCATGGCTTTATTGTCGGTTTACCATTGAGAAATTTAGGATATTAAGCAAATGCTTTTAATGCAGATAAGAAATCTTAATTCCTTAATGGTTAACCCGTAGGTTACATGTTTTGCTATCTTTACCATTAAGGAATTAAGACCGTGAAGCCACTTGTTTTCGTTGTATTTGCCCTTAGTAATTTATTCGCCATGCCTTAGCCTAACTTGGGTGCCTTAGGTGGTCAACAAGCAATGAGAATTGTACGCAATTTAAAAGTTCTTAATTTCTTAATAGTGAACCGATAAGCGTCATGGTTTTATTGTCGGTTTGTTTTTAACCATTGAGAAATTTAGGACATTAAGCAAATGCTTTTAATGCATATAAGAAATCTTAATTCCTTAATGGTTAACCTTGTTTTAGGTAGCTATGCCTTAGCCTAACTTAGGCGTCTTAGTTGGTCAATAAAGAATCAATGTTTGTCTTCCAAAAACCATAAATAGTCAAAATATTTTGCAAATTATACCAATCGGTATATATTTGTTTGGCCAATTGAAAATAAACATGTCGAAAGCAGAGCGAACAAAAGCTTACATCATCGAAAAAACCGCGCCAATCTTTAACAAAAAAGGGTTTGCCGGTACCTCTTTGGCCGACATGACCACCGCTACCGGACTAACCAAAGGCAGCATTTACGGTAATTTTGCCAATAAAGACGAAGTAGCCCTTGCCGTTTTCGATTACAATTTCAAGCGTGTAAGCTCAGCAATTGGCCAAGAAATGGCCAAAAGAACCAAAGCAAAAGAAAAACTTCTGGTGTTTGCCGAGTTTTATTCGCAGGTTTTTGAACCGCCATTAGATGCTGGGGGCTGCGCCGTGCTCAATACCGCTGTTGAGGCCGACGATACCCATGCCGGTTTAAAAAAGAAAGCCACCCAGGCGGTTTTATCCTGGAAAGCAAATATTATCCAAGTGGTAGAACAGGGCATTGCCAATAAAGAACTAAACGAAACATTAAATCCAGAACAGGTGGCGCTAACCATGATTGCCTTGTTTGAAGGAGGCATTATGATTGCCAAACTGTTGGAAAGCAAAACAGCGATGCAAATGATCATGGACTCGATGCGGAAAATGATCGAAGAATTGAATTGATTTTTTTTAACCTAAAATATACCGTTTGGTATAGAAATATGAAATAAACAAAAGAAGCAACAGGCAATAAGCTATGGCGGGAAGCCAATTATTGGAACGGCGATTTCGAGATCAGGGTAGGCGATACCGCTAAATTTAGGAGCTTTTCCTATCTTCGCCCTCCGAAGCGCTAAACGCAATGAACGGCAGGAAGACGGAGGCCAATCATGCTGTTGCCTAGTTTGCTGATTAGCAGTTTGTTTGCAGATGAGCTTTGTCAATAAAACACATTTTATGAAAAGAGTAGTTGTAACCGGGCTTGGAGCCATTACGCCTTTAGGCAACACGGTAAACGAATTTTGGGAAAATATCCTGGCAGGAAAAAGTGCCGCCGGTCCCATTACCAAATTCGACAGTTCGAAATTTAAAACACAATTTGCCTGCGAGGTAAAGGATTTTAACATCGAAGACTATCTTGATAAAAAAGAAGTCAAGAAGTACGACATGTTTACCCAGTATGCCATTGCTGCCAGTGATCAGGCCATTCAGGATGCCGGATTGGATTTTGGTCAGATGAGCGAAGAAGAACGCTATGATGTTGGCGTAATCTGGGCCACCGGAAACGGAGGTATCGGTACCTTCGAAAGCCAATTGAAGGAATTTAACGGAGGCGAAGGTACGCCGAGGTTCAATCCCTATTTTATCCCAAAAATGATTGTAGATATTGCTGCGGGCGTTATTTCTATCCGTCACCAGCTTTATGGACCAAATTACTGCACGGTTTCGGCTTGTGCTTCGTCTAACACGGCCATTATCAGTGCCTTTGATACCATTAAAATGGGCAAGGCCAAAATTATGGTAGCCGGAGGTTCCGAAGCCGCAGTTACCGAAGCTTCGGTAGGAGGCTTCAATGCCGCGCAGGCTTTGTCTAAAAATAACGAAAATCCGCAGGGCGCTTCACGTCCGTTTGATAAACAGCGCGATGGTTTTGTGATGGGCGAGGGTGCAGGAGCCCTGATTTTGGAAGACCTGGAACATGCCTTGGCCCGCGGTGCCAAAATTTATGCCGAATTGGTAGGAACGGGTATGGCAGCAGACGCCTATCACCTAACCGGAACCCATCCCGAAGGCCTCGGTGCCGTTTTGGGCATGAGCAAAGCCATTAAGGAAGCCGGAATTGAGCCTCAGGATATCGATTATATCAACGCACATGCCACTTCAACAGGTATTGGCGATATTAGCGAGCTGATGGGTATTAAACGCGTATTTGGCGATCATGAAGTTGCCGTAACCGGTACCAAATCAATGACTGGCCACTTGTTGGGCGCAGCCGGTGCCATTGAAAGCATTATCTCGGTATTGTCTGTACAGCACAATGTTATTCCGCCAACCATCAATACCACCGAACTCGACGAAGCTGTTCCGGCCGGATTGAAGATTGTATTGGGCAAGCCGCTTTACCAAGAAGTAAACTATGCGCTTAACAATACCTTTGGTTTTGGCGGACACACGGCAACCAGTTTGTTTAAAAAATACAAAGCAGATTAATCGGCAGGGCCAATTCATGGAATGAAAAACTGCCTTCAATTAGTTTTGGAGGCAGTTTTCTATTTTAGACAAAAGGTTGTCTATCTCGAATGGCTTGGCCAGGAAATCGTCGGCACCGGCACTTTCTGCCGATTTTTGCAGGTCGTTGCTGGCCGAAATCAAAATAACCGGGATATTCTTCGTTTTTTCGTTGGTTTTGAGCTTCTTGCACAATTCGCGTCCGTCAGACCCCGACATCCAGATGTCGAGTACATAAATATCGGGTAGTCCGCTTTCGGTGTTCAAAATGGTATTCCCGTTTAAGGTGGTGCTCACCTCGTAGCCCTCCATCTCTAACATCATGCCTACGGCATCCAAAATTCCGGGGTCGTCGTCGGCAAGTGTCACCCTTTTGTTCCTGCTGTTCATTACATTTATATTTAGTTGGTTGGCTAAGTGCTCAATAATCGTTGGCACGTGCCCTTGGTATAGAGAAGCAGAATTTAGATCCTTTGCCCTCTTTGCTGCTTACCCAGATTTTGCCACCCTCGCGCTTAATGATTTCTGATGAAATAAAAAGCCCCAGGCCCAAACCCGGAAAAGTATGCTGCATATTGCCGCTTACCCGATAAAATTGTTCAAATACTTTGTTCAAATCATCCTCTGCAATACCGATGCCAAAATCCTCTACGCAAACCAGGATGTTTTCGCCCTCAATGCTGCTGTGTACAATAATCTGTTGTGCTTCTGGCGAATATTTGATGGCGTTGGTAATCAGGTTGGTCACTACTTGGCTTAAGCGTTCCTTGTCGGCAAAAACCAGCCCTATTTCTTGCAAATCTTCCTTTATTTGATGTTTTTCCGAGGTGCGTTGCAGTTCTTCGATGGCAAAACGCATCATTTCGTTAAAATCGAAATAGGTATGGTTATACTGGAGCTTGCCAGAATTGACCTTGGTTACATCCAGTAAATCGCCAATGAGGCTGGTGAGGCGGTTAAGCTGGGCATCCATCTTTTTCATCAGTCCTGCTTCTACAATATCACCTTTTTTAAGCAACATCCTTTCCAATACCTGGGTATAGGCCTTGATGCTAGTTACCGGCGTTTTGAGCTCGTGGCTGGCAATGCCGATAAAATCGTCCTTTTGCTGTTGCAGCTGCTTGGTTTCGGTTATATCAAAGGATACGCCAATAAAGCTGATCGGGTTGCCATGGTCGTCGTATTGGGCCTTGCCCGATTCTTTGATCCAATGCAGCGATTGGTCGGGCCAGCTAATCTGGTACTCGCCTTCGTATACGTTGCCATTGGCGATGGCTTGGTTGAGCGCTTCGATAACCGCTTCTTTTTGTTGAGGCACTATAAAATTGAGCAGCTGCTCATAGTTGAGCACAGCTTCCGATTTTAATCCATAGTTTTTGTAGAACTGTTCAGAAAGTTTTAGCGTTTGGGTACGTAGGTCTAGCTCGTAAGATCCCAGTTTGCCGGTTTCGAGCGCGATTTCGAGCCTTTGGTTAATCTGGATCAGTTCTTCCTTGGCTTGGCGTTGCTGCGTAATGTCCATGGCCGTGCCCAGCATGCGCAAGGGTTTATGGTCGGCATCGTAATAGATTTTTCCTTCAACCCTTACCCAATGGATCGATTGGTCTTTCCAGATCACCCGGGCTTCGTAATAAATCTGCCCAACATCTAGTGCCCGTCGGTGGGCATTGATGCGGATTTCACGATCGTCGGGGTGGATTACACTGGTGTATGCCGAACGCACCACATGCCTATCGAAGCCAAAAATCTCGTCGAAACGCTCTGAAGTTGCCATTTGGCCGTTGCGCAAATCCAAGTCAAAAGTGCCGAGGCCGGCTGCGGCCGTGGCCAGTCTGGCGCGTTCTTCGGCATCCTGTATCTTGCGCTTGCTTTCGAGCATGTCGGTAATGTCAATGGCCACCACCATAATGCGGTTAATGCTGCCATCAATATCCTTTAAAGGCTCGTAAACATAGTTGATGTAGGTAGTTTCTTTTTTGCCGTTCTTAATCGTGGTGATATTCTGTTCATTGCCGTAATGAGCAATGCCGGTTTTCATCACTTTTTTAAGCACATGCTCAAAACCTAACGATTTGGCCTCGGGCAATGCTTCCCATAAGGGTTTTTCGACAAAGTTTTTTCTTTCCTTGTTGGCCAGTTTGAGGTAGGTGTCGTTAACCTCTTCCACAAAAAAATCTTCGCCTTTCAAAATGATCATGCCAACGGGCGCCTGCAGGATCAGCTTCCTGAAATTCTCTTCGCTTTCCTTGAAGGCATTTTGGGCCATAATCTCGTCGGTAATGTCTTGCAGGGTTCCGTTCAGGCGGTAGGCCACATTGTTAGCGTCGAACAGTGCCTTGCCCCGGGCTTTTACAATACGTTCTTTACCGGTTTTGGCGTTTTTTATGGTGTATTGGATGGTGTAATGGCCTCCGGTTTCGTGGTCGAGCGATTTTTGGAGGGCTTCTTTTACCTTTTCGCGGTCTTTGGGTATAATTGCCTCAATGGCTATGTTTAAATCGATATTTGATTCGGTGTCTAGTCCGAACCATCTCCTCAGGCGATTGTTGCAAGTAAATTTATTGGTCAGGGGATTGAGGTCCCAAGTGCCCAGCTCTGCGGCATTTAGTGCAAACTCGAGTTCCTTCTTGCTTTCGTTCAGCTCGTTGAGCACGCGTAGGTTATCTGTGGTTTCTGCAACAGCCACAAACACACCGGCCACTTTTCCGCTTTCGTCTTTAACCGGGCTGTAGCTGAATGTCCAATAAACATCTTCAATATGGCCATTGCGGTAAATGGGTAATAAAATATCTTCGTTCCAAGTGGCTTCGCCCTGTTGCAGTACGCTATCGAGCATGCTGCCAATCTCATCCCATATCTCGGCCCAGCACTCCTTGCCGCGCTGGCCCATGGCTTTGGGGTGTTTTCCGTCGTTGCCCAAGCTTTTGCGGTAAGCGTCGTTATAAAAGCAGATGTATTCGGGGCCCCAAAGCAGAAACAGGGGGAATTTGGAATTGATCAGGATGCTAAGGGTTGTCCGCAAACTTTGTGGCCATTCATCCAGGGGGCCAAGTGGGTTTTCGGCCCAGTTGATAGAGCGTATAAGGGCACCACATTCGCCACCCCCACTAATGAAGCCATCGGTCATGCTGCTGCAGTAATTATCTGTTGGTATGCTAAAAGAAACGATTATTTGTTCAATTAACAAATAAATAATTTTTTTGTTGTAGTTAAAAAAATTATTTGTGGCGATAATTTTGGGTGGGCATGCAACGACCTTGGGAGCCAGGCATTTTTGATTAATGAGCAAAAAAGTGTAGGCGTCCGAAAATTACCATGGCTTTATAGCTTTAAATGGCTAATATTAAGTATTTTTGAAACTTAGCAATCTTTCGCGATGAGAAAAATAGTTTACGTTTTGCTGTTGATGACCCTGGCCCTGACGGCTTGCAAAAAGGCCAAAACCAGTACAGAGCCAACGCCGGTAACTCCGGTTACGCCTACGCCAAGCAACGAACTGCCTGCAGGTGCCAAAGATGGGGTAGCCTTTATCAATGGGGGTACTTCGGCCATTGTAACTTTGTATGCGCCAGGCAAAACTTCGGTAGCGCTAATCGGCGATTTCAACAATTGGCAGGCATCAGCCTCCTACCAGATGAAAAATACTACCGATGGCAATACCTGGTGGGTGCAAATTGATGGCTTAAACCCCAATACCGAATATGCTTATCAGTTTTTGGTGAACGGCAACTTGAAAGTGGCCGATCCGTATTGCGAAAAAGTACTCGATCCAGATAACGACCCTTACATTACGGCCAGTGTTTATCCGAACCTGCGGGCTTATCCAACGGGCAAAACAACCGGTATTGTAAGCGTCATGCAAGCCAACCAGCCTACCTATACTTGGAAAAATAGTTTTACGCGGCCTGACAAAAACAACCTGGTGATTTACGAATTGCTGGTGCGCGATTTTACGACAGAACACACCTATGCTTCTACCTTGCAAAAACTCGATTATTTGGTTAGCCTTGGCGTTAATGCCATCGAGCTGATGCCGGTAACCGAGTTTGAGGGCAACCTGAGCTGGGGCTATAACGTATCTTATTATTTTGCGCCCGACAAGTACTACGGCACTAAAACCGCACTCCAAAATTTTATTGACGAATGCCATGGCCGGGGCATTGCCGTGATTATGGATATGGTGCTGAACCACTCTTTTGGCCAATCGCCCATGGTGCAGCTGTATTTTGATGGCAACAAGCCCACCAGCAACAGCCCCTGGTTTAACGTTGATGCCAAGCATCCTTACAATGTGGGCTACGATTTTAACCACGAAAGTCCGGCCACCAAATACTTTGTCAAAAATGTAGTGAAGTTTTGGATGCAGCAATATAAGATTGATGGTTTCAGGTTCGATTTGTCTAAAGGCTTTACCCAAAACTACACCACTACCGATGCAGGTTTTGCGGCTTACGATGCCAGCAGGATTGCCATTTGGAAAGAATACAACAATTACATCAAAAGCATAGATGCCAATAATTTCTACGTGATTTTAGAACATTTTGCCGATGCTACCGAAGAAAAAGTATTGGCCGATGAAGGCATGATGCTGTGGAGCAATTTGAACCACGACATGAACGAGGCTACCATGGGCTGGTTGGGGCAATCTGATTTTTCTTGGGGATTTTTTGCCAAGCACGGTTTTGCCAAATCGGAAAATCTGGTCGATTACATAGAAAGCCACGACGAGGAGCGCCTGAACTTTAAAAACATCAATTATGGCAATGCATCGGGCAGCTATTCGGTTAAAGATTTGGCTACGGCCCTAAAACGCCAGGAAATGGCTGCTGCTTTTCTGTTTGCCATGCCCGGACCAAAAATGGTTTGGCAATTTGGCGAATTGGGCTACGATATCAGTATCGATTACAACGGCCGTACCGGCGAGAAGCCTATTAAATGGGACTATTATGATAATGCGCAAAGAAAAGCACTGTACAATGTCTATGCTAAATTAATCAGGCTTAAAAAGAACAATGCTATTTTTGCCGGGCAAAATCCCACATACAGCTTAACGGGAGGCATCAAATACATCAAATTAACCAGCGGAAGCAATACCGTAGTGGTGGTTGGCAATTTTGATGTGGTAAGCCAAACGGCCAATATCGACTTTGGTGCCAACGGTACCTGGACTGATGCTGCTAGCGGTGCCAGCTTGAACATGCCCCTCAGTATTTATTCGGCAACTTTGGCTCCGGGAGAGTATCACATTTACAGCAAACAAACGTTAAATTAAAAGATGTTAAAAAGGTTAGTTATAGTACTGGTATGGTTGAGCTGCGCCATGGCGTTGCATGCACAAGATACCGTACAAAAGGTAGTTCCAAATAGGTTCAACAGCATTGAACAACAACAAAAGCCCTATGTAATCTTAATTTCTATCGATGCCTTTAGGTGGGATCTGGCCGATAAGTACCAAGCCAAAAACCTGCTGAGCCTGAGAGAAGGCGGGGTACAGGCCGAGTATCTGAAACCTTCTTTTCCCTCACTTACTTTTCCGAACCACTACGGTATTGCCACCGGACTTTATCCCTCGCACCATGGCATTGTTGATAATATCTTTTACGACAAGCAACGGGCCATCGTTTACAAGAAATCGGATAAACAGATGGCTATTGATAGCTCTTGGTATTTTGGCAAGCCACTTTGGGTATTGGCCGAACAACAAAAAATGCTGAGTGCCATATTTTATTGGCCAGGTTCGGAAATCTCGATGAATGGCATTAGGCCGACCTACCTTTTTAATTACAACGAAAGCATTCCAGTTGAACGACGAGTGGCCATAGTGAAGAACTGGCTGCAGTTGCCTGCCGAAAAGAGGCCTCACTTTATTGCGTTGTATTTTCCGCAAGTAGACCAGGCCGCCCATAAACACACAGCCGATTCTGAAGAAACCAGAAAGGCGGTACAGCTGGTAGATGATGCTGTTGGTCGGCTGGTGGCTGCGGTAAAAGCCACTGGCATTGAAGCTAATTTTATCCTGCTGTCTGACCACGGCATGGCGGCTATCGACAACGAAAATACC
The DNA here is from genome assembly GCF_036324255.1 of Pedobacter albus. Taxonomy (NCBI): domain Bacteria; kingdom Pseudomonadati; phylum Bacteroidota; class Sphingobacteriia; order Sphingobacteriales; family Sphingobacteriaceae; genus Pedobacter; species Pedobacter albus. The sequence continues at coordinate 420,639 of NZ_JAZDQT010000002.1, read as the reverse complement.
ATTCCATTACCTAAGGCGGTTAGCTTAGACCAATTTACGGTAACTCCAGGCAATGCCCTGTTGCATTTATATGCCAAAGATCCATCCTTTGTGAAGCCTACTTATCGGGCCTTAAAGGCCGAAGCCAAAGACTACGATGTGTATTTGAGCAAGAATGTGCCCAAAGTTTGGCATTACAACAAAAAAGAAGACAAATACAACCGAACTGGCGATATTTTGCTGGTGCCACATCTGCCCAAGGTGTTTAACATTAACGGGGTAAAACCTGATAGGGGACAGCATGGCTTTGATCCAGCTATACCCGATATGCATGCCATTTTTTATGCTTGGGGACCAGCTTTTAAATCGGGGCTGAAAATCCCGGCTTTCGAAAACGTGAATGTCTATCCTTTAATCGCACACATCCTAGGCTTAAGCTACACCGAAAAAATTGACGGCAAACTCAAGGTGCTGCCGCCGATTTTGAAAGAAAAGCAATAGGTTTAGAGTTGGCAGTTTTCAATTTTCGGTTCTCAGTTTGCAAGCCTTCAGCAGTTTTCACTTTTTCTTCATTCCTTAATGGTTAAAACTGGCGCGTTGCTTATAGTCCATTGTCCATGGGCCAATCGCTAAAATGGTAACAATTTCAGTGCTTTTGTAAAATGTGCTTTCAAATTTTGATATTTACTTATCAAGCAAACCAAAACTATATATGAAGAAAATATTTACGACAACTTTAATTGCTTTAACCATAGCCGGATTTGCCCAAGCGCAACAACGCGGACAAGGGCAGAACCCACAGCGTCAGGCTGGAGCGCCCGCACCAACTGCGCCAGTGGTAAAAGAAGATGCGCCACGTGCTGCGCCAGCATCGGGATCGTCGAGAACGATTAACCCAGAAAGCTCGGTGGTTACCAACCATAGCGTAACCATTAAAGGCAAAACCATTCCTTACAAAGCCACTACGGGCACTTTGCCGGTTTGGGATGAAGAAGGCAAGCCGATTGCGGGCTTGTTCTATACTTACTATGAGCGTTCTGATATCCAAAACAGAGATAGCAGGCCATTGGTAATCTCGTTTAACGGCGGTCCGGGCTCGGCATCGGTATGGATGCACATTGCCTATACCGGTCCAGTGGTTTTAAATATCGATGACGAAGGTTATCCAATTCAGCCTTATGGCTATAAAGACAACAGTTCTTCCATTCTCGACATTGCCGATATCGTTTACATCGATCCAGTGAATACGGGCTACTCCCGTACCACAAACAAAGATGTACCGGGTAGCAAATTCTTTGGCGTAAGGGCCGATATCCGTTATTTGGCCGAGTGGATCAATACTTTTGTAACCCGCAACAATCGTTGGGCATCGCCTAAGTTCCTGATTGGCGAAAGCTACGGCACGACCCGCGTTTCGGGTTTGGCCCTAGAGCTGCAAAGCAACCAATGGATGTACCTGAATGGCGTAATTTTGGTTTCGCCAACAGAATTGGGCATTGAAAGAGGAACCGTGATGGATGCTGCTTTGCGCCTGCCTTACTTTGCGGCCACGGCGTGGTACCACAAAATGTTGCCTGCCGACCTGCAAGGCAAAAAACTGCAGGCCATGTTGCCAGAAGTGGAGAAATTTACGGTTGATGAGCTGATTCCAGCCATAACCAAAGGCGGCTTCCTACCAATGGATGAAAAGAAAAAGATTGCGGCCAAAATGGCAAGATATTCGGGTATCTCTGAAAAAGTGATTTTGCAGAACAATCTTGATGTATCAACCAACCTGTTCTGGAAAGAGCTTTTGCGCGATAAAGGCTATACCGTTGGACGATTGGATTCGAGATACAGAGGCATCGATAAGGCTGATGCCGGCGATGGACCGGATTACAATGCCGAGCTTACCTCTTGGCTGCATTCGTTTACACCAGCCATCAACATGTACCTGCGCAATGAGCTGAACTACAAAACCGATTTGAAATACAACATGTTCGGTCCGGTAAACCCTTGGGACAATACCGGCAACCGTACCGGCGAGAACCTGCGTGCAGCCATGGCGCAAAACCCATACCTGCACCTGTTGGTACAATCGGGCTACTACGATGGTGCCTGCGATTATTTCAATGCCAAATACAATATGTGGCAAATGGATCCAAGTGGCAAGCTCAAAGACAGGATGACTTGGGAAGGCTACGAAAGTGGCCACATGATGTACCTGCGTAAGCCAGATTTGGCCATGGGCAATGATCACATCAGGGAGTTTATCCAAAAGGCCTTGCCTAAACCGGGCGTGCCTGCTAAGTTCTAAACTATTAACTAACCTAAATAAACCTAAGGCCTGCGGTAACGTAGGCCTTTTTTGTTAGGCTAATGTTTGTGAATTGATTGAGCGAATGATCCGATATTCTTTGTCCAATTTTTAAACCGTCTACTTTTGTTGAAGAAAGGGCGATAGGCATGGCTTTAACGCTTTTCGTTGCAGGTCAGAACTTTTTGGAGTAAAAAGAAAGACAAGGCAAAAATTTGTTGTATTATGTTTCGGGATTATTCCTTACTTTTACAGCCCGCTTATGGAACAGATTAAAACATCATTTGATTTCGAAAAGCCTTTAGCTGATTTAGTGCAGCAGATAGAAAAGGTAAAACAAGTTGCCGAAAAAACCAAAGTAGACATGTCTGCAACTTTGGCCGAACTTGACGAGAAATTGGCCGAAACCCGTGCAAATCTTTATACAAACCTAACAGGTTGGCAAAAAGTGCAGATGTCGCGTCATGCCGAACGTCCGCAAACTTTAGATTACATCAACCTGATCTGCGACGATTTCATCGAGTTGCATGGCGACAGGACTGTAAAAGACGACAAGGCGATTATTGGCGGCTTTGCCAGCATTGACGGACAAACGGTAATGATTATCGGCCATCAAAAAGGAAAAAACACCAAAGAGCGCCAATACCGCAATTTTGGTATGGCCAACCCCGAGGGCTACAGAAAAGCCTTGCGTTTGATGCGTTTGGCCGAAAAATTCAACAAACCAGTTATCTCTTTTATCGATACCATGGGTGCTTATCCAGGTTTAGAGGCAGAAGAGCGCGGACAAGGTGAAGCCATTGCGCGAAACTTGTTGGAAATGTCGGTATTGCGCGTGCCTATCATTTGCTTTGTTGTAGGTGAAGGTGCTTCAGGAGGTGCTTTGGGCATTGGCATTGGCGATAACGTTTACATGTTGGAGCATACCTGGTATTCGGTAATCTCGCCAGAATCTTGTTCTTCGATTTTATGGAGAAGCTGGGATTTTAAAGAGAAAGCCGCCGAATGTCTTAAACTGACCTCGGAAGATATGTACGCCAACAAATTGATCGACGGCGTGGTGAAGGAGCCACTAGGCGGCGCACATCAAGATCCGTTGCTGATGGCGCAGACCTTGAAAGAGCAGATCTTAAAAGACCTGAAAACCTTAAAGAAACAAAGTCCGGATAAACTGATTGCCACCAGGATTGAGAAATTCTGTTCGATGGGCGTAGTGAACGAAGGATAGTAAAAACATACAATTTTGAAAAGGCCATCTTGCAAAAGCAAGATGGCCTTTTTGTTGGGCCGACTTTTTATCAGGCTTAGCCGAACGTACATGGTTCGCCTTTTAAATGATACCGCAGTAAAAAGCCCCAGCTAACCGAATTAGATGGGGCTTTCTTGTTAGATAGGGCCGAAGCCCTATTTTTATCTTGCGCCTGGTGCAGGGCCGAAGAACTGCGCAAACCTGCCATACAATTGGTTGTATTGATTGTTTACCTCGTCGGCAAGCTTGGTTTGCTTGTACTCGTTTGCCACCTCGGCCATTGGTTTTAAGCCATACATCAACCCAATTTGGATATTCTGTCCGCCGATTAACTGATCCTTGCTTTTCGATACGTCGGCCAGGTAACCTATTTCTTTGCCAATATAATCAGCCGATTTTCTGATAAGGTTGTTCGCTTTTTCGGTTTCGCCCAAAATATAGAGGTTTTGAGCCATGGTTGGCACGCCCATCATCGTACGCATGCTGTAAATTTTGGTCGGCATCACTTCGTCGTACCTGCGCATTACTTTTTTCGCATCTTCCATTCTGCCCGCTTTGATGAGGCCAGTGGTTAGGCTGTTGAAGATGTTGTTGAAGATCGAAATGTCGTCGGTCGATTGAGAATCCAAGTAACGGGCAGTTTTAATGTTGCCCCATTTAAACTTGTTCATCACGTGGTTGTACATCGGATCTAGGTTAATAGCCTGTTCGCCATTGCTGGCTGTATCAGGTTGCAATGGCAATAACCTTAGTGCCAAGCCTTCGTTGTACAGGTAATTGTCTAAACCATTAAATTGCTCTGACGGTACGGTGCTACAGAAATAAACCGGTCTTTTCCAGTTGTTGTGCGCCAAGATGTCGAACATGGCCAAGGTACCTTTGGTTACATAGCCTTTGTTGAACTTCCACACCATTTCTGGGGCAATTTTCGATAGCTCTGAAGCCGGTACGGTACCCGTGCTTACCACTTCTTGTGGGTTGATGGTCAGTTTGAAGTTCTTGGTTGGAATAAAGTTGGTGGTTGAGCCATCAGACAAAGGCATTTTATCATCTTTATCATCCGACAGCAACAAGTCTACAATCTGTTTCAACTCTACCGGATCTTTAATTTGGTAGTCTTTGTAATACATTACGTCCCTTTCGCCAGCCACATACTGCGATTCTTTCATGGTAATAGGCAACGGCTCCGATTGATGAACTTTTTTGCGCATGCCGTTAATGTACCAGTCTGTATCAAACAAGCTCAGGTTAACCAAACGGATATCCGGACGGATGTTTTCTACCTCTTGTGCATACCACAGCGGATAAGTATCGTTATCGCCATAAGTAAACAAAATGGCATTAGGCGCACATGATTCCAGGTAGCTTACGGCAATATCGTGGGCAACCATTTTGGTCGAACGGTCGTGGCCGCGCCAGCCTTGGGCACCCATCAGTACCGGAGCGCAAGCGATGGCAACTACCGTTGCGCCAATAGCACCGGCTTGCGGCGTCAGTTTTTTAAATATCCATTCTTTAATGGCCAATACGCCCAGGCCTATCCAAATGGCAAAGGCATAGAAAGAGCCCACATAGGCATAATCCCTTTCCCTAGGCTCCATAGGTTTCTGGTTCAGGTAAAGCACAATGGCAATACCGGTAAAGAAGAAGAGCAACGCCACGATGCCGCCATCTTCTGGCTTGCGCGTAAAATGCCAGATCATGCCCAGCAAGCCCAATATCAATGGCAGGAAGAAGAAACGGTTATAGGAAGTACTATCCTTAATTGATGGAGGCAAATTGGTTTGGTCGCCTAATGTAAAGGCGTCTATGGCTTTAATACCACTTAACGAACGGCCTTCGTACAAGCTGCCTTGGCCTTGGTCTTCGTTTTGGCGACCGGCAAAATTCCACATAAAATAGCGGAGGTACATGAAAGCAGACTGGTAGCGTAAAAAGAAAGCCACATTGTCTATCGTGTTCGGGAAGTGCTGGTCGTCAAAGCCCATAAAATCCTTGTAATAGTTGATGTGGCGCTGCTCGTCGCTGTACATCCTCGGAAACAATACTTCGTGCTGCAAGCGACGGATACTATCTGGAAAGGTTTCGTTCTCTCCGTAAATATGTTTGCTCTTTACACCGGCAATCTCATATTTGGTGGCGCCTTTTCTGTAGATGTTTCCTTGGTCAACGCTAATAGGCATCGAACCATCCTCCTTGTATTTAGGGATAGAGTTGTAGTTTGGTCCAACCAACAAAGGCCTATCGCCATATTGCTCACGGTTCAGGTAGCTCAAGAAAGAGAAGGCATTGTCAGGATCGCTGTTGTTCAAATTAGGTTTGGCCTGTGCCCTGATCAAAATCATGGCAAATGAACCATAGCCAAAAATAATCAGCGTGGTTGACAGCAAAGCCAGGTTGAGGATTTTCTTTTGATGCTTAATCGAGTACCTGATGCCGAAAACCAAGCCACCAACCAGTAACACGATAAAGAAAAGCACGCCGCTTCCGAAGCCCAAGCCCAAAGTATTCACAAAGAAAAGGTCGAAATAGGCACCGAAAGAAACCAGGTATTGGATAATGCCGTACTGAACCACGGCCAATATCAATATGCCGACAATGAAAGTTTTGATGATACCAGTAAGCGTAGGTTTGCTGGTTCTTCGGAAATAATATACAAAGGCAATAGCCGGAATGGTTAGCAAGTTGAGGATGTGGATGCCGATAGACAAGCCCATGATATAGGCGATGAAAAGCAACCAACGATCGGCACGGGGCTCGTCGGCAATGCTGTCCCATTTTAAAATGGCCCAGAAAACAATAGCGGTACATAGCGATGATAAGGCATAAACCTCAGATTCAACTGCCGAGAACCAGAAACTGTCTGAAAAAGTATAGGCTAAGGCACCTACTGCACCTGCGCCCATGATACTGATCAAGGTAGCCTTGCTGATGGCTTCTTTGCCTTTAACCAACACTTTTTTGGCGAGTGCGGTGATGGTCCAAAACAGGAACAAAATGGTGGCACCGCTGGCAATGGCCGAGCCTACGTTCATAAAATAGGCCACTTTGGTATTGTCGCCCATGGCGAAAATAGAAAAGAAGCGTTGGATCATTAAGAACAGGGGCGCGCCCGGCTGGTGTACAACCTGCATTTTTAATGCCGAGGCAATGAACTCGCCGCAGTCCCAAAAACTCACAGAAGGTTCAAGGGTTAAAATATAGGTTAGCGTTGCAATGAAGAAGCAGATCCAGCCAACGATGTTGTTTGTTTTCGAATAGTTCATTTTATAAATGGATGAAATAAATGCCTTGTGCACATGATAAGGCTGCCGAAAATAAAGAAATAGATTGAAATAAGCATAAACATTTGAGCTCTTTTAACAAAAATTAACCCGTAGAAAAGGTTTGTAGCGGGCATGGAGGTTGCCCGAAAAAATATTTTCACTTTTTTTTAATTCTGATTTGCAGAAATAAAAAATGTGCGTACATTTGCATTCCATTTCGGAACGAAAGTATGTTGAGATGGAAGATTGTCCGATAGTATAAGGGTAGTACAACGGTTTTTGGTACCGTTTGTCTTGGTTCGAATCCAGGTCGGACAACAAATTTTTTTCGGATTGTGAATATTCGCAATCCGATTTTTTTTAACCAGCATTGATACCCGCAAATCATGCCATTGCAATTTAACCCAGTTAAAATTTTTGCCGGAACGGGCACTAAAGATTTAGCTAAACAAATTGCCGACGCTTACGGCAAACCACTAGGAGACGTAACTTTAAGTCGGTTCAGCGATGGCGAGTTTCAACCTTCTTTTGACGAATCAATCAGGGGTTGCGACGTGTTCCTGGTTCAGTCTACCTACCAGCCTTCCGACAATTTAATGGAGCTTTTGCTCATGGTCGATGCCGCCAGAAGAGCTTCTGCGCATTACATCACCGCTGTGGTTCCTTATTACGGATTGGCCCGTCAGGATCGTAAAGACAAGCCTCGTGTAGCCATTGGTGCCAAATTGGTTGCCAACCTATTGAAAGCAGCGGGTATACACCGTATCATGACCATGGATTTGCATGCGGCTCAAATTCAAGGTTTTTTTGATATTCCGGTTGATCACTTGGATGGTTCGGTCATTTTTGTGCCTTACATCAAAAGCCTCGGCCTTGAAAACCTAACCATCGCTTCGCCAGATATGGGCGGTTCGTACCGTGCCCGTACCTTTGCCAAGTTTTTTAATGCAGAGGTGGTGATTTGCGATAAACGCCGTAAACGCGCCAACGAAATCGAATCAATGTCGATTATTGGCGATGTAACCGGTCAAGACATTGTACTGATAGACGATATCTGCGATACGGCCGGAACATTGGCCAAAGCCGCTGCCCTGATTATGGACAATGGTGCCAAAAGCGTAAGGGCCGTTTGTACGCATCCGGTGCTTTCGGGCAAAGCCTACGAAACCATCGAAAACTCTGTGTTGGAAGAACTGATCGTAACCGATACCATTCCGTTGAAACAACAGAGCGATAAAATAAGAGTGCTGAGCACTGCCAAGTTGTTTGCAAAGGCCATTGCCAATGTAAACGAACATGGTTCAATCAGCGATTTGTTTAGGGTGTAGCGTATAGGGTAGGACGTATTGCGTACAGCGTTCAAAACGCTTAGCGCCAAGTGCCAAACTAAAGAAGAATTAATAACAATTAATATATATATATCAAAAATGAAAACAATCGCAATTAGCGGTTCTCTTAGAGAGAACGTAGGGAAACGCGATGCCAAAGAACTTCGCTACGAAGGTAAAGTTCCTGCGGTATTGTATGGTGGTAAAGAGCAAGTGCACTTTTCAATTACCAGAACCGACTTGAACGAAGCTATCTATTCGCCAGAAGCTAACTTTGTTGAAATCGAAGTAGACGGTAAAAAAGTAAAAGCTATCGTAAAAGATACGCAATTTCACCCACTAACCGACTTGTTATTGCACGTAGATTTCTTGCAGTTATTTGACGACAAAGAAATCATGATGGAAATTCCAGTTAAATTGACCGGAACTTCTCCAGGTGTTAAAATGGGTGGTAAATTGGTTCAAAAATTACGTAAACTACGCTTGAAAGCATTGCCTAAAAACATGCCACAAGTAGTTGAGGTAAGCATTGCCAAAATGGAAGTTGGTAACTTGTTCCGCGTACGCGATTTGCAAGCTGCGGATTACTTCGTAACCAACACGCCAGAAGATACTATCGTTTCTGTAGGTATGTCAAGAGCATTGAAACAAGCAGAAAACGAAGCTAAAGGAAAATAATCTCCAATAGCAGTATGCAACAGAGCGGTACAGAAGAAATTTTGTGCCGCTTTTTTGTTGGCCAGCTTGATTACACTTTCGAAGTTTTTAAAACTTCGAAAGTGTGCATAAAAAACCGCCAAAAAAACTGCCAACTGATTCTTATCTTTGCGCCATGAAGTACCTGATTGTGGGCCTCGGAAATATTGGGCCAGAATATGTAGATACACGCCACAACATTGGCTTTAACATTGCCGATAAGCTGGTAGAAGAGCAGGATGGCAGCTTTGAGCTGCTTAAATTGGCCTATTATGCCGAAGTAAGCTTTAAGGGCAAAAAACTGCATGTCATTAAGCCTAGTACCTATATGAACCTGAGCGGCAAGGCCGTAAACTACTGGATGAAGGAATTGAAGGTAGCCCCCGAGAACGTGTTGGTGCTGGTTGACGACCTGGCCCTGCCTTTGGGCAAGCTCAGGATGAAACTACAGGGCAGCAGCGCTGGCCACAACGGTCTTAAAAGCATAGAAGAACTTTGTGGCGGACAAAACTACGCCCGCCTGCGCTTCGGCATTAGCGATAACTTTAGAAAGGGCCAACAAGCCGAATACGTATTGGGTCGCTTTGATAAAGACGAGCAAAAAGAACTGCCAACCTTAATCAATAAAGCTGTAACCATGATCAAAAGTTTTGCCACCATTGGCGCGGCGCAAACCATGACCCTTTACAACAAATAAAATCCGTCCCTTTATTTTAAGCTTATCGGGTAAAGCGGCTTATTTTCTGATGCAGCACATTGGGCTTAAAGGGCTTGCCTACAATATCGTTGGCGCCTGCCTCAATGGCAATTTCACGATCCATATCTAACACTCCTGCCGAAAAGGCAATAACCGGAATGTATTGTTTGCCTGGTATATAGCCGGCCCTTATTTTCTTGGTTGCTTCCAAGCCATCCATTACCGGCATGTAAGTGTCCATTAAAATCAGGTCGTAGTCGTTTTCTCTGAGCGCATCTAAAGCTTCCTGCCCGTTGGTGGCTACGTGCGTAGTTACTTTCCAGGCTTCCAAAATCTTTACCACCAAGAACTTGTTGATGGGATTGTCTTCGGCTATCAGTATGCGCACGCCTTCCAAACTTGGCAGTTCGGTAGCTACATCGCTTTCCTTTGCATTTTTTTTGCCCTCCACAAATTCGTACCATTTGGTAAAGCTAAAGGTACTGCCTTTGCCTTCTTCGCTTTCAACTTCGAGTACGCCGCCTTTCAGTTCGGCCAGTTTTTTCACAATAGAAAGGCCTAAGCCGGTACCGCCATATCTCGAAATGCGATGGTCTTCAACTTGTTCAAACGATTCGAAAATCTTGTCCTTAAAATTGGCGGCAATGCCAATTCCGGTGTCTGATATCGAGAAACGGATATGTGCGTTGTTGCTTTTTTTGTTCAGCACTTCGGCTTTGAACCTCACTTCGCCTTCGTTGGTAAACTTAATGGCATTGCTGAGCAGGTTCATAAAAATCTGGTTCAGCCTGAGCGAATCGGCAATAATTACATCTGGTAGGTTTTCATCTAGGTCTAATACCAAAGCAATGTTTTTTTCCTTGGCCCTGATGTTGAGCAGGTTGGTGGCCTGCGTGGTGAGCAGCCTGATGTCGGTTTCGGCAAAGTTCATCCTGAATTTACCCGCTTCGATTTTGGAGATGTCCAGGATATCGTTGATCACGCCCAAAAGCGATTCGGATGAAACCTCCAACAGTTCGAGCATTTCCTTTTGCTGTTCGTCGAGTTTGCTTTTTTTGAGCAGATGGGTGAGGCCGATAATGCCATTAATCGGGGTGCGGATTTCGTGGCTCATGTGTGCCATAAAGTTTTCTTTGGCTCTTTTGCCTTGTTCGGCTTCTTCCTTGGCCTTGATCAAGTCGGCCTGAAAATGCTCCAGCTGCAGGTTTTTCTGCTTGATTTCGCGCTGGCTGCGTACCACCTGGATAAAAGAATCGACCTTGGCCGAAGTAATATAAGGATCAAGTGGTTTGTAAAGGTAATCTATGGCGCCAACATTAAGGCCTTTAATGGCATATTTGGTTTCGATAGAAATGGCCGTTACAAAAATGACCATGATTTCTTGGGTACGCGGATTGTCCTTTAAAATCTCGACCAGTTCAAAGCCATCCATGCCCGGCATTTGCACATCAACCAGGGCTATGGCAATGTCCTTTTCCCAACAAATGCGCAGGGCTTCGTTAGGGAGGGTGGTGGTGATGATATTGATATCTTCCTGATGCAGCAGCGCTTCTAACGCAACAATATTTTCAGCCTTATCATCCACAATAAGGAGGTTAATTTTATTCATAGCGCTATATTATTTTTTGATAGATGTTGTTTTTTTTATCGATGACCTTAAAATGTTTGAGGAGGTCTGTATTCCTGATGGTTTCCTTGCTACCCAGACACAGGAAGCCGAAAGTGGCCAAGCTGTTGTAAAAGAGCTCTATAACCTTGGTTTGAAGCTGGGTATTGAAATAAATCAGCACATTGCGACAAACAATGACCTGAAATTCGTTGAAAGGGCCATCGGTTACCAGGTTGTGTACAGAAAACAGGGTGTTTTTTTTCAATGCGCGTATCATCGAAGCAGCATCGTACTTGGCCGTGTAATAGGTGCCAAGCGAATGGATGCTGCCCGTTGCGCGGTAGTTTTCCGAATAGAGTTTCATTTGGCGCAGGTCATAAATCCCCTCTTTGGCCTGTTCAAGGGCATTTGGATTGATGTCTGTACCATAAAAGAAGCTGCGTTGATATAGATGGTGCTCTTTAAACAAAATGGCAAATGAATATAATTCCTCACCGGTTGAGCAACCAGCGTGCCACACTTTAATATGTTGGTAAGAACTGAGGTAGGGGATGGCATGTGTGGCAAAGGATTTGTAGAAAGCAGGGTCCCTGAACATTTCGGTAACGTTCACGGTAATTTCGGTTAAAAAGTGGTCGAAATAATGCTGATCATTGGTCAATATGTTTACCAAATCGGCATAATCCAACCTTTCGAGCTCCATAATCCGGCTTACCCGTCTTTTTAAAGAAGCCGTGCTGTAGTTCTCAAAATCGAAGCCATGCACCTTTTTGATCAAGTGGATCAACGAATGCAGCTCTTTTTCGGAGATGGTTTCCTTGGTGGGATCAGACAAGTTTCTCATGGTTCTAGTTAGCTAAGCCAAACGCGCATCATCGACAAGAGCTTGTCAACATCAACAGGTTTGGAAATATAGTCGTTGGCTCCGGCCTCAATACATTTTTCACGGTCGTTTTTCATCGCCTTTGCGGTAAGCGCAATAATAGGCAGCTTTTCAAACTGCTTATCCTGTCTGATGCGGCGCATGGCCTCATAGCCATCCATTTCGGGCATCATGATATCCATGAGCACCAAGTCAATTTGTGGATGTTCTTCCAGCCGTTTAAGCGCTTCTACTCCCGTATTGGCAATGACGATGTTAATTTCGTAAAATTGTAGCGCACTTGAAAGGGCAAAAATATTACGCATATCATCGTCGGTAATTAAAATGGTTTTGTCTTTGAGGGCTTTCTCTAACGTGGTGGCTCTTTTTTTGCCAGGCACTTGTGGCGTTAGGCTTGCCTGATCATGCTTGCCCTGTTTTTGCAACCTGTTCATAAAGAGGCTTACCTCGTCGAGCAGGCGGTCGTTAGATTTCTGGCTTTTAAGCACCATGGCCTCGGTATAGCGCATAATCTGCGCCATTTTTTCCTTATCCAATTCCATGGCCGTGTTAATAATGACCGGAATGTGCGTCCACGCCGGATTGGCCTTGATCTGGTCTAAAAGGTCGAAGCCAGAAATATCGGGCAGTTTCAAATCAAGGATGATGCAATCGAAAGTCTGTTCTTCCAAAATAGCGATGGCTTCTTTGCCGGTGTAGGCCTGCGAAACTTTGACACCTTTTTGGATGAGCTGTTCTTTAAGCGTATTGCTTTGCAGCACTTGGTCTTCTACCAACAGCACGTTGTTAAAGGTATAGGCGTGTTGCTGACCCAACAGTTCGAAGGCATGGTCTAGCTTTTCTTTTTCTACTGGTTTCTTTAAAAAGCCAATGGCCCCTTCTTTTTCGGCTTTGGCTACTTTTTCGTCGCCTGCCGACATCATGTGCACCGGAATATGCTGCGTTGCCGGGTTTTCCTTTAATTTTTTAAGGATGGTCCAGCCATCCATGACCGGCAGCATTACGTCGAGTACAATGGCATCGGGCAGCAGTTCGGTTGCCATTTGCAGGCCTTGGTCTCCGCTATGCGCCACCATCGGTGTAAAGCCCTTTTCAATGGCATAGGCTTTTAATATTTCGGCAAAATTCTCGTCGTCTTCTACAATGAGCAAACTATGCTTGCCTTCTATCGGGCTGCGTGTTGCTATGGATAGGTTTGGCAGGCTTTCGCTGATGGGTTGTACGGAAGCCGGCGATGCGATAGGCTCGCTTTTGGTTTCTTTGCTCGAGGTTGCCACCGAGTCTTGCGGAAGGTACAGGGTAAACGTACTGCCCATGCCGGGCTCGCTGTCTACCTGTATTTCGCCACCCAACAAGCTGGCCAGTTCACGGCTAATGGATAGGCCTAAGCCGGTACCGCCGTATTTCCGGCTGGTAGAGCCGTCTTCCTGCTGAAAAGCTTCAAAAATAACGCGTTGCTTGTCTTTGGAAATGCCAATGCCCGTATCGCTAACCGCAAAATACAAAGGCACATTGGCACTGTTTTTTAACTTGCTGTTTGCTCCAAACTGTGCGTTTTGGGCCAGGCCGATGTCGAGTTTAATCTTGCCCTTTTCTGGCGTAAACTTGAAGGCGTTCGAAAGCAGGTTTTTAATGATTTGTTCCAAGCGGCCTTGATCGGTGGTAAATTCTTGGGGCAGATTGGCCGCAAGCTGGATATCAAAATCGATTTTTTTGTTGTTGGCTACCTCGCTAAACAACGATTCGATGTTATGTTTCACCTCGGTCAAATCGGCATGTTGGAGGTTGATGTCAATATTGCCCGATTCGATTTTAGAAAGATCCAGAATATCGTTGATGAGGGTTAGCAAATCCGATCCGGCATTGTGGATAACACCCGCATATTTGATCTGTTCTTCCTGCAGGTTGTTCGGCCTGTTTTCTTTTAAGATACGCGCCAAAATGAGGATGCTGTTTAGCGGCGTTCTCAATTCGTGGCTCATATTGGCCAAAAATTCCGACTTGTATTTGCTGCTCAGTTCCAGTTCCTGTGCCTTGAGGCTAATGGCTTCTTTGGCCTGGTTAATAGAAGCATTGCGTTCTTCAAGTTGCTGTGCCTTTTCTTCGAGTTCGGCATTGGCATGTTGCAGCTCTTCTTGCTGTACCCGCAATTCTTCTTCCGATGCCTGTAGCGCTTCGGTTTTGTAAACCAGCTCTTCGTTGGTGGTACGCAGTTCTTCTTGTTGACTGGCCAGTTCTTCGGCCTGTTGCTGGGTTTGCTCAAAAAGCTGTTTCAGTTGCAAATGGGCCAGTGCGCTGTTGAGGGCAATGCCTATGTTTTCGGCAATGTTGGCAATCAGTTCGAGCTTGTTGGCCTGTGGTTCTATTAAAAAGCCCATTTCGGCTACGGCAATGGTTTTGTCTTCAAAAACAATCGGTACCAGAAAAAGATAGTTGGGTACGGTTTCGCCCAGTGCAGAACTGATTTTGACATAATCTTTCGGAACGTCTTTGATGTACTTGGTCTTTTTTTCTAGGGCCGCTTGGCCTACCAGGCCCTCGCCAAAGCGGATGTTCTTTTTAAGTCGGCCCTCGTAGGCATAGGTGCCGCTCAGGTAAAGCCACTGCTTTTTGTCGTCGACCAAAAACAGGGCACCAATGCGTGCATCGATGTAGTTGCAAATGGTTGAAATGATGTTGTTGGCCAAATCGTCAACCTCCTGTTCGCCACGCATGGCTTCGTTAATTTCGGCTGCGCCGCTCAAAAGCCAGTTGTTGTGTTTGTTTTGTGCCGATATTTCGGCCAGTTCTTTATTGGTTTCCAAAATTTCTTTTTCGGTTTCCTTTTGCTGGTCGAAAGTGCGCCTGATGTAGCGCAACAAGAACAGGATAAGGCCAAAAATAACCACCGAGCTTAAAATGACCACGATAATAGTGGTGCGGCTTTTGCTTTCGTTGTTGCTCTTGCGTTCATCGAGCAAGGCCTGTTCGTTTTTAATAAAGGCATTGTTGATCCGGAGGAAATTTTCTTTGGACACTTGGCCAATGCTATCAATGGCCCTTGCCTGTGCCGCCGCAAAGCCTTGGCTGTTTACCTTTTGGACAATCGTTTTCATGTCCTCTACCTTTTGCAGGGCATAAAACTCCAGACTGTCGGCCAATTTGGTTTGTTGCGGATTATCAGAAGTCAGTTTTTTTAACTGGTCTATACTTGGGATAATCCTGTTGATGCTTTTGTTGTAGGGATTTTTATAAGTTCCTTTTTCGGTAAGGAGATAGCCTCTGAGGCCTGTTTCGGCATTGAGCAACTCAATTTCTGTTTTCTCGGCAATGCTGATTACGGCATGCGAATGGCTTACCCATTGCGAGCTTTCGGAAAAGGCTTTGATGCTGAAATAAGAAGTCAGTGCCGAAATAAAAACAAAGAGCAACGAAACAACAAAACCCGTAAGTACCTGTTGTTTAAAAGAAAGCTTAACCATCGATTAATAAAATTATAAGGCTAAGATAGGATTAAAACATACATAATCCCAAGTGATGCCTTAAGCTGCTTAAACCGTGGCCGTTCAGAAATCCGGTTAAGGCTTTAGGCAGTCGTAATAAGTAGTGCCTATCGGAATGGTTTTTTCGTCGATCCAAACCTGGTTGCGGTCGTATTTGCTGATTTTGTCTTTGGCAATGATAAACGCCCGATGGGTGCGCACAAACTGGGCTGTGGGCAGGATTTCGGCCAGCTCGTTAATGGTAATCCGCGAGCTGATGAGCTTGTTGCCAGCCAAATGAAATTGGGTATAGTTGCCCGAAGCCTCTACGTAATTGATGTCTTTAAGCCATACTTTTACCTGTTCGTAGCCATCTTTAACAAAAATAAAATCGCTTTGCTGACTAGGCGTTTGTGCACGCAGGTCGAACAGCTCTTTGGCTTTGTTGCAGGCCTTTAAGAACCTCGAAAGCGAAAAGGGCTTTAGCAAATAATCCACGGCATCGAGCTCGAAGCTTTGTACGGCATGTTCGCTGTAGGCTGTTGTAAAAATAACCATGGGCGGCTTGCTCAAGGCCTTTAAAAAATCGATGCCGCTGATATCGGGCATTTTGATATCGAGAAAAATAAGATCTACTTTGTTTTGCTGCAGATAGGTGATGGCCTCAAAGGCATTGTTAAAGCTGGCCCTTAAATCTAAAAAAGGCACTTTGGATGCGTGGCTGGCCACAATATCCAAGGCAATGGGTTCATCATCTATAGCAATGGCAATCATTTAAAGTTTTTGGTTGGCTTTCATTTTGTTTAACAAAGGTGCAAAATATTCGGTAGCTTTTGGTTGGTTCAGTTGTGCAATCATTGCTTCTAATTTGTCAATGGCCAGCGCTTTGTTACCCAGTTTGTAGTTGATTACCGCATTGGTCTGCACAAAGAAGGGCCAAACATTTTTGTAGTATTCCGGGTCAGTGGCCGTCATTTTCAACACCTTGTCCGAATACTTTTTGGCAGCTTCCAGCTCCCTTTTTTGAGCGGCAACAGCAATGTTCTGGGCAAGGTCGTTCAGCAAGCGAAGATACCTGATGGTTTGCGTGTGCTTGTATTGGGCCATATCTTGGGCGCTTTTGGCGCTGGCTGTCGCCCGCTTGAGGTAGTTTTGGTCCCAAAGGTCTAAAGTGTCTGCAGGTATTTTGAGCAAATGATGGTCTGCAAAAGCCATAGCCTCGGCCACATATTTGGTGGTTTGCTTGGTGCCCCAATAATAGGAGAGGCCAATGGTATAACGGTTATTGGCAAAGTCTTTTTCAAAACCTTGGCTTAAATCCAACACCCTTTTGAGCAATTGCTCATCTTTATTGGCAATTGCCTTGGCCAATGTGGTTTCTTTGGCCATGTCGATAATCATTTGTAGGCTTTCCTTGTTTTGCTGCTGCAACAAAGGAAACTGATCTTTGTGTGCGATTAAAGTATTAATTGCAATGCCCAATTGCAGGTTTTTGCTCAAAAAGCCGCCATTGTCTAAAATGAGCTGCAGGTTTTTGAGTTGGCCTTTTTCGGCATCGTTTAAAAGACCGATGTATTCGTCTACCAAATCGGGATTAGCCGACCTCAGATCGGTTTTTCTGCGCAGATAAGTGTACATGAAATCCTTGTCTTTGCGCGAGGCAGGGTAGCGCTCGTCTAACTGCAGAATGGTTTCCGGCTGTTTGGCTTCGGCTAATGCCTGATCGGCCACCAATAAAAACTCATTGGCTGGCATGGAGCTGGTCGATCGGTAAATCAATACCCCATCGCCGTTAATGAAGAGGTAATTAGGATAGGTCTTTACGCTATACTTCGCTTTCAATGCAGGGCCTTCGCCTTTTTCTGCATCCAGTTTGTAGTTGATAAAATGGCGATTGTATTTATCGCCCACCACTTTTAAGGGAAATATTTCAGCATCCATTGTTTTGCAAGGTCCGCACCAATCGGTATAAACATCCACAAAAATGAGCTTGTTTTGGGCTTTGGCCATGCTCAGGGCATCGTTCCATTTGGTATCCTTAAGAAAATTGATGCCATTTTCTTGTGCCTTAACGGCTAAAATGCTTGATAAAAGCAATAAAGTTGCGATGTACTCTTTCATCTTACTTTTGGTTTAAAACATTTTCTATTTGCTGGTAAAGTTCTTCCTTGTCGCTTGGACGTTTTGCCTTTGCCACCACCAGTTTGCCCGTTTTGTCGAAGATGAAGAATTGCGGATAGTATTCGCTTTTATCTTCGGCATTGGCTAACAGTTCCTTCCAAAAAGGAGCGATGTTTGCTCTGCCTTTGCGCAGGTGCAGGCCTTCCATTCCGTTTACCTTAATAAATTCGCGCCAGGTGGCATCTTTGTCGTCTTCGTCCATGTCTAGGTAAACAAATGCTACGTCTTTGCCTTTAAACCTGGCCTTGAGGGCGGGAACGCTTTTAAGTTCTTCCTTGCAGGGTCCGCACCAGGTGCCCCAAACGTCGAGGTAAACCACTTTGCCTTTTAATGGCTTAATTACCGAGGCAATGGAACTTATTTTTTCAAAGCCTTCTGCGATTTCGATTTTTTTGTTGCTGGCATTTGCCGAAAGCATTTTTTGCAGAGATGCCGTTTTGGCTTTGATGTCTTTATTGTAAATGCTATTGGGGAATTGCTGGTTAAAGACCTTGGCCAAAGCGCTTAGTTGGCCAAGGTTTTTTTCGTTATAGAGATTGGTGAGCTGCTGATAGGTAAAAGGTTCAACTACGGCCATTGGTAGGTTTTTGGAAGCCCCAATCCATATGCCATAAGGTTTGCCGTTTTTTTTGATGACGACCATAGCACTATCCATGCTGATGCCATAATAGGGAAGCGGATCCGAAGATGGGATTTGCTCTTCCTTTACTTTTTTGAATGCCTTGGTTTCGATATATTTCAAATAGCTGTCTATGAAATCGTAATAATACGAACCGGCAATTAATGTTTTGGGCTTTAAAGGCGCCTTATCGAATATAGCCAAAACCAAACTGTCCATAGTCGCTTTTTGCAGGCCTGCGGTTCGGGCATACATATCCAATAGGAAATAGTCGCGGTAAGCTATTTCGTTGCTGATGATCTGTTTATCGCTGTTGCTGAGCGATGAAGCCTGAACTCGGTTGATTTTCGACGCTTCTGCC
The DNA here is from genome assembly GCF_036324255.1 of Pedobacter albus. NCBI lineage: Bacteria > Pseudomonadati > Bacteroidota > Sphingobacteriia > Sphingobacteriales > Sphingobacteriaceae > Pedobacter > Pedobacter albus. The sequence goes on along the minus strand of NZ_JAZDQT010000002.1, from coordinate 402,014 downwards.
AGCTTGAAAGGCTTCACTACGCTGTCTAAAAGGCCGTTTAAAGCAAGTTTGTTAAACGTGCTACCGTCGTCGTTTAAAAAGAAAGGAGAATCTTTAAATCCAATAGCCAGCAACAACTTGTTTTCGGGCAGTGCCGTACCTGCCAACAACCGCAGGCTGGTATCAGCTGTGTTCGCCTCAAAAGTCAGGGTTTTATTGGGATGGAGTAACAAATTGTATCTTTTTCCTTCGAAAACCAGCGTAGCCAGTTTGGTTTCCTTAATGGGAACGGCAACATTAAACGTGCCGTCTTTGGCAATCGGAAACTGGATAGTGTTTTCTTGGTGGAAGCCATAAACCAAGGGAATATTGAGCTGCAGATTTGCTGTACCAGTATAGCCTTTTATTTTGCCGTTCAGTCTAAACTGTGCGAAAGAAAGGGCTGGAAGAGCCAAAGCCAATAAAATGAGAATGGTTTTTTTGAGTTTCATCGTTAGGTAATCAAATAAAGTTTGGGCATAGCCATCCCTGTTCTATCTTGAGGGATAGAATTTGCCGGGATAATTGGAGGGTGTTTAGAGTTCTATAGTCAGGTGGATAAAGAACTCCTTGGCGCTTTCCCTGATAATGAGTTCGTGCTTTTTAGGATACAGCAATGCCAAGCGCTGTTTTACATTAACCAGACCGATACCACTCTTTAGCTTTTCGGGATCATTATCGGCCTTGATATGGATGCTATTGTGCACGTCGAAATAAAGCGTGCTGCCCTTGGTTTGCAAGGTAACCCTAATGTGCGAAGGATGCTGTAAGCTGATGCCGTGCTTAAAGGCATTTTCTACAAAGGGAATCAGCAGCATGGGGGTAATCTGCAGGTTATTGAGCTGTTCCTCGATTTGGGTGTCGATTACAATGTTGGCCGATCTGGACGTGCGCAACTTTTGCAGGGCGATGTAGTTTTCGAGGTAGTCCACATCCCTGGTCAGCGAAATCTTGTCCTGCACGTTTTCATGCAACATAAAGCGCATCATGTCGCCTAGTTTTTGGATGCCTTCGCCGGTTCTCTCGGCATTTTCTTGCAGGGCGGTACCATAAAGCGTATTGAGGGCATTGAATAAGAAGTGCGGATTGATCTGCGATTTCAGGAAGCTCAGGTTGGCATCAGACTTGCCCAGTTCGGTTTTTAGCGAAGTAAGCTCGGCCGAGTTGGCTATCCGTCTTTTGTAGATGAACCAGGCTAACGGACCAGTCAGCAACAATTGGGTAGGCAAGTGGAAGGCAAAGGTAATGGCAATGATTTCGCCCCGCGGGCGGATCAGCAAAAAAGCCACCAGGCTCATCGGCACGGCCAATAAAACCGACAACAGGATCAGCTGGCCAAAAAAGACGCTGAATTTTCTGTTCTTTTGGTAAAGTTCTGGCAACAGGTAATACAGCGAGTAGATGAAAACCGTAATCGAAGCAAAAATAACCAGGGTCCACATCACAATGATGCCTATAACGGCGTTGCTGGCTACCCACAGCATCAGTCCAACAAACCAAAAGGCAATGCCAAAGCCGGCATCGATCTTCATTTGGTTTTTATAGGCCTTGTCGTGCTTGTTGGCCATAAAGTAATTGATAAATTCCTTTAAAAGCACATAGGCCGTAACAATCACCATCACCCACAGCTCGTACGTAAATCCGTCGAAGAAGAGGCGGTTGTAGGCGTTTTGAATGTCGTCGTATTGCACCAGCGTATAAGCCTCGGTATAGGTTTTGCAGATGCTGATGGTAAAGCCAGAACCTACCAGTATAATGAGGGTGAGCAGCGAGTTGAGTACAATGTTTTCCTTTTTGAGGAACGACGGAACGATATAGAAATTGAGGAACAGGAAATTGAAATAAAGAATAGAATACCTGAACAATTCGGGCACCAGGTAGTTTGAAAAAAACGAATAGCTGAGGTGCTCGCCTTTAAAATTGTAATAGTTTTCGTTATAGAAACGGCCGCCTGCGGAGGTAATTAGCATCAGGACAGCGAAGACATAAAGAACGGTCGAGATCCAGAATTCCGTTTTTTGCAGCTCTTTTAGTTTCATGGCTTAGGTTTGTTGCGGTTAAATTAATGGAACAATGTTAAGGCGCAATTGGCAATCTATTTTAAAAATGTGACCAATATCCGAATAAATGTGACGAATGGGCAAAGATCGATTTTTTAGCTTGTTTTGGAGGGGATGGGATTGCTAAATTGTTCAGTTGATGGCTGATTAATTGTTAAATTGTTGGATTTGCTAACTGGTAACTGCGAACTGAAGTTTGATTAATCGGATTGTTAAATTGTTCAGTTGGCGACTGATTAATTGCTAAATTGTTGGATTTGCTAACCGGCAACTGTGAACTAACAACTGCTAACTGGCAACTGCCAACTGAAAACTGTTAACCGACTCCAAACTTCTTTTCCTAACTTTGCCTTTGTATCAAAATTTATCAACACATGACCCTATACGGCATACCCAATTGCAATACGGTAAAAAAGGCCCAAGATTGGCTGAAGGCGAACCATATCGATTTCGAGTTCCACGATTTTAAGAAAAAAGGCGTTACTGCCCAAAAACTGACCGAATGGTTCAACCACTTTGGCTGGGAAAAAGTAATCAACAAAAACGGCCTTACCTTTAAAAAACTCGACAAAGAACAACAGGCCGCTATCAATAGTGCCGATCAGGCATTAACTTACCTGATCAACAACACCAGCGCCATTAAGCGCCCGGTGGTCGAACAAAACGGCAAGGCCATCCTGATCGGTTTTAGCGAAGATGCCTACCAGGCGCAGCTGAAATAAGGAACAAGCCTGAACAAAATGAAGATTTGGTGAATTTTTTGTTCATTAACCACAAGTTTTTTGGATTATAGCCTACTTTGTTCGTAGGTTTATGGCAAAGAAGTTTTTAAATCATCCTAACCGTCAGTAGTTATCGGGTAACATAAGGGTAGCCCATGGCTTTTTGACTATGCAACTATCATTAAAATCAATATTATGAAAAAATTAATCGTTCTATTTGCTGCTGTAGTAAGCTTTGTCGCAGTAACGGCCATGAAAGACGTGCAGCCTGAATTCAAATTCGAAAAAGAAACCCACGATTTCGGTAAAATCCCACAAGGAAAACCAGTTAACGTAACCTTGAAGTTTAAAAACGTAGGCGATCAGCCATTGATCATTTCGGCGGTAGAGCCAGCTTGCGGTTGCACCGTAGCCAAATACACCCAAACACCGGTTAAAAAAGGCGAAAGCGGTTTTGTAGAATTAACTTACAATGCGGCTGCGGTTGGCGTGTTTACCAAAGCAACCACCATTAAATCGAACTCGAAAGATCCAGTAAAAACAATCATCATCAAAGGCGAAGTAGTAGCTGCGGCCACTTCAAAATAATTGATGCGCAACGATAAAAGAAGGGGATAAGCGATTATTCCCTTTTTTTGTTTTCTTTGTGCACAGTTTTGCCGGCCCGGATGTTTTCAAAAACAAAAATCAGTTTTCTGTTAAATTTTGTTAAATACAAGGGCTTACTTAAAAAGAGCTTTAAATTTGAATATGCTTAAAAAGTTAATCTTAATGCTGTTGCTGGCCATTCCGTTGCAATTATTGGCGCAGAATAATACCCTTACCGGTAATATTTTCGATAACGACAACCGGACTACGCCCATGGAAAATGCCACCATCAGAAACCTGAGCACCAAAGCATTAACCTTAACCGACAAGGATGGCCATTTTGCCATAGCCGCCAAAATTGGCGATCTTATTTCTTTTGGCATGGCCGGCTTCCAAACCGATACGGTATACCTGACTAATCTTTTTCCCAAAAATATTTACTTGAGGCAGGTGGTCAACAACCTTAAACCGGTTGACATTACCACAGCCAAGATATCGCCTTTCTTGGATGCGCGCGACCCTGATGCCAAGCCAGCCAGACAGGTTGACATGAGCAAGGAAAGGGGAGGGCTAAGGCTAAACCTGGGCTATGGCAAATACCGCAGGCAACAAGCCAAAATTGCCGAACTCGAAGAAAACGACCGTTACAACGAAGAAATATCGAAAAACTTTAATCCTACCTACATCAGAAGCGTGGTTAAGTTTGAAGGCAACGACGAAGACATGAAGAACTTTATGGGTTTGTACAGGCCTACGGTTGATCAAATCAAGGCAGAACGTCCTTTTAACTACGCCTATTATACGGTTAGGGCCTATCATACCTGGAGCAAACTGCCACCAGAGCAGCGCAAGCTTCCTTCTCTCCCTAAGTTAAAGGCCAATAATCCCTAACTCGGCGTAACAATGTTGAGTATCTATTTGAATTTATTCAATTAGCCTTTACCTTTAACAAAAAACAAGAACTGGCCCAAAAACCGCTCTTGTTGGCAAAAAATATTACAAACCAATAACCACTATGCTTAAATTTCTAACCAAACATGCTGCACTTGCAGTGATGGTTTGCTTGTTTGGCCTCACCAGCTATGCGCAACAAACCACGCCGCCGGCAACCAATTATGTTCCGGCCGATGCCTTTGGCCCATTGTTCTATACCCAAAACGGAAACGAATTCCGTTCGGCCAATGGAGCCCCAGGCGCCAAATATTGGCAAAATCGTGTTGATTACAACATTTCGGTCAGCCTTGACGAAACCAAGAACATGGTAAGTGGCACCGTAACGCTTACTTACAAAAACAACAGTCCAGATAAGTTGCCTTATTTATGGCTGCAATTAGACCAGAACACCTTTAAAGAAACTTCGCGTGGCTATGCCGTAACACCGGCACGTAGCCGTTATGGCGCGCAAGGCGAGAAGTTTGAGGGCGGCTACACCATCCGTAACATCAAGGTAACGCAAAAGGCAGTTCCCGTAAAGTTTACTTCTATGGTTGAAGATACCCGTATGCAGATCCGCTTAAACCAGCCGATGGCTCCTAATGGCGATTTGATTACCATCAGCATGGATTATTCTTACACCGTGCCTAAAGAAGGATCTGACAGAACAGGTCACCTGACCACCAAAAACGGCGAAATTTATGCCATTGCACAGTGGTTTCCACGCATGTGTGTTTACGACGACGTGATTGGCTGGAATACCTTGCCTTATTGGGGTGGTGGCGAGTTCTATTGCGAGTACGGCGATATTACCTTCTCGGTTAATGCGCCTGCAAGCCACATTGTAATGGGTTCTGGCGAGTTGTTGAACCCGCAAGAAGTATTTACGGCTGAACAACTGAAAAGATGGAATGCCGCTAAGCTGAGCGATGCCACCGTACATATCCGTTCTGAAGCCGAAGTAACCGATCCAAAATCGCGCCCGGCAAAAGACAGGCTGACTTGGAAGTTCAAAATTACCAACGCCCGCGATGCGGCTTGGGCCTCGTCAAAATCTTTTGTGCTTGATGCGGCGCGCATCAACCTGCCAAGTGGCAAAAAATCGTTGGCCGTATCTGCACAGCCTGTAGAAAGCAATGGCATGGATGCCTATGGCCGCGGCGTTGAATACGTAAAAAGCACGATCGAGCATTACTCGAAAATGTGGTACGAATACCCTTATCCAATGGCGGTTAACGTAGCCACCAATATTGGCGGTATGGAATATCCAGGTATCGTGTTTTGCGGTTGGAATGCCAAAAAAGGCAGTGCCTGGGGCGTAATCGACCATGAGTTTGGCCATACTTGGTTCCCGATGATCGTGGGTTCTAACGAGCGTAAATACGGTTGGATGGACGAAGGTTTCAATACTTTCATCAATGGTATTTCGTCGCAGAATTTCAACAACGGCGAGTACAAGCAACGTCAGCCAAATATGAATGCTATTGGTAAATCGAGCATTGGCAATCCGCGTTACGAAAACATTATGCAAATGCCTGATGGTATGCAGGAAGCCAATATCGGTATTAACCTTTACAGCAAACCAGGATGGGGCCTTAATATTTTGAGAGATCAGATTTTGGGCAAAGACCGTTTCGATTATGCGTTTAGGCAATACATCAAAAACTGGGCTTACAAACATCCAACGCCTTTTGATTTCTTCCGTTCGATGGAAAATGGCAGCGGCGAAGACTTGGCTTGGTTCTGGAGAAGCTGGTTCCTGAACAACTGGAAAATGGACCAAGGCTTAGGCGATGTTAAAGAAGTGATGAAAGATGGCAAACTAACCGGTTATACCATCCGCGTAAACAACCTCGAAAAAATGCCGATGCCGATTATCCTGCAGATCAAAACCAAGAGCGGCAAAACAGATATCGTAAAAGTACCGGTTGATGTTTGGATGAAAAACACAACCTGGTTGGTGCGTTATCCAACAACCGAAGAAATTACAGAAGTACAGCTAGATCCAGAAAGAGTGTTGCCAGATAGCAATCCCGACAACAATAAATGGACAGCCGACGGCACATCGACCGCGGCTGCAGCACCAGCAAATTTAGATGTGTACTTGGGCACCTATTCGGCTCCAGGTATGGCCATTAAAATTGTAATCAGCAAAGTTGATGGCAAATTAATGGCGCAAGTAGGTACGCAACCGGCTTTTGGGTTGACGTTTGTAAGCGGTAACAAGTTTACGAATGAAGAGGGAGGCTTAGAAGTAGAATTCAATCCTGCCAAAAACGAAATGAAAGTAGGCGAAAACGGCAACAGCTATACGTTTACAAAAGAAAAATAAGCTTTTAAAGCGATAAGAAAGGCCCGGCAACTTTGGTTGGCCGGGCTTTTTTATGCACAAAAATCTTTGTGTCGAAAATCGATTTTGTATTTATAACGGGCGCGCCATTGCTGCCTTTGGTGTTCTTCACCAAGGGCTTTCGCTGATTTTCCTAAAGAATTTAATAGTCTATAAAGCCTGCCCATCAGCGGCTATACAAGGAGATGTATTGCTGCCTTTGGTGTTCTTCACCAAGGGCTTTCGCTGATTTTCCTAAAGAATTTAATGGTCTATCAAAATCTGCCCATCTGTAGCTTTACAAGGAGATGTATTGCTGCCTTTGGTGTTCTTCACCAAGGGCTTTCCAAGATTTTTCCTGAAGAATTTAATAGTCTATCAAAGTCTGCCCATCTGTAGCTTTACAAAGAGATCCAGCCCTGTGCAAAAACCACTTTTTCAAAATTTTTTGCCAAAAACTGTCACACTTGGTTTTTTATGGTGTCTTATGGGTAGCAAGCTTGAAGATAAAAGCCTGCCTTTTCCAAACAAACAACATGAAAACAACTTTAAAAATCACCCTGATGCTATTGCTGTGCAGTTTATGTACGAAAGTCTTCGCACAAGAAACGACTACGGTAAACGGCAAATTGTTTAGTGCCAAAAGTGGCGAAGCCATTCCTTATGCAGCGGCAGTACTTACCGAAACCGCCGATTCGACCAAACGAACTGGCGTAATTACCAATTTTTCTGGCGAGTTCGGTTTTAAGGACCTCAAAAGAACCGAGTACCAGCTCAAACTATCGGCCTTAGGCTATAAAACCATTCGCATGAAAGTAGTAGCCAATAACAGCGTAGTTAACCTGGGTACCCTAAAAATGGAAGAAGATGCCATTAGCCTCAAAGAAGTAAATGTTACCGGTCAACAGGCCAATATGAAGGTGAAGAAAGATACGCTCGAATTTAATGCGGGTGCTTTTAAAACCAAGCCCAATGCCGCGGTAGAAGAACTGCTTAAAAAATTGCCCGGTGTAGAAATCGATAAAGACGGCAATATCCTGGTGCAGGGGCAGAAAGTATCGAGGTTGACCGTTGACGGCAAAGACTTTTTCGGAACCGATCCTAAAACGGCTACCAAGAACCTTCCGGCCGATGCCATTGCCAAAGTACAAATCGTAGATAGCAAAACCCAAGAAGCCAAAGCCACGGGTATTGACGACGGTCAACGCGAAAAAGTACTGAACTTGACCATTAAAGAAGATAAAAAGAATGGTTGGTTTGGCAATGCCAATGTAGCAGGCGGTACCACCGATAAATACAACGGCTACCTGAGCGCCAATCATTTTAACAAAAACCTGCAGTTTGCCGTGCTGGGTATGAGCAATAACGTAAACAATGCCAGTTTCAATTTCGAAGACCTCAACAGCTTTACCGGTGGCAACATCGGCAATATTTTTGCACCGCCCGCAGGTGGCAGTTTTTCTATTAACGTAAACAATGGCAAAACCACCATCGGCGGTTCTGGCGTTTTCGATAACAATGCCATTGGCGATGTGTCCACACACAGTGGCGGGGTAAACTACAGCAATACCTGGGGCAAAAAAAATACCCTAGCGTTAAGCACCAGCTATTTTACCTATTTCTCGTCGGGTTTGGGCAACCGCCTATCTAACGTACAGGATTTGGGCCAAGACGATATCTTGAGAACGGCAGAGCAGGCCGTGCGCAACAGCGACAACCAGGCGCACCGCTTTAACCTCAGGGCCGAATACCATCCCGATTCGCTTACCGATATCATTCTGAGGCCAAACGTCATCCTCAATTACAGCACCAACATCAACAACCGTAACTTCAATTCGGCTTTCGATGCCAGTGGCAAAAGCAACGAGGGCACGCAGTACCTCAAGCAAAAGAACGTAACGCCCTCGCTTTTTGGCGAGTTTTCGGTGCTTCGCCGCATGGCCAACAACAAAGGCTCGGTATCGCTAAGGCTTAATGGTACGCAGAATACCTTCAATTCCGATTGGATCAACCGTTCGTTTATCAACAACTACACCAACGGCGCTCCGGTAGCTAACAATACCGACCAGCAGGCCAGTCAGGAAAATATTTCCAAAACCTATACCATCAATGCCAACTATGTAAGGCCGGTTTTTAACAAGAGATGGAATGCGAGTTTGGGCTACATCTACAACAGAAGCATTGTAGACGCTGAACAGCTTACCTACGATTACAATCCGCTAACCAGCAAGTACGAAATTATTGTGCCAGCCTACAGCAACACGCTCGATAACCACAACTGGCTACAGGCGGCCCGCGTTGGCTTTATTTATGCGCGTACCGAATGGACCTACAATTTTGGCTTCGGCCTGCAGCAAACGGGCTTAGATGCCGCCTTGCTAAACAGCGGTGGTGTTAACGTGGGTAATATTTCGAAAACCTATTATAATGTATTGCCACGCTTAAACATCAGCTTCAAAAACAAGAACAACCAAACCATTCAGCTTAATTACAACGCGAACGTAAACCTGCCATCGGTAAACGATTTGCAACCTGTGCAGAATAATAATAACCCGCTTTACCAACGCATCGGCAATCCCGACCTTAATGCCAGGAAAAACCATAGGGTGTCTATCAACTTCAATACCTTTAGTCCCGATAACAACAGGTATTGGAACGGCTATTTCTTGTACAACCTCTCGTTCGACGATATTGGCAACGACGTGAACTATGTAAACGGCATACAGTTGGTTAAACCGGTTAATGTGGATGGCAATTATTACATCAATACCGGCAGCTATTTTGGCATGCCGCTTAAGCTCAAAGGCATGCGTATGGGTTATGGCATCAATTTCAATCTTTCACATGCCACCAGTTTCATCAATGCCGAGAAAAACATCACCAATCGCTATGGATTTGGTCCCAATGCCAGCCTAAGCTACGACGTAGACGAAAAACTGAACACGGGCCTTTATGTAAATGTGAGCTACAACAAGGTGAACAACTCTATTCCAACGGCGATAGACAATAAATACTTCAATTTCTATAATTCGGCCAACATCAGTTACGAGCTGTTCAAAAATTTCAGGGTCGATGCCCAGTTAGAGCACAACGGAACTGCGGGACGTACCGGAGGGTTTAACAACAATGTCTTTTTGCTCAATGCAGGCCTCGAAAAATATTTCATGGAACGCAGGTTTACCCTGGCCCTAAAAGGATTTGATATTCTGAAGCAGAATACCAATATCGATCGTTTGGTAAACAACAGCAGGATAGAAGACGTGCGTTATAACAACATTACCCGCTACTTTTACTTGTCGGTGAATTACAAAATTGCCAAAGTAGGCGCTACCAATGGAAGAAGCAACCCTAGGAGTACGGTGAATTAGGAAAGAGAGGATGAGGGTTTAGCACAGTACCGGATAAAACCGGGGCTGTGCTTTTTTCGTTTATACGGTATATGTTTAATAGTGGATGGACCATAGTCTATATGTATGCTAATGGCCATCAACTATGGACCATAAACCATTGACCGTGGACCATGGACTATAGTCTATTGCCCCTCACTCCATAAATTCGATTTTTTTCAGGATATTCACGTAATGAAAGAAGAGTTTGACTATACCACCTACGCCCGACGGTTCGCAATAGGCTACCCCATAGCCAGCCAATTGCTGATCCAGGTGTATTTTTGGGTTATTGCCAACATCTTTATTGCTAGCATCGTACATCTGGTAGAGCTTTCGGTACGCAAAACCTATCACTTAACCATCTATAGAGGGTACTTTCCGGTATTGCTGATTGCCGTAGTGCTGGGTGTACTGTATGGAATTATTTCTGGCCTCATCAATATTCTTTTCGATTGGAAGCCATTTAAAGACCGGCCGGTGGGGGTGGTCATCATTTTAAAGGGACTGTTCTTCCTCGTAATTTTCAGTGTGTTTTTTTACCTGACCAGAAACCTCTTGTACGAACCTGCTGTGCAGTCTTTTGTACCTTTCAATAAAAATACCTGGGTTTACATTTATTACCCTTTGCTGGTTTTTTATGCGTTCATGACCTTGCTGATCAATTTTATCAATCAGGTCAATAAAAAATACGGACCCGGTGTACTGGTGCCTTTGTTGCTGGGTAAGTACAGAACGCCCAAAGAAGAAGAACGTATTTTCATGTTCATGGACCTGAGTTCATCAACCACCATTGCCGAACAGCTGGGACATATCAGGTACAGCGAGTTTATCCGCGACAGCTTTATGGACATCAACCACGTATTGTTGCGCTTTGGTGCCGAAATTTATCAGTATGTTGGCGATGAGGTGGTGGTAACCTGGCTTTTGGGCGAAGGTTTGCAAAAGCTGTCGTGCATACAGTTCTTTTTTGCCTGCGAACGCGAATTTAAAAAGCGCAACGATTATTACCTGCAAAAATATGGTGTGGTGCCCCAGTTTAAGGCCGGCCTGCATTTGGGCAAGGTTACGGCCGTAGAAATTGGCGAGGTTAAACGCGATATTGCCTACCACGGCGATACGCTTAATACCACGGCACGCATACAGGGCATGTGCAAGGAGCTGGGCAAAACTTTTTTGGTGTCGGACTATGTGGTAAAGATTAGCCGTTTAGACAAGCGCTTTGTGATTGAAGACATGGGCTCGATCTTGCTCAAAGGCAAGGCCGAACCTACAACCATCTTTAGTGTCGAAAACGTAAAGCTCGATTAGGCTTTGGTTTGCAATCGTAGCTTCGGTTCGTTACTTTTGGCCTATGGTTAGACAACAGAACAACCCTTTACACGGATTAACCCTCGAATTCATCATCAACCAATTGTTTTTGCGCTATGGTTGGGAAGAACTGGGCAGGATGATCAATATCGGTTGCTTTAAAAAAGATCCTTCCGTGAAGTCGAGCCTCAAATTTCTGCGCAAAACCGATTGGGCAAGGAAAAAGGTAGAGCAGCTTTATATCGATAGTTTTTGTTAGCGGTTTCCAGTTGGCGGTTGCCAATTCGCAGTTCTCAGTTAGCGAAGCCAGCAATTTAACAATCCAGTCAATCAGTGTTCGGTTAACAGTTTTCAGTTGGCAATCAGCAAATCCAACAATTTAGCAATTTAACTATTCCCATCCTGTGGGGGGTGCCCGAAGGGCGGGGTGGTTATTGTCAGTCGCTGTAGGCGGTCTTCAGTTAACAGTTGGCAATCAGCAAATCCAACAGTTTAACAATCCAACAATTTAGCAATTTAACTATTCCCATCCTGTGGAGGGATGCCCGAAGGGCGGGGTGGTTATTGTCGGTCGTCGTAAGCAGTTTTCAGTTAACAGTTGGCAATCAGCAAATCCAACAATTTAACAATGCAGTAATTTTAACAATGCAGCTATTCCCAAATGCTAAAAAATGTTAAAGAAAGTATAGCGCGGTAGCCAGTTTCTATATTTGATAAATGAAGACTAAAATTTTGATGCTGTTGTTGCTGAGTACTTTAGGCATGATGAAGGCAAAGGCCCAAAACCAGCTCAAGGGCGAAGTATTTGCCCAGCCCTCGCGGAAACCCATCAACCAGGCCGAAATCATCAACCTCAATACCAAAGAACAAGCCATCAGCAATGCCAAAGGCGAATTTGTAATCAAAGCGGCTTTAAACGACCTGCTGGTTTTTAAATCGCCAGGTTATAGGCCAGATACGTTGTTGCTCATCAATCTCAAACCGCTCAGAAGATACTTGGCTTTGGAAATCAATACTTTAAATACAGTTTTTGTAAAAGGCATGAGTCTCAGGGAACAATATGCGCAAGATATTAACAGAGGCGAGGCCATCAAACTTAAACAGGGCAGGGGATTGCTGTTTTATCCTTCGGCCTATTTCAGTAGAGAGGGACGTAATGCCCGCAGGTTTAAGCGCATGCTGAAGCAAGAAGAACTGGAATTGCCCATCGACCGGCGTTTTAATGCAAAAACGGTTACCGCTATTTTGCCTATCAGGCAACCTGAGCTCGATGCCTTTTTGGTCATGTACCGACCTAGCCTGAAATTTGTGCGCAGGGCCGATGTAGAAGATTTTAAGTCCTATCTGCTTGATTCCTATCGTAAGTTTAAGCAGCTGCCCCCAGAAAAAAGGATCTTGCCTTCACTTAAATTGCCAACAGATTCATTAAATTAGGTGCTTATTATCAACCTAACTCTACTACTTATGAAAACACCTTTTATCCTTTCCCTGTTGTTTTTAGGCATCATGCTCTCGTTTGGGTTTATGCCCAAGCCTGAAAATGCCAAAAAGCCCGCCGTGCTTGTTTTTTCGCTCACCAAAGGCTACAGGCATGCCTCCATTGCCGATGGCATAGTGGCTATTAAAAAACTAGGCGAAGAAAATAATTTTGATGTCGATACGACCGAAAACGTCAAAGCCTTTAATTTGAAAAACCTGCGCAGGTACAAAACGCTTGTTTTTTTAAGCCCCACCGGCACCAATGTATTTAACGACGAGCAAAAGCAGGCCTTAAAGCAATACATAAATAAAGGAGGCGGTTTTGTGGGCATCCATGCCGCTACCGACTTCAGTTTCGAATGGCCGTGGTACGGACAACTGGTCGGCGGCTTTTTCGATAGCCATCCCAAAGTGCAGCAAGCGAAGCTCCTGCTGGTCGATCCGCAAAACAAAGTGGTTGAAGGCCTGCCTGAAGTTTGGACACATACCGACGAATGGTATAATTTCAAATCGTTCAACAATTCGGTTAAGGTCATTGTAAAGGTCGACGAAACTTCTTACGAGGGCGGAACCATGAAAAACGACCATCCCATTACCTGGTACCACCGCTTTGATGGTGGCAGGGTTTTCTATACCGCCCTGGGGCATACCAAAGAATCGTATAAAGATCCTTTGTTTTTAAAACAGGTATTAGCCGGTATCGAATGGACCATGAAATAAGCTGTTGTGGCCGGCCTTTCTTCGCCGATTTGTAGTTTTTGATTTTTTTTCTCGGGCTTTTGCAAGTTCATTAAATCTTCATATTGTATGCTGACATTAGTATTGTTAAACGATTTTAATAATCACTAAATCATAAAAAAATGAAAGCACTTAAAGTATTAATGATCGCCCTAGTAGCCGCTTTTACCGTAAACACCGTAAGCGCACAAACTGCACCTGCTAAACCAGCTGCCAAAACTGAAAAACCAGCTGCCAAGTCAGAGAAGAAAGCTAAAAAAGGCCACAAAAGACATCATGGCAAAAAAGCCGTGAAAAAATCTTAATCCATTAGATTTTTCGGAAGGTTCTTTGGCCACAGCGCCAGAGAACTTTCTGTTTATCCTTAAAGAGGCATTTTTCGCCTCCAGCAACAATTAATTTTCAACCGCTAAAATATTCATCAAATCTTCATGTTTGGTAAAGACATTAGCAGTATTAATCAAAATCTAAAACAAATAAAACACATGAAAGCAATTAAAGTATTAATGATCGCGCTAGTAGCCGCCTTTACTGTAAACACTGTTAGTGCACAAACTGCACCTGCTAAAACTGCTAAACCAGCAGCCAAAGTAGAAAAACCAGCTAAAGAAGCTAAAAAAGCTGCCGATACCACTGCAAAAAAAGCCAAAAAAGAAGCTAAAGCCGCTAAAAAAGAAGCTAAAAAAGCAGGAAACTAAATAATTAAAGTTTGTTAGTTTGTGAAGCGCCCCGGTTGTTCAACAGCTTGGGCGCTTTTTTATGCCTTGTTCATCACGTTGGCATAAGCCGTTTGCAGGGCATCGGCAAAAAGGTCTATTCGCATCTTCGCCAAACAGAAAGTGGTCATGCCGGCCTGGCCCCATTTATTGGGTACGGGGAAAATGTGTAGGGGATCGAATTTGTGAAACACATCCTGGTCAATCAGCGTAAGCTTTAGGTTGGCCTGGTTTGTTTTGGGGTCGTAGGTGGCAAATATTCTTTTGCCCGCATAAAAAGCCATACGATCGAAATGGGGTTTTTCGAAGGTTTCGGGATAGGCGAGCGCCATTTGCCTCAAGTTTTCAAGACTAACCATAGCAACAGGAATGAAGTTCGGCAAAAGAATTGTAGCTCCAATTGCCAACAATGCCAGCTAAAATAAGCATTTTTGGGAAGCAATTCCCTAACCATGATCAGGATCAACGACGAAACCCCGGAAGAAACGCTTCAAGACATCAAAATTGGCGATATGGTTACCGATGGGTTTAGCAAAACCAGTTTGGTAGAAAGCATCAACATTAGCGACGACGGCCTGTACAAAATCTACGAATTTAACCTGATTACGGGCAGGGTGATTACCACCAAGCGCTAATTGGCCTGATAAATCCCTTTGGCTACCCTGTCTTTGTTGTAAAAGTAATAGCCCGAAATGATCAGGATGGCCAAAATGCCTTCAACAAAAACGATGGTTTGAGCACTGTATAGGTGCGCAAAATAGCCAACCAACAAAGTGCCCAAAGGCAATACACCTTGATAGGCCATTAAATAATAACTGATGGCGCGCCCCCTCAATTCGTTCACAGAATGCGTTTGGATGTAAGTATTGATGGCTGCGGTTTGCATCATCATGCCTACACAAGCCAATCCGGTACTGATCAGGGCAATCCATACACTTGGCGCAACGGCCAGTAAAATCAATCCTGCACCAAATACAAATGCCGACGAAATGACAATCTGTTGCATGTTTTTAGCCGTTCTGAGCGAAGCCATGTAAATAGCGCCAGCCAATGCGCCAAGTCCACCGGCACTTTCAAACCAGCTAAACGTGGTGGCATTACCATTAAATACATCTTTGGCGAAAACAGGCAATAGCGTAGAAAAAGGAATAACCATTAGGCTCGATAAGGCCAGCACGATAATCAGGGAAGAAATATCTGGTGAATCTTCCAGGTAACGATAGCCTTTTTTCAGGCCTGTCCAAACGTCTTCTAGGGCTGTTTCGGTTTTTTTAAGATTGAGTTTCATCAGCAGCAAACAGATGATAACCGGTATAAAACTCAAGAAATTGATAATGAAACAGGCATCTTCGCCATAAGTGCTCAAAATAATGCCCGCCATAGCCGGACCAATTAAACGGGCGGCGTTAAAGGCAGAAGAGTTGAGCGCAACCGCATTGGGCAGATCTTCTTTGTCGTCAACAAACTCTACCACCAGCGATTGCCTTGCGGTGGTTTCGAACGTGGCCACAATACCTTGGATGAGGCTTAAAATGGCAATCATGGTAATATTGTAGTATTTGAACCAAATGAGCAAGGCCAATAAGCCCGCCTGTACCATAAAAATGACCTGACACGTTAAAACTGTTTTGAATTTGTTCCTTTTGTCTACAAAATTACCTGCAATGGGGGCGAGGATGAGTGCCGGAATCAAACTTAAAAAACTAATGAAGCCCAGCATAAAGGCCGATCCCGTAACCCTGTAAATGAGCCAGCTTACCGCCACACGCTGCATCCATGTGCCCACTAAGGAAATAGACTGTCCGGTAAAATGCAAGCGGTAATTGTAGTACTTAAAGGAGCGGAACATGGTCATGGCAATACGGGTTTGGTTTCGGGGGCGGTTATTTTTTCTAATAAGGGAATGAGTTGGGAGAGCAGATCGATTTCTTGGGCTTCCAATCTTTCGTCTATTGCCTTTTTGAGCCATCCGTCTCTAAGGCTTTTGATTTCCGAAAGTTTGGTTTTGCCATAGGCAGAGAGCGTAATAAGCGTTTTGCGCTTGTCGTTTTGGTCGGTAATCCGGTTGATGAAATTGGCCTTGGCCAAATTGTTGAGGCATTGGGAAATGGCCTGGGCCGAAATATGTTCCAGTTCGGCAATGGCCGATGGCAACAGTTCGGTATTTCTGTCCAGGTGGCCAATAATGTTCATTTCGGTAGCAGAAAAGGGAAGGTCGTGCTGCTGCTTTTTGGCTACGCGGGTGATCTTGAAAATCAGGCCCCTTAATTTCGAAACTTCTTGAATTGGAATTGGCATGTACAAAAGTACTAAAGTAAATTAATAAAGTAGCTTTAGTATTTGTAATTATTTTGTCAATGAATCTCGATCCCATTTCAAAATAATTTGTGCTGGATTAAGTAGCGTTTAGGGAGCGGGTTACGTATTGGAAAGGAATAACTTTAAAAACCAAACTCATGAAAAAAATCTTAACTATTGCCGTTGCCTTTGTTTTGGTGCTCTCGTTGGGGGCCTGCAAAAAGAAAGGATTTGAAAACGTAGACAGTATCAGCTATGGCACCTCCTTTGGCATGTGTGCCGGTTATTGCCACAACGAACTTTCGATCAGCGGCAACAAAACCACCATGACCAGACAGCAGAACGGCAACCCTACGGCCACCAAAAAATGCAACAGTTCGGTAAGCGAAAGCGAGGTGAACGAAATCAAAAAACTGCTCAATACCAACGCAGTTTACAAACTGCCCAAAGTAATCGGCTGCCCCGATTGTGCCGATGGCGGTGCCGAATGGGTAAAAATCAAGTCGAATGGCAAGGAATATGAAATCGCATTCGAATATGGGCATGCGCCCGAAGCCTTAAAAGTTGCAGTGGATAAGCTGAAAGCGATTAGTGAAACCTTTAAAGACTGTAAATAGATAGATTGTTCATTGGTTCATTGGCTGATTGGTCATTCTTGCCAATGTTTAATTGCTGCATTGTTAAATTGCCTAGTCGCGCTATTGTTGCGTTGCTGGATTGTTAAATTGTTAAGCGTGGCTTTACTGACCACCCCGCCCTTCGGGCACCCCTCCATGGGAGGGGAATGGTTAACCATGGTCCATAGACGATAGGCTATAGACCATGGACTATTCGACTATAGACTGTTGACTGCAAACCATCAACTATGCGCCACTCTCGCCCCAAACAACCCGTCAGGTTAACCAAAAATTAAGAAATCAGGCATAAATTAAAAAACTCGTGCAAAGCCTTGATTATCACAAAATAAGTTTCTACTTTTGCAGTCCCTTAATGTAGCCTAGTTGTCAACTGGCCATGAGGTATTTAAAATAAAAAACAAAAACACAAAAAGCAGAAAATGCCAACCATTCAACAATTAGTTAGAAAAGGTAGAGTAGCACTGGAGTTCAAGAGTAAGTCTCCAGCGTTGGACAGCTGTCCACAGCGAAGAGGTGTATGTACACGTGTATATACTACTACCCCTAAAAAACCAAACTCAGCAATGCGTAAAGTAGCCCGTGTACGTTTAACCAATGGTAAAGAGGTGAATGCCTACATTCCAGGAGAAGGCCACAACCTGCAAGAGCACTCAATCGTTTTGATCCGTGGTGGTCGTGTTAAGGATTTACCAGGTGTACGTTACCACATCATCCGCGGTGCATTAGATACCTCAGGTGTAGCTGGCCGTAACCAACGTCGTAGTAAATATGGTACTAAGCGCCCTAAACCAGGACAAGCCGCTGCAGCACCAACAAAAGGTAAAAAGAAATAATTAGGAGGAAACAGCAATGAGAAAATCGAAACCAAAAAAGAGAATTATTCTTCCTGATCCTAAATTCAACGATGTTCAGGTAACAAGATTCGTAAACAACATGATGTTCGACGGTAAGAAATCTATCGCTTACTCTATTTTTTACGATGCAGTAGAATTAGCTGAGAAAAAAGCCGGCGAAAATGGTTTAGAAGTATGGAAACGTGCTTTGAGCAATGTAATGCCTTCGGTAGAGGTTAAATCTCGCCGTGTAGGTGGTGCCAACTTCCAGGTGCCAACCGAAGTAAGACCAGACCGTAAAATTGCCTTGGGCATGAAATGGTTGATCTCTTACGCTCGCAAACGTGGCGAAAAAACCATGAAAGAGAAATTAGCAGGCGAAATCGTTTCGGCAGCTAAAGGCGAAGGCGCAGCCGTTAAAAAGAAAGAAGATACGCACAAAATGGCTGAGGCTAACAAAGCGTTCTCACACTTTAGATTTTAATAAAATGATTGAATTTTGAATGATTGAATGATTGAGTTTTGAATGAAGCCATAGGCCCCATTCACTCATTCACTCATTTTCTCATTCATTCATTAATAAAAAAGATGTCAAGAGATTTAAAATTCACAAGAAATATCGGGATTGCTGCTCACATTGATGCGGGTAAAACCACTACAACAGAGCGTATCCTTTATTATGCAGGTGTAAACCACAAAATTGGCGAGGTGCACGAAGGTGCGTCTACCATGGACTGGATGGTACAAGAAGCGGAACGCGGGATAACCATTACTTCTGCAGCTACTACTGTAAACTGGAACTACAGAGGCAACAAATACCACATCAACATTATCGATACCCCAGGACACGTTGACTTTACCGTAGAGGTAAACCGTTCTTTGCGCGTATTGGATGGTTTGGTGTTCTTGTTCTCTGCCGTTGATGGTGTAGAGCCTCAATCAGAAACCAACTGGCGCTTGGCCAACAACTATAACGTAGCCCGTATCGGTTTCGTTAACAAAATGGACCGTTCTGGTGCCGACTTCCTTAAAGTGGTAAAACAAGTGAAGGATATGTTGGGTTCTAACGCCGTTCCTTTGCAGTTGCCAATCGGTGCCGAAGACCAATTCAAAGGCGTAGTTGATTTGATCAACAACCGTGGTATCGTTTGGAACGAGCACGATAAAGGCATGACCTTTACCGAAGTTCCAATTCCTGACGATATGATTGACGAAGTAGCCGAGTGGAGAGAGAAATTGTTGGAATCGGTAGCTGAGTACGATGAGACTTTGATGGAGAAATTCTTCGAAGCCCCAGAAACCATCACCGAGCGCGAAGTATTGGATGCCTTGCGTCAAGCGGTATTGGATGCTAAAATCGTTCCTATGGTTTGCGGTTCATCTTTCAAAAACAAAGGTGTACAAACCATGTTGGACTATGTAATGGAGCTATTGCCTTCGCCTCTTGATTCAGAAGGTGTTCAAGGTACTAACCCTGATACAGGTGCAGAAGTATTGTTGAAACCAGACGTAAAAGAGCCTTTCTCTGCATTGGCTTTCAAAATCGCAACCGACCCATTCGTAGGCCGTTTGTGCTTTATCCGTGTTTACTCAGGTAACCTGGATGCTGGTTCTTACGTGTACAACACCCGTTCGGAAAGCAAAGAGCGTATTTCTCGTATCTTCCAAATGCACGCCAACAAGCAAAACCCTATTCCTAACGTAGGTGCAGGTGATATTGCTGCGGTAGTAGGCTTTAAAGACATCAAAACTGGTGATACCCTTTGCGATGAGAAAAACCCTATCGTTTTGGAATCAATGAACTTCCCTGACCCGGTTATCGGTTTGGCTATCGAGCCTAAAACTCAGGCCGACGTTGATAAATTGGGTATGGCTTTGGGCAAATTGGCCGAAGAAGATCCAACTTTCAAAGTTCAAACAGACGAAGAAACTGGCCAAACCGTAATTTCAGGTATGGGCGAGCTTCACTTAGATATCTTGATCGACCGTTTAAAACGCGAGTTCAAAGTAGAAGTAAACCAAGGTGCACCACAAGTAGCTTACAAAGAGGCTATCACTGGTACTACCCAACACCGCGAAACCTACAAGAAACAAACTGGTGGTCGTGGTAAGTTTGCCGATATCCAAGTGGTGATTTCTCCAATTGATGCCGATTACGAAAAAGGCGGCTTGCAATTCGTAAACGAAATCGTAGGTGGTTCAATTCCTCGCGAATTTATCCCTTCGGTTGAGAAAGGTTTTGCAGCAGCAATGTCGAACGGTGTTTTGGCAGGTTTCCCATTGCCAGATATGAAAGTTCGTTTAATTGATGGTTCATTCCACGCGGTCGATTCAGATGCCTTGTCATTTGAGATCGCTGCACGTCAAGCCTTCCGCGAAGCATTGCCAAAATGTAAGCCGGTATTGATGGAGCCAATCATGAAAATCGAGGTGTTAACCCCAGAAGAAAACATGGGTGATGTAATGGGCGATTTGAACCGTCGTCGTGGCCAGCTGCAAGGTATGGACACTCGTAACGGTGCCCAAGTAATCAAAGCCTTGGTTCCACTTTCTGAAATGTTTGGTTATGTAACCCAATTGCGTACCATTACTTCGGGCCGTGCAACTTCAACCATGGAATTTGACCATTATGAAGCTGCGCCTCGTAACGTACAAGATGAGGTAATTGCCAAATCAAAAGGTAAAGTAAAGTCTAACGACTAATAAGTATAGCGATAGGCGTATAGCGTAGGGCGAAGATTAATCGCGATACGCTATACGCACTACCCTTTACACAAGATAAACCCGGCCTTTGTTATAAATAGCTCTAACACTGGCCTTAATTCAATAAAAACATGAGCCAAAGAATCAGAATCAAATTAAAATCTTACGATTATAACTTGGTAGACAAATCTGCCGAGAAAATCGTAAAAACTGTAAAGCCTACAGGAGCAGTAGTTAGCGGACCTATTCCGTTGCCAACCGAGAAGAAAGTTTTCACTGTTTTGCGTTCACCACACGTAAACAAAAAAGCACGTGAGCAGTTCCAGTTGTGCGCCTATAAACGTCTTTTGGATATTTATAGCTCTAACTCTAAAACCGTAGATGCTTTAATGAAACTTGAATTGCCTAGCGGTGTTGAAGTAGAAATCAAAGTTTAACGATTTTATAGATCAAGAAAAAGCCTCCCGAATTAACTTCCGGAGGCTTTTTATTATTTATTGTTTTTAGCCTTCTTAAGGCTCCATAGGCCTCGGGTCATAATCGTTATTTAAATCATGGCTTTCGCTGCATTCGCGTGTACAGCGACCAATAGCATTTATTCCATACTTTTGCTTGCAATAATCGTCTATAAACATCGAACCGCAGGCATCGTACCAGGTCGATTCTTTTACCACGCCCCAAACTATGCACTCTAGGCATCCTGGACCTGCAGGGCCACCTGGTCCGCCACCCAATACTTTCTTCAGTTGTTTCCGGTCAAGCTGTTCGCCTTTCTTAAGGCTCAAGCCATTTGCATTTGTTTTTTTCATGGTTTGTTATTTAGTTTGATAAACGGTTGGTTCAGTTCTTGGTTTGTGGCCAATTGCTTCATAATAAATCTATTAAACTAAATTTTATTTATGAAAAATCCCGTATGGAATGTAAAAAAATAGAGCATTTGTTTCGCAACAAAAAATAAAGTTTCTTGCAACTTTAAACAGGAGCTTATCGTCATACGTTTATGAAACAGTTATTCACTTCTCTTTTGGTATTTCTTTGCTGCACCAGCGTGTTTGCAAATGGAATAGATACAGCCAAGGCCGAAAAGCGCTTCAGCAAAAAAGAACTGCTCGACGATATGGACTATCTTGTGGCTACCACCAACGAGGTGCATCCCAACATGTACCACAGCATCAGTAAAGCAAAGTACCGGAAGCTCAGGGATAGCTTGGCTAATTTGTTGCACGATGGGATGAGCCCTTTGCAGGCATGGCCGGTGATGGCGCCTTTGGTAGGCTCGCTTAACGAAGGCCATAGCAGCCTTAACCTGCCCGACGAACTATTGGTGAGGCTTAAAGCAAACGAAAACATTTTGTTTCCGGTGGTTTTTAGCGGATTCGACGGCCAAGAGCTGGTGGTACGCGCCGATGTTTCTACTGAGAACAAACTTGTTGTAGGCGATAAGCTAGTTAGCATTAATGGCATAACAGCCGGCAAACTGGTCGATTTGCTGAGCAGGCACATGGGCGGTTTAAAATCGTGGAGGGCAGTAGATGTTTGTCGTGATATGCCTGCCTACTTGGATATTTACGGCATTAAGGGGCCTTATAGGCTCGTATATTTGCACGAAGGCAAAACGATGGAGGCTACTTTGAACCCAATATCGTTGCTTAGCCTGCGCGAGAGGTTGGGCCGTTTGCCGAAAGCACCTAAAAAAACAGATTATGCCTTTGATCGGTTGGCTGATGGAAATGGTTATTTAAAGATCAATTCGCTTACCGCCAAACCAGAAGTTTTCAAATCCTTTCTCGATTCTGCGTTCAGGCAGCTCAAGCAGCAGAGCCCCAAACGACTGATCATCGATCTTCGCTTAAATGGTGGGGGCAACTCGGCCTTGGGCGAAATGTTGTTGGGCTATATCACCGAAAAGCCTTTCAGGATGACTGGTGGGGTAAGGTGGAAAGTGAGCCAAACCTATAAAGCGCAGCTTGACGAACGGATGAAAGGAGAAGGCGCTAAGGAAATGCCATACTATTTTGAAGCAAAAAACGGTACGGTTTTAAAAAGCAGTGCGACAAAGCCACAGCCACCAAGCCACAACGATTTGCTTTACAAAGGCGAAGTATTTGTGCTGATAGGGCCCAAAACCTTTTCGAGTGCCAATATGCTGGCCAATACCATACAGGATTACCATTTAGCTACCTTGGTTGGCGAAGCAACCGGAGAGCCCGCCAATGATTATGGCGAACTAATTTACCTGAAGCTGCCTCATACGGGCTTTACTTTTTCTACCTCCACCAAGCAGTTTGTGAGGGCCAATGGCCAAGCAGATGACCCTCGTCCGGTTTTGCCAAATTATACAGTGAAGGATAACCCGGTTACCCAGGCGGACGAAGTACTGGAATTTGTGTCGAAATTAAAATAAGGCGACTTAAATGGGCAAGCTACAATTTGCCTCTCGATTTCAGTTCTTCCATCGCGTTGCGCTCGTCTTGCAGCTCCCGGGCCAATTTGCGTTCCTTATCGCTGGCCTTGGCTTTGTAGGCCTGGTACTCGGCCGAAACCTCATCGTAGAGCTGGGTGCGGTGCTTGGCTTCCAGAATGTTTTTTGTAGATCGGGCAATCACCACAAATAGTGCAATGGCCAAGATGGCGATTATAGACCAGACGATAATATTATAGGTGCCTTTGGTAAAGGAGATACCCAGGAAGTTGATTTCGTTTACTTTGGCATCGGCATTGTTGAGCGAAGTTTCCTTGCCAGTGATATCGGTTTGCAGGCTGCTGATGGTTTTGGCCTGCTCGGCAATTTTGCTCTTGGCTTTGTTCAGCTCTACGCGTTCCTTGCGTAGGGTATCGCTTACGCTTTGCCATAGCGTGCTTAAACGGTAAGGATTGATCAGTTTATAGCCATTCAGCGATTTCGATCTCGATAGCATGAACTGGTACTGTCCGTGTAAACTGGGGTCTGTATTCTTTGCCGTATCTATTCGGGTATAGCCGGCTGCCGGTTTGGCCGTTTGCAGAGGCGTTTTGGCCGAAGTGGCTTGCGTTTTTGCGGACGCCTGTTGGGCCGTTGCGGGTGCCTGCGCCCACAGGCTTGGGGTAGTTGAGCTTAAAATGAGAACGGCAGCAATAGAAAGTAACCTTTGTTTCATGTCGATAATGTCGTTTTAAGTTTAACAATTATAAACAAAAATTATTGTATTTCCGCTCGTTTATTGCTTGTCGGGCTAAAGAGATTACCGCTCAAATCGCGCTTAAAACCTATAAAATACACCTTTTTTGTAGTCTACTAAATGCAAATATTTTGAAGTTTAACCGTTCAAGGAAAGTATATTTGCCGGCATGACAGTGTTGTTGTTTACCCTGATTGTTTTAGTCGGCGCTTTTTTGGCGGGCCTGTTGGGCTCTTTAACCGGCTTGGGCGGCGGCGTAATTATCATACCCCTGCTTAACCTGGGTCTAGGGGTAGACATCCATTATGCCATTGGCGCTTCGATCATCTCGGTTATTGCCACCTCGTCAGGTTCGGCAGCGGCCTATGTAAAGGAAGGCATTACCAATGTACGTATCGGCATGTTTTTAGAGATTGCCACCACGGCTAGCGCCATCGTAGGGGTAATCATTGCTACGTATATCAAGGCAGACTATATCGTTGTCATTTTCGGGCTTATCCTTTTGTTTTCGGCGGTTATGATGCTGCGCAAAAAGGTAGACCATTCCAATAACGAACAAACCAGCGTATTGGCCAATTACTTTAAGCTCAACGGCAGCTATCCAACCGAAGACGGTGTAAAGCAATATGCGGTTCATCGCGTGCTGGGCGGTTTTGCCATGATGTTTGTTGCGGGTACCTTATCGGGCCTTTTGGGCATCGGTTCGGGTGCCTTAAAGGTAATCGGCATGGACAACATCATGCGCATTCCTTTCAAGGTATCAACCACCACTAGCAATTTTATGATCGGCGTTACGGCAGCGGCCAGTGCATTGGTATATCTGCACAAAGGACAGATTGACCCGATGATAGCCATGCCGGTAACCATTGGCGTCATTACAGGGGCAACGCTGGGCGCGAAGATACTGATCAAGACCAAAACCGATAAACTGAAAGTGGTGTTTGCCATCGTGGTTACGTTTTTGGCCCTGCAAATGATTTATAACGGATTAAGCGGCAAGGCATGAGCAAGGAAGTGAAACACTATTTGGGCGATAAGGATGTGCAGGTCATTCTGGGCACCTTGCTGCGCGTTGGCGTGCTGGTTTCTACTGCCGTGGTTATTTTGGGAGGCATCATCTTTCTTTTTTCGCATAAGGGCCAAACGGTATCGTTCGAAACCTTTAAGCCGGAAGAAGCACGTTTTTCGTCGATTGCCGAAATCTTGAAAGGTCTGAAGACTTTCGATGGTTTGGCCATCATCCAGTTTGGCGTGCTTTTGCTTATTTTTACGCCGATTGCGCGTATTGTTTTTTCCATTTTCAGCTTTCTGATGGAGAAAGACTACATGTATGTGCTCATCGGCACCCTGGTTTTGGTGATTATCATTGCCAGTTTGTATTTGGATATAGCCCATTAAACTGTTGTTTCTGAGCCTACGAACAGAAGCAACCTCTATATAGCAATTATTTTCAGCCATCCTGATTTTTGCAATAAACAGCACAAGGCTATAAAAATCAGGATAGCTTCATCGCCGCTGCAAACAAATTTCAGAAAGATGAAAAAATAATTAGCTAACTATTTGAAAATTAAGAATTCTTTCCTATTTTTGCCGTCCCTTAGCGGGGATGTATCCCACCTTGAACGAAGCCCTACTGCTTCGATGGGTGTTAAATTTAAAATAGAAAATGTCAGGTATTATTGGAAAAAAAGTAGGAATGACCAGTATTTTTGACGCCGACGGAAAGAATATTCCTTGTACGGTGATCGAAGCTGGTCCTTGTGTAGTAACACAGGTGAAAACCGAAGAAAAAGATGGCTATGCGTCAGTTCAGTTAGGATTTGATGAAGCCAAAGAAAAAAACACTACCCAACCTTTAAAAGGTCACTTTGCGAAAGCAAGCACTACCCCAAAACGTAAATTGGTTGAGTTCGGCGAGTTTGAAGAAACTGTTAGCCTGGGCGATACCGTTACGGTAAGCATCTTTAACGAAGGTGATTATGTAGATGTAGTTGGTACTTCAAAAGGTAAAGGTTTTCAAGGCGTAGTTAAACGTCATGGTTTTGGTGGTGTGGGCGGTCAAACTCACGGTCAGCACAACCGTTTGAGAGCGCCAGGTTCATTAGGTGCTTCATCATGGCCTTCACGTGTATTCAAAGGAATGCGCATGGCTGGAAGAACTGGTGGCGACAGAGTAAAAATTCAAAACTTGCAAGTGTTGAAAGTTTATGCTGAGCAAAACCTTGTAGTAGTTAGTGGTTCCGTTCCTGGAGCTAAAGGTTCTTACGTAATCTTAGACAAGTAAGCAGATGGAAGTGAAAGTATTAAACATTTCAGGAAAAGAGACAGGTGCCAAGGTGCAGCTTCCTGAAGCGGTGTTCGGTGTAACTCCGAACGATCACGCGATTTATTTAGATGTGAAACAGTATTTGGCTAACCAACGTCAAGGAACGCACAAATCTAAACAACGTAACGAGATTGCAGGTTCTACCCGTAAACTATACAAGCAAAAAGGTACTGGCGGTGCACGTGCCGGAAGTATCAAATCTCCATTGTTCAATGGTGGTGGCCGTATCTTCGGTCCTCAGCCAAGAGACTACAGCTTCAAATTGAACAAGAAATTGAAATCATTGGCTCGTAAATCGGCCCTTTCTTACAAAGCGCAAGACAACAGCGTGGTGGTATTGGAAGACTTCAATTTCGACAACATCAAAACCAAAAACTATTTGAATTTGGTGAATGCGTTGAATTTGGCTGGAGAGAAAACTTTGTTGGTTTTACCTGCACAAAATAACAATATCTATTTATCAAGCAGAAATATCCAGAAAGCAAAAGTTGTAACTGCTGATCAGTTGAATACTTATGATGTATTGAACGCCAGCAAGCTTTTGTTAACTGCTAACTCGCTTAAAACATTGGAGGAGGCATTTGCCAAGTAATATGGAAATCTTACAAAAACCAATCTTAACCGAAAAAGCATCTGCGTTAACTGAAAAAGCTAACCGTTTTACTTTTAGAGTAGACCACAGAGCTAATAAAATACAGATTAAATCGGCTATCGAGAAAATGTACGGCGTAACGATTGTTGCCCTTAACACCATGATAGTAGATGGCAAAGCCAAATCAAGAAACACCAAAGGTGGTATCGTAACAGGCCGTAGCCCTAAATACAAAAAAGCTATTGTAACCTTGAAAGACGGAGAAACAATAGATTATTACGCGAATATTTAATCAGAATTGAATAATTTATAACTATGGGCTTAAGAAAATTTAAACCAGTTACTCCGGGTACCCGCTTTAGAGTTGGTGCTAGTTTTACGGAGATTACCGCAACCAAGCCCGAAAAATCATTGGTTGTATCTTCTAAGAAATCGGGAGGTCGTAACAATACAGGTAAAATGACAATGCGCTATATCGGCGGTGGTCATAAAAAATCTTTCCGTTTAATCGACTTTAAACGTGATAAATTTGATATCCCTGCTGTTGTAGCTACTATCGAATACGATCCGAACCGTACCGCACGTATCGCCTTGTTGCACTATGTTGATGGAGAGAAGCGCTACATTATTGCACCAGAAGGATTGCAAGTAGGACAAACCGTGCTTTCGGGCGACAAAGCTACTCCAGAAGTAGGCAATACCTTGAAATTGGCTAACATTCCTTTGGGTTCTATTATCCACAATTTGGAAATCCACCCAGGAAAAGGCGCACAATTGGCTCGTAGCGCCGGTGCTTATGCACAATTGGCCGCTAGAGATGGCAAATATGCTACCATTAAAATGCCATCGGGCGAAACCAGGTTGATCTTGGTTACCTGTTTAGCAACCATTGGTACAGTTTCTAACTCAGACCATGCAAACGAAGTACTAGGTAAAGCAGGCCGTAGCCGTTGGATTGGCCGTCGTCCTCGTACACGTCCGGTAGCGATGAACCCTGTAGATCACCCAATGGGTGGTGGTGAGGGTCGCTCATCAGGAGGTCAGCCACGGTCAAGGAATGGTGTTTATTCGAAAGGATACAAAACACGTTCGCTTAAAAAATACTCAAATCGTTTCATCATAGAGAAAAGGAAAAAATAATGGCTCGTTCAATTAAAAAAGGACCTTATATTGACCATAACGTAGAGAAGAAAGTAGTCTCTATGAATGATTCAGGCAAGAAGTCTGTGATCAAAACTTGGTCTCGCAGATCAATGATATCGCCAGATTTCGTAGGTCATACATTTGCAGTACATAACGGAAACAAATTCATTCCGGTATACGTAACAGAAAACATGGTTGGTCACAAGCTGGGAGAGTTTGCTCCAACCAGAACATTTAGGGGTCACTCTGAAAAGAAAAAATAATTAAGAGATGGAAGCAGTAGCGAAATTAAACAATTGCCCAACCTCACCGCGTAAGATGCGTTTGGTTGTAGATCTGATCAGAGGTGAGCGTGTAGAGAAAGCTTTACATATTTTGAAATTCACCAACAAAGATGCCGCAGTAAGAGTTGAGAAGCTTTTATTATCAGCTATCAAAAATTGGGAGTCGAAAAATGAAGGTTCTCGCCCTGAAGAAAACCAGTTATACGTGAAAACGATAATGGTAGGCGGTGGTCGTCAGTTAAAAAGACTAAGACCAGCCCCACAAGGCCGTGGTTATAGAATCCGTAAACGTTCAAACCACGTTACCTTAATAGTAGATAGTAAAAACGTTGAAACTCAAACTAATTAACAGAAATGGGACAAAAAGCACATCCAATAGGTAACAGGTTAGGAATCATCAGAGGCTGGGATTCTAACTGGTTCGGAGGCAACAACTATGCTGATAAATTAGTTGAGGACGAAAAAATAAGAAAATACCTTTCAGCACGTATCGCCAAAGGTGGTGTAGCCAAAGTAGTAATCGAGCGTACCTTAAAACGTATCACCGTTACTATCCACACTGCCCGTCCGGGTATCGTTATTGGTAAAGCAGGCCAAGAGGTTGACAAGATCAAGGAAGAGTTGAAAAAATTGACTAAAAAGGAAATTCAGATCAACATTTTCGAGATCAAACGCCCTGAGCTTGACGCACAATTGGTAGCTGAAGGTGTAGCCAAACAATTAGAAGCTAGGATTTCTTTCCGTAGAGCCATGAAATCAACCATCGCATCAACCATGCGTATGGGTGCCGAAGGGATCAAAATCATGACTTCTGGCCGTTTGGGCGGTGCCGAGATGGCACGTACCGAGCAGTACAAAGAAGGAAGAATTCCTTTGCATACTTTCCGTGCCGATATCGACTATGCATTAGCAGAAGCTTTGACCACTTATGGTAAAATCGGTGTTAAAGTATGGATCTGCAAAGGCGAAGTGTATGGCAAACGCGATCTTTCTCCAAACATCGGCGCTACGAGCAATGCTCCAGGCAAAGGTGGCGAAAGACCACAAGGCAACTTCGGCGGCAGAGATGGCGGCAGAGACAATAGAGGCGGCGACAGAAGGAACGACAAACGCGGTGGCGGTCGTCCGGGTCAAGGCGGAAGAGATAATAAAGGCGGCGGCAACAGAGGCCCACGCAAATAGTTAACCAATCGTTTAACGATAATATTTAAAATAAAATGTTACAGCCAAAAAGAACGAAGTTCAGAAAGATGCAAAAAGGCAGAATGAAAGGTTTAGCAACTCGTGGTGCTGAATTGTCATTCGGATCTTTCGGGATCAAGTCTTTAGAAGCCACTTGGATCACAAGTCGCCAGATAGAGGCAGCCCGTATTGCGGTAACTCGTTTCATGAAACGTGAAGGCCAAGTTTGGATCAGAATTTTCCCGGATAAACCGGTAACAAAGAAACCAGCTGAGGTACGTATGGGTAAAGGTAAAGGTGCGCCTGAATATTGGGTAGCCGTTGTTAGACCCGGACGCATTATTTTTGAGGCAGAAGGCGTGCCTTTGGAAGTTGCCAAAGAAGCCTTGAGACTAGCCGCTCAAAAATTGCCAGTTCAAACCAAGTTTGTAGTACGTAGAGATTACGTAGAAGCATAAAAAAGTTTTGGATCAATGTTGCAAGTGCACTTGTTATTGCAACCGCTAGACCATCACATAAAAATTTAATAAAATGAAAAACTCAGAAATCACAGGGCTTTCAAAAGAAGAATTAGTAGCAAAGATTGCAGAAGAAAAAGAAAACTTAACCAAGTTAAAATTCGCTCACGCAATTTCGGCTATCGAAAACCCTTCTCGTATTAAGAAGGTGAGAAGAGACATAGCCCGATTAAATACTGAATTGGCTAAGCAAAATGCTCAGTCAGCTACTGAAACTAAATAACTTTTAGAGTCGAAATGGAAAGACAATTAAGAAAAACAAGGACCGGGTTGGTGGTAAGCAATAAGATGGATAAATCTGTTGTTGTAGCAGTTGAGCGTAAAGTGAAACACCCGATTTATGGTAAGTTCGTAAAGAAAACTACCAAATTTATGGCTCATGACGAGAAAAACGAATGTGGTATCGGTGATACGGTATTGATCATGGAGACTCGTCCGCTGAGTAAAAACAAGAACTGGAGATTGGTACAAATTTTAGAAAGAGCTAAATAAGATGGTACAGCAGGAGTCAAGATTAAACGTAGCCGACAATAGCGGCGCAAAACAAGTATTGGTTATCCGCGTACTTGGTGGTACTGGCAAAAGATATGCTTCTATCGGTGACAAAATTGTAGTAACCGTAAAAAGCGCTTTGCCTTCAGGTAACATTAAAAAAGGAACAGTTTCTAAAGCAGTTGTAGTAAGAACTAAAAAAGAAATCAGACGTAAGGATGGTTCTTATATTCGTTTTGACGACAATGCAGCCGTATTGTTGAATGCACAAGATGAGCCACGTGGTACACGTATTTTTGGCCCGGTAGCAAGAGAGCTGCGTGAGAAACAATTCATGAAGATTGTATCATTAGCACCGGAGGTATTATAATATGAAAAATAAAGTAACACAAGCCAAGGTAAAGATCCGCAAAGGAGATTTAGTAAAGGTTATAGCTGGCGATTCAAAAGGCCAACAAGGTAAAGTACAAGAAGTGCTTGTTGCCAAAAACAGAGTTGTAGTAGAAGGTGTAAACCTTGTATCAAAACATACAAAACCAAATGCCGCTACTCCAAATGGTGGTATCATTAAAAAAGAGGCTGCTCTTCATATTTCTAACGTACAGTTAATTGATCCAAAATCAGGCAAAACTACCCGTGTGGGCAGAAAGCTGAACGCTGACGGAAAATTAGTAAGGGTTGCTAAAATATCAGGGGAGGAAATCAAATAATGGCTTACGTACCAAGATTAAAAAGTAAATATAAAGAGGAAATTGTATCGGCTCTAAAAGAGAAGTTCAATTACAAAAGCGTAATGCAAGTTCCTAAATTAGAGAAAATTGCCATTAACCAAGGTGTTGGCCGTTATGCTGTAACTGATAAGAAAATCATGGACAGCTCTATCTTAGAAATGTCTACCATTGCTGGTCAGCAGGCAGTAGGCGCAAAATCTAAGAAAGACATCTCTAACTTTAAGTTGCGTAAGGGCATGCCAGTTGGTGTAAGAGTAACGTTACGTGATAATAACATGTATGAGTTCTTAGATCGATTAATTTCCGTAGCTTTGCCGCGTATCCGCGATTTCAAAGGTATCAATGACAAAGGATTTGATGGAAAAGGTAACTACACATTGGGTATTACCGAGCAGATCATCTTCCCTGAGATCAATATCGATAAAATCAACAGGATTTTGGGTATGGACATTACCTTTGTAACGTCTGCTACCAACGATGTTGAGGCATTGGAACTTTTAAAACAATTTGGATTACCGTTTAAAAATCAAAAAACAGAGCAATAATGGCAAAAGAAGGTGTAAAAGCTCGCGAACTGAAGCGCCAAAGATTGGTTGCTAAATATGCAGAGAAGCGTGCGGCTTTAAAAGCGGCAGGCGACTATGAGGCGTTAGACAAATTACCTAAAAATTCGTCGGCAGTACGTTTGCACAACCGTTGCAAATTAACTGGTCGTCCTCGTGGATATATGCGTACCTTTGGCATTTCAAGGGTGTTGTTCCGCGATATGGCTTTGGCAGGAAAAATTCCTGGCGTAAGAAAAGCCAGCTGGTAATATAAAAGTATCTAAGTACAGAGTATCAGGGGTCGAGATCTAATGTCTCGATGCCTGATACTTATGTCTTTATACTAGCAAAACGAATATTAACCGATAGCAGGTCCGAAGGCCGGGTGGCCAAGGGAAACCACTATCACAAATCAACAATAATGAATACAGATCCAATTGCAGATTATCTTACAAGGGTAAGAAATGCCATCAAGGCAAATCACAGAATTGTAGAGATCCCTGCATCAAACCTTAAAAAGGAAATTACAAAAGTACTTTTCGACAAAGGTTACATCGCAAACTACAAGTTTGAAGACACTACAGCTCAAGGCACTATCAAAATCGCTTTGAAGTACAATGCAATCACTAAAATCTCGGCTATCCGTACCTTAACCCGTATCAGCAAGCCAGGTTTGAGACAATATGCAGGTGTTGAGAACATGCCAAGAGTATTAAATGGTTTAGGTATCGCAATCTTATCTACTTCTAAAGGTGTAATGACCGATAAAGAAGCAGCCAAATTGAACATTGGCGGTGAGGTTTTGTGTCACGTTTATTAATAGGAGGATAGCAGAATGTCAAGAATAGGAAAAAACCCAATTAATGTGCCTGCTAGCGTAACCGTTACCGTGTCAAACGATAACGTAGTTACTGTTAAAGGTCCTAAAGGTGAACTAAGCCAAGCCTTAGATCAAGATATTACCGTTAGCCAAGAAAACGGCGTGTTAACCGTAAACCGTCCATCAGATCAAAAAAGGCACAAAGCCTTGCACGGCTTGTACCGTTCGTTGATCAACAATATGGTTGTAGGTGTAACTGAAGGTTATAAATTAGAGCAAGAACTAGTAGGTGTGGGTTACCGTGCCACAAACCAAGGTAATACTTTAGACTTGGTACTAGGTTATTCTCACCACTATGTATTCCAGTTGCCACAAGAGATCAAAGTAACCACCACATCAGAAAAAGGTCAGACTCCTAAAATCATTTTAGAGAGCATCGACAAACAATTGATTGGCCAGGTTGCGGCAAAGATCCGCTCGTTACGTGCACCAGAGCCTTACAAAGGTAAAGGTATCAAGTTTGTTGGCGAAGAGTTAAGAAGAAAAGCAGGTAAATCAGCTTCTAAAAAATAATTAAAATGGCAAAGAAAATATCGCGTAGAGAGCGTATCAAAAAAGGCATCAGAAAAAGACTTACTGGTTCTGAGAGCCGTCCACGTTTATCAGTTTATAGAAGCAATAAAGGTATTTATGCTCAAATCATTAACGATGAAACTGGTAATACAATAGTTTCAGCATCATCTTTATCTAAAGATTTTACTGGTAAAGGAACAAAATCTGACCAATCAATCGCAGTAGGCAAGCTAATTGCCGAGAAAGCCATTGCAGCTGGTGTAAAAGAGGTTGTTTTCGACAGGAATGGTTATTTGTACCATGGTCGTGTTAAATCGTTGGCAGAAGGTGCCCGCGAAGCTGGTTTAGTATTTTAATCTGAAAAAAAGGTAAGATGTCAACTATCAATATAAAAAGAGTAAAGACTAGCGAGATCGAATTGAAAGATCGTTTAGTTAGCATACAACGTGTTGCCAAAGTAACCAAAGGCGGCCGTACCTTCAGCTTCTCAGCTATCGTAGTTGTAGGAGATGAACAAGGCGTTGTTGGTTATGGTTTAGGCAAAGCGAAAGAGGTTACAGAAGCCATTGCAAAAGGTGTAGACGATGCCAAAAAGAACCTGGTAAAAGTTCCAGTTTTGAACGGTACCGTACCTCACGAGCAAATCGGCAAGTTTTCTGGCGGTTTCGTTTTGATCAAGCCTGCAGCAGTAGGTACCGGTGTAATTGCCGGTGGTGCAATGCGTGCCGTATTAGAGAGTGCCGGTATCCACAACGTATTGGCTAAGTCAAAAGGTTCATCAAACCCACACAACGTGGTAAAGGCAACTGTTGATGCCCTAACCAAAATGCGTGATGCGTATACCGTAGCTCAGCACCGTGGTGTGGATTTAAACAAAGTTTTTAACGGATAATATCATGGCTAAAATTAAAATAACCCAAGTAAAAAGCATTATCGATAGAAGCGAAAGCCAAAAAAGAACCATGAAAGCCTTAGGTTTAACAAAAATGAACCAAAGCGTAGAGGTTGAAGCTAACGCTGCCATTATTGGGATGGTAAGAAAAGTTAATCACTTAGTAGCTATAGAGACTATTTAATTGTTAAGAAATCTGCTTAGGATGCCATCAAATGCCCTAAGCAGATTTTCTATTTATTTATCGTTGTCCCTGATTAGTGAAAGCGAAGGGCAACACAACAAGTTTTAAAAATGAACTTAAGTAATCTAAAACCTGCAAAAGGTTCTGTAAAAAGCAGCAAAAGAATTGGTCGTGGACAAGGCTCTGGCCGTGGCGGTACTTCAACCCGTGGTCATAAAGGTGCTGGTTCACGTTCTGGACACTCAACCAAAGTTGGTTTCGAAGGTGGTCAAATGCCTTTGCAACGCCGTGTGCCTAAGGTAGGTTTCAAACCAATTAACCGTACCGAATATGTAGGCGTAAACTTAGACGTGCTACAAGGCTTGGCAGAGAAACACAACTTGTCGAGCATCGATTTCGCTGCTTTGCAACAGCATGGTTTGGCTTCTAAAAACGACTTGGTGAAAATCTTGGGTCGTGGCGAAGTTAAAGCGAAATTAGAAGTTACAGCTCATGCTTTTTCTGCAAGTGCACAAAAAGCCATTGAAGCTGCTGGAGGCTCAATCGTAAAATTGTAATCATTAATGAAGAAGCTATTTACTACTTTAAGTAATATTTGGAAAATACAGGAATTGAAAGAGCGTATTCTTTTTACGCTCATGATTCTTGTAATTTACAGGTTCGTTTGTCAAGTTGTTCTACCGGGTGTAGATCCAACTCAGTTAGCCAATACTCAGAAAACAGGTCTTTTGGGCTTGTTGGATATGTTTGCCGGTGGTGCCTTTTCTAAGGTATCGATCGTGGCATTGGGCGTAATGCCTTATATCTCTGCGTCTATCGTAGTTCAGTTGTTGGGCATTGCAGTACCTTCTTTCCAAAAAATGCAAAAAGAAGGAGAGAGCGGCAGAAAAAAATTAACGCAAATCACCCGCTACCTAACCGTAGCAATCACTGCTGTGCAGGCCGTAGGTTATGTGAAAACACAGGTGCCTACCAATGCCATCATGATCGACCACTTTACTTTCTATGTGCTTTCGGGCTTTGTTTTGACCGCGGGTACCTTGTTCGTGATGTGGCTTGGTGAAAAGATAACAGATAAAGGTATAGGAAATGGTACATCATTGATCATCATGGTGGGTATCATTGCCCGTTTGCCAGTAGCTATGCAACAAGAAATCAGCTCGGCCTTTGCCGGTAGTGATGGCGGTGCAATCAGGCTGGTATTAGAAATCGTAGCTTTATTTGCAGTGGTTATGTTTACCATCCTTATTGTTCAAGGGGTACGTAAAGTGCCTGTACAATATGCCAAAAGAATTGTTGGCAACAGACAAGTAGGAGGCGTAAGGCAATATATTCCTTTAAAGGTTAATGCAGCCGGCGTAATGCCGATTATCTTTGCCCAGGCATTGATGTTCATCCCGAACGCATTGATCGGAATTTTTCCTAAGCTAACCGATAGCTGGTTACATTCGTATACCGATATTACCTCGCTAACGTACAGCTTAACATTTGCGTTTTTAATCATTGCCTTCACTTTCTTCTATACAGCCATTACGGTTAACCCAACCCAAATGTCTGACGACATGAAAAAGAACGGCGGTTTCATCCCGGGCATCAAGCCAGGTTTGGCCACCTCAAGTTTCATTGACGATGTAATTTCTAAGATCACTTTCCCAGGATCGTTGTTCTTGGCTATCATCGCCATCCTGCCGTCGTTTGCTGTAAGAGTGGGTATTCAACAAGAATTCGCCCATTTCTTTGGAGGTACCTCATTACTGATCTTGGTGGGTGTAGTATTAGATACTTTGCAACAAATTGAAAGTTATCTGTTGATGCGCCACTACGACGGTTTAATGAAAACAGGCAGGGTTACTGGCCGTACCGGTATTCCGGCTGCTGGTAGCGGTGCTGCATTATAAGAATGAATGAATTAATGAATGATTGAATGTCGTGTAATACCTATTCAGTCGTTTCCTAATTCCCTCATTCAAAATTAAAAACATGTCAAAAATTTTCTATAAATCTCCGGAGGAGATCGAATTAATCAGAGAAAGTTCTTTACTGGTTTCCAAAACTTTGGCCGAAGTGGCCAAAGTTATTGGACCAGGCATGACAACGCTTGCCTTGGACAAGCTGGCCTATGAGTTTATCAAAGACCACGGAGCAATCCCAGCTTTTTTGAACTATGGCGGTTTCCCCAACTCTTTGTGCATTTCGCCCAACGAGCAGGTGGTACACGGTTTTCCGAGCGAGTATGTAATCCAGGAAGGTGACTTGATCTCTGTTGATTGCGGTGTAATCAAAAACAACTTCTTTGGAGATTCTGCCTATACCTTTTCTATTGGAGAGGTAGATGCAGAAAAACAAAAACTAACCAAGGTAACTCAAGAGTGCCTCAACCTGGCCATCGAAAAGGCGGTTGTGGGGATGCGCATCGGCGATATAGCCTTTGCCGTACAGAACCATGCCGAAACCAATGGCTTTGGGGTAGTTAGAGAGCTTGTGGGGCACGGTGTTGGCGTACAGCTGCACGAGAAGCCAGAAGTACCTAACTATGGTAAGCGAGGAAGCGGCATTAAGCTGGAAGAGGGAATGGTAATTGCTATCGAACCGATGATCAACGCTGGTGTTGCCGGAGTTAAGTTTTGGGCCGACGGTTGGACCGTAACCACCAAAGACAATAAACCTTCCGCGCATTTTGAACATACGGTTGCCGTCAAAAAGGGGAAAGCAGATGTTTTATCGACCTTTTCGCCGATTGAAGAAGTTTTAAAAGAAAAAAAATAAAAAATTCAAAATTTTTATTTAATTTTGCAACCCTGTTTAACAACAGCTAATTAAGTAAAAATCAAGATTATATGGCTAAACAAGCCTCAATTGAACAAGACGGAGTAATAAGGGAAGCATTATCGAATGCCATGTTCAGGGTTGAACTCGAGAACGGACATGAGATTATCGCCCATATTTCAGGAAAAATGAGGATGCACTACATCAAAATTTTACCTGGAGACAAAGTTAAATTAGAGATGTCGCCTTACGACTTAACGAAAGGCAGAATTACTTATAGATACAAATAAAATGAAAGTTAGATCTTCAATCAAAAAACGTAGCGCTGATTGCAAAGTGATTCGTCGCAAAGGCAAGCTTTACGTAATTAACAAGAAAAACCCTAAGTTCAAGCAACGTCAGGGGTAATTAAAAATACTGGAACGAAATCCGCACAACGGTGGCCCGCCGTTCGGTCGTTCATTAAAAACAATTTATAAATATGGCAAGGATATCAGGTATTGATTTACCAAGAAACAAGAGAGGCGAAATCGGTCTAACCTACATCTACGGAATAGGTAGATCAACTGCTCAAAACATTTTGACCCAAGCAGGAATCGATCTTAGCAAAAAAGTACAGGACTGGTCTGACGACGAATTGTCGGCTATCCGTACTATCATCAACGACAGCATTAAGGTAGAAGGTGCATTGCGTTCGGAAGTTCAGTTGAACATCAAACGTTTAATGGATATCGGCTGTTACCGTGGTCTTCGTCACAGAAAAGGCTTGCCTGTTCGTGGCCAACGTACCAAAAACAACTCTCGTACCCGTAAAGGAAAGAGAAAAACAGTTGCTAACAAGAAAAAAGCTACTAAATAGTAATTGATGGACAGCTAATGCTGTTCGGAACAAAAAGATTAAAACAGTTGATGGGTCCAGGTTATTTTTAATCTAGTAATCCATCAACTAACTAATTAAAAAACATAATGGCTAAAAGTAAAAAAGTTACCAAAAAACGTATCGTTGTAATCGAGCCTGTAGGTCAGGCCCACATCAATGCTACGTTCAACAACATCATTGTTACCCTAACCAACAACAACGGTCAAACCATTTCTTGGTCGTCTGCAGGTAAAATGGGCTTCAAAGGTTCTAAAAAGAACACTCCATATGCAGCAGGTCAAGCGGCTTCAGACTGCGGTAAAGTAGCATTTGATTTAGGTTTGCGTAAAGTTGAGGTATTTGTAAAAGGTCCAGGTTCAGGCCGTGAGTCTGCCATCAGAACTTTGCAAGTAGCTGGTTTGGAAGTAATGTCTATCAAAGACATCACCCCGCTTCCACACAACGGCTGTCGTCCACCTAAGAAAAGAAGAGTTTAATCAATTAATTTTTAAAGCTAAGAGTCTGCAGCTACAGGTTGCATGATACTTTAAAATCACAAACAAATGGCAAGATACACCGGACCAAAGTCCAAAATCGCCCGTAAGTTCAGAGAGCCAATTTTCGGCCCTGACAAAGTATTAGATAGAAAAAATTATCCTCCAGGCCAACACGGCGCTTCAAAAAGAAGAGGAAAACAATCTGAGTACGCCATCCAGTTAATGGAGAAGCAAAAAGTGAAATACACTTATGGTGTATTGGAAAAACAATTCCGCAACTTGTTCACTAAAGCATCATCACGTCAAGGTATTACCGGTGATAACTTATTGCAATTGCTAGAGGCGCGCTTAGACAACACCGTATACAGATTAGGTATTGCTCCAACCCGCTCAGGTGCACGTCAATTGGTTAGCCACAAGCACATCACCGTAAACGGCGAGGTTGTTAATATTCCATCATACCAATTAAGAGCTGGCGACGTAGTAGCAGTTCGTGAGAAATCTAAAACCTTAGAAGCCATCACAAACTCAGTTGCAGGCAGAGCAATCAACAAGTTCAACTGGTTAGATTGGAATGCAAGCGAGTTGACAGGTAAGTTTTTGGCTTATCCTAACCGCGACGAGATCCCAGAAAACATTAAGGAAAACCTTATTGTAGAGTTGTACTCTAAGTAATAGATTTGGTTAAAGCCCTCGTGGCTTTAACTTTTTTACGTTACACAACATTAATAAAAATCTAAAAACATTATAAATGGCAATTTTAGCATTTCAGAAACCAGACAAGGTAATCATGCAGAAATCAACCGATTTCGATGGTCAATTTGAATTTCGTCCTTTAGAGCCCGGTTTCGGTGTAACAATAGGTAATGCCTTGAGAAGAATCCTACTTTCTTCATTAGAAGGTTTTGCCATTACAAGTATTCGTTTTTCAGGCGTTTCTCACGAGTTTTCTACCATGAAAGGTGTGGTTGAAGATTTGACCGAGATCATCTTAAACTTGAAACAAGTTCGTTTCAAGAAAGTTGGCGAGTCTGGCGATTCAGAAAAAGTATTCATCATTGTAAATGGTCAGGAGCAATTCTTGGCTGGTGATATCACCAAGTTCTCTAACAACTTTGAGGTGTTGAACCCTGAGTTGGTAGTTTGCAACATGGAGAAATCGGTAACTTTAGAGGTAGAATTAACGATCAATAAAGGCCGTGGCTATGTTCCTGCAGAAGAGAACAAGATCACTGATACAGTAGTTGGCGTTATCGCTATCGACTCTATCTTCACCCCAATGAAGAACGTAAAATACACGATCGAAAACTATCGTGTTGAGCAAAAAACCGATTATGAGAAATTGATTTTGGATATCTCTACCGATGGTTCGATCCACCCGGAAGAAGCTTTGAAAGAAGCGGCCAAAATCTTGATCCAACACTTCATGCTATTCTCTGACGAGAACCTGGTATTAGAATCTCAAGCTAAAGAAGAAACCAAAGAAGTTGATGAGGAAATTTTGCATATGCGCAAAATCCTTAAAACCGAATTGGTTGACCTTGATCTTTCTGTACGTGCCTTGAACTGTCTGAAAGCAGCCGATATCCGCACTTTGGCTGATTTGGTATCTTATGATGTAGCAGATATGTTGAAGTTCAGAAACTTCGGTAAAAAATCGCTAACCGAAATCCAAGAGCTGGTAAAATCTAAACAATTATCGTTTGGAATGAACCTAGCCAAATTCAAGTTAGACGAAGAATAAGCAAGTTCTCAGTTTTGAGTTACCAGTTGTGAAACTGTAGATTAAAGCTAGCACTAGATAAGAATAATTAATATTCACAGTGTATAATTCCCTCAGATTAAGTTCAAAGAGACGGTATACACTTTACAAAACAAAAAATGAGACACGGTAAAAAATTTAACCATTTAGGCAGAACCACATCGCACAGAAAAGCGATGTTGGCAAACATGGCCTCATCGTTAATTAAACACAAGAGAATTTCAACTACTTTGGCCAAAGCAAAAGCTTTGCGCGTGTATGTTGAGCCTCTAATCACAAAATCTAAAAACGACACTACGCACTCTCGCCGTATCGTTTTCTCTTATCTTCAAGATAAAGACAGCGTTACCGAGTTGTTCCGCGACGTGGCAACCAAAGTAGCTAACCGTCCAGGTGGTTACACTCGTATCATCAAATTAAACAACCGTTTGGGCGATAACGCTGAAATGGCTTTGATCGAGTTGGTAGATTACAACGAAGTTTACGGTAAAGATGCTGCAGCTGCCGATAAGAAAACTACGCGCAGAAGCAGAAGCAAAGCTAAAAGAGCTGATGCCCCTGCAACTGAAGCAAAAGAAGAAAAAGCACCTAAAGCTGAGAAAGTAGAAGAAGCAGCACCTGCTGTTGAAGAAGCTCCAGCTACAGAAGAGGCTACTCCAGAAGCTCCGGCAACTGAAGAAGAGCCAAAAGCTTAATTCTTTTACCTAAAAGATAAGAACCCCTTAAGGCATGCCTTAAGGGGTTTTTTATTGGATAAAGAAACCATTTGATTTATTTGCCTTAATTTTGCCTTATGACAAGCACTACTGCCTTATCCAGATTTGAAGCCCTTTTGAGCGAAAGCCTAAGCGCTGGCCAATTTGTGAAACTTTCTTTAGGCAATTATCAAGGCCAAGAAGAAGCGCTTAAGCATATTTATGTGAAGCAGGTGCTCATTAAAAGACAGCCTATGCTCTCTTTTAACTACCGTTATAAAACCAGGGATATCTTTAAGAACCATTCGCTGGCCGAGGGCATTTCGCTTATTGCAGCCTTAATTGAGCATGATTTTAAGATAGCCACTCTTTTTACCGTGCAGCACGAGTATATTTTGGAGCATCGAAAAAATACGGTTGATATCCGTGAGCAAGCACTGCCTATTAAACTGGAGGCCAGTCAGGCACACAACAAGGAAAAGAAGCGCCTGATTAAGCCTAATGGCTCTTATTTGCACGAACTTAAGATTGCCGATGCCGAGGGCAAGGTATACAAAAATGCGCAGGACAAGTACAAGCAGATTAACCAGTATATCGAGATATTAAGTTCGCTGATTAAAGAACTACCTGAAGGGACTATCAAAAAGGTAGTGGATATGGGCGCTGGTAAGGGCTATCTTACTTTTGCCTTGTACGATTACCTGCATACGCAACTACAGCTTGAAGCTAATGTAGTAGGCGTGGAGTATAGGGAAGATCTGGTAGCGCTTTGCAACACGATAGCCAAACAGGCAGGTTTTGAACAGCTCCAGTTTGTGCAGGGAACCATAGAAGATTATAACGTAGATCAGATCAATTTGCTGATTGCCCTCCATGCCTGCGATACCGCTACGGATGATGCCATTTTTAAAGGGATTAAAGCCAATGCCGAACTGATTGTGGTAGCCCCTTGTTGCCATAAGCAGATCAGACGAGAAATAGAAAAGCACAAGGTAAAGAATAACGCATCTTTTTTGACCCAATATGGCATTTTCTTAGAACGCCAAGCCGAAATGGTAACCGATGGCATCAGGGCGTTGATTTTGGAGTATTTTGGCTATAAAACCAAGGTGCTTGAATTTGTTTCTGATGCACATACGCCTAAGAATGTACTGGTGGTTGGTGTCAAGCGGACAGAGAAACCAAGCACTAAAGCAGAGAACGAACGCCAAGCCGAAATACTTCAAAAGATCAAAGATACCAAGGCCTATTTTGGCATCGGCTATCACCATTTGGAAAGACTTTTAGCACTTAACTCGTATTAAGGTGTCGCAATTTGCGACACCTTAATTTTCTATAAATCTACGTTGAGCGCCTCTTATTGCACTAATCTTCAATTTTACGTATATTCATGGTTACGCAATTTGCGACACCTAACCTATGAAAAAGAAGCAAACAGATCTGATCATCCCTGATGAGGTTCTGATTAATAAAATTTACTATTTGCGAAAACAGAAAGTAATGCTTGATCGTGATTTGGCAGAACTCTACGGCGTGCCCGCACGGAGGCTGAGAGAACAGGTTAAACGGAACCATGATAATTTTCCCACAAATTTTATGTTCCAGCTTACGGAAGCAGAGATTGAAACTTTGCTGGCGCATAAAGCAATTCCTTCAAGGAGGAATTTGGGCGGTAACATGCCCTATGTGTTTACAGAGCATGGTGTGCTCATGCTGGCCAATGTACTGAGGAGCGAACAAGCCAT
This sequence comes from Pedobacter albus, assembly GCF_036324255.1. Taxonomy (NCBI): domain Bacteria; kingdom Pseudomonadati; phylum Bacteroidota; class Sphingobacteriia; order Sphingobacteriales; family Sphingobacteriaceae; genus Pedobacter; species Pedobacter albus. Next base: position 359,498 of record NZ_JAZDQT010000002.1, on the reverse strand, counting down.
TAAGGTGAGTATAAAGATCATCGAAATATTTGTACGGCTAAGAGAAATGCTTGCCGATAATACGATGTTAAGGAAAGCCATCGAAAGCCTAGAAAAGAAAACAGACAACAATACCAAGAACATAGAGCTTGTTTTTCAATACATTGATCGTTTATTGGAAGAAAAGAACAATCCAACAGAAAGAGCAAGTGTGGGCTATAAGCTGTCTAAGAAGTAATGGCTAAGGTGTCGCAATTTGCGACACCTTAGCGGGTTGAAATAGGAAAAATGTTTGCTGTTTTTCTCCATTGGCCGATTTTGATTGGATTTAAGGTGTCGCAATTTGCGACACCTTAAATGTAAATACATCAACAATAACCGCCGACATTTGGAAAGACTTTTAGCAATTTGATTAGAAATGCCTATTATTGCTTCAGGTAGATGATGTGTTACAAAAGCCATCGGAACCGCCATTAATCCAGTCAATTTTAAGCATTAACGCCCTCGCCAGATGAAAAGAATTAGCTACTTTCTTGCCTTTATTGTTTTATTGAGCTCGTGCTCGAAAGATAAGGAGCCGATTACAAAAGAAGCCCAATGCAAGGTAAGCAGCATGGACGACCTTGTATATTCCTATAACGATAAAGGAGAATTGGTGAAGCTCGAAAACGGCCTGTATAAAAAGGAATTGGCTTATACTGGGAACAAAATAGATATCGTTTATACAGCTAAAGTGGCACCAACTGTAACGAGGCCTTACGGTACGGTTACTTTAGACGATAAAGGCCGACTGGGCAGATTTGTTAACGATCAGCAGATTTTTGATGCGAAATACGATGCATCGGGCTATTTAACAGAAGTAAAGCTCAGCGATATAATAACCGGTAACGCTGTCCAAACTTCTACCTTAAGCTACCAGGACGGAAACTTGGTTAAAATAGTTAGCATCTCGGCCAATGGAACCATAACGCAAAAAAATATTGCGTATAGCGCTACCTTAAATCAAGCTACCAATGGCTGGTATGCCGATTTCCCTTTGGCAGAAGTATTTCAGCTTCGTTGCCCTGAACTGATTGGCTTATGCGGTAAAAGATCAAGAAACTTATTGAGAGAGATCAATACCAGCTTTTCGAACGATGCTTCCTTAAATGAGAAGGATGTTTGGAGTTTTGTATGGAATAATAACGGCAACATAACCTCTGCCAGCTTTCAGTTCTCGAGCAAATCGATGAATACGAGTGATACGTTCCGTTTTGGTTACCAGTGTAACTAACAGCCCCCAATACTATAGGCCTTAAGCCCTCTACCTTTTGCCTTTCACCTTTGGTCTTTAAGCTTTCAGCTATTCAACTTCCGTTTCTGCCAAGCTGTCAGCATAAGAATGGCCGTTTTTTTACATTTTAGCAGAGTTTTTGGCGCTATTTCTGCCAAAACCTAATTGGCACATTGCTTGTTATTAGGGTATATAAAACATTAAAACTTTAAGAAATATATAATAAAATGGGAAAAATAATTGGTATAGACTTAGGAACAACAAACTCTTGCGTTGCTGTAATGGAGGGTAACGAACCTGTAGTTATAGCAAACAGCGAGGGCAAACGTACTACGCCATCTATTGTTGCTTTTGCAGAGAACGGCGAGCGTAAGGTGGGCGAGCCTGCAAAACGTCAGGCAATAACAAACCCAACCAAAACAATTTATTCGATTAAACGCTTTATGGGCAGCAGCTATGCTGAAGTGGCAAAAGAAATTGCCAGGGTACCTTATAAAGTGGTTAAAGGCGACAACAATACACCACGTGTAGAAATTGACGACCGCAAATATACTCCACAAGAGATTTCTGCAATGATTTTGCAAAAAATGAAAAAAACTGCAGAAGATTTCTTGGGCCAAGAAGTAACAGAAGCTGTAATTACCGTTCCGGCTTACTTTAACGACGCACAACGTCAGGCTACTAAAGAAGCTGGCGAAATTGCTGGTCTTTCTGTAAAACGTATCATTAACGAGCCTACTGCAGCTGCTTTGGCCTATGGTTTAGACAAAGCCCACAAAGACATGAAAATTGTGGTATTTGACTGTGGTGGCGGTACGCACGACGTGTCTGTATTGGAATTGGGCGATGGCGTTTTCGAAGTAAAATCAACTGATGGTGATACACACTTGGGTGGTGACGACTTTGACCACGTTATTATCGAGTGGTTGGCCGAAGAGTTCAAAAACGAAAACGGCATGGACTTGCACAAAGATCCAATGGCTTTGCAACGTTTGAAAGAAGCTGCCGAGAAAGCTAAAATCGAGCTTTCTAGCACCACTTCAACCGAAATCAACTTGCCTTACATTACTGCCGATGCCAGCGGTCCTAAACACTTGGTTAGAACCTTGAGCCGTGCAAAATTTGAGCAATTGGCTGGCGATTTGATCAAACGTACGATCGATCCTTGTAAATCGGCTTTGAAAAATGCTGGTTTGAGCGTGAGCGATATCGACGAAATTATCTTGGTAGGTGGTTCAACCCGTATTCCTGCTATTCAGGATGCTGTTAAAGCCTTCTTTGGCAAAGAACCAAGCAAAGGCGTAAACCCTGACGAAGTAGTAGCCATCGGTGCAGCTATTCAAGGTGGTGTATTAACCGGTGAGGTTAAAGATGTATTATTGTTAGACGTAACCCCGCTTTCGTTAGGTATCGAAACCATGGGTGGCGTAATGACCAAATTGATCGAGGCGAATACAACTATTCCTTCTAAGAAATCGGAAACCTTCTCCACTGCGGCCGACAATCAGCCATCGGTAGAGATCCACATCTTGCAAGGCGAGCGCCCAATGGCAGCTCAAAACCGCACGATTGGCCGTTTCATCTTGGATGGAATTCCGCCAGCGCCACGTGGCGTGCCTCAGGTAGAAGTTGCTTTTGATATTGATGCCAACGGTATCTTGCATGTAAGTGCTAAAGATAAAGCCACTGGCAAAGAGCAAAAAATCCGCATCGAAGCTTCATCAGGCTTAACTGATGCCGAAATCCAAAAAATGAAGCAAGAAGCTGAAGCCAATGCAGAAGCTGATGCTAAAGCAAAAGAAGAAGCCGATAAAATCAACAGCGCAGATGCTTTGATCTTCTCAACCGAGAAACAATTGAAAGAGTTTGGCGAGAAATTGTCAGCCGATAAAAAAGCTCCAATTGAAGAAGGCTTGAAAAAACTGAAAGATGCACATGCGGCCCGTAATTTTGCCGATATCGATGCTGCACAAGCCGAATTGCAAAATGCATGGAACGCTGCTTCTGAAGAAATGTACAAAGCAGGTCAGGAAGGCCAACCTCAAGGCGAAGCGCCACAAGCTGATGCCCAACAAGGTGGCGATACCGTAACTGATGTTGATTTTGAAGAAGTAAAAGACGACGAAAAGAAATAGTCTTGAAGTCTGAAGTCTTCAGTCGAGAGCCTGAAGAGCGATAAATAAAAAAGCCCCGAATTAATTTCGGGGCTTTTTTTGTGTGATTACTTTTTGCGTTTTGGAGCAGGGGCTGAAGTGGTGTATTCCAGCTCTTTTTTCTTGCCAAAAACCTTGTTCAGGATTACCAATGCTGGCCAGATTAAGATCGGTGCCATCCGGCTGTAATCGCGGATGCTTTCAGGCAAAATCCAGCAGGCCAAAGCGCCCAACAGGAAAATAAAGGGAACAATCAGTGTACGGCACCTGGCTAGCTGCCTGGCTTTTTTATCATCGAAACCTTCGGAAATACGACCGCGGTGCTTAATGATATAGCCCAGAAGCGCATAGTTTAACAAACCGGTAGCAGCTACATTGAAACAATAGAAATAAAACGGCAACTGATGCTCGAAGTTTTCGCTATAGTAAGCTGAACTGAAAGGCATGAGGATAACCGTAAAAAGAAAGAGAAAGTTAAGCCATATCAGCTTGTCGTCGTAGTTCTTAATAAACGAAAACAGGCGGTGGTGCGAGCGCCAATAAATGGCAATGACAAAGAAACTGATAATGAAGCCAATGAACAGGGGCGTAAGGTTGAGCAATTGGTCGGCAACCTGACCGGGCGTAAAGTTATGCGGAATATGGGGTGCCTTGATTTCGATAACCAGCAAGGTAATGGCAATGGCAAATACGGCATCGGTAAAAAGAATCATCCTTTCAATCTGGAATTCCTTTTTAATTTCGTTGTGGAGCTGAGACATGTGAGTAGGGATTAATTAGAACTTGAAATAGGGTTTACGGCAAACAGTCTTCAATGATATCCTGCAATACCTTTTCGTTGGCGAAGAATTCTTTCAGAAGCTTGAACTGGTTTTTGGCCCTGTCCAAATTCTGGCTGGGATAAGCTATCGGGTAATAAATGCTGCCATTGAGGTAATCGGTTAAAAAACGGAGTGCCTGCATGTACACCATGTATTTTCCAGAGAATAAAATCAGTTCTTTTTCTGTAGAAGTAAGGATAGCTCCCATGGTTGAAAGATAGCCTTGTATGGTCGCTTTAAAATAAGGTAGACGAATTTTGATAAGTTCTAGGTTGGTTTCGTTTTCGGAGAAGGCACAGGTATAAGACCGTAGCATGTCGCCAAGATCTGAAATGAATTTTCCGGGCATCAGCGTGTCGAGATCGATTACACAAACACCTTCATGGCTGGTTTCGTTTAACAGTACATTACTGATTTTGGTATCGTGGTGGATCACACGGTCTGGAAAATCGTGACGATGCTCGTAAGAGTGATAATAAGCTAAAATAAAGTGATACTGCAAGGCCATGGCAATGGCTTGTTCAGCCTCTTTTTTTGATGGCTCGCTGCATTGGCCCAAGGTAAAGGTAAACTGCTCGTACCGCAGGGCCAGGTTATGAAAGCCAGGAATGGTCGGACTTAACCGAGTAGTATCGAAACCATTGAGCAAAAGGCTCAATTTGCCGAATTGTTTGGCTGCCTCATAGGCCTGTTTGGGCTCGTTTAAGGTATCAAATGCAACGCTATCGCTTACAAAGGGCAGCAGGCGCCAATATTCACCATTGTGGGTGGCCATTAAACTGCCGTTAAGGGTAGCAATAGGGGCCGGAAATAAATAATCCGGATCGTTTGCCTTCAGGTAATCGGCTATGGCGCTAATATTGTGCGCAATTGCCAAAGGGTTGTGAAATACCTGCGCATTGATGTTTTGGAGGATATATTTTTGCTGATTTGGCGCCAAAAGCAAATAGGTTCGGTTAATGAGCCCCGAACCTATTTGTTGTAACGTTACGGTGTTTTTGCTAAAACCGTAAGCCTTTAAAATCGCTTCATCAAGAATTAGCTCCATAAATTTGCAGGATACGCGCCATCTTTGATCAGCTGGTCGATACTGGCTTGCACAATAGGCTTGTCTTCTTTATAAGTAACCCCAAACCATTGGTTGGCCGTTGGGATGTTCTTGAAATTGGCAATGTTGTTTTTAACCAGGTATTCGCCAATTAAAGGAATAAAGAATTCGGCTTTGGGCTTGTCTTTATTCGCTTCGGCAAATTTTACAAACTGCTCTTCGGTTACCTTGAATACGGCTGGCGTAAAACCCCAGAAGTTCATAGACACCGGTGTTTCGAATGCCAATGGATATTCTTTATCATCTTCTTCGTAAACAATCGCATCGTCTTTTTTGTAGATTTTAGTGCGTTCGTTGATTTCGGTAATATTCCCTGCCTCATCAACCTGGCAAACGCCGCGCGAAACCGAACCAAAGTCAGATAAGGTTTTGCCAATCTGATAGCCTACAATGGCATATTGGCTGTCGTTAACCTCATTGGTCAAGAAATCAACCATTTTCTTAAAGGCATCATAGCCATAAAAATCGTCGGCATTGATAATGCAGAAAGGTTCTTTGATTACTTTGCGGCCCGAAAGCATGGCGTGCGCAGTGCCCCAAGGTTTTTCCCTGTAAATTTCTTCGGCTATGCCAAATTGTTGCAAATCGAAGTTCTGAAAAACATATTCGGTTTCGATCTTGCCTTGAAGCTTGGGTTCGAAAATAGCTTTAAAATTGTCTAAGAATTCTTCTTTGATGATAAACACCACTTTGCCAAATCCGGCTTTAATGGCATCGTAAATCGAATAGTCGATAATGGTTTCGTTGTTAGGTCCAAAACCATCAATTTGTTTCATGCTTCCGTAGCGGCTAGCCATTCCGGCGGCCAGTATAAGTAAGGTTGGTTTCATTAAAAATCAATAATAAAATTTAGGTAAGTAGATGAGCCCCAAAGGTAAGTTTTATAAGCCAAAAATACCACCACTTCTTGATCTTGGTTTTTTGCCCGTAAGCATGCCGAAAAGACCGCGTACAATTTCCTTCCCGATTTGGCGCGTAATGGTAGCGCCCATTACCTGCTCAACAATGCTTTTCTCACCTGGCTTTGGCTTGCTGGCTTCCTCCTGCCTTTTTTGTTCCTCGGCGGCGGCCTTGGCTTCATTCTCTTCGGCCAGTTTGAGGTTAATGCGGTCGGTCAGCATTTCAAAAGCACTTACAGGGTCAACGGTCTGCTGATATTTAGTAAACAAGGGACTAGCCTGCATCAGTTTTTCACAATCAATGGCGGCCATCGGACCCATTACGGCTCGTGGCGGGGTAAGCATGGTTGCGGCCACTTCGGTAGGAATACCTTTTTCGTTCAGTACGGTAATCAGCGCCTGACCAGTTCCCAAAGAAGTTAATACCTTATCTATTTGGTAAAAATCTGATTTGGGATAGGTATTTACGGTTTTCTTCAAGGCATCTACATCGTTTGGCGTAAAGGCCCTGAGCGCATGCTGTACGCGGTTGCCCAGTTGGGCCAATACGCTTTCTGGAACATCCATAGGCGATTGGGTACAAAAGAATACGCCAATTCCTTTAGAACGGATGAGCCTGATGATGGTGTTGACCTGGTCTAAAAATGCTTTTGGGGCATCGTTAAATAACAAATGCGCCTCATCGAAAAAGAAAACCAGTTTGGGTTTGTCCAAATCGCCTGCTTCGGGCATAGCCTGATAGATTTCGGCCAATAAGCTTAGCAGGAAAGTAGAATAAAGCACGGGTTGGTTTTGCACATCGGCAATGTTGAGCAGGCTGATCATGCCTTTTCCGTCCACTCTGCTAAAAAGATCTTCGATATCGTAAGAGGTTTCGCCAAACATGCCGGCCAAGCCTTGTTGTTCTATGGCTACTATCTTTCTTAGGATGGTACTTGAAGTAGCCGTAGAAATAGATCCGTAGCTGCCTTTAATTTCGGCAGCTCCTGGACCTTCGGCCAAATAGCCTAATAGTTTTTTTAAGTCGTTCAGGTCAACAACAGGCATTTTGTTGTCGTCGGCATATTTAAAAATAACCGAAAGCACACCGGTTTGCGTTTCGTTGAGTTCGAGTATCTTAGAGAGGAGTACCGGACCGAATTCGCTTACCGTGGCCCGCATCTGTGCACCCAACTTGCCGCTTAGCGAGTAAAGTTCGATCGGAAATCCGCTTGGCGTAAAGGCTTTGTTGAGCTGTTGCGCCCTTTCTTCTATTTTCGGATTGCTGGTTCCCGGCTGGTAAAGTCCAGAAAGATCGCCTTTGACGTCGAGCATAAAAACAGGCACACCTGCATCAGAAAGCTGTTCGGCCAATAGCTGCAAGGTCCTGGTTTTTCCCGTTCCGGTTGCACCGGCAATCAGGCCGTGGCGGTTCATCATCCGCAGGGGCAGGTTAACTTCGGCTTCGGCCAGTACTTCGCCATCTAAAATTCCGGCACCCAGGTAAATGGATGCACCGCTTGGCGCATAAGAGGCTTTGATTTTTTCAATGAATAGTGCTTTTTTGTCGCTCATGGTATAGCTGTTTTAGGACTTGAATTTAAGAAAGAAATCTGCAAATGGGAAATGATTAATTTTTGGCTGGGTTATAGGGTTTATCGAGTTTCAAGGCAAGTGCCAAGTGAACAAGCAAGGTTAGCGAAAGTATAATTTCGCCAGCTAAAAGCATAAGGATGTTTTTTTGCGGTCCGATAGTGATAAGGGTGTGTATGATACTGGCCATTAAAAAAATGGCATAAACCATGGTTATGGTTGCTGTTAAATAGTGCCAACTCCCCAATCTAAATTGTCTGATTTTGAGGTTCTGCAAGGTGCGCCAGTTAAAAACAAGCGGAAACAAAAGCAACAAAAAGCTAAGCCAATCGCCTTTAAGTTTGGCCAACATCAAATAAGCCAGGCATAGGGCAAGATTACAATAGCTTAGCTTCCTTAAAAAACCTTCCATCCATTAAATCAGTTGTACTTTTCTTTGATTTTATCGACTACGCGCTGTCCAACTTTCATGCCCCATTCTCTGCCGGCCTCCATCGAACCACTGAGGATAAGCGGTGTTTTTTCTGCGAATTTTTTGCCGGCAGGCGATTCGTAGAAAGCCGAAATCTGCTTCAGGTCGTCAATGCTGAGGTGCTTTTGGTAAATAGGCAGCAAGAGGTCTAACAGTTCAGACATCGATGTCTTTTTCAGTTCGGTTTCCATTTCAGTCCAAAATTCGGCAGGGATATCAGATTGTTGTTGCTTGAGCGTGCCGATCATCTGGTCGATGGCTACCTTAAAGCTGGCTTCGGAGCCAGACAATGTCAATAATTTCTGCAGTTCTGTTTTGTAGGGTGTTGTAGTGCTTGTGCCTTGGGCAAAACAAGTGGAGCCAGCCAAGCTTAAAAAGGCGATAATCAAGAATTTTTTCATCTGTTTTTTAGGTTTATCCGAGTGCCAATATAGCAATAAAGCAACCATTAGCAGGCGCGATTTGAAATTTATCGGCTCTTGGGTTTCGCTAGTGTTAAGCGTGTATTAAATTAATGTTAAGCATTGTTAACAATATCATAATTTGCCCTTTTAAGGAGTCATCCTTAGCTTTACAGCATGAATTACCCTGTATTTATATTTCACGAATTGGTATTTAGATTTGCGGAAGTTAATAAGAAGATCGGTAGGTATCTATCTAATTCTATTCAAGACAACGAATGCTTGATCAGGACTTCTGCAGGACAAATCAAGATTTCTCTGGGCCTGCTGGAAAAGCAATACCTAAATCCAAAATCGATTTCGCAAGAAGAGGTGTTAAGCCTGGCGGATGGTTTTGAGCTGGATTATCAAACTGCTTAATTCGTCCTGTCGATCTGCTTAAGGCAAGCTGTTTTAATGGCCTGAGCCTTTTTGTGCTTTTATCAAGCCGGTTTAAGGTTAGTGTTTAGGCTATTGAGCATTCATCAATTCCTGAAATTTCTCGACAAAAAGGTTCACATGATAGCCGTCCATTAAGGCATGGTTAACATGGATGGACACCGGCATTGTTTTTTTGCCATCTACTACTGTCATTTTGCCAAAGGAAATCTTTGGGCAGCTGTCTTTGAAAGAAAAGCTTCGTGCATGCGATAGCGAAGTAAATTTGAGCCATGGCATCGCCGAAATGTGGATCACGTTGGCACCAGAACCTGCAAGAACCAAACCTGTGGTGTTTTGAACGCGTTCGATTTCTTTTTTTGCTCCAGCCTGGAATGCTTCAAAGCCTGGTGCATAGTCGATGTAGGAAAAGCCAAAAGTGCCATCGGGCCGATTGATGACCGCCGAAGCATGCACCGCATCGTAGCTATAAATCTGGTCGTCTTCTATCCTGAGCCTGAAATTTTCGATGGCGTTTGTCGCTGTTAAAGCCTGATGCAGGTAATACAGAAAAAAGCCGATACCTTCTTTTTTGCATTTGTCGTAGGCCATGGTACAGTCAATATCAACCACTACGCCAAAAAATGGTTCTTCGAAATGGTTAAAAAAATTAAAATGGTCTTTTCTGGACCAGTTTTCTAAATCGAACAGTTGCTTCATGGCTTGAGTAGGCTTAAAATATCGGTAATGGTTTCGGCAGTGGCAAAGTTTTCGTGTTCTACGTTGTTTTCAATGGTTTCGTGCTCCCAGGTAATGTGGTAGGGCACATGTACGGCATGGCCACCAAGTTGCAGCACCGGCAGAATATCAGATTTGAGCGAATTGCCGATCATCAGAAAATCCTGGGGCTGGCAATCGAGGTGTTTCAAGAGCTTGAGGTAGTCTTTTTCTTTTTTGTCGCTCATGATTTCGATGTGGTGGAAATATTTCTCCAAACCCGATTTCTGCAGTTTTCTTTCTTGGTCCAACAAATCGCCTTTGGTGGCTACCACCAAGCGGTAATCGCCTTTTAGGTTTTGCAACACTTCTTCTACACCCGGTAGCAACTCTACCGGTTTGTTCAGCAGTTCTTTGCCAAATTCGATGGCTTTGTTAACCACGGCCATGCTGGCGGTATTTTCGGTTACCACGGCAATGGTTTCAATCATGGAAAGCATAAAGCCCTTAATGCCATAGCCATATAGCGACAGGTTTCTGATTTCTACCTTGAACAGTTCTGAAGCCGTGCTGTGCATGGGCAGGTAATCTTGCAACAGGGCGCAAAATTTGTCTTCGGCTTCTCTAAAATAAGGCTCGTTAACCCAAAGGGTATCGTCGGCATCAAATGCGATGACTTGGATGTTTTTCATTGTTATTGGTGCTTTTTAGCGCGGTAAATTTAGAGATTTCAGTTTGCAATTGACAATTTTCGGTTTGCAGTTTTCAATTTTCGGCTTAACCGCAAAAGCGAGCCAAAAAACTATCGCGAAAGCTTCAGTTTTTCCAATAAACGGTCTTTATGCGTGTCGCTTACCGGAATAAGCTGGTTGTTGATGGCTACGCGGCCACGTTCGATGAAGCTGATCTTATCGAGCGAAATGACATAGGATTTGTGGATGCGCATAAACTGCTCGGCAGGCAACTGGTCTTCCAGCGATTTCATGCTTTGCAAGGTCAGCAGTTGTTCGGTTGGGGTATGGATAACCACATAGTCGCGGGCACCTTCAAGGTAATAAATATCGTTCAGCGCTACTTTGACCAATCGGTAATCGGTTTTGACAAAAATAAACTGATTGACCGGTGGCGCTACATTCGCGGCCAAATTTGGACTAGCCAAGGCATTGAAACGTTCCTGCGCTTTTTCTATAGCCAGCCAAAAACGCTCGAAAGTAATGGGTTTGAGCAGGTAGTCGACCACATGATGGTCGTAGCTTTCGAGGGCATATTCGCTGTAAGCCGTAGTAACAATAACCATGCTCTTTTTTTGGAGGATTTTCATGAACTGCATGCCCGAAAGCTCTGGCATCTGCATGTCTAAAAAAACGAGGTCTACGGTTCCGTCTTTGGCCAAAGCGAGTGCGGTTAAAGGATCTGAGGTTGCGCTCAACAACTTTAAGCCGGGCGTTTTGGCAATGTAGTCGCTCAGTAAGGCCAAGGCTAGAGGCTCATCGTCAACTACCAAACAATTAATCGTTTTATCCAAATTATTCATGTAGTTTCATCTGTAGCACTATGGTATATTGGGTAGGCGAATCGGCAATGTGCAAAGTTTGATGGCTTGCATAGATTAGGTCCAGTCGTTTTTTTACATTCTCCAGGCCAATGCCACCGGTTTCGTCTTTGTTAAAGTTACCTTTTTTGTTGCTGACCTTAAAATTAAGCGCCTGGCCTGCCAGTTCCAACTCGATTTGCAAAGGCATTGCTGTATCTCTCAGGTCGCCGTGTTTAAAGGCATTTTCAACAAACGGAATGAGGGTTAGCGGAGCTATTTTTAAGGTACAGTCTGCAGGAATATTGATCTTTACCTGATAGGCAGGCTTAAAATCATAGCGCATCAGTTGCAGGTCGATGAAATTGCGAAGGTATTGCACTTCCTTAAGCAGGGGCACCCATTCTTCTTTTTCGTAAAGCATGTAGCGCAACAGTTCGGAAAGCTTGCTGATGGAACCCAAAGCCTTGTCGGAGCCCTGATAAACCAGCGTATACACATTGTTTAGGCTGTTGAACAGGAAATGTGGATTAATTTGCGATCGCAAAAAAGAAAGTTCCGACTGCCGGTTCTGTAGCAAAAGCTCGTGCTGTTTTTTCTGGTTATAAGTAGAGAGCTGGATAAAGAAAAAAACAATGCCAAAAAGACTGTAATAGATGGTGAAGTAAATGTTATCGATAAAATAGCGGATGGGCGCGCGCATATCTGCACTATAATTATGCTTTCCGGTAATTGAAAAATAGACTACTTCCTGCAAAAAATAGCGTATACAGATCATCAGCGGTATGGCGATGCAGATGTAGAATGCAATGGCAAGTACTTTTTTATGACGTTGGTAGAAAAAGACATAAAAGGTGCTATAACTGATGAGCGTGCAGCAAAGCCAAGTAAAGAAATAAAACGGATAACTGATAAACCTCCTGCCAAATATAAATTCCAGTATCGGGGTTTTGTTGGTGATGTAATTGCCTATTGCCCAGGTAATTTCCTGGAAGTTGTAGAAAAGGAAAAAGCCTAAACAAAGCCAGAGCCATTTGTATTTCATGTTTAAAGGTAAGCGCTTTGCCTCGATGTTTGATGCCTAAATCTGTGATTGCCGTGTTTTCGTCTGCAAATGTGCCCTTTGCATCTGCAAAAACTTTGTCGTTAAAATGTCGGCTTTTGCAGAGCAGAACTGCCCAATGGAGGATTTGATGCCTTTTTGCTGGTACTGCCCACTATTTTAGGGCAACCAATCAAACAAACAAATGAAACAACTTTTATTGGCCTTATGGCTTTTTCCCAGCATGCTGTGGGCACAACAGGGAATTTTAACAGGAAGAATTACCGGAAAGGATAATTTGCCACTACAAGGGGCATCGATTAATCTCTACGCCACAATCGGCGACAAATCTTTGCAACATACGTTAACTGATGAAAAGGGAAAGTTCAAGTTGCAGTTGCCCGCTGTGGAAAGCTACATTGTGGTATCGCATGTAGGTTATGTAGCGTATCGGAGCAAGATTTCGGCTGATGCCGAATTGAACATCCAATTACAGGAAGAAACCCAGTTGTTGCAAACAGTGGCCATACAAGGCAACAGACCTTTTGTAGAACAGCAGTTTGACCGTACGGTAGTAAACGTAGATGGCAACCTAAAAGCCGGAAGCAATGCCATTGATATCCTCAAGAAATTGCCTGGCGTGGTCCTCCTCAACGAAACGGAACTCAAACTTGAGGGCAAAAGCGTAGAGATTATGCTCGATGGCCGTTTAACAAGGCTTGGTGGGCAGGAGCTTATTCAGCTGTTATCAACTACCAGTCCGGCCAACATCAGCAAAATAGAGCTCATTCCCATGCCATCGGCCAAGTACGATGCACAAGGCGGTGGGGCAATCATCAACATCAAAACCTTAAAGCGCGAAAAACCTGGCTACGACTTGGTATTGGGCTTGACCGCCAGCCATGGCTGGAAATACTGGAATGGCAACAGTGCGCTGTTTGGCTTTAATGTGAGGCAAAAAAACGATTTCTTCTATGGCAGCTACAGCTATTCGTTCGGCAAGCAATCGCAACAGATAGACCGCAATACTTACCTTAATGAAATTGGTACAGCACTGCGCGACAAGGAAGTGTATCGGACGCCATGGTTTGGCCATAATTTGAGGTTGGGCTGGGATCATTTCCTCAATAAGAACGATGTAATAGGCATATTGATTACCGCCAATAATGGAGAGTACAATCCTGAACTGACCACCGAAACACGCATACAGCGATTGAATAGCAACATTGTTGATTCGTTGCGGCTGAACAATGCCGATAACAACCGCCTGAACAAGGGCATCAACTTTAACCTGAACTATAAAAAACTGTTGGATTCGACCAAAAGACAGGAGCTGAGCATGGACTTAGATTTAGGTTTGTTTAAATTGAACACCGATAATCATTTAGATCTTCTGCTACAGTTGCCCAACGGACAAGCCCTGACACCCAATCAGCTCTTTTTGCAGGATGGCCAAACTTTGTCTGGCATCTATAGCTATAAAGTCGATTACAGTCGGCAACTCTATAAAGGCAATTTAGAGTTAGGCCTAAAGGCAAGCTATGTGAATTTGGACAACGAATTCAATTCCCTATATCGCACTGGGGCTGGCCCTTTTGCCGATTTGGGCAGCAATGACTTCCGTTACCGCGAAACCTTGCTGGCAGCTTATGCCAGTACCCGACAAACCTGGGGCAAGTTTACGGCGCGGGTGGGCCTGCGTGCCGAGCAGACTTTTACCAATGGCCACTCGCTTACCTTGGATAGTTTGGTGCAAAGAAGCTATATCAACCTGTTTCCTAATGTGATTTTGGCTTATAAGCTTGGCCAGCAAAATCTTTCGCTTTCGTATGCGCGTCGTATCGGCAGACCCAGCTACAGCTATCTCAACCCCTTTGCCATTTACCGGAATGCCTATTCGGTTTCGCGGGGCAATCCTTATTTGAATCCTTCGTTTTCGGATCAATTCAGGCTAGGGCTTAACCTAAAAAACGGACTTTCGTTTGCCCTTTCGTACAGTTATGTCAACAATGTAATCAAAGACCTGCAGCTGGTTGATAACCAAACCAAGATTACCACCAACCTGAAGGCCAATTTGCATACCAACAACAACGCTGCGCTGTATGTAACCTATGCCAGTCAGTTTTTTAAGGTTTGGGATTTCAATGTAAGCATGGGTTCTTCTTTAAACAGTTACCAGTTTGCTTATCAAAATCAAACGGTAGAGGTTAAGCAATGGGCAGGAACGGCCAATATGAACAGCCATTTTAAACTGTCTAACCAATGGTATGCCGATTTGGATTTTTACGGAAGTACCAGGGTTACTTATGGCAACCAGGTTAACCTGCCTTTTTATACGGTGGGTGCTGGAATTGGCAAGAGCTTGTGGAAAGACAAAGCTACCTTGGCACTAAGCGCCAACGATATCTTTTTTAGTTCGATCCAAAAAGGCGTAGCCAATTATGGAAACTACCAAAGCGATTATTCGAGCCGTTACGATAGCCGAAGCTTTAGGCTGAGTTTTAATTATCGTTTTGGCAATTCGAAAGTAGAGGTGCGCAAACGGAACTCGGGTTCGGCCGAAGAACAGGGGAGGAATCAGTAACAAGTTTTTAGTCTAAAGTCTAAAGTCCAATTTGCGGTTTTCAGTTTGCGGTTAAGGATTAAGCAACTCTTTTTTAGCCCGTCATTCGTTCTTAGGTGTCTTAGGTGGTGAAATGAAACCATTTTGACGTACTCGCGTATTCCTCACTTTCGCTGTACCTAAAAAGTAAAAAACCCATCCGAAATATTTCGAGATGGGTTTTAACCAGATAGCTACTAACCTATTTACTATTTGGCATATTTGTAAACAACTGTTCCGTTGTCGCTGGCAATGCTGGCTACAATGTAAACGGTTCCATCGCCAGCAATCTGCATGTCGAATTCGTTTACTTTCTCGCTGATTACCTTTCTGTCGGTATTCCAGTTGTTGGTATTTTTGTTAAATGTTTTGACCATAACCGATGAGGCATTGGCATAGGCAAAATATAAGGTTCCATCGGCATCTACGGCCAAGGCAAATTTGTCTTTTTCGCTACCGCTAGATACCGGATTGCCCAATTCTTGCCAAACGTTGGCGGTTTTGTTATATTTCATGATGTGGTTGATCCTGCCAGCTGATGGCGCCGCCTGGTAAGCCAAATAGGCCTCGCCATTCTTATCTACAGCCACGCTAACCACTTGAAAGCCGACCAGTAAATCGGGTGCGGTGAACGAGGTTGGCCCTACAGCCGACCAAACGTTGTTTTCGTATTTGTAAAGCGAAGGCTTATTTACCCCTGTGCCTCTATCCATAATGCCCACATAGATTTTGCCGTCTAAGCCCCTGATGATTTGGTCATAGAAAACAACGATGCCCCCAGGTGGCGTAATCGAATTCCATGTCGATCCATTAAAGCCAGCTACGTACAAGCCCCTTGCCGGGATACCGCTATTATCCGTTCCGTTTTTGGCCATCGAAACAATTGGCATGTCGTCTTTGGCAATAGCAAGCGAAAAGTAATCTGTTTTTACTGCAGAGAAGCGACTAGCACCTACTACAGACCATGCGGTGCCATTGTACTTAAGCACTGTAGATTTATTTTCGCTGTTCATGTAATCTTTATAGCCCACATAAAGCGTTCCTTCGCTGTTAAATGCGATGCCTGCGACATCAGCCCTTTGCTCTGAAATGCCGGTGGCGTTGCCTAGATTTGCCCAAGCGGTGCCATTGTAGCCCATAACGGCTACCTTTTTATTCTCATTTGCAATGGTCGCTCCGCTTTCGTCTTTTCCTGAACGCGTGTAAACGAAGAATGGATTGTTAGTAAATGGATTGATTGCCATTTTAATACCGGTTGCAGTTACCTGTCCAGTTAGCTTATCGGCAAATAACTCCCACTGGCGACCCAAGAAATACGTAGAAACGGTAAAGTTGATAGGCGTAGGAAAGTTGGCATCGCTAAACTGATAAATTACCGGAGCCGTAAAATCATTGACTGTTTTTTTGCTTTCCTGTACCACGGCTCCAACTTTTAAGGTGGCACCAGTTGTGGTTTCGAAACGGGCCACCAGCGTAGTCAGGTTTACAGTTTCGGGCAAGCCCACTTCAATAGTCATACCCTTAATTACGCCCATATAATTTTGGGCCAAACTCGGGTTGTCTTCCGTGTAAAAGCCAAAAGACTTAATGGCCGATTTTTTGGTTATGCGAACGCTATAGTTGCGTGTGCTTTTGTCTTCCGCTTTTACGGTATAGGTAATTGGCTGGGTAAAATCGTTGGCACTTACGCCGTTTTCCTGTACAACCTTGCCCACTTGTACAATGGTACGGGCATTATCTAAAGAAAAGCTTGCCTTGAGGTTGGTTACATCAACTTCTATGGGCAATTCTACCACGATTTCGGCATCAGAAATGGTACCCACATATTGTTTTTCGACACCTAATGCATCTTTAACCAAGAATTTAAAAGAGGTAAATCCCTTGTTGTACATTACAGGGTCTTTTTTACAAGCCCCTGCCAGGCCAACGATTGCAAATAGGAGCAACCAGGTGATTTGCTTTATATTTTTCATGTCTGTTAATTTAGTTTCTTAAAGTTTTCCGGCATCAATACGGCTTTGATACCCGGGGTTTCTATCAAATATTTTTTGGCATAGGCCGATACCATGGCCGGCGTAATGCTGTTGATCATTTTTTCGTAGTCGTTAAAGAAGCTATAATCTTTAAAACCGAAATAGAATTGGTTTCTTAGCGACGAGCTCCAGAACAGGTTTTTGCCTGCCTGTTTTTTATAGCTATCGAGCTGCTGTACCTTGATGTTGGCCAAATCGCTTAAAAAGTAATTCGGATCGTCGGCTACCTTTTTAACTTCCAGCTGTGCCTGTTTAATCAGGAAATCGGCCGATTCTGGTGCACAGCTAAACGAAATGCGCGATCGGATCAGCGGTGATGGAATGCTGGTTGAAGAAATGGAAACGCCAACGCCATAAACACCCGAGTTCTCTTCGCGTAGGTTGAGGCGTAATTTTACCTTAAGCACTTCCTGCAATAGTGTTTGCACCAAAATTTCTGGGTAATCGTAGTTTACCTTGTTGCTTTGGTAAAACAGGTTGACGGTGCTTTTTGGCGCTTTGCCCGCATACACCAAAATGTCTTTGGCGCTATCGCCACCAACAGGACCTTTGTATTCGAATTTTTTGTTATAATCGCCTGCCGGAAGACCACCAATATACTGCTCGATCAAAGGTTTGATGCTGTCGAGGTTAAAGCCACCCACAATGACAAACTGAAAATCTTTGGCCGAACCAAAACGGCTTTTAAAAATTGGCAGAATGTCTTTAAAGCGCAGCTCTTTGTTAATGCGCTCCGCAGAAACATCCGAAGCATAATCATCATCGCCCTTCAACAACTCGGCAATGGCTTTGTTGTAATCGTAAGTAGGCGAGAGCTTGTTGTTGTCGAGCCTTTCGATGGTTTGGCGCTTGGCCTGCTCAAAAGTCAGCGAATCGGCATTTGGATATACCCATTTCAGGTACATGAGCTGAAACATGGTTTTGGCATCCTTCCAATCGGCACTGCTTACTACGCCTTCGCGGGTAGTCGATAAAATCAGCGTTGAAGAAGCGGTATTGCCTGCCAAGAACTCGGTCAGTGCCCTTCTGCTAAATTCGCCTGCACCACTCAAGCCGGTAACCGGTTTTACAAATTGCGAAGTCACAAATTGTGTCGAATCCAAGGCATAGATACCACCTGCCCTAAAGCCCGAAAGCGAAATGTAGTTTTTCTTCTCGTCGGTGGTTTTAAGATATACCATTGTTCCGTTTGATAAGGTCCACTTGGTTACGCCAATGGCTTCGATCTTTTCTTCCTTAACCACTTTGCCTGCTTTGGGCTCTTGGGCCAACAGGGTTTTCGGAATGGTAATGCTGTCTTTCCAAGGCGCTACCTTTTCATTGGCGGCTTTGGCCAACATGGCTTTTAGCTGGGCTACCGTTGGCAGGTTTTTGGCGTCTTTTTCGGGTGCAGTTAACAAAACCACGGTGTTGCCTTTTTGGCTAACGCTCTTTAAGAAACTGATGATGGCCAGCGAGTCGATTTGTGGCGCATATTTCAGGGCCAAGCGGTTTCTTTCGGCTTTGGCCAACATGGTGGTGCCGTTATAAAAAACATCGTGGATTTCATTTACATAAGTTTCCGATTCCGTTTTGTCTTCGGTTGCCATGGCGCGTTTAATGCTGACGATGTATTCGTCCCTCATCTTCATCACTTCGTCGGCGGTAAAGCCATAACGTGTAATTCTTTGGGCTTCGGTTAGGTATTTGGCGATACCCTCGTTAATCTGATCGTGGAATAGCGAAACGCCACCAGATACGATGCCGTTTTTCAAGACCAGGTTGCTTACCGAAAAGCTGCCTTCCTTAAAGTCGTTTTGCAATTGCGAAATCCTGCTGAAACGGTTTTTGGCCAAGGCATTAAAGAACGACCTGATCAATTGGTTCTTGTAGTCGGCTTCGGTTTGAATGCCTTTAAACGAAGCTATTTTGTTGAAAAAGCTCAAATCAATCGAAGAAGCCTCTTTGTCGGTAATGATCGAAAAAAGCGTGTCTTTGTGCGCCGGAAGTTCATAGTATAACCTCGGGGCCTTGCTTTTGGCTTGGTACTGACTAAACTCGTTTTTGATATAGCTTTCTACCTTTTTAGGGTCGATATCGGTTACTATGGCAATCGACATCAAATCCGGACGGTACCATTTTTCATAAAAATCGACAATGCGCTGGCGTGGAAAGGTTTTCAAGATGTCGACCTTGCCAATAGGCAGGCGCTCGGCATAGCGCGATTTGTTGAACAAAACAGGCAGGTATTGCTCGCGTAAGCGGTTGTCGGCGCCCTGTTTGCTGCGCCATTCTTCAATCACTACGCCGCGTTCCTTGTCAATTTCGTTCTTGTCGAAAGTAACGCCAAAGGCCCAATCGCCCATAATGTCTATCGATTTTTCCAGGTTCTTTTCGTCGGCGGTATTGATGCTGATTTTGTACACCGTTTCATCAAAACTGGTATGCGCATTCAAATCGGCGCCAAATTTTACGCCTTTCGACTCCAAAAATTCGATCACATCATTTTTCGAATAGTGCTTGGTGCCGTTAAAGGCCATGTGCTCTATAAAATGGGCCAATCCCTGCTGGTCGTTCTCCTCTTGCAGCGAACCGGCATTTACAAAAAGCCTGAGCACCGAATTGCCTTTGGCCTTGTCGTTTTTGTAGATATAGTAGGTAAAGCCGTTGGGCAGTTTTCCGGTAACGAGGTTCGGATTTTGCTTGAGGGGCTGTGCATATACAGCGCCCGTTACAAAAAGCAGCAATAGGCTTAGTAATCCTTTAAAATTCATTTGCTTCGTCATCTGTTCTTTCTTATTTTTTAGTGATTACCAATTGTCTTTGTAACTGGTCCGGACCCGGAAGGCCCATGGTATAGTTTTTAGTATTGCTGATTAACTTGATAATGATACGGTTGTCTTTGGTAGGATCTACCGGCGATTCTTTCCATTGAATGGCAATTGGGCGCTCAAAAATCCCCTGTGGGAAAGTAAGCTTGTTGCCTTTGGTAACGAAGTCGAAATCGCGGCCTTCCAGCAAGCCGTTGCCCACAGTAACTTCATAGGTCACATCTATAGGCTCGAACTGAAGTTCGGCACTGAGGTAAACATTGTAGTTAACCAGGTCTTTGCGGTTAGAAAGTACTTCAACCGAGCTCTGGTTGTTTACCATAATGTGAAAAAACGGATGGTTGTATGGCGTTGTTTCTTTTTTGCAAGCCGAAATCAGCATTAAAAATACCAAAGAGAGCATTGCGGCAAGGTATGTTGTTTTTCTTTTCATGACTAGTTGGTATAGGCAGGGTTTTGGATGATTGATTTATTGGCGTCTATTTCCTTGGCAGGGATAGGTAAAACGTACCTGCTGTTAGGGTAGATGAAGCCGCAGGTGTTAGCATTACAATCTGCGCTTCGTTGCAGGTTTTCCTTGCGGCGGGCCAAGTCGAAGAAGCGGTGGTTTTCAAAGCAAAGTTCCCTGCTACGCTCGTTGGCAATCTGTTTGTACAAATCGTCGTTCGAGCTGTAGGCAATGGTAATGGTACGGCTAGGGTGCGCCCTTTGCGAAATGATGCGCAGGTCTTCGGCGGCTTCGGTATAGCGTTGCAGGTTCCATTTGGCTTCGGCGCGGTTCAGGTAAACCTCCGATAGCCTGATTACCTGGATCACTTGTGGCGTAATCGAAGTCACGGTGCCATCGCCATATTTTTTGGTGAGCGATTTGCCGGCATTATCTCCCGAAAGCGGAATGGTAAACATTTTGGTCAGCCTGATATCGTCGCTGTCGAAGAAATTGGTCAGCTTGGCCGCTGTGCTGTATTGGGCACCAGCCGCATCCGAATAAACGGTGTAGATGCTCGAACCGTTAGACGTAAGGCCTTTGTTGCTGAGCAGAAAAATGCTCTCGAGCTTGGTGGTGGCATTATCGGCTGGGTAGGTGTTAAATACCGACAAGTATTCGCTGTTGCTGGCCAGTTTGTAGTTGACATCGTTAATCGCCAGGTTGGCATAGTTGATGCATTGTTCCCAATCGCCTTTGTACAGGTATACCCTCGATAGCAGCGCCAGTGCCGCTTGGTAACTCATCGCCGCCTGTGTGGTATGGTTGGCATATTGTTGCAATAGAGGAAGGGCATTGCTCAGGTCGGTAATGATCTGTGCGTAGGTTTCCTTCATGGTTTTGCGTGCCACAGCCTCGCCCGGATTTGGGGTTTTAAGCACTACTGGAATGCCTAAATGAGAGGCATCTGTGGTATAGTTGTAAGGCTGTGCATAAACAAGGCTCAGGTTCAGGTGGCACAGGGCTCTTAAAGCCAAGCTTTGGCCGTAAATCGAATCGAGTGTTTTGGTTTGCGATGGAAATTTAGACTTCAATTCGGGAATGGCATTGATGATGTTGTTGATGTTGTTGATGGCACCATAACCATTGAGCCAAATATCGCCTACAGCCAAGGCATCATCGCTGGCTGCGCTCTGAAAATTGAACTGTGGCAACAGCACATTGGCCTTGTTACCACGGATCACATTGTCTGAAGCGATATCGGCATACAGGCCAAACGAGGTTTTGTAATAGGAAAGCATCAGATTGTAGACCCCGCTCATGGCTTTGTTGGCGCCTTCTACGGTTTCGAACAAGGTGATTTTTCCGGTTTTTCCGATAGGCTCTTTCTCCAGAAACTTTTTGCAGGAAGCAAAAGCGATACAGGCTATAGCCAATAGGGTTAAAATATAGGTGTTTCTTTTCATTTCAGTATCTTAAAATCTTATAAGCCAACGGTTAAGCCAAATGACAGGGTCAAAGGCTGCGGGTAGGCGTTAAATGAATTTTTGTAATCGTTTCTGTTCGATGGCGTTGAGTAAGGCGTCCAAAAACCTACGTTGTCTGCCTGGAAATAAACATTGGCCCTTTGCAACTTGATTTTGTTGATCCATTTTTTAGGAAGACCATAATTCAAGCTGATGTTTTGCAGGCGTAAACTTGTTTTCTTGTGCAGGAAACGGGTAGAGTTACGACCGTTGTTCGCGTTTTCGTACAATACAGATTTTGGAATATTGCTCAGGTCGCCTGGTTCTCTCCAACGATCAAGCAGGTTGGTCGATTGGTTGTCGTCGGCTAAATTTCTACCATCCGATTCAGCATCGCGCTGCAGGTCGCTAAAGGCATAGCCACCCACATTGTAGATAATCAGTGCCGAAAGCGTAAAATCCTTGTATTGGAAATGGTTGGTCATACCGCCATAAAAATCAGGCGTGCTTGAGCCTATAATTACACGATTGTTCAGGTCGAAAACCTTGGTAATGTTGCCGTTCCTGTCGTACCAAAGCGGACCGCCGTCGCGCGGGTCAACGCCGGCCCAACGGATCAGGTAAAATGCATTGGCATCTTGGCCTTCGCGCCTCATGGTGATGTCGAGCACTTTGTCGTTGCCGTTGTAAAGCTTTAAGATCTTATTGTTGTTGTGCGCAATGTTGAAAGAAGTAGTCCACTGGAAGTTGTCTTTAATAATGTTTTGGGTATTCAGGGTCAATTCCACGCCACTGTTTCTCACCGAGCCCACGTTTTGCAAAATCCGGGTAAAACCAGTGGTACGGGTTACATCAACGGCATCTAATATGCCCTTGGTGGTGTTGCGGTAAAATTCGATCTCCATCGAAATACGCTTGAACAAGCCCAGACTCAAACCACCATTAATAAGATAGGTGGTTTCCCACGAAAGTACCGGGTTTTCGCCCGAAGTCATGATGGCACCTTCCTGTCCATTATAGCCGGTGGTATTGGTAAAGCTGTAAATCCCTTTCGATTTGTAGGCTCCAATCCTCGAGTTACCATTGGTACCGTAACTGATTTTAAGCTTGGCGAAATCGATAGGCTTGATGTGCCAGAATTTTTCGTTGCTGATGGTATACGAAGCACCCACCGAGTTGAAAGTTGCCCATTTCACGTCAGAACCGAAGTCGGAGTTGGCATCCCTGCGGAAACTGCCCAAAACGCTATACCGATCGGCAAAGGTGTACCTTAACTGCCCGTAGTATGATACGCCTGTTTTTTCGGCTCCCGAAGGTAGCGAAGTGGTTCGGGTGGCATAATCTACGTTTCTAACCTGGTCGTCAGGAAAGCCATAGCCGGTAACAGAGAAGGAGTTGCGATCTTCGCTTCTGGCCTCGGCACCCAATAGGGCCGAAAGCGCGTGACGGTTAAAACGCTTTTCGAAATTGAGGCGTTGTTGACTGTCCCAGTTAAAGTTTTTGCTTCTGCCTCTGTAGGCCATGCCTTCGCCACGTTCGCTAAAGGTGTACATCGAACCATAGATGTTTTCCCTGGTTTTGCTGTAATCGATGCCGTTGGTGCTGGTAAAAGTAAGCCAAGGCAAAATTCTGGCCGTACCGCCGATGTTGCCGGTTACCGCTACGGTACGTTGCCTGTCGTCGTTCAGTTTGGCTTCGGCATAGGTGTTGTAAGGCTTCAGCACAAAAGAGCCATCCGGATTATAAATGCCGTCAATCGGTCTGTTTACAAAATAGGTATCGCCCGGCGAAAACAGGTTGTTGACGTTGTAAGAAGCGCCTATCCTTAAGAAAAGGTCGATTGATTTATTCACTTTCTGGTCGATATTGGCCCTGGTCGAAAATCTTTGCGTTTCGTTGGCAATCATGATCGGCTTTTCGTTGAAATAGCCTGCCGAAACATAGTATCTGGTTTTTTGGGTACCTCCAGATACCGAAAGATCGTGCTGCATGTTAACCCCGTTGCGGAAAAAGGTATTGTACCAATCGATACCACCGGTGCCCAAATCAGGCATTTTGTTCGGATCTAAAGCCGTATTGTTTAAATAAGACTCGCGGTATAGTTCGCGGTATTGATCGGCATTCAACACGTGAAAACGGTTGTTGGTCAATACATTGATGCCCGTTCTGAAGCTATAATCGATGGCCAATTTGCCCGATTTTCCCTTTTTGGTAGTGATAAGGATTACTCCATTAGAACCATTTGCACCATAAATTGAAGTAGCGGTGGCATCTTTAAGCACCACAATCGACTCGATATCGTTCGGATTGAGGAAAGTTAAAGGGCTGATGCTGGTCTGCGTACCCGGAATCATGTTGGTTTCGTCGCCGGTATTGTAAGGGATACCGTCAATAACCCAAAGCGGATCATTCGAAGCGCTAAACGAAGCCTCGCCACGAATACGGCTTTGGAACCTTGGGCGTGCACTGCTTAGCGCTGCGCCTTGCTGCTCGTATTGAAAACCGGCTACTAGACCTTCTAATAAGGCGTCTATCCGGTTTGAAGGCTTGCGGATCAGGTCTTTGCTGGTTACCTGAGCGGCACTGCCAATCTGGTTTTCCTTTTTCTCGGAAGTGCCATAAGCGGTAATGATAACCTCCTGCAGGTCGCTGGCCGTTTGCAGCAATACCACATCAATTGCAGTTTGGCTGTTTACCGGAACTTCCCTGGTGCCATAGCCAATTAGCGTGACCACTAAAATGGCATCGGCAGGCGCCTTGATGGTATAATTGCCATCGGCATCGGCAACCACAGCCTTTTTGGTGCCTTTAATGGCGATTACAGCGCCAGGCAGAGGCATATTGGGCGTTCCTGGGGCTTCTTTTGATCGGATCACACCCTTAACGGTGATGTCGTCGCGCTGCGCTAAAGGTTTAGCCTCGGTAATGATTACCGTTTTGTCGATAATGCGATAATCGAGGGCCTTACCAGCGGTCATCTGTTTCAGGGCATTTTCAAGCGTAGCTTCTTTGAGCTCGAGGCTTACCGTACCAGATTTTTTTAATACGGCCGCATCGTACAAAAAGGAGAAACCACTTTGCTTTTTAATATCGGTGCATACGCTTTCTATGCCTGCATTGCGTACAGACAGGGTTATTTTTTGGGCAAAGCTCGAGGCGTGTACGCCCAAACAACCAGCGATCAACAAGAAAATAGTTAACTTCATAACTAATAGTGTGGTTCTATTCAATAGTTTATACTTTCTCGGATACTTGCCGAGAAGGAAATGTTTCATATTTTTGTTTGTGTAGTTTTTAAATCGGTTTATTTCAATAATTTGTCGAAAGAACAAACACAAGTTGGGCCGGGAACATGGCAGTGTCCCCGGCTTTTTTGTGCCTCATCTGTAATAGTTTGTTGTTTGTGTTTTATGGCATAGTGTTGTTAAATGGTTTATTGGGTTAAAAATTTACAGTTACAGTTCGGTCTTTAAGGTCAAATTTGGCACCGCTCACCGCGTTTAGCATTTGCAGTACCTGGTTGAGGGTCGCTTCCCTGCGGATATCGCCGCTATACTTTTTGGTGCCTGGAGTGCCTTGGTATTCTATTTTAACATCGTACCAGCGGGCAATCTGGTCCAATATTTCGGTAATGCCGTCTTCGTGGAAATAGAACATGCCTTCTTTCCAGGCTATCGACTTATAAGTATCTACTTTGTGTACGTTCAGCATGCCGTTGGCCACATTGGCTTCGTCGCCAGGCTTAAGGATGCTCTGGTCTTTTTCCGTCCTGATTTTGATGGCACCTTCCAATAAGGTTGTTTTGGTGGCTTCTTCGCTATAGGCCGAAATGTTAAAGTGCGTGCCGAGTACTTCTACCTCGGTTTTGTTGAATTTGACCACAAATGGCAGGTCTTGGTTGTGGGCCACTTCGAAGTAAGCCTCTCCGTCGAGTTCTACACGCCTGTCGCCTTTGTTAAAATTGTTCGAAAACCTAAGGGTAGAGGCCGAATTGAGAAATACTTTGGTGCCATCGGGCAGTATCATCTTGTACTCGCCAGCCTTTGGCGTTTTTAATTGGTTATAGCCGTTTTTTTGTCGGCCGGTATTTTTTACCCATAAAAAGCCCTCTTTGGTGGCGATATTGGCATCGGTTTCCTTGGCTATTTTGCCATTTAAGACTGTTGATGAGCCGTCGGCGGAGATAAACTGGGCTTTCAGACCTCCAGGTTTGATGTCGTAGGCATCGGCTTGTAAAGCTAACACAGGCATTTTCGCCCTTTGGCTAGTGGTATATTGATACAACCCAATTCCCGCTACCAGCAGCAGGATAGCGGCGGCGCTGTAACTGATGATTTTGATCCAGTTCAGCTTTGGCGATGGCTTCAAGTTCAGCTTGTTGGAAAGAATCGCCCAATCTTTGTCGGTATCTATCGTATTGAAATAGTTGAGTTCTTCTTGTACGCTCGGGGTATCGCGAAACGATTCCAAAAGCGTTATATTTTTAGGGTCGCTGGCTAGCCAAAGTTCAAAATCCTTGCTTTCTTGTTCAGAAAGTTCGTTTTTTAAGAACTTGGTTATCAGTTTGGCAATGAGTTCGGGGGCTTTTTGCATTTTCATATTCTTAGGTAAGAAACCTGAAAAGCAAAAAAGGGTGAAAAGAAAATGAACTTTTTTCGAAATTATTTGTTTTGGGCCAAGAAAATCAGCACCAAAGCCAAGAAATCAGGGTTTACACGCATTTTGATCAGCTCGAGGCCCCGTTTTTTCTGGGTTTTCACCGTGTTGATGCTGATGCCCAGTTCGGCGGCAATCTGTGGATTTTTCAATCCTTCCAAATAGCCCATGCGGAAAATGAGCTGGCAGTTTTTGGGAAGCATGGTAATGGCTTTGTGTAATTCGGCAATTACTTCAGAGCGGATCATCGAGTTGAGGCCAATGGCTTCTTCAAACGGATCTGCTTCCTGATTATTCAAATAACCGTTTTCTAGCTTTAGCCTGCGCAGCTTGTTTAAACAGGCATTTCTAACCGAAGCATAAAGAAAGGAGCTTGTGGCGTTGGGCTCTACCTGCAAACTTTCCTTGCTGTCCCAAAAAGTGGCAAAGGTTTCTTGTACAATATCTTTAGACGCGTCCTCGTCTTTCAGAAACTGGAAGGCAAAGTGGCATAGCTTTGCATAGTTGTTCCTAAACAATTCTTCGAACGAGTTGATATGTATACTTCTTGACAAGTTTGGTTTATTGGTGTTGAACATCAAAAATAAGCTTTGTGGAGGAGCAAAGCAAGTGTTAAGCAGTTGATTTACTGATTAAAACGATTTTGTTGCGTAAAATAATGTAAAATATATGAACATTTTAAGCGCCTAACGCCTCATTTAGTCGCCAAATACTGGCTACTAAAAAGCCCGAGAAATAATTCCTCGGGCTGTATTTGGTTTTAGCTGCAGCTTAGCAGAATTCAGGTTGCAGTTGGCGGTTTTCAGTTGGCAATAAGCCTCTACCTTAAGCCTTCTACCTTACTTAAATTCCCTGAAATCCTGATCGGCTTTAATGTTCAATAAGCTTTCGTAAATCAAGCTGATTACATTATCAACGTCTTCTTTGTGCACCATTTCTACGGTAGTGTGCATGTAGCGCAAAGGCAGCGAAATCAATGCCGAAGGTACGCCGCCGTTAGAGTAGGCGAAGGCATCGGTATCAGTTCCGGTTGAGCGTGAAGAGGCTTGACGCTGAAATGGAATGTCGTTCTTTTCAGCGGTTTTGATTAACAATTTGTTCAGGTTGGTTTGTACCGCAGGGGCGTAAGAAACCACCGGACCTTTGCCACAGGCCAAATCGCCTTGGGTAACCTTGCTGATCATCGGCGTGGTGGTATCGTGGGTTACATCGGTTACGATAGCCACATTGGGTTTAATGCGTTGGGCAATCATTTCGGCGCCACGCAGGCCAATTTCTTCTTGTACCGAATTGACGATGTACAAGCCAAAAGGCAGTTTTTTCTTATTTTCTTTAAGCAAACGAGCCACTTCGGCAATCATAAAGCCACCGGCACGGTTATCTAGTGCACGGCCTACGTAATAACGGTCGTTCAATACCATAAACTCGTCTTCGTAGGTAATTACGCAACCTACATGCACGCCCAAGGCTTCAACTTCTTCCTTGCTGGTGCAGCCACAATCTAAAAAGATGTTTTTCAGTTCTGGAGCCTGTTCTTTTTCGCCATGACGGGTGTGGATGGCCGGCCAGCCGAATACCGCTTTTACATAGCCTTTTTCGGTGTGGATGTTCACGCGTTTTGAAGGTGCGATTTGATGGTCAGAGCCTCCATTGCGGATTACATAAATCAAACCATCGCTGGTGATGTAGTTTACATACCACGAAATCTCGTCGGCATGAGCTTCGATAACCACTTTATAGCTGGCCTTAGGGTTGATAACGCCCACAGCCGTGCCATAATTGTCGATGAAATGCTCATCGATATAAGGTTTCAAATAGTCCAGCCAAAGTTTCTGTCCGTTCCACTCATAGCCGGTAGGCGCGGCATTGTTGATATATTCTTCAAAAAACTGTAGCGATTTTTTGGTCACTACAGGAACATGTTTTTTCTTTTTTTCTTCGTCTTTTTTCTTTGCCATAATTATATTTTCTGATTTTGGATTGACGATTAGTACAGTTCGTTAAAATCCAATTGTTCAAACTTTGAGTGCGTTAAATATATTTTAGATTTACGATTTACGATTTACGATTTACGATTGGAACCGTATTCAAATCTAAAATCGTCAATCTATCCTCTAAAATTCCTTTTCCATAATTACAAAATCGTAGCCAGCCGCGGTATAGGTTTTGTCGGTTGCAACAAAGCCAAATTTAAGATAAAATTCTTTGGCATTTACCCGTGCATTGCACCATAATTTGGTCAGATTTTGCACTTGGCAGTAATCGATCAGGTATTCCATCAGCTGTTTGCCCAATCCATGGCCCTGTGCTTCGGGCAAAATGGCCAATTTGCGAAACTGGCCAACAGTACCTTCCACAAACAAAGAAACCACTCCAGTAAGCTCGTGGTTCAGGTAAAGGCCAAAATGGGTGCCCTCAAAATCGTTTTCCAGCTTTACAAAGTCGTAAGGCTGGTCTGGGTACATGGCGATATGCCTGATACGCCAGGTTAATGAAGGAAATATTTGTTCTACTACTGCTTCCATCTATAATAAAAATGTGAAACCAATTCGGCCATCAATGCCATAATAGGTTTCAAATTCGTTGGTGCGAACGGTTGGGCCAATGTTGAACTCAAAACTGGTCTTTCTGCTCATGGCATGCTGAAAACCCCATACCGGAGTAAGGCCGATTTCCCAGTTTGGACTGGTATAGCCCTTGCTTTGAAACAATGGGTAAAAATAACCAGCCACTTCTGCGCCAAAATAACTGCCAGAATTATTAATAGTCCTCTTGCCTTTGGCTATGCGCTTATTAAAATTGTAATAGTTTCTAATGCCGGCATAAACACTCGGACTAAGGCTAAAGTAAGATCTTGTTTCGGGTCTTGATATGGTGTAGTCGTAGCTTGTGCCATTATAGCTCTGTTCAAATCTGCTGCCATATTCAATGGCGACAGTGCTCGCAAGCCCTGCACCGAAATAAACAGTAGCGCGCATGCCTATTTTTTGTTCGTGTTCGTAGTACAGACCTAACAGGTTAAGCCTGATTTTGTTGAGTGATTTTACTGCTGCAGGCTGATCAGCTCTTACGGTATCTTGTGCGCTTGCTTTGTTTAAGCTTATAATTGTTGTTAAAAGGATGACGAATGTTTTGAAAGCGTTTTTAAATGTCATAGATAGATTGAGTTAGGATGTAAATTTCTTTTTGCTATAAAATTGATAAATTAAAATGTTGATGATTACGATGGCCGTCATTCCATAACAGAACAAATTCCAGCCCCCATGTTCCCAAAGTAGCAAACCTAAAGCAGAACCGCAACTGGCACCCACAAAACTTACCGACATGAAGATGGTATTGAGCCGATTTCGGGCCTCCGGAATGAGGGTGTAAATGCGGGTTTGGTTGGTTACATGGATAGCCTGCTGACCAATATCAATCAGAATAATACCAATAATAAAAGGAATAACGGCTGTGCCGATAAAATAGAACAGGGCTATGCTTACCAGTTGCAGGATAAAACCTTTCATCAGGTTTTGGCGTGGATTGCCACCATCGCTCAATTTACCCACCAAAGGGGCGGCCAAAGCACCAGCAGCGCCAGCAATGCCAAACAGGCCGATTTGCAAAGTCTGGTAATTATAGGGCGGATTGGCCAGAAAAAGCACCATCACGGTCCAAAAACCACTGATAATGGCAAAGGCCAGAAAGTTGATGATCGAGGTTTCGCGCAATACGGGTTGCGATTTGATGTAGCTGAACATCGAACCCATCAGCTGTGCATAATTGCCTTTAAATGAGGGAAAGCTTTTGGGAAAGCGTTTGGCCA
Source organism: Pedobacter albus (assembly GCF_036324255.1). NCBI lineage: Bacteria > Pseudomonadati > Bacteroidota > Sphingobacteriia > Sphingobacteriales > Sphingobacteriaceae > Pedobacter > Pedobacter albus. Next base: position 329,311 of record NZ_JAZDQT010000002.1, on the reverse strand, counting down.
TCAAGGCAATCAGTAGCAAACAAATTCCGGCCGCCATGTAATAAACGGCACGCCAGCCCAGCCAAAAGCCAATGCTGCCACTTACTGCACGCGAGGCGAGTATACCAACCAGCAAACCGCTCATCACGATGCCAATGTTGTGCCCGCGGTTGCTATCGTCGCTTAAATTGGCAGTTAAGGGCAAAATCAGTTGGGGTACAATAGAGCAGGCACCAATTAGAAAGCTGGCTATTTCCAGTACAAAGAAACTTTTAGAAACGGCGGCCAGCAAAAGTGCCAAAATGGCCAATCCAGTAATAACCAGGATTTGCTTTTTGCGCTCGAACATATCGCCCAATGGCACCAACAAGAAAAGGCCCAGGGCATAACCTGCCTGGGTAAGGTAGGTGGTTTTGCCGGCCATGGTTTCGCTGATGCCAAAATCTTGGGCTATTAAGATCACCAAAGGCTGGCAATAGTAAATGTTAGCTACAATAAGGCCTGTGCAGAAGGCCATCAATAAAATATCGGCTCGCTTTAACATGGAAGGAAGGTATAAGGTTGAGGGGTAAAAGGTAGAGGGTAAAAGGTTGAGAGATAAAAGGCTTAGGATGTACCCAAACCTTTTACCTTTGGTCTTTTGCCTTTCGCCTTAAAGAGGGATATTGCCGTGTTTTTTTCGTGGATTGTTCACCACTTTGTTTTCAAGCATTTTAAAAGCCTTGATCAGCTTGGTGCGGGTTTGCGAAGGTTCGATCACCTCATCTACAAAGCCGCGTTCTGCCGCACGGTAAGGATTGGCAAAGATTTCCGAATACAGTTTTTCTTTTTCCAGCCATTTTTCCTGTGGGTTTTCGGCATTGCTGATTTCTCTTTTGAAAATGATTTCGGCCGCGCCTTTGGCACCCATTACCGCAATTTCGGCACTTGGCCAAGCGTAATTCATGTCGGCACCGATATGTTTCGAGTTCATCACGTCGTAGGCGCCCCCATAGGCCTTGCGGGTAATTACCGTAATTCGAGGTACGGTAGCTTCGCTAAAGGCATACAATAATTTGGCGCCATTGCTGATAATGCCGTTCCACTCTTGGTCTGTGCCCGGCAAAAATCCAGGAACATCTTCAAAAACAAGTAGCGGAATGTTAAAGCAATCGCAGAAACGTACAAAACGGGCAGCCTTTACCGAAGCGTGATTGTCTAAAACGCCAGCCAAATAAGCAGGTTGGTTGGCCACAATGCCAATGCTGCGTCCGGCTAGGCGGGCAAAACCCACCACAATATTTTCGGCATAAGCGGCGTGTACTTCTAAAAAGCTGTCGGTATCTACCACTTCGGCCACTACATCCCTGATGTCATAAGGCTGCGAAGCATTTTGTGGCAATAGTTCGTCTAATGCAGGCCTGTTTTCGTTGGCTGTTTCGTAAGCTAGGCTGGTAGGCCTTTCTTCGCAGTTTTGCGGCATGTAGCTCAACAGTTTTTTCACATGGCTAATGGCGTCAAGTTCGTTGGCGCAGGCAAAATGGGTAACACCCGATTTGGTGGCGTGCGTAGTGGCACCGCCCAATTCTTCCGAACTTACTTCTTCGTGCGTAACGGTTTTAACCACATTCGGGCCGGTTACAAACATGTAGGAAGTATTTTCGACCATCAGGATAAAATCGGTGATGGCTGGCGAATACACTGCGCCACCTGCACAAGGCCCCATAATGGCCGAAAGCTGCGGGATAACCCCAGAAGCCTGTACGTTGCGGTAAAAAATATCGGCATAACCGCCCAACGAAACCACGCCTTCTTGAATACGGGCCCCGCCACTATCGTTCAAGCCAATAATTGGTGCGCCGTTTTTCATGGCCATTTCCATGATTTTGCAAATCTTTTCGGCATGGGTTTCGGAAAGCGAGCCTCCAAAAACGGTAAAATCTTGCGAAAAAACATAAGTCAATCGGCCATTTACCGTGCCATAGCCTGTAATTACGCCATCGCCCAGGTATTTTTCCTGTTCCATGCCAAAATCGGTGCTGCGGTGCGTTACCAGCATGCCTATTTCTTCAAAGCTGCCTTCATCCAACAGAAAATGGATACGTTCGCGGGCAGTGAGCTTGCCTTTTTTATGCTGACTGTCAATGCGCGCCTGACCTCCGCCCAAATGGGCACTTTTTATTTTATGCTGTAAGCTTTCGATCTTATTCTTCATTCTTTCAAAATGGATTTTTTTAAAATTAGAAATTACCAACGGTATTGCAAACGCGTGGTAAATACATTGTCCTTTAAATCGCTCTGGTAGCCTGATAGGGCCGTGCCATCGTTTGTCACATGTTCGTTGTAAACGGTAAGCTTTAATCGTGGGCTTAAGGCACAGGTTAGGCCATAGCCCAAAGTTCCGTATTTAATATCGCCTGCTGTGGTGTTGTTGCCGGCCAATCCGATTTCTTTTTCGTCGATATCGGTATTGGGGTCGTAAACATCGTAAGCCATAATTACACTGAACCTGGTTTTGGCAATTTGTTGCGTCAGCCAAATATAGTAGCCGTTAAAATGGCGCAGGTATAGGTTGGTGGCGGGCTGTGTGGCAAAGCTTTGGCTGGCATAGGGACCTGCCAAACTGGCGCTGCTGGCTACGCCGGGCTGGGTGCCTGCCACATATTCGGTTTTGAGGCTGGTGGTGCCAAAAACATTGTCGTATTGCACCTGCAGGTTGGCGCCATAATAGTCGCGCTTCAGGTTGCTGCCAATATTGCTGGCGCTGGTGTTACTGGCAAAGCCGTGGCCGTTATTGGTATAATAGGTATCGGTATTGCTGCGAACGGTGCCTTTGTAAAACGAGCCTCCAAAGCCGATATGCAGTTTTTTATTGGCTAGGCTGTCGAATTTGAAGTTAAGGCCACCCACCATGTCTTTTTTAGAATCGTAATCCCGGGCCGAAAGTCCGCTGCCATTGATCACCGCAAAATCGGCCGTCAAAAACTTGGCTATTTTTTGGGGATGGAAAGAAACCATTGCGCCGAGATCCCTTTCCCTCGGCATTAGGGTTTGAAACACGCGCGCCCTTTCCGGAAAATCGCGATAGCCTGACGAGTAGATGATGGAGTAGCCGAAAGGACGGTTGAACAAGCCGGCGGTAAACATAAATTCTGGAACCGTTGGGGCATGGAGCTGGATAAAGGCATCCATCAGGTTTACGCCGTTTTGGGTAGCATCTATCTGAAAAACGATGCTCGAATATTTGTCTACCCGGTCTATTTTTAGTCGGCCACGCCTAATCATGAAACGGCTGTCGCTGTTTGCCGAAAAATCTCCGCCAGAAAAGGAAGTAATTCCCGCCGACTGCGCTTTCTGGAATTGAGTTTGCAGGTAGCCCGTAATTTTAATGTCGTGGATATCATACGAAGACGGGGCGTTGTTGTTTTGCGCCATGGCCAAAAGCGGAACTAAACAAACGAACAAAAAAAGACCTTTTTTCATTTTTTACCAATGGTTTTGCAGCGATATCAAGTAGTATGCGCTTTGGGCCGTGAAATTACGGTTAATCCATAGCTTTTCGAACAGAAATTATTTTTTAGCCCTGCCTTGGGTATCGATTTTGCGGGAAGCCGATGATTTAATTACATTTTTTTTACCATTTTATTTGTCACTTTGGTGTTTTTGGAACTATTTTTGGAGAAATCGAAAAAACAAAAAGATTTATGTGGTTTAGAAAATACCGTTTACTTATCGTGATTGCCTTCATGGGCATCTTTACGGCAAAGATGGTAATTTCTGGCGCGCCAGTGTTTTTTGCCCACTTAGACAAAAGTCTGATGAATGCTGTGATTATGCAGCTTGAGGCAGAGAACCATGGCGACGATACGGCCAAAGGCAGCGTAAAGTTTGCCGACCATAAATTAATGTTCTATCGCTATGATCTTACTTATGTGCCCCTCGAAATCGATTACGGGGTAACCAACAGTTTTATAGAGCATTCTCGGCGATACGTAGATCCTTATCACCCTTCGGTACCCACACCGCCTCCTAACTTTTCATAGGCTTTTACTTTTTGTCGTCAAATGTGAACTGTAGCAGTGGCTGCGGGACGATTCCTTATGAAAAAAATAAAATTTAACGCGAGTTTATTATGGAAAATGTGGGTTCGACCTCAGGGTCGGGTATTAATAAATATTTCTTAAAAAAGAATTTAAAACGCGACATACCTTCGAGTATCGTAGTGTTTTTAGTGGCCTTGCCTTTATGTTTGGGCATTGCCTTGGCCTCTGGCGCTCCGCTGTTTGCCGGTTTAATTGCCGGTATTGTGGGAGGCGTTGTTGTAGGCGCCATCAGTGGTTCGCAATTGAGTGTTAGCGGACCGGCTGCGGGTTTAACTGCTATTGTTCTGGGTGCAATTGCCTCGTTGGGCAGTTACCAGGTCTTCTTACTTGCTGTGGTTTTGGCAGGTGCTATCCAAATGGTGCTCGGCCTTATTAAGGCCGGCACTATTGGTAATTACTTTCCATCGAGCGTAATTGAAGGTATGTTGGCTGGTATCGGCGTATTGCTGATCTTGAAGCAACTGCCACATGCCATTGGTGTAGACAAAGATTATTTTGGCGACGAAGGCTTCTTCCAAAAAGATGGCGACAATACCTTTTCGGCTATTGTGCACGCTGTAAATGGATTGAGCTTGGCGGCTATTATCATCAGTTTGCTGTCTATCGCCATCCTGGTTTTTTGGCCAAAAATCAAAAAACTCAACACGGTGCCGGCACCTTTTTTGGTGGTGATACTAGGCGTGGGGCTGGCTATGGCCTTTCAGGGAACCAGCTATCAGCTCAGGGCCGATCAGATGGTGAATATTCCTTTGTTTAATGGCTGGGACGAATTTAAAAACCTATTCAGCACACCCGACTTTTCGGCCATTGGCAATAAGCAGGTTTGGATAGTAGGCTTAACCATTGCCGTGGTGGCCAGTTTAGAAACCTTGTTGGGGATCGAAGCGGTTGATAAAATCGATCCGATTAAAAGGGTAACGCCAACCAATCGCGAGTTGGTGGCCCAAGGTTTTGGCAATATGGCCAGCGGTATGTTGGGTGGTTTGCCAATGACTTCGGTAATTGTGCGCAGCTCGGCCAACGTTAATGCAGGTGGCCGCACCAAAATGGCTACCATTATACACGGTACTTTGTTGCTGCTGTCGTTGCTGTTCATTCCGAAGCTGATCAACATGATCCCTTTGGCCTGTTTGGCAGCGGTACTTTTGGTAACCGGCTATAAATTGACACGCATTTCGCTGTTTAAGCACATGTACCATAAAGGATGGGACCAATTTGTTCCTTTTGTGGTTACCGTGCTGGCCGTAGTGCTTACCGACTTGTTAAAAGGGGTAGCTATCGGTATGGCTTTCTCTATTTTTTACTTGTTGCGTACCAACATGCGCAATCCATTCTTTTATAAAGTACAGGAAGAGGGAAACAAGAAAAATATCAGGATTAAGCTGGCCGAAGAGGTATCTTTTTTAAACAAAGCCTCTATTCAGGTGTTGTTAACCAATATCCCGAAAGAAACCAATGTAATTATCGACGGTTCAAACGCCAGGTACATCGATCCCGACGTATTGGAAACCATTTTTAATTACAAACATAATGCTTATACTAAAGGCATTATCGTAACTTTAGAGCACATTAAAAGTCATTACACTGTGCCTAAATTAAATACTAACATTGTAGAAAAAATTAATCATTAAAATTATGTGCGCAAAAAATATAGAAAAAGATAACCGTCAAGAAACCATTACTTACGATAGCCTATTGCAGGGCAATAAAGATTGGGTTGCGACCACCTTAAACGAAGATCCTGCTTTCTTCGACCGTTTGGCAGCAGGGCAAAACCCACCGGTATTGTGGATTGGTTGTTCTGACAGTCGCGTGCCGGCCAACCAGATTACCAACACCTTGCCTGGCGATATCTTCGTACACCGCAATATTGCCAACGTGGTTACGCATACCGATATGAACTTGCTAAGCGTATTGGATTATTCGGTAAATGTGCTTAAAGTAAAACACGTAATCGTTTGTGGCCATTATGGCTGCGGTGGCGTCAATGCGGCACTTGGCGATAAACAGGTTGGTTTGATCGATAACTGGTTGAGGAATATCAAGGATGTTTACCGCATCCACGACAGGGAATTGGATACCATTAAAGACCAAGCCCGTAAATTTGATCGTTTGGTAGAACTGAACGCCATTGAGGGCGCAGCCAATATCATGAGCACCTCAATTGTGCAAAATGCTTGGGCCGCCGGACAGGAATTGTCAGTGCACGCTTGGGTATACAGCCTTAAAACCGGCTTGATCAGCGATATGAAGGTAAGTGCTTCTAGCGCAGCCGACATTTCGCCAGTGTATAAAATGAAAGCCAATAAATAAGCAAAACAATTGTCAATTTTAATAGAAGCCGTCTCTTAGGAGATGGCTTTTTTATTGGAATATCATGATGATAAAGCCCTGCTTGTGATGGCTTATTTGAGAAACTCGAGGTTCCAGATTTTTTCGGCCTTGCGCCCGATGAGCCAAAAAGAAGCCGCCAGTACCAAAAAGAAAAGGGCCTTGTGCCAGCTGTCCCAAAAATATTCGAAATAGCGGGTGTACAGGTTCAGGAACAAGAAGGTGATGCCAAATTCGCGCGCCACTTCATCTCTGTATTTGAGGCCTGCCCAGATGCTGATGAGGCAAACTCCTGCCGAAACAATGGCGTAATAGAATAGGCTCAGCTGCTTGATGCCATACCAGGCCTCCAACGTTCCGTAATTGCCAAAAACCGATAAAAACCAGAGCGATACAAACAGGTAAACCATGCCGCAAACATAGCTTACCTCAAAAAAGTAGCCCCATTTTTTATGGTTGCGCAGCAAAAAGGCCAAGGCAGTTACCGCCAAGCCGAAAAATACAAAACGCAAAGGGTAGTTCATGCCCAGGAAATAATAGTTGCTTCTGCTCAGGTAACCGGTTTCGGTACCAAACCAGGCCGCCAGCGAAATCAAGGCGAAAATCCAAGTCAGTTTAGAGCGGTACAGATAGCCGATGATACCATAAACAAATACCGAAATAAGAATGAGGACGGAAAAATGTCCGCTGCCATTATCGATGGTTTTGCCAAAATAAGCCAGGGCATTGGCCGTGAGCAGGATGGCGCTAAACAAGATGGCCTCGTTGCTAAACCGGAGTTCGCTGTGGTGTTTTTTGCGTTTAAAGCCAAGGTAGTACAGCCAGCCCGCACCAGCTGCCGATAAAATGCTGATGATGATATTGGGCGTTTGGTAGATTTTTTTCAGGTAGTTAAGCACCGAATCGTCTATCAGAAATGCACCAAGCGAGATAAAGCCACAGGCCATGGCAATCCAAAAAGAATATTGGGCCAGCCTTAGCCAGTCGAAAGCCTTGGTTTCGTAACTTTTTTTCAGTTTAGTTTCGGTATCGGCATCTATCAGTCCGTCGGTTTTCCATTGCTCGATTACCTCGTCTAAAAACTCGCTTTTGTCTTTGTCGATTTTCATCTGTACCTAAAGATACCACGGGCATTTAAAAGAAACAAATAAAACTTCATGAACATCAAGCATCAAGCTCTTGCTTTGGTCGATAGTTTATAGTCAATAGTCGATAGTCCATGGTTCATGGTTTGGAAACTGAGAACCGAAAACTGTGGACTAGCTTTAGTCGATGGCGCATAGTCCATGGTTCACGGTTTGGGAACTGAAAACTGTGAACTGAAAACCGTAAACTGATTTTGGTTGCTGGCGATAAAAAAATGAGCCATATTTAAGTAGCTTCTTAGTATCTTTCGGCAAAGAAAACCAAATATAGCCTCGTTTGCAGGTCCTTGCCAAGGCTAGGGCAGGAGGTTTATGCTGTCATGAAAAAACATCAATCCCCGGTAAGAATCAAAAAAAGAGAGGGCTTTGAGGGCCAAAGGCATATTGTGCTGCCCAAAAAGATCGAAAGTGCTTTTTTAAAGAAAGATCCCATTACCAAACAGATTTATATTACCGACATCGGCTATTTTCCGAAAGCCAAAAACCATTTTGTACTGCGCGAGGAAGGTGCCGAACAGCACATCTTGATTTATTGCGTAGATGGTACGGGCTGGGTAGAGCTGGAAGGGCAACGGGTGGTGATTTCGCCGTCTACGTTTTTTATCATTCCCCTAGGGGCCAAACATAGCTATGGTGCCGACGAGCAAAATCCCTGGAGTATTTATTGGGTTCATTTTAAAGGCAAGTTATCGAAACAGATTATCGAGCTCATTTCCGAGCAGGTGAGCGGCCTGGAGCCCAAAATTATCTTTAACGAAAACCGGATCAAGATTTTTGAGGAAATCTACCTCACGCTCGAAAACGGCTACAGCGACGATAACCTGCGTTTTATAACCATGGCCTTTTACCATTTCCTCTCTTCTATTTTGTATGAAGACAAATTTGGCCGTGTAGAGCTGAAAAACAGCAATCAGGTGGTGGGCGAGGTAATTAAATTTATGCAACAAAACCTAGGCGCCAGTTTTGCCCTTAAAGATTTTGCCGATAGGGCCAATCTCTCTGTTTCGCATTTTTCTATGGTATTCAGGTCGGCTACAGGTTATTCGCCCAGCGATTATTTTAACCACCTCAAAATACAGAAAGCTTGTCAGCAGTTGCGCTTTACCGATTTGTCTATCAAACAGATTTCGAATACCGTTGGCATTAAAGACCCTTATTATTTTTCGCGCCTGTTTACCAAATGGATGCACGTATCGCCTTCGGCTTACCGGAAAATGAAAAAATAAAAAAGGCCGGTTCATCCGGCCTTTTCTTGATATACTTGCGAAGTTTTTAAAACTTCGCAAGTGTTGTTGTCCAATAAACTTCGCAAGTGTTGTTAGCTTTCTGCTAAAAACGGATAGCGATAATCTTTTGGTGGATCGAAGGTTTCTTTGATGGTACGTGGAGAAACCCAGCGCAACAAGTTGATCATCGAACCGGCTTTATCGTTCGTACCACTGCCTCTGGCGCCGCCAAATGGCTGCTGACCAACTACGGCACCTGTACATTTGTCGTTAATGTAGAAGTTACCGGCCGCATTGCGCAAGCGTTGGGTAGCTTTTTCTAAAGCATAACGGTCTTGGCCAATTACGGCACCCGTTAAGGCATAGATAGAAGTGCTGTCAATAATGTCTAAAGTTTTATCGAAATCTTTATCGTCGTATACAAAAATGGTTAATACCGGGCCAAACAGCTCTTCGCACATGGTGGTATATTTCGGGTCGTCGACCACTAAAACCGTAGGCTCGATGAAATAGCCTTTAGTTTTGTCGTAGTTGCCGCCGGCAATAATTTCAACGCCTTTGTCGTTTTTGGCTGCATCGATATATTTAGCCAAGCTGTTGAACGATTTCTCGTCGATAACCGCATTGATAAAGTTGCTGAAATCTTCGGTAGGGCCCATTTTAAAGGTCGCCAAATCCCTCAACATCAGTTCTTTTATTTTTGGCCATAGGCTTTTGGCAATATATACCCTCGAAGCCGCAGAACATTTTTGACCTTGGTATTCGAAAGCGCCACGGATAATGGCTGTGCTAGATACCTCTGCATCGGCAGAACCATGTATCAAGATAAAGTCTTTGCCACCGGTTTCGCCTACTATGCGAGGATAGGTTTTGTACTTGTGGATATTGGTGCCGATGGTTTTCCAGATGTCTTGAAAAACGCCGGTAGATCCGGTAAAGTGGATGCCCGCAAAATCAGGGTGAGAGAAAATCACATCGCCTGCATCGGGACCAGAAACATAAACCAGGTTGATGACACCGTCTGGCAAACCCGCTTCGCGGAAAATCTGCATCAGTACATTGGCGGCATAGATTTGGGTATTGGCTGGTTTCCAAACCACTACATTGCCCATCATGGCTACCGAAGTAGGCAAGTTGCCGGCAATGGCGGTAAAGTTAAACGGAGTTAAGGCAAACACAAAGCCCTCTAACGGACGTTGCTCTACACGGTTCCAGCTGCCGCGAGGCGATACCGGAGGTTGTTGCTTGTAGATTTCGGTCATGTAGCTCACGTTGAAACGCAAAAAGTCGATCAGCTCGCAAGCCGAGTCGATTTCTGCCTGGAAAGCATTTTTGCTTTGTCCCAACATGGTGGCGGCATTTAATTTATAACGGTACGGACCTGCAATTAGGTCGGCAGCTTTTAAGAAGATGGCTGCGCGGTGCTCCCATGCCAGGTTTTCCCAATCGGCCTTGGCTGCCAAAGCAGCATCAATGGCTTGGCTTACGTGGTTTTTGTTGCCCTTGCTATAGTTGGCCAACAAATGCTGGTGATCGTGCGGAGGGGTGATTTTTCCCTTGTCTTCGGTATAAACTTCTTCGCTACCGATATACATCGGGATATCGATCACTTTTGAGCGGCTTTCGGCTAGTGCCGCTTTTAACAATTCGCGTTCTTTACTTCCTGGTGCATAACCCAAAATGGGCTCGTTAACAGGAGCAGGTACGTTAAAAAATCCTTTAAGCATAAATTAAATTCTTGTTTGTACAAAGATAGGTTTTATAGTTTAATGCCATTGTAAAATAGCGGCATAAAAGTGCGGTTTATTTCTCTGCTTTCCATGGTGTTTTCACAATTAACGGCCATTGTACACGATGCATAAGGTAGTACGGTTAATAATAGCTATTTTTGAACCTTGAACATGCTTAAATACCTGCGCCTCTTACTTTTTCCATTTGCCCTGCTTTATGGCATAGTGGTTATGCTTAGGAACAAATTGTACGATTGGGGCATTTTCAAATCGGTGCGCTTCGAACTGCCTGTTATTTGCATTGGTAATGTGGTGGTTGGCGGTGCGGGCAAAACGCCTACTACCGAATATTTGGTGAGGCTGCTGGCCGATTATAAAGTGGCCATCCTGAGCCGAGGCTACGGCCGGAAAACCAAAGGCTTTGTATTGGCCGATGCCCAGGCGACAGCCGAAACCATTGGCGATGAGCCCTTGCAGTACCATCAAAAATTTCCACAGGTAACCGTTGCGGTGTGCGAAGATCGGGTAAAAGGCATTAACCAGCTCAAGGCCAATCATGAAGTGATTTTGCTGGACGATGCCTTTCAACACCGTGCGGTAAAAGCCGGATTTAACATCCTGTTGTTCGATTTTGCTTCTTTCATGCACTGGCAGTTTTTGCTGCCCATGGGCAATTTGCGCGAACCTTTTAATGCCTACAGGCGTGCCGATGCCTTGTTGGTAACCAAAGTGCCGGCTACCTTAAAGCAGGAGGTGAAGGAGGAAATAGGCAAGGGGTTTTTGTTGCGTGAAGAACAGACCCTTTCCTTTGCTTCGATCAAATATGGAGAACTGCTGCCTTTGTTTGGTGGCGAAACCCGAGCTGTTCGGGCAACAACCACAGTATTTTTGCTCACCGGCATTGCCAATCCTGCTCCCCTGGCTAATTATTTGAAAAGCCTGACTTCAAACATCGTGGCTTTCGAGTTTCCAGACCATTACCGTTTTAAGCAAGACGATATCAGGCAGCTGGTTAAGGCCTTTGACGAGCATTCTTCAAAAGAAAAGATTATAATTACAACAGAAAAGGATAGTAAGCGTTTATTAGGAGATAATTTAAAAGATTTACTCTTAAATTTGCCGATATTCTACCTGCCAATACAGCTAGAATTGGCCGTTACAGATAAGCAAACCTTTGACAAAAATATATTAGACTATGTTGCAAGAACTAAAAGAGTCGGTAACCTACCTTAAGCATAAAATAGAAGATTTTAAACCCGAAGTTGGCATCGTGCTGGGCACAGGCCTTGGCGGTTTGGTCAAAGAAATTGAAGTGAGCCACAGCGTATTGTATGCCAGTATCCCCAATTTCCCGATTTCTACGCTCGAGTTCCACTCTGGTCGCTTGATTTTTGGTACTTTGCAAGGCAAAAAGGTAGTGGCCATGCAGGGCAGGCTCCACTATTACGAAGGCTATAGCATGCAGCAGATTACTTTTCCTATCAGGGTGCTAAAGGCTTTGGGTATTCAGTATCTCTTTGTATCGAATGCGGCCGGTTCGCTCAACCCTGATTTTAAGAAAGGCGACCTGATGATCATCAGCGACCACATCAACCTGCAGCACGAAAGCCCTTTGCGTGGCATCAACGATTCTGATTTAGGGCCACGTTTCCCCGATATGAGTCAGCCTTACAACCGCGAGCTGATTGCCAAAGGCTTAAAAATTGCGCAAGAAGCCAATATTACTTGTCATCAAGGCGTTTATGTGGCCGTAACCGGCCCGAATTTAGAAACCAAGGCCGAGTACAAATACCTGCGCATTATTGGTGGCGATGCCGTGGGCATGAGCACCGTACCTGAAGTGATTGTGGCCAACCACGCCGGATTGCCGGTTTTTGCCATTTCTGTATTAACCGACGAAGGTTTTCCGGAAGACCTGCAGCCTTTTAGCCTGGAAGAGATTTTAGAAACGGCGGCGCATGCAGAACCCAAAATGACCCAAATTCTTAGCCAGCTTATTTCTTCTCTATAATGCAGAAACTCATTGCCTTTCTTCTGTGCTGCAGCCTGGCTTTTTGCACTTCGCAATTGTTTGCGCAAGATTTGAAAACCAGTGTAACCAATAATAAGGAACTCGATTCTTTGCGGAAGAAGGAAGAGGGCGCAAAAGATTCGGTGGTATTCGATTCGAAGTACATCAGGTATACCACCTTGCGCTTAACCAAAGACAGCATCCATACCTTGCCTATTGATACCGGACTTACCGGCATCCAGAATTTTAGCGTGTTGCAACAGCCGCGCAGGCCCACCATCGGCACAGGTGTAATGGGCCTTTCGGCTACTTCATTGCTGTTCGATCCGAGAAAAAACATCGGCTTTGATGCCGGTTTTCATGCCATGGATTACTATGCGCTCAATTACGACGACGTGAAGTTTTACCGTGCCCGAACGCCTTTTACCAGCCTGTATTATGTAAATGGTTCTGATAAGGAGCAGGTGCTCAAAATCGTCCATTCGCAAAACGTGAACAAGAACTTCAATTTTGGGGCAAATTTTGATCGTATCGGGGCCAATGGCGCTTATACCCATCAGCGTGGCGATGTGTTGAATGCGGCCTTGTTTATTTGGTTCCAATCGCCAAACAAGCGCTACAACCTCTGGGCCGATGCCGTTTTTAATACTTTTAAGGCCCAAGAAAACGGATCTATTCTCAAAGATACCATCTTTACGCAAACCAGCGGTTCGTTGGTTGATAAGCAGGCAGAACCCGTTAGACTCGGTACAGCCAAGCAGCTGTGGCGGAAAAATCAATTTATGATCCGCCAAAGCTATTTTGTAGGGCGCATAGACAGCACGCTGAACGCCAGTAACCAAAGCATATTGCCTACCAACAAGATTACGCATACCCTCGTTTATACCAAAAGTGCCTATTCGTTTAAAAAAGACGAGATAGATGCCTATAAGGCCATTGTGGTAGGAACGCCATTTCCGGATAAGATCCACCCGGTCGACTCTGTTTTTACCAATGATTCGACCAGCGTAAAGCACTTGCAGAACGATTTTGTGTACACCTTTTTCCTACGGGGAAGAGGAAGCGGTTTCTTGGGCAAAAACGAGCTGAAGATTGATGCGGGTATCAGACACGATTTTTACAGCTATACGCAACAAGGCTTGCAGCGCGATCGTAGCCTGTACTACGAGCATAAGGCTTCTTTCCAAAACATCAGCTTGTTAGGGGCTTTGGGCTATCGCTTTAGCAACAAGGTTGATATCAACGTGAACCTGCAGCAGATATTTCAGGGCGAAAATACCGGCGATTTCCTTTACGAAGCAAAGAGCAATGTGCTTTTGGGCAATAAGGCCGGACAAATTGTGCTGGGGGCCTATATGCAGAATAAATCGCCCGAAGAAATCTATTCGCGCTATTATGGCAATTACTACGATTGGGTAAACAACTTCAACCGGACGAAAACGGTAAACTTTACCTTTAACTATCTTAATCCAAGATACGGTTTTGATGCCTCAGCTGCCTATTATTTGATTGATAACTACCTGTATTTTGCTGCCGATGCCAAAACGGGTATTGCACCGCAACAAGCTACTGGCAGCATCAATTTGCTACAGGTAAGCGTGGGCAAGAAGTTTACCTATAGAAGCTTCCATTTGGACGCTTATGTGGTTTACCAGAAAACAGACAGCAAAGACATCTTAAGAACACCCGAAGTGTATACTTTCAACAGCATTTATAAGGAACAGACCTTGTTTAAGGCTTTGAAAACACAAATCGGTTTCGATATCAGGTACAATACCGCCTATTCGGCACTTTCTTATTCACCCGCAACCAGCCAGTTTTATAACGGCGACCCCGTAAAACTAGGCACCAAACCCGTAGTCGATGTTTGGATCAAGGCCGGTTTGCGCAGAGCGAATCTTTTCCTTAAATACGATTACGTAAACCAAGGCCTTTTTAGCAATGGCTTTTATACGGTTAACCGATACCCGATGCCCGACCGCCTGCTTAAATTTGGCGTAAGCTGGAATTTTTACGATTAACATTTGCGATTAACACTTGCGAAGTCTTAAAAACTTCGCAAGTGTTGGCTTAAAGACTAAAGCTTAAAGACTAAAGTAATGTTTGGGCGTTGATGTTGATGTATTGCATTTGGATTGCTACTACACCTCATATTTTAAAAAATATTATTGCTAGCCTTTATGCTTTAGTCTTTGGCCTTTAAGTTTTGACGTGCTTTGGTCTTTAGCCTTTAAGCTTTAGTCTTATTTAGGTCTTCTGCGGTTTCTTTTTGGCCGCCGGAAAAAGCACGTTGTTCAAAATCAGGCGGTAGCCCGGCGAGTTGGGGTGCAGGCTCAGGTCGGTAGGTGGATCGTTTACCTGGTGCTGGTAATCTTCGGGGTCGTGTCCTCCATAAAAAGTAAATTGCCCTTTTCCAATTTCACCATGCAGGTAACGCACTTCGGCCCCGCCCTTGTTTTCGCCCAAAATGGTTACACTGGGTTTGATCAGGCTTTTTCTAAAGGCGGTAGTTTGGCCCATAAAGCCTTTAATCACTTTGTCGTGGTCTTGGGTAAGCATGGTTGGCACCAAATCCCATTTGGCCGAAAAATCGAATAGGGTAAAATAATCGTTGCTCTCGGTAAAAGTACGGGTTTGGGTTACGTCTATGTCCGAAAATTCGTAACGTTCGGGGTTTAGGTCAATTTTAAAATCCTTAAAGGCCACACAGTTGTTGTAGTTGAGCTTAGATTGGGCATTGGCATCAGTTCCATCACCATCAAACATGCTTTCGGCAATATCAACGCCTTCGGCAGCCAGGGCAATGTCGAAACTATCGGTACCCGAACACATGGCAAACAGAAAGCCTCCGCCTGCGCAAAACTCCTTGATGCGCTTGGCCACGGCCAGTTTCATTTCGGATACCTTTTTAAAGCCGTTTCTCTTGGCCGCAGCCTCTTGATATTTCACGTCTTCCTGATACCAGGTGGCATTTCTAAAAGCATTCCAGAAACGGCCGTATTGTCCGGTAAAATCTTCGTGGTGCAGGTGCAACCAATCATAATTGCCCAATTTGTCTTTCAGGATTTCGTCGTCGTAAATAACATCGTAGGGAATTTCGGCATAGGTGAGCACCAAGGTCACGGCATCGTCCCAAGGAAGTTTGCTTTTGGGCGAATAAACGGCGATTTTCGGTGCTTTTTCCAGCTTCACCATTTCCATGTTCACATCCGGATTGTTGATTTCGTTCAAAATGGCGGCGGCTTTTCCATCGGCAATTACCTCGTAAGAAACGCCACGGATCTTGCACTCGTCTTCAATGGGTTTGGCATACTTCACCAAAAAACTTCCCCCGCGGTAGTTGAGCAGCCAATCGACCTCTGCCTGCTGCTTAATGCTCCAATAGGCAATGCCATAGGCTTTGAGGTGGTTTTTTTGGCCTTCGTCCATGTAAATGAGGATAGAAGAGGCCCGGCTTGCTACCGAACACAACAGCAGGCAAACAATTAAACGGAATTTATTTATAGCCATAAGGATACTTGCTATGCGAATGTATATTTTTTGGAGGCTAATCTGAAATTATTACCTTGATAAAAACGTTAAAACAGCAGGTTTCATATCAATTTAGTATTTCTTTGATACGATTTGTGGCTCAGGTATTAGGCTAATCGTTTCAATTTGTTAAATTTGTCTCTTCACAATAAATTATAAAATGAGCAAAGCAATAATAAAGACTGAAAAAGGTGATATGACCGTGGAGTTCTATGACAAAGATGCTCCGAGTACTGTTGCCAACTTTAAGAAATTAGCCAGCGAAGGCTTTTATGATGGCGTTACCTTTCACCGTGTAATCCCGAATTTTGTTATCCAAGGCGGCTGCCCTAATTCTAAGGAAGGCGCAACTGGCATGCCTGGTACAGGCGGTCCGGGCTACAAAATCGATTGCGAGCTAAGCGGAGATAACCAATACCACGACCGTGGCGTATTGTCTATGGCACATGCCGGAAGAAATACTGGCGGATCGCAATTTTTTGTTTGCCACAGCAGAGATAATACCGCGCATTTAGACCGCAACCACACTTGTTTTGGCAAGGTGATTGAAAATGTAGATCTTGTTGACGACATTAGACAAGGCGATAGAATTTTATCAATTGAAGTTATAGAAGATTAGTACTTAAGTAGAGCGCATAGCGGAAACGCCATACGCCATACACTGTACGCAATACAAAACATATGAACTTAAGAGGAATTGTAGCCGTATCTGGCAGACCAGGCTTGTTTAAGCTGGTTGGACAAAATAAAGTAGGCTACGTTTTAGAAAGCCTAGACGAACAAAAGCTGAAAATCGTAGCTAATATTTCGACTACCAAATTGGCTTCGTTAGAAGATATCACCATTTATGGCGAAGACGAAGAACTAAAACTGGTTGATGTATTGGCCAACATTGCGGCTAGCAAAAATGCAGTGCCTGATAGCAAGGCAGATGGCAAGGCTTTGCGCGGCTTCTTTTTAGAGGTAGCTCCGGGCCACGACCAAGAAAAGGTTTATGCTTCTGATATGAAGAAAATCCTAACCTGGTACCAGTTGCTTAAGGATTTGCCTTTGTTTACCGAAACCCCAGAAGGCGCGGATGCAGATGCGCCAAAGGTGGAAGAAAAAGCAGAGAAAAAAGCCAAAGCAGCGCCTAAGGCCAAGCCAAGCAATGCCAAGGCACCAACTACCAAAACATCGGCACCGGCTAAAAAGGCCAACATGACAAGCAAAAAAGGCGTTTAATTAACGTTTTTAAGAATAAAAAAGCACCACCCGAAAGGAATGGTGCTTTTTTTATGGGAACTTTAGCCCAGTGCTTAATAATAGGAATAGCGTTTGCCGTCGGCTTGGATAAGGTAAACCTTGTTGTTGCTAATGCCTACTGAAGCCTTGCTTGATAGCCAGTCATAAGCTTCTGGGCTACTGGAGCCATCCTTATATAAGATCCTGTATTTTTTATCATCCTTAAAAATGCCCAGACCGTTTTTAACGATAAGGTCGCCCAATATTTCGCACCTATGGACGAAGGATATAATTGCTACAGGCTTTCCTTTTTCTAGGTTATAATATTCCCACTTTTTGTTTTTAAACAAGCCCATAAATTGTGGCGAATAGGAAGCCGGAAACCGGCGACCGCCCGAATTGAAGCCTTGAATCAAAAAGTCGTCATAATCAAACTTGAACAAGGTTTGGCCGGTTTCGTCAACAACCCCAATTTTGTTTTTCTTTTTGGCTACTGCTATTTGATGGCCTGCAAAATAGATGCTGTCGAACGTGGGCTTAACAACAGTATCTTCAATATTGTCGGATACTTTTCTTTTTTTTAAGCCATATTTGCCATGCTTGTTACTAAAGACAAACAATGCCGGTGCCATGGGCTCTGCACATGCAATCCATTGGCTTGCCAGTTTCCCTGTCCGCAAATCGAAGGACTTTTCTTCAGAAACCACCAGTAAATAATCCTCGTAGCTTCTTAACCTGTCGGAAAGGAGAAAGTTGTTCTGCTTTGGATCTACTATTAAATTGCCATTTCTGTCTATTATGCCAAATTTGCTGCCGTTTTTAATCAGCGCGTAATCGAAGCTGTTAAACGGGTAGGCCAGCTCAAATCCCTGCTCGGTTATTTTCTGGTTGTTTTTGATGTTTTTGTAATAAAAATAATGGCCATCAAAACTTGGCAGGATAGAATCCGGCCTCAACGAAAGGCGGGTTAGGGTTTCGAGGTTAAACGGCAGGACAGTGGCATTGTCAAGCTGCTGGGCCATCGAAAAATTCGAAGCCAAAAGAAGCAAAACGAAGAGTTTCAGCTTGTGCATTTCCTTCGCTTGCCTTAGCTAAAGAAATAACTGTAGGCATACCAGGCTATTACCAGTACGATCAAAATGGTAACGGTAATGTTCATTACTTTTTTCTCTTTCGAATTATCGGTTCTAAACTTGTAATTTCTTTTATAATCGCTCGGTAACATGAATCCTCCTTTTTATTAAACGATGAAAAACCTCAAACATTTCCATAAACTATTTGCAATAAGCAGCCAGCATTTGCTTGGCATTGGCATGGCCTAGCGCCATGGCTTTTTTAAAATCGACACAGGCCTCTTCTTTTTGCTTGTTGTTGAGCCTGGCCAAACCCCGGTTTACATAGCTGTTGGCATTTTCGGGATTGAGGGCTATGGCTTTCGAAAAATCGGCTACGGCACCGGCAAAATCCTTTTGGTAGCCACGCAAAACCCCGCGTTGAAAATAAGCTTCCTCTTCCTCTGGGTTGGCCTTGATGGCACTATTGTAATCGGCAATGGCCAGTTTGTCGTTTTTGAGTTCTCTGTACGCATTTCCCCTCACCAAATAAGCCGATGGATAATCACTGTCGAGCTCAATTAATTTATGGAGATCGGCCACAGCCCCTGCAAAATCCCTGAGCATATATTTGGTAATGCCGCTGCTGTAATACAGGATTTCGTTTTCGGGCGCAAACCTGATGGCCGCTGTAAAATCGGCAAGTGCCGACTTGTAGTTTTTGAGGTCTTTATAGGCCAGTCCGCGGTTAAAATAGTTTTTCCAGTCGGTAGAATCCAATTCAATGGCCTTGTTATACGATTCGATGGCGCCTTTGTAATCTTTTTGCCTTGCTTTTTCCATGCCGACATTAAAATGGTCTAAGCCAGATTGTTGCGCATGGGCACTTGCCAAGGCAAAAAAAGCAACGAAAGTTAATAATAGGCTACGCATGGTGATAAGGTTCGTTTTTGAGGATGGTAAAGGCACGGTACAACTGCTCTACAAAAAAGAGGCGTACCATTTGATGCGAAAAAGTCATGTCTGATAGCGATAAGCTGCCGTTGGCGCGCTTGTAAATGCTGTCGTCAAAACCATAGGGGCCACCGATAATAAATACCAGGTGCTGTACGCTGCCGATCATCTGTTTGTTCAGGTATTCGGAAAAGGAAACCGAGCTGTGCTTTTTGCCCTTTTCGTCGAGCAGTAGCACTACATCGCCGGGATTCAGTTGCTTGGCAATCAGTTCGGCCTCTTTGGTTTTCTGTTGGGCTTCCGTAAGGTTTTTAGTGTTTTTGATGTCGGGAATAATGACAAAGCTAAAATTAATGTAGTGCTTTAAGCGGTTAAGGTACTTTGCTATGCCTTCGATCAGGTATTTGTCTTCTGTTTTGCCAACAGCTACTAGCGTTATTTTCATCTTAATATAATTTTGAATGACTGAATGAGTGAATGATTGAATTTTGAATGGTACCTCGATTCCTTCAATTTTTCAGCCTTCGGCTTCTTTAAGCTTTTTGCTTTGGTCTTTCTGTTTCATTCGCTCATTTATTCCTTCTGTCGTTGTTTCGTAGTATCTTTGGCGCACGATCAAAAAACAAATATAATGTTAAAAAGCCAGCAAGAAATCGAAAATAAATATAAGTTGCGTGCCACCGAGCTCAGCGGAACAATCGATGGCCTTAAAAAGAGCATCGACAAATTGTCTATGGTGCGCATTGCCTTATTGCTCGTCGAAATTGCATTTTTTGTTTTCTTTCTCCAATCGGCCAATGATACCGAGATCTTTTGGAGAGGATCGTTGCTGGTGTTGCCGATAGCCGTTTTTATACTCACCGTTAAAAAACAAAATGCCCTCAGCAAAAACAAAGACTATTTGAGCAGCCTTTTATGGGTTTACGAGAACGAATTGGCTTTATGTAGGGGCGATGAAAACAAATATGCCCATGGCGAAAACTTTAAAGAGGAGAACCATGCCTACACAGCCGATTTGGATGTTTTTGGCCGGTCGTCGCTTTTTGCGCTCCTCAACAGGTGCAGTACCAAAGTGGGTACCGAACGTTTGGCCCAAAGCCTTGCCTTAACCGATACCCAAGAGGGCATCATTGCCAGACAGGAAGCTATCGTGGAAATGGCGAGCCATATTGATCGTACATTCGAGTTGAGGGCCAATTTAAAGGGGCACGATGTCAGCCAGATCGAACAGATCAAGCAAAAACTGAAAGGTCTGCTGGCCGAGCAGCTCAAGTTTACCAGAAACAAACCTTTGCGCTTGTATGTAAAAATATTGCCTTATGTGGCTTCGATTTTAACTTTGACTGCTATTATTGTTGGCGGTAAACTGTGGACTGTTTTAATGCTGATTGCCTTTATCAACGCTACGCTTACGTTGGGCCAGGGCAAAAAAATCAATAAGGTGTATTACGGCTTTAGCGGAGGTTCGGCATTGCTGAACGATTATGCGGCTGCCATTAAATGGACGGAGGAAATCAATTGGCAGAGCAGTTACATCAAATCTCTGTTCTCGTCCACAAAACAGGTGAGTGCCCAGATTAAAAAGCTGGCTAAAATTATACAGGCTTTTGATGCCCGCTTAAACATTCTGCTTAGTGCTATCCTTAACTTTTTCTTTTTGTGGGATTTGGATTGCTGCATCAAACTTGACCAGTGGAATACAACAGCCGAAGTAGAAAACGGACTGGATAGGATCGGTTATTTTGAAGAGCTTATTTCGATGGCCACTTTGGTGCACAATGAGCCGACTTGGACTTTTCCACTCATCGACGAAGGCTTTTCGCTATCGGCAACCGAGCTGGGCCATCCGTTGATTAAACAAGTGGGCAGGGTGTATAACGATTACCAGCTAGAAACACAAGCAACCGTTGATATTGTAACCGGCTCTAACATGGCCGGAAAAAGTACTTTTTTGCGAACCGTTGGCATCAACATGATCTTGGCTTATGCCGGTGCGCCGGTTTGTGCCAGTCAAATGCGGCTGTCTATCTTCAAACTGGTTACCTATATGCGTATTGTAGATTCGCTCAAGGAAAGTACTTCTACCTTTAAAGCCGAGCTCAACAGACTGAAAATGATTTTAAATACCGTAAAGACTACCGAAAATGCCATGGTGTTGATTGATGAAATGCTGCGTGGAACCAATAGCCGTGACAAGTACTTGGGTTCGAAGGTTTTTATCGAAAAGATGATCGAACTTCGGGTGCCTACGCTATTTGCTACGCACGACCTGCAATTGTCTGAGCTTCAGGCAACCCATTCGCAAACCGTAAGAAACTTCCATTTTGATATCCAACTGGCCCAAGGTGAAATGAGTTTCGACTATAAGCTTAAACATGGCCCTTGCAGCACGTTTAACGCAGCTATTTTGTTGAAAGAGATTGGATTGGTGCTCGAGGAGGAGCATTAGCGGATCAAGGTGAGCGAACCCGTATATTTTACATCCTGATTGGCAATGTTCTTGCCCATAATTACGTAAAAATAAACCCCAACCGGCACTGGTTTGTTGTTGTAGGTGCCATTCCAGTTTTCGAAAATACTGGTAGTTTGGAAAAGGTTTTCGCCCAGTCTTGAATAAATAAAGAGGTGATATTTTTTAAGATTGGTAATGCTCACCACAAATTCGTCGTTGGTACCGTCGCCATTGGGCGAAAAGGCATTGGGTACAAATAACGAGGCATTTTTCAAGATCACCAAATCGCCTTTGGTTACCGAATTGGAACAACCTTCGTCGGCATAGGCCGTTAAGGTAATTTTAAAGGTACCGCTCTGGGTATAGGTATGGGTGGGGCTGGCCAAGGTAGATTGGCTGCCGTCGCCAAAATCCCAAAGGTAAGAATCGGCATCTTTAGAGTTGTTGGTAAAAACGATAGGCAAAGGCGCCGAAAATTTGGCATTGAACTGGGGCTCGGTGTTAAAAATGGCCACGGGTATCTTGGCAATAGGCGGTACCATAAATTGAACAGCATCGCTTTGGCAATCGCCGGCTTTAAGTACAATTTGGTAAGTGCCTGCTTGTTTAAAATCAGTTAGTGGGACTTCTATTTTAGCGGTATTAGCCGTAAATCCGTTAGGCCCGGTCCATTGATAGGCTACGCCATCTACTTCATCAACTTCCAGTTTCATCACATCGCCAATGCAAAATTTGGTTTGATTAGCCGTAATTACTGGTGTGGCAGGTTTCAGTTGCACTTCTAATTGTTGCGAAATGCTTACCGAGCAACCATTGGCATTCTGTACGGTTAAAGTAATGGTCTTAGTACCCGTGGTGTTGTAAGTCAGCGTGCCATCGCCATTGCTGGCTGTAGTTAAGGTCTTGACGCCAGCGCCTGCATCCCAAATGGCCGTAGCAAAATTAGTAGATTGGTTAACCAGCGTAAAGCTCTGGTTAGCTTGGCAGACATTGTTGCTTACAATTTTGAATTGTGCTTCTGGTTTGAGGTAAATGGGCGGGATGCTGAGGGTAGTTACATCGCTTGCACAATCGCCAACCTGCACGTAAAGCTGGTAATCGCCAGCATTTTCAGGGCCGGTAATCACAACTTCAGGATTTTGCTGGTCGGAAGTAAAGCCATTCGGCCCTGTCCAATGATAGGTGGCAAGATTAGTGGCCGGGACACTTAATTTAAGAGTTTCGCCAATGCAAAATTTGGTTTGATTGGCCGTAATTACTGGTGTGGCAGGTTTCAGCTGTACTTCTAATTGTTGCGAAATGCTTACCGAGCAACCATTGGCATTCTGTACGGTTAAAGTAATGGTCTTGGTACCCGTGGTGTTGTAAGTCAGGGTGCCATCGCCATTGCTTGCCGTAGTTAAGGTCTTGACGCCAGCGCCTGCATCCCAGGTAGCGGTAGTAAAATTAGCCGATTGGTTAACCAGCGTAAAACTCTGGTTGGCTTGACAAGCATTGTTGCTTACAATTTTGAATTGTGCCTCCGGTTTAAGGTAAATGGGTGGGATAGTGAGCGTAGTTACCTTGCTTACACAATCGCCAACCTGTACGTAAAGCTGATAATCGCCAGCATTTTCAGGTCCGGTAATTACAATTTCAGGATTTTGCTGGTCGGAAGTAAAACCATTTGGCCCCGTCCAATGATAGGTAGCCAAATCGAGATCGGGTGTGCTCAGCTTGAGGGTTTCGCCAACGCAGAGCTTGAGGGCCGAAGGAGTAATTACGGGTGGCGAAGGCGTATTGGCCACCATAAACTTGACGGTGCTAAACACGGTACAGCCATTGGCGCCCTTGGCCTCCAGCACAACCGCTTTTTCGCCAGGCGTAGCATAGGTGATGTTAAAAGGGCCTTCGGTATTGGCCGTGGCTATGTTGGCGCCCTCGCCAAAAGTCCATTTTAAGGTATTATAATTAGATGAAAGACTGGTGAAAGTATAGCTCTGCTGAAATGTACAAGGGTTGATCTTATCCATTTTGATTTCGGCCGTTGGCCCAACAAATTCGGTAGTGCCACCAAATTGGATATGAAAGCCATTGTTGCCAGGAGAAAAATTGTCGACAATAAGCGCATAGTTATGCCCGGCTATCATGTCAACATATTTGACGAAGCCGTTTTGTCCGGGCACACAGCCTAATTCTTCGCGCAGATCGGTCTCGGTTAAGCTCAAGCCGGTTTGATTGTAAAAAGGTGTACAGGTAACGCCGCTTCCGGAAGCACAGCGGATGGCATTGGCGGCTGTTACTTTGCTGCAGTCGCCACCCGGTCCCAAATCATACAATACCCAATCAATATCATTGTTGCGAACGGTAGGGGTTATGGTAAAAGTAAAAGTGCCGTTTTTGCCTGCCGTCCACATGTACCAGGCCGAGTTTGATTCGGTGCCGAGGCAGGTTCCAGCGGTTTCGGTGTTCTTTAAGCCAGCACCAGCTACATTGGTTTGGGTAAATTCTTCCATTTTGCAGAGGATAGAAACCGTGCTACAGTCTTGACCGGGCTTAAGGGGGGCAAAATAATTGTTCACGCAGAGCTTAAAAGTGCCTTCAGCGTTCATGGCGGCGCTTACCCTGATGTAGTAAACTGTTCCAGGGGTTAATCCGTTCTTGGTAATGCTGCTTACATTGCTCGACGTAAGCATGGTTGTAGGGAGTTCGGCCGAGGAATTGGTAGCTGGGTCGAAGGTATAGATAGCTACCAGCGGATTGACCAGTGTATTTGTACTTGCGGCATTGTCTTTGCCGTTTACGGTAATGTTAACATCGAATTTGGTGGCGGTAAACTTGAACCACACGTCTTTTCCAATGGCACCGCCCCAATTCATTGGTATGCCTCTTGCGGTTGTAGTAGCCTCTATATTGCTGTATTTGGCATCTTCGCTACAAAAAGCATCGGTATTGGCTATATTGATGGCTTTGTCTATTTCATCGTTCGGAGGCGTTACGCGATGGGCATGAGCGCCCAAAGTCAGCAAACATAAACAGATGATAATCAAGCGCGTCATTTCATAAAAATAGAAAAAAAAGCTTTGTTTAGCCAATTCACAATTGTTAATATTAACTTAACAGGAATAATTGACCTTAGCAAAAATTAGCCAGTATAGAAATGTTTAAAGCCAGCGATTTTGGTCCTGATTTTTTATGGGGAGTTGCCACTGCGGCCCCGCAGATAGAGGGCGCTTCGAATACTTATGGTAAAGGCGCCTCTATTTGGGATACTTTTGCCAAGCGAACAGGCAAAATCAAAAAAGGCCATCAGCTTGATGTGGCCTGCGATTTTTACCATCGCTACCGGGAAGACATCGCCTTGGTCAAAACTTTGGGCTTTACCGTTTTTCGCTTTTCTATTTCCTGGTCGCGGGTGTTGCCACTGGGCAAAGGGCCGATTAATGAAGAAGGCATCCGTTTTTACCATAACGTAATCGACGAATGCCTGAGCCAAGGGCTCATTCCTTATGTTACGCTGTACCATTGGGATTTGCCCGAAGCCTTGTCGCAATTGGGGGGCTGGACGGTATTTAGCATCAATGCCGATTTCAATGAATTTGTAATGCTTTGTGCCAAAACCTATGGCGATAAGGTCAAAAACTGGATTATAATAAACGAGCCGTTCGGTTTTACTTCGCTTGGCTATATGCTTGGCGTTCATGCCCCAGGCGAAACCGGGCTAACCAATTTTTTGGCGGCCGCACAGCATACAGCCATTGCGCAGGCTGATGGTGGCCATATTTTACGCGCCGAAGTGCCCAATGCCCGTATCGGGACTACTTTTTCGTGCTCAGAAATCATACCTTATACCTCAGGAGCCAACGATTTGCTGGCTGCCAAACGGGTTGATTGCTTAATGAACCGTTTGTTTATAGAACCGGCTTTGGGCATGGGCTTTCCAACGGCCGATTGGGATGTGTTGGAGAAATTTGCCGTAAGCCACTCTACCTGGCGCCACGTTAAACGCATGACATTCGATTTCGATTTTATCGGCCTGCAAAATTATTTCCCTTTGGTTATCCGGTACAACGCCTTTATTCCGGTTGTACAAGCCTGGGAGGTCAAAGCCAAGAACCGCAACAAACCCCATACGGCCATGGGCTGGGAAATTAATGCCGACAGCTTTTACAACATCATCAAACAATTTGCCAGCTACTCCAAGGTGAAGGAAATCATAATTACCGAAAACGGGGCCGCCTTTAATGATAAGTTGACGAATGGCCATATCCACGATGAAGACCGTATCGCTTTTTTTAAACTGTATTTAGCTGCGTTGCTCAAGGCCAAAAATGAGGGCATTAACATCACCGGTTATATGGTATGGACCCTGATGGATAATTTCGAATGGGCCGAAGGTTATCAGGCCAGGTTTGGCATCGTGCACAACGATTTCAAAACTCAGCAAAGAAGCATCAAAGACTCGGGTTATTGGTGGCAGCAATTCTTGGGCGCCCAACCAAGGCTGCTGTAGGTATGCTTACTTCAAGGCTAGTCATCGTAAGATAGTCCATTTTTAGCGTAAGATATTACATTGTTGTAGTCTAAATTTCTCAGGATATTTAGGTATCTTCCTATACTGTTTTATTTTTTACTTCGGTATAGCACTTTAACAACACGAAATTGTTTATGCTATCACAAAAAAGAATGCTTCTGGCCGTAGTTTTTGTAACGGCCACAGCCTTAGTTGCCTTCTCCCTGTTTTCTGCCGAAAAGCAGATTGATTTTAATGCGGATGTAAAGCCTATCCTTAACAAAAAATGCATCAGCTGCCATGGTGGCGTAAAGCAGCAGGGCGGCTTTAGCGTATTGTTTCGCGAAGAAGCTTTAGCGGTTACCAAAAGCGGCAAACAGGCCATTGTTCCGGGCCATCCAGAGGAAAGCGAATTTATTAGACGCCTAAAAACTGACGATCCCGAACAACGGATGCCTTATAAACACGAAGCGCTGAGCAAAAATGAAATAGATATTTTAAGTACTTGGGTTAAGCAAGGTGCCAAATGGGGCAACCACTGGGCCTATGTGCCGGTAAAGTCAACGCCATTGCCCGATGTAGACAACAGTTGGGTACGCAACGGCATCGATAAATTCATTTATGCCAAACTCGAAGAAAACAAGCTGAAACCCTCGCCACAGGCCGATCGGGCCACTTTGTTGCGCCGGGTTAGTTTAGATTTGATTGGTACCTTGCCTTCGGAAAAACTGGCCAATTTGTACCTGAATGGCAAAGACGAAACCAAAGCCTATCAATTGCTGGTCGATTCGCTGTTGGCTTCGCCACGCTTTGGCGAGCGCTGGGCGTCTATGTGGCTAGATATTGCGCGTTATGCCGATACCAAAGGCTACGAATCAGATCCCAACCGTAACATTTGGGCTTATCGGGATTGGGTAATCAAGGCTTTTAACAACGACATGCCCTACAACCAGTTTGTGACCGAGCAGGTGGCCGGCGATTTGTTGCCCAATCCTACGGATGCACAATATATTGCAACAGCCTTTAGTCGCAATACACCAACCAACGACGAGGGTGGCACCAACAACGAAGAATTTCGAACCGCTGCGGTACTCGATAGGGTAAATGCAACCTGGGAAGGGCTAATGAGTACCACTTTTGCCTGTGTGCAATGCCATAGCCATCCCTACGATCCGTTTAAGCACGACGAATACTACCAGTTCATGTCGTATTTTAACAATACCCGAGATGAAGACGTGCCTGCAGAATACCCTTTACTCAAACAATTTAACGATTCGTTGAGCCGTGAACTGAAACGACTCGAAAACTGGGTGGCTCAAGTGGCCACGCCGCAAAGGGCCAAAGCCATCAGCCTTTTTTTAAAAACTGGACAGCCATCCATCAACTCTACTACAGCCGACGAGCTGAAAAATGCCGTGATAGGCAATAACAACATCGCTTTGTTTTTTAAGAACAATGCTGTAGCCCGTTTAAAAGCGGTTGATTTGGAGCAAGTAGATCAGCTGATTTTCAGGTACAATACCAATAAACCAGGCGGAAAAATGAGCCTTCATATCGATGCGCCAAACGGGCCTTTGCTGGTTTCGTGGCCCTTGGCTACGGGTCCGGGCTATCAAAATGTAGCTGTCGATTTTAAGGCGCAGCATGGTATTCACGATGTGTACCTGAGCTACAGCAATCCGACAATCAAAAATCCCGACGAGTTTACAGTCTTTTTCGATTGGTTTCATTTTGCCCCGCAGTTTCCGGGAAAAGGCCAACCCGGCTACGCAGCCTATAAAAAAACATTCAACGATTTGCTGAATGCCAATGTGCCTACCACACCGATTATGGTGGAGAATCCCATGGCTATGCGTCGCAAAAACTATGTGTTCGAACGTGGTGCCTGGACCTCAAAAGGCAAGGAGGTAAAGGTAGGCGTACCACATTCACTGGCCTTTGCCATGCCTAAAAACGCCCCTGACAACAGGATGGGCTTGGCCATGTGGCTAACCGACAAGCGTAATCCCCTCGTATCGCGAACCATGGTTAACCGGCTTTGGGAACAGCTGTTCGGAACAGGCTTGGTCGAAACGCTCGAAGATATGGGCACGCAAGGTATGCCTCCAACACATCAGGAATTGCTCGACTATATGGCCTACCAATTCATGAACCAATACAACTGGAGCGTCAAGAAAATGCTCAGGGAAATGGTCATGACGGCTACCTATCAACAGGATTCGAAAGTTTCGGAAGAACTCAAGGAAAAAGACCTCTTCAATAAATTTTATGCAAGAGGAGCAAGGATTAGGCTCAGTGCCGAACAGGTTCGTGATCAAGGCTTGGCCATTAGCGGGGTGCTCAGCACTAAAATGTATGGTCCGCCGGTCATGCCCTGGCAGCCAGAAGGCATTTGGTTCTCGCCCTACAATGGTGCCAAATGGATCAAAAGCAATGGCGAAGACCAGTATCGAAGAGGCATTTATACCTATTGGAAACGTACAGCGCCTTATCCATCGGCTATCGCATTTGATGGAGCTTCGCGTGTGGTGTGCAGTCCTCGGCGCATACGAACCAATACGCCTTTGCAGGCCCTGGTTACCCTCAACGATTCGGTTTATGTAGACATGGCCAGGCATTTTGCCTCGCGCATGCAACAGTTGGGAGGCAGCAACATGGCCAATCAGATTGCAAAAGGCTACTCGGTGATTTTGTATAAACCTATTCCTGCCAACAGGTTAAAAGTATTTGAAGATTTATATGCCAAGGCCTTGGCAACCTTTAAAAAAGATGCGAAAGCCACTTCGGCATTAATGGGCGATAAGCAACAAGTTGCAAAACCCGAAGCGGCTGCCCTGGTGTTGGTAGCCAATGCCATGCTCAATTTAGACGAAGTGGTAACCAAAAACTAAAGAAACATGACCAGAGATGAACTGAATGCCCATAGATTGGTTAAAGAAGCCCAAGAAGCTACGTTGAGAGGCTTAAGTCGCAGACATTTTTTAAAGGAGAGTGCCTTTGGCTTAGGCGCATTGGCCATGGGCTCCTTATTGGGAAGCTGTGGTGGCCTGTTTAGCAAGCCACAAACCCAAATCAACTACGATCCGGCACATCCGCTATTGCCCAAATCGCCACCTTTTGTAGGTAAGGCCAGAAGCGTAATCTACCTGCACATGGCTGGTGCGCCCTCGCAATTGGAACTGTTCGATTACAAACCCGAGCTCATGAAAATGGACGGTCAGGATTGCCCGCCTTCGCTATTGGCCGGAAAGAAGTTTGCCTTTATTACCGGTGTGCCCAAAATGCTGGGCCCACAGGCTGTCTTTGCCCAACATGGCCAAAGTGGTGCAACCATTAGCGAAAACCTGCCCCATTTTTCTACCATGGCCGACGAGGTCAGTTTCCTAAAAGCCGTTAAAACAGATCAGTTTAACCATGCGCCTGCGCAGTTGTTGGTACATACCGGCAGCCCGCGTTTGGGCAGGCCGAGCATTGGCAGCTGGGTAACTTACGGTTTGGGAACCGAAAACCAGAATTTGCCGGGTTATGTAGTGCTTACCAGCGGTGGCAGTTTCCCTGATGCAGGTAAAAGTGTTTGGGGCAGCGGGTTTTTGCCATCGGTTTACCAAGGCGTGCAATGCAGAAGCGAGGGCGATCCGGTGCTGTTTATCAAAGACCCCGACGGAATGAACCGCGATTTGAGAAAAGCCTCTATCGAAGCCATCAATAAGGCTAACGAACAGCAATACCAAGAATACAACGATCCAGAAATCCTGTCGCGCATTGCGCAGTATGAAATGGCTTACCGCATGCAAATTGCCGCACCCGAGGTGATGAACATCAACGACGAGCCGGCCTACATCCACGAAATGTATGGCACGCAACCCGGCAAGGCCTGCTTTGCCAATAATGTGTTGCTGGCGCGCAAACTGGTAGAAAAAGGCGTGCGCTACATTCAACTGTTCGATTGGGGTTGGGATGCCCATGGCGATAATCCGACCAATTCGCTCAATATCGGCCTAAAAAATAAATGTAGGAGCATTGATAAGCCCATTACGGCCTTGTTGCTCGATTTGAAACAAAGAGGTCTGCTAGAAGAAACCTTAGTGGTATGGGGCGGTGAATTTGGCCGTACGCCGATGATGGAAAACCGCAATGGCGTACAAAATCCATTCAAAGGCAGAGACCATCATACCGAAGCCTTTACCATTTGGATGGCTGGCGGAGGCATTAAAAAAGGCTTTACCCACGGCGAAACCGACGAAATAGGCTACAGTGCCATCAGTGGCAAAGTAGATGCCTTCGATGTGCAAGCCACCATTTTAAACCAACTGGGATTTAACCACGAAGAGTTTACCTATCCGTTTCAAGGCAGGCCATTTAGGCTTACCGATGTGAGCGGCAAAGTAATCAACGAAATTATTGCTTAACCAAAAAATCATTCCCCATTCAATAATTCAATCATTCTCTCATTCAGTCATTCACTCATTTCACCACTCAAACATGGCTCAAACCAGAAGAAACTTTTTAAAGCATACCACCGCATTAACGGCCGTAAGCCTGTTAAATCCGCTGGCCGAACTAGCTGCTCAGGAAATGCCTCGCCTCAAGGCCAAGGCCGGCTATGAATTGCTGTTTATGCAAACCGATTGGGGTTTTTCGGGCAGTCGCGACGAATTTTGTGCGGCGGCTAAAAAAGAAGGCTACGAAGGCATAGAGGTTTGGTGGCCAGATAAGGCCGAAGACCAAAAAGTACTCTTTGATGCCGTAAAAAAGCATAAATTGCAAATTGGTTTCCTCTGTGCGGGCTATCAGCCCAATGTAGCCGAACATTTGGCGCTTTTCAAGAAAAATTTGGATGCCATTTGCGCCAATCCTTATCAGCAACCGGTGTATATCAATTGCCATTCGGGCAGGGATTATTTCACCTACGAGCAGAACAAACAGTTTATCGATTATACCACAGCCAAAACAAAAGCCACGGGCATTCCTATTTACCACGAAACACACCGGAGCCGTATGCTCTTTGCTGCCCATGTGAGCAGGGATTTTGCCGAAAGAAACCCCGATTTGCGCTTAACCCTTGATATTTCGCATTGGTGCAATGTACACGAAAGCTTGTTGGCCGACCAGAAAGAAACCGTAGATTTTCTGCTGTCGCGGGCCGAACACATCCATTCGAGGGTTGGCCATGCCGAAGGCCCCCAGGTAAACGACCCGAGGGCACCCGAATGGGAGAACGTCGTAAAGGCACATCTGGCGTGGTGGGACAAAATCATCGAACGTAAAAAACAGAGAGGTGAGCGCATGACCATTCTGACCGAGTTTGGGCCTATTGATTACATGCCCGCCTTGCCCTATACCCGTCAGCCATTGGCCGATCAATGGGCTATTAATGTGTACATGATGAATTTGTTAAGAAAAAGATACCAGTAGCATGCTCGAATTGTTAGGTCGTTTTCACCCCGTATTGGTGCATTTGCCCATCGGGATTTTGTTAATCGCGTGTCTTTTTCTGTTGCTGAGCTTAAGTCCGAAATTCGAAACCTTAAAGCCGGCCATCGGTATTACCTTGTTTTTAGGGATGCTAGGCGCCGTATTTTCCTGCATCACAGGCTATTTGCTGGCTCAAAGTGGAGATTATGAAGGTAAGTTGGTCGGCAATCACCAATGGATGGGTATCGCTACGGCGGCGGTTTCGCTGCTTTTGCTGCTCGTTTACAAATACACCAAATCAAACAAGATTTCGGGCATTACTGCTTTGGCACTCATCGTGCTGGTTTCCGTTACCGGACATTTGGGCGGTTCGCTAACCCATGGCGCCGACTACCTGACCGCTCCTTTAAAAGATGGTGGTTCGAAAACCACAATGGCCATTCCGCCCATCGCCAATATCCAAGAAGCACTCATTTATCAGGCGGCCATTCAGCCTTTGCTTCAAAATAGATGCTACAGCTGTCATGGAAGCGAAAAACAAAAAGGCAAATTAAGGTTAGATGAGCCAGCATTTATTTTAAAAGGCGGAGCAGCCGGTCATACGGTTGTGCCGGGCAAAGCCGATGAAAGCGAACTGATCAAAAGGATATTGTTGCCCATCAGTAACGAAGATCACATGGCACCTAAAGAAAAACCACAGTTAACGGCTCATGAAATAGAGCTTTTAAAATGGTGGATCAATAGTGGCGCTCCCTTCAACAAAAAGATAAAAGACCTGAAACAACCGGATAACATCAAGCCGGTATTGGCTGCCCTGCAAAAAGGAACAACAGCAAATGCCGAAGAAAAAGGGTCCGATATCCCCGAAAAAGAAGTTGGCCCTGCCAGCGAGCAAGCCCTAAAAGACCTGAAAGATGCCGGCGTAATGGTGGTGCCGGTAGCCCAGCAAAGCAATTACCTGAGTGCCAATTTCATCAATGCCAATGCGCTAAGCGAACAGGTAATGGATAAGGTAAAAGCCATTAAAGACCAGCTTATTTGGGTAAAGCTAGAACGTAAGGATGCCAGCGATGCCACGCTAAAGGCCTTGAAAGATTGCAAAAACATCATTCGCCTAAGCCTGAACAATAGCCAGGTTACCGACAATGGTTTAACCAGTTTAAAATCATTGGCCGAACTGCGCTCGTTAAGCCTGGTAGGTACAGCTGTAAGTGCAAAAGGAGTGGTCCAGCTTGCCCAGCTCAAAAAACTGCAATACATCTACCTTTACCAAACACAGGTACGGCGAACCGATTGGGACAACCTCAAAAAGCTGTTTCCACAAGCAAAGCTCGATTCGGGCAATTACCAAGTACCAACCCTGCCCAAAGACACCATAGAAGTAAAAGCTCCCGAAACGAAGAAATAAAATGTAGCGTTTGTTTGCTTTTATCCGTATAGTGTGGTAAAATCATGAAGATTTGGGACGAGTAATATGAAATATCAATATTTAAACAAGACATTTTTTGGACTGTTGCTGCTATTGTTTGCTTTAACTGGCTGTAAGGAAAAGGATTTTCAAAGCACGAGAAGCCAAGACCAGGCAGATTTGAGCCGACTGAGAATAGAGCTCGATAAGCTTTCTGGACAAAGTAACTGCGATGCAACTACCGAATGGGTAATTTTAGCTATCGGGGCCAAAAGCTGTGGCGGCCCTAGCGAATATATCGCCTATAACAAGAAAATCGATGTGGAGCAATTTCTTAAAAAAGTGGCCATTTATACCAATAAACAAAAGGCCTTTAACGTAAAATGGGGATTTGGTTCTGATTGTAGCGTTATTGAGCCACCAAAAAGTGTTGCCTGTGTTGATGGCAAAGCGAAGTTAGTTTACTAGCTTTGTAAAATGGATGATAAAATTATAGTTTACAAAACTTTTGAAAGCCCGATGGAAGCCAACATTGTGGCCGCGAAACTTAAGGATGCAGGTTTCGATTGTTTCCTGACCGGCGAAAACGCCGCTTTGGTTTACCCTGTTTTCGATACTTCCATCAGTGGCATCCAGTTGCATGTGTTTGAACGTGAAGTGGAGGCCATCAACGAATTTTTGGCCACTACCGATGCCCTGCCAGAAGACTAGGCTTAGTCTATAGCCCATGGTCAAGTCTTTTATTCATCGTCGAATATAAACCGTTAACTGTTCTCGCTTTGGTCTTTTGGCTTTAGTCTTTATCCTTCTGCCTTCCCTTAAGCGTTGAGGATAAAAAAAATCCCGCTTCGAAACCGAAACGGGATTTGATGATGAAAAGGCTTTTCAACTTTAGTCTTTAGCCTTTCAGCTTTAGTCTTACGCTTGACCAGCTTTGGCAGCCGCTTCCTTGCGGATAATGTTCAAAGCGCCACCGGCTTTAAACCACTCAATTTGTTGTTCATTATAGCTATGGTTAACTGTAATGGTTTCTTGAGTGCCATCGGCATGGTGCAATACCATTTGCAAAGGAACATTTGGCGCAAACGTAGTTAAGCCAATGATATCTAAGGTGTCGTCTTCTTTAATTTTATCGTAATCCTCTTTGTTGGCAAAAGTTAAGCCCAACATGCCTTGTTTTTTCAAGTTGGTTTCGTGGATACGGGCAAACGATTTTACCAATACGGCACGAACGCCCAAGTGACGAGGCTCCATAGCGGCGTGCTCACGTGATGAACCTTCGCCATAGTTTTCGTCGCCAACTACTACCGAGCCCAAGCCAGCAGCTTTGTAAGCACGTTGGGTAGCCGGTACCGGACCATATTCGCCAGTCAATTCGTTTTTAACGGTATCTGTTTTGTCGTTAAAGTAGTTTACGGCACCAATCAGCATGTTGTTCGAAATGTTGTCCAAGTGACCTCTAAACTTCAACCACGGACCAGCCATAGAGATATGGTCGGTTGTACATTTGCCTTTGGCTTTGATCAGCAATTTCAAGCCTTTAAGGTCGGTACCTTCCCAAGCTGCAAATGGATCTAACAATTGCAAACGGTGCGAAGTTGGAGAAACCAAAACCTGAACGTTAGAACCGTCTTCGGCAGGAGCCTGATAGCCGGCATCGTCAACAGCGAAGCCTTTGGTTGGCAATTCCCAGCCGGTAGGTTCGTCTAATTTTACCTGCTCACCCTTGTCGTTGGTTAAGGTATCGGTTAATGGATTGAAGCCCAAATCGCCGGCAATAGCCAAAGCGGCTACGATTTCTGGCGAAGTTACAAAAGCAAAAGTATTCGGGTTACCATCGGCACGTTTCGCAAAGTTTCTGTTAAACGAGTGTACAATGGTGTTTTTTTCTTGTTTTTCGGCACCTACACGATCCCACATCCCGATACACGGACCGCAGGCATTGGTAAAGATGGTGGCATCAAGATTCTCGAAAGTGGCCAATAAGCCATCGCGGTTTGCGGTGTAGCGTACTTGTTCAGAACCTGGGTTGATGCCAAATTCTGCTTTTTTAGCCAAGCCTTTGTCAATCGCTTGTTGGGCAATAGAAGCCGCGCGCGACAAATCTTCGTATGATGAGTTGGTACAAGAACCGATCAATCCCCATTCTACTTTGGTTGGCCAGCCATTGGCGGCAGCCACTTCTTTCATTTGCGAAATAGGGGTAGCCAAATCTGGCGTAAAAGGACCGTTCAAGTAAGGCTCCAATTCAGACAGGTTAATTTCGATCAATTGATCAAAATATTTCTCTGGATCGGCATAAACTTCCGGATCGCCGGTTAAGTATGAGGCAATGCCATTGGCCAAATCGGCCACTTCTGCGCGGTTGGTAGCGCGTAAATAACGCTCCATGCTGGCATCGTAGCCAAAGGTAGAAGTAGTAGCGCCAATTTCTGCACCCATGTTACAGATGGTGCCTTTGCCGGTACAGCTCAGGTTTTCTGCGCCGTCGCCAAAATATTCAACAATAGCTCCGGTACCACCTTTTACGGTTAAGATACCTGCTACTTTTAAAATCACGTCTTTGGCCGAAGTCCAGCCACTTAGTTTACCGGTTAGTTTTACACCGATCAATTTAGGGAATTTAAGCTCCCAAGGCAATCCGGCCATCACGTCGCAGGCATCGGCACCGCCTACGCCAATAGCAACCATGCCCAAACCACCGGCATTTACGGTGTGGCTATCGGTACCGATCATCATGCCACCCGGGAAGGCATAGTTTTCTAAAACTACTTGGTGGATGATACCTGCACCTGGTTTCCAGAAACCAATGCCGTATTTGTTAGATACTGAAGACAAGAAATCGAAAACTTCGGCACTTTCAGTTTTTGCGTGAGGCAAATCGATCTCGGCACCCGATTTGGCGGTAATCAAGTGGTCGCAGTGTACCGTAGAAGGCACAGCAACTTTTGGCCTGCCGGCTTGCATAAACTGCAAAAGCGCCATTTGCGCCGTCGCATCCTGCATCGCTACCCTGTCTGGAGCAAAATCTACATAATCGGTACCGCGAACAAATGCCGTGTTGGCATTGCCGTCCCAAAGGTGTGCGTATAATATTTTTTCTGAAAGTGTTAAAGGCCTGCCAACTACTTTACGGGCCGCTTCTACACGACTGCCAAAGTTTGCATACACCTTTTTAATCATTTCTATATCAAAAGCCATTGATAATTGGTGTTAAAAGGTAATCTATTCGTCTAATTGGTAGCGAATTTACAAAAAAAATAGGCTTAAAGGTATCATCTGTATCTCCTAATATTATTTGGAAATGTTCTAAATAATGCGGGGGCTGAAGGCGGAGGGTCGAAGGTGGAAGATTGAAGGCTGGAGGTGTGGCCATCTCGATGACTGATACGCTATGAACCGAGCAGTTTTCAGTTGCCGGTTTAACAATTTGGCAATTAAACAACAGGTCAACCTGTTATTAGCTAATCAACCAATCCACTAATGAACCAATGAACCGATGTACACTTACGAAGTTTTTAAAACTTCGTAAGTGTACGTTATCGAACATTTTTGTGCATTTATGAACAGTGGGTTGAAATATTTGTGTGGTAATGTGTTGTTTTTCAGGTTGTTGTTTGTGTGTTTTTGCTTTGGCATAAACTTGGCTTTGGGCTGTACGCTTCACAGCGTACCAAATTGGTAACCTTTATCGCTCAAATACTGGATGGTTTTGGGTAAAGCGTATTGCAAACGGTCAAAGGCTTTTAAGCTGTCGTGAAAAACAATGATAGCGCCGTTTTTTGTATTGCGGATTACATTTTGATAGCATTTTTCGGGGCTTAGCATTATGTCGAAATCGCCACTGAGCACGTCCCACATCACGATTTGCAGTTCTCGGTTGGTAGTTGGCAGCTCGTGAGTCGAAAATTGAGAACTGGAAACCGGAAACCGGGAACTGCCAACTAAAGCTTGTATCTTGCCGATCTGGCTCTTTTTGATCCGGCCGTAAGGTGGCCTGAAAAGGAGGGTTTGGGTAAGTTGCTGGCATTGCAGCAAGTTGTCAATGTAGGTTTCGTCGTCGGTTTTCCAACCTTTTAAATGGTTAAAGGTATGGTTTCCTATGGCATGGCCTTCGTTTTTAAGACGCTCAAAAATAGTGGGATGCTTCACAATATTGTCGCCAATACAAAAAAAAGTGGCCTTTATGCCATAGCTTTTTAAAGTATTTAATACAAAGTCTGTAACATTGGGTATAGGTCCGTCGTCAAAGGTTAAATAAACAGTTTTTTCCGAGCGGGACTTGTTCCATGTTAAAGATGGGTAATACCATTTGAGTAGGAGTGGAGATTTAACCAGGTACATGTCCAAAAGTAAACATTTAGGCTGTACTTAAAAATTTACAAAATTCGATTAATTGTTTATTTATTATTGTGAAACAAATTTTTATGAAACAAGTTGCCAATTACAGCTCTTTAGCAAAGCTTACCTTTATTTTCTCCTTCACCGCTATGCTTGGACTGGGCCAAAAAGCCGCTTCTCAAGAAGTGATTACGATTAAGCAGGCGGTAGAAAATACCTTAAAGAACAACCTTCAGGTTAAACAGTCGCAATTTTCAGAAAGCCTGTCAGATGTTTCGTTAAAACAGTCAAAGCTTAGTCTTTATCCAAGCTTGAATGGAAACATCGGGCAAAACATGGGTTGGGGAAGGAATGCTTTTGGTAATAGCGGTATCTATCAAAACACACAAAACTATAACCTTAATATTGGCTTAAGCGCTGGTATCGATGTATTTAGCGGCTTTACAAAGCTGAACCAGATTAAGCAAAATAAACTATTGCTTGATGCAGATAAAACCAATACCGAAAAAATAAAGAACGATTTGATTTTGCAGGTTATTACTTCATACTTGCAGATTTTATACAACAAAGATTTCCTAAAAACAGCCGAAGAACAATTGACTGTAGCTAAGCAGCAGCTTAACCAACAGCAACAATTGCTAGATGTGGGCAACAAAACCTTGGCCGATTTGTCGCAAGCCAAATCACAAGTGGCTACCGCCGAGCTCAATGTAACCAATGCGCTTAACACGCTTTCCATTTCTTACCTAACGTTGGCACAGCTGATGGATATTCCTTCGTCGACCAAATACGATGTGCAGGCACCATCCATCGAAAGTTTTTCACAGCCAAGTGGAGTTGCTGATGCAGAAGGAATCTATCAAAAAGCATTAGATAATTTTCCTGATATCAAATTGGGTGCGCAAAGAACGGCCGCCGCTAAGATTGGCGTAAACGTGGCTAAAGGAAGTTTATATCCTAGGCTCTCTTTAAGTGGCGGATACGGCTCTAGTTATTTCTATGATTTTAATGCCACTTCGCACCAGGCTCTTGCAAGTCAGTTGAAAAACAATATTTCAAAAAGCGTTGGACTATCCCTTTCGGTTCCAATTTTTAACGGTCTTCAAGCCAAATACGGCGTGAAAAGAGCTCAGATTAACTTGATGCAGACCGAAACGCAGGAGCAACTGGCTAAAAATAACCTGAACAAGGTAATTTATCAGGCAGTTGCCGATTTAAAAGCTGCGCAAAGCCGTTACGAATCGACTACCAATGCCTTTCAGGCGCAAAAAGATGCCTATTATGTAATTGAGCAACGCTATAATGTGGGCTTGGTTAACTCTTTAGACTACAGCACCGCATTAACCAATAAAAACAAAGCCGAAATAGATATGATCCAGGCCAAATACGACTTGTTGTTCAGGTCGAAGGTGATCGACTACTATTTGGGCAAACAGATTATATTTTAACCCGAAAACAAACATTACTTATCCATAATTATGAAACTTAAGCACATTTTAATTGGCGTCGGTATATTAATTGTACTCATTGCAGTGGCAAAAATGACCGGCCTTATTGGTGGAAAACAAATCGAAAAGGTAACCGTAGAGAAAGCAGGCGACAAAAAAGTTGTTGAAACCGTAACCGCTAGTGGCAAAATACAGCCCGAAGTAGAAGTTAAATTGAGCTCTGAAGTTTCTGGAGAGGTAACCGAACTTTTGGTAAAAGAAGGCGATGTGGTTAAAAAAGGCCAGTTGCTTTGTAAAGTAAGACCAGATGTATTGCAATCGGGCTACGAGCGTGCCGTTGCTTCTTATAATTCGCAAAAAGCTGCCGTAGCGGCTTCTGAGCAGGCCTTGGCCCAAAACCAAGCCAACTTTGTCAATGCCGAAGCTACCTACAAACGTAACGTTGAGCTGTACAACAAAAAAGTAATCTCTACTTCTGAATTCGATGCGGCCAAAGCAGCCTATTTAACTGCCAAAGCCAATTTGGCAAGCGCCAAAGAAAACGTAACTGGCGCCAAATTCGGTTTAGAGCAATCGGGAGCCAACGTAAAAGAAGCCGGTGCCAATTTGGCCAAAACAACCATTTATTCGCCGGTTGATGGGGTAGTTTCTAAACTTTCTATCGAGTTGGGCGACCGTATCTTGGGTACTTCGCAAATGGCAGGTACCGAAATCATGCGTATTTCGAACCTCAACACCATGGAGGTTAACGTTGACGTGAACGAAAACGACATCAACCGCGTAAACGTAGGCGATAGCGCCGTAATTGAAGTGGATGCCTTTGCCGATAAAAAATTCAGGGGTATTGTAACCGAAATTGCCAGTTCGTCAACCAGCGTAGGTACCACTACTTCTTCATCGGTAGACCAAGTAACCAATTTCTCAGTTAAGGTGCGCTTATTGCCAGATTCGTACAGCCAAGTAAAAGGTGGCGCCAAAGATTTGCCTTCGCCATTCAGGCCAGGACTTTCAGCCACAGTTGATATCGAAAGCGAATCGGTAACCGGTTTAGCCGTTCCAATCCAAGCGGTATTTACTGGCGATAAAGATAAATCGACCGATCCGATGACCAGTGGCAACGACCAGAATGCTGATAAGCAAAAAGCCAAGCTCACCGATAAAAAGGTAAAACAATACGTATACCTTTTCGACAGCAAAACCAGCACGGTTAAAAAGACGGAGGTAACTACAGGTATCCAAAACGATCAGTATATCATCGTAAAATCAGGCCTTAAAGCCAATCAGGAAATTGTTTCGGGTCCTTACTCGGCCATTCAAAACAAATTGTCTGACGGACTGAAGGTAGAAAAAACCACTAAGGATAAGCTATTTAGCACCGACGGGAAAAAGTAAGTTCCCAAACTCGCAATAATTAGGTATTTTTGAAAAAGATAAGGTTTAAAGTAAGTGCATTAGGCATTTGCTTTAAACCTTTTGTCTTTAGCACAGTTTTGCTTAAGTTCGTTAGATAACTTTTAATCGCTTATGATACCTAAAATTGCAATGATTGGTGGCGGAAGTTGGGCAACAGCTATCATTAAGATGCTGTCTGATAACTTCACGGAAAAGGAAATTTTCTGGTGGATGCGCAATGAAGAAGCCATCGCCCATATCAAGGCGTTTAAACATAATCCCAATTACCTGAGTTCTGTCGAAATCAAGGTGCCGGCCAACAATATTTCATCCGATATCCATGCCATTATCAAACAGGCCGATTATTTGGTACTCAATGTGCCTGCAGCTTTTTTAAAGGAAAGCCTGCAAGGTGTAAGTCCGGCAGATCTGAAGGGCAAGAAAATCGTATCGGCCATTAAGGGGATCGTGCCCGATGAAAACCTCATCATTGGCGAATTTATGCACCAAAAGTTCGAAGTGCCGTTAAACGATATTTTAGTGATCAGCGGGCCTTGCCATGCCGAAGAAGTAGCACTCGAAAAGCTGTCGTATTTGACCATTGCCAGTACCGATGTGGCCCAAGCCGATTATTTTGCCAAGCTGTTGGGCACCAGGTATATCAAAACCAATGTGTCTGACGATATTTTCGGAACCGAATATGCGGCGGTTTTAAAGAATATTTATGCAG
Organism: Pedobacter albus; assembly: GCF_036324255.1. Taxonomy (NCBI): domain Bacteria; kingdom Pseudomonadati; phylum Bacteroidota; class Sphingobacteriia; order Sphingobacteriales; family Sphingobacteriaceae; genus Pedobacter; species Pedobacter albus. Next base: position 288,368 of record NZ_JAZDQT010000002.1, on the reverse strand, counting down.
TAGCCAGTGGCATTTGCCATGGCGTAGGCTATGGCGATAATTTTCAGGCCGTGCTCATTTCCAATGCCATCAGGGAAATCAAGGATTTTGTAGATGCCGTGCACCCCATTGATCGGGATATCAAGGAGTCGGCTTATTTGGGCGATTTATTGGTAACGGCCTATTCGCAGTTTAGCCGCAACCGTACCTTTGGCAACATGATTGGCAAAGGCTATACCGTAAAATCGGCCCAACTCGAAATGAATATGGTTGCCGAAGGCTATTATGCCTCGAGTTGCATGCATCACATCAACAAAAAATATAAAGTAGAAATGCCTATTGCCAGGGCGGTATATGCGGTTTTGTACGAAAAGCATTCGCCACATATCGAAATGCGCCTGCTGACCGAAAAGCTAAACTAAAGTATGCCCATTTTTAAGACCGCATCAAGCAACCTGCATTACCACGAGTATGGAAACGGCAAGGAGATTTTGCTGGCCTTCCATGGTTTTGGTATGCGTGGCACTCAGTTTAAAGTGCTTGAAGAAGCTTTTGGCCAAAAATACCGCATCATTAGTTTCGATTTGTTTTTTCATGGCGAAACACGCCTCAACGACAATTCGGTAGGGCATATCCGTAAAGGTCTTGATGCCCGCGAATTTGCTGCGCACATCAACCAGTTTCTCGATGCCGAATTTCCCGGAACAGAAAAAGTAGCCCTGTTGTCGTATAGCATCGGCACGAGAATGGCCCTTTGTCTGATAGAGAACTTGCCGCATAGAATTGCGGCTACTTACCTCATTGCGCCCGACGGCATAGAGCCAAACCGCTTGTTGAAGCTAGGCGGTGCCAATTTTGTGGTGAACAGGATTTTTTACAAACTGGTTTATAGTCCCAAAACCGTTACTTTTTGCTTAAATCTGTTGCTGAAGCTCAATTACATCGACGAGGCCATCCATCGGATTTTAAAGGCTGAGTTTGGCACTACCGAAACAAGGCTCACTTGCTACAATACCATTACCTATTACGCCCAGCTCAAGTTTAACCGCAAGCGTATTGCCGAAGCCATCAATACACACAAAATCGACTGCCATTTTTATTTTGGCAAAAAAGACAAGCTCTTCCCCAGCAAAATTGGCGAACGGTTTAGTACCTTGCTTGCCGATCCGAACATCCATGTGTTTGATGGCGGACACGAATTGGTAAATGCAGAAATGAACAATTATTTGGCCACCCAGCTTAAACAACATCATGATTAAAGACAGGCCCATCCGATTGGTACAATGGTTAATGCTGGCGGCAGAAAAGTATTTGTTGTCTAAGTTTTCGAAGATCGTTTTCTTGGATGCGCCAGTCATCAAAACCGAGGTGGCCACCCTGTTGGTGATGAACCACTTTAGCTTTAACGATGGGCCAATGATGCACTTTCTTTGCCGGAAAGTACTGAAAAAAGAGTTTAAGGTAATGGTGCTCGAAGAGCAGATGCGTAATTTCAAGCCGTTAAAGTACATCGGCTGTTTTTCTGTCGACAAAAAATCAAAGTCTATTGTCGATTCGCTCAATTATGCGGCATCTTTACTAAGCGATCCTAAAAATATGCTGGGCATCTTTCCGCAAGGTGGGGTTTACTCGCAGCATTTAGATCGCATCCATTTTGAACAGGGCTTAGACCGTATTCTCAAAAAGAACAAACAACCTATCCAAGTGGTTTTTGCAGTGGTACTGCTCGATTTTTTGGCCAATTTTAAGCCCAAAGCCAATGTCTACCTGATGGATTATGCAGGTCAGCAGGATGCTGCAGCCATGGAAGAGGCGTACAATGCCTTTTATCAATCGTGCAAACAAACCCAGCGCAAGCAATATAATCCGCCAGCATACACTTACGAAGTTTCTAAAACTTCGTAAGTGCCTCGCCAAGACGAAATCTTAGCTTATTGCTTAAACGCCGTTGGAATAAATGCTCCAATAGTATGGTTGGCCGTAAACGTGAAGCCTAACAATTTGGCCATGGTTTGCGCAATTTGGTCCTGGTAAATTTGCTCCTCGCCTTTCATTTCTCCGCCAGCCGGTGTATCTGGGCCAATTACGGCCAGCCAGGTTTCGTTTGAACCGGGTGCCGAAGTGCCGTGCGATACCCACTTGCCATTAGTGCCACGGCCGTGATCTGGGCAGATTACAAAAGTGGTATTGTCTTTGTAAAAAGGGTCGGCCTGCATGGCTTTCCATAAATTGCCAATCATGGCATCGATGTAATTGGCGCAATCGAGGTAAAAATCATATTGTCCGGCGTGCCCAAAATCGTCGGGGTCTGCAAAATCGATATACACCATTTTCGGGTGGTTGGCGGCAATATAAGTTTTGGCAATGGCATAGGTGTTGGCATCCCAACGTACTTCCTTGCCAAAATAAGTTGGCAGATAGTCTTGCAGTTCGTTGGCCAATTGCTGGGCTTCTGTAAGTTTGGCGCCGCTTACTTTTTCGTAGGGGTTAATCAAGGGCATCTTGTTCCGGTCGTGGTTAACGATTTGGGCCACTGGTGCCCAGCCGGCAAAAGTAACCACTTTGCCTTGGTAGCCTTTTTGCTGATTTACAAACTCCAAGACATTTTCGTTGGGATTATTGGGATAGCTGTTGCTGTTTACTTTCGGGTCGGCATAACCGGTTATGGTTTCGCTGCGACCAGGATAGCTGAACCAATAAGGATTCCTAACGTTTACCTTGTTGCCCAAAGTCCGGTTGCCATAAAGCTGTCCCTGTTTGGCTAGCGTACCCCAAAAAAATGGCATCAGCAAATTTCTTCTTTCGGCAACGCTGTTGGCCCAATATTTTTTAAAAACAGCACTTGAATCTTGTTGGCGATACTTCTTAAGTTTCATGAGCGAAGAATCGGCGCCATTAAATAATTCCTGCCAGCGATAGCCGTCGACAGAAATGAAGACAATGTTTCTCGTTTTGGTGGTTTGGGCCAGTGCGCCCAGAGCCATACAGGCGAACAATAAGGTTAATTTCAGTTTCATATACGTAAATGATTTGTTTAGTAAAATTAAACTTTTATTATAAATTTTAAATTAATTTTTAGGCGTAGGTCCGTTAAGTTGCTCAATTTTCAAAACAAAGCAGCCATTGCCTTGTTTCTAGTTAAAATCTAGTTAAAATAACGTATCATGAAAAGAAAGTATTTAATTGGCCTAGCAGCCATGGCAATGATTGCTTCGGTTACTTTTACTGCGGTAGCACAAGAAAAGCAGGAAAAGAAGACCAAGGTAGGCAAAGCGTTGAGTAAAACCGGCCATGCCGTTGAGAAAGGCGCAAAAAGTGTGGGCAACAAAACGGCCGAAGTAGCGGTTAAGGGCGCTTCTAAGGTGGCCGACGAGACTTACAAAGGCAAAATGGCACCCGATGGTTCTAACGTGTATATCGACGGCAAGAACAAGAAATATTATGTAAACAAAAAAGGCGCAAAGGTTTACCTCAAGGCCAGCGAAATTAAAGACAGACCAAAAGAAAATTAGGTATAAAAAAACCCGGTCAACTGAATGATCGGGTTTTTGTTTTTTATGGGCTTGGGTCTATGACCTGCGTTTGCTTCCGCCTCTGTCGCCACGGCTATCGCGACGATCGCCACGGTTTGTACCGTAACCGCCTCTATCTTCACGGCTGCGACCAGAGAAATCCCTGAAACCGCCACCACCATTGAAGTTTCCGCCTTCGCGACGGCCTGAACCGCCTCTTCTGTCGCCACCACCATAACCACCACGATCGCGATCGCGACGGCCACTGCCACCACCAAAGCTGCGTTTTTCGCTACGGGCTTCTTCAGAGGTTTTTTCCAACCTTACTTCGCGGCCGTTGTATTGAACGTCTTTAAAGTTGTTGAACAATGAATCAACCGAATCGTTTTCTACCTCAATAAAAGAGAAAACACCTTTCAAGTCGATTTTGCCAACTGCCTTGCCGCTGATTTTGCCATTGTTACATACAAAACCCAACAAATCGCCTCTGGTAAAATCGTCAACCGAACCTACGTTGATGAACAAACGGGTATAATCGCTGTTGCCAAAGTTTCTTGGGCCACGATCGCCTCTGTCGCCACGCTCTTCGGCACTTGCGTTCAGGTCTGGGGCGTTTTTGTAGTATTCTAAGAAACGGTTAAATTCTAACGATGCAAAACGTTTAATCACCTCTTCTTTGCTCAATTCGGCAAACTCGTCCATGATACGTGGAATGTACTGGTCGATTTGGTCGGTGTTTACTTCTACGTTGTGTACTTTGTGTACCAAGGCGAACAATTGTTTTTCGCATACGTCGAAACCTGTTGGCAATTCGGCTTTGGTAAACTGCTTGCCAATAATTCTTTCGATCTGACGGATCTTGCCGATCTCTTTCGAGTTAACGATACAGATAGAAACACCGGTTTTGCCTGCACGACCGGTACGGCCGCTGCGGTGGGTGTAGCTTTCAATCTCGTCAGGCAATGCGTAGTTGATAACGTGGGTCACGTTGTTTACGTCGATACCGCGGGCGGCCACGTCTGTTGCAATCAGCAATTGCATGTGTCTTTCGCGAAAACGTTGCATTACCTTGTCGCGTTGTTGCTGCGAAAGGTCGCCGTGCAAAGAATCCGCGTTATAACCGTCTTTGATCAAGTGATCTGCCACTTCTTGCGTATCCATTTTGGTTTTGCAGAAAACCACGGCAAAAATTTCCGGGTTAAAATCTACAATACGTTTCAGGGCGGCATATTTATCTCTGGCACGAACCACATAATATTCGTGGTCGATGTTGACGTTGCCAGTATTTTTGGTGCCCATGGTCAATTCTACAGGGTTTTCCATATAGTTTTTGGCTATACGGCGAACTTCTGCAGGCATGGTGGCAGAAAATAACCATGTTTTTTTGTCGTCTGGAGTAGTAGACAAGATATCGTTGATGTCTTCTTGGAAGCCCATGTTCAACATTTCGTCGGCTTCGTCTAGTACTACATATTTCACGTTAGAGAAATCGATGGCTTTACGGCCAATGATGTCTAACATACGGCCGGGCGTGGCCACTACGATTTGTACGCCATTGCGTATCTCGCGTAGTTGTTGCATAATGTTCGCGCCACCGTAAACGGCAACTACGTGTGCATTAGGCGTGTTTTTTGAGAAATTCTTGATGTCGTTTGCAATTTGCAGACAAAGCTCACGGGTAGGGCACAAAATCAGTGCCTGTGGCTTATTGCTCTTAAAGTCTATCAATTCTAACAGCGGCAATCCGAATGCGGCTGTTTTTCCTGTTCCTGTTTGGGCCAAACCAACAAAGTCGTTACTACCTTCTAACAGTACAGGAATGGATTGCTCCTGAATAGGCGTAGGATTTTCGAAACCTAGCTCTTTTACGGCATTAACAACGTCATCACTTATCCCCAATTTACTAAATGGGTTTATCATTATAACATTTTTTAATTAAGCCGCAAAGGTACGGTTAATATTCCGTATTTCACAGATTTTCAGGGAAATAGTTTTTGAAAGTGCCCCTGTGTCAAATGGGTTGACTTTGAGTAGGTTAGTAGGTACGGCTAACTGATCCAATTACAATACGTTTTTACGATTTTCCATTGCTTGCCTTCTTTTTTGTATAAACTGAGTCGGCCAGTGCCGCAAAGCCATCCGCAGCCGTTTGAATTATAAAAAAGACAATAGGTGTTATTTCTCAAAAAAATGGGAGCGGAATAAGAAGAAACACTGCGGCCTATTTTTTTGTAAAAGTAATCCCAGCCTTTTTTGCGATCGTTAAAAATTTGGCTAATGGTATCGGCACTGATCAATTTAGTGTTGGGAATGAGGTCGGTTGTCCATTTTTTAATGGGCGGTTGTGTACTTTGCTGTATGACGTAGTCCAGTTCGGCTTTGGTTAACAAACTATCTTCCTTTAGCCCGTCCAAACAGTTAAAGCCCGCGCCGCTGTCGGGTCTGTCGTTTAAAATGTAATCGTCTTTTGGTGCAACAGCCCGAATAAAATCGGTAGCTTGTTTAAGGTAGGCCGCATTTGCTGTAGCCAAATTCTTTTCCGCTCTTTCTTTTGGCGTGCTGCAGCCTGTAAGCAAAAGGCCGGCAAGCATTACAGCCCAAAAGTAGTGGATTACATTAATGTGCATAAGTTTTTGTTTGGGTTTTATTGGATAGATGCGCAACAAGGGTTTATTCCATAATCAGTTTGTCAAATTAAGCGCTTTGGAGCGCAATCTCACTGCCATGATGAAGGCAAGTCCGGCTTTCCGCTATATCTTTTTGTCTTGGCAACCAAAAAGGATGACGCTTCAATCCGGGCTATTTAACCAATGCAGTGCAAAAAAAATAATGCAGCAGTTGGCTTTTAACGGCGTTGATTAAAAAGCCAACGGGGCAGTTGGTCAGTCAAAAGCAGGGGCATGTTAATCGTGTTGTGATCCAGTTCTGTAAAGGTGATAAAAGTTGCCTTTGGATTGCCTTTCAGTTTGCTGAACAGTTCAGCGCTGCCTCTATAGGGGTTTTCATCGTCCTTTTGACCGTGGATGAGGAGGATGTTTTTGCGTTTCATTGCCTTGAGGTTGGAGAAATCGGGAACGGCCGCAATAGAAACCATGGCTGCGAACTTTTTGGGAGCCAAGCTGAGCAGGTTTTGCGCCGTTGAAGCACCCATAGAATAGCCAACCAGGTAAATACGATCCTTGTCTATCTCAGGAAATTCTTGTTCGAGCTGTCGGAGCAAGCCAAGGACCAAGTTGACCTGCTCAGTAGGTTTTGATTCTAAAAAACCGGCTTTATTTTCGCTGTAGTTTGAAGAACGCTCGTTAAAATGAGGCGCCACAACAAAACAAGGGTAGTTGTTGTAAATTTCGTCCCTAAGCCATATCCTTGCCAAGGGCTCGAGCTGTTTCTCGTTGTCGTTGCCAATTCGAGCAGAATTATGGAAGGTAATGATCAGCGGATATTTTTGAGTCTTGTCGTAGTTTTTAGGCAACAGCAGCCGATAAGGCAGTGCTTGCTCTTGTTGTTTGTAGGTCCGTTTTTGAAAGTTTTCGGTCGGAATTTGGTTGAGCGTGGCCCTGGTTTGCGCAGCGCTTAGGCTGTCTACTTTAACGTGGTTATAGCTTTGCTCCTGTGCAAATGAGCGGTGGGTAATGAGCAATACCAAAAGAAAAATAGAGCAGGCAGCTTGTTTGGACATCATAGCGGTTGGGCGCATGGGGTTAAATGGAGAATTTAAAGGCTGAAAATTATAAGGCTATGCAAAAGAAATATACCCAAGCCATAAAAAACAATTGCAAGGGAATCCTGAACCAAAGGTATTTTGGCCCGGGACCATCAAAAGTGCCTTTCTGGTAGTCGATATGTTGCAGGGCGGTTTTGATATTGGCCGGTAGCATGATGGCCAAAAAGACCAAAAGTGCCCAGGCGGTGTCTATGCGCCAGTCTTTTAGCAGCAAGCCAATGGCAAAGGCAAGTTCGAGTAGGCCGGTCAAATAAACCATGCCTGTTTTAAAAGGCACAAAATTCGGAACCATCAAAGCCATGCCTTTGGGAAATGCGAAATGGCCAATGGTGGTAAAAACGAGCATGGCCGCCATGGCGATGCTTCCCGATAAGGCAAAATTATAGGTGCCTGTTGCGTACCGGGTTACAAATAGGCTGATGATGAAGACGCCGATCAGTACAAATAAAGGTTTCATTTGGGTTGCTTTTGTAAAAAAGGTTTTGTTTGGAAGCCTACTTTTGGGCCATCCACTGTTCATAAGAAACAACGCCCAGTTCGGGCTTGGCCTCACCCTCCAATATGGCAATAAATTCTAACGAGTTGCCGTCGGGGTCGTTAAAATAGATGGCTATGGCTGGCATCCAGGCAAAAACCATGGGTTCTTCGCTGCCGTTTTTTAGAAAGTTGTAGGGCTTCAGGTTCCTGTCTTTTAGGAACTGGACTGAATGCTGCAAAATATCGTCTACCTCGCACCTAAAAGCAAAATGCCTTTTGGCTACTTCTCCTGCAGGTTTTTCCCAAATGCCCAGCATGGCGCCCTGGGCTTCGCCAATCCAGAAGAAAGCAATACGGCGAGCCTCTTCGTAGTGGCATTGGGTTAAGCCGAGCGTGTTTTTATAGAAATCGATAGACCGTTCCAGGTTTTCGACCTCGATATGGGTTTCGTAAAGTCCTTTGATCATGAGTCAAATCTACCGCAAACGGTCGGCAGACTTGATCAGTTTTTCGTCATTATTAATGCCACGGATAGCCAACAGGATAAAGAAAATCGAAATGACAGGCAAAAACAGGCCAACGTTATAATTGGCATTTTCCAAGCCACCAGGTATTTTTTTGGCATATTGGCTGCACCAGAAAGAAAGGCCGATAATGAGTACGATGGTAACAAGGGCTATTCTCTTTTGCAAGGCTCTTTTGCGGAAATTGAAGATGTTGAAAAGGGCTAGCAGGGCTATGGCAATGGTGCTGATCAGAACAGGCAACGAAGCTTCTAGCTGTTTGCTTTGTTCGCCTACCTTTTCATAAATGCCCTGGGCGGTTAAAAGGTATTGTGCGCTGCCAATGGAAGTGTTGACAATAGGAACAAAAATTAAGCAACTGATCGTTACACAGGCCAGCAACAGCCAAATAGATTGTATTCTTTGTATCATATAATTCCAGATAATTTTAACAAACTTAGCTAAAAAATGCATTTAAAAGCAATAAATACATGCGCTGTTTGACGTAAAAAAGATTTTGCGAAAATAGCCATGGCAAATGCAGGCTGCCCAAAGGATTAATGCACAGAAAAAAGTATTTTTGCAGCAAGTGAACAAGAAAAGGTACTTTATCGAATTGAGCTACGATGGCACCAGCTATCATGGTTGGCAAACGCAGCCGAACGGAATTACGGTTCAGGAATGTTTGGATAAGGCATTGGGCATTTTCTTTAGGCAGGAAATAGCGAGCTTGGGCTGCGGGCGTACCGATGCCGGCGTACATGCCACGCAGTTTTTTGCCCATTTTGACGTGGTCGACCTGCCCGAGGCCACGGTGCTGCATGCCGTTGGGGGCATCAATTCGCTTTTGCCTTACAGCATTGCGGTTAAACGGATTTTTGCTGTTGATGGGGAGGCCCATGCACGTTTTGATGCCACTTCGCGTTCCTATAAATACCATCTCCACTTTGAGAAAGATCCCTTTAAGCTAGATCGTTCTTGGCTGTATAAAGGCTCGCTCAATGTGGCTGCCATGAACCAGGCCGCGCAATTGTTGTTGGATTTTACTGATTTTTCTTGTTTCAGCAAGTCGAAAACCCAGACTTTTACCAATAATTGCAAGATTACCGAAGCCAGGTTTGAAGAAAGGGCTGATGGCTTGGTCTTCAATATCAGTGCCGACCGTTTTTTAAGGAACATGGTGAGGGCCATTGTAGGTACGCTGGTGCTGGTGGGCAAGGGCGATTTGGCTCCTCAGGGCGTAGCCGATATTGTGGCCAGCAAAAGCCGCAGCAAAGCCGGACAGTCGGTGCCTGCCTGTGGCCTGTATTTGGTTAAGATCGAGTATCCTTATGTGAATGAGTGAATTAGAGAATTAGAGAATGAGTGAATGAAGGAATTAGAGAATATGTTGTAGTTAAAAACATTCATTTGTAATGTAAAACATTCAATCATTGAGACATTCAATCATTCAAAATTAAAATAACTATGTCTAAAATAACTGGAGATGCCATTAATGTGAACCTGCTCAAGCGTGTTTTTGAGTATGTAAAGCCTTATCGTGCGGTTTTCAGGTGGTCGGTGGCGCTTACCTTGCTCCTGGCTGTTATTACGCCGGTTAGGCCTTACCTCATTGGTTACACCCTAGACCAGTTTATTTTAAAAGGAAACTACAAAGGCTTGGTAAGCATGATAATCTTGATGGTTGCCCTGTTGGTGCTCCAAACCCTGGTGCAGTACAGTCAAACACTGTCTACCAATACGCTGGGCCAATCGGCCATTAGAGATTTACGCATCAATGTGTTCAATCACATCAGCAAACTCAGGCTCAAGTATTTCGACCAAACGCCTATCGGGCAGCTGATTACACGTACCGTTTCCGATTTGGAAACCATTGCCGATATCTTTTCGGAAGGCCTGATCGCCATGGTTGGCGATTTGTTGCAGGTTGTCGTCATCATTGGCGTGATGCTCTATATGGACTGGGAACTGACCCTGGTGGTGCTGTTGCCTATACCTTTCCTTATCATCGCTACCCGTATTTTTCAAAAGGCCATCAAAGTGGCTTTTCAGGAAATCAGAACCGAGGTGTCTAACCTCAATACTTATTTGCAGGAACACATCAGTGGGATATCCATTATCCAATATTTTGCCAGGGAAGAACAGGAGTACAAGAAATTTAAAAAAATCAATTCGCGTTACCGCGATGCCAATATCCGATCCAATTGGTATTATTCTATCTTTTTTCCGGTTGTAGAGTTGATTTCTGCGCTTTCGCTGGGCTTGCTCATCTGGTATGGCGCTAAAATGATTTTAGATAAACCCTTAAATGTAAAGCCCGGCACCATTACCACTTTCATCATGTTCATCAACATGTTGTTTAGGCCCATCAGGGAGCTTGCCGATAAATTCAATACCCTGCAAATGGGTATGGTAGGGGCCGAACGTGTTTTTAAGGTGCTCGATACCGATGAAGCCACCGAAAACAAAGGCACTTATGCGCCAGCCAAGATGGAGGGAGAAATCAGTTTTGAACAGGTGTGGTTCAGCTATAACCAAGACGGCGAAGTACCCGAAGATGGCTATGTGCTTAAAAATATTTCGTTCGAGGTAAAACCGGGGCAAACCGTGGCTTTGGTAGGGGCTACGGGAGCGGGCAAATCTTCCACCATCAATATCCTCAATCGCTTTTACGAAATCCAGAAAGGTACCATCAAGGTTGATGGCGTAAACATTAAAGACTATGAGTTGGGCTACCTGCGCAGCCATATTGCCACGGTGCTACAGGACGTATTTCTGTTTTCAGACACGATTTTTAACAACGTTACGCTCAGCAATCCCGCAATTACCATTGATGAAGTAGTAGCGGCCGCCAAAAAAGTAGGGGCACATGATTTTATCGAACGCTTGCCGGGAGGCTACCACTACAATGTGATGGAACGCGGTGCTACGCTTTCGGCCGGGCAGGCCCAATTGCTGTCGTTTATCCGTGCCTTGGTTTACCAGCCTGCCATACTTGTACTCGACGAAGCTACTTCATCGGTTGATACCGAAACCGAAATGCTGATCCAAAATGCCATCGACAAACTGATGAATGGCCGGACTTCCATCGTCATTGCGCATCGCTTGTCGACCATCCAAAAGGCCGACTTGATTATTGTGTTAGACAAAGGCGAAATCAAGGAAAAAGGTACCCACCAGCAGCTGCTTAAAATAGACGGCTACTACAAGCGTTTGTACGAACTGCAGTTTTCTTCGGCCGGAATTGCCAAGGACTAACCCGCTTACCTGAAATATTGGTCTTCAATAACGGTTTTGGTGGTACTCGATCCATTTTTAACAATGGTTTCGGTAGCAATGCCCAGGCTTTTGTAGCGTACAAAGCTTAGCTTTTTCGGTGCGTTGGTGCCAAAGGTAATGTGAGATCCCTGGGCATCGATGCTATAGGTGGTACTGTCTATGGCCACGCCGGCCCTGCGGGTAATGACCTTGCCATCGGTTCTAAAAACCAGCGTATCAACCGGGTTGTACTTGTTGGTGGTATCGGGCCACATCGTGATATTGTCTACATACACGCTTTTGATGGTGTATCTTAAAGGCCATCTGCCCAAAATCTGCTTCTGCACTAAGGGTTGCGGTTCAACAACCTCTTTTTTGCAGGAATAAACAAACAGTATCGTGGCGATGAAAAAAAGGGAAAGGCAAAAATTTCTCATTTTGATGGCATTCTTGTGGGTAAAGATAGGCATTAATCCAGTAAAACAGGATTATAGCTCTTACAACGTACAAATTGTCTTTATTTATCTAATGCCGATGCTTTTTTTTCCATTTGCCAAAAAATAGCCATCGCGCCAGAAAATAGTTTTATATTTCAACCTTAATTTCTGTTTCAGATGAAGTCTATACTTTCTAATTTAACCTTTCAAGTTTTGGTGGCCATTACCCTTGGCGTAATTGTGGGGGTGTATTTTCCGGGTTTTGCGCCAAGTGCCGAGCTCATCAGCAAGTGCTTTATCAACCTCATCAGCATGCTCATTGCGCCCATCATATTTTTTACCATTGTTTTGGGCATTGCCCACATGGGCGATATGAAGCGGGTTGGTCGTGTAGGCGGCAAGGCATTGCTGTATTTTGAGATCGTAACCACGGCGGCCATTGCCATCGGACTTTTGGTGGCCAATATCCTAAAACCTGGGGTTGGCGTTAAGGTACCGGAAGGCGATGTGACCAAAATTGCCAAATATGCCGAGCAGGCGGGCGAAATCAAATGGCTCGAATTTGTAACGCATATCATCCCCAAAAATATATTTGAGGCTTTTAGCAAGGGTGAAATATTGCAGATTTTGTTCTTCGCCATTTTGTTTGGCTACGGACTGAGCAAGCTCGGAACTCCGGGCCAGTCTTTGCTGGGTACTTTCGACAAGATTTCAAAAGTACTGTTCAACATGATGAAGGTGGTGATGCGCGTGGCGCCCATTGGTGCCTTTGGAGGCATGGCTTTTAGCATCGGTACCTACGGAATCGGCACGCTTAAGCCTATGGCCAGCTTGATGGGCTCGGTTTACCTCACCTGTTTCCTCTTTATTTTTGTGGTGCTTAATCTCATTTGTCGTTTTTATAAATTCAGCTTGTGGGCCTACCTTAAATATATCAGACAGGAAATCCTGATTGTTTTGGGTACTTCGTCGTCAGAGTCGGTATTGCCCAGCATGATGCGCAAAATGGAAGACATTGGCTGCGACAAATCGGTGGTGGGTTTGGTGATCCCAACGGGCTATTCCTTCAACCTTGACGGTACTTCTATTTACCTGGCCATGGCGGTTATTTTTTTAACGCAGGTATTCAATATCGATTTAAGCCTGGGCGAACAGATTTCGATCATGGCGGTGTTGATGGTTACCTCGAAAGGGGCCGCCGGAGTAACGGGCAGCGGTTTTATTGTATTGGCCAGTACGCTGACGGCGCTCAAGATCATGCCGGTTGAGCATATCGCTATTTTGTTGGGCGTAGACAGGTTTATGAGCGAGGCCCGCGCCATTACCAACATGATCGGCAACGGTATTGCCACCATTGTGATTGCCAAAAGCGAAAACGAATTTGACGAGGAAAAATACCAGAACGCCATTAGGCCCTTGGCCATCGAAAAGGCAGAGGAAGACCATTTTTAGCCATGATGAAAAACAATTTGCGCTTCTTGTTGGCCATGGTGCTTTTTTGCGCTTGCAGATCGCCTGAAAAGAAAGTAACCGCAAAGCCATCAGAAATTGTTTCGGTTGTGTTTATGCCCGGCGATACCATTCAATTCGAAAAGTATAGGCTATCGATGGCCAAAAAGGTAATCCCGCAGTTTAGCGAAGAATTTTTTCAGCGGCCCGACGAAGCTTACGCCACTCGAGGTATGGGCTACGAACCCCAAAATCAGGAAGAAAAAGAATTCAACCAGTTTGCCTGCGAGGTCTGTAAAGACGATTACTACCTGATGTATGCCTATTTTCTGAAGCAACGAAACAGCAAGCCAAATTTTGACAAGGAAAGGCAAACCCTGATTGCTTTGTTTAGGCTGATTAATGAACTGAATGGCAGACTCCAAACTGGCGGTACTTATTTTGGGCATCAATACCAGCGCATCTATGCCTATGCAGCTTATGCCGTTTATGTGTATGATAAAAGTTATTACGACGAAAAAAGTTATCCCATCACTAAGGAAAAGAGTTTTTTTATTGGCGGATTGAAGCAAAAAGTGCTGGATGACGAACTTTACAACTTTGAAGAGGCTGTAGAGGCAGTGGCCAAAAAACAACGAAGGGAAGAATTGCTAAAGATAATCGATCGAATAGATAAGCTGATTACCGATAGTTTCTACCTGGCCGAAGCCCAAAAATTTCAATATTCGAATTATTAAGCGATAATGCTTGTCAGGTTTAGAGGCAGCATGCATCTTATTCCAGACCGGTGTGTCCGTAAAATAAAGATGTGACAAATTATCTGCCTTTTGCAGTTGACATTGCATTTCAATTACCTTAGATTTGCATGCAAAAAAATAGATATAATGAGTGTTTTAGTAAATAAAGATTCAAAAGTAATTGTTCAGGGTTTTACCGGAAACGAAGGTACCTACCATGCTGAGCAAATGATAGCTTACGGTACGAACGTTGTTGGTGGTGTAACCCCAGGCAAAGGTGGCCAAACACACTTGGATAGACCTGTATTTAACACTGTAAAAGATGCAGTTGATAAAGCTGGTGCCAATGTATCTATTATTTTTGTACCTCCTCCGTTCGCAGCCGATGCCATTATGGAAGCTGCAGAAGCAGGCATTAAAGTAATTGTTTGTATTACAGAAGGTATCCCAACCAAGGATATGATTGCTGTAAAATCTTATATCACTGGCAGAGATTGCCGTTTAATCGGTCCTAACTGTCCAGGTATCATCACTGCCGACGAAGCCAAAATTGGTATCATGCCAGGCTTTATCTTCAAAAGAGGTACAGTAGGTGTGGTTTCAAAATCTGGAACCTTAACTTACGAAGCCGTTGATCAGGTAGTAAAAGCAGGTATGGGTATCACTACGGCTATCGGTATCGGTGGCGACCCGATTATCGGTACAACTACCAAACAAGCGGTTGAGTTGTTGATGAACGATCCAGAAACCGAAGGCATCATCATGATTGGTGAGATTGGCGGTGGCATGGAAGCCGAAGCTGCCCTTTGGATCAAAGAAAACGGTACTAAGCCGGTTGTTGGTTTCATCGCTGGCCAAACAGCGCCTCCGGGACGTAGAATGGGCCACGCTGGCGCAATTGTTGGCGGTGCCGACGATACAGCAGCTGCCAAAATGAAAATCATGGCCGAGTGCGGTATCACCGTAGTAGAAAGCCCTGCCGAAATTGGTGCAGCCATGGCTAACCTATTGAAAAAATAAGCAGACCTTTTAGGTTAACGATAGCAAAAGCATTCTACTTGGTAGGATGCTTTTTGCGTTTGGGGTTATCGGGTTTTGCGTATGGCGTTTAGTGTTCAGCGTTCGGCAGATCGTCATTGCGAGGAACGTTAGTAACGAAGCAATCTTATGGCGATAGATTGCAGTTAACACCAAAACAATTTAACCACAACACAATTTAGCAATCAGCTAATAAGCTGTTCCCCTCCTGTAGAGTGATGCCCCTAATGAACTAATGACCAATGAACCAATGAACCAATGAACTACACCTGCGAAGTTTTTAAAGCTTCGCAAGTGTTTGCCAATTATGACTTTCGCCTAACGCCACCAAGTCAATAAAACAAAGTTGATTAATTATATTTGTATAAGGCTGTAAGTAAAAACCAAAAGGCGCGACAAAACGTATATTGTTTTGAAAACAGTATAGCAAATGAAAACAATGATCAATAAAACATTTATGGTGCTCGGCTTGTTGCTAGTGACAGGTTTGGCCGCCTGTGCGCAACAAGAAAAGAAAGCGCCTTCAAAAACCACTAAGAAAATGGAATACAACAAATTAACCAAGGAAGAAGAAGACGTAATCGTACGCAAAGGAACCGAATATCCGGGTACCGGCAAATACGACAAGTTTTTTGAAAAAGGAACCTATGCCTGCAAGCGCTGCAATGCGCCTTTGTACCGATCTGATTCTAAATTCGATGCCCATTGTGGCTGGCCGGCTTTTGACGACGAAATTAAAGGTGCCGTGAAGCGCGTACCTGATGCCGATGGACAACGTACCGAAATTATCTGCGCCAATTGTGGTGCCCACCTCGGCCACGTATTTGTAGGCGAAGGCTTAACCGCAAAAAATACCCGTCACTGCGTAAATTCTATCTCTATGAATTTCGTGCCTGATAAAAAGCAATAAGAAAGACTCCATAATAACCACAAATGCCCGGCAAAAGCTGGGCATTTGTGGTTTTAGCTAAATTCTCTGCATCTAATGCCCCCTTTGGTGAGGGAATTAAAAGAGTGTAACAAACCACAGATTAACGGATTTTATTTTTATTAAGCTGTTAAGCTGTGGCAACCTTATATATGGGTAGTTTATGTAAAAATTAGATTATTGGCGGAGATGCCAACAAAGTAATGACTGAAAATCTGTTAATCTGTGGCAAGATTTAACCTGTAGCCTCATGCCAAAAAGCATAACAGCGTGTTTAATGGCAAGGTTATTGCAAGCTCGCCAATGCCCCAAAAGAGGGGATAAACAAACAAGTTGTGGCCAAGCTGCTCATATTTTGTATATTTGCCATCCGCTTAACAAAATGATAATGCACATCGTTAGGTTTTGTAGCGTAAACGAATGTATATTTTGATGGTGGCAGCTTAGGCTGGCCAACAAACAAAAAATTAACAGATGAAATATCATTTACAGCTGCTAGCACTCCTCTGCTTTGCCTCTTTTGCCCTAAAGGCGCAAGAAATCGTGGCCAAAGCAAGCGACACCACCAAGCAAATCATATTGGCCACCTATTACGCCAAAAAGTTCGAAGGCCGCAAAACCACCAGTGGCGAAAGATACCGCGCCAAGAAATTTACGGCCGCCCATCGCAGCCTGCCTTTCGGCACCATCATCAAAGTCAAAAACCTGGTTAGCGGCAAAACCGTAGAAGTAAAGGTGAACGACCGCGGACCCTTTAACCGTAAGTTTTCGCTAGACATTTCGCAGGGAGCGGCCAAGGCCTTGGGCATTTACAAACTGGGTTATGCCCGTGTGGAAATTGCCTATGTAAAGCCCGACTAAGGTACTCCAAAAAAGAGTGTTACAACACGGTTTTTAAAATTATTAACACTCGTTTTAATTTACTAAGTCCTTAAAAAGAAATAATTAGCTTTTTTCTGTGTCGTTTCTGACAAAAAACTGATGAAAAATCAGGACGAATCGAACAGGATGTTAACAACTTTGTGGCCTAAAACAGGGGTCAACATTTATATTTGTTAAACAAAGTTCTTTAAAAAGAATCCACTCCGAATATTATTTAAGTACTTCATATTTAGTTGGTTAAAAAGCGTTGAAAATCGAATGTTTTTTAAGTTTTCCGGCTGGATGCGGTTTGTCGGCGGTGGATATTTGATAAAGGCTTCCGAGATAAGGAGGGCCAGCGAAGGAATCAGATGCCCAAAGCGTGATTCCGGGAATGATGCCCGAAATAGAATTTGCTAAACGTTAAAATCGAGCTAATGGAGAAGGAACAAGAATTACTATTAAAGGAAAACAAAGACCGCTTTGTGCTCCTCCCAATTAAATACCCTGCAATTTGGGAAATGTACAAGAAAAGCGAAGCCAGTTTTTGGACGGCCGAAGAAATTGATTTATCCGACGACCAAAAGCATTGGGATAACCTGAACAGTGGCGAGCGCCATTTCATTTCCCATATTTTGGCCTTCTTTGCCGCCAGCGATGGTATTGTGAATGAAAACCTGGCCGTAAATTTTATGAGCGAGGTTCAAATTCCTGAAGCACGTTGTTTTTATGGTTTCCAGATCATGATGGAGAACATCCACTCTGAAACCTATGCCTTGCTGATCGATACCTACGTGAAAGATCCGGAAGAAAAAGACCGTTTGTTCCATGCCATAGAAACTGTTCCTGCCGTGAAGAAAAAAGCAGAATGGGCCTTGCGCTGGATAGAGAACGGCAACTTTGCCGAGCGTTTGGTTGCTTTTGCTGCGGTAGAAGGTATTTTCTTCAGCGGTAGCTTCTGCTCTATATTCTGGCTCAAAAAACGTGGCCTGATGCCTGGATTGACGTTCAGCAACGAATTGATTTCAAGAGACGAAGGCATGCACTGCGAATTTGCCTGTTTGCTATACAGCATGCTGAAAGGCAAACTAAGCGAAGAACAGGTACACACCATCATCAAAGATGCCGTTGAAATCGAAAAGGACTTCATCACTGACGCCTTGCCGGTAAAACTCATCGGTATGAACGCCGATTTGATGAAACAGTACATCGAGTTTGTGGCCGACAGGTGGGTGTCTGAATTGGGCTACAAAAAAATATACGGCTCAACCAACCCGTTCGATTTTATGGAGATGATTTCGCTGCAGGGCAAAACCAACTTCTTCGAAAAACGTGTAGGCGATTACCAAAAGAGCGGCGTATTGACCGCATCAGACAACAAGGCTTCGGCATTTTCGTTGGATGACGATTTTTAATGGAAAATAATTGAATCAGTGCATGATTAAATGATGGAATGGCAAAACATTCAATCATTCAAAACCCAATCATTCACTAATTCCTCAATTAATATATTTTAAAACCTGGTGCCGCTATCGCAAGGTACGCACCATTAAATAATGATAGGATGTTTGTAATAAAAAGAGATGGCCGCCAGGAAGCGGTAAAGTTTGATAAGATAACCGCTCGCATTGAGAAGTTATGTTATGGTTTTAATGTAGAATTGGTAGACCCGATCGATGTAGCCAAAAAGGTAATCGAAGGGCTTTATGATGGGGTTACTACATCTGAACTTGATAACCTTGCGGCAGAAACGGCTGCGTCTTTAACTACAAAGCATCCAGATTACGCTTTGTTGGCATCGCGTATTGCCGTTTCCAACCTGCACAAAAACACCATCAAGTCGTTTTCTAAAACGATGGAGCTGCTGTACAACTATATCGACCCTAAAACCGACAAATCGGCCTCTTTAATTGCTGATGATGTGTGGGAAGTAATCAAAAACAACGCCGATATCCTGGATAGTACCATCATCTACGATAGAGACTTTGGCTTCGACTATTTTGGTTTCAAAACCTTAGAAAAATCCTATCTTCTAAAGGTAAACGGCCAAATTGTTGAGCGTCCGCAACACCTGTTCATGCGTGTGGCCGTAGGTATCCACAAAGAAGATATCGAAAGCGCCATCAAAACCTATAACCTGATGAGCGAGCGCTGGTTTACCCACGCTACGCCAACCTTGTTCAACGCGGCTACGCCAAAACCTCAAATGTCGTCGTGCTTCTTGCTAACCATGCAAGACGACAGCATCGAAGGTATTTATGATACGTTGAAACAAACGGCCAAAATCTCTCAAAGTGCTGGCGGTATTGGTTTGAGCATCCACAATATCCGTGCAACTGGCGCTTACATTGGCGGTACAAATGGTACCAGCAACGGTATCGTGCCTATGTTAAGGGTATTTAACGATACGGCCCGCTATGTAGACCAAGGCGGTGGCAAGCGTAAAGGTGCCTTCGCCATTTATTTGGAGCCTTGGCATGCCGATGTTTTCGAATTCCTGGATTTGCGTAAAAACCACGGTAAGGAAGAAATGCGTGCCCGCGATTTGTTCTACGCCCTTTGGATCTGCGATTTGTTTATGCAACGCGTAGAAGAAAACGGCGATTGGAGCTTGTTCTCGCCAGATGAGGCACCAGGCCTGGCCGATTGCCACAGCGAAGAGTTCAACAAATTGTACACGAAATACGAATCGGAAGGAAGAGCACGTAAAGTGGTAAAAGCACAAGAATTGTGGTTCGCTATTTTGGATTCGCAAATTGAAACCGGTACGCCTTATTTGTTGTACAAAGATGCGGCCAACAGCAAATCGAACCAGCAAAACCTGGGTACCATCAAAAGCTCTAACTTGTGTACCGAAATTATCGAATATACTTCTAAAGACGAGGTAGCCGTATGTAACCTGGCTTCGTTGGCTTTGCCTAGATACGTAATCAATGGCGAGTTCGACCACCAAAAACTTTACGATGTAACTTACCAAACTACGTTAAACCTAAACAAGATTATAGATCACAACTACTATCCTGTTAAAGAGGCCGAAAACTCAAACTTGCGTCATCGTCCGGTTGGTTTGGGCGTGCAAGGCTTGGCCGATGCCTTTATCTTGATGCGTTATCCTTTTGAAAGCGATGCCGCCAAAGAATTGAACAAAGACATTTTCGAAACCATTTATTTCGCGGCCATGACCGCTTCGGCCGATTTGGCTGAGAAACATGGTCCATACGAAACCTTTAAAGGATCGCCATTGTCTAAAGGCAAGTTCCAATTCGATCTGTGGGGCGTAAAACCAGGCAGCAACCGTTGGGATTGGGATAAATTGCGCAAACGCGTGATGAAAACCGGTGTTTACAACTCTTTATTGGTAGCACCGATGCCAACTGCTTCTACTTCGCAGATTTTGGGCAACAACGAGTGCTTCGAGCCATATACCTCGAATATCTATACCAGAAGGGTATTAAGCGGCGAGTTCATCGTGGTGAATAAACACTTGTTGAAAGACCTGGTAGCTTTAGGCTTATGGAGTCCGGCCATGAAAGACAGGATTATCTTGGCCAATGGTTCGATCCAAGACATCCCAGAAATCCCTGATTACATCAAAGAACTGTACAAAACAGTTTGGGAAATCAAGATGCGTAACATCATCGATATGGCCGCCGATAGGGGCGCTTATATCTGCCAATCGCAATCGTTGAACTTGTTTATCAATGCGCCAAATACTTCGAAATTAACTTCGATGCACTTCTACGCCTGGAAAAAAGGCTTGAAAACCGGTATGTACTACCTGCGTACGCAAGCCGCTTCGCAAGCCGTCAAGTTTACGGTAGAAAACCAGGCTGGAAAAGCCATGGAGGCCGTTATTCCAGAGGTAATCGAAAATCCGGCAGAAGAAATCATTTCAGGTCCGGTTTGTACCATGGAAGAAGGTTGCATCAGCTGTTCAGGCTAGTCGCCGGCAAGCTAGATATAATTACAAAGTAAGGTTTTGGGCGAAAGTTCAAAACCTTATTTTTTGTCCCTATTTTTGTATCGAACAATCAAACGCTTTACGCTAATCGCCAAACGCAATACGCGCCATGTCCTACGTCCCACATAGCAAACACGAAATCATTCCCTGCGAGCGGTGCGGAACGGCTATCGAGTGCAAGGCCAATGCGTACACCAAATGCCAGTGCAGCGCCGTACAGCTTACCATTAACGAAGTGCAGCACATCAGCGAACTTTACGACGGTTGCTTGTGCGCCAAGTGCCTATTCGAATTGCAGGAAGAATACAGGGCTTCCATCTAAGCGCCTGCTGGCAAATGTTAAAATTTCCTAAATAGTTGCAATTGGCAAACTATATTTATAGTTTGGTTCCAACCAATCAAAAGCAACCATGAAAAATCATTTCTTACTCATTGGCTTGTGGCTAGTTACGGCTACAGCCTTCGCCCAAAATGTCAACGTAAAGGGCATCGTTAAAAACAGTACCGACAGTGTCATCGCCTTTCGCAAAAATGGCTTTAATGCCATCACGCGAGCCAGAGACGGCCAGCGTTACAAGGCCAAACTGAACAGCAAGGGCGAATTTCAAATCACATTGCCCGAAAAGGCCATTCAGGAATGGCTTATTGAACAAGGCGACCAGTTTGCCCTGTTAGACCTCTGCACCGGTCACGATCTTAATCTGGTGATCGATTTTACACAGATCATGAGGAACAGGGTTTCGGCTACGGGCCCCAACGCCGCCGAAGTGAATTTTTTAAGCTACCTCGACAAAAAGCAAAACGAAAAATACGGCGATTTCTATAAAAAGCTTAACGGCCTTAATCCCGCCGAGGTGTTGAAACTGCGCAAGGAGCGCGCCGAATTTCAGTTGGCTACGTTGGAAGATTACCGTCGACAAAATAAGCTGGGGGACGATTACTACCAATGGCTCAAAACCTTGTACAAGTACGAACCTTACGAACGGACTTTGGTCGAACAGCTGAGCACCGAACTCAGGGCGGATTCTAATTACGTAACCCTGCTCACCGCCAATGGCTTTAACGACGATTATGCAGCTATGCACTCCAGCGAGTACAACGACCTGGCCAATTACTATATGCACTTTAAGATGAACGGCTCTAAGTTTCCGTTAAAAATTGCAGATTTCTTTGAGTTTGGCACGAAGGACAACTTGAGCGGCCTCACCAAGCAAGTGTTCCTAACCCGACAAATGATATTTTTTGCAGCCAACAGCAAGGATAGCTTATACAATGCCCTATTGCAAAAGTTCAAGGCATCGGTAACCAACAAACAACTGTTGCAGCTTGTAGCCGATGAGCGCAATGCCTATTGGGCAAGACTGGCCGAAAGCGACCGCTCTAAGGAAAATGTAAGCCAAAGCGCTTCGCTCAACGAAATCTTTAAAAAATATAAAGGCAAGGTCATCTACCTCGATTTTTGGGCCAGCTGGTGTGCGCCATGTCGTGGCGAAATGCCCAATGCCAGGCAACTCAAAAACAAGCTGAAAGGTAAAGACGTGGTGTTTCTGTACTTTGGCTATAACGATAAAAAAGAAAACTGGCTGGCCGCCCGTAAAGAACTGGAGATTGAAGGCGAGCATTACCTGTTGAGCCCGCAACTGATAGGAGAGGCCAACCAGCTCTTTCAGATTACTGGGATCCCACATTATGTAATCATTGGCAAAGACGGTTCGATTATTGATAAAAAGGCGAATCGGCCGCTCGATGCTTTTGAACAGCTGTCTAAGCTTGCCGATGGGAAATAACCGAATACACTTGCGAAGTTTCTAAACGGCGTAGCCCTCAACTTTACCATTGAAAAGAAACAAGTAAAAGAAAGTTAAACTTCGCAAGTGTATCTCGTAGATTCTTGCTCAAACCCTAAAATCAATTTTCCGGCCCTTTTCAGCCCTTTTAAATCGCGATTCCGGCAAATGCCAGCTGTACTTGGTGTTTTGGCGAAAATCGTCCCTGAAAGTCGTTTGAGGCCAGAAATCTCCTCAAAATATTTGTTAAAAATAATTCCGAAAAGTGGTAACAAAGCCCTAGCTTAGGCATCTATATCACGCTAGATAAATGGTTTATCTGCTACAAAAATGAAAAACAAATATTATGGAAACGCTGATTTTAAATTATTGGTGGGTTTTATTGGCATTGATTTGCCTGGTGTTATACAAGTACATTTTGAGGTTCCTATTCGGGATGGTGATCGTGCCCGAAGACAGAATAGGACTGATTACTAAAAAATTCGTGCTCTTCGGTTCGCAGAAAGAGCTGCCCGACGGGCGTATTATCGCCCTAAAAGGCGAAGCCGGTTTTCAGGGTAAAACCTTGGCCCCTGGACTTTACTTTGGCATGTGGTTTTGGCAGTACAGCGTAACCATGGAGCAGTTTACGGTTATCCCCGAAGGGAAAATCGGATTGATCATGGCCAAAGACGGCGCCGAAATTCCGACAGGAAATATTTTGGGCCAGCGCGTAGACAGCGATAACTTTCAGGATGCGGTTAAATTCTTGGAAAATGGTGGACAGCGAGGCAGGCAGGCCACCTACATTACCTCGGGCTCCTATCGTATCAATACCTTGCTGTTTCAGGTGTCTGTTACAGATATGGTCCGCATACAGGAAAGCATGGTGGGCATTGTAACTACTTTGGATGGCTTGCCTATCGAGGCTAACCAAATTGCGGGTAAATGGGTAGAAGGGCATAATAATTTCCAAGACTTTGATTCTTTTATTAAAAACAACGGTAACAGAGGTTTGCAGCCACAAGTGATATTGGCCGGTTCGTACAACCTTAATCCATGGGCCATTCAATTGGAAGAAACTCCAATGACAGAAATCCCTATTGGTTATGTTGGCGTGGTGATTTCTTACGTGGGACAGGAGGGCAACGACCTGACCGGTGCCGATTTTAAACACGGTAATATCGTAGCCAAAGGCTCTAAAGGTGTTTGGTTAGAACCGCTGGGGCCGGGCAAATACCCGATTAACAAATACACCATGAAGGTAGAATTGGTGCCGACCACCAACTTGGTGCTGAACTGGGCAAGTGCAAGGAGCGAGGCGCATAACCTCGACAAAAACCTGTCGACTATTACAGTACGTTCTAAAGATGGTTTCCCATTCAATTTGGATGTGGCGCAGATTATTCACGTCCCTACCACAGAAGCGCCAAAAGTTATCGCCCGTTTCGGCAACATGGTGAACTTGGTTTCGCAGGTGCTGGAACCAACTATTGGTAACTATTTCCGTAACTCGGCCCAAGATAGTGATGTAATCGCTTTCTTAAGCACCCGTAAAGAACGTCAGGAATCGGCTAAAGACCATATCCGTAAAGTGTTGGATGAGTATAACGTCAATGCGGTTGATACCTTGATTGGCGATATCGTGCCACCAGAGTCGCTGATGAAAACGTTAACCGACCGTAAAATTGCCGAAGAACAGAAAATTACCTACAATACCCAAAAGCAGGCGCAAGAAACCCGTCAGGGCATGGAAAAAGAAACCGCGATTGCCGATATGCAAAAAGATATCGTAAAAGCGCAACAAAGTGTTGAAATTGCCGAGCGCACCGCCAGTGCAACGGTTAAAAAATCGGAAGGTGATGCAGCCGGCGTAAAATTGGCCGTTGGTGCCGAAGCCGAAGCCACCAAAATGCGTGCACATGCCGAGGCCGAAGCGACCAAAGCCAGGGCACAGGCCGATTCGGAAGCCATCAAATTAAGGGCATCGGCAGAAGCAGAGCAAATTTCGTTAACAGGTAGTGCAGAAGCCGGAAAAATCCTCGAAGTGGGTAAATCGACCGCCGAAGCTTATGAACTAGCCGTTAAAGCCTTGGGTGGCGAAAACTTTACCCGTTACAAAATTACCGAAGAGCTCTCCAAAGGCCATATCAAACTGATCCCTGATGTGCTGATTGGTGGCGGAGCCAACGCTGGCGGTACAGCCATCGACGGACTTTTGGGCTTGAAACTGATGGAAATGATGGATCCCGAAAAAGGCAAGGAACAACTGCCTGCAACAGGAACAGCAACCGAAGTGCTAGAGGTTAAAGCCAAACCCCAAAAAGATTAGCCAACTAGACTTGCGAAGTTTTCAAAACTTCGCAAGTCTTATCTTCTTCTTTTCAGCCTCCCAGCTTTTTCGTACCTTTGCCCCGTAATTTCGAATGTTGAATTTCGACTGATTGAATGTTGGTATATTCATTTATTTTATCATTCATTCATGCTATCATTCAATCATTCTCTAATTTTAAGATATGAGCAAAGTAAAAGTAGGTTTGGTGCAGATGAGCTGTACCAAGGATAAACAGGAAAACCTCGACAAGGCGATTGTTAAGGTGAGAGAAGCAGCAGCAAAAGGCGCGCAAATTGTTTGTTTGCAAGAGCTTTTTACCTCGCTTTATTTTTGCGACGTAGAAGACTATGATAATTTCGATTTGGCCGAAGCCATTCCAGGCCCCTCAACTGATGCTTTATCGGCAGTAGCCAAAGAATTGAACGTCGTTATCATTGCTTCGTTGTTCGAAAAACGTGCCGAAGGCCTTTATCACAATACCACTGCGGTGTTGGATGCCGATGGCAGCTATTTGGGCAAATACCGCAAAATGCACATCCCCGACGATCCGGCTTATTACGAAAAATTCTACTTTACGCCAGGCGATTTGGGTTACAAGGTTTTTCAGACCAAATATGCCAAAATCGGTATTTTGATCTGCTGGGACCAATGGTATCCGGAAGCTTCGCGCATTACCGCCTTAATGGGCGCCGATATCATGTTCTATCCAACGGCTATTGGATGGGCTACCGACCAAGACGAAGAAACCAACAAAGACCAATACAATGCTTGGCAAACCATTCAGCGTTCGCATGCGGTGGCCAATGGCGTACCAGTAGTGAGCGTGAATCGTGTAGGCTTTGAACAAAATGGCGCCATGAAATTCTGGGGTGGCAGTTTCGCAACCAATGCCCAGGGCCGTATTCTTTATCTGGCTTCGCACGATCAGGAAGAAACCCAAGTGGTAGAACTCGATACCAAAGAAACCGACTTTTTCCGCAAACACTGGCCTTTCTTGAGAGACAGAAGGATCGATTCGTACCAGCCGATTACCAAAAGGTATTTGGACGGCGATTAGCATACTGAGAGGCGGGAAGCTCTTAAGTCAGAAAGTTTTAGCAAAAGCTAAGCCTGTTTTTTTTCAAAAGAAAAAGTAGATATTTCGTATATTTCAGTTTACCTAAAACATATACCTATGTCATTTAAATTTGAAAAACTAACAGTTTGGCAAAAAGCTTTAGACTTAGCCGACAAAATTGACCAACTCACAAAATCTTTTCCGAGGGAAGAAATTTATGTGTTAACCTCGCAAATGAAAAGAGCGGCAGATTCTGTAGTCTTGAATATAGCTGAAGGCAGTACGGGGCAAAGCAATGCTGAATTTTGCAGATTTTTAAGATACGCTTTACGATCAGATATAGAGGTTGTAGCTTGTCTTTACCTAACAAGAAGAAGAAAATATATAAATGAAGAGCGTTTTTTAACACTTTACCATTCTTGCGAAGAGGTTCTGGTGATGATTAATGCCTTAATAAAATCATTGAAATAATGTCTAATAAAGAGACAAACAAAGCAAATCTTACTAATGCTCCTGAAGCTTCGGCATCCTTAGCTTCAGGACTTTCTGACTGGTCAGCTTCCGGACTTTCGACACCAAAATCCTTAGGCTACGCTTTCCCTGCCGAGTGGACCAAACACGAAGCAACCTGGCTAAGCTGGCCACACAAAGAGGCTTCATGGCCGGGCAAGATCGAAACCATTTACGCTCCTTATTGCCAATTTATCAAGGCTGTAGCTAAAGGCGAAAAAGTACGCATCAACGTGAGGGACGAAGCCATGAAAGCTTTCGCTATAGCCGAATTGCAAAAAGTGGAGGCCGATTTAAGCCAAATCGAATTTTATTTTAACGAGAGCAACGATGCCTGGTGCCGCGACCACGGTCCGGCGTTTGTGGTAAAAGGCAACGAAAAAGCGGTGGTTGATTGGGGTTACAATGCCTGGGGCGGTAAATATCCGCCTTACGATTTGGACGATGTTATCCCGACCAAAATAGCCAAGCACTTTAACCTTCCTTTGTTTACGCCAGCTATCGTGATGGAAGGCGGTTCGGTAGAGTTTAACGGTGCAGGAACCATTTTAACCAGTACGGCCTGCCTGCTCAACGAAAATAGAAATCCACACCTGAACAAGGAGCAGATTGAGCAATACCTGAAAGAGTTTTACGGTGCCGAGCAGGTGCTTTGGGTAGGCGACGGCATTGTAGGCGATGATACCGATGGCCATATCGACGATATTACGCGCTTTGTAAACGAAGATACCGTACTTACCGTGGTAGAGAGCAATCCGCTAGACGAAAACTATTTGTTGCTACAGGAAAATCTGGAAGCATTAAAAGCAATGAGGTTGTTAGATGGAAGACCGTTAAACATCATCAAATTGCCGATGCCATCGCCGGTAATTTATGAAGATACCCGTTTGCCAGCTTCCTATGCCAATTTCTATATCGCCAATGCGGCCGTTATCGTACCCACTTTTAGGGATGTGAACGACAAGCCGGCACTCGAAATCATTCAAAAAGCCTTTCCAGACAGAGAGGTGATTGGTATCGATTCGACAGATATTATTTGGGGCTTGGGCAGTTTCCATTGTTTGAGTCAGCAGGAACCAGCCGTTTAGTTTTCAGTTGGCCTTTTCAATGGCACAATCTATTTGGCAATAAAACAATTTAACAATATCTTCATAGCTTTGTTAACTTTACCACATTAAAACATTCCAATCTTACCATATCAAGAATGAAATTACTAGAAGGAAAAACAGCCCTGGTTACAGGTGCATCAAAAGGAATAGGACGTAAAATAGCCGAAAAATTTGCAGAGCATGGCGCTAATGTTGCATTTACCTACCTGTCGTCTGTAGAAAAAGGCGAAGCCTTGGAAAAAGAGTTGCAAAGCTTTGGCACCAAAGTGAAAGGCTACAGGTCAGACGCTTCAAAGTTTGATGAGGCCGAAAAGCTGATCAATGATATTGTGGCCGAATTTGGCACCATCGATATCGTAGTGAACAATGCGGGCATTACCAAAGACGGCCTGTTGATGCGCATGAGCGAAGAAAACTGGGACGATGTGATGAACGTAAACCTGAAATCGATTTTCAACGTAACCAAGGCCGCTTCAAAAATCATGATGAAAGCCCGCAAAGGCGTATTCATCAACATGAGTTCGGTAGTTGGCGTTACAGGCAATGCTGGTCAGGCTAACTATGCGGCTTCTAAAGCGGGTATCATTGGTTTTACCAAATCAATTGCCAAAGAGTTGGGTTCGCGTAACATCCGTGCCAACGTCATCGCACCAGGATTTATTCGTACCGAAATGACCGATGTATTAGACCCGAAAGTGGTTGAAGGTTGGGAAGCTGGTATTCCGCTCAAACGCGCTGGCGAAACCGAAGATATTGCCAATGCCTGCGTATTCTTGGCATCAGATATGAGTGCTTATATCACCGGACAAACCCTGTCGGTTTGTGGTGGTATGCTTTAATCGCTTCAAAAATTTAGAAAGAAAGGCGGAGGGCTTGAGCTCTCCGCTTTTTTTATGGCATTGCAGAATTCTGTTGTTTAGCTATACTATTTTATGTTTATTTATGCTATACATTTAATGGTGCTGTAACATTCGCTTAATGTTAGTGTTCGATTTTTGAACCAATCGATTTACCAGTCGGGTTCATGATGAAAAACATTGCTAAAGAAAACAAGTTTGCTACCATTTGGATTATGATAGCGGTCTTTCTGTCGTACACCGGGATGTATGCCATTAGGAAATCCTTCCTGGCCGGACAGTATGCTCAGGTTGATATCGGCTTTGGCCTGGATGCCAAAACTACCTTTGTCATCAGTCAGGTTTTAGGCTATATGGTTTCCAAGTTTTTGGGGATCAAGATTATTTCGGAGATGCCCAAAGGCAGGCGGATCAGCTGGTTGATGGGGCTTATTCTTTTTGGATTGGCCATGCTCGGGCTTTTTGCCGTATTGCCCGCCAAGTTTAAGGTAATTGCGCTTTTCCTCAACGGTTTGCCCTTAGGCATTGTTTTCGGGGTGGTTTTTTCCTTTATTGAAGGCAGAAGAAATACCGAACTGCTGGCGGCGGCCTTAAGTGCCACGTTTATTTTCTCTACCGGTCTGGTTAAAACCGTGGGGCTCCTGGTAATCCAAAATTTGGGCATAAGCGAATTTGCCATGCCTTTTGTTACCGGACTGTTGTTTTTGCCCATATTTCTGCTCTCGCTTTGGATGCTGAAAAAAGCGAAAATGCCCAACGAAAAAGACATCGAAGAACGAACAGTGCGCGTGCCCATGTACAAGGCTGACCGCAAGGCCTTTTTAAGGTCGAACGGAATGGGCTATTTTGCCCTGGTGGCTATCTATGTGCTCCTGACCATCGTCAGAGATTTTAGGGATAATTTCATTGTAGATTTCTGGGCCGAAAAAGGATTGGCCAAGGCGCCACAACTCATCACGCTTACAGAAATTCCGATTGCCATCGTGGTGCTTGTTATCGCGGCGGCGGGTGTGCTGATCAGAAAAAACAAGCTTGCCTTTAATTTTGGCATAGGTTTGGCCATAGCCAGCGCCTTGCTCATCCTGCTGTCTACCGTTCTTTACCAGCACGAAAGAATCAATGCTGTAGTCTGGATCATTACCAGTGGCATAGGTATTTACCTGCCTTATATCTTATTCCATTGTCTATTGTTCGAAAGACTGATTGCTTTGCTCAGCTACAAGGGCAATGTGGGCTTTTTGTTCTACCTGGCCGATGCTTTGGGCTATTTGGGTAGCGTGGCCGTATTGGTGCTTAAAGAAATTGTGGGCTTTAAGCAAAGCTGGGGCAGTTTTTTCATCTCGCTCAATCATATTTCGTCAGTGTGCATGCTGGCCATATTGATTTTGGTACTGCTTTATTTCAACAACAAAATACAACAAAAAAACAAGCAATTGGCCGTAGTAGCCTAAGGCCTTTTGCCATTAGCATTTAAACAAACTAAGAAATGACGAATATAAAACTAGCGGTTTTTGACATGGCCGGAACAACGGTTGATGAAGATAATATGGTTTACAAAACCGTTCAAAAAGTGATTAACCAAGAAGGTTTCGACCTGAGTTTGGCGCAGGTGTTGGCGCAGGGCGCAGGCAAGGAAAAATACCAGGCCATTATCGATATCCTCACGGCCTATACCCAGGCAAATCCTGTGGAAGAAATTGCAGGCAGGGCATTCGATCGCTTTAAGCCAACCTTAGAGGCTGTTTACAACGAAGCCGAAATCAAAGGTTTTGAAGGTGTAGAAGCACTCTTCGCCCAACTTAAGGCCCATGGCATCAAAGTGGTGCTCAATACCGGATACGATCTTAAAACAGCCACTAAATTGCTTCAGAAACTGAACTGGAAAATAGGCGAACAGGTAGATGCATTGATTACTGCCGACGATGTAACACAGGGCAGACCGCATCCCGACATGATCCAAAAAGCCATGCAGTTGTTTGGTATTGCCGATCCTCAGCAGGTGCTCAAAGCCGGAGATTCGGAAATCGATATCCTTGAAGGCAAAAATGCCCATTGCGGGCTCACCATTGGCGTGTTAAGCGGCGCACAAACCAAGGCTCAGTTACAAACCGTGCAACCCGATTATATTTTAGAGCGCCTTACCGACCTGCCTGCTATCTTGCAACTCAGTTAAAAGTTGATGGCTGGCCAGTAGGAGTGTCAGCCATTTTGCTTGGTATAGGTGGCATAGAGGTTTTCCCAGAAAGCCTTTTGTGTAGGGTAGGCTTTGAGGTAACGCTCAAGGTTGGCCTTGGTCATCCTGAACGGCATAATGCTTACCGGAATATCCTGCTGACCGGCATTGCGCGCTTCTACGGCCAATACGTATACCTCTTTTATTTTTTCGTCTGTGAGCGGAATGCAACCAACCGTTACGCAATTGCCATGGATGTAGATATCGCCACCTGGTTTGCGGTCTTTGCCCGTTCTGGCCAAGTCGGTAGCATTGGGATAATCAACGCCCAGCGATAAATGAAAACTGCTCATGGGGTTAAACACGTTGATTTTGTAAAAACCTTCCGGAGTTTGTCCGTCGCCTTCAATTACCTTAGGGCCCAATGTGCCAGAATGCGCGCAGAAATCGTAGGTTCTGAACAATTTATACCGAGTATGTGATGCGGTTTTGAGCCAAAGCTCCAGTTTGCCTTCGGCTTTGTAGGCCATGATCTTTAATTTGAAATCGCCTTTAAAACCCGCTTTCAGCAAGTCTTGTTGCAGGGTAGCCCATTTTTGGTCGTAGGCTTCTTTTACCCTTTCAAATTTAAGTTGGCTTTCTTTAAAGCCGCTTTGGGCCATTGCCGTAGTTGTCATTGCCAATAAGCATAAAAGTTTGATCAGTCTTTTCATTTACTTGCGCTATTTCGCAAACAAATTACGTTGATTTTTTTAGAAATTTAGCATCTTTACGTTTAAAGCTATGGGCAATTTCTTTACTGCATCCTCTATTTTTACTTTTTTGGCCTGCTTGGTGTTGGGTTGCCTTTATGCCTGGCTGCTTTACGGAGCCAATAAAAACCTGTTGCCCAAATTAAGATACGCCTTAGCGGCTTTCAGGGTCTTGGCTGTGGCCATTTTGGCCTGGCTGCTTTTTGCGCCCTTGGTTAAACGAATTTCGTACACACCCGAAAAGCCCATCATTGTATTGGCTAACGACAATTCCATCTCGGTTGATCAGGTGGAGCCTGCAGGGTTCAACAAACAGCAATATCAAAAAGACCTGAAAAAGCTGGCCGATCAGCTTTCGAGCAAATATGAAGTCAAAACTTATAGCTTTAGCGACAGCGTTAAAAGCGGGCTTGATTTTTCGGGACAAGGCAAGCTCAGCAATGCTTCGGCCCTGATTAACCAACTGAACGACGAATTGCTGAACCGTAACGTAGGCGCCATTATTATAGCCAGCGATGGCATTTTTAACCGGGGTGGCAATCCTTTGTACGAACTGAACAAAATCAAGGCACCAGTGTATACTATTGCCTTGGGCGATACCATTCCGAAGCGTGATGTGCTGATTGCCAACGTCAACTACAACAATTTGGTTTACCTTGATAACGAATTTACGCTCGATGTAGAAGTGCAGGCTTATGCCAGCAAAGGCGAAAGTACGCAATTGAGCGTGACTGAAAACGGTAAAAAAATACAGGAGCAAAGCATTGCCATTGATGGCAATAGTTTTGTGAAAAACGTGCAGGTAAAGCTTAAGGCTAATAAAATAGGCATACAGCGCTATACTTTAAACGTTTCGCCGGTAAAGAACGAAGCCACTGAAAAGAACAACAGCCAAACCATTTTTATAGAGGTTATTGATGCACGCCAAAAAGTGTTGCTGGCCAGTGCCGCCCCACATCCTGATATTACCGTGCTGAAGCAGGCCATAGAGCAGAACAAGCATTACGAAGTAAGCGTAAGCCTTGGCGATGACTTGAACAGCGTTGACGCGCATAAATACAGTTTGGCCGTCTTATACCAGTTGCCTGGCAATAGCAATGTGGCCTCGGGCTTAATTGCCAAGTTGCAGGAACTGCGTTTGCCTACATGGTATATTGTAGGCGCCCAAAGCAATATCGGAGCCCTTAACCAGGCGCAGCATGTCTTGAATTTGAACAGGTCTACAGGTTCATTGCAGGAAATTTTTCCTTATCCCGATCCTAATTTTACAACTTTTAACCTCGATGCGCCGGCATTGAAGCAGTTGAACGATTACGATCCCCTGCTCATGCCTTTTGCCAATATGACGATCAATGGCAACTATACGGCCGTTCTAAACCAGCGGATTGGCCGGGTAAATACGCAAAATCCGTTGTTGTTCTTTGTAGACGACAATGGGCGGAAAACGGGCTTTTTAATTGGCGAAGGCATTTGGAAATGGAAATTGGAAGAAGCCAAGAACGAACAAAGCCTGCCTTTGGTCAACGAATTGGTGGCCAAAACCGTTCAGTACCTTTCGGTAAAAGACGATAAGCGCAAGTTTAAGGTGTATGCCAGCAAAAACACCTTCGAAGAAAACGAGAACGTGGTGCTCAATGCCGCTTTATACAATGAAGCCTACGAACCCGTAAATACACCCGATGTCAAAGTACAGCTCAAAAACGCCGAAGGCAAGGTGTTCAACTATACCTTTTCTAAATTCGGCGCCGGTTATAGCCTTAATGCGGGCACTTTGCCACAAGGCAATTATACCTATGTGGCTTCTACGGCCTTGGGCGACAAAAAATATACGGCTTCGGGTGCATTTTATGTCAATGCATTGATTGCCGAATACCAGCAAACCACGGCCAACCACCAGTTGCTGTATACCATGGCACAACAGAGCAACGGCAAGTTATATCAGCCGGCCAATCTGTTGCAAATAGTCGACGAATTGGAGAAAAACGGACAGGTCAAAACCATCAGTTACGAAGACCGTAAATACGAAGAACTGATTAGCCTGAAATGGATATTTATTTTGATTATCTTGTTGCTGGCCACCGAGTGGTTTTTAAGAAAACGTAACGGCGAAGTATGATGGAAGTAAGTAGCACTTATATTATCGAAACCTTGGGTACCATTTCCTTTGCCATTTCGGGTACCTTCGCAGCTATGCAAAAACGCCTCGATCCGTTTGGTGTGCTCATTATTGCCTTTGTAACCTCTATTGGTGGCGGTACCGTCCGCGATTTGTTGCTGGGTGATACACCGGTAGCCTGGATGCGCAATGTAAATTATTGCCTCCTTATCCTCATCACCTCCTTGGCCACCATTTTCTTCAAAACGCATATTAAAAAGTTTAAGGTTACGCTTTTCCTCTTCGACTCGCTCGGCCTAGGCCTGTTTACCATGGTGGGCGTACAAAAAGGAATAGTTTTTGGCTTAAGCCCGGGTATTTGCGTGGCTTTGGGTACCATTACGGGCTGTTTTGGGGGCGTCATTAGAGATACCCTGCTCAATACCATTCCGCTCATCTTCAGGAAAGAAATTTATGCCACGGCCTGCATATTGGGAGGCGTACTTTATTTTGCCCTGTTGTATTTTAACCTCAAGGCCGATGTTGCCAAAATTATGGTCATCGCCTTCATTTTCACCCTAAGGATAGTAGTGGTGCGTTACAAATTGACTTTGCCCAAATTTGGCTATTAAGGATAGAGATATTGTTCGAGTTTGCCCTTTTGGTTGGCATCGTTAAGTTCCCATAACTCTTTTGGCCAGCTTTTTTTATCGTCCTGCTGATTAAGGTAGGGTAGCAACAAGCGCATGCTGCCCAATACAATGGCTTTTTGGTCTTTAACGTTTTTGTTTTCGAGCATGAATTTGGTCATGCTGGCCATGTACATCAAGGTGAGGTCTGAATCGGTGTTAAAGAAATTGGTTTCCTTTTCTTCCAGGTAGAAAGTATATTCGGGCGTGCCATTCATCCAATCGATCAGAAAACGGCCTGCTTCAATCCGCGATTTGTTTTTCTTATCGATAGGAGTTTGAAACAGATAGTCGATCACCTTGAGCGCCAAAGGCTCCGTATTGGCAAAATGAGCCTTTTTGTTAAGTTTGATGTGCTTGAGGTTAGGCAAGTCCTGCGCATGCGAATAACCCATGCAAACAAGCAGCAACCCTAAAAACAGGCCTACTTTTTTCATCTGTCTACATTTTTTATCGGCGATGAAGCCATCATGAGCTTGGGATTATTTTCGGTCAGGCTTCAACATCTTTGGCAATGTCGTCAATCTTTCCTTAGACGAAGATAAAGTATTGGATCGAAAATATTAAATCTTATTGGTTTTGTGGTGTGGCTAAATCGCTGTGTGGCAAGCCATCGGCCTATTTCTTTTTATCGTTGGTATGAACGATGACGAAAACATCTTCATTGTCTTTTTTCATGAAGTATTTTTCGCGCGCAAACTTCTCGGCAGTGCCCAAATTGCTATCGAGCTCTTTGAGGTCTTTCTTTACGATGGCCGTTTCTTTGAGATAGAAGTCTTTCTCTTGCTGCAACTTGTTGACCTCGGTACGGTACTCGTATTGCGAAAGAACGTCATTTTTGTCAAAAAACAACATCCACGCCACAAAAGCAACAATGGCCAGAAAATATTTATTGCGCAAAAGCTCTACTAACTTCTTCATATCCAAAAATCCGCTGTAAATATAGGATTAAATAAAAACATCCGAAGATTTAAAAACATTAACTGTTTTACAAATGCAGTTATCCACTTGTTAACAGCTTTAGCTTGGCCCAACCTTGCAACCTTTCAACATTTCAATTTTCCAACCTTTCAATCTCTAACAAATGCCCATAAATTAGTAGCTTGCAGTATCATTTATCCATCCTCTATTTATGAAATTGATCATCAGACCCTTTTTTATGGCCGTATTGCTGTGCCTTGGCATGGCAACAGGCTACGCACAGGATTTTAGCTCGGTTAAAGCCATTGCCCAACGACGTGTGCCTTGGTTGGCTTCGCATCTTAAATTTTCGAGCCTCAAAGCCGATGATGGCCACGATGTTTTTGAGCTGAGTACCGATAAGCAAACAGTAAATATTGCTGCTTCGAGCGCAAGCGCGGCCTCGCAGGGGCTGGGCTGGTACCTCAAATATTATTGCAACAGGAGCTTGAGCCATATGGGCGATAACCTGTCGGCGGTAAAAACATTGCCCGATGTTAAGGAAAAAGTAAGGGTCAGCTCGCCTTATCAGTTCCGCTACGCCTTAAACTACTGCACCATTAATTATTCCATGAGTTTTTATACCTGGACCGACTGGGAAAAAGAACTGGATTGGATGGCTTTAAACGGCGTTAATTTAATGCTGGCCCCGGTAGGCATGGAGGCGGTTTGGCAAAATGCGCTCAAAAAGGTGGGCTACAGTCAGGCAGAAACCCTGCAGTTTATACCCGGACCGGCGTTCTCGGCGTGGTGGCTAATGGGCAACTTGGAAGGCTGGGGCGGACCCGTAAGTCAACAACATATTGATAGGCAAGCCAAACTGCAGCAACGTATCTTAAAGCGCATGGCCGAATTGGGCATCGAACCGGTTATGCATGGCTTTTATGGCATGGTGCCTACTACATTAAAAGAGAAGCTGAAGGCCTCAACCGTTCCTCAAAATAAATGGGTGGGCGGATTTGTACGTCCCGATTTTTTAAAACCTACCGATCCTTGGTTCGGTAAGCTGGCTGCCATCTACTACGATGAAATGAAAAAACTGTATGGCAAGGATTTGCACTTTTTTGGAGGCGATCCTTTTCATGAAGGAGGTTCAAGTGCCGGGCTTGATGTGAGTTTTGCTGCTCAAAAAATACAGCAGGATATGCAGGCCAGTTTCCCGCAAAGTACCTGGGTATTGCAGGGCTGGGGCAACAATCCTTCGGCCAAATTACTCGAAGGCCTTGACAAGCAACATGCGCTGATTATCGAACTTTTTGGCGAAAATACCAGCAATTACGAAAAAACAAAAGCCTATCAGGGTACGCCTTTTATTTGGAGCAACGTAAGCAATTTTGGAGAGAAAAACGGTATTTATGGTCGTTTGGAGCGTTTTGCGACCGAGGTTCACAAAGCCAAAATCGGTGAGTATGGCCAATATTTAAGGGGTGTGGGTATTATTCCGGAGGGAATTTACAATAACCCTGTGGCTTATGATTTAATGTTGGAGCTAGGCTGGCATCAAGAAAAACTCGATGTGGCAAACTGGCTAGTGGCTTACCAAAAATACCGTTATGGCAAAACCGATGCGCAGCTGGAAAAGGCTTGGCAGCAATTATTGGCAACGGCCTACAACAGTCCGGCGGTTTATCAGGAAGGGCCTTCAGAATCTTTGCTGTGCGCCAGACCGGCGCTTGGTATCAAAACCGTATCTTCTTGGGGAACCGTAACCCGCAATTACGATACCTTGGCCTTTAAGGATGCTGTTCGCTCATTTAATGCGGCAAAGGCAGATTTTAAAGGCAGTGAAACTTATCAGGTGGATCGGATTGATTTGGTGCGACAGGTTTTGTCTAACCGTTCCTTGTCGGTTTATCAGCAGTTGAGCAAAGCCATTGAACAAAAAGATAAAGCCAGGTTCGAACAAACGGGTCGACAATTTTTGCAGTTAATTTTACAACAGGATTCGCTGTTGGCCAACAATCAGTTTTTTACGGTAAATCGTTGGCTGAATCAGGCTAATGCCATGGCCGGAAAAGATCCGTTGGAAAGAAAAAATGCGCTCAAGAATGCGAAAAGCCAAATTACCTATTGGGGTGGCGATTACCCGAAAACAGACTTGCGCGATTATGCCCACAAAGAATGGAATGGCTTGTTGGGTTCGCTGTATCTGGCTCGTTGGAAAGCGTTTATGGATTGCCAGCGAGGCTTGCTGAATGGCAAAGAGGTTGCTTTTCCTGATTATTTTGCCATGGAAAAACAATGGTCTAGAACAGCCGAGCTGTATGTTCCAAAACCACTTTCGGCACAAAAACTGGATGAGCTGATTGACAGGATTTTAAAGTAATTCCAACAAAAAACGCCTGATAAAAATTTACCGGGCGTTTTTTTATGCCTTTGATCAAGGCAATAGATTTGCTTATTTTTTCAAGAATTTGAAGTCTTTGCCGATGAAACGGGCAGCAGAACCTAATTCTTCTTCGATACGCAACAATTGGTTGTATTTAGCGATCCTGTCTGAACGCGAAGCCGAACCGGTTTTGATTTGTCCACAGTTTAAGGCTACGGCTAAGTCGGCAATGGTTACGTCTTCTGTTTCGCCGCTACGGTGGCTCATTACCGAAGTATAGCCATTGGTTTGGGCCAAGTTTACCGCATTAATGGTTTCGGTTAAGGAACCAATCTGGTTTACCTTCACCAAAATAGAGTTTGCCGTGTGGGTATCAATACCTTTTTGCAGACGTTTTACGTTGGTTACAAACAAATCGTCGCCTACCAACTGAACCTTATCGCCAATTTTTTCGGTCAATAGTTTCCAGCCATCCCAATCGTTTTCGTCCATACCATCTTCGATAGAAATGATTGGATATTTGCTAGCCAATTGAGCCAAGTATTCGGCCTGCTCGGCACTGGTGCGGATGGCACCTTTATCGCCTTCAAATTTGGTGTAATCGTATTTGCCGTCTTTGTAGAATTCTGATGAAGCACAGTCTAAGGCCAAGAAAATATCAACGCCTGGTTTGTAGCCTGCTTTTTCGATGGCTTTCAATACGGTTTCAACAGCATCTTCGGTGCCTTCGAAAGTAGGGGCGAAACCGCCTTCATCACCTACTGCAGTAGATAGACCTCTATCGTGCAAAATGGCTTTCAGGTTATGGAAAACCTCCGTTCCCCAACGCAAAGCTTCAGAAAACGAAGGTGCGCCGGCAGGCATGATCATAAACTCCTGAAAAGCGATAGGCGCATCAGAGTGCGAACCGCCGTTAATGATGTTCATCATCGGGATAGGCAAAGTATTGGCATTAACGCCACCGATATAACGGTATAAAGGTTGTCTGCTTTCTTGCGCAGCGGCCTTGGCCACAGCCAAAGAAACCCCAAGAATGGCATTGGCGCCTAAATTTCCTTTGTTTTCGGTGCCATCCAAATCAATCATCAACTGGTCGATTAGGTTTTGCTCAAAAACATCAACGCCTTGCAAAGCTTTGGCAATCTTCGTATTTACATTCTCAACGGCCTTCAATACGCCTTTGCCCATATAAGTCTTTTTGTCGCCGTCGCGAAGTTCAACAGCCTCGTATTGGCCAGTGCTGGCTCCAGATGGAACAGCCGCACGACCCATTTGGCCATTCTCTGTAATTACTTCAACTTCTATTGTCGGATTGCCTCTCGAATCGAGGATCTGCCTTGCATGGACATCAATTATTAAACTCATTTTATTTTTGATTTGATTAAAAAATACCCTTAGTGTAAAACGTACAATTAGGTAGGGCGTATCCAAAGTTAAAATAATTTTTAAACTATCAGAATGTATACTTTTATTTTTTGTGTTTTTGAGGTTTATTTGTTTGGAAATGAGTTTTTTGCTTGCTGAATAACCCTCCATAAAAAAGCCAGCAACTGTGAGAACAATTGCTGGCTGATAAGTATAATGTTTTAAAAATTGACGTTGAAAAGCGAGGCTTGGCTAGTCCACTTTAGCCTTGGCATCCATCCAGTAAATCAACTCGCCAACAAAGGCGTTTGCGCGTTTGTCGGTTCCTTCCTTATCGGCGGGTTCGCCATGCTCGTTAAAGGTTTTGTCTATCGTTGGTACAGGGAACATGGCGGGAACAACCAATGCGCCTATTTTCCACAGGCTGAACTGTAGGGAGGTAATAACCTGCGAGCCGGCAAAGGCACCAGCCGAAACCGTGGCGATGGCCAAAGGCTTGCGTTTCCATTCGGCATACAGCAAATCGATAACGTTTTTGAGGCTGGCCGGATAACCTCCATTGTACTCGGGGGTAACGATAATAATGCCTTCTGCTTCGGTAATTTGGCTGGCAAAGCGAAGCATGGCTTCAGAAGGATCGGAAATAAATCTTAAACGTTCCTCGAAAATAGGGAAGTTGTATTCGTGCAGGTCGATCAGGTTAACTTCGGCTAACTGATGCGTTTGCAGGTAATTCTTGAAATATAAGGCTACACGGTGACTATTTCGGCCGTTTCTCACACTGGCAGAAAGGATGGCTATCTTCTTCATGCCCTAAGATAAGGATTTAGGATAAAATGGGGGGAGAGTTTACAGTTAATAATTGACGATCAATGGTTGCGTGATTATCGAAGCTTGTTGGTGAGGAGCACCAACAAGAGCCGCGAAGAACACCAACAAGTGCCAGTTTGCTGGCCGATTTAACGGATTGCAAATCCGTAGTTAGTTTAGCCGGGAAAGCATTTCCCGACTAGCAGCGATCGACCAATCAGCCAATGAACTAATGAACCAATGAACCAATGAACCAATGAACTTGTCATTACTCCCATTTAAATGTTTTCACGGCTACGGCATAAATACCGATACCCCAAATCAGCATAATCAGCATTTGGTGTTTAACATCCCATAGATTGGCGCCTTCAAAGGCCACTTTGCGCATCGCATCGTTTAAATAGGTTAACGGCAAAGCCCTGCTGATGGGTTGCAGCCAGTTTGGAAAGGCATCAATAGAAAAGAAAGTGCCCGATAACAGGAATTGTGGCAGGGTAATGATGTTCGAAATCGGCGGAATGGTGCTTTCGCTCTTGGCCAAACCCGAAACCACAAAGCCAAATCCCATAAATACAATGACCCCCAGTGTAGCCAGCACCAGCATGTTAATGACCGTGGCTGCCCCATTGATGAGCGTAAAGTGGAAGGCAAAATGGCCAATCAGGATAATGAACAAAGCACCCAGCAAAGCAAAGCCGATACGGGCAATGCCTTCGCCCAATACAATGCTCGAACGCCTAACCGGAGTCGCAAAAAAGCGTTTGATGACCAGGTTCTGGCGTAGACTGAAAAAAACGAATGCCGTGCCAAATACGCCGGTGCTAAGCAGCGAAAAGCCCAATTGGCCCGGCAAAATAAAATCGATGGTGCGGTATAAACGTCCCTCTACGGTGGTAGCCCTGATTTCGGTTACCGTAGGCTTCATGTTTTGGGTGTTCAGCTTATAGGAAAGCTCATTGAGTACCGAGCGCAAAATATTGCCTTTGTCCATAGAAGCCGAAGTATATTTAACGGTGGTAATGAAAGCAGGAAGTCCCGAAGGGTTTTTCTCCACCTTGATCAAGGCATCGTAATTGCCTTTTTCCAGGTTTTTGTTGATGTTGTCGAGGTTGTCGCCTTTTTTCAGTCGCACCACGCTCACTTTTTCCAAAGCGCCAATAATAGGGTTCTGCAGGTCAGAATCAGGAGCTACGGCTACATCTAGTTTGGTGCCACCACCACCTAGAAATCCGAATACGAGGATAAAGATCAGCGGAAAGGCCAAGGTAAAAACCACTGCCGACGGACTACGCATAATTGACCTGAAGCTGGCTTTGGCTAGCGCTAATGTAGCTTTTGTATGATTGTATGTTTTTGCCATTTTACGTTTGTTGTAAGGTTGTGAGGTTGTAAAGTTGGAATGTTTTAAGGTTGTTTATGGAGAGGGTTATGATTGTTGTGTTGTTGAATTGTTAGCCACCCCGCCCTTTGGGCACCCCTCCACGGGAGGGGAATGGTTGAATATTGTATGATTAAATTGCTCTTATTGTTGTATGATTCGGCTTACAAATTATTGACTTCCGGACTATAAACTATAAGCTTAATTGTTGAATTGTTTTTATTGTTGTTGTATCGCTCGGCTGACTGACTATTGGTTTCCCGACTATGAACTATCGACTATAAACCATCGACCATGGACTAAAACCTAATCCTCTCGCCATTCTTTGCCCGTCAGGTTGATAAACACATCTTCCAAGTTGGCTTTTTTCACTTCTTTTTTGCGTTCAAAACCACTGGCAATCAAATTGTCTATCAGCTGGTCTGGCGTGTCGAGTGCAATGATCTGCCCGTTTTCTACAAAGGCTACGCGGTCGCAAAGCTGCTCGGCTTCGTCCATGTAGTGCGTGGTAATAACCACTGTAGTGCCATTGTTCCTGATTTCGGTAATCAAATCCCAAAGGTTTCTGCGGGCTTGCGGATCGAGGCCGGTAGTAGGCTCGTCTAAAAAGATGATTTTCGGCGAATTGATGAGCGTAGTGGCAATAGAAAAGCGCTGTTTTTGTCCGCCAGACAATGCTTTGTATTTGGCCTTGGCTTTGTCTTGCAGGTTTACTTTTTCCAGCATCTCCATCGGCTTGATGTCGGCACCGTAGAGGCCACCAAAAAGTTCAAGTAGCTCTACCAAGTTCAGGTTGGGATAATAACCGGCAGCCTGTAGCTGTACGCCAATAATGCCCTTGATGGCGTTAGGGTCGCTGTCGACCGAAAAGCCATCTACAATTACTTCTCCGGCTGTTTTTTTGCGTAAGGTTTCGATGATTTCGAGGGTGGTGGTTTTGCCGGCGCCATTGGGGCCCAGCAAGCCAAAGATTTCGTTTTCGTAAACTTCAAAGCTCAATCCTTTAACGGCCTTGAAATCATCATAGTTTTTTACCAGGTCTTTTACGCTGATAATGGCGGTTTTATTTTCCACTGCTAATTTGTTTTGTTATAGTTTAGGGGCAAGGCTTATGGGCTTGCTTTCTATTCGATAAATGTAAGAAGCTTTAGGTGAATAGAAAATGAATTTTGTCCGAATGGTAGTAAAATGCCGACAAAGTGACGTTTTTAACGGGTAAAGCCTCCTATACTTCCGACGAATGGAGGATAAGAGGCTTTAATTATGGGTTAAAGACTTTGTAAAAAGGTATTACCAAGAAAGCTGGCCTTTTACCATGCTTACAAAATCATCGAACAAGTAGCGCGAATCGTGTGGGCCTGGCGAAGATTCAGGGTGGTATTGTACCGAGAATGCCTTTTTGCCTTTTACTCGGATGCCTTCTATCGAATCGTCGTTAAGGTTGATGTGGGTTACTTCAACTTTGTTCGAATTTCTTAC
Organism: Pedobacter albus; assembly: GCF_036324255.1. Taxonomy (NCBI): domain Bacteria; kingdom Pseudomonadati; phylum Bacteroidota; class Sphingobacteriia; order Sphingobacteriales; family Sphingobacteriaceae; genus Pedobacter; species Pedobacter albus. The sequence continues at coordinate 245,840 of NZ_JAZDQT010000002.1, read as the reverse complement.
TTCGTCTGGAATAACGCCAAAACCATGGTTCTGCGAAGTTACCTCGCAATGGTTTTTGATGATGTTTTTAACCGGGTGGTTCAAGCCACGGTGGCCGTTAAACATTTTCATGGTACCAATGCCGTTGGCTTCGGCCAATAATTGGTGACCCAAGCAAATGCCAAACATCGGTTTATCGGCGTTTAAAATGGCTTTAACGGTTTCGATGGCATAAGGCATCGCGGCCGGATCGCCGGGACCGTTTGAAATGAAGTAGCCGTTGGCGCCCCATTTGTCCATTTCCTCAAAAGTGGTTTTGGCTGGATAAACCTTCACATAAACATCTCTGTCGTCGAAATTGCGGAGGATATTTTTCTTGATGCCCAAATCCAAGGCGGCAATTTTATAGCTGGCCTCCGGATTGCCATAATAGTATGGTTCTTTGGTTGATACTTGCGAAGAAAGTTCCAATCCGTCCATCGGAGGCACGGCTTCCAATCTTTTTTTCAGTTCCTGCAAATTGGTAATCTCCGACGAAATGATGGCGTTCATGGCACCCTTGTTGCGGATGTGGCGAACCAATGCACGGGTGTCTATCTCGGCAATGCTCACAATGTTTTCGTTCTGGAAATAATCTTGGATCGATTCGGAAGCTTCTTTTCTGCTGTATAAAATGTTGTAGTTCTTGCAAACCAAACCCGCGATTTTGATAGAACCCGATTCGATCTCGTCTTTGTGTATGCCATAATTGCCAATGTGGGCATTTGTAGCAACCAAAATCTGACCGAAGTAAGAAGGATCAGTAAATACTTCCTGATAGCCGGTCATGCCTGTGTTAAAGCAGATTTCGCCAGTGGTGGTCCCGATTTTACCTGCTGCCTTGCCATAAAAAACGGTACCATCGGCCAATAACAAAATTGCAGGTAACTTGGTGTAGTTAGTCATTTGAATTACAATAAGAATTAGTGGTGAAAAAAGATAAAAAAGAATGGATTTCCGTAACGGTTATGCCGTTTTTGAGGGAAGGCAAAGAAGTCTGACTGAATTCATTCATTTCAGGATACAAAGGTACATTTTTAGTCAGCTTTTTTCAAGATATTTTGTCAGTTTTTTGAGATATTTTATTGTTTGGACTTAGTGGGGTTTTGAGGCTTGGCTGTGGTTTCTGTAAGGATAGTGTGATATAACGCACAAAAAGCAATAAAAAAGAGATATCTCGGCTATAAAACCTAATTTTGTTTAACAAAACAAAAAACATGTCTGTAAACAAAGAAATTAAGCGTGTTACTACGCACATCTTGCAAGAGATGAAGCAACGTGGCGAGAAGATCGCGATGTTGACCGCTTACGATTATTCGATGGCTACCATTTTAGACGATGCGGGCCTGGATGTTTTATTGGTTGGAGATTCGGCTTCGAACGTAATGGCCGGTCACGAAACGACTTTGCCTATTACGCTCGATCAAATGATTTACCATGCGCAGAGCGTGGTGCGTGGCGCCAGCCGTTCTTTTGTGGTGGTGGATCTGCCTTTTGGTTCTTACCAGGGCAATTCTAAGGAAGCCCTCAACTCGGCCATCAGGATCATGAAAGAGTCTGGTGCGCATGGCGTAAAGCTGGAAGGCGGTGCCGAAATTGCAGAATCGGTGCAACGCATCATTACGGCGGGTATTCCGGTGATGGGCCATTTGGGATTGACCCCGCAGTCGATTTACAAATTTGGAACCTACACAGTAAGGGCAAAAGATGAGGCGGAGGCCGACAAGCTGAAAACAGATATTCTGGCCCTGCAAGATGCGGGCTGTTTTGCGGTGGTACTCGAAAAAATACCGGCCAAACTGGCCAAAGAAGTAACCGAAAGCCTTCAAATACCAACTATTGGCATTGGCGCTGGTCCGCATTGCGATGGCCAGGTGCTGGTGATTAACGATATGATTGGATTGACCAAAGGCTTTAAACCCAGATTTTTGCGCCAGTACATGAATTTGTACGAAGGTGTTAAAGACGCCGCCCAAGCTTATATCAAAGATGTAAAAGCAGTTGATTTTCCGAACGAGAAAGAGCAGTATTAATTAGGGAAACGTCGTGGCGTGTAATATAATGTGGCGCGAAGCAATCTAATTAGACAGCAACAAATATCCGGATATGGAAGGAGCAATAGCGAGTCCAAAACAAACTTAATAACAATATGAATCAGGATTGGAATGATTTATATGAAATACTAGAGGGTTAGAGATTGCTTCGTCACTCTGTTCCTCGCAATGACGAAGAAAGAAAATGCCGATTACCGAATCAGATATTTTATACGAAGACAACCATTTGATTGCCGTTAACAAACGCGCAGGAGATATTGTGCAGGTTGACGAAACTGGCGACGAGCCGTTGGACGAGCAGGTTAAAAAATACATTGCCAAAAAATACAACAAGCCCAATGGCGCTTTTTTGGGAGTGGTGCACCGTTTGGATAGGCCGGTAAGCGGCGTGATCCTGTTTGCCAAAACCAGCAAGGCCTTAGAAAGGATGAATGCCGTTTTTAAGAATCGAGAGGTACGCAAAACCTATTTCGCCGTGGTGCGCAACAAGCCGGCCAGGCCCGAAGGCAACCTGGTGCATTGGCTCATTAAAAATCCGCAGAAAAACCTGGTTACGGCCTACAACAAAGAAGTGCCCAACAGCCAAAGGTCTGAGCTGGATTACAAGTTACTGGCCGAAGTGGGAGGCTATTATTTGTTGCAGGTTAATCCCTTAACGGGCAGGTCGCACCAAATCAGGGTGCAACTATCAACCATGAACTGCCCCATTGTAGGCGACAACAAATACGGCTATCCACGTGGCAGTCGAAAAGGTAGCATTTGTTTGCATGCCCGTAAGCTCGAGTTTATCCATCCCGTACAAAAAGAGCCGGTTTCTATTTTTGCCAAACTACCAGTTGATGGTTTTTGGGAGAAATTTGAACAGTTTTAGGCTTAATCTTTTAGCTTCAGGTTTTTCCATGTTTCGATAGCCCAGTCTATATCGCTGGGTTCATCAAAATAGAAAACCGCTTGCAATACCTCGTTTTCGATCAGGTTAAAGGTGTAGATAACATCGTAGCTTTTGTCGCCATCTGCTTCTTTGATTTGGTAACCCACTCGGGCCACGTATTCATCAGAAAAATCGAAGGTTTGGACGGTTTTGGCTAGCGATTGATCTCGGGTTAAGCCAACCTGTTTAAAATGCGCTTTTAATTGCGCTTGCGACTGGCCTTCTTCGCGCCAAATGGAAAGCCTTACCGATTTGTCGCCAGTGGTATAAAGCAAAGACCCGGTTTCTTCTACGCGACGTTCAAAAAGGTTATTGATGTCGATGGTCCAGCTTTCGGTGAGTTTGTGCTTCACCATAAAATCGTCGTCGAGCGGATAATCGCTCACCCTGTACCAATCCGAATGCTCGTTTTCGCGTTCGTAAACCGAGCCCACGCCTTTGAGCAACAACGGGGCTACCGAGGGATCGACTTTTAAAAGGGTAGAAGGATTGCAAATGATAATGTTTCGAGGATCGTCGGTATAGGCTTCGCTCTCAAACCCGCTGAATATTTTCCAGCCGCTGTCTTCCTGACGGGTTGATTTGTTCCGGTACATAAAAAGCGGCTTGCGGTTTTCGTCGAAGATCATTTTAGAAACCAATAATCCTCCAATGGGCGGGAAGTTTTCGAAGTTGTTATCCATAGTTAAAATCTGCTGGCCTAAATTACAATTTTAATGTGATTTTAAGTCTTGTGGCTGGTCTGGCCTAGTTCTTTTGTACAAACAAAGGACCCAAAATTGCCGACTGCGCCTGGTGCTACAATGTTTGTGCTTTAGCAAATAACTACGAAGCGCACTACACAAGGTAGGCTTCTAGCTTAACAACGAACATGGCGACTATCGTTTGTCGATAAAACGATCTGGTGGTTAAAAATTTTTAAATTAATGGCAGTCTGTTTTATCGAAAATAATCGGCTGACCAAACTTTAGCGTGTGTAGGTCTTTGAAAATCATTTTGCCGTCTTTTTCCAGCACGTCGCCAAAGCCCTCCAGCATCTGATCGCCTTTTTTCAGGAAAGCAACCTGACGTATTGATTCTTTGCCTTCCGAGCTAAAGGTATAGTCGGCAATGAGCGTATCGCCACGCATTTCGCCCTTGATGATGCCTTTGTTGCTGTCTTTTTCGGCAAAGTTGTAGCTCAGTTCACCTGTGGTAATGGTACCGCTGGTCATGAACGAGAGCTTGGCTGTATCTCGGTTTTTGATATACTGGTAACAGTGTTGAGGAGTTGTACTGACAATATTGGTATCTAAAGCAGTGGTATCTGTAGTCGCCTGTTCCGATTTATTGCCTTGGCATGCCGTAAATAAGGTAGCCAAAGTCGCTAGTGCGAAAAAGTATCTTTTCATAGCTTAAAGTTGAATGATCAACCTGATTAACAAGCAAAACGAAGAAATGTTTGGCAGTAGAAAGCCCCGCTTGTGGCGAGGCTAACTAAATCAATCATAGCATAAATATGAAAATCGTTACCAAACATAGGTGCCTACCGCGCCCGCAGGCAAGGCCGTAGTTACTATTTTGCCATTGTATTTAATGTTAAAGGTTTGTTCGGTATTGGCATTATTGCAAACAATGAGCACTTTTTTCCCGTCAATATTTTTAAAGGCTACGTTGGTCAAAGTACTGTTCAGGGTAGAGCCAATGCGGGATGAGCCCGGGCGCACAAATTTAGAGGCATGGCCAATGATGTAGTAAGCTACGTTTCTGCTGACGCTCGAGCCAATGGTGAGCGCGCCCAAACAGCTGGTGCAGCCTCCATCTGGTGTATGCGGGTTGTAATTGGGGTCGGCTGCCAAATTCCATTCCAACACATTGCGGCTCCAGTTGCGGGTAGCGCCGACAATGAGGGTCGAAACGTGCCATTTAAGGTCGTTGCCAAAATTGCCTGGTCCACCAACCCATTGCTCGGTAAAATAGACGTGCTTGTCTGGATAGGCATTGTGTACCTCGCTTAGCGCCGAAATATTGCCACCGTACAAGTGAAAGGCAGAGCCATCTACGTAAGGATTGGCGGCTGCATCGGCCAAAATGGTTAAAGGGTAATCCGGACGGTCGGCATTATGATCGTAAACAATGATTTTAGTAGTAATTCCCGCATTTTTAAAGGCTGGTCCCAAAGCCGATTTGATAAAAATGGCTTGGTCTTTGGCTTCCATGTACATGCTTGGCGTATTGCCGGGGTGCAAAGGCTCGTTTTGGATGGTAATGGCATCGATGGTAATGCCCTGCGCTTTCATGGCTTGGATATACTTTACAAAATAGGTGGCATACGACTGGTAATATTCGGGTTTTAAACTGCCACCTTTAAAGGCATTGTTGGTTTTCATCCAGGTTGGTGCCGTCCATGGCGAACCCAATATTTTGATGTTCGGGTTAATGGCCAGGATTTTCTTCAAAACAGGTACCAAATCGGTCATTTCAGTAGCGATAGAGAAGTTATCTTGGTTTACATCGGTTTGTCCGGCAGGCCTTTCGTTGTAGGTAAATACGTTGGCACTCAAATCTGATGCGCCAATGCTTATACGCAGGTAGCTTACGCCTATGGAGCCTTCATCGGTAGCAAAAAGCTCTTTAAGCAGGGCATCTCTGGTGGTGGCGGGCAAATTGTTGATCAAGGTAGCGCTTCCACCGGTTAAGGTATAGCCAAAACCATCAATGCCTTGGTAAACCTGTGCATCGTCTACCTCAATGGTAGTGTTGCCATTATGGGTTGCGCTAAAATTGAGCGCCACATTCTGTTTTTCCAGCAAAGCGGTTTTGTCGCCTTTGGTTAGCCAAAATGCCACATCGCTGGCCACAGGTGTAGTTGTTGGCGGTACAACAGTATCGGTTGCTTTAGGCGTTTTGGTGCTTTTTTTGCAGGCGCATGAGATCAGCACAATGGTTACAATGGCGACAGCTAAGGATGAAAGTCTCTTGAAGTTCATAATTTAGGGAATAGGGTTGAATTTGGGTTTGTGGTTGGCAACAGCAACGAAATGCTAAAGTTTTTAAGGTACAGCTACTGCTTGGAACCTCAAAAGTAATACGAATATCGATTTAAACCAGGTCTTTGGCAAGGCCGATTCAAGTCGAAAATAAGAATTGAAAAGGCCAAAAAAGTTAGGGTGATACGCTTAACTCGCATCAAGTTTTTAGCATCTGGTTCCTTGCCCGTGCAGGAAATTTGAGTTTTTTGGCCGACCTTAAAATTTGCTTTTGATACGCTTGGTCAACAAGGCTTTGTAGTATAAAAATGCAGGTAAAAAAATGTAATTTTTTTAGGATGTTCGATTTTTTGCCTTTGTTTTAAACATGTTTTTGCTTTTTATTTCGACAATACCATCGTGATGAACTCCCTGTTGGCTAGCTCGCCCATTTTGGCTTTTACCTTTTCGGTCTGTTCGCAAGTTTAAAATAGTTATTGACGTTTAACCAGTAAAAGCTCGTTGTTTTCCAAAATCAGATAGCCGTATTCGTAGCAAAAGAAATAGGTACCGCCATTTGCGGTAATGAGGGTATGGGTATGGTAATTGAAATCGAAGCCCTTTTTAGCGAGGTCGTTTTGGTGCAGTTTTACGGTACCGTCGGCATTTTGCGTTTTCAAGAGGTCTCGGTTCTTTTTTAAGACCTGGTTAACCTGTTTCATAAAGCTACAGTCGTCGGCTTTTAGACGGTTGTTGTAATTGCTGCGGCATTGGTCGTCGCAGAATTTTTTATCGGCACGTCCCTTTAAGGGCGTATTGCAATCCAGGCAGCAGCGTTCCATAGTGGTAGGTTTTGCATGGGATGACAGTTCAATTTACGAAAAGAAACGAATATAGCCACCGGGTTATCCGATTAGTGTTTCATATCCGGTTATATCCGAATATACACGGTTAACCTCCGACTATTTTCCCTCAACAGTTCAATTTTGTATTGTCGGCAAGAGATTGCTGGTCGTTAATTATTTAGTCACTTAAAATTGAAGCACATGGAAAATGTAACAAACAAGGTAGTATTGAGCGGTTTTGCCGGTAGCGATGCAGATGTTAAGGCCTTATCAGGCAATCAGAAACTGGCACGAGTAAACTTGGCCGTGAACGAACGCTACAAAAGTGCAACGGGGGAAGAGCTGAGGAAAACCCAATGGTTTACGCTAACCTTTTGGAATGCGAAGGCAGATTTTGCCGAGGCTCATATCAAGAAAGGAACACCATTGTATATTGAAGGGAGGTTGCAGAGTGGCTCTTATGATGCAAAAGACGGAAGCAAGCGTTATACTACAGACATAGTGGTAACGGAGGTTAACATTAGGGAAACAGATGTCGCAAATTAGGTTTGTTGCAATGGGCGCCAGCAATGGCGCCCATCTTTGGCCTATAGCTTTAACGACAGGCCGGCGTAGTAATTAACGCCCGGTGCCGGATTGTAAAACCTGTTGCTGGCTGCATTTAAGTCATTGCCCAAGCTGTAGTTTCGGTTAAAGAGGTTGTTGATGCCAAAATTTACATTTAACAGTTTGTGGCTTAAACGTAGGTTTTTGGCCCCGATTTTAATATCGGTGAGGTAATAGTTTTTGGCATAGAAGGTATTGGCATCGTTAAGTGGAAGGGATGCATTGTAGCTTTGTTGTACAAAAAAGAAAAAATGCCGTTTCAACCCAAGTTCCAAGCTATTGTACCAAACGTGGCTGGGAATTCCGGTTAAACGATTTCCAGAGTAATCCTGATTTGCATTTTTGAAGTTAACAAACCGATAATGGGCGTAAGTATAAGCGCTGTTCAATTGCAAGTTACTGATGAAGTTGGTGGTGTTATTGCTGATAATAGACCATGAGGCAATTAATTCGATCCCCCTTTGTTTTGTGCCACCGGCATTGATAAAATATTCTACGTCGTTGGTGTTGAGGCGTCTTACAATGGCGTCTTTTAGGAGAAATTCGTAAATGTTGGCATCTACATAAAAATGCTGATCGCTGGTTTTCCACCTTAAGCCCGCTTCATAGTTCCACCCCGCTTCGGCTTGGAGGTTGTTATTGATGATGTTGTCTGAAGATCTTACCTCGGCCAAGGTAGGAGGAGAGTAGCCCTTGCTAACTGAAGCCCGGAGCGATAGATTGGCGTTCACCAAAAAAGAACTGGCAATTTTGGGCATCCATTGCGGGTCAAAGCTTCTCTTACGCTTATCGATGTTGATGGGAAAATTGCTCCGATAGCTGTAGCTGAAAAAATTGAGGCTCGAGCCAAGCTCAATTAACCAACGTTGGTTTACATCGAAGTTCATTCGTAAAAAGGCAAAACGCTGGCCTGCATGCAGGTCGTCAGCTGCTTGTAATGCCGTAGCTGTACCTCGATCATTATTGAAATTACGGATATCACTGTTAGTATTGGCCATTTCTACGCCAGCTTGTACATGATAGCTGAAATGGGTACTGGCGGTTTCAAACTGCATGAAGGTGCGAAGACCAAAGGTACTTTCTTTGCGCTTTTCGAAATTGGTAATGAAAGGATTTTTAAAATCGGTATAGCTCCCGAAAACAGCGATTACATGCTTAAAGTGAGAATTTATTTGATATTGATTGGCTAAACCACCAAAAATGCTTTGATTGTAGATGCCCGCTTGTTGACTAACCGCGCCGGGCAGGCTTGGCGTAGCGGGTCTGGCTAATCTACGATTCGAAGCCAGTTGCTGTGCAGTCAATCCACCTGGGGTTTCATAGTTGAGGTCGCTAAAAAATACGAATGCCTTCAGTTGCCCTTTTAAACTATAGTCCCATTGTTGTGTAGTTTGTATATATTTTCTTTGTAAGGCGCTGTTTTGCCGGTAGCCATCGCTTCTTTGATAGCCTTCGGTTATATTGAAACGATAATTGGGGTAAACCCGATCAATACTTGCCGTTTGATGGAACAAGCCATAAGATCCGGCATCCACCCCAAGCTCGATTTCGTTTTTTGCCTTCAAAAGCGGATTGATCAACAAGGCACCACCCGTGTTTGCGCCAAATGTGCTGGCTTCCGGACCTTTATAAATTTCGAGGTTGCCAATGCCCACCAAGTCGATCAAGTTGAGGTAAGTATTGCCGCCTGCATCGGTAAGTGGAAAATCAGCGAGGTATATTTTTACGTTTCGAATGCCAAAAGGCGAACGCAATAAGCTGCCTCGCAACGAAAGTCGGTAACTCCCTGGCGATCGCTCCTCCATTCTCAGGCCAGGAACGGTATTCGCAAGACTTACCAGTGATGCCCTGGGTTGGTTTTGAAATTGGTTGCTGTCGAGCAGGTTAACAGTGGCGGGTGTACGGAGTAGAGTTTGCGGATTAAAGTAGCCTTTTATGATTACTTCGTTCAGCTTTTGGGTACTATCAACGGCTGAGGTTTGGGCGTGAACAAAGGAAACGGCAAAAACAAGAAGGAAGACGGCAATTAATTTCACTTTGAAAAGATTGAGTATAGCTGATGGAACAATAATAAGCTAAAGACAAAGCTTGCTTGTCTTTAGGGACATTGCTATCAAATATAAATCAGTTTTTTCAATTTTATAAGCCGAATGCAAACAACAAAGGCTGCCCGTCGGGGCAGCCCTTGAACTCACTAAGCTGTTTACTTTAAAAACAATCTTGAATTAGTTTACTTTCAGGCCGATTTCGCCTTCATCTATCCCGGTAATATTTTTGTCGCCAAAGGTTGTTGATTTGGTCTGTAGCAGTTTCAATAAATCTTCGGTAGTGCCGGCGTGCTTAACCGTGATTTTCGAACCACTCGAACTGAACTTCATGGCGCTTTCGGTAACGCCTTTGCAGGCTTCAACATCGGCCTTGATTTGTTTAATGGTAGCCAAAGTGCCTCCATTGATCGAAATAACGGTGGTGCTTTCGGCCTCGGTTTTTTTCTTCTTGCCAAACAGGCCTAACAGCTTGTCGGCGGTGTTCTTGGCATTGTCAACGGTGTTACCTACCTGTTGTGCCTTGCCGATGCCACGGTCTACTGCGTTTTGGGCCGATGCTTCGTTTAAACCCAAGGTTAACGCCGTAGTACAAATTAAAATAAAGATGCTTTTCATAACTTTTATGCTTTGATTCGAAATTGAAATATTGTAGTGCTCGAGGCGTTATTTGTTTTGGTTGCAAGCGTTAATTAATAAGTCAAACTTAGGAGCAAAAGCAACGATTTTCAATACCTGCAAGTAATGAATTCCATCTACTGGTTTTCATGGATTTTTCTGATTTTCTTGAGAAAAACTATTCAAATGTCTAGTTTAACCTTCTCGTTAAACGAGAGAGGGGAAAAGGAAACCTTATTCCCTGAGTTAATAAAGAACAATCCTAACTATTGAAGTACATGCTGCCCGAAAAAATAACTTTAGCCATAGTGGATGATCATCCAATCGTTGTAGAAGGCCTTAAGCTTTTGCTACTGGATAAACCGCACATCGACATTGTAGGTTCGTTTCAGACCGGCGAGTCGTGTTTAAAGTTTTTGAATGGCGTAAGCGTGGATATTGTGCTGCTGGATATTACCTTGCCCGATAAAAACGGATTGGATTTATGCAAGGAAATCAAGCAAAAGCATCCCGAAACCAATGTGATTATCCTGAGCAACCATAGCGAGAGAAGCATTATCATGCAGGCCTTGCAACACGGGGCAAGCGGTTACCTCTTGAAAAACGCATCGGCCAACGAGTTGATGGATTGCTTAAATACTGCTATTCGCGGTCAAGTGGCCCTAAGCGAAGAGGTGAAAGGCATTATGGCCAGGCCATCAACCATTATGCCTCAAGGATTTCCGACGTTAACGGCCAGGGAAAAAGAGATTCTGCCCTTGATTGCTGAAGGCCTTACCACCGCCGACATTGGCCATAAGCTTTTCATTAGCCCGCTTACCATCGAAACCCACCGACGTAACCTGATGCAGAAATTTGGGGCTAAAAATGTAGCCGAACTGATCAAGCTGGCTACTTTGCATGGATTAACCTAGTTTAAGTTGTGTAATAGCTATAAGGTCCTGACTGCTATAGTTTTAGAAAGGTATAAGACAAGCCAAATCTCCAAATACGCGAAGTGGCATCGCTAGTACTGTTGCCAATCATCCCCGCCGTGTAGTTGCTCAATCCGTACGAATAACCAACATAGGCACCATATTTTTTGAATTTGGCGGCCACCTGCGCCCTTGGCCTTACATCCGTGCTTATATTTTTGCGGTCTACCGTACCACTAAATTTGGTTCCGTTAGCTGCGGTAATGGTTCCATTCTCCTCGGCTTTTAAGATAAAGCCAAAATCTATGCCGGCAGTTAAATCAATGTCGACTGGATTAGCGTGGATGCGATAGCCGAAAGATGGATACAGGTTGATGAAATCGAGATTTAGCTTTCTGTAGCCACTGGCATTGTAGGCCACATTGGTGGTGCCATTGTAAATAGCTACCTGTTCGATGGCTACTTTGCCGTTCATTTTTTCGTAGCCTATATCCAAACCAACCAAGAAATTGCCTTTCAATATTCTTTTTGCGTTTAATGACAAACCGTAGCCTAATCCGCTTTTATTGCCATAAACATCGTTGGCATATACCTTATTTACGGTGCCGGTGCTTGCATTTAAAAAACTTACGGCGGCTACCGATTGCCCTTTAAATGAAAATGACCCCGAATTAAAAGATACCCCAAATTCTGTTTGGGCAAAAGCGAAATGTCCGGTTAGCAACAGCAACATTAATATTCTTATTGGCTTCATCTTGATGTTCATTTATTTTACAAAGTTCGCAAAATACGGTTAACTTATCACTAATCTCCAATAAAAAAGGTCATCCGCTTCGCCTACTTTTTTGAAGTGGTTCTTGGTCAATACGGCGAAAGAGGCCGGATTGTCTTTGGCAGTTTCGGCAAATATCGATTTCACATCTTCCTGGCTTTTTGCCCATTGGATGATGGCGGCTACCGCTTCGGTCATATAGCCCTTGTTCCTGAAATCTTCGTAGGTGGCATAGCCGATTTCTACCTCGCCATCTTCATCGGGTTCGCCAACAAAACACAAGTCGCCGATAATGCCGTTAACCGATTTGAGGATGAGCACCCATAAGGTAGTGAAATAATGGTTCCTGCCGGTGTCGGTAGCTTCGGGCAGGAGGTTTTCCTGTAAAGCTCGTTTCATGGCCGAAGAAATGCGTTCGGGGCGAAGGCTCAAGCCCAGCTCGGCTTCCAAAGAGCCATTGTTGGCAATGTATTTGGCTAATTGGTTGTGGCTTAAGGGCAATAATTTGAGGCGTTGGGTATCAATCATTGCCCATAAAGCTAAGCTTTCTTCCACAAAAGCGCTAATGGAAAATAGGTTCTGGCAATTGGTTGTATTCGCTTTTGTTTTGGTTCAGGGTGTTGGTAATGAGCCTAAAGTTGGCCGGATTGGCTTCTAGCTCGATAAATTTGGCCACGATGTTTCGATGCTGATAAAGGATAAAGGTGTTTTTTGCATTAGGGTTGATTTTATTTAAGGCCACTTCGCTTTTTTCGTCGGTAAGCGCAGGCACGAAAGTCAGTGCAAGGTGCTGCAGGCGAAGCGAAGTACCTAATTGTTCCAGTTCCTTTTGTCGGCCCGCCTTGTGGTAGTTTTTCGAATTGCCATAGATGAAATATACCTTGAGGTATTTGCTTCTTTGCTGGCTTTGCTGTTCTAAAAATACCAGCCATTTTTTAATATCGTCCCAGTTTGGCGCATCGCCAACAAAATAGAGCAGGCCTTGATAACGTCCGTATTTGCAAACGGGGCAGGTGGTAGTGCCTTTGTCTGGCCCCCAGGCATGGAATGGGGTAAAGGACGGACTATCCTCGCCAATAGCCAAGCCAGAATTTAACTGCTGTTTAACTTGTTGCGGATAATTGGGGATGTGCAGGCCCAACACAATGTTATGCACGGCTACTTGCAACTGGTCTTTGAGCAAAATCCTCACTACGCCACTGCCACCTCGGTTTTCGAGCAGCTTTCTTTTCTTTCCGGTTAATAAAGGATCATCGTCAAATACCAATTCATCGATGTAATATTCTTGGCTGATGTGGGGCTCTTTCACCGCCAAATGGATGTGTGCTGGCATGGTATCGTTAGGGTAGGGAGCCGGCCGTATCGTATAAATGCTGTATTTGCCTTTGGCATCGGTCTTTACCCAACCCCTGATATGGCCATGGCGCTTGGCCCGTTTATCGAGGTTTGGTTTTGGCGAATAATAACCATTGTTGTCGGTTTGCCAATAATAGAGGATGACATTGGCTGCGGGCGTTTGGCCATCGAGTTGATAAACGGTTCCGGTAACGAGGAGCTTTTGTCCTTTTTCATGCCAGCCCGTGCTGGTGTCTACAGCTTTGATTTGGGTAGGCATGCCCACGTACAGCAATTCGCAACCATCGCAAAATCCACCAATGGTTTTGTCTTTTTTTGAGTTTGGGCTAGTATTTTGTCCGTTGCACGATTGGAAGGTTAAAAGGCCGGCCAGTGCCAAGACATAGCCAAAGAAGTTGTGTTGAAACATAATCGGGTTTTTGAGGCAAACTTCTGTGCTCAATCCGGTCGTTCCAAATCGAATAGGTTAAGCTGATGACTTTTTAGGCTAAGCGGAGGTGGCTTCGAAGTACTGGCGAAAGGTGGAGCTGTAATTTCTGCTCAGCCTCAGTTCTGTGCCGTTTTTAAGTCGCACATCATAATCGCCGTTAAGCCTCGATTGGTAGCCTGCCACCTCGCCAAGGTTAACAATGGTCGATTTGTGGATGCGCACAAACTGGTTTTCGTCCAGTTCGCCCAATATCGATTTTAGGCTGGCTGTGTGTAGGTACTGCTTATTAGCAGTGTGTATGGCAATGTAGGGGCTTGCGGCCTGAATGTAGATGATCTCTTGGATAGGCAAAGCGGTATAATTTCTGCCATCTTGGATCGTCAGTACGCTTGTTGGTACGAAAGTCTTGGGCTTTGATACAGGCCAATACCTGTAAATACCTGCGCTAAGGCTATAAATAAGTACGCATTTGTACAGATCTTCGGTAATCGAATAATAGAAAACACGGCCAAAGGTGTAGGTATGATCAAATAGCAAAGCCGATAACAGGTTAACCAGGCCCGAGAATAAAAGCAGGTGCAGCAAAACGGCTCCAGCAATGCTTATCGGTAGTTGGATTGTTGGTCTTGATGGAAGCTTGCTCCTCAACAAACGAACCTGCACAAGAACAACAGGCAGGGCTAAAATCCAGAACGACCTGAACAAAAGGGATTCGGAAAGGAAAAATGCACTTTGGTTGTAATTCGATTGCAGAAAATCTTGTAAAACGGCAAGCAGGCATAAGGCAAGTGTAAACAAGACAAATACGGCAAATGAAGGTCTTCCAAAGCCCTTGGTCCTCAAGAAGGGTATATTGAGCAGATTAGCCATGGTTGCTGATTTGAACATAAATATACAAGTTTTATCGCTCGCGATTGATGATAAAACTGCTTTCCTGTTTTGCAAATCCAACTTTTGGATAGTATTCCATAGCTGTAGGTACCGAAAGCAGCAACAACATGGTTTCTTCTCCAATTTGGGCCTTGGTTAAATCAACGAGCTTACGGCCAATGCCTTCCTTTTGGTGCGTTTGTTTAATGGCCAAGTCGGCTAAATAGCAACTCCAGCACCAATCGGTAATTGATCTTGCTGCGCCAACAAGTACCTCATCATCCCAGGCACTTACAATCAGATTCGAGCTTTCGTACATCTTTTTAATGCGTTCTAAATCATGGGTTGGCCTTGGCAGACCGGCATCGTTATACAGCTGGATGATTTGTTGAGGCGTTGGCACACTATCAATTTTGTAGGTTATTTCCATGGTTTTTAATAATTGCGGTTAACGAATATAAGATTTTCCGTATTGGACCTGACTATAAAAACAGGAAGTCTTTCAGAGCATAGCTACTGTTGCTTTACTGGACAAATTAACAGTTAGATGGCTATAAATTCATCTGTTTATTTTATCTTTAGCCGATTTAAAGGCCAATGAGGCAGCAGTGCCGGCCAAATAACCCAATTAGTAAAATCAGTTTATATGTCAAATACATCAAAGATCATCTATACCAAAACAGATGAAGCGCCAATGTTGGCCACTTATTCATTTTTGCCCATTGTACAGGCTTTTACCGCTTCAGCTGGTATTGATGTAGAAACAAGAGATATTTCGTTGGCTGGAAGGATTTTGGCCAATTTCCCAGAATTTTTAAAAGACGAGCAAAAAATTGGCGATGCCCTTGCTGAGCTTGGCCAATTGGCTACCACACCAGAAGCCAATATCATTAAGTTGCCAAATATTTCAGCGTCTATTCCTCAATTGAAAGGCGCTATTGCCGAATTGCAGTCGCAAGGCTTTGCCATTCCGAACTACCCTGAAGATGCGCAAACCGAAGAGGAAAAAAGCATCAAAGCCAGATACGGCAAGGTATTGGGCTCGGCTGTAAACCCGGTGTTGCGTGAAGGTAATTCGGACCGCAGGGCACCAAAAGCTGTAAAAAACTATGCCAAAGCAAATCCACACTCGATGGGCGCTTGGTCTGCCGATTCTAAAACGCAGGTGGTAAGCATGACCGAAGGCGATTTCTACAGTTCAGAAAAATCAGTGACTGTGCCTGAAGCTACCCAGTTTAAAATCGAGTTTGTTGACAATAACGGTGCAGTTACCGAAATGAAAGGACTCTCGCCATTAAAAGCAGGAGAGGTGATCGATAGCTCGACCATGAGCCTTAAAGCTTTGAAAGCTTTTGTGGCCAAAGAAATTGCGGCTACTAAAGCAGCTGGCGTATTGTTGTCGGCGCACTTGAAAGCTACCATGATGAAGGTTTCAGATCCTATCATTTTTGGCGCTATTGTAGAAGTATATTTTGCCGATGTATTTGCCAAATATGCCACCTTGTTTAAGGAATTGAATGTAGATACCCGCAACGGCTTGGGCGATGTTTATGCTAAAATTGCCGGAAGACCTGAGCAAGCGGAAGTAGAAGCCGCCTTGGCCGCTACGATTGCCAATGGTCCTGCTTTGGCCATGGTTAATTCAGACAAAGGTATTACCAATTTGCATGTGCCATCTGATGTGATTGTAGATGCTTCGATGCCAGCCATGATCCGTACTTCTGGACAGATGTGGAACAAAGATGGTAAGCAACAAGATACTTTCGCCTTGATTCCAGACCGTTGCTATGCTGGTGTTTATACCGCTACCATCAACGATTGTAAAGCCCACGGCGCATTCGACCCTACCACTATGGGTTCGGTGCCAAACGTAGGCCTCATGGCGCAAAAAGCCGAAGAATATGGTTCGCACGATAAAACTTTCCAAGCAACTGCCGATGGTACTTTCCGCGTAAGCGATGCCAATGGCAAGGTTTTCTTCGAGCAAAAAGTAGAAGCTGGAGATATCTTCCGCATGTGCCAAACCAAAGATGCCCCAATCCAGGATTGGATCAAATTGGCGGTTAACAGGGCACGTTTGTCAGCTACGCCAGCAGTTTTCTGGTTAGACGAGAACCGTGCGCACGACAGGGAAATTATTGCCAAGGTTAATCAATATTTGCCAGACTACGATACCAAGGGCTTGGATATCCGTATCCTTTCGCCAATCGAAGCCACTAAATTTTCGTTAGAGAGAATCCGCAAAGGATTGGATACCATTTCGGTTACCGGAAACGTATTGCGCGATTACCTAACCGATTTATTCCCGATCTTAGAGTTGGGTACTTCGGCCAAAATGCTGTCTATCGTTCCATTGATGAACGGTGGTGGCTTGTTCGAAACCGGTGCTGGAGGTTCGGCCCCTAAACATATTGAGCAGTTTATCCAGGAAGGCTATTTGCGTTGGGATTCGCTGGGCGAGTTTTTGGCACTTCAAGCTTCGCTAGAACATTTATCGCAAACCCAAAACAATGCAAAAGCTCAGATTTTGGCTGATGCGCTTGATGAGGCCAATGCGAAGTTCTTGGCCACCGATAAATCGCCGGGCAGAAAGCTAGGTACGATAGACAACCGCGGTTCGCATTTCTATTTGGCTTTGTACTGGGCCGAGGCTTTGGCTGCACAAAGCAAAGATGCCGAGTTGCAAGCCAGGTTTGCCCCATTAGCCAAGGCTTTAGCCGCTGGCGAAGCCCAAATTTCGAAAGAATTGATCGATGCACAAGGCAAACCACAAAACATTGGTGGGTATTATAATCCAAGTGATGATTTGGCTTCGAAAGCCATGCGTCCGAGCGAAACTTTGAACACTGCTTTGGCTAGTCTTTAATAGATAGCAAAGTAATCAAAGCCCTCTTGCCAAAGCAGGAGGGCTTTTTTATGCAATTTAAATGTAGTGAGGCCTTCTTTGCAGCAATCTCCAGTTTCTGGCTGCCGAAACTTTGGGCAAGTAATAGGTGCTGGCAAAAGCAAGGGCCAGCAAAGCCAGCATCAAAAACAAAAAAGCATTATTGCCTGGCCGGTAGGGCAACTCGAAAACCGATAAACCGTCTGCCTCCACTTTGTAAACTTTAGGCCTTATTTTGTTGCGGTCCGATTTTTTAACCCAAACGGCTATTTCACCAGCCTTGCCCAACGATAGATCAACGCCCTTTAACACCCGAAAACCTTCGGCAATGCCATCAACATCCAATTTTAAGATGTAGAGCCTTTTGTCTTTTTGGAGCATAAAACTTAGGCAGACATAGTTGATCGGTCGTTTTTGATCGTGCTGATCCAGCTCCATAAAATTGTCCTTCTTCAGGAGCTGGCCCTTAAGCTGTACCAAGTTGTCCTCGGCAAAAAGCAGTTGTGTAAAAAGCAGGTAAAACAGATAGGAAATAATAAATAGGGAAATGATTCGGAGCTTTTTCATAATCCTAATAACTAAAATTTTAGTTAATTTAAATAATTCCTTTTGATAAAACAAAATTTACTTTCGCAGAGTTATAGCAATAATAAAATTTCAATGCCATGAGCAATTCAACCAACGAACCAAAAAGGGCTACCGATAAGCTTCATGCCGATAGCTTGGGAGAAACAAAAGACCTTAACGAGCTTTCTTACGACAAGAACAAAAAGAGCTTCGAATATGATATGAAGAGTACCGATAGCGATTACGACCACCCTTTAAACTATGATACGGTTTCGATGGGGGCGGTGAACGATGACTCGACCTATGATGAGGCCAACCCTTACGTAGGCGACGAATATGCCGGAAAAGAAGAAATAGCCGACGATGAGTTAGACGAATTGGGCATGCATGTTGACAATGAGGGCGAAAGCGTTTTGTTGAGCCCGGAAGATGAAATTTTAGGCCGAACCGAAGAAGACTACCGCGACGATCTGGACGAAGAAGGTTACCCCAAAAACAATGGATATTAAAGCGCTAATTTACTAATCGATAAGCAAGGCCTTTTGATGATAAAATGGGGCAGCAGCTTAGCTGTCGTACCCGTTTTTAATGGCGTAAACGGCTAAGCCTACACGGGTTTTTAATTCTAGTTTTTCAAATAAGCTATCCCTGTAGCCCTCCACGGTTCTGGTGCTGCAGTTCATTTGGTTGGCAATTTCCTTGTAGCTCATCTCGGTTACGGTAAAACGCAAGAACATTTTTTCCCTGCTGCTAAAAAGGTCTTTTTTGTCAGTTTCCTTGCTTTCGTTGCAGAGGCTGGAAAATACTTTGTTGGCGGCCCATTCGGGATAGTAATAGCCGTTTTTAACCAGGTAGTTTAAGGCTTCGGCCAAGGCAGTGGGGTGTACGTTTTTGAGCAGATAGCCTTTAGCGCCGCTTTTGATCATTTTGATGAGGCTCTGCTCGTCATTTTGCATGCTCAGCGCCATAATCAATACTTCTGGATGACTTGCCTTAAGCCAGGCCGCCGTTTCAAAGCCATCCATGATTGGCATGCTGATATCCAACAAGACCACATCGGGCACGTTTTTGGGATGCTGGCACCTTTCCTGCAGTTCTTTGCCGTTTTCGCATTCGTAAAGCACCTCAAATTGGTCAAAGTTGGCCAAAATACTACTTAATGCTTTGGCGATTAAGATATGGTCATCAACAATTACAATGCTAGTTTTCATCTTATGTCGAAATTTCGATGGTTAATATTGTCCCATTGCCTTCTTTGCTTTCCATATGGTAATTGCCTCCAATCAAGGCAATTCTTTTTTTCATATTGCTTAAACCGATGCCCTTGCCGCTTAGTTTTTCGGGGTCAAAGCCTTTGCCATCGTCACTTAAAGTTAGGGTTAATTGTTGGCCATTTTTCCTTAAAGTTGCCGAAATCGTCTGACAGGCCGCGTGTTTAATGCTATTTTGGATAAACTCTTGTACTACCCTTAACAATAGGCTTTTGGTTTGGTAATTTAGAGGTATCGGTTCAGATTCGGTGGTTAAGTTGAGTTTATATTTTTTCAGTACTTCAATCTTCGCAAATTCTTCTTGCAGTAAAACAGCAATATCATTGGCATCGATGTGGTTGTCTGTTAAGGATTTGGATAAGTGCCTTAATTCCGACAGCGCATCATTGATCAGTTCGCCAATCCCTGTAATCTTATCGTTGATGGGCAAAGCCTCGTTTTCAAAGGCCAATTGTTGGGTGTATAAACTCGCCAAGGTAAGTTTTTGTCCAACGTTATCGTGTATTTCGCGGCCTATGTGTTGCATGGTTTGGGTTTGGATCTCTATTTGCGCAGCCAACAATTCCTTCTGATGCAACACTTGCTGCTGCTGCAGCTGCATTACACTCTCCTTCTTTTTGTTTTTGTATTGAACTACAAATGCAATAATGGCCACAATAAATGCCAATAAAAAAACATTGAACAGGATAATAACTAATAGGTATTCGGTTTGCCCCATATAAAAGCTGCAGTAAATAACAGGTACATCAAATTGTTAGCGACCAGGAAAAAAGTATAATAAATGCTCCACAAATCGGGTTCGCCTAAAAGTAGATTATAAAACGAGAAAAAAGGCAAGGTGCCTACATAAAATAGGATGATGCCTATATTGATGTAAAACATGTAATTGGTATGGAACAGGAGTATTTTTTCGGATTTGATCTGCTTAAAGATTTCTAAAATGACCAAAAACATCAGTAACACCGTACCTACCGTATAACTTAAAGACAGCATCATGCCGGGCTTGTGGATAATGGTAAAATAGGGTAAAAACGAAATACAGAATATACCTACAATGATCCAAAACAACTTTGGCCTGTTGAGCGATTTGATGGCATACACCCAATAGAAAAATATAAATTCAATCGGGATAACAAAAAAATCATAGTACTTGCTGATGGAGGATGGATGGTGTTTCAGTCCCCACTTGGCAAAAGCTTCCATCAAAAAAACGGCGCAACAGTAATAGCTAAGCCATTTCCAATGACTGTTTTTGAGCTGAGGCAAATAAAATAGGGCAACTAGCGCTGTTAAAAGCTGCACCCAAATCAGTACCTCGCTCAATATTTTTTGCGTATGGCTAAATGCTACCATGTTTATTGAAAAGCTTGTCCGTCAACAGTTGCTGGTGGTATGATCTGTCCATGGTTTAGGGCCATTACATTCATTTCTTCCCTTCTGTCGTCTTTGACCAATATAAAGCTCATTTGCTTGTTGTTCCTCAATTTAAATCCTTCGTAGGTGCTGATGTCTAAAGGGTTAAAATCGGCGTAAACACCTCTTTTGTTTCTGATGGCCGGCAATAAGATCAAAGTATGTTTTCTTTCATAAAGCCGGGTGATGTCATTGCCCAATAGTTTTCCCAAGTCTTCGTAACCCGGATAAGACCATTTGGTGTTTAACGGATAGGCCGCATAATACATTCTGATGGCAAGCTTTTTACTGCCATCGGGTTGCTTCGTGGCTACAATGTTTTCAATATCATTAATGAATTTTTTGAGTGTGTCGAGGTCGAATAAAATAGAGTTGGCATCATTGGGTACAGCATTTTCTCTTGCGTTTTCGATGGCCTTGAGCTGCGTCTGTCTATAGTTGTCGACCATTTCCTCTATCAGTTTAAGCTTTAAGGTACTTGGCCTGGAGCGGGGAGACCTGGGATTGGAACCTGTTTGGGTAGGCGGATAAAAATAAACATAGGCGCCAAAAGCAATAGCGAGTACTGCGATAATGAGGGTTAAGTGTTTCTTTTCCATTTGGTTGGGTTGAGGGGTTAATAGAATAAATATACTTTTTAATTATGCAAAATAGCGAAGGTTAAGCCGAAAAAAACAGGGGTATTGAACCGTTTTTGCTACCGTTAAACGACGGTAAAAATTTCCGTCGAACGAACGGCAAGATTCAGTTTTATGCACATTGATTGCGACCGCCTGGTGCCGCAACTTTGTGATGTACAAGCCGGTTGGCCAATTGGGGTAAGCCGGCAACGTGTTAAAAAAACAACAGCAATGATAAGAAAAGGCCTAAAGCAAATTGCACGGTTCATCAGCTTCGTGCAGAAGGAAATAGCGTTCTGCAAAACCATCTTTTACAAACTATGAAATGCCAAGCTAAGGCAGATCTGCCTTAGGTTACCGAACGGATGAAGAGACTAAACATATTCAAACGAATAGGAGTATTCCGAAAATCCTTTAAAGAGTAGGAATAAAAATCTAAATCTAAACAAAATGAAAAAATCAATTCTACTACTAATGGCATTGGCTTTTAGTACTGTCGCGTTTTCGCAGGTTAAATTTACCAGGGCAGAACAGCAACAGGTGCAAAAAATCCTGGGTAAAGACTTTACCGCGGTATTAGGTGCGCAGGGCCAGTTGGCCGTGGTTACGCCAGACAAAGTGGGCGAACTAAAATCTACGCCAAGGGGCAGTTTTAGCGGCATGCCCGGCTTGGCCGCCAATGCAGTTTTGGCCGCCAACGAAAAATGGTGGGTTTACAAACAAAGCGGTGCGCTGTTGAAATCTAAACTGGGCGAAGAACGCTTTAACCAATTAAATCAAATCCTCACCAAAAAAGGATTGGACATTAAAGCGGTTGAAAAACCAGTAGAATTTACCAAGGCAGAACAACAGCAAATGCAACGTATTCTGGGTAAGGACTTTACGGCGGTATTAGGCGATCAGGGCCAGTTGGCCGTGGTTACGCCCGACAAAGTGGGCCAGTTGAAATCTACCGTAAGGGGTGGTTTTAACGGCATGCCGGGCTTGGCTGCCAATGCCGTTTTGGCCGCCAACGAAAAATGGTGGGTTTACAAACAAAGCGGTGCGCTATTGAAATCTAAACTAGGTGAAGAGCGCTTTAACCAGTTGAACCAGATCCTTGCCCAAAAAGGACTGAACTAGAACCACCTCAACTAGTGCAAAAGCAAAATGCTACACGAGCAAGGAGCCGTTTAAATTTCGATCGGTCTTTTACAAGTAGAACATTTTTATAAAAGACTTTCGAATGTGAAATAACCGAACAAATTTAAACGGCTTCTTCATGTTGTTTAAACCAATGGAAACTTAAAAAAGACAAACATGAATACACATAAAATTAAAAGCGTGCTGAAGGAAAATGTTTTTTACAACATTTCCTATTGCTACAACACCAACCAGCTCGAAATATTTAGGATCTTGGTAGCTCTTTTTGCCATCGTTTCGATGTTTACGCTGGTTTTGGATTACGATGTTTTCTTTGCGCCAAACGGGATCGTTAATTGGGAGGTTTCTAATGCCAATGCGCTCTGGTTCGAAGGCCATCCGCAAAAAATTGCTGATTTGCTAAACTTGCCGCCCCAGGCTGTGATGGTTACCATTCTTACGGTATACTTTCTGGCACTTACCACTTTATTGCTGGGAATTTGGACAAGGCTATCGGCCATTGTTTGCCTGGTCACTTTTACACTGATTACCAATGTGATGTCTTCTTTCGCCTTTGGGGTAGATATCTATCAATCGGTATGTTTTTTCTTTCTAACCCTATTCCCAACCGGCTATAGCTTGTCGCTGATCAAGAAAGAAAACTATCCTAAACTCAACGAGCTCAAGCAGATTTGCATCAGGGTATTGCAACTCTATCTGATCATTACCTACATCTCGGCGGGCTTTGAGAAAGCACTGATGCCGAACTGGTGGAATGGGCGGTTTATCTATTTCCTGAGCAATGACCCTACCATCATGACAACCAATTTTTTTCCGAAAGACCAAAACATCCTCTTTTATGCCTTTTTCGGAATTATGGTAGTCTTTATAGAATCATTGTATTTTATGCTGGTATGGTTTAAGAAAACCAGGTTGTATATCGTGCTCATCATTATATCTATGCATTTGTTCATTGCACTTTTTATGGACTTGTTGTTTTTTGGGGTGTTGCTCATCATCTTAAATGTGGTGTGCTGGTACCCGGTAATTTTTGAGGATCTTAAAATCAAAGAAAATGATAAAAGCATATAAAATTACTTTTCGAATAATACTGCTCATTATTTTTTTGTCGGTAGTAAAAGTCAGCGTTTGGTTTGATAAGCATATCAACTGGTATGCACTTTCGGTTACTCAGTCCTTTATTTTTAGGGTAACGCGATTAAATTGGCAGTACGGTTTTTTCACCAGTAAATCCAAAAACTATCAATATATCAAAAGCGATATCAGTTTGGTAGATCCCGACGATGCTTCGCGCAATATCGTCATTGCGAAAGATGCAGGCCTGGATAAGCTGGTTTTGCCGATCAATGCAGTGAGGGTTAATTCTTCGATCCAGCAAATGATTAGAGATACGCTTTATTTAGAAGCCGGGTCGAGGTCTATAGCTTTGTACTTGTTTAAAAGGCATCCATCTTATAGGAATATAGATTTTTCAATACAGACCTATAACAGAAAAATCAAGGTCGACCAAAGCAAGTTTGCGCTTACCACCAAGCTCGATACTTTATTTAACCGCAGAATCAGCTATTGAGTTGGCCATGGAAAATCCAATCATTTTGTTCGACGGCGTTTGCAATTTGTGCAATGGTGCAGTGCAATTCATCATCAGGATGGACAAAAAGGAGAAATTCAGGTTTGCTTCGCTGCAATCGGAAACTGGGCAAAAATGGCTTGAGCAATATGGTTTGCCAATGGATAGCTTCGGATCCATGGTCTTAATCATAGGCGATAAATATTTTATCAAGTCGTCTGCCGTACTCCATATCTCGAAAGAACTGGGTGGCATTTTCAGGATGTTTTATGGATTAATCGTACTGCCAAAGCCGTTGCGGGATTTTGTATACGATTTGGTCGCCAAATCGCGCTATAAACTATTCGGAAAGAACGATTCTTGTATGGTTCCAAGCCCTGCGCTTAAGCAAAGGTTTCTATCTTGATTGGGAAGGGGAAGCTATAAGCCTAACGGTAGGATTAAGGACTTACATCCAGGTTAAAGCGTCTGCGCATTTCTTCAAGCTGCGGATTTTTGTCAACCAGGTAGGTATACTTGTCTTTGTTGGTGTAAATCCGTTTTTTGATGGTATTGGTTGCCTTTTGGGCCGTAATCTGGATGTCGAAGTTTTTCAGCGCCGAACGCAGGAAGTTGAGCAGTTCTACTTTTTCGTCCTGTAAGGTACTTTCCAGCGCCAAGTTTTCAACCAGTACGGTAATCTCTGTGCCGTTAATGATAGGGTCGTTGCTCATTAAGGTATAGAGGTGTATCTTGTCGCTGTCTTTTGCCTTTTGGGTATAAATATGCCAAAACTCTAAAAACTGTTCGGCCGTAAAATCCTGTTTCTCGCTTCCGGTAATGTACTTGGGCCCTTTGTCTTCATCGCCATTGGCTACGCGCTCCAAATCTGTCAATGATGGGATCAAAGAACCTACATTGGCTTTCATCGGCTGGATTTTGATCGAGCCTGCCGAAGGTGGCGGACTTAAAGGCTGCGGTTTGTTGGCCGGTGGCGGAACAGTAGGCAAGGCTATGTCCAATCGGTCGGGCAGGTCGGGCAAATCTTCCTTGGCAATAAAATTCTGCAGGTCTTGTATAGAAGCTTCGGCTACGTTGCGCTTGGCATCCGAAGTTTCGGTTGTTGCTTTTGGTGCTTCTGGTTGGGGATTTGTGGGTACAGCTACAGCCTTAGGCCGCTCCGTTTCAATTAAAGTTTTTTTTTTATCCTGATCTGTGTCAGTTGCTGTGTTGTTGCCGGATGAAGGTTGCTGTGCCAGTTGTATGACCGAAGGAATGTGGCACATTTTAATGAGCGAAAGTTCTACCTGCAAGCGTTGGTTTTTGCTGTTTTTATATACCAAATCGCATTGGTTGGCCAAATTAAGCGCGGTAAGGATAAAGCCTAGGTCGGCCTGTTTACTTTGGGCCAGGTATTTCTGCTTAATGGTTTCGCTAACTTCCAGCAATTGGATGGTTTGCGCATCTTTGCCCACCAACAGGTTCCTGAAGTGGCTGGCCAAACCATTGATGAAGTTGTTGCCGTCGAAACCATTGTTCAAGATCTCGTTAAAGAGGAGCAATGCCTGACTTACGTCTCCGGCAGTTAAAAAATCGGTTAGCTTGAAATAATAATCGTAATCTAAGATGTTGAGGTTGTCGATTACCGCCTTGTAGGTAAGATTCCTGTTGGTATAGCTTACAATCTGGTCAAACATCGATAGCGCATCGCGCAAGCCGCCATCAGCCTTTTGGGCAATAATGTGAAGGCCGTCGTTATCAACCGCTATGTTTTCCCTAACTGCGATCTTATTCAAATGTCCGGCAATATCTTCTACCTGTATGCGGTTAAAATCGAAGATTTGGCAACGCGATAAAATGGTAGGCAGGATTTTGTGCTTCTCGGTAGTAGCCAAAATAAAAATGGCATACGATGGCGGTTCTTCCAATGTCTTTAAAAAAGCGTTGAAAGCACTGGCCGAGAGCATGTGCACCTCGTCAATGATATAAGTCTTGAACTTTCCGGCCTGTGGCGGAATGCGCACCTGCTCAATGAGGCTCCTGATGTCGTCAACCGAGTTGTTCGAAGCCGCATCAAGCTCATGAAAGTTAAAGGAATGTCCGGTTTGGAAAGAAACGCACGATTCGCAAGTGCCACAAGCTTCCTGGTCGGCCGTTAGCTGCGTACAGTTAATGGTTTTGGCCAAGATACGGGCACAAGTGGTTTTGCCCACTCCTCGCGGACCGCAAAACAAAAAGGCCTGGGCCAGTTGGTTGTTCTTGATGGCATTTTTTAGCGTACCCGTAATATGCTGCTGACCAACCACGGTTTCGAAGGTGGCTGGACGATATTTACGGGCTGAAACGATAAAATTTTCCATCGCACGAAAATAGGAATTTTTGTCGAGCTTGAAACGCCGAATTTTGGAATGTGGAAAAGTTGGCCCTTAGCAATTTTGGGTATAGGGTACCAATGGCACAATTAACCTGTTCGGTTTGGTGCCAATGGGTCTATAGCCGATGGTTTTCGTCTGATATGGAAGAAGAAAAACATGCCTATAAAGGCACAAAAACCAAGTGTGTATTCATCAAGCGGAAGCTGGCAGCTGTTACCGCTGTAGCCGGTAAAATTGCCATAGTTGCCTTGCGTTAAAGTAGACGAGCTCGACGAGAATTTGATATAGCAACCATTGGCGGCCGTTTGTGTCCAGGTATAACAAGGGTATTGTGTAATGTCGTATTGTACTGTCCACTCTGAATATTGGGTGTTGTAGCCCTGATAGATAGGTGTACTGCCACTCCAGCCAATCAGTGTTTGATACACCCTGTTGGGATTGGTTTTGGTCATGCAGCCATTGCCGGGCATAGGTTGGGCCATTGCATGGAAGCAGCAAAGACAGATGAAACAGGTTAAAGCTATGCGAATGATTTTCATAATGGGCAAATGAACTCATAGGCTAAGTTCAAACCGGATGCCATGCCCCGCCTTGAAGGCGCAAAAGCTTGAAAATCGCTGTTTACGGCAGATTAAATAATTAACTGTCTGTGAAACAGATTAATCAAAAAGAAAAATATGATTTTTTATAGGGTATTTTTGGGTAAAAAATTCCCTATTCGTGGTGAGATATGCAGTTGTTTGTGGTAAATTCCACTGGTAGCAGGATTTGGGTTGCTAACTACAGTAATCGTTTCATGCTTCAAGGCTAACTCGGTTTCCGGAGGTAGTAGTAAAAGAACCCAACGGCAAGCAGGCAAAAAAGCGGGATATAATCGTCGATCGGAAGGAGGCAGGCATTGCCGGCATAACCGGTAAAATTGCCGTAGTTGCCTTGGGTCAGGGTCGAAGAACTTTCAGAAAGTTTAATGTAGCAACCATTGGCGGCGGTTTGTGTCCAGGTAAAACAAGGATAGTTGGTAATATCGTACTGCACCGTCCACTCCGAATACTGCGTGTTGTAGCCCTGGTAAACAGGCAGTCCCCCGCTGGTCGAGATTTGTGTTTGATATACCCTGTTTGGGGTCGTTTTGGTCATGCAGCCGTTGCCGGCAATGGGTTGAGCACCTGCCGAAAAAAAGCAAAAGCAACACAGGCCCATTAAAGCTATTGTTGTAAATTTCATCATGAAGTAAGGAGGGATGGCCCAGAAAACGGTTCCAAACGAGATGCCATACAAATACAGCGAATACTTTTTTTAGTTGTATCGGTTTTAAGTGTCAGTAAATCAGTTGTTTGTTGGGTTGTTTTTGATTTGGGTGCAAAGGCTTCTTTTGTGGACAAGCTACACAAATTGTGTACTAGGTCGGCAGTTTTGTGGCCTTGCCTTAAGTAGGAAGAGCGTTTTTGCCAGAGGTTTTATTGGATCACTGCTTTCAATTTATTGCGGCGAGAAGACCAATTTGGTTAAGAAATTCGACATTGCGCAGGTAAATGCCAAAGAACTTGCCTTTATTGTAAAGACAAAAAACAAGGGGGTGTTGAAGCCGTTAAGGTTCAATAAACTTAATAACTGCATTATATTTGGCTAGGGGAGGCTGGCAACGGTCTCCTTTTTTATATATTGGTAATCCAAATTGGCCCACCTGTTTTGAAAGGCCTTTTCTGTTTTTGCATTAAGGCTTTGATTTTAAGAAATATATTGCTACATTTGCATCCCGTTTTAAAGCGGAAAAGAGATTAAATCACAAATCAATTAAAAACAACAATGAATCAGTACGAAACTGTTATCGTTCTTACCCCGTTGCTGTCTGAAGAGGTTGCGAAAGAGGCTATTGCCAAATTCACCAACATCATCAAAGATGGCGGAGCCGAAATTATCGCTGAAGATAATTGGGGTTTGAGAAAATTAGCGTATCCGATTGAGAAAAAAGCAAACGGATTCTTCCACCTTACAGAGTACAAATCTTCTGGTGAGATTATTAACAAGTTAGAGCTAGAATTAAAACGCGACGAACGTGTTTTACGTTTCTTAACTGTAAGATTAGACCGTCATGCGGTTGCCTACAACGAGAAAAAACGCAGTGGCGCTTTTAACAAAAAACCTAAGAAAGAGGAGGCTGCAGCATAATGGCAAAAGATCAAATTCAATATGTTACCGCTCCTAAAGTGGACGATAACAGAAAAAAATACTGCCGTTTCAAGAAAAATGGCATCAAATACATCGATTACAAAGACGCAAACTTCTTGTTGAAATTTGTTAACGAACAAGGTAAGATCCTACCTCGCCGTTTAACCGGTACTTCGTTAAAGTTCCAACGTAAAGTGGCTCAAGCCGTTAAACGTGCCCGCCACATTGGTTTATTGCCTTTTGTTACTGACCAATTAAAATAAGCGCAGAGAAATGGAAGTTATTTTAAAGCAAGATATCAAATCACTAGGTGAGAAAGATGATATCGTAACGGTAAAACCTGGTTACGGACGTAACTATTTAATTCCGCAAGGCTTTGCTCAATTGGCTACGCCATCTGCTAAAAAAGTATTGGCAGAGAACTTGAAGCAAGCGGCTTTTAAACAAGATAAAATTAAGAAAGATGCAGAAGGCATTGCCGAGCGTTTAACAGACGTTAAACTAAGCATTGGTGCTAAAGCTGGCGAAACCGGTAAAATCTTTGGTGCAGTAAACACCATTATGATTGCCGATGCATTGAAAGCTAAAGGCTTTGATGTAGATCGTCGCAGAATTACTTTCGAAACTGAACCTAAAATGGTTGGCGAGTACATCGCAAACTTGAACTTGCACAAAGAAGTGAAAGTTAAAGTTCCTTTCGAAGTAGTAGCTGAATAAGCATGATAACTATTTAGAAAAGGCCTTTCCGATAATCGGAAAGGCCTTTTTTGTTTGCTTGGCTTTTTTTTCGCCAAGGCTTTTGGGGAAGGGATACCCGCAAATGTATGGCAACTGCTTTCGCCCGTGTTCTGTACCAACGTTTTTGATAATTTATTTTCGGGGCTTATCGAATCTTGCAGGTGAAGAACACCAGCAAGGGCATAATACTTTTTATTGCGCTACTAAACTGAGCCAAGTTTCAATAATTGACCTAGGTTCGCTGCTTTCGTTGATGTTCTTCACCAACGTTTTTTGATAATTTATTTTCAGAATTTATCTAGTCTTGCAGGTGAAGAACACCAGCAAGAACTTAAGAAACATCAAAGACGGCTAAATATCTTTGACCGCTTTCGTTGGTGTCTTCACCAACGTTATATGATAATTAACTTTCAAGACTTATCGAGCCTTGCGGGTGAATAACACCAGCAAGGGCATATACCTTTTATTGATCTACCAAGTTGAGTCAAGTTTCAACAATTGCTTTCAGTTCATTGCTTTAGTTGGTGTTCTTCACCAACGTTATTTGATAATTTATTTTTAAGACTTATCGAACCTTGCGGGTGAATAATGCCAGCAAGGGCATAATGTTTTTTATTGCTCTACTAAGCTGAGCCAAGTTTTAACAATTGACTTTAGTTCGTCGAGGCTGGCCTCAATCGCTACCAAATTTTCGAAAATAATCAGACGTCTTCCATCTTGATAATCGCCGGTTAATAAAGGGCTGCTTACTTTAGCACCACTTGGGAATACCAGCATAATACGCCCCTTGTGCAGGTTAAAAACCGCAATTTCGCGTTTATATTCCTTCGGGTCAGAATCTTTCATGGCGCCCTTGTAATAAAAATTGGGATGGTTCCATTTGATGCGTTCGCCGATATCGGGGCTGACCGCTAAAATAGCTGTTCTGATGGTGCTGATGCAAATACCCAGTTCGGGTGCCAAATTGGCAATAAAGGCATCAACTTGTGCTTGGTCGCTCGGTTTGATTTTGGCCATAATCTTACGGTTTGAATTTTAGATCGGCATCTGCCAAAGCCTGGCGTAACTTGGGTAAAGAGCCCAGTCCAAAGCCGTGCAATTTCAAAAGCTCGGCTTCGGTAAACTCGGCCAACCGCTCCAGGCTATCGATATTTCTTGATTCCAATGCTCTTCTGGCGGGTGCACTCAGTAAGGATAGCCAACCGTTTTGAGGTTTGTTTTCCCGTTCGCAAACCGGGCAGGAAAGGCAGTCGCTCGATTTGTAAAACTGGTGCCCCTTGCTGCAGCTTTTGAGTTGAGGAGTTTTCATTGGATTAAGCCTTTAGAGAATTAAATCGATGCAAACGTTTTTAACGAAGATAATGTATATTTAGCAAACCTAAACCCTTTTAGCTAAAGGCATGAGCATTTGATGCTTGTGTCTGTAAAATCTATGAAGCGTATCTGTTTCCTTTTCGTTTTGTTGTCCGGTGCAATGCAATCGGTTGCGCAGTCTTTGCCTTACCGAGATAAAAACCTTCCAGTCGAAAAACGCGTACAGGACCTGTTGGGCCGAATGACCCTCGAAGAAAAGTTCTGGCAATTGTTCATGATTCCCGGCGATTTGGATCAGGCCAAACCCGGTCAATACAAAAACGGCATTTTCGGTTTTCAGGTAAGTGCGGGTGCCAAAGGCGATGCAGGTGGCCAAATGCTCAGCTATCGTACCGACGAAAATGCCATTAACGTAGCCAAAAAGATCAATAATATCCAAAAATATTTTGTAGAGGAAACCCGGTTGGGTATTCCCATCATCGCTTTTGATGAAGCCCTGCATGGCTTGGTGAGGGATGGCGCAACGGCCTTTCCGCAGGCCATTGGTTTGGCGGCCACTTGGGATACGACGCTGATGCGCAAGGTAGCCGTGCAAATTGCAAAAGAAACCAAGCAAAGGGGCATCAGGCAAATCCTATCGCCGGTGGTTAATATTGCAAGCGATGTGCGCTGGGGCCGAACCGAAGAAACCTATGGCGAAGACCCGTTCCTGACTTCGGCCATGGGCGTAGCCTTTATGCGCCAGTTCGAACAAATGGGCATCATTACAACACCTAAACATTTTATAGCTAATGTGGGCGATGGGGGACGAGATAGCTATCCCATTCATGCCAACGAACGTTTGTTAGACGAAGTTTATTTGCCACCATTCAAGGCGGCCATCCAAAAGGCCGGAGCACGTTCTATCATGACGGCCTACAACTCTTTGGATGGCACAGCGGCTTCTGCCAACCATTGGCTTTTAATAGACAAGCTGAAGAAAGAGTGGGGCTTTAACGGCTTTGTCATTTCGGATGCCAATGCCGTTGGTGGCGAAGTGGTATTGCACTATACGGCCAAAGATTACGCCGAAAGTGGCGAACATGCCATTAACAACGGCCTGGATGTTATTTTTCAGACAGAATTTAACCATTATAAGCTGTTCATTCCTGCTTTTTTAGCCAATAAAATCGATTCGGCAAGACTTAACGATGCCGTGGGCAGGGTGCTGCGTGCCAAGTTTGAATTGGGACTTTTCGAAAATCCTTACGTAAGCGAAGATTTTAAAGACACCGATTTGCGGAAAACAAGTAAGGAAATAGCGCTCGAAGCCGGAAAGGCATCCTTTGTGTTGCTTAAAAACGAAAATCAGGTATTGCCTATTTCGCCGAAGGTCAAAACCATTGCTGTTTTTGGTGCCGATGCCCAGGAAGCCCGTTTGGGTGGCTACAGCGGTCCGGGTACGGCAAAAGTAAGTATTTTGGAAGGCATCAGGCAGCGCGCAGGCAAGCAGGCTAAAGTGCTGTATGCGCAGGGTGCCGATCGCAATGCCGTAAATTATGTGACCATTCCAGCGCAATACCTGCATACAGGAAGCCAACAAGGTTTAAAAGGCGACTACTTTGCCAACATGGACATGCAGGGCCAACCTGCAATGAGCAGAATTGATCAACAACTCGATTTTCATTGGACGCTTTTTTCGCCATCGCCCGAACTGGCGCCAGATTTTTATGCCGTAAGGTGGACAGGCACTTTAACCGCTCCCGAAACGGGTCGCTTTAAAATTGGATTAGAAGGGAACGACGGCTATCGCTTATACATCAATAACCGTTTGGTGGTTAACCGTTGGAACAAACAATCTTATCACAGCGAACTGGCCGATTACAGCTTCGAGAAAGGAAAGAAATACGAAGTCAGGGTAGAGTTTTATGAAGCCAATGGCGATGCAACCATCAAATTGGTGTGGAACGTAGAGGTTAAAAACGATTGGAAAGCAAAAATACAGGAAGCCGTTTCTCTAGCTAAAACAGCAGATTTGGCCATTGCCGTGGTAGGCATCAACGAAGGCGAGTTCAGCGATCGTGCCTTGCTTTCGCTTCCGGGCCATCAGGAAGAACTGATTCAGGCCTTGGCCGCAACGGGCAAACCTGTGGCGGTTATTTTGGTGGGTGGCAGTGCCGTTACCATGAATGCCTGGATGGATAAAGTAAAAGCCATTGGTGCGGCTTGGTATCCGGGCGAAGAGGGCGGACATGCCGTGGCATCGGTACTCTTTGGCGATTACAATCCTGCAGGGCGTTTGCCCATCACTTTCCCCCAGCACGAAGCCCAACTGCCTTTGGTGTATAACCACAAGCCCACAGGACGTGGCAACGATTACAATAACCTTTCGGGCGTACCGCTTTTCCCGTTCGGCTACGGCCTCAGCTATACCCGGTTTGCCTATAGCAATTTTTTGTTGAGTAAAACCCAGATGAGCAAGACCGATAGCACCATGCTTTCGTTTACTTTAAAAAATACCGGCAGCAGTGCGGGCGAGGAAGTCGTGCAACTTTATATCCGCGATTTGTTATCTTCGGTGGCCAGACCGGTCATGGAGCTGAAGGGTTTTCAACGCATCCGCCTTAAGGCTGGCGAAAGCAGACAAGTTACCTTTAACATCACGCCCGAGCTGTTGAGCATGCTGAACAGGGAAATGCAGACCGTTGTAGAACCCGGCGATTTCAGGATCATGGTGGGAAGCTCCTCGAGAGATCTGAGGCTGAAGGGAAACCTGCAAGTGCAATAAAACGATCAAAAAACAAACACCTATACCCATGAAAAAACTAATTTTTCTCCTCTTTTTGGCGCCCTTGGCCAGTTTGGCGCAACCTAAAATCAAGCCGGCCGAAATTGAAAAGAAAATGCAATGGTTTGCCGACGCCAAATTAGGGATCTTTATCCATTGGGGAATTTATTCGGTTGGCGGCGTTGACGAAAGCTGGAGCTTTTACAACAAGAAAATCGGTTATGCCGACTACATGAAACAGCTGAGTGGCTTTACGGCAAAAAACTATGATCCGCAGGCCTGGGCCGATCTGATTAAAGAGAGTGGAGCCAAATACAGCGTAATTACCACCAAGCACCACGATGGCGTAGCCTTGTGGAACACCAAGGAAAAGCATTATGGTGTGGTCGACAATACCCCTGCGAAAAGAGATTTGATCAGACCTTTTTTTGATGCCTTGCGCAAAGACGGCATTAAATGTGGCGCTTATTTTTCTATCCTGGATTGGAGCCATCCCGATTATCCGGGCTTTTTAAAAGACAGCAGTCGCTACCAGATCCAGAACGACTATGCCCGTTGGAACCGTTACCGTGCTTTCTTCCAAAACCAATTGAGAGAACTTTCGCAAAATTACAAACCCGATTTATGGTGGTTTGATGGCGACTGGGAGCACAGCGCCGAAGAATGGGAAGCCCAAAAAGTAAGACAGATTTTGTTGAAAGACAATCCGAATACCATCATCAACGGTCGTTTGCAGGGTTATGGCGATTATGAAACGCCTGAACAAAATTTTCCGGTGAGCCGACCAGCCTTTAATTGGTGGGAGCTTTGCATGACCACTAACGACAATTGGGGCTATCATTTGAACGACAATAACTGGAAAACTCCTTATGAGGTAATCAGCATTTTTGCCGATGTGATATCAAATGGAGGCAATATGCTGTTGGATATTGGCCCCAAAGCCGATGGAACCATGCAGGAAGAACAGGTGCACATTTTGAAAGAGCTGGGCAAGTGGAACAAGAAACATGGCGAAGCGGTGTTTGGTACCGTAGCTGGTTTGCCACAAGGACATTTCTATGGCCCTTCAACCCTGTCAAAAGATTCTACGACGGTATACCTGTTCCTGCCTAGCAAAGTGTCTGGACAAATTACGGTTCGTGGCTTGCAGAATAAGATAGAAAAGATAACCGTGGTTGGAAACGGAGCCACCCTAACTCCAAAGATCGTGGGCAAGATTTCGTGGAGCACCGTACCTGGCCTGGTTTATATTCCGGTGCCGGCAAATGTGCAGGACGAATATGTTACGGTGCTTAAGCTGAAACTGGATGGCCCATTGAAGCTTTACCGTGGCCACGGAGGCCTTTAAAAGATACAAGTAGGTCGGGAAGTAATCAAAATCCCGACCTCAACTAAATAATGTGGATAGGAGCTGATTCGGTCGGTCGGCAAAATACTTTAGGCAATTTCTTCTACCTTTGTGTTCATGGCAAAAAGCAAAACGAAATCTACAGGTCGGGGCAAAGCTTCGTTAATGAAGCGTATCGGAATCATGGTGGGCAAAATTGCGCTGTGGTTCTTTCTGTTCTCGGTGATTTGGGTTTTGGCCTATCGTTTTATCAATCCGCCAATTACCTTGCTGATGGTGCAACGCAATATGGAGCGCAAGGCCGATGGCAAACCTGCCAAGACCGAAAAGAAATGGGTGAAATTTGAAGACATTTCCGACAACATGAAAAGGGCTGCGGTATCTGCCGAAGACCAACTTTTCTTAAAGCACATGGGTTTCGATATCAATGCCATAGAAAAAGCCTATGCCAGCAATGCCAAGGGTAAAAAAGTAAAAGGGGGAAGTACCATTTCGCAACAAACCGCCAAGAACGTATTTCTCTGGCCGGGAAGATCTTACGTGCGCAAGGCATTTGAAGCCTATTTTACCCTGCTGATTGAGTTGTTGTGGAGTAAGGAACGCATTTTGGAGGTCTATCTCAACGTGATAGAAATGGGCGATGGCATTTATGGTGCCGAAGCCGCTTCGCAAGCCTATTACCATAAATCGTGCAAGAACCTGAGCAGGAGCGAAGCCGCTTTAATCGCCGCCTGTTTTCCAAATCCCTTGCGTTGGACACCCGCCAAGCCAACTGGCTACATCAGGCACCGTCAATACCTGATTATGCGTAATATGCGCCGACTTGGACCATTGGATTTTTAGCTTTGCGCTAGTAGAACGTCATGCGAATAGCGTATGGAGTAATGCGTATAGCGTTTGCCAACTTTCTAACCTTTTAACTTTATAATGTCCTCTTTAAGCTTTGGTCTTTCATCTTTCAGCTTAGTAATGCGTATAGCGTTTGTCAACTTTCTAACCTTTCAACCTTACAATATCCCTCCTTTGAGCTTTGGTCTTTCATCTTTCAACTTAGTAGTGCGTATAGCGTTTGCTAACATTCCAACTTTCTAGCCTTTCAGCTTTACAATATCCCTCCTTTAAGCTTTGGTCTTTAGTCTTTCAGCCATCTTCCTTCCGCCTACTAATCATGGTTCTTATTCCACTTGATTTTGAGCTTGCCTTCTTCGTCAACCGCTTTCAAGTGTAGCACAATGCCTTTCATACGGTTTTGTTTTTTCAGGTCGGGATCGGTAATGTTTTCGTCTTTTTTGGGGTTCCTCAGCGGAATGTCCATCGCAATGTCGGTGCCCGAATTGAGGCCGTAAATACCTTTGACGTTGAAATTGAGCACGCTCGAATTGACCTGCATCGGACTGATGTTGATTTTATCGCCGTTTAGGGTTAGGGTGCCGTCTAAATTGGCAATTTCGATATTAGATACGTTCCGGTTCGGAAAGGCGAACTTCCCTACTTTTTGTATAGGTTCAAAGCCTACCAGCGCGGCATTGCTCAAATTAAACACCACTTGCCCATACATCGATCTCGAAACGATGTTGCCTTTTTCGGTAATTCCTCCAGAGGCATTTACCTTGGCCGACAAATAGCCTTTCAGGTTTTGGCTGGTAATCGAGTTCTGCCCAAAGTTTTCGAAGGCATAAAAGAAATCCTTTACGCTTACCCTGCTGATTTTAGAATTGATGGTAAACTTGTTGATCGCGCCCATCTGTTTGATATTGCCGGTCAGGTTGATGTTGCCACCTGCATGGCTCACACTGATTTGGTTAAAGAAAACACCATTGCCTTGCAAAGCGATATTGGCCGTTAGGTTTTTGGCCAAAAAGCGATTATAAATGGCCTTGTCTACCTGAAGTTGCAACTGTATGCGCGAAGCTTCCAAAACAGCGCTTAATTGGTCAGAAACTTCCTTGATGGAGTTTTTGGTAACCGGTTTGCGTTTCACCGCTTTTCTGGGCCCCAAAAAAGGAATAAACTCGCTCAGGTACAACTGCGGACTGTGTAATTTCAGGTTAACCAGGATTTTTTCGGGATCGGAATAGTAAAAGTTGAGGAAGTTCTGTATCGAACAATTCATGGTGATGATGCTTTTACCCAGCTGGAAACGACTGTTGGTAATGTTCAAGTCCTTTTGGTTAAAATTGAGCAGCAGCGAACTGTTTACCAGTTTCATGTTGCGGGGTATGTAGGTAATGTCGGCATTCTTAATGGCCACGCTGCCCGTAATTACCGGCTTGGTAAACCTAAAATTGTCGATATCGGTTTGGCAGTACAGTTTAACGTCGGCCGTACCATTCTTAAAGCTAAAGGTTTCACCACCAATAGAACTGTTCAGTTTTTCGAGTGGGAATTGGGAAGTCACAAATCCAGTAGCCAAGGGCCTCGACAAATTGGCCACCGTAAACGTATCGACCTTGATGGGTGCATTGTAGTAATCGGCGCTTAGGGCAAAAAACTTGATGGTCGAGTTTTCGTCGCCAATAGGTCGGCTAACCGTATCCTTGTTGGTAAAAGTGCCAATAAAATTGCAGTTGGTCAGTTGCCCGGAAGGGATGGTTACCGTATTGTTTTTAACCGTCATGCGTACGTTAATGAGCGGGTCTTTGCTGGTTTTGTTGCCGTCGTCTATAATATGTCCCACAACCGCAATAGGCTGGTCTATGGCAAACTTGAGCAGCTTCGAAGAGATGTTCGGCGCCAGGAGCAGGGAAATGTTGCGGTACAGGATGTTGTCGGCACGGATATCGATGGCAAAAGCCGATTCGTTCTTGGCCAAATCTATCTTGGCGCCGATGTAGAAGTCGTCGTCGCCTATTTTAAGCCTTTCGGGGTCGATGGTTACCGCTTTGGTTTCGTTGTTGTAGTGCGCAATCAATGTGCCTTCAAGTGCCTTGTCTTTCAGAAAACTGCCTTTTCGGGTGTTGAACGCAAAGCTTTTGATCATGGTTTTGAGTTTCAGTTTGCCGTTCCAACCCGAATCCGGGTAATCGATCCTGCCCTTCAGCTCATCCACCAAAAAATGGAACAACTTAAAGCGACGCTGGTTGTCTATCACCAAATTCACGTTGTTAAAATCAACCCTGTTGATCTGAAAAGCCTTTTGGTCTTTCTTGTCGGCGTTTTTGGGTTGCGCTTTCGATTTGAACATGCTGGTGTTGCTGTAGCCCGTGCTATCGGTATAGAGGTAGATGCTCGAATTATTGATGCCGATTTTGTTGATTTTGATGCTGCCGGCAATGAGCGAGAAGATGTTGAGCGATACGTCGATATCGTTGGCGTTGAGCAGGTCGTGCTTGTGCTGGCTCCATAAACTATCACGCAGCCGCACTTTTTTGAGCGATACCGATACGCCTGGAAAGCCTTGAAGCAAGGTCGTTTCCATGCTGCCTACGTTGATTTTGCCATTCACGTTCGAGTTGAGTTGCTTGAGAATGGTGGCCAGTATGCTTTTGTTGTTGTGGTTGATGTAATAAGCTGCACCCAACCATACCAAAATGATCAGGACAAAAAATACAGCCAATATGCGGAGTGAAATTTTGAGCCAGCGCGACATAGATAGATTTGTTGATTCAATTGAATATAACAAAAATATCTACAAAATGTTTAGGAAACCGGTTGGTTGGAGGCCTTTTAGGCGCTTAACTGCTCGGCAAAGATGGATTTGTGCCAGCTGTTTTCCAAAGGCACTTCCCATTTTTCTTCCAGTTCTGCCAAATTTTGAACCAGGTTGTTGAACACGATGGTTTGCGGTCCGATTTTTTTGATGCTGATCAGGGTTTCGAAATCTTCCTTGGTGTTTACATAAACCTGCTCGTCGAGTTTGTAGGCCATGTTAAAGCGATCAAAAAGATCTACGCCATAGGTATTTTCGATTTCTTTGAGGATGCGTACCGACGAATCGATTGAACAGCCAGTTGCCGAAGCACTATCCTGATCGACGATCAAAACAATAAAAAATCCATAACGAATTTCTGCCTTGGCCTTAAGCTGATGTCCATGGGCAGTCCATTGCGCAGTAAACGCGTCCAGCTGCTGCTGGATTTCCTGGGTTTCCTTTTCGGTAAACTGGCGATTGCTTTGGTAGATCCAAACTCTAGATTGTGGAGAAAAAGTCATAGTTCAAATTTATCATTTTATTTAATTTACTGACGTTAAAACATAACGACGATGAAAAAGTTTACATTGAGCTTAAAAAAGAGTGTTTTCTTTTCTTCCTGCCTCGTGCTGTGCGTTTTTTCTGGCTTCAACAGCGCAGAAGAACATACGGTAACCATTCAGCAGCTGCTTACCAAATATCATGATAATGATGCTTTGGGCAGGGACGTAAAGCGCTTTGAAATCAATGTTACCAACACTGGTTTTTGTCGTTACCGCAAGGTTTTTAACAATGGCAAGCAAGAATATTTTGCCTTTAACCTCTCTCGTTTAAAAAGCATGGATTACTACGGCAACGTGGAGCGGGGCGAACTTTACCTGCGCACCAAAAATGACGACGTTATTGTGCAGACCCGCAACGACAAAAAAGGCGATATCGATTCGATGGGTACTTACCTGGTTATTCCGCTCAAGAACATCAACGTTGAACAGCTGAACGAACTTTCACTCAACTTTAAGCAGGTAAACGAGAGTTTGCTGGTGGCCAGCAATAAGTAGGCGACAAGGCTGAAGGTGGAAAGGATGAAGGCATATGGAAATAGGGCAGGTGTAGCTTAAGCCTTACGACCCTCCGCCTTTAACCTCCGTTATAATCCGTTTGCCCTTGCAGTAATCTCGGCAATGTCGAGCACTTTGACTTCCTGCTCTTTGTCTTTTAGCTTTACGCCATCATTAAGCATGGTCATACAGAAAGGACAGCCAGCTGCAATAAATTGGGGCTCGGTGCTTAAGGCTTCCTCAATTCTTTCAATGTTGATGTCTTTGTTGCCTTTTTCGGGCTCCTTGAACATTTGGGCACCACCGGCGCCACAGCATAGGCCATTGGCTTTGCAACGTTTCATTTCAACCAGTTGTGCATCCAATACCTCTAGGGCTTTGCGAGGCGCTTCGTAAACGCCGTTGGCCCTGCCCAGGTAGCATGGATCGTGGTAGGTGATTTTTTTGCCTTTAAAGCTCTCGCCGTTTTCGCCTTTCAGTTTGCCCTCGGCAATCAAGTCTTGGATCAATTGGGTATGGTGAATGACCTCGTAAGTGCCTCCCAGGCCCGGATATTCGTTTTTAATGGTATTAAAGCAATGCGGACAGCCCGTTACAATCTTTTTGATGTTATAGGCATTCAGCACCTCGATATTGGTCATGGCCTGCATTTGGAACAGGAACTCGTTGCCCGCGCGCTTGGCCGGATCGCCGGTACAGCTCTCTTCGGTGCCCAATACTGCATATTTGATGCCCACATGGTGCAAGATCTTGCAGATGTCGCGGGTAATTTTTTGTGCACGTTCGTCATAGCTTCCGGCACAGCCCACCCAGAACAATATTTCAGGCTCTTCGCCCATGGCCATCAATTCGGCCATTGTAGGTACTTTAAATTCCATATCTCGTATTGCGTAGGGCGATTTAGTGTAAAGCACCCTTGTAATTTAATCTTTAGTTTTTTTATCCTAGCCTTTCGGCTTCAGTCTTTAAACTTTGGTCTTTGAGCTTTAGTCTTTCCGCTTTAATTTCCCTCGGCCCAATTAAACCTATCGGCCGGCGAATATTTCCAAGGTGCACCGTTGTTTTCCACGTTGCCCAGCATAGCATTGATGCTGGCTGGAGCTACCGATTCTTCCATAACGGCAAACCTGCGCAGCTCTACAATAATTGCCAAGGGATCGATGTTGATGGGGCAGGCCTCGGTACAGGCATTGCAGCTGGTGCAGGCCCAGATTTCTTCGCGACTGATGTAGTCGTCGAGCAAGGACTTGCCATCTTGGTGGTCAGCGCCATGCTTTTCGATGTTTTTGCCCACTTCTTCCAAACGGTCGCGGGTGTCCATCATAATTTTGCGTGGCGATAAAAGCTTACCGGTTATATTTGCCGGACAAACCGAAGTACAACGGCCACATTCAGTGCAGGTATAGGCGTTCATCAGGTTTACCCAGCTCAAATCGTTTACGTCTTTGGCGCCAAAACGGCCCGGTGCTACCTCCGCTGGAACAAACGAAGGGTCGAGCATGGCTTTTACCTCGTTGGTTACGCTGGCCATATTGGTGAACTCGCCTTTAGGCTCCAAATTAGAGAAATAGGTGTTTGGAAAGGCGAAAAGAATATGAAAATGTTTTGAATAGGGCAGGTAGTTCAAGAAAGCAAAAATGCCTACAATATGGAACCACCAGCAAATACGTTCGATCAAAATCAAGCTGTTTACGCTATTCGGCAACAAGCCCTGCAGGTAAACACTTACCGGAAATGCGCCTGCGGCTTTGTAATGCTCGGCATTTAATGCTTGGAGCTTGGCATCGGCGGCGTTCATCAGCAAGAAAGCCGTCATGAGCAGGATTTCGGTGATGAGGATATAGTTGGCATCCGATTTTGGCCAGACTTTCATTTCTACGCCATTAAAACGCTTCAGTTTCAAGATATTTCTGCGGATGAGGAAAATGGCGCATGATGCCCAAACGCCCAAGGCCAGGAACTCAAAAGAGCCAATCAGGAAGTTGTACAGGCCACCAAGACCAGCAAATATGCGGTGGCTGCCAAAAATACCGTCGATCATGATTTCGAGTACTTCAAGGTTGATGATCACGAAGCCAACATAAACCAACAAGTGGAGAACAAAAGGCACAGGCCTCACGGCCATCTTGGTTTGTCCGAAAGCTACTTTAAGCATGGTAGCCCATCTTTTGGCCGGTTGGTCGCTGCGGTTGGCCGGCTTGCCTAATTTAATATTGCGGATAACCTTGCGTACGTTGAGGCTAAAGAGCGCTATGCCTGCAATAGTAAGGATAACGAAGACGATTTGTGCTATCATTTTTTATGTTGCTACTTGGTTAGGCTAAGTTAAAAGTTTTAGGCTTAAAAAATATTATTATGCAAGCATAAAATTTAAAATTTAGAATCGATATGAATAGAATTGCTTTTGAATTGAAATTTAAGTGGCTGATTTTGAGTGTAAATGCTGTTTTTGTGCTAAAAGCCTAAAAGAAATATGAAAAAATGTTTTGTCTTTCAAAAAAAGAAACTACATTTGCAATCCCAAACGGGCTGGTGCCTTAGCTCAGTCGGTAGAGCAAAGGACTGAAAATCCTTGTGTCGCTGGTTCGATTCCAGCAGGCACCACACCAGTAAAGCCTCAACGAAAGTTGGGGCTTTTTGATTCTATAATATTCTAGATTAATGCTTAAGTTCGAATAAATAAACGAAGTATGAGTCCCAAAGGGCTATTTAAAGATATTGATCTAGAAGATATTGAGGATTTACTTGACCAGATAAGTAATTCCTTTTCAATTGAATTTGTATATGGTGATTTTAATCATGTAAAGACTTTCGGGGAGTTTTGTGATGTTATAGTAGGGAAGATAAGGGGTGAAAATTCTGATGATTGTACAAGTCAGCAAGCTTTTTATAAACTTAAGCAAGCTATTTCAAAAGAATTTGGATGGCCTGTTGATATGATTTCGACAAAACTATTATTAACGGAGATTTTTCCCAAAAAAGATAGACGATCCAAAGTAAAGCAACTAGAAAATCACCTAGGTTTTAAACTTGACCTTCTGGTTGCACCTTATTGGGTTACTTGTTCGTTGGCGCTCTTGTTGCTAAGCTCTTTTGGGATGTTCTTTTTTAGCTGGAAAATTGCGCTTGTGGCACTTGGTCTTTCTATTTTTTTGTTAAGCCTTTCGAACAGCTTGGGCAATCATTTAGCTCTAGAAACCCTTGGACAGCTTAGCAAAAGCGTAACAAACAAACATTATACAAAAGTAAGACGCAAAGAAAATACAGTAAATAGGCGTGAGGTAGAAGAAATTATAAAAGATTGGTTTATTGAAGTCTTCTGTATCGAAAGGGAAGATCTTAATAAAGAAACCCAGTTAATTTAACCGAGTTCACCCCATAGGGCAATTCTTGCACCTCTTGCCCC
Source organism: Pedobacter albus (assembly GCF_036324255.1). Taxonomy (NCBI): domain Bacteria; kingdom Pseudomonadati; phylum Bacteroidota; class Sphingobacteriia; order Sphingobacteriales; family Sphingobacteriaceae; genus Pedobacter; species Pedobacter albus. The sequence continues at coordinate 203,180 of NZ_JAZDQT010000002.1, read as the reverse complement.
GGAGGTACTTTTCGCAGCACTCTTTCTTCTTCTTGTCCTTCGATTTGTGCTTGTCTTTCTTCTTCTTTTTGTCTTTTTTAGACATGGCCTTGCAATTCTTTATCAATATAAAACAAAAAAGGCACATATTGTTTCAATACGTGCCTTTTATTCGTTAAATAATAGCCTAAGCTTCGCTGTCGTAGCTGATCTGGCCTACATGTTTGTCGATCTGCCATCTGCCGGTACCTTCTTCGCCAATGACGTCGAACAGCTCCAGGGCGCGACGGGCTTTGTATTCTTCTTCTCTTTGCTCTCTGAAGAACCAGTTTAAGAATTCTAAGGTTACATAATCCTGTTCTTTGTGGCAACGGGCCGCAATATTTTTGATTGATTGGGTAATGGCAATCTCTTGGTCTAAAGCTTCTTCAAAAACCTCGCGGAAAGAGTTGTACTCGCCTTTTACATTGGTGATTTCTGGAGAAACCGCGTTACCACCCATATCCAGTACATATTTAAAGAATTTCAGCTGGTGCTGTCTTTCTTCCTCAGCCTGTTTGAAGAAATAATCCGACGAAAAATCGTAGCCGTTTTGGTTGCACCACGAAGCCATAGAAAGGTAAATAGCTGATGAGTGGGCTTCTTTTTTGATCTGTTGGTTAATGAGAGTTTCTATATCGGCAGAAAGCAAACATTTTACACGCATAATGTCTTTCATGATCTTGGTCTTTGAGTAAAACTATATAACAAAAATAGCGCTAATATGTTGGCCCAAAGAATTTAAAGGCAATATGGAAAGATTCTAAGTCCAATCATTAACAGGCCAGACGGTGCAGGCGGTCGTAAATGATATGGTTAAGTTCGAGCATGGTAAAGGCGCCTTGCAACAGTTCTTTCAGCTTGATGATCTGCAAAAGCGAAAGCACGTAACAATGATCGCAGGCACAGATAAAGATGATTTCTACGTCGGCACTTTTATCGCTGTTGAGCAAAAGGCCCTCAATGTCGATAAGGTAAACCGCTTTTTTGAGTTTGAGGAGATTACGGTAATCGAAACGGGCCAACTTGCCTGCAAAATCAATATACCAGCAATTTTCGCTGTCAGATTGATAGATAGCACCTTCGGCAGTGCTAAATACTTCGGCAAAGTTGATGGAAGGGATTAAAAGTGTTTCCTGCATTGTAAACCTGTTCAATTAACGGCTACAAAAATGGTGTTTATTTGGATTTATTCCAAATAAAAAGTGCAGAATAAATTCCTCGTCGGATTTTTTGTCGATTTGCCATTCGGTTTTTTCAAATAAAATCGGTTTCTTTAGGCTATCAACCAAATATTTATGGAAAATACCCTACAAAAATGGTCCACCTTGGAAAGGTTGGTTTTTAGATTCGCTTTCCTGCTGTTGGGCCTATTCATGGTTTTCTTTAACAACGGAACGCTGCCTATGTTCTATGTAATCATGAAATATCCCCTGTCGCTATTGCATGTTTTTATTCCCTGGCTGGGCAAGGCTTGGCTCAAACTTCCTTATCCGATTACAGAATTTACCAATGGCAGTGGTGATACCACCTACGATTTCGTGGTTTTGCTTTGCGTGGCGGTTTTGGCCCTTGTTGGAACGCTGGTTTGGAGCCTATTGGATCGGAAACGAACAAACTATAACCGCTTGTTCTATTGGCTGAGCGTGGCCGTTCGGTTTTATGTCGGAGCCATGCTCATTAATTACGGCATGGTAAAGGTGGTCCAATTGCAGTTTCCGGCGCCAAACCTGTTTCGTTTGGTGACTACCTATGGAGAATCTTCGCCTATGGGACTGGCCTGGACTTTCCTGGGTTTCTCTAAGGGTTATAATCTTTTTATGGGGATAGCCGAAGTGTCGGCGGGATTGCTGTTTTTTAGGAAGACGGTTACGCTAGGGACCATTATTTCGCTCATGACTACGGCCAACATCATGGCGGTAAACTACTTTTACGATGTGCCGGTTAAGATTGTAACGACTGCTTTGGTGGTGATGTGCCTTTTCTTGTTGGCTCCAAACTTTGTGAGGCTATTTAATTTCTTTGTGAGAGGCCATGGCGCTACCTTGAGAACCTTGGAATCGCCAGTAGTTGTAAAAAAATGGAAAAGAATAACAAAATATAGCCTGAAATACCTCTTGATTGCCTTTATAGTGATAGGCAGTATTTGGAAAGTCGTATCGCTGAGATCGGTATACGGTCGCGATGCACCCAAATCGTTGTTGTACGGTGCCTATGAAGTGGAAACATTTATTAAAAACGGACAAACCATTCCGAAGGAAACAGAGCGGGCCGACCGGTGGAAGATGTTGATTTTGGAGAGCCCCGATGAGGCCGCCATTAAAATGCCCAACGGCGAATACAGCTATCCTTTTGTGAGAATCGATACGGCCAAAAAGAAAATGGTGTTCAGCATTACTGAAGACATGAAGGCTCCAAGTACGTTGGATTACCGCTTACCCGACTCGAACAAGCTATGGCTTAAAGGCGTTTTGTTTGGCGATTCCGTAGAAATTACCCTAAAGAAAATGCGGTTCGAGCTTACCGAACGCCAACTGAACTGGATTAACGAAAGGCCCTATAACCGATAAGATTTAAGCTGGGAGCTTATTTTTCTGCCAGCTCTTTTACTTTTTGAAGGGCTTTTGGCCATGTGTTTTCAAAATATTCGATCATTTTGGCATCAACGCCACTCAAATCCATTTCAATGAGCAGGTTGGTAGTACCGTTGGCTTCTTTAAGCGTATAATTTTCTTGGGCACCGGCCCATTGTTTGATCTGCTCGCTTTCATAATCTTCAACGCCGTTGTCGTAGCCGCCCAGGTGTTCGATAGACATGAATTGATTGGGTATATTGTCGACAATGCGCGAAACCATGCCGCGGTTGCTGTTGTCTACAAACAAGACCTTGCTTCCTTTTTGCCAATCGGTTTCGGCGCGCGAACCCTCGGCAAAGACGATGGTCCAAAGTGGATAGCTGCTTGCATCCCAAAGTACGCTCCAGACTTTGGAGGCGGGAGCATTAATTTCGACACTGAATTTCATCTTTTCCATGATTATAGTTTTTAATGAGGCTTGAGATATGAGATTAGGGGCTATAGGTGATGAGCCATCAAGTATCTTTGCGGTTAAGTTTTAAGTTAGCCTATTTCGCTAACCCAAAACTTGTCTTAATTCCTTAATGGTTGAAATCAACTGTGTTATCTTGGCAGTTTGCTAAAATCCATGTACAATACGCTCCAGCGATGTCCATCTGGGTCTATAAAACCGCCACCGTACATCCAGCCGTCTTTTTCGCCACCTTTGGCATAAATGCTTCCCCCTGAGTCTTCGGCTTTCTGCAAAAGCGAATCAACTTCGTCGCGATTTTCGGCATCGATAGAAAAAAGTACTTCGGTTCCGTTTTTAGGATCGGCGGTACGGTCGTTGCAAAAGCCTTCGAACAAATCTTTGGTAAACAGCATGATGACGAATTTCTTGTCGCCAACCAATAGAGAAGCCATGTTTTCGGTAACTGGCTGGTTCTGGTTAAGCGTAAATCCAATCTGGGTAAAAAAGGTTACCGAACGTTTAATGTCGTTAACAGGCAGGTTCAGCCATATTTCTTTGGTCATGATTTTTTGTTTTAAGTTTCAATACCTAAAGTTCAAGAAATCTGAAATAAGAAAGGCAGGTGGTATGGGACAAATTTAAGGTGCAAAGACGACAGCTTCATTGACAATTGACGAGTTACGAATTACGATTGATAGTTTGATTCAAGATTGATTTAATCTAAAATCGTCAATCACAAATCGTCAATCTAAAATCGTACTTCTCTTAGCCTAAAGCATGATAGCAGGCTCGGCAACGAGGCTCGTAGCTTTCTTTTTCGCCCAGGAGCACCTTGGCTTCGCTGGCCACGGTACGGTACGAATATACCGCCGGACTGCCACATTGCATGCACACCGCATTTACTTTGGTTACGTGCTCGGCAATGGCCATGAGCGCTGGCATGGGGCCAAAAGGCTTGCCCAAAAAATCCATGTCTAAACCTGCAATAACCACCCTGATGCCTTTTAAGGCCAGCTTGTTGCAAACTTCGGGCAATTCGTCGTCAAAAAACTGCGCTTCGTCAATTCCAACCACTTGCGTGTTGGTACCCAATAGCAAAATGGCCGAAGAACTGTCGACAGGGGTAGAAGGGATTGAATTCAAGTCGTGCGAAACCACGGCGGTTTCATCGTATCGCGTATCGGTTTTGGGTTTGAATATCTCTACGTTCAGCTTGGCAATTTGTGCGCGTTTCAATCTTCTGATCAATTCTTCCGTCTTTCCCGAAAACATGGAACCGCAAATTACTTCGATGCTCCCGCTAAATTCGCCTCTTCTAAAATTCTGCTCGCTGAATAACATTTGTAAAGGTATTTTAGCCAAATATAAAAGAATTTTATAGTACTTTTGATTGTCATTTACTAACATAAAACCTTCAATTTTTCGTTAAAAAGCTATGATGAAGCAGGAAGATCTTTTCAAGAAATTAGGACTGATACTAAACGAGCTCAACGATCAGTATCAGTTTTTGGCTCAGAACCCACAACAGCTCAACGAGTTAGAACTCGAGCTTTTCCATGCCAATGCCAATTTCTTAGCCGATCATGTGCAGATCATCAAAAAAATAAACCAAGCTCCACAAACGCCTTTGGCTATCCCGCCGGCCAACGAAACAATTGTTGAAACACCTCAAAGCGCAGCACTGACCATTGATAACGACGTACAGGAAGCACAGCAGATAGAAGCCGTAGCTTTTGCCGAGGAAATAACCGAAGCACCCGTTGCCGAACCAGAAAAAGAGGTTCAGCCTGCACCCGAACCTGAGCTTGAAACCATCGAACAGGAAGTTTTTAAACTGGACAACGAGCCTTCAACTTTCGAGTTTATCCTGAACGACCATGCCGAGCATGAGCAGTTCGATTTTGAAGAGAAAAGCGTAGATGAGATTTTCGACCGACCCTTAAGCGAGGAAGAAGAACGCATCCTGGCCCAAAAAATAAAACTGAGTCAACAGACAGCAGTTGCAGAGGCACAAGAAATAGAATTGCCGGAAACTGAAGAAGAACCAGCCAACGAGGAGGAAGACGAAATTGGACCGGAACCATTTTTGGTGCATAAGGAAGAAGCAAAGGAAGAATTTCCGATTGTGGCCGCCGATCTTGACCTTCAAGAAGCACCTGTTGCCGAAACCCAAGTCAATACTGCCGAGCCGGTTGAAGACCCAAGCTACAAACCTACTTTAAACGATATCTTGGCGGGTAAGACAGCTGCTAACAACATTAACGCCAGCGCAAATACAATCGCAATTAAAGACCTGAAGCAAGCCATTAGCCTTAATGATAAATTGCTCTACATTAAAGATTTGTTTAATGGCTATAACCTGGCCTATGCCGAAGCCATCGATCTGGCCAATAAAATGCAGAATTTTGAATCGGCGGATGCGTTTTTCCAAAAAAACTATGCCGTTAAAAACAACTGGGCCGAAAAACAAGCTACGGTTGATAAGTTTTATGCCTTGCTCAACCAACGGTTCAAAGCGTAGCTTTTATTAGTTCATTGGTTCACTAGTATCATTGGTTCATTGGTCATTGTTGCTTGGCGCTACTGCCAACTGACCATTGTCTATTCTTATCAAAAATTTATCTTTTAGTTCATTGGTATCATTAGCTGATTGGTCATTGTTGTTGACGAAACTGCTAACTGGCAATTGTCTACTCTTGTCAAAAGTTTACCTTTTAGTTCATTGATATCATTGGCTCATTGGCTGATTGGTCATTGTTGTTGACGAAACTGCTAACTGGCAATTGTCTACGTCTTATCAAAAATTTACCTTTTAGTTCATTGGTATCATTGGTTCATTGGCTGATTGATCATTCGACTGGCGATACTGCCAACTGCTTACTTTAGGAAGATCTCTGGATGCTAAACATCATGAAAAGTGAACCTTCTAACTGTTCAACCTTCGCACATTTCAACTTTCCTAGATGAATCCCATCCGGTTCGAATCGAGTTTCAGGAAGATGAACAAGAGGATGGTAAAGCTCCATAAAGAAGAACCCCCATAACTGATAAAAGGCAAGGGAATACCAATTACGGGCATAATGCCAATGGCCATACCGATATTGATAAACACGTGGAAGAAAATAATACAGGCCACGCAATAGCCATACACCCTCGAAAAGGCAGACCGTTGTCGTTCGGCAATATTGATGATGCGGAGCAAAAGAAAAACATAAAGTCCGATAACTACAAAACAGCCGATAAAGCCCCATTCTTCGCCGATGGTAGAAAAGATGAAATCGGTGCTTTTGGCAGGCACATAGCCGAATTTGGTTTGGGTGCCTTCTAAATAACCCCGGCCTTTAAACTGACCGGCGCCAATGGCAATTTTAGATTGGATTACATTGTAGCCGACACCTTTATTGTCGGTTTTAAGGCCCAAAATAAGTTCGATACGTGCGCGCTGGTGCGGTTGCACTACATTGTAGAACAAGAACTTGGCCACAAACAAATAGCCTATGGCAATCAGCGTAATAATGCCAATGCTGATGATTTTTTGCTGACGCTTTCTGTTGTAATAGATAAATAACCCGCCTAAGGCCAAGATACAGCCAATTAATAAAACCGGACTTAAAAAAAGGTTCAAGATAAAGAGCAATACCATTCCCCAGAAAATGATTAACAAATAGCCCGGCAAGCCCTCACGGTATAAAGGGAACATAAACGACAAGAAAACCAGGGTAGAGCCCGCATCGGGTTGCAACATGATGAGGCCCATAGGCAACACGATAATTGCCGCGCAGATCATAATCGGCTTAAACGAATTGAGCTTTACGTTAAAAGTACTGATATATCGAGCCAGGAGCAGGGCCGTGCCAAACTTGGCAAATTCGGAAGGTTGCAAACGGAACGAGCCGATTGGAATCCAGGCTTGGTTACCTCCCACATTACGGCCAACACCCAGTACCACCAATAGCAAAATCATGGTTACGCCGTAAATAATGGGCGCAAATACACTGAAAAACTTGGCATCAAATAACAGGATGGAGAAGCCTACCACCAAAGCCGCAATCACAAAATACAATTGCTTGCCATAAATGGTCGCAAAGCTAAAATCCATAGGTTTTGCCGGATCATAAACGGTGGCATATATGCTTACGCAGCCAATAATGCACAAAGCCATATAAATGAGGATGGTTACCCAATCTACATTAAAAAAGAAACGGTTACTTTGTTGCTGCATTGTTCTTTGGCTTAATGGCTGTTTTGTTAAACGGGCTGGTATGAAGTACGGCTTGTTTCGGTGTCGCTTTTTTAAGGCTGTCTGCCTGGTGCAGGCTATCGGTTTTGCTGATTACTTTAGTGACAGGTTTTGCTGCTTTCAGCTCTGGCAACAGGTTGGCGGCTTTATACATGTCGATGGTACTGCCGTTAATCCTTCGGCCCGTTAACGTATCGGTTAAGTACTTCTCGGTAATGTAACTGGCAATTGGTGCGGCATAGGCACCGCCGTAACCTCCGTTTTCAATAATAACAGCAATGGCGATTTTCGGATTGTCGCGTGGGGCAAAGCCGATAAATACAGAGTGGTTTTTGCCACGGTTGTTTTGCACGGTACCCGTTTTGCCACACATGATGATGTTCTGCAGGCGCGATTCGGTAGCGGTTCCCCAAGAGCTGTTTACGGCATCCTGCATGCCATCAATTACCGGATCAAAATACCTGGCATCAATGTCGACATAGTGTTTTTCCTTGTATTTAGGGTCGATGTGCCTATCGTTGCCAATGCCTTTTACCACGTGCGGCTTAATGTAGTAGCCTCTGTTGGCAATAATAGCCATGATATTGGCCATTTGTAGCGGAGTGGTGGTAATTTCGCCCTGGCCAATAGCCACCGATAAAATAGTGGTATTGCCCCAGTATTTGCCATGCATTTTGGTATAGTCTTCTTTTCTGAAAAGCTTGTAGGCCTTCTCGGCCGGAAGATCGATGCCCAAAGTATCTCCAATGCCAAATTTGCGCACCATATTCTGCCATTTTTCGTAAGTGGCTTGCTGACTGGCACTCGAAGAACCGTTTTGGGTCATGAGTTTAGCAAAAATGCTGTAGAAATAGGTGTTGCAAGAACGGGCAATTCCTCTTTTTAAGCTAATGTTGCCATCAACGTGTTCGCATTTAAATTTACGGTTACCCGCCCAATAATAACCCGGGCAATTGAAGGTGGTATTAACGTCAACCACACCCTGGCTCAAGGCAATCAGGGCATCCAAGGGTTTAAAGGCCGAGCCCGGAGAATATTTGCCCTGAAGCGGCCTAATGATAAAAGGCCTATAAGGATTTGCATAGAGTTCGCGGTAGTTAGGACTAAAATTACCGCCAACCAGCTTGTTCGGATCATAGCCAGGACTGCTTACAAAAGCCAATACTTCGCCTGTGCTGGGCTCAATGGCTACTACGCTTCCTACTTTATTGGCCAATAGCTGTTCACCCAGCTTTTGTATCTTACTGTCGATGGTCGAAACCAACTGATCGCCAGATACTGCCAGCGAATCGAGCTTGCCATTGGCATAACTGCCTTGAGGTATGTTTTTGGCATTGTAGAGGATGTTTTTTACCCCTTTGGTTCCTCTGAGTACAGGCTCATATTCACGTTCAATACCACTCTTGCCGATATAATCGCCCGAGCGATAGTAGCCACCATAACGTTCGATGTCTTTGGGGTTGACTTCGCGCAAATAACCCAAAAATTGTCCTGCTATGCTATCGGGATAGTACCTGATGGTTCTTTGCTGCACATAAAAGCCGGGATAGTTGTATATTTTCTCCTGCAGCGAAGCGTAAGTTTGCACCGACAGCAACTTTTGAAAAATAGAGGCCTGGAATTTGGATTGTACTACGGCTTTATGGAATTTCTTCCTGAAATCTTCCATGCTGATGCCGATTACATTGCAAAGCGAAAGCGTATCGAAATCTTTTACTTCGTTAGGCGTAACCAAAAGATCGTAGGTAGGTTGGTTTTGTGCCAATACCTTATTATTGCGATCCACAATCACTCCTCTTGCCGGGTACACATAAAACCGGCGCAAGGCATTGTTGTTGGCGCTGGTAAAGTATTTGTCGGTTCCCACTTGGATATAGAACAGATTGCCAAGCAAGATCAAAGCCAAGACGATGAAAAGGCCTTGAATGGTGTATTTTCTGTTAAACAGCTGTTCCATTAGTTTGCCTTTCTGTTATGGAAAATAAACTCAACCAACAGCACCAAAAAGAAGGTAAACGCTACGCTTATCAGGCAACGCACCAAGGTATAGGAAATTTCGTTCAGCTTAAAAGCCTCTAGGAAAAATACAACCAGGTGATGCGCCAAAATACACAAGATGGCATAAATGCTGAACCATTTGAAGCCCATATTGCCCAAAGAAGGTTCGGGTTCGTCAAAGGCGTCGCGGGTTACACTGACCGAAATAAAGAGGATGCGTACAAAAGCCAAGGCCACGCAGGCCGAAGTGTGTACGCCAAGCGTATCATAAAAGGCATCGAGAGTTAATCCGGTGCCAAAAGCGATTAAAAACAGCAACAGGTTGGGAATGCCAAAAGGCAGCACCAATAAAAACAAGACGTAGACGAATGGGGTAGAAAGGTTGTAGAAACCCATGTTGCGCAACAGGAAAATCTGTACGAACAAAAGCACAAACCATCTGAAAATGTTAATGAATATGGTTCTACTGTTCATTGGGCGTATTGCTTTCTAGGTTTTTTTGTTCTTTGGCCAAACGGTCTTTCACTACGTAAACATACTGCAACGTACTGAAATCATTAAAAAGTTCTATTTCTAAAGGCATAAAACTGTCGCCACTGGCCACGCGCGTTTTGCTGATGCGGCCTACTTCTATGCCCCTTGGAAAATCGCCGGCACCCGAAGTAATGATGGTATCGCGCAGGTTTACCTTGATGTGGTTGGGGATTTCCTTTACATAGGCCTTTCTGAAATCAAAATTGCCGTCGCCCCATACCAAAGAACCAAATACGTTGTTTTTCTTTAAGGTTACGCTAATCGAAGTGCCTTTATGCAGTAACGAACGAATGGTGGCAAAGCTTGGCGAAACATCCTGGATAAAACCTACCACGCCTTTGTTAGGCGAAATCACGGCCATATCCTTTTCAATGCCACTTAAGCTTCCCCGGTTAATGGTAATGATGTTATTGCGGCTGGTAATGGAGTTTTTGATCACTTTGGCGGCTACCAAAGTATATTGCTCGTTGTTGGCGCTGTCTTTAACCTTAGTGGTTTTGCTGCTGTCGATGTTTTTGAGGGCAATCAGCTCTGTTCTCAGCTTGGCGTTTTCCTGCGCCAGGCTATCGTTTACCTGGCCAAGGTTCAGGTATCTTTTCAGTACGTTTAAACGTTCGTAGGCGCTGCCAACCACTTCGTTTGTAGAGTTGAGCGCAATACTCCGCTGGTAGGCATTGTTTTTTAGGGTCAACACAATGCCGACCGCAAAAAAGATAATGAAAAAGAAGAATGCGTTGTATTTACTGATGAAAAGCCAAAGGTTACGCATCTTGATTTACGATTTTAGAATGACGATTGACGAATTAAGATTGACGATTTTCTTGGTTTTTGCGAATGGTTACTATCGATGCCACCATGATAGCTAGTAACTCATTCGCTTCCCTCCAGTTTTCTTGAATTATCGATTTCTTTTCAGGATTGAATTCTTCCAGCAATTCTAGCAAGAACATCGTTTCATCTAATTCTTCTTCAACAATTTTTAATTTATTCAAAAAATCTGCTGTCGATTTAGCCCTACAGGCCGCTCTTTAGTTTGCGCCAACAGCGCTAGAGCTTCTAACCAGTTGATTTGAATAGTTTTTATTTAATACATTTTAAGGTAAATCAATAATCAATTTGCCAACTGATATTGCGTATGCCTTTGTCCGGTTTTTTAAAATCTCGCTATTCATTAATCTAAAATCGTAAATCTACGATCTAAATTAACCTTATTGCATTAAGAATTTAAAGTTGCCAATGTTTTTCAAGGCAATGCCTGTACCACGTACTACGGCGCGAAGCGGATCTTCGGCTACGTGTACCGGCAGTTTGGTTTTGGCGGCCACACGCTTGTCCAAGCCACGCAATAGGGCGCCACCGCCGGTCAAATAAATACCGGTTTGGTAAATATCGGCCGAAAGCTCAGGTGGCGTAATCTCCAGGGCCTTCAAAATAGCTTCTTCTATTTTCGAAATTGATTTGTCTAAACAGTGTGCTATTTCGGTATACGAAACGGTGATTTGTTTAGGCACGCCGGTCATCAAGTCTCTTCCCTGTACGGCAAAATCTGCTGGCGGATCTGAAAGCTCAGGCAAAGCCGCGCCCACTTCGATCTTGATTTTTTCTGCGGTACGATCGCCGATCATGATGTTGTGCTGGCGACGAATGTAATTCACGATGTCAGAGTCGAAGTTGTCTCCCGCAACGCGGATAGACTGGTCGCAAACAATACCCGAAAGTGCGATAACCGCAATCTCGGTTGTTCCGCCACCGATATCGATGATCATGTTACCCATCGGTTCCTCTACGTCGATACCAATACCCACCGCGGCCGCCATCGGCTCGTGGATCAGGTAAACTTCTTTGGCACCTGCAATTTCGGCACTATCCCTAACCGCACGTTTTTCTACCTCGGTAATACCCGACGGAATACAGATAACCATTCTCAAGGAAGGGAACATCCAGCCTTTGCCACCGTTCAGCATGCGGATCATGCCTTTGATCATGGCTTCTGCCGCATTGAAGTCGGCAATTACGCCGTCTTTTAAAGGTCTTACGGTTCTGATGTTATCGTGAGTTTTACCTTCCATCTGCATGGCTTGGCGGCCAATGGCGATGATTTTGTTCGTCTGCCTGTCGAAGGCAACGATAGAAGGTTCGTCAACTACTACTTTGTCGTTATGTATGATGAGGGTGTTTGCGGTACCTAAATCTATAGCTACCTCTTGTGTAAACCAATTAAATAAACCCATTTATGTCGTCTGTTATCTTATTCTTGTTAATGTATACTATTTCAAATGTAAAAATAGTCTTTTTATTATATTTTAATCTAAAAAATCCTTGAGACAAGGTATTTATTTTGTTCAAAATGAAAAACTTGCGAAGTTTTCAAAACTTTGCAAGTTTGCTGTTTTTTTAATGTTTAAAGTGTCTTATACCCGTGGTTACCATGGCAATGCCTTTTTGGTTGGCCATGTCTACCGAATCTTTGTCTTTGATCGAGCCACCCGGTTGCAATACGGCAACAATTCCGGCTTCGGCCGCCAATTCTACACAGTCAGGGAAAGGGAAGAAGGCGTCTGAGGCCATCACAGCACCATTAAGGTCGAAGCCAAACGAATTGGCTTTTACCACGGCTTGCTTCAAGGCATCTACCCTCGAAGTCTGTCCAACGCCACTCGCCAAAAGCACATTGTTTTTAACGAAAACAATGGTGTTCGATTTGGTATGTTTTACGATTTTGTTGGCAAAGATCAAATCCTGGATCGATTCGGCGCTAGGCGCTTTTTCGGTAACGGTAGTCATTTGCTCGGCACCTTCCAAACTTAGGTCTTTGTCTTGCTCAATAACGCCGTTCAGTAAGGTTTTGAATTGCTTGTCGCTTAATTCCACCTCGTTTCTTTGCAAAATCACCCTGTTTTTCTTTTCCCTGAACAATTCTACGGCTTCAGGTTGATAAGAAGGAGCGATCAGCACTTCGAAGAACAGGTTGTTGATGGCGGTAGCAGTAGCCAAGTCGATTTCGCGATTGGCAATCAGTACACCACCAAAGGCCGAAACCGGATCGCAAGCCAGGGCATCGATCCAAGCCTGTAAAATGGTAGGTCTTGAAGCCACGCCACAAGCATTGGTGTGTTTTAGAATGGCGAAAGTAGGCTCGGTAAACTCGTCGATTAAGCTTACGGCTGCATCTACATCAACCAAATTGTTGTAGCTCAGTTCTTTGCCGTTCAGTTTGGTGAACATTTCTTCCAGATTGCCATAAAAAGTACCTTGCTGATGCGGGTTTTCGCCGTAGCGCAAAGTTTGGGCCTGTGCAATACTTTGTTTAAATACGTTTAAAGGCTCTTCGTTGTTGAAATAGTTGAAGATGGCCGTATCATAATGCGAAGAAGTATGGAAAGCCTTTTTGGCATAAGCCTTACGCTGTGCCAAAGTGGTGGTGTTATCTTGGTCTTGGAGTTGTTGCAATAAGGTGCCGTAATCTGCCTTTGAAGCAATGATTACGACGTCGTTGAAGTTTTTGGCTGCCGCGCGGATGAGCGAAATGCCACCGATGTCGATTTTCTCGATAATTTCTTCGTCGGTTCCGCCAGCTTTAACGGTTTCTTCAAAAGGGTAAAGGTCAACAATAACCAAATCGATTTCCGGGATTTCGTATTGGGCAATCTGCTCTTGGTCGCCAGCAAGGCCCCTGCGATTTAAGATTCCTCCAAATACTTTCGGATGCAGGGTTTTTACGCGTCCACCCAAAATAGAAGGGTAGCTGGTCAGGTCTTCTACCGCCGTTACCGGCAATCCCAAATCCTTGATAAATTGCTCGGTGCCACCTGTAGAAAATAAGGTAACGCCCTGCTCGGCTAAATGTTGAACTAATGGTGCTAAACCATCTTTATAATATACTGAAATTAAAGCGTTTTTGATCTTTACTGGCTGGCTCATTGAAGGGTATTATTTTAAGCCGCAAAGTTAAGAAAACTTGGGTGTTTTTTGAAGGTGTTTTTGAATAAAATTAAGAAGCAGAAAAAAGGCCTTTTTAGAGCTATTGAACCAGTTGGCTTACATAGCCAAACCATTCCAGGTCGGCACGGCTTTGGCAAAGGTGGGTTTGCCCTTCCCGTAACAGGTAAAGCCGGTCGCCGAGTTCCATAATGTGCTGGTAATAATGGTCGGTAATGAGGAAGCCCTTGCGTGGCTTTGTGGCTTGGATCAGCTCCTTTATCTTTTCGATGTGCAAAGGCATGATGTTCGAAAAAGGTTCGTCGAGCATGGAAAACTGCGATTTGGATTGTATAATGAGGTATACTTCCAACAGCCGCCGCTGACCTCCAGAAAGCTGGCCTACTTTTGCGCGTTCCCTGCCAGCAAATTCGGGGAAGGCAGCTTCGAAATCGGCAAATGCCAGTTCAAAGTCGTTAAACACCCTTTTTAAGGTCAGGATGGCAGGCACAAAGTTGAATTGGGGCAGATAGGTAAGGAGGTCGGGCCGTTTAAAAGCTTGTAGCACGCTTGTGCCGTTAAACCTTACCGAACGGATATCGGCCTTGAGCGATCCGTAAATGATGTTCATCAGGCACGATTTGCCCTCGCCGTTGCGGCCCAACAGGCCTGTAACCACATTGGTTTCGCAGTTAAGGTAAACGCTCTTCAATATTTTTCGCGTGCCAAAAGAGAGCTCTATGCCATCGGCTTCCAGTTTGTGCGTCATTTTGTCAAGGCCATGAGTACCACAAACAGTAAAAAATCGATGCCCAAAGTAACGCCCCACAGCAGTTTTTTCGAAATGCCTAGATTTTGGTAGTAAACAAACTCCCTTCTTTTACGGGTATTAACGGCATAAAAGAAAATGCCAACGGTAAAGGCCTTGTACCAGCAGATGGCCGGAATGGCCAGGTTGCCAAATAAATGATAAAGGTACATACAGCTGAGGCTGATGAATAGTCCTGCAAAGAAATGGCTGAGGTAAAAAGTGTAAAGCGACCTGATGGTTTTAAGCATAGGTTAAGATAGCGATGATTTGCCTCGTTGGCAAATCATTTTTTGATCTTTTTGATAATGCTTTCTACGATGCGCGGATAATGCAGGTGTTCCAGTTGCTGGCCTTTGAACTTGATCATTTCTAGGTTGTCGTCTTTATCGATGCGGTATTTGGCCTGATAAATATACTCGCCTTCGTCGTAGTTCTCGTTCACGTAGTGGATGGTGATGCCGCCTTCGGTTTCCTTGGCCTCTATTACGGCTTGGTGCACATGGTCGCCGTACATGCCTTTGCCACCAAACTTTGGCAAAATGGCAGGGTGGATGTTGATGATCCTGCCCGGATATTCCTGTAATAGGTTTTTGGGGATGAGCCATAGAAAGCCGGCCAGCACAATCAGGTCGATGTCGAGGTTTTTGAGCAGGTCGAGGATATTGTCGGTTTTATAAAACTCCTGTTTGTCGAAAATATGCGAAGGTATTTCAAAGCTGTCGGCGCGCTGCAATACATAGGCATCCGGATTGTTGGTCAGTACCAAGGCAACTTCCACTTCCGTATTGCGCTTAAAATGCTCCATAATCTTTTGCGCATTCGATCCTGAACCCGAAGCAAAAATTGCGATCCTTTTTTTCATTTAATGTTTGAAGTCGTTTAATAAACGGCCGGGTTTTTAGGAAATGCCCTAGCCGGTTCCTTAATTTTTTAACACTCACCGAACAAAAACTAAACCAAACCTGATCGGTTTGCTCATTTTTGCCCCAAAATCCCGATGTTTTTCCAAAAATAGCATTTTGCCCCTTTAAAGAAATAGTTTTGTCGTTTTTTTTAAAGCGCTTAACTTTAGGGTAATATAGAGGTGTTCTGAGGCCTGTTTTTGGCAAGTGATTAAAAAGTAAGGATTTAAATAAAAAATATTTTCAAAACCATTTTGGAATTTTAAAACAATAACTCTATATTTGCAGTCCGAAATAATAAAAATAGCAAAAAGGCTGAAAAAGAATGGCAAATCATAAATCGTCTTTAAAGAGAATTAGAGCAAACGCAGCAAAACGTCTACGTAACAGATATCAAGCAAAAACTACACGTACTTTCATCAAAAGATTGCGTGCTGCTGAAGATAAAAAAACTGGTTTAGAGTTATTACCTAAGGTAGTATCTATGCTAGATCGTTTGGCCAAGAAAAATGTAATCCACAAAAACAAAGCTTCTAACAACAAATCTAAGTTGACGAAATTCGTTAACGGTTTAAAATAGTCGCTTTTTTTAACGATATTAGAGCGGTGTAGCCTATGCTATACCGCTTTTTTTATGAAAAAATTTTTCGCTTTCGTTTTTTTTCTATCCCTCTTCAACCAATTAAATGCCCAGCAGCGCTTTACCGTTCAGGGCAAAATCAACAACTACAGTGGTAAGGTTTATCTCTACTACGACAAAAAAGATTCGGTCTATACCAAAGACGGAACCTTTTTATTTAAGGGAAAGTTAGGCATTCCTGCCCTTTCCTATATCTCTGTTCCTTTTCATCAGCGGGTGGAGCCTATGTCCTTTTGGATCGATGCTGGCCAAACCATCCTTCAATTAGATACAGCCTCTTTTAAAAACAACAGGTTTAGCGGCTTGGCTGTAAAGGGGAAAGTGATCAAGGCCGGGCATGCCCACCAAGTGATAGATTCTGTCAGGAAGCAGTTTTCTAAAATCATGCGGTCGCCAATAACCGACGACGAAAAGAAAAAGAACATCCGCCAAGGCGTATCCGAACTGTTGCGCCAATATCCCAATTCTATAATTTCGCTTTCTATTTTAAGTGGATATAAAGAATATTTTGAGAACAAGGAACTGCAGCAAGTCTATGCTTCGTTAAGTCCAGCCTTGAAAACAACCAGTTATGCCTTGGTTATTAAGAATAATGATATCAAGCCAGTTGATATTGTTGTGGGCCAGCCCATAGCCAACTTCGAACAAAACAACCAGTTTGGGAAGCCGGTTTCGGTCAGCGATTTTAAGGGCAAGTACCTGCTGGTCGATTTTTGGGCGTCGTGGTGCGTGCCTTGCCGACAGGAAAACCCAACGGTAGTGAAAGCTTATCAGCAATATAAAAACCGTGGATTTGAGGTCTTAAGTGTTTCTTTAGATGATGACAAAAAGGCTTGGGTTAAGGCCATCAAGGCCGATGGTTTAAAATGGGTGCATGTTTCAGACCTTGGCGGTTGGCAGAATGCGGTTTCTAGAATGTTTAACATACAGGGCATCCCAACCAATATTTTGATTGATAAAAATGGGATTGTGCTTGCCAAAGACCTGCGCGGAGAAGACCTAGAGAAAAAGCTGTCGGAGATTTTTGGGAAGACGAAATAGGAGGGATGAAACATGAAAAAGGACGATCAAAAACTGGGAATCAAGGCCTGGGCAGAAGCCGACCGTCCCAGAGAGAAACTCGCCACTAAAGGTCGCAAGCAATTAACCGATGCCGAACTGATTGCCATTCTGGTTGGATCGGGCAACAAAACCGAAACAGCTGTCGACCTGAGCAAGCGCATTCTTAAGTTTTACCATAACGACTTGGCCCGATTGGCAAAAGTTGAAATCAAGGAACTCTCCAAGTTTAACGGTATTGGCGAGGCCAAGGCCATTGCCATTATTGCGGCGCTCGAATTGGGCAGGCGGCGCAAGGAGGCTATAGCCGACAGGCCAAGAAAAATTGTTTCTTCTCAAGATGCCTTTGCGGTGATGCAGGGCGAACTGTCGGATTTGCCACATGAAGAATTTTGGGTTTTGCTGCTTAACCGTGCCCATTTTGTCATTGCCACCCAGTTGGTGAGCAAAGGCGGCTTTTCGGGTACGGTGGTCGATCCGAAATTGATTTTCAAGATGGCTTTTGAGCATAATGCCTCCTCCATCATCTTGGCGCATAACCATCCTTCGGGCAATCTCAAGCCTAGTGCATCAGATATTGAAATCACCAAAAAACTCGTTGCTGCAGGGTTGGTACTCGATTTACCTGTTATTGATCACCTGATTATCGCCGATAATTCTTTCATGAGTTTGGCCGATGAAAGTTATATGTAGTTCATTGGTTCATTAGTTCAATTGTTCGTTAGTCGATTAGCAGATTGGTCATTCGCCTGTTTGTTATTGATGAATTGTTAATTACAATTTGCATGCCTTCAGCCCTTAGGCTTCAACCATCAACCGCCAACTATTGCAACCCTATGGTCTGTGGCGCCACAGACCACTGATTGGGGTTCGTTCGCCTGTTTGTTATTGATAAATTGTTAATTGCAATTTGTATGCCTTCAACCCTCAGGCTTCAACCATGGGCTATCGACTATACAACATTAATTTAACATAGTATTCGTATTTTAGGGGCATGACGAAGAACCTATACCTATTGCTCGTTGGCCTGTGTTTGGCTACGGCGACTTTTGCACAGAAAAATCAGCCGATCAATATCATTACGTATAACATCAGGCTCAATGTGGCCTCTGATGGCATTAATGCATGGCCCAACCGAAAAGACAATGTAAAAGCCTTGGTTCGTTTTTACGATGCCGATATTCTTTGCGTACAAGAGGCCCTGCCCGAACAATTCGACGATTTGTTGGCCAATTCCAATTTTGATGTGGTAGGCGTAGGTCGCGATGATGGCAAGCGCAAAGGCGAGTTTTCGGCGGTGTATTTTAACAAAGACCGTTTTGTGAAAAAGGACGGCGGTACTTTTTGGCTGTCAACCACGCCCGATGTGCCTAGCAAAGGCTGGGATGCTGCCCTGAACCGCATCTGCTCGTGGGTAAAGCTGTACGATAAAGCCAACAAGAAAGAATTTTTGGTTTTCAATACGCATTACGACCATGTGGGCGTGCAGGCGAGGATCGAATCGGCCAAGTTGCTCAAAAGGAAAATACAGGAAATTGCGCCAACCCTGCCTGTGGTTTTTACCGGCGACTTGAACGTAACACCCGAAACAGAAGCCATTGCCACCATCAAATCATTTTTAATCGATACCAAAGATGTTTCCGTTGAGCCTCCTTATGGACCGACAGGAACCTTCAACGCTTTTAAGTGGGATAGCCCTTTAAAAGACAAAATAGATTACATTTTTGTAAACAAGGCTTTCAAAGTGCAAAAATTTGCCGTATTGTCCGACAGCAAGGAACAGCGTTATTATTCAGATCATTTGCCTGTTTTTGTAAGGCTTTACTTTTAGGCGCTGATTTTGGCTAGCTTATTACTGTTTGGCTTTCCAGTTCAGTTCGAATTAGGCGGTAGGCTGTATCACTGGCATTACCTGCTCGAAACGCTGGCTTTTATTGTCGGCATTCGGGTTTATTATTACCTGCGGAAAGGCGTGAAAGATCCAATTTCGGACGAAAACCGCCTGTGGATTATGCTGGGTGCGATGATTGGGGCGCTAGTGGGATCGAGGCTGATTGCCATTTTAGAAACACCAGACCAATTGCCGAACCTTACCTTTAGCATTTTGTACGCCAGCAAAACCATTGCAGGTGGTTTGTTGGGTGGCCTTTTGGGTGTAGAGCTCATCAAAAAGTTTATCGGCGTAAGGGTCGCCTCTGGCGATTTATATGTAATCCCAATCATTGTAGCCCTATTTATTGGTCGCATTGGCTGTTTTTTAATGGGTGTTGCCGAGCCTACCTACGGCACGGAAACCCGGTTTTGGATAGGCATGGATCTGGGCGATGGCATCAAAAGGCATCCAGTGGCACTTTATGAGATGATTTACCTGGTGTTGCTTTTTCTCTTGTTTCAAGGCCTCAAGCACCAAAAAATGCGCAATGGCGACCGTTTCAAGCTTTTGATGGTGCTTTATTTTCTCTATCGATTCCTGGTCGAGTTTTTAAAGCCTTATCAACCTTTATTTTTAGAATTAAGCAGCATTCATTGGTCGGCCATATTTATATTCCTATATTACTCTAAGTTTTTGATCAGAACGTGCAAGGCAGCTTTTGCCAAGAAACCGATTAGCCCATGAAAACCAGAGATTACATCTATTACGACTACACGAAAAGCCTTTGTCCCGAATGCCTGATGCTTTGCGATGCCAAGATTATTTTTCAGGATGCCAAGGTATTCATGCTTAAAAACTGCCGTACGCATGGCGAAAGCAAGGTGATGATTGCCGATGATGTAGAGTATTACAAACAAATCAGAAACTATAACAAGCAGTCGGAAATGCCTTTGAAGTTTAACACCAAAGTGCATTATGGCTGCCCTTACGATTGCGGGCTGTGTACCGACCACGAACAGCATTCGTGCCTAACCGTTGTGGAGGTAACCGATCGTTGCAATTTAAGTTGCCCTACCTGTTATGCCATGTCGTCGCCACATTACGGCAGGCATCGTACTTTAGAAGAAATAGATCGTATGCTCGATGTGGTGGTAGCCAATGAGGGCGAACCCGATGTGGTGCAGCTTTCGGGGGGTGAGCCAACCGTGCATCCCGATTTTTTTGCCATACTCGACCTGGCCAAAACCAAGCCCATCAAACATTTGATGGTCAATACCAACGGCATCCGCATCGCCAAAGACATTGGTTTTGTAGAGAAACTGGCCAGCTACATGCCCGATTTCGAAATTTACCTGCAGTTTGATAGTTTCAGCGCCGAAGTACTCACCAAGCTCAGGGGCGAAGACCTGACCGAAGTGCGACGAAAAGCTATCGATCACCTCAACCAGTTCAATGTATCTACTACCTTGGTGGTTACTTTGCAAAAAGGGCTTAACGATCACGAAATTGGCGATATTTTAGCGTATGCCCTCAAGCAAAAATGCGTAAGGGGCGTTACTTTCCAGCCTACGCAGGTTGCCGGCCGTAACGACAATTACAACGACCAGGCCGGACGGATTACCTTAACCGAGGTACGTCGTAAAATTTACGAGCAGTCCATTTTTACACCGCAGGATCTTATTCCGGTTCCTTGCAATCCCGATGCGCTGTGCATGGCTTATGCCTTGAAAATTGATGATGACGTGATTCCGATGACCAACCTCATCAATCCGGAAGACTTGTTGAACAATTCGAAAAATACAATCGTGTTTGAGCACGACGAAAAACTGAAAGAACACATGATCAATTTGTTCAGTACCGGCGTTTCGGTCGATTGTGCCGAAGGAACATTTGGCGAACTGATGTGCTGCTTGCCTAGGGTACAGGGCGATGGCTTAAAGTACGACAACCTGTTTCGCATCATCATCATGAATTTTATGGACCCCTTGGATTTTGATGTGCGTGCTGTGAAAAAATCCTGTGTCCACATTGTGAGCGATAAATACAAGATGGTGCCTTTCGAAACCATGAACATTTTTTATAGAGATCATAAAATTGATGCCATCAGGCAAAAATTAACGCCAATTGATTAACTTTATACAGCTATGGAAGGAATAATTGTACTCTCTTTGCTGTATTGGGCAATAGCCGGCATCCTTTTTTTGGTTGGTATCATCATGTTGATCGCAAGATCAAGTACGGACAAGCCTGTTAAACCCGGATTGAGGCTCATCATTATTGCGGCAATTATGGTAGTAGTTGGTGCAGGGGCCTGCGCCTTGATTATTGGCGGCATCGGTGGTATACATTGATTTTTCTTTGTCAAACTCTTCAAGCCGATTGCTGCTTTCGGCATTAAATAATATCTTTGCATTTTAGAAAGAAGCATGGCGTTTGGCGTCTTGCGTTGTCTAGTCAACGCTAATCGCTAATCGCTTTACACCATACCCAAACATGAAAATATCATACAACTGGCTCAAGCAATTTATACAAACCGATAAAACCCCACAGGAAATCTCGCTCATTTTAACCAATATTGGTTTAGAGGTAGAAAGCCTTGAAAAAGTACAGCCTGTTTTGGGCGGCTTAGAAGGTTTGGTTATCGGTTATGTAGCTGAATGTGCCCAGCATCCCAACGCCGATCGTTTGCGCGTAACCAAAGTTGACGTCGGTACCGGCGAATTGCTGCAAATTGTATGTGGTGCGCCAAATGTGGCAGCCGGACAAAAAGTCGTGGTGGCTACGGTAGGCACAACTGTTTATCCCAACGAAGGCGAACCTTTTAAAATCAACAAGTCTAAAATCAGGGGCGAAGAATCAGCTGGTATGATTTGTGCCGAAGACGAGATTGGTTTGGGTGCTTCGCATGCCGGTATCATGGTGTTGCCAGAGGATACCGAAATTGGCATCGCAGCCAAGTCGTATTTCAAGATGGAAGATGATTTCATGTTCGAAATCGGATTAACACCAAACCGCGCCGATGCCGCCTCGCACCTGGGCGTAGCCAGAGATTTGGCCGCTTACTTGCGTACGTCTTACCAAATGCCTGATGTTTCAGCTTTTAAAACCAACAACGAAACCTTAAAAATCGAGGTAAAGGTAGAAGACACCGAAGCCTGTCCTCGCTACAGTAGCGTGAGCATTAGCGGTGTAACCGTAAAGCCATCGCCTGATTGGTTAAAGGATAAATTGAAAGTAATCGGCATTCGCCCGATCAATAATATAGTAGACGTAACCAATTATGTGTTGCACGAATTGGGTCAGCCTTTGCATGCCTTTGATGCCGATCAGATTGATGGCAAACAAGTTATCGTAAAGCAATGTCCAGAAGGTACGCCATTTATCACCTTAGACGATGTAGAGCGCAAGCTGTCGGCCGAAGACCTGATGATTTGCAGTGCAACCAAACCGATGTGTATTGCCGGCGTATTTGGTGGCAAAAACTCTGGCGTAAGCGAGCAAACCACCAATGTTTTCTTAGAAAGTGCCTATTTCAATTCGGTATCGGTACGTAAAACGTCGAAAAGACATGGCCTAAAAACCGATGCCTCGTTCCGTTTTGAGCGTGGTACGGATCCAGAAATTACCGTAACGGCCCTAAAACGTGCAGCCTTGCTGATTAAGGAAGTAGCCGGAGGAGAGATCTCTTCAGCCATTTCTGATATTTATCCAGCCCCAGCACAGCCATTCGATGTAGAGGTGACCTACGAAGGCATTATTGCTTTGATTGGACAAGATATTCCAACAGCCGAAATCAAAGCCATCATTGTGGCCTTGGGTATTACCGTTGCGGCTGAAACCGAAAAAGGCCTGAGCCTAAAAGTACCGGCCTACAAGGTAGACGTAACCCGCGAATGCGACATTACCGAAGAGGTATTGCGTATTTATGGCTACGACAATATTGTTATTCCGACCAAGGTAAATGCCTCATTGGCCTATACCGCTAAACCCAATAAAGAAAATATCCAGAATCTGATTGCCGATATGCTTACCGCAAACGGCTTTTTAGAGATCTGGTGCAACTCGCTTACCCGTTCGGCCTTTTCTAAAAAACCAGAAGAAGCCGTACAGATTTTAAATCCGCTGAGCTCCGATTTGAACGTGATGCGTCAAAGTTTGCTGCAACCGGCTTTAGAGAGCGTGGTGTACAACCAAAACCGCAGAAACACCGACCTGAAATTCTACGAGTTTGGCAAAACCTACCATTTAATTAATGGCGAGTATGTAGAACGTCCGCGTTTGTTGGTACTGGTTACCGGTAGCAAGCAAAGCGAGCAGTGGAACCAAAACGATGGACCTTCTACTTTTTATAACCTTAAGGCTGCAGTAGATGCCATTATTGGCCGTTTGGGCATTGCCAATTTCCAATCGGAAGAAATCAGTGACGAAAATTTTGCCTACGGATTGAAATATTTCAGAGGTGCACAAACCTTGGTTTCATTTGGTGCAGCCACAGCAGCCGATAGAAAACAAGCCGGAACCGATAAGGAAGTGTTTTATGCCGACTTTGATTGGGCTGGATTGTTGGATGCGGTTCGCAAAAACAAAATCATCAACAAAGAAGTTCCAAAATATCCATCGGTAAGAAGGGATTTGTCTATGTTGGTTGATCAAAAGGTTACTTTCGACGAATTAAAGACGATTGCCTTTAAAACAGAGAAAAAACTGATCAAGCAGGTGCAGGTATTTGACGTGTACGAAGGCGACAAGCTTCCGGAAGGCAAGAAGTCGTACGCCCTGAACTTTACGTTGCAGGATGAGGAGCAAACCTTAACCGATAAACAAATCGATGCGGTGATGCAAAAGATTATAGCTAACTTAGTCCAAAACGCAAAAGCAGAAATCAGATAATAATAGAAATGATTGAATGATTGAATGAGAGAATGAAAGAATGGGGAAATTCAAAACAGACCATCCAATCATTCAAAACTCAGTCATTCAACATTTAGATAAAGAAATGATTGAATGAGCGCATGAAGGAATGAAGGAGTGAAAGAATGGGAAACTCGAAACAAGCCATTCAATCATTCAAAATTCTTTCATTCAATAATTAAAACTTAAAAGCATGTCTTCAGTTGCCGACCAATTAAATAACGTATTGCTCAAAACAGCTCGCCTCATCGAGCTCTGCAATGCCCTGCAAGAAGAAAATGAACTTTTAAAGTTGGAAAACAAGCACGTCAAGGCTACGTTAGACCAGGCTAAAATTAACGAAGCCGACCTTACTGAAAAGCTACGCGTGCTCAAATTAGCGAAGAGTATTGAAGGCACAAGTGAAAAGACACTTGATATAAAGCAAAAAATTAACGAATTTGTGCGTGAAATTGATAAGTGTGTGGTGTTGCTTAAAAAATAGCAGCGCAAAAAATTGAAACAAAGCTTAAAAAATGGGAGAAATCTCGATTAAAATAACTATTTCAGACCGTATTTACCCCTTAAAGGTAAACATGGAAGAAGAAGAGATCGTGAGGCGGGCAGCTAAGATTATCAACGAGCGTATAAAAGACTACCAAGAAAATTATGCGGTTAGAGATAAACAAGATCTGCTTTCGATGGCGGTGTTGCATTATGCAACGGCGGTGTTGAGAACAGAGCATAAAGTCCAGAATCAAGATACTGCCGTTGCCGAGAAGGTAGAGGAGTTGGATAGTTTGCTAAACGGATTTTTCGCTAAATAAAACGTTCTTATAACGGCCTTTGTTGAAGCTGAAACTTCAAGAGGGAGCCGTATAAGCTAATAGAATTTGGCCGTAGCTAAATTTTTATGTTTCAATATTTCCTGGCTATCGTTTTTCGGCTTTTGCCGGCAGATGAAAACAGGCATACGCGAGCATAATAATTAAGTTACGGTTTTTTTATAAACAAAAACGATGGAATCATGAAGCTTAACGATGGCTCCATCACCAATTAAAAACTAAACATAAACAATGGAAATACTAGGGATAACAGGATGCGTGCTGGCCAGCTTGATTGTTGGTATAGCAATTGGCAGATACCTGTTGCGGAACCTGCTTAAACAACAAGAGGTAGCCGCGCAAAGCAAAGCGAAGAAAATACTGAAAGATGCAGAGAGCCAAGCCGAAATCATGAAAAAAGACCGACTGCTTGAAGCCAAAGAAAAATTCTTGCAGTTGAAGGCAGAACACGAGCAACAGGTAAATGCACGTAATAACGAAGTAAGCCAACGCGAAAATGGCATCAAACAGAAAGAACAATCGTTAAACCAAAAGCTCGAAAACGCCAACCGTAAAGAGCAGGAACTAGATAACCAACGCAACAATCTGGAAAAACAAACTGCTTTGGCTGTAAAAAAACAGGAAGAGGTAGATGTGTTGAAGCAACAGCACGTAAAGCAACTGGAAACCATTGCAGGTTTAAGCGCCGAAGAAGCCAAGAACCAATTGGTTGAAAATATGAAATCGGAAGCCCGTTCGCAGGCCCTGATGCAGGTAAAAGATATTGTTGACGAAGCCAAGCTAACCGCCAGCAAAGAAGCCAAAAAAGTGGTTATCCAAACCATTCAGCGTACAGCAGCCGAAGCGGCTATCGAGAACTCGGTATCTATTTTCCATATCGATAACGACGAAATCAAAGGTCGTGTAATTGGTAGAGAAGGCAGGAACATCCGTGCATTGGAAGCGGCAACCGGTATCGAAATTATTGTTGACGATACCCCAGAGGCCATTATCCTATCTGGATTTGATCCGGTGAGAAGAGAGATTGCCCGTTTGGCACTACACCGTTTGGTAACCGACGGCCGTATACACCCGGCCCGTATCGAAGAGGTAGTAGCCAAAACCAAGAAACAAATTGAAGACGAAATCGTAGAAATTGGCGAACGTACCGTAATCGACTTAGGCATCCATGGTTTGCACCCTGAACTGATCAGAATGGTAGGCCGTATGCGTTACCGTTCATCATACGGACAAAACCTGTTGCACCACTCGCGCGAGGTAGCTAATTTCTGTGCCACCATGGCGGCAGAATTGGGCTTGAATGCCAAGTTGGCCAAGCGTGCAGGCTTATTGCACGATATAGGTAAAGTGCCTGACGATAATCCGGAATTGCCGCACGCTATTTTGGGTATGCAACTGGCCGAAAAATATAAGGAACACCCAGATGTTTGCAACGCCATTGGCGCCCACCACGATGAAATAGAAATGACTTCTATGATTTCGCCAATTATACAGGCCTGCGACTCGATTTCGGGTGCACGCCCTGGCGCACGTCGCGAAGTAGTAGAAAGCTATATCAAACGTTTAAAAGAACTAGAAGAACTGGCGCTGTCTTACCCAGGCGTAGAGAAAACTTTTGCCATTCAGGCAGGTAGAGAGCTAAGGGTAGTGGTAGAAAGCGAAAGGGTAACCGATCAGCAAGCAGAATTGTTGGCAGCCGATATCTCTAACCGTATCCAAACCGAAATGACCTATCCGGGCCAAATCAAGGTTACGGTAATCAGGGAAACCCGTTCGGTAGCTTTCGCCAAGTAATTGCGCGTTTGTAACCGAGCAAGCTAAATTGTTTAAAAAGCGGTAGATTTGTCTATCGCTTTTTTTATTTTTATACACTAAAACCATTGCGCAATTAAATCTTGTAAACTTTATACAAAGCGTATGGCGTAATGAGTATAGCGATGGTAGATTTTAATTAAGACCTTATATGTCTTATATGGTTGATAGTAAATAGCATATAGCGACGGCAAAAAATAATTAGGATAACAGAACCACCAGCAACTACAGGGTGATAAAAAGATAAAAAACATGGAAAAACTAGCTAAACGTCCGGTCGATATTTATTTCGATAAATATGGCGAGAGCCACCAAAATCATACAAACGAGTTGATCCACTGGATCTGCGTACCCTTAATTGTATTCAGCTTATTGGGTTTGGTATGGCAAATTCCCTTTCCGCATTTGGATTTTCTGGGCCGGTACAACGGCTATTTCAATTGGGCTTCGTTTCTCATTGCCTTTGCCATGTATTATTACTTCACCCTGTCGCCGGTGCTGTTCTTTTTGATGATCTGGATTGTCGGACTGATGAGCTATGGCATTGTAAAACTGGAGCATTGGCAAGATGCCGGAGGGCCGGCAGGCTGGATGGTATTTGCCATCATTTTCGTAGTGGCCTGGATCGGGCAGTTTATTGGCCATAAAATAGAAGGCAAAAAGCCTTCGTTTTTAGATGATGTTAAGTTTTTGTTAATCGGCCCGATTTGGTTGTTGCATTTTGTCTGCAAAAAAGTAGGGCTAAAATATTGATACGGCGGCCATTTAACAATTAGTTAACCTTTGCATAAACGAATGGTAATTTGACGCTAACATAGAGCTAACATTGTGGTAATAGTTTTGCCTAAACAAATAATCAGGCAAATTGAACTCACAATTAACTCTTAAAAAAGCGCTTTTTACATTGCTATTCTTGGTGATGGGGGCGGCTGTTTTCGCACAGGGAACAGGCAAAATTTCAGGAACCGTATCAGACAAGAAAACAGGCGAAACACTGATTGGCGTTTCCGTTAAACTGGCAGGTACTACCAAAGGTGTAGGCACCGACGTTGACGGCAAATATGTGCTTCCGGGTCTTACCGAAGGCAAGCACACCATCGAAATTTCTTACGTAGGCTATGCTACCAAAAGGATTACCGATGTAGAAGTTAAAAGCGGCGTTACCACTTCTTTAAACGTGGTGATGGAAGAGGCCAGCTCACAAACCTTAAAACAGGTGGTCATTACCGCCAACTTTAAGCAGGAATCGGTTAACTCGCTCTATGCGCAACAAAAAAACAGTTCTGTAATTTCTGATGGTATTTCGAGCGATCAGATCAAAAAATCGCCAGATAAGAATACTTCAGAGGCCTTAAGGCGTGTAAGTGGCGCCACCATCCAAGACAATAAGTTTGTCGTGGTAAGGGGCTTGAGCGATCGTTACAATACAGCCACCCTTGATAATTCTACCTTGCCGAGCACTGAGCCTAACCGTAAGGCTTTCTCGTTCGATATCGTACCTTCAAACTTGGTAGACAAAATTACCATCAGCAAAACCGCAACTCCAGACCTTCCTGCCGATTTTGCAGGCGGTGCCGTTCAGATTACCACCAAAGATATTCCAGACGATAACTTTATCTCTTTTGGCGTAGGCTATGGCTACAACAGCCAATCAACTTTTAAAGACTTTTTGGCAACCAGCAAAAACGCCCTGAACTATTTGGGCTTTGACGATGGCTCTAAACAACTGGCCGATAATTTCCCTTCGAGAAACAAAATCCTGAGCGGATTAACGCCGGCCAGAAACGTGGGCGCCCTAAAATCATTGCCAAACGATTTCACCATCAACAACAATTCAGCTTTGCCTAGCCAGAACTATCAGTTTAGCATGGGCAGGGTGAAACACTTTAAAGACGATAGCCGTTTTGGTGCCTTGGTTTCTTTAACCTACCGTAACTCGCAAAATATTGGCGAAGATGTGAAACGTGCATTTTATGTGTATGATTATAACGATAACCAATACAAGTTTTCGACCAACTTGGGCGCCTTGGCCAACTTTGCCTACAGCTTTGGCAAAAACAAGATCAGCTTCAAAAACATCTACAATAAAAACTACGACGATAACTATACCGAGCGTACCGGTATCAACCAAGGGTCGACAACCATCAACAGGTTTTACGCCTACGATGTGATGCAGAAATCGTTGTTCAAGTCTACCTTGGAAGGCGAGCACCAGGTTGGTGGCAAAAACAGCAAGTTGAAATGGTCGACTTCGTTCAGTAATGTAACCAACGATCAGCCTAACCAGTTGAAAATAAACTATGCCAAAGCCCTGGCTTCGCAAAACGATCCAAGTGTGCTTTATCAAGCCAATATTACTTCATTAGGTAAAGAGAACACCCGCTTGTTTTCGAAGCTGAACGAAAATATTTATGCAGGCGATGTAAACTACAGCACACCGGTTAAATTGTTCAACGCCTCGAGCACCTTTAAGGCAGGCTTGGGTTCGCAATACCGCGAGCGTACTTTCAATGCCAGGTTTATCGGTGCAGAGTTGCACTCTAACGATGCCGACGAGATGCAACGCATCAGGGCACTGCCGGTTAACCAGATCTTCTCGCCTTCGCTTATCCAATCGGGTGTTTACAAGCTCAACGAAATCGGAAGCGACGTGGATAGCTATGATGCCAACTCGTTTACCAACTATGGTTATGCCATGTTAGACCAGAAATTCGGCGAGAAATTCCGTGCGGTGTATGGCGTGAGGGTAGAAAACTACAACGTTCAATTATCAAACGTGAAAAAGACCTATGTTGACGATACCCAACTCGACGTATTGCCATCGGTTAACTTAACCTACAGCCTAACTGCAAAAAGCAATTTAAGAGCTTCGTACTACCGTACCTTGGCCAGACCAGAGTTCAGGGAGCTGACTTTGTCGTCTTACTACGATTACGAATTGTTGGCCAACCAATCGGGTAACCCTAACCTGAAGAGAACCTTGATCGATAACGCCGATTTGAGATACGAAATCTATCCGGGTGCGGGCGAAATCCTATCGGTATCGGCTTTTTACAAAAACTTTAACAATGCCATCGAATCGTACCGTTACGATGTATTGTCAACACCAGATATCTCTTATTTCAATACCGCAAAAGCCTACAGCTATGGAGTGGAGTTTGAAATAAGAAAAAACCTTGGTTTTATGGGTGGTGGCCAGTTCCTTAAAAACACCACGGCTTATGCCAACGTTTCTTTGGTGAAATCGAAGATCAAAAACCCTGAAGACCAGAACTACATCGATAAAACCCGCCCGATGGTTGGCCAATCGCCTTATGTAATCAATGCAGGTTTGCAACATACTGAGCTGAACAACAAATTGAGCCTAAACGTGCTTTACAACAGAATTGGCAGAAGGATTATCCAAGCCAGCGGTATTACTTTCCCAAGCACTTGGGAGGCTCCGCGCGACGTGATCGATTTCCAGGCAGGCTATAAAGTAATCAAGTCGAGAGGCGAAATCAAATTGAACGTAGGCGATATCCTAAATCAGCGCAACACCATTTACTTCGATTACAACAAGAACAAAAAATACGAAACCAATGCCGGTGGCGACGAAACGATTATGTCGTACAAGCCGGGTACAAATATCTCATTGTCATTTAGTTACTCATTTTAACGCTTAACATATTGTTAATGTGAGGTTAACGCTAAAGCAAACTTAAATCAATCTATTTGCACTATTCAAAAAGAAAACTAGAAAAATGAAAATCAAAATTTTATTATTAGCATTATCGGTTGTTTTATTCGCAACCTCATGCAAGAAGAACAGCGTTGTTGATGATGAGCCAACGCCTGTTGCTGGAAATGTAGTAGAGGTTAGCGGAGAGATTTCGGCCAACACTACTTGGTCTGCAAGCAAAATCTATTTGTTAAAAGGCTTTGTTTATGTAAGCAATGGCGCTACCTTGACTATTGAGCCTGGAACAATCATTAAAGGCGATAAAGCAACTAAAGGTACTTTGGTTGTAACCCGTGGTGCTAAGATCAATGCTACTGGTACTGTTGATAAACCCATTGTATTTACTTCTGCTTTGGCAGCTGGCGCACGTAGCCAAGGCGATTGGGGCGGTGTAATCCTTTTGGGTAAAGCGCCTGTAAACCAAGGTAACGATGTGAAGATAGAAGGTGGTTTGGTACAGCCTACTGGCAAAGACGAAAAAGCTTATATCTTTTATGGCGGTACAGATCCAGCTGACAACTCTGGTACCATGAAATATGTACGTATCGAGTTTGCAGGTATCGCTTATTCAGTTGATAACGAAATCAACGGATTGACGATGGGCGGTGTTGGTAGCGGTACTACTTTAGATTATATCCAAGTTTACCGTTCTGGCGACGATGCTTTCGAGTGGTTCGGTGGTACAGTAAATGCAAAACACTTATTGGCTATCGGTACTTGGGATGATGATTTCGATACAGATTTCGGTTATTCAGGTAATGTTCAGTTTGCTTTGGCTCAACGTGTAGCTACCGTGGCCGACCAATCAGGTTCAAACGGTTTCGAATCAGACAACAATGCAACTGGTACTGATCAAACGCCTAAAACTTCGGCTGTTTTCTCAAACGTAACCATCATTGGTCCATGCAAAGCCGCTACAGGTTCTTTCAATGCCAATTTCCAAAACGGTGCGCAAATCCGTCGTAACTCTTCAATCAGCATCCTGAACTCGGTTATTGCCGGTTACCCAATTGGTTTGTACATTGACGATACTACCGTTCAAACAGCAAACTCTACTACAGCAAACTTCAACTCAGGTTCGATGGTTATTGCCAACAACTTGATTTACGGTACAAGAACACAAGAAGTTAAAATGAGCAACACAGGTGCTTTGGCAGCTGTTGAAGCGAAACTTCGTACCGATAACGTTTTTGCAAACGGTCTTTTTGCAGGTAGCTTATTTGTAAATCCTTATTTATACGCAACTGATTTCGGATCGGGTGCAACCCTAGGTACAGCTAACTTTACTTTGGCTGCTGGTTCGGTTGCTGCAACTGGTGCTTCATTCACCAACGCAAAAGTATCTGGTTCGTTCTTTACACCTGTTGCCTACAAAGGTGCTTTCGGTACTGACAACTGGGCAGCTGGTTGGGCAGAAGTTGATGCACAATCATTGGCTTACACCACTCCAGGTGCTGTAAAATAATAAGATATTAAATTGTTTATTTCAAAACCGTTCCGATTAGCTTCGGGACGGTTTTTTTATGCCTTCAACATTTAAGGGTTATTTGTTGAGCGGATCGTAATGGTACACCACCTCGTAAGGCTTGTTTTTTAGGCTGGCCGATAGCTCGCCCATTTTGAGGTTCTGCTGTTGTGGCGTAGGCTCGCAAACGGTGTACGATTTGCCATTGTATATAATGGCATTGCCCACAGGCTTATCAAACTGTACAGCCATGGTAATATGCGTAGGGTAGAGCATGGCAATCATGGGCAGGTTGTAGATTTCCTTTACCAAAAAGAAAAACAAGGCCGCGCGGTCGTCGCAGTCGCTGTATTTATTCAATAAGGTCTGCTCTGGCGATAGGCGTTTTTCCTTGCCGAAATTATCTTCGTCGTTTTCGTAGAGGAAAGCATAACGGGTAAAACGCATGAGGTAGTCTACACCGTTTTTGGTGCTCATGCCTTTGAGGTTTTCCTTTAATATCGGAATAAGCGACTGATAGGTTTCCCTGCTCAGCGGAATATTAAAATAAGTTTCGAAATCTACGCCCGGATAATTGGCAAAGATCTTGTCTACCTCATTGTTCAGCTTTACCTTAAAGTGGTAGGCTTTGTGCTTGTAGTTAAAGGCCAGTTGCTTCTCGGTATAATCTTCGGGCTTAAACTCGGGCATGCGGGTTACTTTATAGCTGAATGCGTTCTTGGCTTCGGCAATAGCAATGTTTACCGGTTTGTAGGTGTCTTCGCGCTTAAACAATTTGCCGTAGTCGTGGTAGTTTAGACAGGTGTATTTTTTGTCGTCGACCATAAAGAAAGGGATATCGGCAATGTCTTCGTTGTTGCGGATGTAGAATATAATCTGGTCGTTGCCTACGGCTACCTTGGCATCGTAACCCGATTTGGCCATTAAAAACCATTTGTACAGCGTATAACGGCTATAGTTCTCGGCTTTCGGACTAATTTCCTGCGCTGTTTTTCTAATCAGTTGATAATAGAGCCAATCGTTCAGTTTGTATTTGTCGCGGTAATCGAGCAGGGCCTGTACGAGCGCCTGGTAATGGCCAGAATTTACCTTATAGTAAAAATCTTTAACCGACTGATTAGTCAGCTGTGCTTGAAAAGGAATATCGATAGTCGAGTCGGCTTCAAAATTGAAGGTGCCCTCGTAAAATTCGAAGCTATAGCGCTGTGACTTTGCGCTTGCAAAAGAAAATGCTAATCCGATGATGATGAGAAGCTTATAGGCGATATGTTGGACTCTGCTTTTCAATGCCTTAACATTGCGATAACATTAAATATATATAAATTTAACCTATCGGCCTAGCTTTTATTGTCCAAAAAATGTTAAATCCGACGAAAAATCAGTTTTAGTCGATTCCTATATTAAATAATCTTAAGATAATCCCGATTTCATAAGTTCTTAACATTGCAGACCTACTTTTGTGGTGTTAAATATTTGGTTAGTATTTATCATTACAGTTTAGGTTAGTTGATAGCAAAAAGCCCCGATGGATGTCAGGGCTTTTGCTTTTTGCGGTTATGGCTGAACAACCTGATAACCTATGCCGTCGGGAAATTCTGGGGCATCTACTTCGGCATAATAGCTGCCGTCGAGGTAATAATATTCTATGCCGTTAATGTTCCTGATTTCGTAGCCGTCAGGCAAGGCATCAACTACAGCGCCAAGCGGTGCATCTACCACCACATAGGCATCGGCCATCCGGGTATAGAAGGTCCCGTAATAGTAGAAATAGCTTCGAGGACCAAGTATGATGGTTCTGTAGCCTACAGGCAATACTCTTATTCTTACTCCCCTTACCGGTCTAACTACGGCAAACGATCCACCTCTTTTTACGTAATAAATACCCGAGTTATAATAGTAGTTGTTGTTTCCAAACCTGATGTTGAGCGAAGCCCTGGGCACCACATTAACAGCCGCGCCCCATCTAGGCATTGGGGCATAATGAACATTTGCCTTTCTGGCCACCACGCGGTGTGCCTCACGGTGTGCAACAGGTGCCCTTTCTCTGCCCCTTCCTCTGCCTTGAGCGTTTGCATTTAAATTGGCTATGCTTAATAAGCCTACAGCTGTTGCAGCCAACAGCATTTTAAAATTTCTCATCGCCTTTATATTTTAAGTTGCATATATGTACAAGACTAGAACTGAACGGCAAAGTTTAAAGTGGCAGGGCTGCAGCCTGGTTTCTTCATCAAAACTTCAGAATAAGCATCAAAAAAGCCCCGGTGGATGCCAGGGCTTGTGTTGTTTATAATAGCTTATCGTTCATTAGTGACTAGCTCATCACTGTGAGCTGGAAACGGTGAACTGAACCTAAAAGTTCTTACCAATCTTCTCCAGCATCTCCGACGGGATCTTGTGTACGTCGACCACCAAGAAACCGTCAAGGCAGTCGGAGAATTTAGGGTCGATGTTGAAGCAGATGATTTTTGCATTCAAGGTCATGTACTGACGCAACAGCACCGGAATTTTGATGTGCGAATTTTCGATATCGCCAATCAGGCTGTCCAGGTCTTTCAGCGAGTCGCTGTTTTCTATCAGCAAATCGGTATCGATAGGGGTAAGGTCGGCCTTGAATTTGTTTCTAGGCTTTACATAGTGCGCCAGTTCGTAGTTGAAATGGTTTTTGGTAATGTAATCTACAATCAGCGATTTAGAAAACTTCGAAAAATTGTTGCTGATACTTACCGGTCCGAACATATAGCGGTATTTCGGGTTTTCGATCAGGTATTTCAATATCCCTTTCCAAAGCAGGAACAGGGGCAAGGGTTTTTGCTGGTATTCTTTTCTGATCCACGAGCGGCCCAGTTCAATGCCTTGCCTCAACACCGGATAAAAAGGCTCCTTGATCTTAAACAGTTCCGACAGGTAAAATCCTCTACGGCCCATGGTGTTTAAAATCTCGTCGCCTTTGCCTATGCGGTAGGCGCCTACAATGGTATGGGCATCCTTGTCCCAAATAAACAAGTGGTTGTAATAGATGTCGTAATTGTCGAGGTCGATTTTCTTGTTCGTGCCTTCGCCAACCTCCCTGAAGGTAATCTCGCGCAAACGGCCAATTTCCCTCAATATATTCGGAATGTTGGATGTAGGGGTAATGTAAACCTCGTAGTTCTTTTCTTCCCAAACCCTAAAATCCTCCAGCTTGGCCACTTCGTTTACAATCAGGTTGCGGTCGGTTTCCTCTACAATCTGCGCCGGTTTTTTCTTCCGCTTGAACAGGTTGATCGGGTTGAACAATTTTTTCTCCTCCTCCAAGCTGGTACCCAAAGCATAGGTTCTCGCCCTTAAAAAGTCGAGCAGCTTGTTGGTGTTGTTCTTGTAGGAAATATCTTCGATCTTGATCGGCTTGCCAATACGCACTTTGATTTTTAGGCCCTGTTTGTTCAGGAACTCCGACGGCAGTTTGGCCGTTCTTAAAGTAGGGTGTATAAAACTTAGGATGTTGAACAAGATGCCGTTGTTGCCATGGAAATAAATCGGCACTACCGGCATTTTGGCCCTGGCAATAAGTTTGCCCACCACCGGATGCCACAACCTATCGGTAATTTCCTGGGTTTCGAGGTTAAAGGTCGATACCTCGCCGGCAGGGAAGATGCCAATCGGCGTACCGCTCTGCAACAAATCGAAAGTAGCTTTCAAGCCACTGATGCTCGAAGAATGCTGCACGTTTTCGAAAGGGTTAACCGCCACGAAAAACTCGCTCAGGTTAGGTATTTTCTTCAGGATAAAATTTACCATGACCTTGGCTTCCGGCCTTACGGTACACAATAATTTAACCAGTGCAAGGCCTTCTACGCCACCATAAGGATGGTTGGCAATGGCAATAAAGCCACCTGTTTTGGGGATATTCTTCAGGTCGTCCTCGTCAAAATCGATAGAAACGCCAATGGTTTCCAAAATCTTGTCGACAAATTCGAGGCCCTCAAAGTGTTCGTTTTGAGAGAAAACTTTATTGATGTCGTTGAGCTTCATTACTTCCATCAACAAAGCGGCCAGACCCGGTACTCCTAACTTATCTATCTTGGTTGCTTTTGCAAACTCTTTTGTGGTAATAATCTTCATCTGTAAGGAGGAATTAATTCATAAAGCAATTTCAAAAATAAGATTTATATTTATAGTACCTATCTTATCTATGAAAAATTGGTTAAATAAGTACTTTGGCTTTACAAAGCGCGAGTACAATGGCCTGTTGTTTCTAATGGCCGTTTTGCTGTTTTTAGCGGTATTTCCGTATGTGTATGATCTGTTGAAAGACAAACAAGAACCGGCAACGGCCGTTGAAGTTACGGCTATCAAGCAACTGGAGCTGGTCAATATGGAATCCGACAATCGGGATGGTTATGCCTATCCTGATCATGCCAGGGCTGTACGCAAAGCACCCGAATTGTTCCGTTTTGATCCGAACCAGATCGATGCCTCTCAATGGCAAAGCCTGGGGCTTTCGGCCAAGCAGGCGCAATCCATTATCAATTACCGTAACAAGGGAGGGAGGTTTTACAAAGCAGAAGACCTGCAGAAAATGTATGTGATTTCTCCAGAAATGTATGCGCGCCTAAAATCTTATGTAACGATTGAAGGCGGTGCGACGGACAAATTCGAGAACAAGCAACCATTTCATAAAGACACCAATCCAAGGCCTCAAAAAGAACTAGCAGTGATCGAAATCAATGGAGCCGATACTGTCCAGCTTCAGGAAATCAGGGGCATCGGTCCGGCATTTGCCAAACGCATTGCCAATTATAGGGAAAGATTAGGCGGTTTTTACCGGAAAGAACAATTGTTAGAAGTTTTCGGATTAGACAGTGCAAAATTTGAAGGCATCAAAGACCAGGTGCGCGTTGACGCCGGCCAGCTCAAAAAAATCAATATCAATACCGCTGTTTTCGACGAGCTCAAAAACAACCCTTATTTGAAATACAAGCAAATCAATGCCATTATCCAGTACAGAAAACAACATGGGCCTTATAAAGCTATAGAAGATTTGAGGAAAGTAGCTATCTTAACGCCTCAAAATATACAGAACTTAGCACCTTATCTTACATTTTAACATGCTTGAAGCAAGAATTAAACAAACCCTGCGCGACGTGGCCGATTTTCCGAAGCCCGGAATAATTTTCAAAGACATCACCCCGGTATTGCATAACCCCCAACTATGTACCGAAATTACCAAGGCATTGGCCGAGCAGGTGAAAGATTTGCACATAGACGTGGTTGCGGGCATCGAAAGCCGTGGTTTTTTGTTTGGCCTGGCCTTGGCGCAGGCCCTTCAGGTTCCTTTTGTGCCCATCCGCAAAGTCGGTAAGCTGCCTTATAAAACCGTTCAACAGTCTTATGATTTGGAATATGGAAGTGCAACGCTCGAGGTGCACGAAGACGCATTTAAGGCTGGCCAAAATGTACTCATCCACGACGATCTGTTGGCTACTGGAGGAACGGTGGTGGCGGCTTCTAAGTTGGTAGCGTTGCTGGGTGCAAAAGTAGCAGGCTATTCTTTTCTCATCAGCCTCGATTTTTTGAATGGTCGCGAGCGCTTGAAGGACTTTTGCACGCAGGTATTTTCTTTGGCCAAGTTCTAACTTTGGCTACATTTTTTAACCCCAAATTGTAATCGGATTGTCTTATTCGGCCTTGCCCGAAATTTTTTTTAAAATTTTTTTAGGCAAACGTTTGCCCTTTTTTATAAACCTGTATTTAGCAGGTTAACTAATTGAACCAAATACTAAATCATTCTACTATTTTATGGTCAAAAACCGAGTTGTGGCGTATGTTTTATTTGTTTAATATTGCCCTCAACCAAATATAAATCTTAAGAAACTGTTTAAATCAAAACGCCCATTATCAGCGCAAAATTTAAACAGTTTCTTTTTTTAATCGAACTTAATATATGCATACTGGCTTTAGCTTTGAAATAGCAGAAAACCAAGATATGATCAGAAAGATGGTCAGCGATTTTGCCGAAAAGAACATTCGTCAAAATGTAATGGAATGGGATGAGGCACAACATTTTCCTGTAGAAATTTTTAAGCAACTGGGCGAACTGGGCCTGATGGGCGTTTTGGTTCCCGAAGAATACGGAGGTTCGGGCTTTGGCTATCAAGAATATGTAGATGTTATTGTAGAAGTGGCCAAGGTTTGCGGTTCGATAGGTTTATCGGTGGCGGCGCATAATTCGTTGTGCACCGGCCATATCTTGGCATTTGCCAACGAGGCCCAAAAACAAAAGTGGCTGCCTAAATTGGCTTCGGCCGAGTGGATTGGTGCCTGGGGCCTTACCGAGGCCAATACCGGTTCTGACGCCTTGCGTATGCGTACCACAGCCGTGCTAGACGGCGACGAATATGTAATTAATGGTGCCAAAAACTGGATTACACACGGCAAGTCTGGCGATGTAGCCGTGGTGATGGTGCGTACTGGAGAAGCGGGAAGCTCTAAAGGCATTTCGGCCATTGTAGTAGAACGTGGCACGCCAGGTTTTACCGCCGGCAAAAAAGAAAACAAATTGGGCATGCGTGCTTCAGAAACCACCGAAATGATTTTCGATAACTGTCGCGTACCTAAAGAAAATCTCTTGGGCAACGAAGGCGATGGCTTTAAACAAGCCATGAAAGTTTTGGATGGTGGCCGTATTTCTATTGCGGCGCTATCGTTAGGTATTGCAAAAGGGGCTTACCTGGCCGCATTGGGCTATGCACAAGAACGCCACCAGTTTGGCGTGCCAATCTCTAGTTTTCAGGGCATCAGCTTTAAATTGGCCGATATGGCTACCGAAATCGAAGCGGCAGAGCTGTTGATTCGTCAGGCAGCCGATTTGAAGAACCGCCACCAGCCAATGACTAAAGAATCGGCTATGGCCAAATATTATGCCTCTGAGGTGGCCGTAAAATGTGCTACGGAAGCAGTGCAGATTTTTGGTGGCTACGGTTATACCAAAGATTTTCCGGTAGAGAAATATTATCGCGATAGTAAACTGTGTACGATAGGCGAGGGAACTTCCGAAATACAAAAGATTGTTATCGCCCGCGAAATCATGAAATAAGAAACTATTAACTAACCATAATTACTAACTGGAGGCCATCTGAAATTTCGGGTGGCCTTTTTGTTTTTTCCACGGTCTGTAGCTCTTTTCTCTTTTCCATGGTCTGTGGCTCACAGACCATGCGTAGTAAGATCAGGTCAATCAACCGCATAACGAAGCTAAGTTAGCCACAGATTGACAGATTTTACCCACGGTCTGTGGGCCACAGACCGAATACGGTAAGATGAATTAACTGTATAGCAAAACTAGGTTAGCTTGTTCCTTACCCACGGTCTGTGAGCCACAGACCATAAGTGATATTCTTTTTAAGTCGTAAAGCATAGCCAAGTTAGACACAGATTAACAGATTTTAGTCAATAAGCTAGTCCTAGCATTATAAGCTGTCAACCTGTGGCTTTCTTTTTTTTAAGTTTATCTTATCCATGGTCTGTGGCCCACAGACTATAGGTGATATTTTTTTTCAGGTCTATGGCTTTTATCCAAAGGCAACTGGGAGCCTGCAACCTTTCGTTTATTGCATATTCACAATACTGTCTACCACATACACGCTAAAGCCGCGCCAAGGCAAGGCACCTTTGTACTCTCGGTAATGCACTTCGAAATTCTTGCCGCTGTTGGTCATCATCTTTTGGGCAACTTCCTCGCTGGCTACAGAGAATTCGAACTCGTTCGATTGGATGCTGCCTGCCTGTCTCGATTTAATGCCGCTTTGGATGATCTTGCCTTCATAGGTCTTAAAAACATAGCCTTTCTTAACAATGTAGTTGAGGTCGCCTGATTTTACGCCTTCGCCAAAAACAAAGAAATAACGGTAGTATACCATAATGGCCAGTACCAAAACCACAAGGCTTGCAGTAATGAGGATGAATTTTCTTTTGGTTGTCATGATTGGGCTTTGAGGTAAATTTAGCAATTGCCCTGCACAATTCGTACCAAATTGAAACACAGGTTTTTTAATTGTTGGCCCTATTGAAAGGCTCGGCGCCTCCCGCAGAAAAAATAAGGCAAAAACTTTCTCTTTTTCAATAATTTACTTACATTTGCATCCCCTACATAAACAGGGCATTAAAAATCGACTGAGAGGAGGTATTTCACGTTATGATCATTATCAATATTAAAGACGGCGAATCGTTAGACAAAGCGTTAAAACGTTTCAAGAAGAAGTTTGAAAAAACTGGTGTGTTAAGAGAATTGCGTAGCCGTCAGGCATACGAGAAAAAATCTGTAACCCGTCGTACTGAAATTAAACACGCTGTTTACATCCAAGGATTGAACCAAGAAGGTACGCTATAAGCCCTGTCTTGTTGAAGATAATAAGCGCCTCCGAATTTCGGGGGCGTTTTTTTTTGGAAAAAAAATACTTGGAAAGCTATTTTTTGTATATTCACCAACAACGAACCCTATGCCTATGCTGGTGAGCAATTTTCTGACCTATTTGCAGCACGAGAGGCGCTACTCTCCGCATACTGTACAAGCCTACCAAAAAGACCTGATGCAGTTTGAGGGCTTTATGCAAAAAGAATTTGAGCTCGACCTCGTTGCCGTCCAGCCTACCCATGTCAGGAGTTTCATGGTACACCTTTTAGACCATCAAATGGCCGAAAGTACGGTTAAAGCCAAACTGTCTACGTTAAGAAGTTTTTACAAGCACCTGCTCAGGGAAAAAGCCATCAAAACGAGCCCAATGACGCTAGTCAAAGCGCCGAAGGTGCCCAAACGGCTACCGGTATTTATCGAAGAGGCCAAGATGGATACGCTGCTGGATGGATACATAAACGAAAAAGGTGAAAAGGTCGAGTTTTTTGACGATAACTTTAGCGGCCAGCGCGACAAGCTGGTGGTGGAACTGCTTTTCGGAACCGGAATGCGTTTGGCCGAATTGGTGGCGCTCAAAGAAAGCGATGTCGATTTTTACGAAGGCGCCATCAAGGTGTTGGGCAAGCGCAACAAGGAACGCATCATTCCTTTGCACGGCGAATTGGCCAAGCAGATCAAATTGTACATAACACTGAAATTATTACAGAATTTTGATAACAAAAGCGAGGCCTTAATCGTTACTGACTCAGGCACCGGTGCCTACCCAAAATTGATCTATAGGATCGTTACCCGTTATTTGACAGATGTATCAACGCAAGACAAGAAAAGCCCCCATGTGCTGCGGCATTCGTTTGCCAGCAGCCTGTTAAACAAGGGAGCCGATCTTAATGCAATAAAGGAACTGTTGGGGCATGCAAGCCTGGCCGCTACCCAGGTGTATACGCACAACTCAATAGAACGCTTAAAATCTATATATAAACAAGCCCATCCAAAGGCATAAAAAAGGAGGAAAAATGAAAATCAGAGTTCAGTCCATTCATTTCAATGCAGACAAAAAGTTATTAGACTTTATCCAAAAGAAAGTTGACAAGTTAGATCAGTTTTTTGATCAGATTATAGGTGGCGAAGTTTATTTGAAGCTAGAAAATGTTGAAGATGAGGAGAATAAGATTTCCGAAATTAAATTAATGGTTCCAGGAATGACGCTTTTTGCCAAAGAACAGTGCAAGTCTTTTGAAGAGGCTACCGATTTGGCAATCGAATCGCTGAAAAAACAAATTACTAAACATAAAGACAAAACCCGTGCAAAATTAAGCGAGCATAAGGCCCTGCTTAATGCAGATGAAGTATCTGATTACTAGGAGGATATTTCCATATCGAATTTCAAAAGGATTTGGCGGACGATGTTCCGCCAAATTTTTTTTTAAAATATATTTTTTTCAGAAATTAATTTTTGTAGATTTGCATTCCATTTCGGAAAGGGCATGAGAAAAAGCCGAGAGATGGAAGTTCTGTGAAAGATTAAAAAGATACAAAAACATCGATTTTATTGAATTGATGTACCGTATAAGCCTCCTTAGCTCAGCTGGTAGAGCAACTGACTTGTAATCAGTAGGTCATTGGTTCGATTCCGATAGGAGGCTCTTTTTATTTCAGGTTGACGATTTTAGATTTTAGATTGGAACTTTTCAGTCGTAATTCGCAAATCATCAAATCGAAAATAAAAAGAGGGGGAGATACCAGAGTGGCCAAATGGGACAGACTGTAACTCTGTTGTCGCAAGACTTCGAAGGTTCGAATCCTTCTCTCCCCACCAAATGGTTTTAGATTGTAGAACGACGATTTTAGATTGGAATATTTCAGTCGTAATTCGTTAATCAAGAATCTTCAATCAAAAAGCGGAAGTAGCTCAGTTGGTAGAGCGATAGCCTTCCAAGCTATAGGTCGCGAGTTCGAACCTCGTCTTCCGCTCTTTAAGAAGAGTTGAGCAGTGGCGGTTAAGGGTTGGCAGTTTAAACTGTAAACTGAAGACTGGGAACTGAAAACTAAAAAAGCCGAAGTAGCTCAGCGGTAGAGCACTTCCTTGGTAAGGAAGAGGTCGTGGGTTCAAGTCCCATCTTTGGCTCAAAAGATATAAATGCTTTGTTAAAGCTGTTCAAAAGAGCAGTATTAAACAAGGTTTTTTGTGTTGAAAATTGTATCAAAGCAATAAATAAATAAAAAAAGTTAACCTACTAATAAGTATAAAAAAATGGCAAAAGAAAAGTTTGACCGCAGTAAGCCGCACTTAAACATCGGTACTATCGGTCACGTTGACCACGGTAAAACAACCTTAACAGCAGCTATCACTAAAGTGTTATCTGATGCTGGTTTATCTGAGGCACGTTCATTTGATTCGATTGACTCTGCTCCAGAGGAAAAAGAAAGAGGTATCACTATCAACACTGCTCACGTTGAGTATTCAACTGCTAACCGTCACTATGCACACGTTGACTGTCCAGGTCACGCGGATTACGTGAAAAACATGGTTACTGGTGCTGCTCAGATGGACGGTGCGATTATCGTGGTTGCTGCTACAGATGGTCCGATGCCACAAACTCGCGAGCACATCCTATTGGCTCGTCAGGTAGGTGTACCTTCATTGGTAGTATTCATGAACAAAGTGGATATGGTTGACGATCCAGAATTGTTGGAGCTTGTTGAGATGGAAGTTCGTGAACTATTATCTTTCTATGAGTTCCCAGGTGATGACATTCCAGTTATCCAAGGTTCGGCTCTAGGTGGTTTGAACGGCGACCCTAAATGGGTTGGCAAAATCATGGAATTAATGGCAGCTGTAGATAGCTACATTCCAATTCCTCCACGTTTGACAGACCTTCCATTCTTGATGCCAGTTGAGGACGTATTCTCAATCACTGGTCGTGGTACAGTAGCAACTGGCCGTATCGAGCGTGGTCAAATCAACTCTGGTGATCCAGTAGAGATTTTGGGTATGGGTGCTGAGAACTTGAAATCAACCGTAACAGGTGTGGAAATGTTCCGTAAGATCCTTGATTATGGTGAAGCAGGTGATAACGTAGGTCTATTGTTGCGTGGTATTGAGAAAACTGATATCCGTCGTGGTATGGTAATCTGCAAACCAGGTTCAGTAACTCCTCACACCGATTTCAAAGCTGAGATCTATGTATTGTCTAAAGCTGAAGGTGGTCGTCACACTCCATTCTTCAACAAATACCGTCCTCAGTTCTATTTCCGTACCACAGACGTAACTGGTGAGATTTCACTAGCTGAAGGTACTGAGATGGTAATGCCAGGTGATAACGTAACGATCACTGTAAAATTGATCAACGCTATCGCAATGGAAAAAGGTCTACGTTTCGCTATCCGTGAAGGTGGTAGAACAGTAGGTGCTGGTCAGGTAACCGAAATCCTTAAATAAGGATAAACATAACAAAACAACAATTAGCTAGTTAGCAAATTCGCTGATTAGCTAATTGTGTCTACGGGAATAGTTCAATGGTAGAATAGAGGTCTCCAAAACCTTTGATCAGGGTTCGAATCCTTGTTCCCGTGCAAAATAATGATTGAATAAAGAATGGTAAGATGAATGAATAATGCCATTCAACCTTCAAAATTCAGTCATCCAAAATGATATAATATGGCTGGTGTAGTTCAATTTATTAAAGAATCATACGAAGAAATGACCCAGAAGGTAACTTGGCCTACTTGGGGAGAATTGCAAAATTCTGCAGTATTGGTTTTGGTAGCATCGCTTATTATTGCCGTGGTTATCTTCGGCATGGATAAAGGTGCCAACTATATATTAGAAACTTTTTATAATTCATTAAACTAAGAGGACACTAGATGAACGATCAGCTAAAGTGGTATGTAGTTAGGGCGGTAAGTGGCAAGGAAAAGAAGGTTAAACAATATATCGACTCTGAAATCAGCCGTTTAGGTTTTTCTCATTTGGTACCTCAGGTATTGATCCCTATGGAGAAATACTACCAGATGAAAGAAGGAAAGAAAATTGCCAAAGAACGTAACTTTTACCCAGGCTATGTACTAATCGAGGCAGTTTTGGATGGAGAGTTGGAACATATTATAAAAGGTATCAATAGCGTAATCGGATTTTTGGGCGACAAGGCCGGAAATCCTATTCCTATGCGCCAGGCAGAAGTGAACCGTATCTTGGGTAAGGTTGACGAAATGAGCCAGCAAGGCGAAACCATGAACATCGCTTACTATGTAGGCGAGAACGTTAAAGTAATGGATGGCCCATTCAACGGTTTTACCGGGG
The DNA here is from genome assembly GCF_036324255.1 of Pedobacter albus. Taxonomy (NCBI): domain Bacteria; kingdom Pseudomonadati; phylum Bacteroidota; class Sphingobacteriia; order Sphingobacteriales; family Sphingobacteriaceae; genus Pedobacter; species Pedobacter albus. The sequence continues at coordinate 158,732 of NZ_JAZDQT010000002.1, read as the reverse complement.
TTATCGAAGAGGTTAACGAAGAGAAGAAGAAACTAAAAGTAATGGTTAAGATCTTCGGTCGTAAAACGCCGTTGGAGCTTAACTATATGCAGGTAGAAAAAGAATAATAGCGTAAGCGTTTTGCGTACGGCGTTTAAATTAACGCTTATCGCTTAACGCCAAACGTCTTTATAAAAATCTTAAATGTTACATGCTTCCAATATTTAACATTGAGTATTACAATTAACAAATCAGAAAATGGCAAAAGAAGTCGGTGCACTTGTTAAATTACAAATCAAAGGCGGAGCGGCAAATCCATCACCACCGGTAGGACCTGCATTAGGTGCTAAAGGTGTTAATATCATGGAATTTTGCAAGCAATTCAACGCTCGTACCCAAGATAAGCCAGGTAAAGTATTACCAGTTGTAATTACTGTATATGCTGACAAGTCGTTCGAATTCATCATCAAAACCCCTCCGGTTGCAATCCAGTTATTGGAAGCTACCAAATTACAGAGCGGTTCTGCTGAGCCCAACCGTAAAAAAGTTGGTTCGGTGACTTGGGATCAAGTTAAGACAATTGCTGAAGAGAAGATGAGCGATTTAAACGCTTTCACTATCGAATCTGCTATGAAGATGGTAGCGGGTACAGCACGCAGTATGGGAATCACCGTTAGCGGTGACGCACCCTGGTCTAATTAATTAACCAAAAACAGTTTACAACAGTGGCTAAGTTAACAAAAAATCAAAAAAAGGCACACGCTAAACTAGAAGCCGGCAAAGTGTATTCTTTACAGGATGCAGCTGCTTTGGTAAAGGAGATCACAATGACTAAATTCGATGCATCGGTTGATATCGATGTGAGTTTAGGCGTTGATCCACGTAAAGCCAATCAAATGGTACGTGGTATTGCTACTTTACCTCACGGTACAGGTAAAACTGTACGTGTTTTGGTGCTTTGTACTCCTGACAAGGAAGAAGAGGCTAAAGCAGCAGGCGCGGATTTCGTAGGATTAGACGAATATGTGGCCAAGATTGAAGGTGGTTGGACAGATGTTGACATTATTATCACTACTCCTGCTTGTATGGCAAAAGTAGGTAAACTGGGCCGTGTTTTAGGTCCACGTAACCTTATGCCAAACCCTAAGTCAGGTACAGTAACCAACGAAGTTGGTAAAGCTGTTACTGATGTAAAAGGCGGTAAGATTGATTTTAAAGTTGACAAAACTGGTATCATCCATGCTTCGATAGGAAAAGTATCATTCTCAGCAGAGAAAATATATGAAAATGCGTTAGAAGTACTTCAAACCATTTCAAAATTAAAGCCTTCTGCTGCAAAAGGAACTTATTTTAAAAGCATTCACGTGTCTTCTACAATGAGTCCTGGAATTGCAATCGAAACTAAATCAGTAGCGGGGATCTAATTATGAACAGAGAAGAAAAACAAGAAGTAGTTTTAGCTCTTCAAGAGAAAATGCAGGAGTTTGGCAATTTTTACATTGCTGATACCTCAAGCTTATCTGTTGAAAATGTAAATAACATCCGTCGCAAATGTTTCGAGAACGGTATCGAAATGAAAGTTGCCAAAAATACTTTGATCAAAATTGCGATCGAAGGATTGGAAGGCGATGCATCTGAGATATTCCCAGCATTAAAAGGCCAGTCGGCCTTGTTGTTCTCAAAAGTAGGTAATGGTCCAGCCAAGCTGATCAAAGCCTTGAGAAAAACATCTGACAAGCCAGTGCTTAAAGCAGCTTATATCGAGTCGGCGATTTATGTTGGCGACAACCAATTAGATTCACTAATCACCATCAAGTCGAGAGAAGAATTGATCGGAGATATCGTTGGTCTATTGCAGTCACCAGCTAAAAACGTAATCTCGGCATTGAAATCGAGCGGAGGCAAACTTGCAGGTATAGTTAAAACACTACAAGAAAGAGAAGGTTAACGAAATCCTTTAGAAAATCGTTATAAATTAAAATTATTAAGTAAAATTTTTAAAAATCTATAAAATGGCAGATTTAAAAGCGTTTGCTGAGCAATTAGTAAACTTAACAGTTAAAGAAGTTAATGAGTTAGCTCAAATCTTGAAAGACGAGTATGGTATTGAGCCTGCAGCAGCAGCAGTAGCTATTGCTGGTCCTGCGGCTGGTGGTTCTGATGCTCCTGCAGCTGAAGAAAAAACATCATTTGATGTAATCTTGAAAGATGCTGGTGGTCAAAAATTAGCAGTTGTTAAATTGGTAAAAGACTTAACTGGCCTAGGCTTGAAAGAAGCTAAAGACCTAGTTGACGGTGCACCAAAAGAATTGAAAGCTGGTGTTGCTAAAGACGAGGCTGAAGCTTTGAAAAAACAATTAGAAGAAGCTGGAGCTACAGTTGAGATTAAGTAATCACTTAATTTCAATAAACCTTTAAGAAAAGACTCCGACTATTAAGTCGGAGTCTATTCCTGTTTATGAACATGGCATCTTGTTTGGTTGGTGCATGTGTTCCCGAAAGCAAACCAAACTAATAGTTTATTCTTAAACTAAATTAAATTTAGTCCCTTGGCAAATAAAGTCGACCAAAGAGTAAATTTTGCACGTAGTAAGCATATCATAGATTATCCAGATTTTCTGGATGTGCAGTTGCAATCATTTAAAGAATTTTTTCAGATCGAAACTACTTCAGACAACCGTCATACCGAAGGCTTGTTTAAGGTATTCGCTGAGAATTTCCCGATTACAGATTCAAGGAACATCTTTGTTCTTGAATTCTTAGATTATTTTATTGACCCGCCACGCTATGACATTCCAGAATGTATAGACCGTGGGTTAACTTACAGTGTTCCGTTGAAAGCAAAGCTGAAGCTTTCTTGTAACGATGCAGAACACGAGGATTTTGAAACCATCATTCAGGACGTATACCTGGGAACCATTCCTTACATGACTCCCAAAGGTACTTTCGTGATCAATGGTGCCGAGCGCGTTATCGTATCTCAGCTCCATAGGTCGCCAGGTGTGTTCTTCGGCCAAAGCCGCCACACCAACGGTACCAAGTTGTACTCTGCCCGTGTGATTCCTTTCAAAGGTTCTTGGATCGAGTTCGCTACAGACGTTAACAACGTTATGTACGCCTACATCGACCGTAAGAAAAAGTTCCCGGTTACCACCTTGTTGCGCGCCATCGGTTACGATTCGGATAAAGACATCTTGGAGCTTTTCGATTTGGCTGACGAAGTAAAAGTTAGCAAATCTGGCTTGAAGAAATTTATCGGCCGTAAATTGGCTGCAAGGGTTTTGAGAAAATGGGTTGAAGATTTCGTAGACGAGGATACAGGTGAGGTGGTTTCGATTGACCGTAACGAAGTGATCTTAGACAGGGATACCGTTTTAGAAGACGACCATATCGATATGATCATTGATGCAGGCGTAAAAACCATTATCTTGTCGAAAGACGATGGTGCCTCTCAAGCCGATTATACCATTATATATAACACATTACAAAAAGATACTTCGAACTCTGAAAAAGAGGCTGTGGAGAACATCTACCGTGCTTTGCGTAACGCAGAACCACCTGATGAGGAAACGGCAAGAGGTATCATCGAGCGTTTGTTCTTCTCGGATAAACGTTACGACTTGGGCGATGTAGGTAGATACCGCATCAACCGCAAGTTGAAAATGGATACCCCTGATGACGTTAAGGTATTAACCAAAGACGACATCATTGCGATTGTTAAGTATTTGATCAAATTAATCAACTCTAAAGAAGAGGTGGATGATATCGATCACTTGTCTAACCGTCGTGTACGTACCGTAGGTGAGCAGTTATACGCACAATTCGGCGTAGGTTTAGCCCGTATGGCCAGAACGATCCGCGAGCGTATGAACATCCGCGACAACGAGGTGTTTACGCCAACAGATTTGATTAATGCCCGTACTTTATCGTCGGTTATCAATTCATTCTTTGGTACCAACCAGCTATCGCAGTTCATGGACCAAACCAATCCTTTGGCAGAGATTACGCACAAACGTCGTCTTTCAGCCTTAGGTCCAGGCGGTCTGTCACGTGAGCGTGCAGGTTTCGAGGTTCGTGACGTTCACTACACCCACTATGGTCGTTTGTGTACCATTGAAACACCAGAGGGACCAAACATCGGTTTGATTTCTTCTTTGTGTGTTCACGCTAAAATCAACAACTTGGGCTTCATCGAAACGCCTTACAAAAAAGTAGTCGAAGGTGTGGTAGCGGTTGACGAGGATGTAATTTACCTGTCGGCAGAAGACGAAGACGGAAAAACCATTGCACAGGCCAATGCCGAGTACGATGATAAAGGTAACTTTACCACCCCTCGCGTTAAAGCCCGTTACGAAGGTGATTTCCCGATTATCGAGCCTGAGAAATTAGACTTGATGGATATTGCGCCAAACCAGATTACCTCTATCGCCGCTTCGTTGATTCCTTTCTTGGAGCACGATGATGCGAACAGGGCTTTGATGGGATCGAACATGCAGCGCCAAGCGGTGCCATTGTTGCGTCCTGAAGCGCCAATTGTAGGTACAGGATTGGAAGGCCGCGTAGCCCGCGACTCGAGAACCCTGATCAATGCAGAAGGCGACGGCGTGGTTGAATATGTAGATGCCAACGAAATCACCATCAAATATGTAAGAAACGAGTCAGATCGTTTGGTTTCATTTGAAGGCGACAGCAAAACATATAAACTGACCAAATTCAAAAAAACCAACCAAAATACTTGTATCAACTTGAAGCCGATTGTTAAAAAAGGCCAAAAAGTAACCAAAGGTCAAGTGCTTTGCGAGGGTTATGCCACCGAAAACGGCGAATTGGCATTGGGAAGAAACTTGAAAGTAGCTTTCATGCCTTGGCAAGGATATAACTTTGAGGATGCGATCGTAATCAACGAGCGTATTGTTAGAGATGATATCTTTACCTCATTGCATATCGAAGAGTTTGAATTGGAGGTACGCGATACCAAACGTGGAGAAGAGGAATTGACACCGGATATCCCTAACGTATCGGAAGAAGCGACCAAAGATCTAGACGAAAACGGTATCATCCGTATCGGTGCCGAAGTAAAAGAAGGCGATATCCTGATTGGTAAAATTACGCCAAAAGGAGAGTCTGATCCTTCACCGGAAGAGAAATTGCTTCGTGCCATTTTCGGCGATAAAGCCGGCGACGTGAAAGATGCTTCGCTAAAAACTCCACCTTCAATCAAAGGTGTGGTTATTGATACCAAATTGTTCTCAAGAGCTAAGAAAACTACTAAAGCAGAGGAAAAATCAGCCATTGAGAAACTAGATAAGAAATACAATTTAGCTGTAGAGAACCTTAAAAACGAGTTAGTTGACAAGTTGTTCCAAATTGTAAACGGCAAAACATCGCAAGGTGTATTTAACGTATACAAAGAACTATTGGTAGCTAAAGGCGCTAAGTTTACCCAAAAGATTTTGGCCGACCTAGAGTATGCGCACATCAATCCATACAAATGGACTACTGATGACGACAAAAATGACCAGATCAAAATGTTGTTGCATAACTACGGTATCCGCGTAAACGAAGAATTAGGTGCTTATAAACGCGATAAATTTGCAGTAAGCGTGGGCGACGAGTTGCCTTCGGGAATTGTACAAATGGCGAAAGTTTATGTAGCTAAAAAACGTAAATTAAAAGTAGGTGATAAGATGGCGGGCCGTCACGGTAACAAGGGTATTGTAGCCCGTATCGTACGCGACGAGGATATGCCATTCTTAGACGACGGAACACCGGTTGATATCGTGTTGAACCCACTGGGTGTACCTTCACGTATGAACTTGGGCCAGATCTACGAAACCGTATTGGCATGGGCCGGTAAAGAATTGGGCGTTAAATTTGCGACCCCGATCTTTGATGGTGCCAAGCACGACGAGGTAGAAGACTGGATTGCCAAAGCAGGCATCCCGGCTTCGGGTAGAACTTACTTGAACAATGGTTTAACTGGCGAGAAATTCGATCAGCCGACTACAGTAGGTATCATCTATATGCTGAAACTGGGTCACATGGTTGACGATAAGATGCACGCACGTTCTATCGGACCATACTCATTGATTACGCAACAGCCTTTGGGTGGTAAAGCCCAGTTCGGTGGTCAGCGTTTTGGTGAGATGGAGGTTTGGGCACTAGAGGCATTCGGTGCCGCTAATATCCTTCAAGAAATCCTGACTGTGAAGTCGGATGATGTAATTGGAAGGGCCAAAACCTACGAAGCCATTGTTAAAGGCGAAAACCTACCAACCCCTGGCGTACCAGAATCGTTCAACGTATTGGTACACGAGCTTCGCGGCTTAGGTTTGGATATTACGTTAGATTAACTAAGGTAGAAGGTTAAAAGGTAGAAGGTTTAGGGTATATCCCCAAGCCTTCCACCTTCCGCCTTCTTCCTTTAACCTTAAAGAAGTATGTCTTACAAAAAGGATAATAAATTAAAAAGCAATTTCACCTCGATTACCATTAGCTTGGCATCGCCTGAGAATATCTTGGAGCGTTCAAGCGGCGAGGTGTTAAAACCTGAGACCATCAACTACCGTACCTACAAACCCGAACGCGATGGTTTGTTCTGCGAGCGTATTTTTGGTCCGGTAAAAGATTACGAATGCCACTGCGGCAAGTACAAACGTATCCGTTATAAAGGTATTGTTTGCGACCGTTGCGGCGTTGAGGTAACCGAGAAAAAAGTACGTAGAGAGCGTATGGGGCACATCAACTTGGTGGTTCCTGTAGCGCACATCTGGTATTTCCGTTCGTTGCCTAACAAAATCGGATACCTTTTAGGTTTGCCAACCAAAAGACTGGACTTGATCATTTACTACGAACGTTATGTAGTAATCCAAGCAGGTTTAATGGCTGAGCAAGGCATCCAGTACATGGATTTCCTAACCGAAGAAGAGTATTTGGACATCTTAGACAAGTTGCCTAAAGAAAACCAATACCTTGACGATAAAGACCCTAATAAATTCGTTGCCAAAATGGGTGCCGAAGCATTAGAAGATTTATTGAAACGTATTGACTTAGACACTTTGTCTTACGATTTGCGTCACCAAGCAGCCAACGAAACTTCTCAGCAACGTAAAAACGAGGCTTTAAAACGTCTTCAAGTTGTAGAAGCTTTCCGTGGTTCGCAAACCCGTATCGAGAACAACCCAGAGTGGATGATCATCAAGATCGTTCCGGTTATTCCGCCAGAGTTGCGTCCGTTGGTGCCTCTAGAAGGCGGCCGTTTCGCTACTTCAGATTTGAACGATTTGTATCGTCGTGTAATTATCCGTAACAACCGTTTAAAACGTTTGATCGAGATCAAAGCACCTGAGGTAATCTTGCGTAACGAAAAACGTATGTTGCAGGAAGCTGTAGATTCGTTGTTCGATAACTCGCGTAAGGTAAATGCGGTTAAAACCGAAGGTAACCGTGCCTTGAAATCACTTTCAGATATCCTGAAAGGTAAACAAGGTCGTTTCCGTCAGAACTTATTGGGTAAACGTGTAGATTACTCTGCCCGTTCGGTAATTGTTGTAGGTCCAAACCTTAAATTGCACGAATGCGGTTTGCCAAAAGATATGGCCGCTGAATTATTCAAACCGTTCATCATTCGCAAGATGATTGAAAGAGGTGTGGTTAAAACAGTAAAATCAGCCAAGAAAATCGTAGATAGAAAAGATCCATTGGTATGGGATATCCTCGAAAACGTATTGAAAGGACACCCTGTATTGCTTAACCGTGCACCTACGTTGCACAGATTGGGTATCCAATCTTTCCAGCCTAAATTGGTTGAAGGTAAAGCGATCCAATTGCACCCCTTAGTATGTACCGCCTTCAACGCGGATTTTGACGGTGACCAGATGGCAGTTCACTTACCGTTGGGTAATGCTGCAATTTTGGAAGCCCAAGTACTGATGCTAGCTGCGCACAACATCTTGAACCCTGCAAACGGTACACCGATTACGGTACCTTCGCAAGACATGGTTTTGGGCCTTTATTACATTACTAAAGGCCGTAGAACCGATGCTACTCGCGTAGTGAAAGGTCAAGATTCGTCATTCTATTCTCCAGAAGAGGTAATCATTGCCTACAACGAGAAAAAAGTTGATTTGCACGCTTTTATCAAGGTAAAAGTGAACGTAAAACAAGAGGATGGCACTATCGTTAACAAATTAACAGAAACTACTGTTGGTAGAGTATTGTTTAACCAATTGGTACCAGAAGAAGTAGGCTATATCAACGAACTATTGACCAAGAAATCTTTAAGGGATATCATTGGTGAGGTAGTAAAAATGACTGGTATGGCCCGTTCGGCCAGGTTCTTGGATGATATCAAAGAACTAGGTTTCCAAATGGCATTTAGAGGAGGTTTATCGTTCAACTTACAAGACGTAAACATTCCTGTAGAGAAACATGCCCTATTGGAGCAAGCCGCTTCTGAGGTTGAAGAGGTAAGAAACAACTATAACATGGGTTTCATTACCAACAACGAGCGTTACAACCAAATTATCGATATCTGGACCCGTATCAACAACCGTTTAACTACGTTTGTAATGACGCAGTTGGCCAACGATAACCAAGGTTTCAACTCTGTTTACATGATGCTTGACTCTGGAGCCCGTGGTTCTAAAGAGCAGATCCGTCAGTTGGCAGGGATGAGGGGCTTGATGGCGAAACCTCAAAAATCAGGTTCAGGCGGCGAGATTATCGAGAACCCGATCCTATCGAACTTTAAAGAAGGCTTGTCGGTATTAGAGTACTTTATCTCTACCCACGGTGCCCGTAAAGGTTTGGCGGATACGGCCTTGAAAACGGCCGATGCTGGTTACTTGACCCGTCGTTTGCACGATGTTGCCCAAGATATGATCGTTAACGCAGTTGACTGCGGTACGTTGAGAGGTATGTACACTACAGCCTTGAAAGACAACGAGGATATCGTGGAGCCACTATACGAAAGAATTTTGGGCCGTACTTCACTGCACGACGTATTTAACCCGCTAAACGGCGAGTTATTGGTTGGTGCTGGCGAAGATATCAACGAAGATGTTGCGAAAGCAATCGAAGAGTCTCCGTTAGAAGGCATCGAAATCCGTTCGGTATTGACCTGCGAAAACAAACGTGGTGTTTGTGCCCTTTGCTACGGCCGTAACTTGGCCTCTGGTAAACGTGTTCAAACTGGTGAAGCTGTAGGTGTAATTGCCGCACAGTCAATCGGTGAGCCGGGTACACAGTTAACACTTCGTACCTTCCACGTGGGTGGTACCGCATCTAACATTGCGGCCGAATCTCAACTTAATGCCAAATTTGACGGCGTAATCGAGTTCGAGAACCTACGTACGGTAGAAACGGTAACAGAAGATGGCAAAATCGATATCGTATTGGGTCGTTCAGGCGAGTTCAAAATCGTAGAGCCAGGTACCAATAAAGTAATCGTAAGCAATAACATCCCTTACGGTGCATTCTTGTACGTAAAAGAAGGCGATACCATCGCTAAAGGCGACAAGATCTGCTCATGGGATCCATATAACGCGGTAATTATCTCTGAATTTGCAGGTAAGATCGAGTTCGAAGCCATCGTTGAGGGGGTAACCTTCCGCGAAGAGTCTGACGAGCAAACCGGTCACCGCGAGAAAGTAATTATCGATACCCGCGATAAAACCAAAAACCCTTCAATCCGCGTGGTTGACAAAAAAGGCGATTTGGTAAGAGCTTACAACATTCCGGTAGGTGCACACATTGCGGTTGACGAAGGCGAAGGAATCCAACCAGGTCAAACCTTGGCTAAAATCCCTCGTGCTACTGGTAAAACCCGAGATATTACGGGTGGTTTGCCACGTGTAACCGAGTTGTTCGAAGCACGTAACCCATCTAACCCTGCGGTAGTAACCGAGATTGATGGTGTGGTAACCCTAGGTGGCGTAAAACGTGGTAACCGTGAGATTACCATCGAATCGAAAGACGGAGAAGTTAAAAAATATCTTGTTCCACTATCAAAACACATTTTGGTACAGGACAACGACTTTGTGAAAGCAGGTATGCCATTATCTGACGGATCGATCTCTCCAGCTGATATTTTAGCCATCAAAGGACCGGCAGCGGTACAAGAATACCTGGTAAATGGTATTCAAGAGGTTTACCGTTTGCAAGGTGTGAAAATCAACGATAAGCACTTTGAGGTTATCGTACACCAAATGATGCAGAAAGTTCACATTGAAGATCCAGGAGATACCCGTTTCTTAGAAAACGACTCGGTAGACCGTTGGGACTTCATGGAAGAAAACGACGAAATCTACGACAAAAAAGTAGTAGTAGACGCCGGCGAATCGACTGCAGTAAAACCAGGTCAGATCATTTCGTTACGTAAATTAAGAGACGAGAACTCTCAGCTGAAACGTAAAGACATGAAACAAGTTGAAGTGCGCGATGCCAAACCGGCAACCGCAAGTTCGATCCTGCAAGGTATTACCCGTGCATCGTTGGGAACCAAATCGTTTATCTCTGCCGCATCGTTCCAGGAAACTACTAAAGTGTTGAACGAAGCAGCTATTGCAGGTAAACGCGATAACATGCTAGGCTTGAAAGAAAACGTAATTGTTGGTCACTTGATCCCTTCAGGTACTGGCGTACGTGGCTACGAGCGTATCATTGTAGGTTCGCAAGAAGAATACGATAAATTGTTGGCTTCGAAACAAGAAGAAGTAGAAGCTTAATCAATTCGCATATTTGATTTAAAAAGTCCCTCCCCAACCGGAGGGACTTTTTTGTTTAATGACCGGTTTAAACACAAGGTTTTTGCTATATTCGTCCCAAAACCCAATCAATTATGCGCCTCTTATATATTAAGCTCCTGCCTTTTCTTTTGTTGTTGACCTTGATTTCCTGTAGCAAAAAAGACCCGAAGCCCGAGCAGCAGGGCGATCAAAAATTAACCAAGATCGTGAATGTAGACCTGACTACCGGCGCAGAAACAGCACTATGGGAGTTTACTTATAACCAGAACAGCCAAATAAGTACTATAGTAGGCGGCGATGGCCGATTTGTATTGACTTACGATGCCAATGGCAAACTATCGGGTATAGCTAAGGCATACAACTTTGACAATCTTACCTCAATATCCAGCTTTGAGTACGATGGGAAGGGGAGACCAGTCAAGCAAACCGAAGTCATGAAATACCCCAACTCGCCAAACGTGGTAACGACCATCAATACTTTTGAGTACGATAGCAACAACAGACGTACCAAGTGGGTCCGTAACTCGAGAACCTATGAAGGTGTATGGAGCGGCGACAACATGACCGAGTGGAACATCACTGAAAATGGGCTGCGCACTTACAGCTACAAAAATCCTCTTTACGATAATAAACGAAATCCATTGTATGATCGTGCCGATGTTTTGGAAATCATTGGATTTGTATGGGCCAAATGCAAGAATAATTCTTTGGGTGAAACGACCATCAACCCAGATGGTTCTACCAGTACTTCTACAATCGACAGAACTTACAATGCTTTAGGCTATCCTACAACAGCAACCTTTTCAACTGCAGGAAAGGTAACATCGAAAGTTAAATACTACTACGAGCCTTGATTCAATTTCAAATCTTAGGTAAGATAAGCTTGTTGGCGGAGAACACTAGCAAGGGCTTGAAAAGTTAATGCTACTCAAGCCCTAACTCGATTTTGGACCATTTGAAGATTGTGGGTGGTATTCTTTACCTAGTTTTATCTGAGCTAGGCTTGTTGGTGAAGAACACCAACAAGGGCTTTGTAAATTAACTGGCGAGAAATACCAACATGTGCATGGCTCAGTAAATCGTTCATCCAATTGTATAGGCAACAGTTGGTGTTCTTCACCAACGCATGGAGTAAGTCAGCTGGCGAAAAATACCCATAGTGCTTTGGCTCGGTAAATCGTTCATCCAATTGTATAGGCAACAGTTGGTGTTCTTCACCAACGCATGGAGTAAGCTAACTGGCGAAAAATACCCATTGCGTTTTGGTTCAGTAAATCGTTCATCCAATTGTATAGGCAACAGTTGGTGTTCTTCACCAACGCATGGAGTAAGCCAACTGGCGAAAAATACTCATTGCGTTTTGGTTCAGTAAATCGTTTATCCAATTGTTAAAATAATTGTTTGTAAGCTCGTGCAAACTATTAGCTTTGTTTTATGGAAGAGCAACAAAACGAAAATCAACTGAACATAGAGCTTTCTGAAGAAATTGCAGAAGGTATTTTTTCTAACCTGGCCATTATTACCCATTCTAATACCGAGTTTGTATTGGATTTTATCCGCGTAATGCCGGGTGTGCCAAAGGCCAAAGTAAAATCGAGGATTATCCTTACCCCAGAGCATACCAAAAGGCTTTTACAGGCCATGCAAGATAACGTTGAGAAATTTGAAGCCATTAACGGCCGTATCAAAACCCAAGAAGAGCCTCCGGGCTTTCCAATGAACTTTGGCGGACCAACCGCACAGGCTTAATCAGATTGGCTAATTGGTGTATTTTCCGATTAGCCGATTTTCCCTTCTAAAAAAGAAATTATTTTTTCGGTTTCGTTTGGTTCAAACCATTCCGTTTCTTCATCGCGCCTAAACCAGGTAAGCTGGCGTTTGGCAAACCTGCGCGTGTTTTGCTTGATCATGGCCACAGCTTGTTCTAAACTTGCTTTGCCATCCAAGTAGTCGAACAGCTCCGAATAGCCAACCGTATTGAGGGCATTGTACTGGCGATAGGAAGTCAGACCTTTTACTTCCTCCAGCAAGCCTGCCTGCATCATCAAATCAACGCGGTGGTTGATGCGTTCGTAAAGCAAGGCCCTATCGGTATTTAACCCTATTTTAACGATGTTGAAAGGTCTTTGTTTTTTGGTAGCGGTGAGCATCGAACTGAGTTTTTTTCCGGTAGAAAGCACCACTTCCAAGCCTCTGATCATGCGTTGCGGGTTCGATTGGTCTACCTTTTCATAATATTCGGGGTCGAGTTGCTGCAATTGCTTCCTGATGGGCTCAATACCTTCGTTGGCAAATTGCTGGTTCAACTGTTCGCGAATAGCCAAATCAATTTCCGGCATTTCGTCCAAGCCCTTGCAAATCGCATCAATGTATAGGCCAGAACCTCCAACCATAATAAGCTGATCGTGTTTTTGGAAAAGTTCCTCCATCAAGTGAAGCGCTTCTACTTCAAAATCGCCGGTGCTGAAAAGCGTACTTACCGAATGCGAATCGATAAAATGATGGGGTGCTTCGGCCAGTTCCTCAACAGCAGGTTTGGCCGTGCCGATATACATTTCCTTAAAAAACTGGCGCGAATCGGCCGAAATGATTTCGGTATGGTAGTGCTTGGCCAATTGAATGGCCAAGGCGGTTTTCCCGATGGCGGTTGGCCCTACTACAACAATTAAGGTCTTTTGTGGCATGGGCATAGTCATTTTGGATTTTAGGATTACGATTTTAGATTGGAATTAATGTATCCAAAATCGAGAAATTAACCGAATAAATTTCGGTTAATAATCGTCTTTATCGCTGTGGCCGTAGTCGTCTTCGTAATCGTCGCCATTAGAGAACTCGTCGTTTTCGTCTTCGTTCTCCTCTTCCTCCTCGTCAACTTCTTCGGCATTGATGCCTCTGCCACCCATGGCTTCCAGTTCTTCGGCATCTTCGGGCACAAAGTCCATTTCGTTCAAAAAGTCGAAATCGCCAGAAGAAGTACTGCTGGCCGCAAAGCTTCCAACATTGGTTTTATCAATGATTTTTGGTGCTTCTCCGGTGCTTTTAACCAAGAAAGGATATTCGATGTTTGGATCGTTTTCCAAAATGATCTTGATCAGTTCTACATGGAAATCGTAAGGACGCTCGAAATTGTAGATGTAATAGAACTTTTGGTGCGGATCATCGATAAAGCTGCTCAGTTTCGAGCTCTCCATCAGTTTCACGCCATTGTCTATTTTGCGCTGGTTAGGCAAGATGGCAATTTCCTCTCCCTTAATCCAGTTGTCGGTACTTACGTAAAAAGAAGATGATTTATCGGCGTTATAACCTGTAGAGCGGTGGATTGCCCTATGCAAATCTTCAAAAGTTTGAGTGGTTTTAATGTCGATTTCTCTTACGATGTCGTCAAAATCCTCAAAAGAAATTCTAAATCTATAAATTGCCATTGCGCTGTTCTGTTTCTGGCTGTAAAATTAAGAAATAAAAAATAATTTTAAGAGCGTACTTCTATCTCCGTTTGGTCAAATAGATTAAAACCGGGCTTTTTCGTGCAACTATTTTAATTGTTGGTACAACTCTTGCTTTCTTCGGCAAGAATATTTATACTTGGTTACACACAAAAACACACAAATGAAAAATCTACAATTTAAAAAAAGGCATTTACTGATGCCTTATGCAAGGATTTTGATGGCCTTGCTGCTGATGGGCTGGCTTCTGCCGGCCAATGCACAGGTTTCGGCCGACAGGAACGAAATGGATTATTACAACAATGTCTTCGCCATTCTGAACGGAAGGTTTAAGGCTGTTGGTAATACCGATATCACCTATTACACGGGCGATTTTTATCCTGAAATCAAAGGCAAGATCAAATCTATCGGCAATACCGAGATTACTTACTATACCGGCGACTTCTACCCTGAAATAAGGGGAAGGGTTAAATCTGTAGGCAATACCGAAATCACGTATTATACGGGCGATTTTTACCCTGAAATTAAAGGAAGGCTCAAGTCTATCGGCAAAACCGACCTGGTTTACTATACCGGCGATTTCTACCCCGAGCTGAAAGGACGTATCAAATCTATCGGCAAAACCGAGGTAACTTATTATACTGGCGACTTCTATCCAGAAATCAAAGGCAGACTGAAATCTGTGGGTAATATGGCCATAAGCTATTATACGGGAGATTTTTATCCCGAGATCAAAGGCAAGCTCAAATCTGTTGGTCAAGCCGAAATTACCTACTATACCGGCGATTTCTATCCGGAACTTAAAGGCAAGGTAAAGTCGGTTAGCGGCAGTTTTCCGGAAGGCATTTTGTTCCTTTTTCCCGAACTGGGACTGATGAACTAAAGCTATTGAAAAAGGCCTGGACTTAGCTCCGGGCCTTTTGGTTTGGAAGTAGTTTTATGGCTTGACCACTTGGGCCAGGCCTAGTTCCTTGGCTTTTTCGAGCATAAAATGAAATGCTTCTTCGTAGCTGTTTTTGATTTCGCCTTCCAGGATGGCTTCCCTGATGGCATTTTTAAGCAAACCTACTTCGCGACCGGCAGTCAAACCAAAGGTTTCCATAATGTCGTTGCCCGAAATAGGCGGCTGCCAATTGCGCAATTGATCACGCTCCTCCACATCTTTTAGCTTCTGTTTAACCAGCTCGAAGTTGTTGCGGTATTTCTTGATTTTGTATTCGTTCTTGGTGGTTACATCGGCATTACACAGCAACATGAGGCTTTCTATTTCTTCGCCAGCTTCGAAAAGCAAACGCCTAACGGCCGAATCGGTTACCTTTTCCTGTGCCAACACAATAGGGCGCAGGTGCAGCTGTACCAGTTTCTGCACAAACTTCATCTTTTCGTTGAGGGGCAGTTTAAGTTGTGCAAATATTTGGGGTACCATACGGGCGCCTTTATCTTCGTGCCCATGAAAAGTCCAGCCGTGGCCTTCTTCAAAGCGTTTAGTAGCTGGTTTGGCAATGTCGTGCAAAATGGCAGCCCAGCGTAGCCATAAATCGTCGGAAGTTTTGCAAATGTTATCTAGTACCTGCAAAGTGTGGTAGAAATTATCCTTATGGCCTTTGCCTTTGATGATTTCTACACCATACAAATTGGCCATCTGCGGAAAAATGAGCTGCAAAAGACCGGTATCGAACAAATAATTAAAGCCTATGGAAGGCTGTTTGGCCAAAATAATCTTATTCAGTTCGTCGGTTATGCGCTCTTTAGAAACAATGCTGATTCTTTCCTTTTGGCTTTTGATAGCCTTTATGGCGGTTTCGTCTATGCTAAAGCCCAATTGGGTAGCAAAACGGATGGCCCGCATCATGCGCAATGGATCGTCTGAAAAAGTAATTTCGGGATCGAGAGGTGTACGGATCAGTTTGTGTTCTAAATCGGCCAGGCCGGCAAAAGGATCAACCAAGTTGCCATAAGTTGCCGGATTTAGGGAAATGGCCAAGGCGTTGATGGTAAAATCCCTGCGCAACTGGTCGTCTTCCAAGGTACCGTTCTCTACAATAGGCTTGCGCGAATTGGCCCGATAGGATTCCTTTCTGGCGCCTACAAATTCGATTTCCAAGTCGTTGTATTTGAGCATGGCGGTGCCGAAATTCTTAAACACGGCTACTTTGGTGCCCAGCTGCAAGCCTACTTTTTCGGCAAACTCGATGCCGTTGCCCAGCACGACGATGTCGATATCTTTTGAGGGACGTTTTAAGAACAGGTCGCGTACAAAACCGCCAATAACATAAGCTTCTGTTTGGGTTTGCGCCACGGTTTGCGCCAATACCTTAAATATGGGATTTTGTAAGTGCTCTTGCATATCAAAACGAATTCGTGCGCTAGCATGAACAGGGGATACCTGAGCGGGTTTAGGCGACGTAATCGGCTACAAAAGTAATAAAATTACTTTCTTATAAATTCAAATTGGCCCGAGGGACCTAATTTTATAATGGTTGAAGGCTTTTTAACAGTGTGGTCGTCTTGGTCAAGATCAACAATCAGGTCTACTGCATCTTTGATTTCTTCGCTGATTTGGTCGAAGAATTGTGGCGATGGCTGGCCACTGATATTGGCCGAGGTAGAAACAATCGGTTTGCGGAAGCGCTGTAGCAACTGTTCGCAGAATTCGTTCCTCACCACTCGGATGCCTACAGATCCATCAGTATTGATTACATTCTTGGCCAAGTTCTTGGCCCCTGAAAAGATGATGGTCAGCGGGTTTTCGGCATACTCAATCAACTGGTAAGCCACGTCCGGAATTTCGTTTACATAGCTCTGCAGCTTGTTGTCGGTATCTAAAAGCACGATCAGGCTCTTTTCGGCCGCCCGGCCTTTAATATCGTATATTTTGGCTACGGCAGCTTCGTTGGTAGCATCGCAACCCAAGCCCCAAATGGTATCTGTTGGATAAAGGATTACGCCGCCTTCTTTGAGCACGGCCAAAGCCTTGTTGATTTCTTCTTTAAGCATGGGCATTCATTTCTGGGATAAATTTACGCCAAAATTCTGGATTGTGCTTTAATGGCGCATGGCAACCAAAAGGTAGGGTTTGTCCAAGCTGGCGGTAGGCGATTTCAGGGTGAAACTCTACCGCAAAATGCATGGCTTCCTGCCAGTCGGGAATACGGAAATCGGTTTTGATTTTCGGTGCTTCCAGCGACCAGAATATATCTTCGTTAAAGGCATCGCCTTCGGTGTGGGTGTAAGGTTTGAGCACAGCGGCATCGACTTTGTCCAATACCTGCAAAGCGGCCTGCACCTTGCGTAGCGACAAACCTCCGTTGCCTACCTTGTTATAGCGTTGGCCATAAAGCTTATTTTTTTTAAAGGCCAGTTTAAGCTGCTGTACAAAGTTAAACAAGCCGTTTCTGTTCAATTTGTCGGGCCTGAACCAAGGTGCGCCTAGGTAATCGTAGTTTTTTTCGCACCATTGTTTGAGCTCGTCCTTAAAAAGATAAACATCTGCCTGGTGGATCAGGATATAATCGAACAAGGCAAAAGCCTTATAAAAAGTCTTGGAAAGCAACAGCTGATTGTAGCCGCTAATGCCTTCAAAGAAATGTTTGGCAAAACGCTTCACTTCCAATTGCTGCAGTTGGCCATAAGCCGCATCTATTTGCAGACCTTCTGGGGCAACAATAACCTGTTTATGGCCTTGGGTTAACCGCAAGCCGTTCTCCAAAAAAGCCAATTCTAACGAACTGGGAGCCTGGTATAAAGGAAAAACAACTACACAGCTCATGAGGCAAGGGTTTTAAGGTAACAGTTCATCAATTGTTCGTTTACGGTATCGTTGTTAAAACGCTGTACGTATTGCAGGCCTTTGGTTTTCATGTCGGCCTGTAGCTTTTCATCGGCCAGCACCTGATTAATGGTATTGGCCAAGGCATTTACATCATCTGGCGATACGTATTTGCTGTGCGGACCACCCGCTTCTTCCAGGCAAGAGCCTGTAGCGGCTATCACGGGTACCTGGCTATAAAGCGCCTCGATAATGGGGATGCCGAAGCCCTCGTAGTAGGAAGGCAAGACAAACAGGCTCGCCATTTGGTAGATCGCCGGTAAATCGCTAAAAGGGACATTTTTTAAGAAAATTACCCGCTCGGTTAATCCAAGCTTATTTATTTCCTGTTCAACCAATTTGGCGTAAGCCGTTGGCCGGCCAATCACAACGAGTTGGTAAGTTGGGTCAACCGTTGGCAGGGCGCGAACCAATTGCAACAGGTTTTTGCGGCCTTCTATCGTTCCTACATTCAAAATATATTTTTCGGGTAGCTGATAGGTTTGGGCAACTTTTGCTTTGCTATCGCTATTTGCCTCAACTTTAAAACTATCGTCGCAACTTTGGTAAACCACGTCTATACGGTTAGGGTCGATCTGGTAGAGCTCAACAATATCCTGCTTGGTTTTCTCGCTGATGGCAATAATGCGGTCGGCATGTTTGCAGGCGTATTGGCTTTTGAATTTATAAAGCAGCCGATCTATCAATTTGTAATATTGAGGCAAGCGCAAAAAAATCAGGTCATGCATGGTTACGATGCTTTTGATACCTGTTTTGGGTAGGCCAAAGGGGATTTCGTGGCTGAGGCCATGAAAAAGATCAAGCCGGTCTTTGACCAATTGTTTTTTGATGCCCGAACTGCGCCAGAGTAATTTGGAGCTCCCTTTTTGGGGCAATTCCAAATGGACGTTGCTTCTCGAAAACAAGGGCAGCTTGTGCAGTTTTTCCTTGATTTTTGGGGTATAGACGAAATATTGGTTTTCGGGAAACTGCTGCGCCAAATGTTCGATCAGCGAGCGACTATAGTTGCCGAGGCCGGTTTGGTTGTTGGCTGCACGTTTGCCGTCGTATCCGATTTTGAGCTTAAAGCGCAAAGCCGAAAGTCCAAGGCTTGATTGCTCAAGTGCAGAACTTTCGGCTTCGATATTTTGCTTTTTGCTATCCGCTTTCACCTTTGGTCTTAAACGGCTACGTTATTTTCCCTTAATGCATCATTAAGCGAAGTCTTTTTATCGGTTGATTCCTTGCGTTTGCCGATGATCAGGGCACATGGAACCTGAAATTCGCCAGCTGGGAATTTTTTGGTGTAAGAACCCGGAATAACTACCGAACGCGCCGGAACAACGCCTTTGTGCTCCACTGGTTTTTCGCCGGTTACGTCAATAATTTTGGTCGATGCGGTTAATACCACATTAGCGCCCAATACGGCTTCTTTTTCTACGCGAACGCCTTCAACCACAATGGCTCTCGAGCCAATAAAACAGTCGTCTTCAATAATAACAGGTGCGGCTTGTACCGGCTCTAGAACGCCACCAATGCCAACGCCGCCACTTAAGTGCACGCGTTTGCCAATTTGGGCACATGAGCCTACGGTGGCCCAGGTATCAACCATGGTACCCTCGTCTACATAGGCGCCAATGTTTACGTAAGAAGGCATCATGATCACGCCTTTGGCCAAATAGGCGCCATAACGAGCAATACCATGAGGTACTACGCGTACGCCACTTTCTTTATAGTTGGTTTTCAGTTCCATTTTATCGTGGAAAACAAAAGGGCCAACCTTAATTTCTTTCATTTCCTTGATTGGGAAATAAAGGATCACGGCTTTCTTGATCCATTCGTTAATTCCCCAGCTATTTAAAACAGGCTCTGCAACGCGCAATTCGCCTTTGTCTAATCTTAAAATTACTTCTTCTATCGCCTCGCAATAGTTGTTATAGGCTAATAAAGATCTATCTTCCCAAGCGGCTTCTACTAACTTTTTTAATTCTCCAATCATGGCTGTTTTTAAATTTTTTACAAAATAAATCAATTTTATGTATTGAGCATTGTTTTCGTCGGTTTAATTTTGAATTTCGCCCAATAAAATCGTTGCTTAAATACCATAATGCTAACAACAGACTGATATTTTTTGTTCTGGGCAATTGTTCGTCGCTCGGAGTTGTGTATTTTTGAACGTTTATGGAAGAGAAACTAAGAATAGACAAATACTTGTGGGCCATTAGGCTGTTCAAAACCCGTAGTTTGGCCACCGATGCCTGCAAGGCCGGCCGTATCAAGCTAAACGGGCAGAACATCAAGCCTTCGGCCATTGTAAAGGTGGGTGATGTTTACCAGGTATCTAAAGGCATAGAAAAGAAAGTTATCGAAGTGGTGGAGCTTTCATATAACCGTACCGATGCCAAAATTGCCGTAACCAAATACAAAGACCTTACGCCTGTAGAAGAAACACATGCCTTTAAGTCGGTATTTCATGCGCCGAGCCTGAAACGCGATAGGGGAACGGGCCGCCCGACCAAAAAAGACAGAAGGGAAACCGACGAATTGCTGGACAATTTTTTTGAGGAAGAAGATTAGGGAGAAGTTCAAAAGTCAGGAAGCCGGAAGTCCTGTATCCGCCTCTTGCTTCAATTTTTAAGCGTTGGTCTTTCTTCTGATTGCTTAACTATTAAATTTATGATTGGTACTGGGCACTCTAAAGGGAGAATTTGTAAACTGCCTCTCCCTTTAACCCTCAGTCTTCTATCTTTTCTCTTCCGCTTTCCACCACTCTCATCCGATAAGCCATCATGGCTGTTTTGCCTAGTTTTTGCAACAACTGGTAATTAGCCACTGCGCCAACCGCGGCACCAACCACCGGAAGCAACTGAGCCATTTTGGCCAAATCGATATAATCGCGGTATTCTTGCTGAAAGGTTTGCCAATCAAAGTTATCGGCGCTTTCGGGCAGGATGATTAACTTGCTGTCCCAGTTTTGCATCTGTTTATAGATATGTTGCGCACCCCGCTTACTGGAAAAGGCCAACTGGAAAATATGCAGAATGTACAAACGCTCGCGATAGTCTTTGACGTCAAAACCGTAAATCGACGCAATTTCGAAAAGCAGCTTGATTTTAATGCCAATCAGGATCGGAAAATCGGCCATGCTCATTAAAAAGCCACCCGCACCGGTAATGCCACCTTCGGCGGCTCCGGTTTTGCTGTACGAATCTATTTTCGCTTTGACCAAGGCTTCGCGGTGCAGCAGGCTCATTTCGGGTACCGGCATTTTAGTAGTGGTATAAGTAGAGCCAAAAAGTACGGCTTTCACCATTTGCTTAATGGTAACGGTAATGGCCTTGTGCACCTTTTTCGGAATGTAACTGTTGATTTTGGTTTGCATCTTTGTGGCCAGATTGCCCAATAGGGAGGGCCTTTTCATGAGCTCCTGCTCCCAAAACCGTAATTCGTACCTGATTTGCTGCTCGTAGTTTTCCATAGTTAACATTGGTCTTCAAAAATCGTTCCCTCCATGCTTAGACTGCAAACCTGTTAATTATTACAATAAAATATTTGGAAGTAAAGAAGAATAACTATACTTTTAGTTAATAACTAATTTTTTAGTTTTTAATTAAACCTGATGATGAAAAAAACAACCACCTTATTTTTTATGGTCTTTGCCTTGCTGGTTAAGGTCCATGCGCAAACCCTCAAGTTTTCAAGTGCAACCCCCGAAATGGGCAAGCCAATTAGTTTTGAGTACAACCCGAAGGGAGGAACTTTGGGTCAGTATTCTGAGATCAAATGTGTAGCCAAGGCTTTTACGGGGATAGATAATCCCAAAAGCATGGCGGTGCCGCTGGTTAAAGATGGCAATAGCTATAAGGGCACCTTTATGCCAACAGATTCGACAAACCTGGCCTTATTTGTTTTTTATGCTGGCGAAACGATCGATGAAAATCCCGCAGGCTATTTTACCAAATTCTATCAAAACGGAACAGCAAAACCAGTGGCGGTTTTTACAGAAGGTTACCTGTATGCCGGGCTTGGCAACAGGTTAACCAAGCTAAAAACAAATAATGCAAAGGCATTTGAGCTATACACAAAGGCAATTATGGCAGAGCCTAAGCTAAAAGAGAAATACCTTAACGAGTACTTGGTTTCGCAAGGTCTGCTCAACGGAGCGAAGGCAAACGAAACGGCAAAGCAATACATAGGGGTGTACGGCAAACGTGAAGCTTCGGAGCAAAACCTAAACAAGATCGTCTCGCTTTATGGCTTTTTGAAAGACCAGAAAGGCGAGGATTCGGTTAATCGGGTGCTGAGGCTTAAGTATCCCAGAGGAGCTGTTGCGCTAAAATTTACGCTCGACAGTATTTTTAAGGGTAAAGATGCTTATGAAAAAGAGGCTGCGCTGAAAAAGACCATTGCCGATTTCGGGATAGACCTGAATAAAAAGACCGATTTGGCCAAGGTTGCCGGGGCCTTTATTCGCATGGGGATTGCCTTTTTGAGTACCAAAAATGCCGACAAAGTAGAAGAATATATAGACAAGGCGCCCATGAAGCCAACGAGAGCCATGTTTTACAACTCTTTCGCCACACCGAGTATCAAAACCAAAAACGATTTGGAATTTGCGCTTAGGCTCTCGAAGAAATCGTTGGATTTGGCCGCATCGGTCATGAAAGAAGAAATGCCCGAATATTACAAGGACTATTATTATACCAAAGAAGGCTATTTAAAGGTTCAGCGCGGTGCCTATGAATCATATAAAAATACCTACGCCGCTTTGTTGGCTGCTTCGGGCAAGGATGCAGAGGCTCTTGCCATGGTAGCTGTTGCAGCCAAAGAAAACAACTACGAAAGCGTAGAGCTTAACGAAAGATACATAGACCTGTTGATTAAAAACGGAAAATCGGGCGAGGTTAAGGGCTATGTTGAACAATTTATAAAAGCAGGCGCCTCATCGCCAAAGCTCAAAGAAAACCTGAAAAGCGTTTACCAAGGAACGGTTTCGTTTGAAAGCTATTACGGAGCCTTGGAGAAAGAAGCACTTGCCACTGAGGAAGCCCAGTTGGCCAAAGAGATGATCAGCATGCCGGCACCAGCTTTTACGCTAATGAACCTGAAGGGCGAAAAGGTAAGTTTGGCCAGTTTGAAAGGCAAAACCGTAATCGTCGATTTTTGGGCCACCTGGTGTGGTCCTTGCCTGGCTTCGTTTCCAGGTATGCAACTGGCGGTAAATAAATATAAAAGCGATCCCAATGTGGTGTTTTTGTTCGTGAATACATGGGAGTGGAACGGCGACCAGAAAAAACTGGTAAAAGACTGGTATGCTACCAAAAAATACACTTTCAACATTTTGTTTGATTCGAAAAGCAAAGACAATCCCGACGAGTTTGACGTGGTTGATGCCTATAAGCCGCCGGGTATTCCTACCAAATTTGTCATTGACGGAAAAGGCAACATCAGATTTAAAAAAGTAGGCGCGCCCGAAACCGAAGAAGGAATTGTAAGGGAAATAGATATCATGATTTCGTTGATTAAAAACAGCAAATGATACCATTAATCATTTCTTAGTTCCCCCCCCCCCAAAAAAAAAGCAATAGTTTCTATTGCTTTTTTTGTTGTTGGCCAAACTTAATTTGATAATTACAGCCTTAGTGTAAAATGTACACTTTTTGTATGGCTTTGTTTGTCATAAAATTGCCATGTGGCATCGGGTTGGCCCAATAATCTGAATTTCAACTTCATTATAACTTCATAAATCTGTAGTTATTTCGTCCCTTAAATAACCAGATAGGGAACTCTAATTTATTGAAACAAATAGGTAGCGCCTGATTACAGCATACCGGTCTCGAAAATAGATTGACCTACATAATTAGGAAAGAAAACAAATCAGATTAACTAATAAAACAATGAAAAGAAACGTCATATGCCTCGGTTTGAGTGCTTTGATTTACGTAACAGGTTGTACGTCAAAAAAAGAAGAGAAAGAAGAAGTTGTTACCTACGCAGTTACCTCTCCCTTACAAATCGACACCTCGTTTACTAAAGAATATGTTTCGCAGATCAAATCTGTGCGCAACATTGAGGTGAGGGCCCAAGAGAAAGGCTATTTGCAGAACATTTATGTAGATGAAGGCCAGCATGTGCGTGCCGGACAGTTGCTGTTCAGGATTATGCCGAAACTGTTCCAGGCAGAGGTTTTAAAGGCACAGGCCGAAAAACAGGCTGCCGAAATCGAGCTTCAAAATACAAAATTGCTTACCGACAAAAATGTGGTTTCGCAAAACGAATTGGCGATGGCCAAGGCCAAATTGCAATCGGCCAATGCAGAAACTTCCTTGGCTAAGCTTCATTTGTCGTTTACCGAAATCAGGGCACCATTTGATGGCACGATTGACCGCATCCCTTTAAAACTGGGCAGTTTGGTTGATGAGGGCGCTTTGTTGACCAGCTTATCTGATAACAGCCAAGTTTTTGCATATTTCAACGTTTCAGAACCTGAATATTTGAGCTATCAATCGTCGGCAAAGGCAAAAAACGCGCAAGAAGTAGGTCTGCTCTTGGCCAATAACCAATTGCTTAAATCAAAAGGCAAGGTGGAAGTAATCGAAAGTGAATTTGATAACGAAACCGGCAACATCGCTTTCAGGGCAAGATTTAACAATACCGATAATTTGCTGAGAAATGGCGAAACCGGCAAGATCCAAATGGTCGTGCCTATCAAAAATGCCTTGGTTATTCCACAAAAGGCAACTTACGACATACAAGACAAAACCTATGTTTTTGTGGTGGATAACCGTAATGTAGTGCACTCTCGAGCCATTACCGTAACTGGCGAGTTGCCCGATTTGTATATCGTAGCCGATGGCCTAAAAGCCGGCGATAAGATCTTGTTGGAAGGCGTTCAAAAGGCCAAAGACGACGACAAAATCACTTATAAGTTCCAAAATCCACAAGAGGTGCTGAAACAGTTAAGATTAAAAGCAGAATAATTAACCCCTTAAACTTAATCTTATGTTTGGCAAATTCATACAAAGGCCAGTCCTTTCTATAGTGATATCCCTTATTATTGTGTTTTTGGGGGCACTAGCAATTTCTTACCTGCCCGTAACACAATTTCCTTCTATTTCGCCTCCAAAGGTGAACATTACCGCCGAATACCCTGGCGCCAATAACGAGCTGTTGATCAAATCGGTGGTTATTCCGCTCGAGCGTGCGCTTAATGGCGTACCCGGCATGAAATACATCGCATCTGATGCCGGTAACGACGGCGAAGCCAGTGTGCAGGTGGTGTTTAACTTGGGTACCGATCCTAACCAGGCCTCGCTTAACGTTCAAAACAGGGTAGCTGCGGTTACCAACAAGCTACCGCCACTGGTAGTGCGCGAGGGCGTGAAAATCAGTCGCGAAGAATCCAACATGTTGATGTACATTAACTTGTACAGCAAGGACCCTAAAATGGACGAAAACTTCCTGTACAATTATGCAGATATCAATTTGTTGTCAGAATTGAAAAGGGTTGACGGCGTAGGTTTCGCCGATATTTTGGGTAACCGCGAGTATGCCATGCGTATTTGGCTTAAGCCAGACCGTATGCAGGCCTATAAAATTTCGGCCGATGAGGTGATGAAATCCCTTGATGAGCAAAGTTTGGAAGCCTCGCCAGGCAAAACCGGCGAAAGTTCGGGCAAGCGCTCACAAGCCTTTGAATATGTATTGAAATATTCGGGCAGGTTCAGCACCAAGCAAGATTATGAAAACATCGTGTTGAGGGCCAATCCTAATGGCGAATTGTTACGCTTGAAAGATGTAGCCGATATCGAGTTTGGCAGCTCGATGTACGATTTGTATTCGCATATTAACGGAAGGCCATCGGCAGCTATCGTGTTAAAACAGTCTTATGGCAGCAATGCGAGCCAGGTAATTAAAGACGTGAAAGCGAAAATGGCCGAAATTAAAGACAGCTCCTTTCCAAAAGGCCTGGATTATGAAATCAGCTACGACGTTTCCAAGTTCTTGGATGCTTCGATAGAAAAAGTAATCCACACCTTGATTGAAGCCTTTATTTTGGTGGGCTTGGTGGTTTTCTTATTCCTCGGCGACTGGCGTTCAACGCTAATCCCGGCCATTGCGGTACCGGTATCGCTAATTGGAACATTCGTGTTTATGCAGTTCTTTGGCATTACGCTTAACCTGATCACTTTGTTTGCCTTGGTGTTGGCTATCGGGGTGGTGGTAGATGATGCCATTGTGGTAATCGAAGCGGTGCATGCCAAGATGGAGCACAATCCAAAACTTTCACCATTAAGAGCTACGCAACAGGCCCTCAGGGAAATTAGTGGCGCCATTATCGCCATTACCTTTTTAATGGCCTCGGTATTTATTCCGGTAGCCTTTATGTCGGGTCCAGTAGGTATTTTCTACAGGCAGTTCTCCATTACCATGGCTACGGCTATTATCTTGTCGGGTATTGTGGCCTTAACGCTTACACCGGCCTTGTGTGCCATTATGTTGAAAAACACCCATGGCAAAGCCAAAAAGAAAAGCGTTGTAGATAAGGTTATCGATGGTTTCAACAACTGGTTTGGCCGTTTAACCGGCAGGTATGTAAAGATATTGGATAGGGTGGTGAGCCGTCGTCTATTCACTTTTGGCGCATTGGGTATATTTTGTTTGGGCATTTGGTTTTTGAATGGAAGCGTACCTACAGGTTTTATTCCTAACGAAGACCAAGGCATGGTTTATGCCATTATCCAAACGCCTCCGGGCTCAACGCTCGAACGTACCAACGAGATTTCGGAGCAGTTGCAAAAAATGTCTGAAGGCATTGAAGGCGTAAAATCCGTATCGTCATTAGCGGGTTATGAAATCCTGACCGAAGGTACCGGCGCCAACTCTGGAACTTGCTTGATTAACCTTAAAGACTGGCACGAACGTAAAAACTCGGCCCAGGATATTATCGACGAGTTGGAGCAAAAGGCGAAATCAATTCCAGGCGCTACCATCGAATTTTTCCAGCCACCTGCAGTACCTGGTTATGGCGCGGCAGGCGGTTTCGAACTTCGTTTGCTAGATAAAGCGGGTAGTGGCGACTATAAAAAAATGGAAACCGTAGCCAACGATTTTGTGCGCGAGTTGAACAAGCAAAAGGAACTTTCATCGGTATTTACCTTCTACAGTTCGAGTTTCCCGCAGTACATGCTTAAAATAGACAACGATGTGGCGCAGCAAAAAGGCGTTACCATTGATAATGCCATGAATACCCTTTCAACCTTTGTGGGCAGTAATTACGAAACCAGTTTCATTAAATACGACCGACAATATAAGGTAATGGTGCAGGCTTTGCCACAATACAGGGCCTTGCCAGAAGATATTCTTAAACTTTCGGTAAAGAACAGCCGCGATGAGATGGTGCCTTTCTCTGCCTTTATGCACATGGAAAGGGTATACGGTTTGTCGGAGATTACCAGACACAACATGTACAATGCCGCCGAAATCAGCGGACAGGCAGCGCCGGGCTACAGTTCGGGCGAAGCCATTAAAGTAATTAGCGAAGTAGCCAAGAAAACATTGCCTAGAGGTTTTGGTATTGATTGGGCCGGTATTTCTAAAGACGAGGTATCGCGTGGCAATGAAGCCATTTATATCTTCCTCATTTGTTTGGGCTTCGTTTATTTGGTGCTTGCTGCCCAATACGAGAGCTTTATCTTGCCGCTTTCGGTCATTCTGTCCTTGCCAGCAGGTCTTTTCGGAGCCTTCTTGTTCCTCAAGGTCTTCGGATTGGAAAACAACATCTATGCGCAGGTAGCCATGGTTATGCTCATTGGTTTGCTGGGCAAGAATGCGGTACTGATTGTAGAATTTGCGGCGCAGCGCCATAGCCAGGGAGCGACCATCCTCAAATCGGCCCTCGAAGGCGCCAAGGTGCGTTTCCGCCCGATTTTAATGACCTCTTTCGCTTTCATTGCAGGTTTAATTCCATTGATGATTGCTACAGGGCCTGGAAAAATTGGCAACAGAACCATCGGAACGGCCGCAGCCGGAGGTATGCTTTTCGGTACGCTTTTCGGTGTGGTTATTATTCCGGGCTTGTATTTAGTTTTTGGAAAAATAGCAGCCAGGCGCAAGCTGATCAAGATTGAAGAAGAACATCCGTTAACCGAAGAAATTGAAGACAATGTTAAGAGAAAATAGCCTAAAAGGCCTTGGCCTGGCTTTAATATGTGTGGCTTATTCGGCCTGTAAAGTGCCAGAGTTTACGCAACGCAACGAAAACAAGAACGTACCTGCAAGTTTTGGGGCCTCAACAGATACCTTAAACAGTGCAAACATACAATGGCGCAAGTTTTTCACCGATCCCGATTTGGTGAACCTGATCGATACGGCCTTAAAAAACAATCAGGAGCTGAACATCACCCTGCAGGAAATCGAAATTGCCAAAAACGAGGTGAGGGCAAAAAAAGGCGAGCTTTTGCCTAGCGTAAGCTATGGCGCTGGCGCGGGATTGGAAAAGGTTGGCCGTTATACCAGTTCGGGTGCGGGCGATGCTTCTACCGATATTACACCGGGTAAAGGCGTGCCGGATGTATTGCCAGATTATAAATTTGGCTTGCAGGCCGAATGGGAAGCCGATATCTGGCACAAATTGCGCAACTCGAGGAAAGCCGCAGTTACCCGATACCTGTCAACCATTGAAGGCAAAAACTTCGTGGTTACCAATCTGGTGGCCGAAGTAGCCAATTCTTATTACGAATTGTTGGCTTTGGATAACCAGTTGGATATTGTGAAAAAGAATATCGCCTTGCAAAACAACGCTTTGGAACTGATGAAAATCCAGAAACAAGCTACCCGCGTTACGGAGCTTGCCGTAAGGAAATTTGAAGCCGAAGTGCTGAATTCAAAAAGCATGGAGTTTGATATCCAAAAAGATATTACCAACACCGAGAACAAGATCAATTTCTTGCTTGGCCGTTTTCCGCAGCCTATTCCAAGAAGCAAGGCCAGCTTTACCGATCTGGTACCGCCAAGCGTTCAAGAAGGGCTTCCATCGCAGTTGTTGGCCAACCGTCCTGATATTAAACAGGCCGAGCTCGATCTTGCGGCTGCCAAACTGGATGTTAAAGTGGCCAAAGCCAAGTTCTATCCTTCGTTGGGCATTTCTGCCTCAATCGGCTACCAGGCTTTTAACCCGTCTTATTTGCTGAGAACGCCCGAATCGATATTCTATTCGCTGGCTGCCGATTTAGCCGGACCGCTCATTAATAAAAACGCCATTAAGGCCGATTACCTAACGGCCAATGCCAAGCAATTGCAGGCCGTTTACAATTATGAACGCAGCATTTTAAATGGCTATATCGAAGTGGCTAATCAGTTGTCGAATATCAGCAACCTGCAAAAAAGCTACGATTTAAAAGCCAAGCAGGCCAAAGCACTTACCGAATCGATTGATATTTCAAACGATTTGTTCAAATCGGCTAGAGCCGATTACTTCGAAGTGCTGATGACCCAGCGTGATGCCCTGGAGTCGAAATTAGAACTGATCGAAACCAAAAAGCAGCAGCTTAATGCCGTAGTTAATATTTACCAGGCTTTGGGAGGGGGCTGGAATTAAAGGTAATTCCATCATTGTATAATCATCTTCGCGGCGTTGTAGTTTACACAGGTAGCTGTCTTTTAAAA
This sequence comes from Pedobacter albus, assembly GCF_036324255.1. Taxonomy (NCBI): domain Bacteria; kingdom Pseudomonadati; phylum Bacteroidota; class Sphingobacteriia; order Sphingobacteriales; family Sphingobacteriaceae; genus Pedobacter; species Pedobacter albus. The sequence continues at coordinate 129,087 of NZ_JAZDQT010000002.1, read as the reverse complement.
GAAAGTTACTGGTGTTTATTACAGCGCCGTTTTGTTTTGTCGTGCTGGCTAACTGGTAGGCATTCAGTAGGTAATGTTTCGGAAATTTGGAAATGTCAAAACTAAACTATATATTTAGTTTACCTAAAACCTTAACCGAAATCAATCATGAAAAAACTATTTTTATCAGCAGTGCTGGCCTTGGCATTGGGCGGTGTCCAGGCACAAAGTATTAAGTTTTCATCGGCCACTCCAGTTGCCGGGCAGCCTTTATCGTTCGAGTACGATGCCAAAGGCGGCAAATTGGATGGTTTGGCCAATGTAAAATGCGTGGCGCAGACTTTCGTCAACAAAAAGCAGAAAGTAGTCAATATAGACCTCACCAAAGAAGGTTCCGTTTACAAAGGCAGCTTTACACCGGTTGATAGTACGGCAATTGCAGTGCTTACTTTTGCGGCCGATGGTACCAAAGACGACAATGCCAAGGGTTATTACACGCTTTTTTATAAAGATGGCAAACCTACAGGCATGGCTTATTACTGGGAAGCGGTGTACTACAATGGCATGGGCGCCGCGTTGGCAGGGATAAAATCAGACAAGGCAAAGGCAATTGCAGCCTACGAAAATGCCTTTAAAACTGATCCTAGCCTTAAAGCACCCAATTTGATTAGCTATTTGGCCCTGCAATATGGGGTTGACAAAGCCAATGGCGAAAAGATGATCATGGAGCAGATTGCCAGCTACAACAAATCGAGCAAGCCAACAGAAGATGAATTATTAAATGTGGCCAGTCTGTATTCGGTGCTGAAAAGAAAGCCATCGGCCGATTCGGTTTACAATATCGTTAAAGCAACTTTCCCAAAAGGCAAATATGTTTACGGTAAAGAAGCTAATGCCATTTATAACGAGAAAGATGCCGCAAAAATGGAGGAGAAGCTGAAAGCCCTGATGGTTAGTTTCAATCTCGATCCCAATAAAAAAGCCGATGCCGAAAAACTGGAAGGATTCTACGCCGAAGTTGCAAGTGCCTATGGCCTGGCTAAAAACAATGCAAAATTTGAAGCCTACAGCAATAAGATAAGCAGCAAAACTACTTTGGCCTCTATTTACAACACTTATGCCTGGGCTGGCGCAGAGAAAAAGGAAAATATGCCTTTCAGTGCCAAGATCTCGAAAAAATCACTCGAGCTTTTGGAAGCTGCCAAAAATGAGCCGGTTCCTCCTTACTATGCTTCTAAAGAAAGCTATCTTAAAGGCATAGATGGCAATTACGCTTCGTATGCCGATACCTACGCCTTATTGCTCGATCAGATGGGCAATAGTGCAGAAGCCTTGAAATATCAGGAAAAAGCGGTTAACATGAACAATTTTAGTAGCCCCGATATGAACGTGCGCTTTGTTTCTTTCCTGAAAAAGAACAACAGAAACGAAGATGTGGTTAAATATGCCGAAAGGTTTATCAAAGAGGGCCAAGGCACCGAGCAATTGAAAACCGATCTTAAAGCGGCTTATAAAGGTTCGCAACCATTTGATGCCTATTATGGCGCCTTAGAAAAAGAAGCCATTGCCAAAGAAAGAGCCAAGTTTGAAAAAGAGATGATCAAGAGGCCAGCCCCGGCATTCACCCTGATGAATTTAAAAGGAGAAAAAGTAGAATTGGCCAGTCTCAAAGGCAAGGTGGTTATTGTTGATTACTGGGCGACTTGGTGCGGCCCATGCGTAGCTTCTTTTCCAGGCATGCAAAAAGCGGTCGACAAGTACAAAAACGATCCGAGCGTAGTATTTTTATTCGTCAACACCTGGCAAACCGAAGAAAACAGGGAAAAAGTAGTAAAAGATTTTATGGCCAGCACGCCTTATACCTTTAACGTGTTGTACGATACCAAAAACAAACAAGATCCAAGCAAGTTCGATGTCATAGACAGCTACAATTTAAACGGCGACGGAATTCCGCAGAAATACATCATTGATGGAAACGGAAACATCCGATTTAAGAAAGTAGGTTTTGGAGGCAGTGCCGACGGAACGGTCAAAGAACTCGACATGATGATAGAACTGGCCAAAGGAGCCTCGCAGAACAGCAAATAAGCCTAAAAAAGCCCCAAAATCTTGGGGCTTTTTTTTAGGCCAATATCATCGCCTTTTGCAATTATGCAGATGACAATTTTTTTGGCCTGTACAAGATTTTTCAATAAAAAAGCCCCGAGCAATCGGGGCTTTTTAAGATTTATAGCTGTTTAGCTTATTTTTTGTCTTTGGTGTAAGCTTCGTTCAAGCCTTTTAAAACTTCGCTGGTTACATCAAGGCTTTCGTCGGCAAACAAGATGGCGCTATTGCCTTTGGCATAAGTCAACACCATTTTGTAGCCTTTGGTTTTGGCATAGCCTTTTAAGAAGTCGGCTACCTTGTTGTAAAGGGCTTCTTGCTCTTTGGCCTGCTCGTTTTGCAAAGCGGCACCGGCGTTTTGTTGGTAGGCTTGCAATTCTTGTTGCTTGCGACCCAAACGTTGCTCTGTAGCAGCTCTTTGGTCGGCCGAGAGGGTGCCTTGTTGTTGCTGATATTGTTGTACCTCGCGTTGGAAAGCCTGTTGTTTGGCTGTCAAGTCGGTTTCTGCCGCTTTGCCTTTGGTTTCCATTTTGGTTTTAAGGTCTTTGAAGTATTCGTATTTGGTTAGCAACGAATCAGAGTTCACATAAACGATTTTGTCATCAGCGGTTACCGAAGCGGTGCTGGTTTTTGCAGGGGTGGTTTCGGTTTTGGTTTCTTTATTTCCGCAAGCGGCCATTACAGAAACAAGTGCCGTTGCCGTAAGTAGGCTGCCTAGTTTTAAAGTTGTTATTTTCATCTATAATTAATTTGTTTTTCAATGCTTGCGAAGCTTGCCCAAACGGGTGCAGGTTTCGCTTTGTTTTTTAGTTTTTAATGGTGTCTTTAGCTTTGAACGCGGTTGATTTACACTTTATTACCTCTCTTTTTCTTTTCGTTGCTGGAGGTTCAAATCTGCTAAATTTTAGCAAATATAAAAATCAAAACCGACTATCCTAAAAACAAGCTTTTTTTAATCATTTTTATGCGATTTTAACACGCAAATAGTTATCCACATCTGCCTTAATTCGGTAAAAAATGGGTATATTTGATTCTTTAAGTATTAAACAAAATTATGAGCGAAGAAAAAGATCCAAAGTCAAATTATTCGGCAGATAATATACAGGTTTTAGAAGGTTTAGAAGCTGTTCGTAAGCGTCCTTCCATGTATATTGGTGATACTGGGGTTAAGGGTTTGCACCACTTGGTTTACGAGGTGGTAGACAACTCTATTGACGAGGCGTTGGCAGGCTACTGTACTGACATTTTTGTCACCATTCATAAAGGCAACTCAATTACCGTAGAAGATAATGGCCGTGGTATTCCAACCGGCATCAATACCAAAGAGGGCAAATCGGCCTTAGAAATCGTAATGACGGTTTTGCACGCCGGTGGTAAATTCGATAAAGACACCTACAAAGTATCGGGCGGTTTGCACGGTGTGGGGGTAAGCTGCGTTAACGCGCTGTCTATCCACGTTAAAACCGTGGTACACCGCGAAGGCAAAATCTTTACCCAAGAGTACGAAAGAGGCAAGCCTTTGTTTGACGTCAAAGAAATCGGAGTTTCTGATAAAACCGGTACAATCCAAACGTTCCAGCCAGATGCCGAAATCTTTACCCAAACTACCGAATATCGTTATGATACCTTGGCCGGCCGTTTGCGCGAGTTGGCTTTTCTGAACAAAGGCATCAGCCTAACGCTAACCGACGAGCGCGAAACCAACGAAGATGGTTCTTACCTGTCGGAGGTTTTCAAATCTGAAGGCGGTTTAAAAGAGTTTGTCCAGTTTTTGGATGGCACCCGTCCGTCGTTAATTCCTGAGCCGATTTATGTAGAAGGCATTAAAAGCGGCATTCCGGTTGAGTTGGCCATGCAGTACAACGATAGCTACTCGGAAAACGTACACTCTTATGTAAACAACATCAATACCCACGAAGGTGGTACCCATATTGCAGGTTTTAGGCGCGGTTTAACCCGTACCTTAAAAGCTTATGCCGAAAAATCGGGATTGCTGAAAAACGTAAAATTCGAAATCACTGGCGACGACTTTAGGGAAGGCCTAACCGCCGTAGTTTCGGTAAAGGTTCAAGAGCCTCAATTTGAAGGACAGACCAAAACCAAATTGGGCAACTCTGAGGTGATGGGTGCGGTTGATATCGCTGTTGGCGAGGCATTGGGCAATTATTTGGAAGAAAATCCGAAAGAAGCCAAAATGATCGTTAACAAGGTTATTTTAGCAGCTACAGCCCGCGCGGCAGCCCGCAAGGCCCGCGAAATGGTACAGCGCAAGAGTGTTATGGGCGGTTCTGGCTTGCCAGGCAAACTGGCCGACTGTTCTGATTCTGATCCAGAAAGATGCGAATTGTACCTGGTAGAGGGCGACTCGGCGGGTGGTACCGCCAAGCAAGGCCGCGACCGTAACTTCCAGGCTATTCTGCCGTTAAAAGGTAAAATCCTGAACGTAGAAAAAGCCATGGAGCATAAAATCTACGAAAACGACGAGATCAAGAACATGTTTACCGCCCTTGGCGTAAGCATCGGTACCGAAGATGACGACAAGGCTCTGAACCTGACCAAGCTTCGTTACCATAAAATTATCATCATGACGGATGCTGATATCGACGGATCGCACATTACTACGCTGATCCTCACTTTCTTCTTCCGCTACATGAAGAGCCTGATCGAAGCCGGTTATGTGTATATCGCTGCGCCACCACTTTACCAAGTTAAAAAAGGCAAGGATTTCGAATATTGCTGGAACGATCAGCAACGCGATGCTGCGGTACAACGTTTAAAAGGTGCCGGTAAAGAAGAAAGCGTTCATATCCAACGCTACAAAGGTTTGGGAGAGATGAACGCCGAACAGTTGTGGGAAACTACCTTAAACCCGGCAACCCGTACTTTGCTAAAAGCGACCATTGAAAATGCAGCCGAGTGCGATCATACCTTCTCGATGTTGATGGGCGACGAAGTCGCACCACGTAGGGAATTTATCGAGCGCAATGCGAAATATGCGAAGATTGATGCTTAGGTGTTAGTCCATAGTTAATAGTCGACAGTCCATAGTCTTTGGGCTAAGACCATAAAAATTGAACCCTCCTTGCTAAGCTTGGAGGGTTCGTTGTTTATTAGGATTGTGAATGTGGCATTTTGGACTGTATTATAGGATATAGTACGAACCAATCGGGGCCATTTCGGCATGTGGCTTGTCTTCGTACAGCTTGTGGTCGTCGAGCATTTGGCAGAGGTCTTTTTCAATGTTTCTGCAAATGGTGGTGGTGGGCGTATCGGTAGGCTTGTTCTCGAATGGGTCTTGCAGGTGAACGGCCATCTTTTCTACCAAGAGGAAGAAAGTGGCAATGGCAATAACCACCGGAACCTCCATGTAGCCAAAATACTCGATCAGGCCGAAGGGAAGCAGCACAATGAACAAATGGATAGACATGTTGATGTACTTGCTGTAGGTAACCGGAAAAATGGTATTCTTGATCCTTTCCGATCCGCCCATGTGGTTACATAAAGCCGTTAGGGTTTTGTCTATTTCAATTTGTTGGTACTGATTGATCCAGCCTTCTATGAGCGCCTTTTTCAAATCCATGGCATGTAGCTCGAGCAAAGCCACCGTTACGTTGCGTTGCTTTTTGATAAATTGCAGCTCTTCCTTGTCCAGGTATCTTTCCAATCCCTTGGCGGCGCTCTGGCCCCTCAAGCCTTGGCTTAGGGCAAAACACCAGGCAATTTGGCGCTTAATAAAACGGTTTTTGAAGCGTTCAATCTCATCGAGCCCATAAGGATTGTCTACAAAAGAGAGGATCTGGCGAGCCAACGATCTCGAATCGTTTACAATGGCGCCCCAAAGAATGCGGGCTTCCCACCACCTGTCGTAAGCCTGGTTTGACCTGAAGGCCAGCAAAAGAGATATGATGGTACCCAAAAGTGCTGGAACAGCCACAGGAATGGAGATGCGCGTAACATGGAAGTTTTCGTAAAGCACTACGATGCCGATCGAATAACTGATGACAAAAATGAGCTCTTTTTTAATCTTTCCAAAAATGTAGGTAAAGGGAATATTGTTTCGTAACAGCATAAAAATTAAGTTTAATTAGACGCTTACCGCTTTAACGGTTTCTTTCGGCATCCTGGTTTCAAATAAGTTGTCGCCAATGGCGATATCGGTAATGTTCAGTTCAAACACCTTGCATCCAGAGCGCATGATGAGGTATTTAGGATCTACGCTGTATTTGTTGATCGGGCAAAAATCGTAGTCCTGCGGATAGGCAATGGCATCAACCTGTAGGGCTTCCAGCAAATTTTTAAAGGCTACCAAGGTACTGCCGTAAAAATACTCGACGCCGATTCGGCCAATCCTCGAACCGTACTTTTGTTGATAATGGTTCATTTTTTGGTAAAAGGCATCGCTTACGTTTTCATAGTCCCTGCTTCTTCTGCTCAGCATCAGCATGTCGGTTATCGAATCAGACAGCTTAAAGGCATGCAGAAAAATAATGTTGAGCTCGCTACAGTTTTGGGTCAGCAGAAACGCATCTATAATTTTGGTGCTTTCTGGATTGAAATCGGTTGGTACCAGTAAAGTTTTCATGGTCTTATCTTGTTTTAAGTGATTGAATGATTAACTGATACAAGATTAGCCCCAAAAAATTATAGCCGTATAAGAGCGAGATTAGAATGAGATTAGAATTTTAAGACGAGAGTCCATAAGTCCATAGTTCATAGTCCATGGTTGATGGTGCATCAGAAAATTGCTATTGCAGGAACAATACTTAGAGATTGCTTCGTTGTGCCTCCTCGCTATGAGGATCAATTATCAGTTTGCAGTTGCCAGTTTACAGTTGACGGTTTGCAATTAATTAATCAGCCAATGACTAATGAACTAATGATACTAGTGAACTAATGAACTAAATAATCGGCAAAATCACCTTAATGGTGGTACCAATGCCCACTTGCGATTGGATGGCAATGCTGCCCCGGTGCAGGCGGATGATATTGAGCGAAAGGGGCAGGCCTACGCCATAGCCCTTAAAGTTGGAGGTATTGGAAGCCCTGTAAAATGGCTCGAAAATATGCTGGATGTCTTCTTGAGGTATGCCAATGTCCTGGTCGGCCACGGCGATAGACAGCAAATGGCCATTGCTTTCGAGGCTAACCAGCACAGGCTTATTGTCTGAATATTTGCAGGCATTGCTCACAATATTGGTGATGGCCAGTTTAATGAGATTTTTGTTGGCTTTTAAGGTAAGCGCTTCTTCATTAGCCGGCAGCTTGCTAAAATCGATTTCTATTTTGCTTTCGGGATGCACCTGCTGTACCGAATCCTTGGCTTCCCAAACCAGTTCGTCCATCCTTACCTCTTCGCGTGGCTGTACCTTGCCGTTAAAGCCCGATTGTGCCAAGCCCAACAAACTGGTTAAGATATGTTCGAGCCTGTCGGCTTCATCCTTGATTTTGTGGAGCGCTAAGCCCTGTTCAGGCGAGTTGTCAAAGGTTTTCAAGGCCAGTTCCACTTCGCCACTGATGATAGTTAGCGGTGTCCGCAGTTCGTGCGAAGCATTGCTGATGAAGTTGTTCTGGGTTTCAAAAGCCGTTTCTAACCTGTTGAGCATGTTGTTAAAGGTTTGGGCCAATTGCGACATCTCGTCGGTTCCCTGCTTCACATCAAGCCTTAAATGCAGGTTTTCGGCCTTGATTTTCTTGACGCTTTTGATCATTTTACGTAAGGGATCGAGCATATAGTTGGAGAATTTCCAGCCGACCAAAAAAGACAACACAATAGAAAGGAAGAAGCCGGCAAACAAGATTTTCTGCAGGTCTTTCAGTTCCCTAAAGCCAAAAGGGTCGTCGGCCGAAATAATAACGATGTAGTTTTTGCCATTGCTCTTAAAAAACTTTCCGGCATTGAAATGGTTTTCGCTTCGGTAGCGCGACATCTTGCCGGCCCTGATCTTGTCAAAAAAACTCTCCGGTATTTTCAGTTCGGTTTTGGCCTTTTCCAGCTGGCTTTCTTCAATCACCAATTCGCGTTCCGATGGCAAGCGTTCGAGGTATTGATTGCGCATCTTGGCGTAGGCGCTGTTGTTTTCGTCGTGGAATAATTTGATTTGGGCGGCAATGTTTACCCGGGCCTCCAGTCGTTTGTAAAAATCTTCGAAGGCAAATTCGTTCGAAAAATACCAAACAAAACCACTTAGCAAAGAAATGATGATGGCCGATAGGATGGCGAAAAGCAAGGTGATTTTTTTGGCAATGCTCATGTGCTCTCCTTTAAAACATAGCCCAGGCCTACTGCCGTATGAATTAATTTTTGCGAAGCATCTTTGTCTATCTTCTTGCGCAGGTAGTTCACGTAAACATCAACCACGTTGGTGCCCAGGTTAAAATCGATGTCCCATACGTTTTCGAGGATATCGATACGCGACAGGATTTTCGACTTGTTTTTGGCCATGTACTCCAACAAACGGTACTCGGTAGCGGTCAAGCTGATTTCGTTTTGGTTACGTTTCACGGTTTTGGCGCTGAGGTTCAATTGCAGGTCGGCAATGTTGATGATTTGGTCTTGGTTGGCCTGGCCGCCATAGCGCCTCAGCAAGGTACGGATTCGGGCAAAAAGCTCGGCAAATTTAAAAGGCTTTACCAGATAGTCGTCGGCACCATTGTCAAGGCCTTTCACTACGTTTTCGGTGCTGCCTAAAGCCGTAAGCATGATAATGGGAACGTTGGGCTTGGCTTTTTTGATGAGTTTGCAGAGCTCCAGTCCGTTAATGCCAGGTAACATGATATCCAGGATAATCAGATCGAAATGGTGATGTACAGCCATATCCAAGCCAATTTGCCCATCTGGCGCCACACTAACGGTAAAACCCTCATCTGTTAATCCCCTCGACACAACAGATACTACGTTGGGCTCGTCTTCAACAAGTAATAAATTCATCAAGCAGCAAATAATCTAAAAATCGGTAAATAACAAAATCAATCGGCCATTGTTTAGGTAATTGAGTGTCTTTTTAACGCAAATCAGACATTTTTGTTTGGCCGATGCATAAAAAAAGCCCTTCGGTTGTTTACCAAAGGGCCTTTGTGGCTTGAAGCCTCAAAAAATGCTATTCTCCTTTTTCAGATTTTTCTTTCAAAGACTGAAGGCCGCTTTCAAAGTCTTTGCCAATCATCTTGTCCATGCTTACAAATACGCACATCCATTTACTGATAATGTTGTTTTCGCCGCTCATGGTCCAGGTAACTTTTTGGCCTGTTCCCTCGGGTTGGATTTCGAATTTGGTATCGGCTACGCTTTCAAAAGGCTTAATGAATTTCAGCTCGATATCAACCAGTTTGGAAGGTTCGGCTTTCACGATTTTCATTTGGCCTGTTCCGGTTTCTTTGCCTTCCCAGGCATAAAGTTGTCCGGGTTGCGCTACAGGGCCACTTACTGTAACCTTGGCGCTAGGTTCCTTTTTAGACCATGGATTCCATTTGGTAAACTGGTTAAAATCGGCAATGTTCTTATAAATTACACTATCTGGTGCGTTAATTACCGTAGTTCGGCTTACGCTGTAGGTTTTGGGCAGAAACATGCCGCCTACAAAAATGATGATAATCAAGATGGCAATAATCGCCACTAATACTTTTAAAAATTTCATGTTCAAAATGGGTTTGGTTTATTTAAAGTTAAGGATAATGCCTTTTAATATGCAAGCTTTTCGAGCCTTATTTTAGGCCAGTTTGTCAATGCACCGGAGCACCCTTTAAATGCAGGTCTTGGAGGGCAATTCTTATGTTTTTCATAAAAGTACGACCCGGATCGGTTTTGTCGGAGTGATAATAGGGGTCGGTTTCGCGCCATAGCGGCGTATTTTTGAACCAGGTATGCTCGTAATGCCCAATCAGGTACTGGATAGGGTACTTTTGGCAAAGATAGCGCACCAATTGCTCGTTTGCTTTCAATTGAGCCGTGGTAAGTGGATATTTATCGCTGCCCACGTTCTCTATGCCAATGGCGCAATAATTAAGGCCTATGGCATGGCGGGCAAAAACGGTATCGGGCAAAAGCTGATAAATGGTGCCATTACGATCGACAAGGTAATGAGCCGAAACGTTTAGCCTGCTGGCACCCGCTATCGCCCTGCGCGAACTGGGCAAAACAGATTGATTGAAAGCATTGAAGGCACCCATCAAACTGCTGGAAGCCGTCCAGTGCAGCACAATCATTTTAGGTTTGATGCTTGGCGTTTGTTGAACCAGGTTGTGCCTTTTTTTAAGGTAGGCCAACGAAAGTTCGGTTCGCAACTGGTCAAATTCGATAGGTTTTTGGATAATCTTGGGTTGCTGACCGAAAGCTAAAAGCGGACAGAGGCCACAAAAAAGTAAGAATCTTCTCATCAAATGCATGTAAAACCCAAGCGTGGCTTATTTGTAAAATCTCAATAGCTTCTTTTGGTAATCTATTTTGGCTTGGTAGGCCATTAAAATATCGCCACCAATAATGGCCGCAATGGCAGGATGGCCCAATTGCAGGTAGGTGTCGTTTACGCCTTGCAGGTCGAGGGCAACCCCAGCATACGATTTGAGGGTCAGCGCTCCGATTTTAAGTTGGGGAATAACGCCAAGCAGGGTAGTAGAGGTACTGAAAATAGTAGCCGCCTGGGTTTCTTCGCTTACCGCAAGGTCGACGATGTTTTTTTCCATCAGGCCTTTGTCGAATACACTTCGCGAGGCGCCGGTATCTACTACGGCAAATTGCTTTTCGCCAAAAACAACAATTTCCACCAAAAGGTGGAAACCGTCGTCTTGTAAATTGATTAAGGTTAAAGGAACTGTTAGGGTTCTCATGTATCTCGTTTATCATTCAGGGCAGGAAACCTGTTCGGATAGATTCCTCATGCCACCAGAATGACAAATGTTTATAAAATTTAAATCAAATTCATTTCGGCCAATACGTTGTTCATGTTGCGAACGGCATCGGCACTTTTGTTAAACGCGGCTTGTTCGGCATCGTTTAATTTATAGTCGATAATTTTTTCCCAACCATTGCGGCCCACGATTACCGGAACGCCCAAGCAGATGTCTTTTTGGCCATACTCGCCATCTAAGGCTACGCAGCAGGTGAACAGTTTTTTCTCGTCACGTACAATGGCTTCTACCAGTGCTGCACCGGCCGCACCCGGCGCATACCAGGCCGAAGTGCCCAATAAACCGGTTAGGGTAGCACCGCCCACCATGGTGTCGGTCGCTACTTTGGCCAAGGTAGCCTCATCTAGCAAATCGCTCACCGGCAAACTTTGGTAAGTGGCGTAACGGGTTAACGGAATCATGGTCGTATCGCCATGGCCGCCAATTACAAAACCTTGCAAATCGTTCGAATTGCAACCCAAAGCTACGCTTAGATAATATTTGAAACGCGAGCTGTCTAAAGTACCGCCCATGCCAATGATACGGTTTTTAGGTAATCCCAACGATTTCAAGGCCAAGTAGGTCATGGTGTCCATCGGGTTGCTGATTACCACGATAATGGCATCGGGAGAATATTTAAGGATATTTTCGGCTACGCCTTTTACAATGCCCGCATTAATGCCGATCAGCTCTTCGCGGGTCATCCCCGGTTTGCGAGGCAGGCCCGAAGTGATTACAGCTACCGCCGAACCAGCCGTTTGGCTATAGTCGTTGGTTACGCCTTTAATTTTAGTGTCGAAACCCAATAAAGTGGCTGTTTGCATCATGTCGATGGCCTTGCCCTCGGCAAATCCTTCTTTGATGTCTAACAATACCAGTTCTTCGGCTAATTCTTTTCTTGCAATGTTGTCTGCACAGGTGGCTCCAACGGCGCCAGCACCTACTACCGTTATCTTCATTTTATTTTATATTTTGGATAGAAAATGTTTATATGCCGAAGTTATAGAATTGTGGCAGTTTAAAAAAGGCTTTGTTGAATTTAGTTGTCAGTTGTTGGTCATCCTTGAAGGGTTTTAGTTGATAGTTCATGGTCCATGGTCGATAGTCTATTGTCTATGGACCATCGGCTATGGTCTTAGATTATGGTCGATAAGCTAAACTATCCATACCAAATTTAAGGATTGGTAATTTTCTTGATTTCTTCTGGCGTATAGGCTTTGTAAATGATGCCGAATCTTTTCGCGTTTTCTTCAACGCTCAACTTAAAGCCTGCTTCTTTTCTTCTTTTGTTCACGTTTTTGGCATCTTCGATAGGCATCACATATTCGAAAAATTCTTTTTGCCCCGTTTTGGGATTGGTAATTTGTACGGAATAGATCTGTGTGCCGTAGATTTGAAGCTTTCCTTCGCCTGTGAGTTTTCTATCGAGCATCATGGCTACATTTTCAAAAGGCAATTCACCTTCTTTTCCTGCTTTTTCAATCAATGGGTAGTACTTTGATATTTGACTGGGGGTGTGCTGTATGACAAAGAAAACAGCGGTATTGGCAGGCTCGCCCACCAGGCTTTTGCCCGGGTAGCCGTATTTTGAAACGATGCTTTCTACTTTCTTGAAGTTGGCCGAATCGATTTTGTTCATGAGGGACCAAGCCTTCTTCTTAAGCTCTTCTTTGGAATAGCCGAGCGCTTTGGCAAGCTGGTCTTTTCTTGCTTCCGATGTTTCCGTATCTACAAATTCCCTGATGCCCTGGTCGCTAGCCAATATAGAATCGAGTTGTTGTTTGAGTCCGATATTTATCTTTTGTTGCGCGCAGCAACTAAGGCACATCATAATGGTGCTGGTAATTAACAAGGCTTTTTTCATGATTGAATGGTTTTGAACAAAAATAAGGACCAGTGCGACAAGGAAAAAGGTATAAATCAGACAATATCATTTCAATTGGAATGGCGAACCACCATTGCCAACCAAAAAAAGAGCTTTGTAAAACTGGGTCAGGCCAGCCCCTGTAAACTGCCGGAAATCCTTTCTAAAATGAGCCAAATCGAAATAAGTACTTTCGTCGTAGAATTTTTTCGGATAACCATTGCCATTATAGGTTTGGCCGATGGCGCTTCTAAACCTGCGGATTTTATTGAACGCAGATGGACTACAGCCAAAATAATCCTTAAAATACCTTAAAAGGTTTCTTTCAGACATATGCACCAGATTGGCAAGCTCTTTTACTTGCTGTATTTCGTTTCGACTAACTTGGGTGTAGATTTTTTCCAATATCTCTTTGTTCTCTTCATTTAGACAAGTTAAGAGAAAATCCTCGAGCAAAGCGAGCCGCTCTGGTGCTGGTGCGGCAAAAAGTACAGCAGCAAAATTGGTCCATTTGTGATTCGTTAATACCTGATGGGCTTGCTGGGCAATCTGATAAAATGGAACATCAAAAAAATAATTGATACCGCAAGCCGTAAAATTGATGGCAATCTCTTCAACGGGATCGTTAAACGTAACCGATACCGGAAACTGGGCGCGCCCTAACAAAATGATGCTTGGCCTTGTTCCTTTGTCCTTGCTGAATGAAACATGCGTTTCTTCAATGCAAACTTTCGTTTGATTGAAGAAAGCCAAACAGGTGCCTAAATTAGGAAATGCAATATAAGTGGTAGGGCAAGTGGCTTCTTTTACAGATAGGGTGAAGCTGTGGATATATTTGCTAAGCCGTTTTGAAATAGGGGCAATATTTACGAACAGTTCCCTTTCCATCGCTTTCCCTTTAACCTATTTTTTAGCTTTTTGTTTCGCGGATACGTTGTTGGCTACAACTTTTGCCTGATTATGGGGAGCGTTCAATAACGAATCGCTGGTATAAGGCACTCTGGCAGAAGGCACATGAAGCGAAGCCTCTTTCAAATGTGCGTCTTGGTCGTCGAAAAAGATATGGGCGCCAAAAGCTTTCAGGATTTTATCCTTAGAAATGCCACCCAAAAAATAAGCCTCATCTACATAAACGCCCCATTTGCGCAGGGTTTTGATTACCCGCATGTGCGATGGCGCATTACGTGCAGTTACAATAGCAATGCGCAGGGGAGAAAGCTCGATGCGGGTGGGCAGTTCCTCCTGGATTTTCGAAAGCTTGATCAATAGCTTGGCAAAAGGGCCTTCTTTGAGCGGGTCGTCTTCGTGTTCGGCCTCGTATTTATGAAAAGCGTCCATGCCTTCGGTTTTGTAACGATGTTCAGATTCTTCCGAAAACAGCACTGCATCGGCATCAAAGGCAATTTTGACACGGTTATCGTCAGAGTTAAAGGAATGTGGGGGCGCATAAATGTAAGCGGCGGCACATTCTTTCGAATCAATTACATATTGTACATCTTTGATATCCTTGCTAAGGAACAGGTCGATGTCGAAACCATCGATATACGGCGATAAAGGTTCGCCGCCACTAAAGGCCATGCGCGTAATATCCAGCTGATGGGCTTTGACCGAGTTCATGACCCTTACACCCGTTTCCGGACTGTTCCTCGACATGACCACCACTTCAACGATGCGTTTTTTGGCGCTTTCGTTCAGGTGTAGCAGCCTTTGCACTAAATGAAAGGCCGTGCCGGGCTCTAAAAGATCGTTTTCGTGTTCCAATTGGTATTGGCGGTAGCCTACAATGCCTTCTTTCTCGAATATTTCATTCTCTTCTTCAAGGTTGAACAACGAACGGCTCGAAACACCAATTACTAAAACGTCTGATAAATCTACTGGCATGGAAATGTGATGGATTAAGGTAAGGGCAATCTTTGCCTAGCCCAAAGATAAGGTTTTGTCTAATGTAATAGTTGCCGGTTTGCAGTTTTTGGTTTGTATTCGATAATTGAAGCCATGCGATGCGGTAGCTAACAATTTGACAATGGAAACAATTTCAGCTGTTGCCCACTTTACAACAATCGAACAATTGAGCAATAAAACAATCCAGCAATACCAACAATTTGTCAATAATAACCCATCAAGAAACTTGTGCAAGTGTTGATAATTAGCTGACACGTTTGCCCGTTAAAATTTCTTATTTTTGATGTCCACCATTTCCCCAGCTATGTACCTTATTTTTGATACCGAAACAACGGGTTTGCCACGTAATTACAATGCTCCGATTACCGATACCGATAATTGGCCGCGCTGTATACAGATTGCCTGGCAATTGCATGATGAAATGGGTCGCTTGATAGAGCATCAGGATTATTTGGTGAAGCCCGAAGGCTTTAACATTCCCTACGATGCCGAGCGGATCCACGGTATTTCTACAGAGCTGGCAACCGAACAGGGTATCGCTTTGACCGAGGTGCTAGAGAAATTCAACATCGCGCTAAGCAAGGCCAAGTTTGTGGTGGGCCAGAATATCGGCTTCGATATCAACATCATGGGCTGCGAGTTTTACCGCTTTGGGGTAGACAGTCCGATGGCTTCTTTGCCGGTGCTCGACACCTGTACCGAAGTTACCGCCGACCTATTGAAAATTCCGGGCGGAAGAGGTGGCAAGTTCAAGTTGCCAACCCTAACCGAACTGCACCAATACCTTTTCGGAGTGCCGTTTGCCGAGGCGCACAATGCTACTGCCGACGTGGAAGCCACCACCCGATGCTTTTTGGAGCTGATTAGGAAAGGCGTTTTTACCAAGGAAGAACTACTGGTTGATACCGATTATTACCTGCGTTTTAAGGAACTCAATCCAGGTATGGTTGAAACGGCCGGGTTAAAGCACATTAACCTCAAGGCGGCTTCAGACGAAATCAGGAAAAAGCAACAGACCAGTGGCGGTACGACCAAGGTTTCGGAAGAAGCCAAAGAAAAACTGGCCAATGCCACTTTTGTGCACCTGCATAACCATACGCAGTTTTCGGTGTTGCAAAGTACCATCAGCATTCCCGATTTGGTTAAAACAACAGCCGCGCAAAACATGCCAGCCGTAGCCTTAACCGATCATGCCAACATGATGGGCGCCTTTCACTTTGTAAACCAGGTACTGAACCACAACAAAGGCGCCGAAGCTAAAATTGCCGAAGCTTTAGAAAAAGGCGAAACCCCAACGGTAAGTATCATCAAGCCTATTGTAGGGGTCGAGTTTTTTGTATGCGATAACCATACCGACAAAACCCGCAAAGACGACGGCTACCAAGTGGTATTGTTGGCCAAGAACAAAAAAGGCTACCATAACCTGGCCAAAATGTCGTCAATTGCTTATACCAAAGGCTTCTATTATGTGCCAAGGATTGATAAGCAAGTGATACAGCAGTATAAAGACGATATTATGGTGCTGTCGGGAAACCTTTACGGAGAAGTGCCGAGCAAGCTCCTCAACTTGGGCGAAAAACAGGCCGAAGAAGCATTGATTTGGTGGAAAGAGCAGTTTGGCGACGATTTTTATATCGAGCTGATGCGCCACAACCAGGAAAACGAAGACCGCGTAAACGTAAACCTGATCGAGCTGGCCAAAAAACACAACGTCAAGCTCATCGCCACCAACAATACCTATTACATCAGTAAAAAAGATGCCAACGCCCACGATATTTTGCTTTGTGTAAAAGACGGCGAAAAACAGGCTACCCCAATTGGCCGTGGCCGTGGCTTTAGGTACGGCATGCCTAACCAGGAATATTATTTCAAATCGGCCGACGAAATGAAGGCCCTTTTTGCCGATATTCCCGAAGCCATCATCAATATCCAGGAAATTGTAGACAAAATCGAAATCTACAAGCTGGCCCGCGAGGTGCTTTTGCCTAAGTTCGACATTCCCGAAGAGTTTATGGTGGCCGAAGACGAACAGGACGGAGGCAAGCGTGGCGAGAACAAATACCTGAGTTATTTAACCTACCGCGGGGCAGAACGCCGCTACGAAGAAATAACGGATTCGATCCGCGAACGTTTGGATTTTGAGTTGCAGACCATTGAAAAAACCGGTTATCCAGGCTATTTCCTCATTGTACAGGATTTTATTGCCGAAGCCAGAAACCGCGATGTATCGGTAGGACCTGGCCGTGGATCGGCTGCGGGTTCGGCTGTAGCCTATTGTTTGGGCATTACCAATATCGATCCCATCAAATATGATCTCCTTTTTGAGCGTTTCCTAAACCCAGACCGTGTTTCCATGCCCGATATCGATATCGATTTCGACGACGAGGGCCGTGGACGCGTAATGGATTACGTAATCAACAAGTACGGCTCAAGCCAGGTGGCCCAAATCATCACCTATGGTACTATGGCGGCCAAATCATCTATCCGCGATACCGCCAGGGTGCTCGATTTGCCGTTATTTGAAGCCGATAAGATTGCCAAGCTCATTCCCAACATGAAGCTGGCCAAAATATTTAACCTCGAAGAAAAAGCCTTGAAATCGGCCTTAAGGCCTGACGAATTTGAAAAGGTAAACGAGCTGAAAACCATGGCTACGGCCAAGAACCTAAGCGCCGAAACCATCGAACAGGCTATTGTTTTAGAAGGCTCGTTGCGCAACACGGGCATCCACGCCTGTGGGGTAATCATTACCCCCGACGATATTACCAATTTCGTTCCGGTAGCGACGGCCAAAGATTCAGACCTCTACGTAACGCAGTTCGACAACTCGGTGGTAGAGAGTGCCGGTTTGCTCAAAATGGACTTTTTGGGGCTAAAAACCTTAACCCTCATCAAAGATACCGTTAAACTGGTTAAGAAAAGACATGGCATTACCCTCGATCCGGATGCATTTCCAATCGACGACCTGAAAACTTACGAGCTCTTCCAGCGTGGCGAAACGGTCGGCATTTTCCAGTACGAGAGTCCGGGTATGCAGAAATACATGAAAGAGCTGAAACCAACGGTTTTTGGCGACTTGATTGCGATGAACGCCCTGTACCGTCCGGGACCGATTGCCTACATTCCGAGCTTTGTGCGTCGTAAAAATGGCGACGAGGAAATCAAATACGATTTAGAGGCCTGCGAAGACCTGCTGAAAGAAACCTACGGTATTACCGTTTACCAAGAGCAGGTAATGCTTTTGTCGCAGAAACTGGCCGATTTTACCAAAGGCGAGGCCGACGTACTGCGTAAGGCCATGGGTAAGAAACAGCGCGACGTTTTGGATAAGATGAAGCCTAAGTTTATCAGTCAGGCGGCCGCCAAAGGCCATGATGCTCAGACTTTGGAAAAAATATGGAAAGACTGGGAAGCTTTTGCCGAATACGCCTTCAATAAATCGCACTCTACCTGCTACGCCTGGATTGCCTACCAAACGGCTTATTTAAAGGCCAATTATCCAGCCGAATACATGGCGGCGGTACTGTCCAACAACATGAGCGATATTAAGCAGGTGGCTTTCTTTATGGAAGAATGCCGGCAGATGGGCGTTACCGTTTTGGGGCCTGATGTAAACGAGTCGGAGCTTAAGTTCTCGGTAAATGCCAAGGGCGAGGTTCGTTTTGGGATGAATGCCGTAAAGGGAGTGGGCGAGAAAGCCGTAGAAAGCATTATCGAAGAAAGAGAAGCCAACGGGCCTTTTGTAAGTGTTTACGATTTTGCCAAACGTTCCAACACGCGTATCGTTAACAAAAAAGCCTACGAGAGTTTTGCCTATAGCGGTGCTTTCGATGCCTTTGGCCACCATAGGGCGCAGTATTTTTATGTGGGTGCCAACGATAAGTTGAACGGCATCGAGAAGCTGATTAAATATGCCAACGATTTTCAGAATAACCAGAACTCGTCGCAATCGTCGTTATTTGGCGGTTCAAAAGCCGATTTGATCCTCGAACCTACCTTTCCGGTTTCGCCAGAATGGGGGCTGATTGACCGATTGAAATACGAAAAAGATGCCATCGGGATTTTCTTGTCGGGACATCCTTTAGACGACTACCGCTTCGAGCTGAAGAACTTCTGCCAACATGCCGTAAAACACCTGAGTATAGTGAACAAAATACGCAGTGGCGACAGCAATGAGGAACTTTTGGCAGAGTTTGAAACCATCAAGAACCGCGATTTGGTAGTAGGTGGTTTGGTGGTAAGCGCCGCGCAACGGATTACCAAAACCGGAAAGCCTTTTGGAGTTTTCGTTTTCGAAGATTACGACGACAGTTGCGAGATTGCGCTCTTTGGCGACGACTTTATGAAGTTTAAGCAGTACCTAACCGAAGGCTATTTCTTGCAGATCAGAGGTAGGGTAGGCGAACGCTTCAAAAAAGAAGGCGATTGGGAATTTAAGGTTACGGCTATCGATTTATTGGCCGAATTGCGCGATAAACTGACCAAAAGCATCACTATTCAGGTTCCGATTGAAGAAATTAGCGAGGATTTTATGCAAAAGATCAATATGATTTTGCAGGAAAACCAGGAAAATAGCGAACGTCATAATTGCAAGTTGAATTTTGAGGTTTATGATCGGGAAGAAAACCTCAAGCTGGATCTGCCTTCCAAATCGTTGAGGATAAATCCCAATAATGTGTTTTTGGAACAGTTAAATAATTTAAATGTTGTAAATTACAGGCTCAATTAAGCGTAGGTGATAAGGCTAAATCTTTATAAAGAAAATGTCAAATTGACAGCACGCTATTGATGGCATCACAATTGATAATATATTTGTATATAAATTAAATTTTAAGTTATGGCTTTAGAAATAACAGATGCAAACTTCGAGGAAGTTGTATTAAAATCAGATAAACCAGTTTTGGTAGATTTTTGGGCTGAATGGTGCGGTCCATGTCGTATGGTAGGTCCAGTTGTAGACGAGATCTCTAAAGAATACGAAGGAAAAGCATTAGTAGGCAAAGTTAACGTAGATAACAACCCTCAAATTTCAACTCAATTTGGTATCCGCAACATCCCAGCTTTGTTGTATTTCAAAAATGGTGAAGTTGTTGACAAACAAGTGGGTGCAGTTCCAAAATCAATTTTGGCTGGCAAACTAGATAAACAATTGTAAGATTGAGGCCATTGCAAATGGCCATTCCATATAAGCAAATCCCCGAAATCGTCAAGATTTCGGGGATTTGTGTTTTAAAAGCTATCATATTTACCTAGCGTAATTTTCATAGTCACATAGGATTGTGAACCATCTGGTTAACCCCTGCAAATGCCATCCGTGGGTAGGTTTATCGGCATCCTTGCTTCTCTTTGGTTTGAACGCCTGCTGCAAAATCCTCTGCAGTTTGAAAAACCGGAGCTTATAAACGCTACCTAAACGAATGACATGCTGTTAACAGTTTGTTTGATTAATCAGTTAAAAAGACAGTGCAACATCGGTAAAGTTGCATGCAACAGGCATTGAACTGGTGTTTGTCGAAATGATTTTTTTAAACTATTGATAAACAAATAGATGTGTTTGCTGGCCAAATGGTAGTAACACCTTTGTGATAAAGCTTTTCAAAACTTATTATCGTTTTATTGTGTTTTTGATTACAGATATTTTTTCGTTTTTTTAAGCAAACAAAACAAATCTCATGAACCATCCCAATCGTAAAATGCGCTACCTGTTGTTGGCAGGTGTTTTAATCAATGGTGTAGGAAGCACCTCGCTTTTGGCACAAAATTCTGTAGAAACGCAAAAAACTTCGGCCGATTATAAGCCTGCTTTTGCCGGACAAACCCGTATCAATGCCGTCAAAACCACAACCCCGCTAAGTATTGCCGTAATCAACAGCAAGCTCGAAAACCCTTGGGGTATTTCAGTAATGCCCGATGGCCGGTTTTTGATTTCGCAAAAATATGGGAACATGGTTATTTTGCAGGCCAACGGAACCCTTTCAAAAACCATTACGGGTTTGCCCAAGGTAGATGCATCTGGCCAAGGCGGCTTGTTAGACGTAACCCTGGCTCCCGATTTCGCAAAAAGCAGAATGGTTTACTGGGCCTATGCAGAACCGCAAGAAAAAGGTGTTTTATTGGCTATTGCCAAAGGCAAACTGTCGGCCAACGAAACAGCCATAGAAAACCAGACGATCATTTACAGGGCTACACCGGCTTATGGCGGTAAACTGCAATACGGATCGAGAATTGTATTTGATAAGAACGGAAATCTTTTCGTAAGTACAGGCGAGCGCTCTGGAAACGACATCAGGATTCAGGCACAATACCTTAATTCTTCGCTGGGCAAAATCCTGCACCTTACACCGGCTGGAAAACCCGTGCCCAACGGGCCTTTTGCCAAACAGGCCGATGCGCGCCCAGAAATTTATGCCTATGGTTTGCGCAACCCTGATGGTTTGGCCATCAATCCGCAAACCGGAGAGCTTTGGGAGGCAGAATTTGGTCCCAAAGGTGGCGATGAAGTCAATATTATCAAACCCGGCAAAAATTATGGCTGGCCCATTATTACCTATGGAACCGAATACAGTGGCAAAAAAGTAGGCGATGGCATCCAGCAAAAAGAGGGGATGGAACAACCCATTTATTACTGGAACCCAAGTATTTCGCCAGGTAGCATTGCTTTTTACAACAGCAGCAAAATTGCCGAGTGGAAAGGCAATTTGTTTGTAGGCGCTTTAAGTGGTTCGCACATTATCCGTTTGGTGATTAAAAACAACAAAATTGTAGGCGAAGAAAGACTATTGGCTGATAAGGGCGAACGTTTCAGGGATTTGGTAGAAGGCAGGGACGGTGCACTCTATGCCATCACCGATGGGGGTAATCTCTATAAAATTGCCAAGAAATAAGCTTGACTTTAACAAAGCAAAGGCCCTAACTCCATCGAGTTAGGGCCTTTATATTTTTTGAGCAATGCTCTTTGGAGAGGCTTATCAAATCAATAAGGGTTAATACTTGCCAAACTTATAAGTCAGCCCCACACCAAGGGTTTCTTTGAGTTGCAATTTGCCAATCTGGTTGTCGTCGTAGAAAAGATCGGCGGTAATTTGGGTAGAGATGAACTTGTTTATTTTCATATCCAAAATGGCAGAATAAGCCAAAACCATGTTCTGCGGTTTTTTCAGGTAATTGCTAAAAATGCCAAAACGATTGTCGAGCAAGATATTTTCCATCAACTTTGTTTTATACCTGCCACCTACGTAAGCGCCAAATTGGTAAACAAAGTTCTCGCCCGGTTTGGCACCAAAAGCATCAGTTAAAATGCCGTCGTGGTCGGGATCAAAAACAGCCTTGTCGCCAATAAAGGTTAAGCGGGAAGTTAGCGGATGGATGCTGAGCTGAAAATTATCATTCGGAATATAGTCGACCCCCAGACCAATGGTTACGTAGCCCGGCGCCATGAAATTGGAAATATAGCCTTGTGCTGGCTTGCTGTAATCGTAACCTTTGCTAAACTGGGTTTTCAAGTTCAGCGCGGCAGCCGCGTACCAATTGCTTTGTTTAATCTGATGGCCGTATTTAGAGGTAAGGTCAATTACGTCTTCTACCTTGGTTACATCGCTTCCCTGTTCAGATCTTAGGCCATAGCCCATTAAAATGCGGTTTTCCCAAAGCGTACTGCCTTTCTTCAGGTTAAATTCGTAATCGCCACGCGCAGTTAGGGCAACCGAATTGATGCCCCCTGCAACCCAATTAGAAAAGGCCGCCTGGTTCAGTAAGAGTACATTGGTGCCACGAACCGTCCAGCCTTCCTTTTTCTTGGCCGTATCGAGCTTGTTCAGTATTTTGTTGCTTTCGGTGTTTACTTTGCCGCCTTGTACAGTTTGTGCATGGCCATAAAGACCCGTAAAGGCTAATGTTGCTAATAAAAAGTAGAATTTTTTCATAACGGAGATTTAGTTATAGACTAAAAATAATAAAAAATCTTTTGTTAGCTTTACCTTATGGCAACAATTAATCCGTACGAAAACCTGCAGCTTCATACCAATCTCGAGCTTTTGGCCCGTCAGGTGGTAGAAGGTTTCATTACTGGACTGCATAAAAGTCCCTTTCACGGATTTTCGGTCGAGTTTGCCGAACACCGCTTGTACAACAATGGCGATACGGTAAAAAACATCGACTGGAAGCTGTTTGCCAAAACCGATAAGCTGTTTAGCAAGCGCTACGAAGAAGAAACCAACCTGCGTTGCCAGTTTGTAATCGATACTTCTTCGTCAATGTATTTTCCCGACGAAAGCTACAACAAGCTCACTTTTGCCGTGCAGAGCACAGCCGTATTGATACAGTTGCTGAAACAGCAGCGCGATGCGTTTGGCCTGAGCTTGTTTACAGATCAACTTGGCTTAAATACCCAAGCCAAATCGACCAATACGCATCAAAAATACTTGTTTGCCCAACTGGAGCAGGTGTTAAAAGCGCCTAGAATGAATATCACCACCAATTTGGCTATGGCCTTGCACCAGGTGGCCGACTTGATCCATAAACGTTCTTTGGTTATTGTTTTTAGCGATATGCTGCAAACCGTGCACGACGAAGAAAAGGTAGCGGCCTTGTTTTCGGCCCTGCAGCACCTCAAGTTCAATAAGCATGAGGTTGTGCTTTTTAACGTAACCGATAAAAACAAAGAGGTGGCCTTTGATTTTGCCAACAGGCCTTACGAGTTTGTGGATATGGAAACGGGAGCCACCCTAAGGGCACATGCTTCGCGCGTAAGGGATGCTTATTTGGAGCAGATGGGCAGTTATCGGCAACAGTTGGCCCTGAAATGTGCCCAGTATAAGATTGATATGGTTGATGCAGACATCAAAGCCGGATTTGACCAAGTACTGGAAGCTTACCTGATCAAGCGCCAAAAAATGGGGTAATTTCCCTCCGCTGTTGTTGGTGTTCTTCACCAACAAACAATAATTTAAGTTCTCCTTGGTTTTCTTCGTTGCTTCTTGTGCGGTGTTCTTTACCAACAAGCTAAAAAGTTTATTGCTCTTGTTTGGTGCCCCTCGTTGCACTTGTTGGTGTTCTTCACCAGCAAGCTAAATAGAAACAATAATTTTTGAATTTCAATTTGCCGGGATGCACCACCTCGGCCTTAAATAGAATTGCTGGAAACAAAAAAACCTTCATGTATTTTGCAATACATAAAGGTTCAGATAAGGGTAACCGGAAAACTAAAAAACTATTGATGAGTTTTTAGATAACAAAACGGAAATCGCTTCTGGTGTTTTGTTATTCAAAGATGCTTTTCGATTATGAAGATTTTATGAAGAATACTTCAGCTTTTGCAAAACTGCCATTTGAAGCTAGGCAATAGGAAATTCGATGGTAAAAACCGATCCTTTGCCCTTTTCTGATTGGATATTGATTTCGAGCTGATGAAATTTGGCAATACTGTTTACAATGGCCAACCCGAGTCCAAAACCTTCCTCAGTGTCGTCGTTTTCCCTTTCAAAGCGTTTAAAGGCATTGTCTATTATTTTTTTGTCCATGCCAATTCCGGTATCGGCAATGCTCAGCAGGTACCGGTGGGCCTCCAAGTGGTCTTTAATGGTAATATGGCCACCGGTTACGTTGTATTTGATGGCATTATTGATGATGTTGACCAGCAAGGTATGAAACAGAGCCTGATTGCCTACCAACTTAAAGTCTTCGGTTACCTCGTTGGTGTAGCCTAGCTTTTTGTCCTGTATGCGGTCTTCCAGGTCTTCATAAATCTCTTCCAGCTCGTCTTTAACATGAATCTGGTCGGTTTTAAGGTATTGGTCGTTTTCTACCTTCGAAATGAGCAAGAGGCTGTTGATGATTGCCTTTAGGCGATTAAGGGTTTTGAGCGAAGCGAATAACTTGTTTTCGTGCTCTTCTGGCAGGTTTTCGGCGGCCAGGATGTTTTCCAGCCTTCCCGAAAGGATAGAAATAGGGGTTAGCAGTTCGTGCGATACATTGGCGATAAACTGTTTTTCGAGCGAAAACAGGGTCGATATTTTGCGCATCAGCGAATTGATGCTGTTGTCTAGGATCTTAAAATCGGTGGTATGCGTCGGAACGTTCTGGTAATTGTAAGAAGTGGGATCGTTTACCTTGTTCAGCTTTTGGTCTATGATCTGATAAAAAGGCTTCAAAATGAACTTGGTAAAGGCAAAATCGGTAATCAGCGTAACCAACAAGGCAATAACCAGTACAATGAGCATGTAAAACCTGATGGTTGTTTTTACGGCCTGCATGGCCGTCATGGTTTCGCCAAGCTCGAGTTTATAGCGCTTGTTGTCGTATTCGAACTGTTCGTTTAAAATGCGGTAAATTTCTATATCGCCTTCAATTTCGCGGCGCTCGGTGGTAAATGAAATGGTGGTGTCGAGCTTTGCGGTTTTGGGAACGGTGCTGAGCACCACGAACTCGTCTTTTAAGATGTTGTAATCGGTAAACGAATGCTGGATGTTTAACAAGCTGTCGATTTCGTTGCTGCTGAGGTTGGCAATTACCTTGAGCCTTTTTTTGGTTAAGCGGCCATCTAAATGGTGCGAAGAAATGGTTTCGAGCGAAAGCAAAATAATCAAGCCCAATACCAGGATTACGGCAATCTTGGTGATGGCATTGTAAAGGGCAAATTTTGCTTGCAGGTTCATCAGATTATGGGTTCATTAGTTCATCAGTTCACTGGTTCATTAGTTCATTGGTTCATTGGGCTGATTGGTCATTGGAGGATTGATAGACAGCTTAAAAGTAAACCGTATGCAATTATCCAATTCCATTTCCCTTTTTGTTTTATCTCAACAATTAATGCGGTACCCGATGCTCCTCACGGTTTCGAACCAGTCGGCTTTGGTGCATTGGCTCAGTTTTTTGCGCAGGTTTTTCACGTGTACATCTACAAAGTTCGAATCGGAGTTCACTTCCAAAATGTCGCCCCAAACATGCTCGGTAAGGCTCATGCGCGATACCACGCGGTTTTTGTTCAGTACGAGGTAGTTGAAAATCTCAAACTCTTTTTTGGTTAAAGGTACTCTTTCGTTTTGGTAGGAAACCGTACGGTTCTGGATGTCGAGCACAAAATCGTGGATGTTGAATTCGTTTTTTTCGAGCTTGTGCTTCCTGCGGATAATGGCGTGCATCCTGGCCAAGAGTTCGTTCAGCGAAAATGGCTTGGCCAAATAATCGTCGGCACCCCCATCAAGTCCTTTGATACGGTCGTCAACCGCGCTTCTTGCGGTTAAGATAATCACGGCATCGTCGCGGTCTTTGAGGTTTTTGAGCTGTTTAAGCACTTCAAAGCCGTCCCCATCGGGTAACCCCAAATCGAGCAGCACAAAATCGTATTGGTTTACAAAAATTTTCTCTTCTGCCGACGATTTTTTCCAGGCATGTTCTACAATGTAACCCTCGCGACTTAAAAACTCGTCCATTTCGAGAGCCAGGCCTTTTTCGTCTTCAACAATGAGTACGTTCATTTCGGTTAATAGTTTTCGGTTAACAGTCGCAGTTTGACAATTCTAGCAATTTAACAATTGATCAAATAGAAACCCTAGTTCACAACCAAGTTAATGTTTTTTAAGATAATTGCGCAAGCTTCAGCTATTTCGGCTTCGCTGATGACGAGTGGCGGGGCAATGCGCATGGAATTGCTGCAGTGAAGAAACCAGTCGGTAACCACGCCATCGGCAATGCATCCATCGATAATGGCTTTGTTGGTTTCGTAGCTGTCGAACTCTACGGCTAGCATCAGGCCTTTGCCCCTGATTTCCTTAATGGCCGGATGTTGCAACAGTTTTTTGAAAAGCTGACCCTTGGCTTCAACACCAGCCACCAGGTTTTCTTCTACAATGGTGTTTAAGGTGGCCAGGCCTGCGGCGCAGCTTACGGGATGTCCGCCAAAAGTTGTAATATGGCCCAAAATAGGATTGTTGGTAAACACCGACATGATGGCTTCTGAGGCTATAAAAGCACCAATTGGCATGCCTCCACCAATGCCTTTGGCCAATAATAAAATATCGGGCATTACGTCAAAATGCTCAAAGCCAAACAGTTTGCCGGTACGGCCAAAACCACATTGGATTTCGTCGAACACCAACAAAGTACCCGTTTGTGTACATTTTTCGCGGAGGGCTTTTAAATAGCTTGCTTCAGGTACCCTAATGCCGGCTTCGCCTTGTATGGTTTCTATAAAAACCGCGGCAGTTTGCTGGTCTATTTTTTCGAGGTCGGGTAACGAGTTGAACTCGATAAACTCGATGGCAGGAAGCAAGGGCCGGTAAGCCTGTTTAAATTCTTCGTTGCCCATTAAGCTCAATGCGCCCTGGGTACTGCCGTGGTAGCTGTTTTTGCAGGCGATGAGCTTGTTGCGTCCGGTAAATCTTTTAGCCAGCTTCATGGCGCCCTCTACGGCCTCGGCGCCCGAATTTACAAAATAGGTACAGCTCAGGTGAGGTGGAAGTGCCTTGGCCAGTGCTTCGGCAAAATTTACCTGCGGACTTTGCACATACTCTCCATAAACCATCAGGTGCATATAGGTTTCGGCTTGCTGCTGAATGGCCTTTACCACATTGGGATGGCAGTGGCCTACATTGCTCACACCAATGCCGGCAATAAGATCCATGTATTTTTTACCTGTGGCATCGTACATGTAAAGTCCATTGGCCTTTACAAACTCAAGCAGCAGGGGAGTGGGCGAAGTTTGGGCGTTATGTTTTAAAAAAAGCTCGCGTTGTGTTAACATGCGACAAAAATACGCAAAAAAGCTTTTCCAGTTTCCGAATAATATTTACTAAAAATTTAGTTACAAAGAGTTCTTTGTTACGGGTAATCAGTATTTTTACGGAAACTTAGTAGAGTAGCCGAAGTAGAGACCGGCGTTCTGAGTTCATTTAAGTTAAAAAAGAAATCCCATGGACCGGTGACCCATGGGATTCTTTTTAAATCGTTGAATTTTTATTGTTTAGGCTGCCCTCTGTAATTGTTCAGCAGTTCTTTTTTAAAGGCTTCCTGCGCCCTGTAAAACTTGCCTACGAGTTTGATCGGCAAGTTGGATTTGAACTTGTTGTAGTACTTGCGTTCGATGTTGAGGTCTCTTTGCCTAAAATCGAAATCGTTTAAAATCAGGCTTTGGATTTCGGTATCAGACAAATCGTCGATTTCCTTGATTTTCCTGAAGCTGATCATTTGTTGCATGCGCTCCTTTCTCAGCGTACTTTGCTCTCTGGTGTAATCGTTGTAGATTGGCCAGAAAATCTTGGCCTCGTCGGCCGAAAGATCGAGCTTGGTTGTTAGCCAGGTTACTTTGTAGGCTTCCATTTTCTCGTCCATTCTCGGGCCCTGTGCCAGGGCCAGTGTTGGAAAGAGCAATAAAGCGATAATTAAATTCCTCATCATTAATTTTTATAAGTTATTCGACAAATCACTCGATGAAAAATGATTTAGGATATAGTTTTCCATTTCTGTATCTGAAGCAGAAGCGTTGGCGGTTTGGCCTTCCTGTAAATGTTCGATGATCACGCTTTCGTCGATGTCATAAAGCATTTGTTCGTTGGCCAATTCGGCTTTACGGGTTTGTTTAAGCGTGTTTTGCTGGTTCAAATACAATCCAGATGCGGTTAACACAATAAAACAGGCCGCCGAAACGTATTTCATCAAATCAGACTGCCAAAGCCTGATTGTCTTCGGTTTCGGCCTGCTGGCTGCCGTTTGGCTTAAAATATTGGCCTGCAGCTTTTCAAAATAACCTTCTGGGGTTTTAAAGCCATCTGTTGCCGTCAGTGTTCGAAGCTGGTCTGTCGCAATACGGTCTTCGATCTGCAATGCCAAATCCTCAAAATAATTTTGCGGAACGGTAAAGCCCTGATCTTCTTTTTGCATCAAACCATCAACAAAAACCGATTGATTGATATGCAATTGCAAGTGGTCAAAATAATTATCCGGCACACGATATGGCGTAGTTCTTGGCAAGCTGGCTAAAAATGCCGCTTCCTTTTCCCATTCCATATTTTCATTATCTTTCATCTTCTTTTTCGGTTATGAAGCCCTCATGAGTAGCGGGTGATTTTTAATCGAAACTCATGCTGGTTCCATTATTTTTATTCATCACGTATTATTGATGGTTTTTATAGCAAAAGGTTTAATGCCTTAATCTTCATTTAATAAAATACTTTCTATTTTTTTGACGGCGATGTGAAAAGAAGCCTTTAAAGCGCCAACACTGGTACCCAAAACCTCCGATATTTCGTCGTATTTCATATCGTCGAAATACTTCATGTTAAAAATAATGCGCTGTTTCTCTGGTAGTTTCAGTACAGCTTCCTGTAGCTTGCGCTGGATTTTGTCGCCATCGAAATAAGTGGAAGAAGCCAGGCTTTCGGCCAGTTCGTTGCCCACATCGTCGAGCGAAACATTGTTTTTGAGCTTTTTCTTGTTCAGAAAGGTGATGCACTCGTTGGTGGCAATGCGGTAAATCCAGGTGTACAGCTGCGAATCGCTCCTGAAATTGCCCAGGTTTTTCCAAACTTTTACAAAGGATTCCTGCACCAGGTCATCGGCATCATCATGGTCTATGACCAGTCTGCGGATGTGCCAATATATTTTTTGCTGGTATTTTTGAAGGAGCAGGTTGAATGCCTCGTTGCGTGTTCTTTCAACACCAAACTTTTGCAGTATTTCCGAGTCTTCAACTTGTTTCATTCAGTTAGGTAGTTGATGGTTTGGCTTTTAAACGCTTTTAACGGGCTTAATATACAACAAAGGCACAAAGTTCACAAAGCTTATTTTCTTTATGCACCTTGTGCCTTCGCCAGGTTTTGATCGCTAGGCTTTTCTTTTGATCACTTTTTGAGCAGCGGCTACGATATCAGCTGGATCCAATTTGTATTTGGTCATGAGCTGGTCTGGCGTAGCACTCTCGCCAAAGCTGTCGTTTACGGCAACAAATTCTTGTGGCGTAGGCAGCTCGGTAGTAAGCAGGCGGGCCACGCTCTCGCCCAAGCCTCCGTATTTGTTATGTTCTTCGCAGGTTACCACGCAACCTGTTTTCTTGACCGATTTAAGGATGGCTTCTTCGTCTAGAGGCTTAATGGTGTGGATGTTGATGATTTCGGCATCGATGCCCAATTCGGCCAGTTTCTCGCCGGCTTCTATGGCTCTCCAAACCATGTGGCCAGTGGCGATGATGGTTACATCGGTTCCTTCGTTGACCATCCAGGCCTTGCCGATTTCGAATTTTTGGTCGGCAGGGGTGAATACGGGAATAACCGGACGACCAAAACGCAGGTAAACCGGTCCTTCATGCTCCATAATGGCTAAGGTAGCGGCCTTGGTTTGGTTGTAGTCGCAAGGGTTGATTACGGTCATGCCCGGCAACATCTTCATCAGGCCGATATCTTCCAGAATTTGGTGGGTTGCACCGTCTTCGCCCAAGGTTAAGCCAGCGTGCGAAGCACATATTTTTACGTTTTTACCCGAATAGGCAATAGATTGGCGAATTTGGTCGTAAACCCTGCCGGTAGAGAAGTTAGCAAAAGTACCCGTGAAAGGAATTTTGCCACCAATGGTCATGCCGGCGGCGATGCCCATCATATTGGCTTCGGCGATACCTACTTGTACAAATCGCTCAGGAAAATCGTTGGCGAAATCGTCCATTTTCAAAGAGCCTTTCAAATCGGCGCAAAGAGCAACTACGTTTTCGTTGCGTTTGCCGGCTTCATGCAGGCCCGCTCCAAAACCTGAACGTGTATCTTTTTTTTCGGTGTATGTGTATTTTTTCATTATAATAAGTATAGGGTACAGCGTATGGCATATTGCGTTTAATCTCTATACGCACGGCCCGATACGCTCTACAAATTAATAATCTCCAAGGGTTTCTTTAAGTTGCGATAAAGCTACTGCCAATTGGGCATCGCTTGGGGCAGAACCGTGCCATTTGTGGGTGCCTACCATAAAATCAACGCCGTAGCCCATTTGGGTACTCATCAGGTTTAAGATCGGCTTGCCTTTTCCGGTGAGGGATTTGGCATAGTGCAGGGCTTTTACAATCTGCTCCATATCGTTGCCATCGGAGGTAATGACATGCCAGCCAAAAGCTTCGAATTTGGCTTGGAGATTTTCTAATGAAAGTACTTTCTCGGTTGGTCCGTCAATCTGCTGGCCGTTATAGTCGATGCTGGCAATCAGGTTGTCAACCTTGTGGAAAGGCGCAAACATAAAGGCTTCCCAGTTTTGTCCTTCCTGCAACTCGCCATCGCCCTGAAGGGTATAGATCAGGCTTTTGTCGTTGTTCAGTTTTTTGGTAAGGGCAGCGCCGATGGCTACAGAAAGACCCTGGCCCAACGAGCCAGAGGCCACGCGAACGCCTGGAAGGCCTTCGTGGGTGGTAGGGTGACCTTGTAACCTAGAATCAAGTTTTCTGAAGGTAGCCAATTCGCTCACCTCAAAATAACCAGATCTTGCCAACACGCTATACCAAACCGGCGAAATATGTCCGTTTGAAAGGAAAAATAAATCTTCGCCAACACCGTCCATGGTAAATTTTGGCGAATGGTTCAGTACCTCGTAATATAACGCGGTAAAGAAATCGGCGCAGCCTAACGAGGCGCCCGGGTGGCCAGATTGAACGGCATGTACCATTCTCAGCACATCTCTTCTTACTTGCGAGGCAATGTCTTCTAGTTCACTAATTGTATGTTTCATTAAAGTAAAATTGTTATGGTAACAAAGGTAATCTTATTATGGTTGCTAAGGTAGAAAGTTGAATTTAAAAACCCTAGCTAATTGGTAGAATTTATTATTTGCCTAACAGCTCAAGTACTTGGGCCGTTGGACTTTTGGTGTCTACCTTGGCAATGATGTGTTCAATTTTGCCAGCTTCGTCAATCACGAAGGTGGTACGGTGGGTGCCCATGTACTTTTTGCCGTACATGTTTTTTTCGCCCCAAACACCATAAGCTTCTACAATGGCCTTGTCGGTATCAGCCAGCAACGTAAACGGCAGGCTGTGCTTGTTGATGAATTTCTGGTGCGATTTCTCATCGTCTACACTCACGCCAAGTACTTCTATGCCCTTAGCCTTCAAGCCCTGGTAATTATCCCTGAAATCGCAGGCCTCGGCGGTACAGCCCGGGGTATCGTCTTTCGGATAAAAATAAAGCACTACTTTTTGTCCTTTAAACTGGTTGAGCGAAACAGTGTTTCCGTTTTGGTCTTTCGAAGTAAATGCCGGAGCTTGATCTCCGATTTGAAGTGTTGCCATTTTGAGTATTTTTAGGGGTTTAGTCGATAGTTAATAGTCCACAGTTGATAGTTTTCAGTCGGCAGTTTACAGTTGGCGGTTTACAGTTAGCCATTGAACAATGAGCCAATGGGGCTATCTGGTAAATTCGATGGCGTAACGTTTGGTATTGCCTTTCATATCTTCAACAAGCAACTCGAAACTATGTTTGCCCGGGGTTGTTCTTTCGTCGAAAGTGTGCCAAAGGCTTGCTGTTTTGGTATCAAATTCCATCAATATCCATTTGCCGTCAATATAGCCATTAAAACTTTTAATTCCCGAAAGGTTGTCGCTAATCCTGAAGCTCATTTTACTTAACTCAGACATATTCTTGCCAGGCGCAATATTTACCGGAACAATGCTAGGGGCAACGGTATCGATGGCGATAAAGAAACTGCCAAAGCTGCGCGGCGTAGCCTTCACGTAGCCGTTTTCAAAATAGCCGCCTTGCGACGAGCGGTTGGTGTTTACAATCAGCGCCTTGTTTTGATATTTGCTCAGGCTGCTGTCGGCCTTGATCCAGATTTCGAAGCCGGTGTGTAGCGGCGTTTGGCTGTTTTGCACCTGATGGATGGCCGAAAACGCATTGCTTGTTGGCTTAGGCAGTTTTTTGTAAATGAAATTGAGGTCGTTGTACAGCGTGCCTTTGGGTAAGATGATCTTGACCTCGTCGCTGTTGTATTCGTTGGTTTTGTTGTACGGAAACTGGATGCCTTCGGGCGAGGCAGGTGTATTGATCACCGCTTTGGGGTCGGCCAGTACCTTAAACTGCAGGGTGCTTTTGTTGCCCTTCGAGTCGGTAACGATGTACTTGATTTCGTGCAATTTGCCATCGTTGAAGGTGATGCGCCCATTGTTGACCAAATTGCTGTAAATCTGCAAGGGGTTGCCCGGATCTACAAAACTCTTTTGGATGCTTTTCTTGAGGTTTAAAAAAGCCGGATAGTCAATGTGCGAATTGATGGCCTTGCTGTTTTCGAAACTGAATCTTTCTAATGCCGAGGTGTAAACCAGGGCGCCATCTAATTCTAATTGGATAGAATATACGCCGTTAAGGCCCGAGAGGCCGTTGTGCTTATCGGTGGTAATGATGCCGAAACCTACTTCGCCACTTAAATGGATGGTAGTTACTTTATTGAGGTCGTATTTTCCGTTGGCACCTACTACCTGAAAATATTGTTTGGGCGTAAATTCGTTGAAGGGTTTTCCGTTTAAGCGATATACGTACATCGAGTAGATAACCGGCGGAATATTATCGGGAATTTCGATGCCTAACAGCTGCGGGTTAATGGTGGCTTCGGTTTTGCTGTCGCGAAGCTCGAAGTGCAGGTGCGGTCCGCCAGAACTTCCGGTATTGCCCGAATAGGCAATGATTTCGCCTTTGCGCACCGGGAGCAGGTCGGCATTAGGGAATTCGTCTATTTCGTACGATTTGTTTTTATACTGGATGGCTTTTACCTGTTGCGCAATTTTTGGACTGAAACGTGACAAATGCCCGTAAACCGAAGTAAAACCGTTGGGATGAACGATGTACAGTGCCAGTCCGAAACCGCTGTTTTGTACACGCAACCTCGAAATATAGCCGTCGGCGGTGGCGTAAACCGGATAGCCGATGCGCTGGTTGGTGCGAAAATCGATGCCCGAATGGAAGTGGTTGGCCCTCAATTCGCCGAATGATCCGGCCAAGGCTGGGGGCACAATATCCAATGGTTGCCTGAAGTCGGTAAGGGGGTAAACGTTGCCGCTAAAAACCTGCTGAGCCTTGGTTGGTAGGCACAATAGCAAGAACAGCGCAGTTAAATAAGCAAGTAGGGACTTTGGCAAGTCCAAAATATTTTTCAAAGGAAGCATCGGTATTATTTAATGTGGAAATTGAGTAAAGGTTTGCCTTGTAGCCAGGCCTCTAAATGGTCGCCTTGTTTTACCTGGCCAACACCTTCGGGCGTACCCGTAAAAATGAGGTCGCCTTTTTTAAGGGTGATGTATTGGGAAACAAAGGCAATGATCTTTTCGAAAGAGAAGAGCAAATTGCTGGTATGCCCGTTTTGTCGTGTTTCTTGGTTCACCTGCAGCTCGAACTGCAACTGGTAGGGGTCGCCAAATTCGGCTTTTGGGCTAAAGGTGCTAATGGCAGCCGAGTTGTCGAAAGCTTTGGCCAATTCCCAGGGCAGGCCTTTTTCCTTGAGTTCGCCTTGGATGTCGCGTGCGGTAAAATCGATGCCCAAGCCAATTTCGTCGTAATAGTTGGCGGCAAATTTTTCGGCAATGTGTTTGCCTTCCTTGCAGATTTTAAGGACCACTTCCAGCTCGTAGTGAATGTCTGTCGAAAAATCGGGGATATAGAAAGGCTTGTTGTCTTTTAAAACAGCCGTTTCAGGCTTTAGGAATATAACGGGTTTTGTGGGAATGGCATTGTTCAATTCCTTGGCATGCGCAGCATAGTTGCGGCCGATGGCAATAATCTTCATGAAACAAAAATAAGAAACAAATAGGGAATTACAGTACCGAAATCCGTTTAATCACCTGTTCTCCACCGGCAACAATCCTCAAAAAATAGATGCCTGCGTTCAGTTTGTTGGGTATGGTGTAGGTTTTGGTCTGTTCGCCTGCAGGCGTGCGCTCATTGGCCAGTACCAGTACGTCGTTGCCCAAGAGGTCGGTAATTTTAATGGATAAGGTGCTTTCGCGGTCTAGGCGCAAGCTGATGTTGAGCTGTTCGTTTACCGGATTGGGATAAAGTTTGAGCACGGTCAATATTTTGTTCGATTTTACCGTTAAACCGGTATTCGTGTTTGCGCTCGAAAGGTTAAAAGCAGGCTTATAGGGCTGTATATTGGCTTTGATTACCGGTACGCGGCTTACCGTTTTTGGCTTGGGTTTTAGCGTAATGGCCGTGGTGTCTATTTTTTGGGCAAAAGCAGCATTGTTCAAAAAAGCTACCATGCAAAATATGCATAGTACGCTCAGGGAGAACGCTATTTTTGACTTTAAATTCATGTTGACTGCTGGCAAAAATATAAATAATTAAACAAAGAAATCAAACATTTTGTTGATTAAATCAATATTTAACAATATTTAACACCCCTGCTATTTTTAATTTTTTTGACTTTTTTTTGAGCGAAATATGGACGAAAAATATTATGGGCTTAATCACAATTATTTGATTAATTTTGCAACTCAATTTTTAGCAAATTCAAGTCATAAAAATTTAGCACGTGTCAAGTCATAAAAATGTGAATGCCCTTACTGCAGGTGGCGTTTTGATTAGTTTGGGAATTGTTTTTGGCGATATCGGTACTTCACCCTTATATACCCTCAATGCCATTTTTACAACTGTTTTGGGAATAAAAGATGGAGAGGTAACTAATCCAAACGGCATTACACCCGGTATTGTTTTGGGCGTGTTGTCGTGTATCATCTGGACGTTGACTTTGCAAACCACCATCAAGTATGTAATTATTACCCTCAGGGCCGATAACAAGGGCGAGGGCGGTATTTTTTCGCTGTTTTCTTTGGTGCGCAAAAAGGCAAAGTGGCTGGTTATACCGGCCATTGTGGGGGGCTGTGCCTTGCTTGCCGACGGTATCATTACCCCGAGTATTACGGTAACTTCGGCCATTGAGGGCCTCACCAATAAATTTGAGCACATTCAGGTTATGCCTATCGTGATTGCCATTTTAACCGTGCTTTTCGTGATTCAACAGTTCGGTACCAATTTGGTAGGCAAGCTGTTTGGTCCGGTTATGTTTGTGTGGTTTGCCGTATTGGGCATTTTGGGCATGTCGTTTATTGTGAAAGACCTGAGCATTTTCGCAGCCTTGAACCCATATCATGCCATTCATTTGTTGGTTAGCCATCCGAAAGCTTTTGTAATTCTGGGCGGTGTTTTCCTCTGTACAACTGGAGCCGAGGCTTTGTATTCGGATTTGGGCCATTGTGGTCGAAACAATATCCGTATCAGCTGGATTTTTGTAAAGCTCATGCTTATTCTCAACTATTTGGGTCAGGGTGTTTGGATTATCCACAACATGCGCAGCTATGTGCCCAGCTCAAAAGTGAATGCCTTTTTTCAAATCGTTCCGAGCCAGTTTCAGATCCCGATGGTGGTATTGGCTACCATGGCGGCCGTTATTGCCAGCCAGGCCCTGATTAGTGGTTCGTTTACGCTGATCTCGGAAGCCGTGAGGCTCAACTTATGGCCAAAAATACGTATTGTTTATCCTTCGGTTAGCAAGGGCCAACTGTATGTGCCGTCTATCAACTGGATGCTTTGGATAGGTTGTTGTGGCATTGTATTTTTCTTCGAGCGTTCTGAAAGAATGGATGCGGCCTATGGTCTTTCCATTACCATTGCCATGCTCATGACCACCATATTGGTAACTTATTACCTCAGAAGCAGGCGCTTTCCGCGGTATTTGGTCATTATTTTTATTGCAACCTACGTGTTGATCGAAGGAACGTTTTTGGTAAGTAACCTGCACAAGTTTTTAGAAGGTGGCTGGCTGACTGTATTATTGGGTTCGGCCTTGTTTACGGTGATGTGGGGCTGGTATGTGGCCCGCAAAATCAAGAACCGCTTTGTAAAATATGTGGATATCGAGGATTATTACCAGATTGTGAAAGAGCTGAGCGAAGACATTTCGGTGCCTAAATATTCGTCGCAATTGGTGTACCTCACCAGTGCCAACTTTAAAACGGAAATCGAATCGAAGATCATCTATTCGATTATCCAGAAAGAGCCCAAAAGGGCCGATGTGTACTGGTTGGTGCACGTAGATGTAATGGACGAGCCTTATACCATGGATTATAAGGTAGAATTCCTTATTCCGGGCAAGCTGATCAGAATCGATTTCAAATTGGGCTTTAGGGTAGAGCAACGCGTAAACCTCTTGTACCGTAAAGTGGTTGAAGAACTGGTTAAAAATGGCGAAGTTGACATTACCAGCCAATACACTTCATTAAACCGTCATAAGATTGCCGGCGATTTCCGCTTTGTGCTTTTAGAAAAACACTTGTCTAAGTTTACCAAACTCAGCTTCTACGAACGCAGCATTATGAACTACTACTTCCTGCTGAAACATTTTGCGTTATCGGAAGAAAGTAGTTTTGGCCTCGATTCGAGTTATGTTGACGTAGAAAAGGTACCGTTGATTTTTGTAACGCCAGATGATATTGAGCTGAACCGATTGGCGGTTTAAAGATAATATGAAAGCCTCGATTGAAACCATCGGGGCTTTTTTTAGCTCTTGTTTCTTAAGTATTTACTAAAAACATTGATATAGTTGTTATCGAATGTAATAGAGGTAATGTTTTTGAACTTGATTTTGCTAGGCTCATTATCCAAATAACCTTCTGGGTCGAAATCTATATGCCATAGGCTTTTCTTTTTTACTTCTATCACAGGGCCAATGGAAAAGAAGAAATTTTTATCACTTTCGTTTTCGATGATGCAATTCAAGTCATTTTCTTTAAGTGAAGTAAAGATAGATTGCCAGTTGCTTAGGTCGATTTTGAAGGTAATTTTTATACCTTCTTTCAGTCCCTCGCTTTCTAGCATATAATCCATGTATTTGTCGTATTTGTTATTTCTTATTTTGACGATATCGATAATCGGGATGATACGAAATCCATCTGGATGAATCTCTGCTATCTCCTTGACGAGAACGAAATCGTCAGAATAATCCAAAATATAGCAGTAAGTAAACTTGTGAGTACTTTTCTCTACCAGCCTCTTGATTCTGCAACAGGTCTTTTCTTTTTTATAAAGGGCAAGTTTTTCGAATATGGTCATTCTTAATTAGTTGGTGCTTGTCCCAATTTACTATGCTTAAAGCCATACAAAAAGTAAATCACTAAGCCCACAACCAGCCAAATGCCAAAGCCGATCCAGTTGGAAATACCCAGCTCGCACATCATGTACAAACAGCAGATCAGGCCCAATACCGGAATTAACGAAAGGTTTTTGGTGATACAGAAATAGGCGATGATGACACAGATGAACAAGAAAATCCACATCGGAATTTTATGCTTGAACAGCGACCAGCCACTCTCGTATTTCTTGGCGTAGGAGATCGATGATTTGGTCATGAAGTTGTCGTACTGCGCTGGCGTTAGGCTATTGAGGTAGGCCTCGGCATCAATCTGCTTGCCTTGCAAAACCACGGGGTTTGTGCTGATTTCCCTTTTAACCGTTTCCAACTCTTTTTCGTTTAGTGAAGTAATAAAGGCCACTGGTCCGTTTATCTTGGTTTCGTTGGTGATGAAAGCCATGGTTTCGGGCTTAAACTTGGTAAAGGCCACAGCCAAAACCGCAATGAAAGCTATCGGGATAATAAACTTCGAATTCACATAAGGAATCCTGAATTTGCCACGCTGTACATCGGGTTTGTTCTGCAATACCAAAACGCCCGCACAAACCAATACAAAGGCAAATAGGGTGCCGATAGAGCAGAGGTCGGTTACGATGGTAAGGTTCATGAACAACGACGGTACGGCTACCACAAAGCCTACTACAATGGTAGCAAACGAAGGTGTTTTGTATTTGGGGTGGATTTTAGAAAACGATTTGGGCAATAAACCATCGCGGCTCATGCTCATCCAGATGCGTGGCTGGCCCATTTGGAATACCAATAGCACACTCGCCATGGCAAAAACAGCACTTACGGCAATAATGCCACTCATCAGCTTCAGGTCTATCTGGTCGAAAACAAAGGCCAAAGGATCGCCAACGGCTAAGCTGTCAGACCTTACAATGCCGGTTAATACCAAGGCAATGGCGATATAAAGTACGGTACAAATGATAATGGCCCACATCATGCCTCGGGGCAAATCGCGTTGCGGATTTTTGCATTCTTCGGCCGTTGTAGAAATGGCATCGAAGCCAATGTAGGCAAAGAATACCGCCGAAACACCTTTTAAAATGCCCGAAACACCGTTTGGCGCGAAGGGATTCCAATTTTTGGTATCGATATAAAAAACGCCCACAGCCAGCACCAATAAAATTACGGCCAGTTTGACCACGACCATGGCGTTGCTGGCATTTCTCGATTCTTTCATGCCTCGGTAAATTAACCAGGTAATGAAAATGATAATGGCCAAAGCAGGCAGGTCGGCCACCAAATGGAAGCCCCCAATTTGTGGTGCGGTTGTCCAGGCATGGCTGGCAATACGTGTAACTTCGTCGAGGTTGGCTACGCTCTTGCCTGCACTTAAAAGTGCTTCGGCATGTTTATGTCCGTTTAAGGCCGAAAGGTAATCCATGGTGGCCCAATCAGGAATATTGATGCCGTTATCTATGCCCAGGGCAGGTATTCGTATGGAGGAGAGCAGGCCCGTAAAGTAATCGGACCAGGAAATGGCTACGGTAATGTTGCCAATGGCATATTCCATAATGAGCGACCAGCCGATGATCCAGGCTACCAATTCGCCAAAAGCAACGTACGAATAGGTGTAGGCACTGCCCGAAACCGGTACCATCGAAGCGAATTCGGCATAGGCAAAGGCGGCAAAACTACAGGCTACTGCGGTAAAAATGAACAGAAAGATTACGGCGGGACCGCCATCGGCGCTGGCTTTGCCAATGGTGCTGAAAATACCGGCACCAATAATGGCGGCAATACCAAAGGCGGTTAAATCTCTTACGCCTAGGGTTTTGTGCAGCGCGTCGCCATGGTCGCCATAGCCTTTTGCCGCATCTTCTAGAATTTTACTGATAGACTTCTTCCTGAATAGTTTTTCGAACATTTGTTGCTTGGTTGTTTTCCCAAACATAAAAAAAATATGCTTTAAATAAGAAGGCTTGTACAAGAAGGTTACACTAAATCTTCTTCTGTAGGGCTAAAGCAATCTTTTCGGAAAATCATTAAGCCTATAATGGGGGCGAAGTAGTTTTAAACATTCGAGCCAACGAGTTGGATCGTCTTCTTACAGTTTACAATGCCGCTGGAGCAGGGATGGATTTGGCTATAAATTATTTGGTAATTTAAAGGATTGTTTTAACTTTATAAGAACAAAAATTATCTGATAATTAAGTTTTTACAACAAAGCGGGTACATGGCTTCAATAACCAATAAGAAATTATAGCACATCAATGGCTTAGCAAACCGATGGTAACATAATTGTCTATTGTTTATAACCTAAAACTTAAAAAGATGAGAAAATCAGTGCTAAAAAGCGATGCCTTGAAGCAAGGCGAGTTGCTTACCCGCAATCAAATGAAAGATGTATTAGGCGGTGCCAATCAATCCGAATCGATAATTTGCCAGATCGCGCTATGCTCGGCCACCGACCAACACGGCAATTATTTCGATGGCCTTTGCGATAGGAATTGCTATTGCGTTTCTCCCGATGGCATGTCTTCGTCTGAAGGATGTGGCCGATGGTAAACCCACAACATAGAAAAGCCCCAAAATAAGTTTTGGGGCTTTTTTTATCTTTTCTGGCTGATTGGCCTATTTGACAAACTGATAAAGCTGATGACGCAACAGGTAACTGGCCGACTGATAATAAGAAATGGCTTCGTTAGTTATTAACGGCGAAGATTTGATGGGCGTGGTAGCGAAACTGTTGGTGTCGACCTTAAAGGCTTCTATTTTTTGCTGAGGCGATAAAATAACCAGCTGGTCGCCTTTTAAATAGCCCAGGTTCTGGTAGGTGCTGATGAAAGCCCTGCGTTGGCTGGCTGGCGTATGGAACACGTCGAAACCAAAAAACTTCGACGTATAGCTCACATTCAGAAGCCCAAGCAAGGTGGGCGGAATATCGATTTGCGAAGTAAGGCCACTAAAGGTTTGAGGCTTGATGATGCCCGGCGCATAAACAATCATCGGGATGCGGTAGTTTTTGATAGGCAGTTCGGTTTTTCCGGCACTCGAGGCGCAGTGGTCGGCCACAATCACAAATATGGTATATTTGAACCAGGGCTTGCTCCGGCTATCGTTGATGAATTTGCCAATGGCGTAGTCGGTGTATTTTACAGCGCCTTGTCGGCCGGTGTGCGACGGAATATCGATACGGCCATCAGGATAGGTGAATGGCCTGTGGTTAGAGGTTGTCATCACTTGGCTAAAAAAAGGCTTGCCCAGCTTGTAGTTGGCATCGAAAGTTTTGCCTGCCAGTGTAAAAAGATCTTCATCGGCCACGCCCCAAATGTTTTCGTAATGGATGTCTTTTTTGTCGGTAATGGCCGACCGGTCGATAACCTGATAACCATTGTTGCCAAAGAAATAATTCATGTTGTCGAAGTAGCCATAGCCACCATAAATGTACTGCGTGGTATAGCCTTTGCTTTGGAGTACGCTGCCCAGCGAAAACTTGTTTTCGTTCTTGGGTCTTTTTACCACCGACTGGCCTGGTGTAGGCGGCAGGCTGATGGATAAAGCTTCGAGGCCACGCACGGTTCGGGTACCGGTAGCAAAGAGATGGTCGAAAAACAAACCTTGGTTGGCCAAACTATCCAAGTTTGGCGTAATGTGTTCGGTGTTGCCAAATCTCGACAAGAAATCGCCACTGAGGCTTTCTACGCTGATCATCACTAAATTGTAGTTGTGTTGGGCGCCTGGATAATCGATTTTTCGGGTAATAGAAGTGAGGCTATCGCTTAAAAAGGTGCTGTTGTTGCTGGTTACAGCCTTTCTTACCGCGGTAAAAATGTCGTGAGTAGAGGCCTTGGCGTAAAACTGGTCGTAATCGAGTTCGTTATGGATAAAGGCCGAGCCAAAATCGTAGATGCCGTTTCCCGAAAGTTCGGAAGCATATTGGTTATTGCTGAATTTTTTGGCGCCATTGCTGCCCAACAAAAATACCAGCACGGGCAACAGTAGCAAGGCCAAAGTAATCAAGCTCCGCTGGCCGAACCGGAAACGCTGGGTTTCGTCGTTTTTAAGGCGCTTTTTGCTAAACACGAGCACCAATATGCTGCAAACCAGAATGCCAATAAGCAAGGGAACAATAGGGTACGATTGCCAAATATTGCCGATTACTTCGGTGGTATAAATGAGGTAATCTACAGCAATGAAATTATAGCGGGTCGAAAATTCGTCCCAAAACAGCCACTCCGAAACCGCATTGAAAAGCAACAAAGTTGTAGCCACAAAACACAGTCCGTAGGTGATAAAACGGAACCATTTTTTGTAGTAAAGCCTGTTCGGAATGAGCCAAAGGTAAAGCACAAAAGGGATGAGAAAGAAAGTGCTCATCAAGGTGTCGCTAAACCAGCCGATTAGAAAAATACCCAGGAACTGGAAGGGGTTGGGGTCTAATTGACGAAACGATGCAATTAATAAGGCCACCCGGGTAGCGAACGAAACGCCAATAATCAACAAATACAGAAAAGCCAATAGTCGGTAACGACTGGCCAGCAGTTTCTTAAGCATGAAATTACAATGTTTGAAAATTGATATTACAAATATATCTTCTAATTCTGAATACAAAAAAAGCGGGATTAAATTGAACCCCGCTTTTACTTGATTTAAAAGGGATTACCCTAATTTGTTTAACTCTTCCTTGACAAAATTGGCCAGTTCCTTGATATAGCTGGCGCTAAAATCGAATTTGATGCCGGCAGTTTCGTAAATTTCGTTCATGGGTTTGGTATAACCCAGCGCCAGCGCCTCTAAATACTGATTCAAGGCTTTTTCAGGATTTTCCTTATAATTTTTCCAAACGGCAATGGCGCCCAACTGGGCAATGGCATATTC
Organism: Pedobacter albus; assembly: GCF_036324255.1. Lineage (NCBI taxonomy): Bacteria > Pseudomonadati > Bacteroidota > Sphingobacteriia > Sphingobacteriales > Sphingobacteriaceae > Pedobacter > Pedobacter albus. The sequence goes on along the minus strand of NZ_JAZDQT010000002.1, from coordinate 86,384 downwards.
GATGTAGTAAAATGGCACCTCGAACAAATGCAACTGCTTTTGCCAAAGGTTGCCCAATTGCTGGTCAAAGTCCGTCCAATCGGCAAAGCCTGCGCCAAAACGGGTATAAATTTGTTTAAAGGCAGTTTCCCTATCGGCCGCGTTATGGTTCGGATTGGTATAAATCCAGTGCTGAAACTGATCGATTACGGCTACCCAAGGCAGGGTTTTCAGCACATCGGTCAATTGCTCTTTTTTGGCACGGATCAGGTCTTCCTCCTTGTCGAAATAAACATCCCAGTTGTCCATCGAAATCAATTCCATACTCATCGATGCCAGTTCGGCCACTTCTGAAGGGCAGTGCTTAAAATCGTTCAGTTCTAAATTAGCCGTTAAAAACGTGTGGATGGCATGGCCACCTTCGTGTACCATGGTGGTCAAATCCCTTAAAGAGTTGGCCGAGTTCATGAAAATAAACGGCGCACCGGTTTCGGCCAATGGGTAATTGTAGCCTCCTGGAGCTTTGCCCATCCTGCTTTCTACGTCAAATAGTTGGTTGGCTTTCATGATGGCCAATTTCTCGCCCAATTCAGGATTAATGGCCGCAAAGCACTCGATGCTTTTGTCGATGAGTTCCTGACCATTGTTAAAAGGTTTCAATGCCGGTTTTCCGCTGGTGCTCACCTCCATATCCCAAGGTTTAAGCTCGGTTAGGCCCAAAGCCTCGCGTCTTTTTTCGGCCTGCTCCCTCAATACCGGAACCACTTCTTTTTCAATGGCCTCGGCAAAGTCGTAGCAGTCTTTTGGGGTATAGTCGAAACGGCCTAGGGCTTGGAACATGTAGTCGCGGTAATTTTCAAAACCCGCATTGAGCGCTACTTTGTGGCGCATGGCAACCAATTCGTCAAACAAGATGTTTAGCTCGTCTTTGGCTACCAACCGGCGTTGCTGTATGGTTTCCCAGGCGTTTTGCCTCACCTCGCGGTTGGTGTCTTTTAAGAAGTTGGCCGCTTGTTCCAAAGTATACTCCTGACCATTTAATTCGACGCTCATGGCGCCTGTAATGCCTTGGTATTTTTGCTGGGTTACCTGTAGCTGCGTAAACAGCTCGATGTTTTCTTCGCGGTAAAGTTCCAAAGCCTTTTTGATGGCACGGATGTATACAAAATACTTGTCTTTGTCTAATTGCGCTAGCCAAGGACTTTCGCTAAATTTCTTGTTCAGTTCGTTGGCAATCGGCGAAATTTTAGGCTCTATGTCCGTAGCGAAATATTGGAAATCCTTTACCAAAGCCTCATTTGCCGTATCGCAGCTCATTTTGATATAGCGCCAGGCAAAATCCTCTTCCAAGGCTGCTTCCAGCTCGCTTTTGTCGCGCAGCCACTGTTCCAGTTCGGTTACGTTGTCGATTTCCCTTTTTAAAAGTTCGTCGAATATCGGAGCAAGGTTGTCCCACTCAATTTTTAAATCCTGTGGAATATATGTTCTGGGTTTCTTGTGTATCGTTAAATCTTTCATGTCTGTTTTTTGATGAGGTACAGTTTATTTCAGGCCAAAAACATCTTCATAGCTTATGTAATCTTTTCGACCGATGGCATAAATCAGTTTGCCGTTTTCGTCTTTGATAATGCCTTGGCTTTCGTCGTTTGCTTTCGGAAAATTAAGCTCGTATTTCCTGCCATCTTCAAGCACAATGCCGTAGGTTTCTACGCCGTTTTCGGTTTTGATCGAATTTTGGGTGTAGTTGAACTTTTTGCTTTTTCCAGTACTGTCGGTAAACACAAAACTTTTGGCCTCAAAGGTTATTTTGGATTTTTCTCCTTTAGTGTCGGTGGCTTTCCATTCGCCCCTATAGGTATCAGAGCCGCTGCAGGCGATCAAAATACTCACCAAAAACACTATTGATAAGAGAACAGTTTTTTTCATGGTTTAGTATGGGGATTTACGATTTACGATTGATGATTTGGGATTTACGAATTACGATTTGGTTTATGATCTCGTTCTTAAAAAGGTGTCCAACAAAAAGCAAAGGGCAAAAATGACCGATGCAAAGCCATTGGTGGTGGCAAAGGCACGATCTACCTTGCTAATGTCTGTTGGCTTAACCAGCAGGTGCTGATAAATGAGCATGGCGCAGAAAAACACGATGCCGATATCGTAAACCCAGCTCAGCTCGGCATAGAACAAAGGCATAATCACGCAGGCCGCCGATAAAATATGCAACACCACCGATAAGTTCAGCGCATTTTTGATGCCCAAGGCCGCGGGAATAGAATGCAGTTTTTGCTCGCGGTCAAAATCTTCGTCCTGCAAGGCGTAAATGATGTCGAAACCGCTTACCCAAAACAATACGGCAAACGAATAGAACAAAGGCACGATGTTAAACTGTCCGGTTACCGCAATGTAGGCGCCAATAGGGGCGAGCGATAAGCCAAGGCCCAGCACCAAGTGGCAAAGCGCGGTAAAACGTTTGGTATAGCTATAAAAAAGCACGACAAACAAAGCCACAGGCGATAAATAGAAGCAGAGCTTATTGATAAAGAACGTGGCGGCAATAAAAAGCACGCAGTTGATGATTACAAAGAGCAGTGCCTCGTTGGCCGAAACCCGTCCGGCTGGAATATCGCGCATTTGCGTACGCGGGTTTTGGGCATCGATATTCCGGTCTAGATAACGGTTAAAGGCCATGGCTGCGTTGCGCGCAAATACCATACACAAGATCACCAGCACCAACAAATACCAATGAAATGGATTTTGCGTAGTGGTTACGCCCAAAAAGAAGCCGATCATGGCAAAGGGCATGGCAAAAATGGAATGCGCAAATAAAACAAGCGAAAAGTATTTTTTCATTATGTTGGGGTGGTATTGGGTATTGAAATGAAGTTAGAATTGGAAACTGCCAACTGTTAACTGAAAACTGTCAACTGAAAATTGCCAACTGAAAATTGCCAACCGACTAGCTTCCGTTATAAAACTGAGGATCGAACGTAGGCATTACAAAATCCTGGTTTACCTCGTCAATAAATCCCAGAACCATTTCCTTGCCTTGTTTTTTCTCTGATGAAGTAATGAAAAAAGAGGGCAATTCTTCAAACCACTGCTTAAGTGCTTTATTGAACTTGGCAACGTTTTGGTCAGTTTTTGGTCCCGATTGCTTGTCGGCTTTGGTGTAGACCAAGGCAAAGGGAATGCCGCACTCGCCCAGCCAGCAGCAAAACTCGAGGTCTATCTGCTGAGGTTCAAGTCTGCTGTCTATCAGCACAAAAACACACTGAAGATTCTCTCTTTTGGTGAGGTAATTACGGATAAACTTTTCCCATTTCTCGCGGCTGGTTTTCGAAACCCTGGCATAGCCATAGCCTGGCAAATCGACAATATACCAGCTTTCGTTAATCAAAAAGTGGTTGATCAGCTGCGTTTTTCCGGGTCTTTGTGAGGTTTTGGCCAATCCGGGCTGACTTACCAGCATATTGATCAGCGACGATTTGCCCACGTTAGAACGTCCGATAAAGGCATACTCGGGCCTGTCTGGAGCCGGCAAGGCCGAAACCTTGGTATTGCTCACTACAAATGTGGCAGATTTTATAATCATAATACAAAGGTAGGAATTAAAGATTGGAGTTGGTGCGTCTGGCGCCAAGCGTTTTGCACTGGGCGTTTGGTTTAGGGTTTCGCATTTGGCGAGGGGCGTTTGGTTTAGTAGGGTTTCGCGTTTTGCGCTGGGCGTTTGTATTTAACGCAATACCCAATACGCCACACGCTCTACGCACTACGCTATTCTTCATACGCTAATCCCTTAATCTGTGGCTAGCTTGGAGATAAGCGATAGGCGTTTAGCGTTTGGCGTTTTGGGCTAAGCGTTTGTATTTAACGATACACTATCCGCTTTACGCAATACGCCACACGCCACACGCAATACTCAATTAAACAATCAAACAATTCACCATTTTCTCTATCTTTGGGGCAATGACAAATCAAGAAGTTACTCCCTATGCAGGTACGGCTACCAAAAAAGAACAGGTAGCTACCATGTTCAACAATATTTCGCATACCTACGATTTTCTAAACCATTTTTTGTCGTTGGGTATCGATATCATTTGGAGACGCAAGGCGATTAGGGAGCTATCGAGCATACAGCCCCGTAAAATTTTGGATGTGGCTACCGGAACAGGAGATTTTGCCTTCGAATCCATCAAAATACTTCATCCCGATAAAATTGTTGGGGTCGATATTTCGGAAGGCATGCTGGAAGTGGCGCGCAAAAAGATTGCCGAACGCAACCTGGGCCATGTATTTTCGGTACAGCTGGGCGATTCGGAAGGACTGCATTTCGACGATGATACTTTTGATGCCATTACCGTAGCCTTTGGCGTAAGAAATTACGAAAACCTGGAAAAAGGTTTGGCCGACATGCTTCGCGTGCTCAAGCCCGAAGGCAAAATCGTCATCCTCGAGTTTTCTAAACCAAGGACTTTCCCTATCAAGCAGGGCTATAATTTTTACTTCAAATACATTACGCCGTTCTTCGGTCGCCTTTTTTCGAAAGACAAAAGGGCGTACACCTATTTGCCTGAGTCGGTAGCGGCTTTTCCAGATGGCCAAGCTTTTACTCAACTAATGGAAAAAGTGGGCTACAAAAATACCAAACACCGTTCTTTAACGTTTGGAATAAGTGCAATTTATACCGGGACTAAATGAGCAGAAAATTAACCCTCTTTGTCATGTTATTTCTTTTCGCTTCTGGTTGGGCAAAGGCCCAAAACTGGGGTGGCGGCATTGATCAGGAACGTTTCAATTGGGGTTTTAGCTTTCAGTACATTTCTTCTGAATTGAAGCTTTGGAAAAATAAGGATTGGCGTGCGCCGTATTCCGATCCGACGCTTCCGCCACCGGGTTACGTCACAGACCAGCTGGCTTCCATTTCGTCGCCACCCTCGGTGGGTTTTGGCATTGGTTTCGTAGTCAACAGTCAGCTGACCAGTAATCTAGATGCGCGTTTTACGCCAACCTTGGTTTTTAACGACCGTGTAATCCAATACAATTATGTGCAGCCCGCCGTGTACAACGTGGGCACTTCCATGATCGAAAAAAAGGTGCAGGCTACCGTAATCGACCTTCCCATCGGACTAAAAATCAAATCAGACCGCCTGATGAACTTTAGGGCCTATATGATCGGCGGTCTTAAATACTCGATGGATTTGGCTTCGGGCAAAAAGACCAACGATGAAGCGGCGGCTCCGATTGACAAATTGATCAAAAACAAGAAGAGCTTCCTTTCTTACGAGGCTGGCATTGGTTTCGATATTTACTTCGAATATTTTAAAATGTCGCCAGAATTTAAGCTATCTTATTCATTTAAAGATATTATGAAACATGAGAGTAATCCTTTCATGGACCCGATACAAAAGGCAAAACTCAGACATTTTACTTTCAGCTTATTTTTTGAATAGCGCGGGGCGTAAAAAAATAATACCTTTGTTTATCATCATTATTTCATACACATGGCTAAAATCGCATTAATTACAGGTGCAAGTTCAGGTATTGGCGAAGCTTGTGCACATCTCTTTGCCCAACAGGGCTATCACCTGATCCTGATCGGGCGACGAGAAAATCTACTGGAAAAAATTGCCCACCATTTGGCCGATAAATATGCCATAGAGGTGAAAAAGATACAGGCCGATGTACGCGATAAGGAAAACATCAGCTATGTGCTCGAAACCCTGCCCGGCCATTGGAAAAATGTAGATGTGCTGGTTAACAATGCCGGATTGAGTCAGGGTCTGGATCCGATAGACAAAGGCGATACCGACGATTGGGATACCATGATCGATACCAATGTAAAAGGACTGCTCTATGTTTCGAAAATCGTTTCGGGCTGGATGGTGAGCCAAAAGAAAGGCCATATCATCAATATCGGTTCTATTGCAGGCAAGGAAGTTTACGCCAACGGAAATGTATATTGTGCCACCAAGCATGCGGTCGATGCCCTGAACAAAGGCATGCGTATCGACCTGTTGCCACACGGCATTAAGGTAACCGCCATTAATCCGGGCATGGTAGAAACCGAGTTTTCGGTGGTCCGCTTTAAAGGCGACGAAGCCCGGGCAAAAAAGGTGTACGACGGGTTGGAGCCTTTGGTTGCGCAAGACATTGCCGAAGCCATTTGGTTTGCGGTAAGCCGTCCGCCACACGTAAACATTAACGATATGCTGATTATGCCAACGGCGCAGGCCACGGCAACAACGGTGGTGAGGAAGTAGCTGGAGATAGTTGATAGTCGATAGTCTATAGTCCACAGTCCATAGGCTTGTAGTCTATAGGCCAAAGTTCATAGCCCTAGCTTTTAAACTATAGGCAACAATTAACCCAACCCGCCTGTAAATGGCCTGCCACTTAAACAATGTAACAATTCAACAATTGAGCAATTGAAACAATTTAACAATTGCACAATTCAACACATAAAAAGCAATGATAGCAAATACGATAGATCAGGAAATCAAGCAAGCCATGTTGGCTAAAGATCAGGCCAAGTTAAGGGGCTTGAGGGCCATTAAAGCCGCTTTGTTGTTGGCGAAAACCGAAAAGGGCCATGCCGAAGAAATCAATGAAGAAGCGGAAATCAAAATTCTGCAGAAACTGGTTAAGCAACGTAAAGAATCCGCTACAATTTATAAAGAACAGGGGCGCGAAGATCTTTATGCGGTAGAACAGGAAGAAATCGACGTAATCAGCCAATTTTTGCCCAAACAGCTAGACCGGGCCGATATAGAATTGATCGTTTCGCGCATTATCTCCGAATCGGGGGCAAGCTCGATCAAAGAGATGGGCAAGGTCATGGGATTGGCCAATAAAGAACTGGCGGGCAAAGCCGATGGCAAGCTGATCGGCGAGATCGTTAAAGCGCAATTGGGCCAATAAAAAATAGGCCTGCTTTACACTATCCCCGAAAAAATATTGATATTATTACGGTAAATTAATTTTACTCTATTAACTTAGTAGCACATACCAAACAGTACATACTATACTATATGAAATACGAAGTAATTGAAGAAGATGGGTTTAAATACATTGAGGCGGGTGAAGGCGAACCGTTGGTATTACTTCATGGGCTAATGGGCGAATTGAGCAACTGGGAGCCCACACTGGATCATTTTAAGGCAAACTACAAGGTAATCGTACCTATTTTGCCTATTTATGACCTACCGTTGCTAACCTTGGGCGTAAAAAGCTTGTCAAAGTACATTTTGCGTTTCCTTAAATTTAAAAAACTAAATCAGGTGGTGCTGGTTGGTAACTCGTTGGGCGGACACGTAGGGCTAGTATTTACCGTGGCACACCAAGAATATGTAAAGGCCTTGGTGCTTACCGGCAGCTCTGGCCTCTACGAAAATGCATTTGGCGGTTCTTTTCCGCGAAGAGAAAGCTACGACTATGTGCGCGAGAAGGTAGAGTTTACTTTTTACGATCCGGCTACGGCTACCAAAGAACTGGTCGACGAAGTATTCAAGTCGATTAACGACCGATCGAAAGTAATCCGTATCCTGGCCTTGGCCAAATCGGCCATTCGCCACAACATGGCTAAAGAATTGCCGAAGATCACTATTCCGGTTTCGCTCATTTGGGGCAAGCAAGATAAGATTACGCCACCTGATGTAGCCGAAGAGTTCCATCAGCTGTTGCCCAATTCAGAATTAAATTGGGTTGACGAATGTGGCCATGCACCAATGATGGAAAGACCGATTATTTTTAACGAATTGCTGAATACCTTTTTAAGTAGGATTTTATTAAAATAATGTTTGCTTCAGAACTCATATCGAATGTCATTCCGCCTCTAAAAACTTCCGACACTGCGCAGAAGGCTTTAGAGCGTATGGCCGAGTTCAAGCTTTACCATTTGCCCATCGTAAACGAAACCCAGTTTCTGGGCCTCATTTCGGAAGACGAACTGATTGAAGTGCGAGATCAGCAAACGCCGATAGGCAGCCTCTCGTTAACCATCTTAAATCCTTTTGTTTTCGAGAATGCCCACATTTACGATGTAATCCGTCTGTTTAACCTTTTGCAGCTGTCGCTGGTACCGGTGCTCGATGCCAATAAAAACTACCTAGGCGTAGTTTCCATCAACAACCTGTTGCAGTATGCGGCCGAAACCTATGCCGTTAAAGAGCCGGGCGGCATTATCGTCTTGTCCATCAGCAACCGCAACAACTCTTTGGCGCACATGGCCCAGATTGTTGAGGCCGACAATGCGCAGATCCTTTCCTCTTACGTGAGTTCTTTTCCCGATTCTACCAGGTTGGAAGTAACCTTGAAAATTAACAAGACAGAGCTTTCAAGTATCATATCGTCGTTTGAACGCTATGACTACGAAGTAAAAGCTGTTTTTAACAATACACAGGACGATAACGGTACAGAAGATAGATTCAATTCTTTTATGAACTATTTAAACGTGTAAAAAACCTGCATGAAAATAGCAATTTACGGCAGAGATTTTAATGACAGCGTATTGCCTTTTGTACAAGAGGTATTCGATGTGCTGGCCCAGCATCCGATAGAGATACTGGTGTTTTTGAAGTTCAACAACTTTATCAAGAACAAAATCAGCCTGCCTGCCCATATCAAAACCTTTAGTACGCATGCCGAACTGGTTGACCAGGCCGATGTGCTGCTGAGTTTAGGGGGCGATGGCACCCTGCTCGATACGCTTTCGCTGGTGCGCGATTCGCAGATCCCGGTTATCGGTATCAACTTTGGCCGTTTGGGCTTTTTGGCCAGTATCAACAAAAACGAAATCAAAACGGCTATCGAAGCTCTGGTTAATGGCGATTACTCGCTCGATAAAAGGGGAGTGCTTAACCTGGAATCGCAGAACAACCTGTTTGGCGAAGAGAATTTTGCGCTGAACGATATGACGATCCACCGGAGAGACAATTCGGCCATGATGATTATCCATGCCTACCTTAATGGCGAGTTCCTCAACTCTTATTGGGCCGACGGATTGATCATTGCCACGCCAACCGGTTCTACGGCCTATTCGCTGAGTTGCGGCGGACCGATTATTTCGCCCAATGCACAGAACTTTGTCATTACGCCGGTGGCGCCGCACAACCTCAACGTAAGGCCCATTATTGTGCCCGACGACGTGGCGCTCACTTTCGAAGTAGAAGCCAGGAGCACCAAGTTTTTGCTCACCTGCGATTCGAGGACGGAAACCGTAGACCGCTCGGTAAAGATTACCATCAACAAAGCCAAATTCAATATTAACCTGATCCGCCTTAACAATGAAAGCTATCTTACTACGTTAAGGAATAAACTGCTCTGGGGCATAGATACACGGAACTACTAACATGAGCTATAAAAAGGCATTCCTAACGCTTGTTGGTCTATTATCTTTTGGCATGGCCTCTTTTGCCCAGCGCTTTGAGGTGGGCGCACATGCGGGAGGCTCGTCTTATATGGGCGACTTGAACCAGTATAATCCGATAAAAATAAGCGGTATAGAAGCAGGGGCTTTTGTCAAACTCAATTTTAATCCGCATTTGGCCCTAGGCCTGCACTATAATTATGGCAAGGTACAAGGCAACGATGCCAGTTCAAACAACGAACAGTTCCGCCAGCGCAACCTGAGCTTTTTTACTCCGCTCAACGAATTTAGCCTTTTGCTCGACTTTAATTTCTTCGATATGTTTGCCTACAATGGCCGAAGGCGTTTTACCCCCTTTTTGTTTGGCGGAGTAGGTACGGTATTGTTCGAACCTAAGGCCCAATATGAGGGAGAAACCTATAAGCTGAGGCTGTACAATACTGAAGGACAGCCTAAAAGCTACAAAAGTTATGCGCTCACCTTTCCGATCGGTGCAGGTACCAAATATAAGCTCAACGACAGCTGGACGCTTTTTACGCAGGTCGGTTTCAGGATCCCGTTAACCGATTATATCGACGACGTTAGCGGCCTCTATCCCGATCCAACCGTTTGGACCCGTAACCAGGGGCTAAGTCGTGCGCTTTCAGACCGTTCGGGAGAAAAAACAGGCATCTACATTGGCGATCCAGGTACTCAAAGAGGCGATTTTAGAAAAAGGGATAGCTACATGTTTGTAGGTATTGGGATATCTTATACCTTTGTGAGCCAAAAATGTTTTACTTTTTAGGGCGCTGACAAAGCAGAAATGGGATTTAAAGAACAAATTGATATCAATCGCTTGCCGCAACACATCGCTATTATTATGGATGGCAATGGCCGTTGGGCAAAAAACCAAGGCAAATTTCGTGTTTTTGGTCACGAAAGCGGCGTACTTTCTGTAAAGGATATTGTAGAAGGCTGTGTAGATATTGGTATTAAGTACCTTACCGTTTACGCCTTCTCTACCGAAAACTGGAACCGCCCCATTGAAGAGGTCAACGCCCTGATGGAGCTGCTCATTGCAACCATTAACCAGGAGGCCGAAACCCTGAACAAAAACAATGTCAGGCTAAATGCCATCGGCGATCTGAAATCGTTGCCCCAAAAATGCATCGACGATTTGGCCAGTGCCATGGAAACCACCGGCAAAAATGATAAATGTACCCTTACCCTGGCTTTGAGCTACAGTGCCAAATGGGAAATTGTAGAAGCTGCCAGAAAAATTGCCGAGCAGGCCAAGGAAGGAAAAATAAACATCGATGAAATTGACGAAAGCACTTTTGCTGCGCAACTGACAACCACCAATATTCCTGATCCGGAACTGATGATACGCACCAGTGGCGAACATCGGATCAGCAATTTCCTGCTTTGGCAGATGGCTTATACCGAATTGTATTTTACCGAAACCCTATGGCCAGACTTTAGAAGAGAAGATCTTTTTGAGGCCATTGTCGACTACCAAAAACGCGAACGTCGCTTCGGAAAAATTAGTGAACAATTGAACTAATTTTACTTTTAACACTTTTTAACATGTGTTTAAATTAACTTAGCAACGTTTTTTAGATTGTAAATGAAAAGAATATACCAACTTATTTTCTTGCTGTTGATCGGCTTGCCAACCATGGCGCAGATCCGTACCCAACCTTCGCAAGCTGCACCTTCCTTAAAAGTTAACGGTTCGAGTTTAGACTATTTTAACCCAAAAGAATATGTAATTGGCGGCACAACTTTGTCGGGTGCCAAATACCTGATCGAAGATGTAATCATCACCCTGTCTAAGCTAACCAAAGGCGAGCGTATCGTATTGCCGGGCGAGGCTACTTCAAATGCAATCAAAAACCTATGGGCACAAGGCCTTTTCGACGATGTGCAGCTGAACATTACCAAGATCGATGTAGACACGGTTTACTTCGATATCCAAGTGGTAGAGCGTCCGCGCCTGAGCGCCTTCGAAATTTTGGGGGTAAGCAAATCGCAAAAGACAGACCTTAACGAAAAACTGGCCGATAAAGCTGGTAGGACCATCATCAACGATAACCTTTACAATACCACCAAGTCTATCATCAAAAAATACATGTACGACAAGGGGTTCTTTTATACCACCATCGACTTCAAGTCTAAGCCAGATCCCAACCAGGAGAACAGCGTAATCCTGCAGGTCGATATCAATAGAGGAAAGCGTGTAAAAGTGCATGAAATCAAGTTTACGGGTAACAAGGAATTCTCTTCGGCCAAGCTCAGAAAGTATCTGAAAAAGACCAAGCAACAGGCTTTCTACAAGATTTTCGGCAGTGGCAAGTTCAACAAGGAAAAATACGAGGAAGACAAACTGAAGCTGGTTGCCAAAATGCAGGAAAAAGGCTACAGGGATGCAACCATCCTAAAAGACAGCATTTACAGGTATAGCGATAAGGCCATCGGCATTAAATTGGATGTTTACGAAGGCCCTAAATACTACTTTGGCAATATTACCTGGATCGGCAACGCCAGATACCCAACAAATTACCTTGAGAAAGTGTTCGGAATTGAAAAGGGCGAGGTATTTAGCGAAGAAAAACTAGAAAAGAAATTAAGAGGCAGTGCCAGTGGCGACGACGTTTCGAGCGTTTACCTGAACGATGGCTACCTGACCTTTAACATCGATCCGGTACAAACCAAAATCCACAACGATACGGTTGACGTAGAAATGCGTATTTACGAAGGACCGCAGTATACCAACAACAAAATCACTGTAGTGGGCAATACCATTACCAACGATAGGGTAGTATTGCGCGAGATCCGCACCAAGCCGGGCGATAAGTTCTCTAAAGAGCTTTTGGTACGAAGCGTACGTGAAATCGGTGCCTTGGGCAACTTCGACGAGTCGAAAACCAATCCAATTCCTAAGCCAAACCCATCTGATGGTACGGTTGATATCGAATACCACGTAGAAGAAAAACCTTCAGACCAGATTGAGCTTTCGGGCGGTTTTGGTGGTGGCCGTGTAATCGGTACCTTGGGTTTAACCTTTAACAACTTCTCGTTAAAGAATTTGTTTAATGGCGAAGCCTACAGACCATTGCCAAAAGGCGATGGCCAAAAACTGAGCTTGCGCGGACAAACCAACGGTAAGTATTACCAATCATACAGCTTCTCTTTCTCTGAGCCTTGGTTCGGTGGCAAGAAACCGGTAAGCTTTGGTTTGAGCGCTTTTACCTCGTTGCAATCTAACGGCTTGTCGGCTACCGATGGTGGCTACCAAAAAATCCGTTTGAATGGGGTTTCGGTAAGCTTGGGAAGAAAACTGAACTGGCCAGATAACTGGTTCTCTTTGGTACATACCATTAACTTGAACCAATACATCCTCAATAACTATCCGGGCTACTTGTTCAGCACAGGTACTTCTTACAACTTGAACTTAACCCAAGAGATTGCCCGCGATTCGAGGAACAACAATATTTTCCCTACGGGTGGTTCGTACATCAGGTTTACCATCCAGGCAACACCGCCTTACTCGTTGCTAAACAAGATTAACTACGCAACGGCTTCAGATAAGCAACGCTATAAATTTACCGAGTACCACAAATGGAAATTTGAGGCACAATGGTTCGAAAGCATCGTAGGCAAACTGGTATTCAAAGGCCAGGCGCAATTTGGTTTCTTGGGCCAGTACAACAAGGCTGTTGGCCAATCGGCGTTCGAGCGCTTTAAATTGGGTGGCGACGGTATGCAGGGCTTCGACTTCTTGCAGGGCTCTGAGCTGATTGCCATGCGTGGCTACTCCAACAACTCGGTTGTTCCGGTAGGCGCCAATGTAAATATTGCCCAAAGCTCGGGTAGTCCGATCTTTACCAAATACGTAATGGAGCTGAGGTACCCGGTTATTGCCAAGCAGGAAGCCACTGCCTTTGTAACGGCATTTGCCGAAGGTGGTAACACTTGGAATAAGTTTAGCGATTATAATCCGTTTAATATTAGACGGTCTGTGGGTGTTGGAGCTAAGATATTTTTACCGATATTTGGTTTGTTGGGAATTGACTATGGTTATGGATTTGATAAAATTCCAGGTCTGCCTGATGCCAATAAAGGTCAGTTCCACTTTAGTATTGCCCAACAACTTGGCGGATTTAATTAATTTAGCAACACACAAAGCAATGAAAAAGTATTTATTAATCAGCTTTTTGCTCTTGGCGGGTCTGGGAGCATCAGCACAGCGGTTTGCCTATGTAGACACGGAGTATATTCTGAAGCACTTGCCGGAATATAAATCGGCACTGAGCCAGATCGATGGTTTGTCTAAGCAATACCAGTCGCAAATTGACGAGAGCTTTAACGAGATCGACAAAATGTACAAGGCCTATCAGGCCGATCAGGTTTTGCTAACCGACGACATGCGCAAGCGTAGGGAGAACGACATCATCGAGAAAGAGAAAAAGGCAAAAGAACTGCAAAGACAGAAATTTGGCCCAGACGGAGAGCTTTTCCAAATGCGCACCAAGCTATTGAAGCCTATCCAAGAAAAAGTGGCTACTGTAGTAGGAGAAACGGCCAAAAACAAAACCATCGATTTCGTTTTTGATAAAAGCAGCGAATCGACCATGATGATTTATGCCAGCGCCAGCTACGATATCAGCAACGATGTGATTGTAAGGCTGGGCTATAAACCAGGAACGCTAGTTAAATAAAAAACACCATAGATTTTAAAACAATTATTAAGTAAAATAGAAAAATGAGAAAGTTAATTAACGTATTTTTTGTTGCAGCCGGATTAGTGTTTACTGCCAATGTTGCGAACGCCCAGCAAAAGTTCGGTCACCTGAACTCTGATGAGATTTTTGCTAGCCTGCCTGAAGCAAAAACTGTTTCGGCTACCGTAGAGAATTTGGCAAAGACAAAACAAGCCGAAATCGACAAAATGATTGCAGAGTACCAAACCAAATACAAAGCTGCTGAAGACAAGCAAAAAACCTTGAGCGAAGCCAACAAAGATGTAGTAGGTAAAGAATTGCAGGCTGCTGGTCAGGAAATCCAAGATTTGGGCAAAAGAATTGAAGATGCACGTACCAAAGCAACCAAAGACGTAACCGATAAACAAAACGAGCTTTTCCCTCCGTTGCAACAAAAAGTAGGCAATGCAATTGCTGCTGTTGCTAAAGAAAAAGGATTGGCTTATGTATTCGATACCTCTATTTCTCAAGGTTTCAACAGCCTTGTTTATTCTGACGGTGGCGAAGATATCACTGCTGCGGTTAAAGCCAAATTAGGCGCTACTGCTACAGCTGCTCCAGCGGCTACTAAACCTGCAGGCGCAAAACCTAAACAATAATTTAAAGATATATCATTATCTTGTGCGGAATTGGAAAACAACCAATTCCGCTTTTTTTTGCCATGAATAATCAATCGCCCATCGGTATTTTCGACTCTGGCTACGGTGGATTAACCGTATTCAAATCGATTGCGAAACAGCTGCCCCAGTACGACTATATTTACCTCGGCGACAATGCCCGCTCGCCCTATGGCGACCATTCGTTCGAAACGGTTTACCAATATACCTTAGAATGTGTGGAATGGCTGTTTGCCCAAGGTTGCCAGCTGGTTATCTTGGCCTGCAATACGGCGTCGGCTAAGGCCTTGCGCAGCATACAGCAGCTCGATTTGCCTCAAAAATATCCAGGGAGGAGGGTATTAGGCGTGATCAGGCCAACGGCAGAAGTGGTGGGCCATTACTCGAAAAGTGGCAACATTGGCGTGATGGGCACGCGTGGAACTGTTAATTCGAAGTCGTACCTCATGGAAATTGGCCATTTCTTTCCGGCAGTAAAGGTATACCAGCAAAGCTGCCCCATGTGGGTGCCTTTGATCGAAAATGGCGAACATTTAGATGCCGGTGCCGATTACTTTGTAGACAAATACCTGTCGCAACTATTGGCGCAAGCCCCCGATATCGATTGTATCTTGCTGGCCTGTACCCACTATCCCCTGCTGGTTCCTAAAATAGCCCAACGACTCGAGGGCAATGTGCAACTATTGTCGCAAGGCGAGATCGTAGCCAATAGCCTGGCCGATTACCTCAAAAGACATCCCGAAATGGAAAGCCGTTTGGCCAAGAACAATTCAAGAGCCTATTACACTTCGGGTGATACCCAATCGTTTGATGAACATGCCTCTTTGTTTTTGGGCGAAGAAGTCCGCTCCGAACGTTTGGTTAATCGGTAGGCAGTTGACAGTTTGCAGTTTGCAGTTTGCAGTTGGCAGTTGGTAGTTGGCAGTTTACAGTTCCCAAATGAACCAATGACTAATGAGCCAATGAACAGTTGCCTGTTTTCAGTTTCCAGTTCGCCATGCAATCAACCAATCCCCAATCAGCTAATTAGCGAATCAGGCAATTGACCAATGAACCAATGAACCAATGAACCGATGAACCGATGAATTGGTTCATCACTTTTATATTACGATTTTCTGTCAATTCATCATATTTCTTTCTAGGTTTTGAAACTTTAAAAGGGTAAATTTGCGGCTCAATCACAATCAATGAGCGATCAGATTAAGCACGAATGCGGGATAGCCTTTATCCGCCTGTTAAAACCTCTCTCATACTACCAAGAAAAATACGGTACTGCACTCTACGGCCTCAACAAATTATACCTGTTGATGGAAAAGCAGCACAATCGCGGTCAGGATGGAGCTGGTATTGCAACCATTAAACTCGACATGAAACCAGGTAGCCGTTACATTAGCCGCTACCGTTCTATGGCACAAAATGCAGTGGCGGATATCTTCGGATATGTCCAAAACAAGTTTGTCGACATTCAGAACGAAACGCCCGAGTTGATGAAAGACACGGAGTTCCTTAAACAGAATGTAAGTTTTATCGGCGAGGTTTTGTTAGGGCATTTGCGCTACGGTACGCACGGCAAGAACAGCATCGAAAACTGCCACCCGTTTCTGCGCCAGAACAACTGGATGACCAGAAACCTGGTTATAGCCGGTAACTTCAACATGACCAACGTTGACGAGCTGTTGGAGCAATTGTACGAATTGGGCCAGCATCCCAAAGAAAAAGCCGATACGGTAACCGTACTCGAAAAAATAGGCCACTTCTTAGACGACGAGAACCAAGAGTTGTTCGATACCTACAAGAAAGAAGGCTTAACCAACGTAGAAATCACCCAAAAAATTTCAAAGAACCTCAATATTGCCAATATCCTGCGTCGCTCGGCTAAAAACTGGGACGGCGGCTATGCCATTTCGGGTATTGTGGGCAACGGCGATGCTTTTGTATTGCGCGATCCTTCGGGCATCCGTCCGGCATTTTACTATGCCGATGACGAGATTGTGGTAGCCGCTTCAGAAAGACCGGCTATCCAAACTGCATTTAACGTACAAATCAAGCAGGTAAAGGAAATTGAGCCTGGCCATGCCCTCATTGTTAAAAAAGACGGCACAGTAACCCAGGAAATGTTCCGCGAACCAGCCGAAAAAAGGGCCTGCTCATTCGAACGCATTTATTTTTCGAGAGGCAGCGATGCCGATATTTACAGAGAACGCAAAAAACTAGGTCATTTGTTGATTCCGCAAGTGTTGGATTCGGTAAAAAAAGACCTGAAAAATACTGTGTTTTCATTTATTCCGAATACCGCCGAAGTTTCTTTTTACGGCATGGTAGAAGGCTTGCACGATTACATCAGGGAGGTACAGAAAGACACCTTGCTTAACCGTAAGGAGCAGCTGAGCGATGCCGAACTGGACGAGTTGTTGTCTATGGCTCCCCGTGTAGAAAAACTGGCCATCAAGGATGTGAAGTTGCGTACTTTTATTACGCAGGATGCTGACCGGGGAGAAATGGTAGCCCACGTTTACGATACTACTTATGGGGTAATCAAAAATCATACAGACACCCTCATTGCCGTAGATGATTCTATCGTTCGCGGTACCACGTTAAAACAAAGCATCATCAAAATCATCGACAGGTTGCACCCTAAAAAGATTGTCATCGTGTCGTCGGCGCCACAAATCCGCTATCCTGATTGCTATGGTATCGATATGTCGAAAATGGGCCAGTTTGTGGCTTTCGATGCGGCCATTCAGTTGTTAAAGGAGCGTGGCATGGAGCATATCATCGAAGAAGTGTACCAAAAGTGCAAAGCTTCGCTGCTATTGCCCAAAGAGGAAATCGTTAACCATGTTAAAGAAATCTACAGGCCGTTTAAACAGCAGGAGATTTCTGATCAGATTGCCAAAATCATTACGCCGAAAGGAACGGTAGCAGAGGTAGAGGTTATTTACCAAACACTAGACAACCTGCATTTGGCCTGTCCTAACCATACCGGCGATTGGTATTTCTCAGGAAACTATCCAACGCCAGGAGGCAACAAAGTAGTAAACAAAGCTTTCGTTAACTGGAAAGAAGGAAATAACCAAAGGGCTTACTAGCAATAGTAGGCCTTTTGGCTTTTTAAGGCCCTGTTGGTCGGGATGTGCCATCTCGACCGTAGCAGGAGTTATGTGCCATTGACGAGCTTTCTCCAATAGCTTCATTAAACCGGATTGCAAATCCGTAGTTAGTAAAGTCGGGAAAACATTTCCCGACTAGCAAATACCGTTGGTCGGGATGCACTATCTCGCTTCTAACAGAATTTATGCGGTATGACTTGAGTTCGTTGTAAAATAAGGCTCGATGATTAATCCACCGCTACCTATCGCTCGCTATTCGCAATACTCACTACCCACTACGCTATTCGCCCTACGCCAAACTAATAAAACTTAATATAGGTCTTCGTTACCAGCCAAATGGCGAAAAGGATGATGATGACGCCGGCTATTTTATTGAGCATCATGAGCGAGCTTTCTTTGATGCGGTAACGCAACTTGCTCGAATAATAGCTTTTCAGTCCGTCGATGGTTAGTTGGGTAGCCATGGCGATAAAGAAGCACAACAGTTTTTCGTAAAACATGTTGTTGAGCTTGATGGAAATGATGTTGGTTACAATAATCCAGAACATGAGGGTAGATGGCGTTAAAATGCACATCAGAAAGCCCTTGAGCAGGTAGCCCCGCTTGCTTACCTTTACAATTTTGTTTTCTTCGTAACTGATGGATACGGTAGAAAAGAGGTAGTAAATGCCTACCGCAAACAGAAAAATACCGCCAATAATGCCTACATATTTGTCGAAACTGGCTTGATATTCTAGAAACTGGCTGCCAAAAAGCACCAGTCCGATTAAGATGATGTCGCTAAAAATTACACCTACCGCTAATGAAAACCCGGCTTTAAATCCACGCTCGATACTGGTCTTGATCATTGCAAAAAAAACGGGACCAGTTAAGAATGAGGAAATTAGCCCGGCACCCATGCCCAATAAAATCGCTTCAAACATTAGCCTATCATATATTTTACGCTAATATGCGATTTTTATAGTTAAATCCTCATCATTTTTAGCTTAGTTTTTCGGTATTCGGCAGCGGTGTTTTAGAGAAGGGAAATCGTATTTCTGGTGTGTAAAAATTACACTTTAGTAAGCCACAAATTTTAATTATGTTTATCAAACTAAATTTAAATTTGAACTAACCTAAATCTTAAGATCCACACATGGAACAACAAACGCAAAAAAACTACGGAACTGCGCTGTACACAATTATTACAGTGTTCTTTTTCTGGGGTTTCGTAGCTGCGTCGAATGGTATTTTTATTCCATTCTGCAAAACGCACTTTAACCTGACGCAATTCGAATCCCAATTGGTCGATTTCACCTTTTATGGTGGTTACTTTATCGGCTCGCTCATCTTGTATTTTATGTCCCAGGCAAGCAAGGTCGATATCCTGAATAAAATCGGCTATAAAAAGGGCATCATTGCAGGTTTGGTGATTTCGGCGGCTGGTGCCTTGCTGATGATTCCAGCAGTACACTCTGGCTCATTTGGCTTTATCTTATTGGTGTTTTTTGTCATTGCTATTGGCTTCTCCCTGCAGCAAACTGCGGCGCAACCATTTGTAGTGGCTTTGGGTGCACCAGAAAGTGGCGCCCACCGTTTGAACTTAGCTGGTGGTATCAATAACTTTGGTGGCCTGATGGGCCCGGTAATCGTAAGCGTGCTTTTGTTTGGTACGGCTAGCGGTGCTGGTCAATCGGCAGTTGAGATTACTTCTATCAATAACTTGTATTATATCCTTGCAGGCTTGTTCTTGGCTGTAGCCATCTTCTTTGCCGTTTCTAAATTGCCAGATGTAACCAGCAACGAACAAATCGAATCGAGCTCTAAATCGAATGGTCCGTTGATTATTATGATCATTGGTTTCTTGATGATTTTGGCTGCGCCTTCATTAACCAAATGGACAGGTGCTTCTGAAGAGATTTTCGTGTACTCTTCTTTGGCCATTATCCTAATCGCCTTGATTTACGCCTATTCTGCCAAAAAAGAAGTGCCAGCCAAATGGGGTGCCATGCAATACCCGCAATTGATCTTGGGAATGCTGGCCATCTTCGTGTATGTAGGTACAGAGGTAACTATTCAAAGTAATTTAGGCGCCTTGTTAAAACTGCCTGCTTTTGGCGGCTTTGAAGAGTCGGCCATTAAACAGTATATCTCGCTCTATTGGGGAAGTATGATGATTGGCCGATGGACAGGTGCAGTAAGTGCTTTTAACCTGTCGAAAATGGCACGAAATATCTTAACTGTTGTGGTTCCTTTTGTTGCATTTGCCATTGTGTTGCTAGTTAACCATGCAACAGGTACAGATGTTGGCAATTTATATGTTTATGCCATTAGTATTGCGGTAATGATTGTCGCATTTTATATCGGTCAGGAGAAGCCGGCAAAAACATTAGCCGTATTTGGTACGCTGGGGGTAATTGCCATGTTGGTAGGCCTTTTCACTACTGGTGACGTAGCCATATTTGCTTTCGTGAGTGGTGGTTTATGCTGTTCGATCATGTGGCCATCAATTTTTGCGCTGTCTATCACAGGTTTGGGCAAATATACCAGCCAAGGTTCTTCATTCTTGATCATGATGATTTTGGGTGGTGCTATTATTCCTCCAATTCAGGGCAAATTGGCCGATAGCCAAGGCATCCACATGTCATACATTGTACCGGTGCTAGGTTTTGCTTATTTGATTTTCTTTGCGTGGAGAGTAAGCGGTATCTTAAAAAGCCAAGGCATTGATGTAGAAAATATAGAAGCCGAAGGCGGACACTAATCAATCCGAAAATATAGCAGAAGCTCCTCAACAAACGTAGAGGAGCTTTTTCTTTTGTCGGCGGTTTTGTCGAGCAAAATTTTACTCGAATTAGGTGCCGTTTCGTTGGCAGAGCGATTTATTTATTGCATATTAGGACCTCAAAACTAAACCTACCTAAACCAATGACAAACAACAACCAACAAGGCAGCAATGTCAAGGCCATTGCTATTATCGGGGCACTCTTCTTTATTTTTGGCTTCGTAACCTGGGCAAACAGTACGCTAATTCCTTTCCTTAAATTGGCTTGTGGCCTAAAAACCGATCTCGAAGCGTTCTTCGTTACTTTTGCGTCTTACATTGCTTATTTCTTCTTGGCCTTGCCATCCTCATGGTTGCTGAAAAAAATGGGCTTTAAAAACGGCATTGTAGTAGGCCTATTCATATTAGGTATTGGCTCCCTGATTTTTATTCCGGCGGCCAGTAGCCGAAGCTTCGGCCTGTTTTTAACGGGTATTTTTATTCAGGGTGCGGCTTTATCGTTGTTGCAGACCGCTTCAAATCCTTATATCAGTATTATCGGTCCGATAGAAAGCGCGGCTAAGCGTATCAGCATTATGGGGCTTTGCAATAAGTTTGCGGGTATCATTGTGCCGATTATCATGGGGTCCATCTTCCTGAAAAACGCATCGGCTATCGAGGCCAAGATCAGTAACGCCGCCACTACGCTGGCCGAAAAAGAGGCGTTGCTTGGCGAAGTATTGAGCCGTGTATATACGCCTTATATCGTTTTGGCTATTGTATTCTCATTGTTTGCCCTGTTTATCAGGTTCTCTAACCTGCCAGAAATCGATGTAGATAAAGAAGAAGTGGTAGAAGATGAAAGCACACATGTGGCTAAAACCAGCATTTTTCAATTTCCACACCTATTCTTGGGCGCTTTTTGTATCTTTTTATATGTGGCTGCCGAAGTAATGGCAGGAGATATTATTGGCACCTACGGCAAGCAGCTGGGCATTAGTGCCGATGTAAGCAGGTATTTAACCACGCTTACCTTAAGCGGCATGTTGGTGGGTTATGTAATCGGGATTATTACCATACCAAAGTATTTAACCCAACAGGCTGCTTTAAAGATTTGCGCCCTTTTAGGTCTGCTGTTTACCGCCGCTGCTTATTTGACCAGCGGTTATACTTCGGTTATCTTTGTAGCTTTGTTGGGATTGGCAAATTCGCTGATGTGGCCGGCTATATTTCCGTTGGGCATTAAAGGCTTGGGCAAGTTTACCAAAACCGGTTCGGCCATTATGATTATGGGTATTGCCGGAGGGGCAATCTGGCCTCTACTTTATGGCTATTTGAAAGATGTGCAACATGTACATTTTCAATTGGCATTTTTCATTAGCATGATCCCATGTTATTTATATATCCTATATTTTGCTGTTTACGGACACAAAGTAGGCCAAAGAAAATAATTTTAAGCTATCGTATTTCAATATGGATAAACCGTCATTCAATCAGATCTTTATGAATTTAGCCTCAGACCTGGCCGCCCGCTCACATTGTGTGCGGGCCCATGTGGGGGCAGTGCTCACTAAAGATACGCGGATTATCTCCATTGGCTATAACGGCCCGCCTTCGGGCACCCATAACTGCGATGAGGAATGGCCAACAACAGGTTGTGCCCGCGACAGCAAGGGCTCTTGCTCATTGGCCTTGCATGCCGAAGAAAATGCCATTCTCTACGCCATCAAAAACGGCTCAAAACTAGAAGGAGCTACGCTGTATACCACCTTGTCGCCGTGTATTGCCTGTGCCCGTCTTATTCTTTCGTCGGGTATCAAAAGGGTTTATTTTAAAGATTCGTACGCAGCCTACAAAGGTTTGGTCAGCGATGAGGGCGTTGATTTTTTAAACAGGTTTGGCGTAAAGACGGAAGTTTTGCCGCAAGATTCTAAATCGGCTTAATTGTTGGCTTATAATTTCCTGTTTTTCTGGCCTCATGATGCCCAAATCTTAAATCCGAATTTTAAATTAAGGTTCGATTTTTCGCTGTGAAAATCAACTAAAAAGCCTATCTTTGCCCATGCTAGAAAAAATCATCATACTCGATTTTGGTTCGCAGTTTACCCAGCTCATTGCACGTCGTGTTCGCGAACTTAATGTTTACTGTGAAATCCACCCTTTCAACCACATTCCAGAATTAGACTCTACCGTAAAAGGTATTATCCTTTCGGGCAGTCCTTACTCGGTTCGCCAGGAAGATGCGCCTTTTGTAGACCTTAACTTGTTTAAAAACTACCCTTTATTGGCGGTTTGTTATGGCGCACAGTTTATTGCGCAACAAAGCGGTGGCGATGTTCAGGCATCATCAACCAGAGAGTATGGCAGAGCTAATTTGAGCTTTGTAAACCAAGAGAACAAATTGTTCAAAGGCATCAATATCGATTCGCAGGTATGGATGAGCCATGGCGATACCATTACCAAAGTACCCGACAATTTTGAAATCATTGCCAGCACCGCCGAAGTAAAAGTGGCCGGCTACCATGTAAAAGATACCCAAACCTATGCCATCCAGTTCCATCCGGAAGTGACGCACAGCACAGATGGAAAAATCCTGCTTGGGAATTTCTTGGTCGATATTTGTGGCTGTGCCCAAGATTGGACTGCAGATGCTTTTGTAGAAACCACCATCGAATCGCTGAAAAAACAATTGGGCAATGACAAAGTGGTTTTAGGCCTATCGGGAGGCGTTGATTCTAGCGTGGCCGCCATTCTGTTGCACAAAGCCATCGGCACCAACCTGCACTGTATTTTTGTTGATAATGGTTTGTTGCGCAAAGGCGAGTTTGAAAGCGTTTTGGAGCAATACCAGCACATGGGCCTCAACATTAAAGGCATCGATGCCAAAGAGCGCTTTTTGAGCCAATTGGCAGGCGTTAAAGACCCTGAGCAAAAACGTAAAATTATAGGTCGTGTATTTATCGAGGTGTTTGACGATGCGGCCCACGAGGTGAAAGATGTAACCTGGCTAGCGCAGGGTACCATTTATCCCGATGTAATCGAGTCGGTATCGGTAAAAGGACCTTCGGCAACCATTAAATCGCACCATAACGTAGGCGGTTTGCCCGATTTTATGAAACTGAAAGTGGTAGAGCCACTCAACACCTTGTTTAAAGACGAAGTAAGAAGAGTGGGCAAAACCCTAGGCATAGAAGGCTTTATCTTGGGTCGCCACCCTTTCCCTGGTCCAGGTTTGGCCATTAGGATCTTGGGCGATGTAACCGCAGAAAAAGTAGCTATTTTGCAAGAGGCTGATGCCATTTACATCAACAACCTGAAAGAAGCCGGACTGTACGACAACGTATGGCAAGCTGGCGCTATTTTCTTGCCGGTACAATCGGTAGGGGTAATGGGCGACGAGCGTACCTACGAAAACGTGATCTGCCTTCGCGCAGTTGAATCGGTTGATGGCATGACGGCCGACTGGTGCCACTTGCCTTATCCGGTATTGGCTAAAATCTCTAATGAAATCATCAATAAAGTAAAAGGAATAAACCGCGTTGTTTACGATATCAGTTCTAAACCACCGGCAACCATTGAATGGGAGTAAGCTAGGTTAACAGTTCTCAGTTGGCAGTTTTCAGTCTCCGTATCGGCTTTAGGTGCGGAACATTACATCATCAAATATGACCAAATACTTCAAACTGATTGGGGCATTGTTGATTTTGGTTGCGGCAGCCTGTTCGCCCAAAGTAAACAATACTGTTAAAAAGCCTGGTACCGAAACCAATGTGACTAAGGCAGAGAAGCCCGTAAAGAAATTTACCCAGGCCGATATTGCCTTGCTCATTCCGTTTAAGCTGAACGAAATCAACCTTAAAACGGCAACAAAGGCACAGCTTGACCGAGCCAATATGGCCATTGATTTTTATCAGGGGGTAAAGTTGGGTATCGATTCGGCTACAGCGCTTGGGCTCAATTTTAAGCTCGATGTTTTTGATACCCGCGACGATAATAGCCAATTGGCTGCTTTGCTGAAAAAGGGCAGCCTCAAAAACAGCAACTTGATTATCGGGCCGGTTTTTCCAGAAGGCCTGAAATACTTGTCGACCTATTCGGTTACCAACGATGTGGCCATGGTATCGCCCCTGGCCGCCTCCAAGCCTAGCGAGTTTAATAACCCGAAGCTGATTTCTATAGTGAACAATATTGATCAGCATGCCGTTAAAATAGCCGATTATATTGCCGGGCACTATCAGGCCAACAACAGCATCGTGGTGTTGATCAACCCGAAAAAAACGGCTGATGAGCAATTTGCAGCGCCTTTGCGCGAACGGTTTAAGCAGCAATATCCAAATTACGTAGTACAGGAGTTTACGTCGGCATACGCTTTCGAAACGCGGATGATCAAGGGCAAGAAATATGCGGTGGTTATCTGTTCGTCGGAACTGGCTTTTGTGGCCCCTAGTATCGATAAATTGGCCAAGCTTAAAAACCTAAAAAGCGGTGGTTACGATCTCAATCTCTTTGGCCATCCCAATTGGGCAAGGCAGAGCTACAACATTGAGCAGTTGCAAAACCTCAATACCATTATCAGTTCCTCTTATCGTATCGATTATAAAAGCGCAGCGGTCATTAACTTTGTCAAAAAGTACCGTGCCGAATTCAGTTTTGAGCCCAGCGAGTATTCGTTTAAAGGTTTCGACATTGGTTTTTATTTCGGAAAACTGTTGGCCAAACATGGCGAAAGCTACCTCGATTACCTGATCAAAGAGAAATATAAAGGGTTGCACAACAATTTCGAATTCGAATACAATCCGCAATATGGCTATGTGAATAAAGATTTGATGTTGCTGCAATTCAAAAACCTTAACTTAATTGTGGTAGATTAATCCGCAAACATGAAAGTAGAACATCAAATCAGGGCCTTTGAGCAGCTGTTAGGCAGCTACGATGGCGTATTGCCCTTGCACCGTTACTTATTTGCCTATTTTAAGCAAAACAAGCAGATGGGCTCGTCAGACCGCAGATGGGCTACACGCTATCTATACAGTTATTTTAGGCTAGGCAAGGCCTTGGGCAAATTAAAGACCATGGAAAGGCTGGCTATTGCCGATTTTTTGTGCAATGAAACACCTAGCCTCATGGTGGCCAGCCAATTGCCCGAGCTTGAAGCTTCCTTTGCGCTTCCGGTAGCCGATAAAATTGCCATCATCCAAAAGAAATATCCGGCATTTAAGCTCACCGATGTTTTTACGTTCAAACCCGAACTGTCAGCGGGCATTGATGCAGCTGCTTTTTATACCTCTTTCTTTGTACAGCCCGATTTGTTTATCCGGGTAAAGGAAACGCATATCCAAGCCATTATTAACCAACTGACGGCCCAAGGTGTAACGCCTCAAGAAGTGGGGCCTGCTACGCTGGCTTTGCCCAACGGAACCAAATTGGAACAACTGATCAGCGATGAGCGCCTCTATCAGGTGCAGGATTTTTC
The DNA here is from genome assembly GCF_036324255.1 of Pedobacter albus. NCBI lineage: Bacteria > Pseudomonadati > Bacteroidota > Sphingobacteriia > Sphingobacteriales > Sphingobacteriaceae > Pedobacter > Pedobacter albus. The sequence continues at coordinate 60,353 of NZ_JAZDQT010000002.1, read as the reverse complement.
GTCGCAGCTAACGGGCAATTATTTTGAGCCCCAAGCTGGCGATTACTGGTGGGACTGTTGTGCCGCATCTGGCGGAAAATCGCTATTGCTACATAGTCTGGAACCACAAATCGAACTGTTGGTAAGCGATGTACGGGCAACCAGCTTAGGCAACCTGCAGGAGCGCTTTCAGCTGGCCGGAATCAAGCAGTACCACCAAAAGGTAATCGACCTGTTGCAGAACAACGACCAGGTATTGCACCATTACGAGTTTGATGGCATTTTGGTGGATGCGCCTTGTTCGGGCTCGGGCACTTGGGGGCGTACGCCAGAAATGCTCTGCTTTTTCGAAAACTACAAAGTAGAAAACTACAATAAACTACAAAAGGCCATTGCCGGAAGCGTAGTTAAATACCTCAAAAAAGGCAAACCACTCATTTACATGACCTGTTCGGTGTTTAAGGCCGAGAATGAAGACATGGTTGATTACTTAACCAAAAACTTCGATCTCAAATTCGAAAAAATGGAACTGATTAAAGGATATGCGCATAAGGCCGACAGCATGTTTGTAGCCAGGCTCATCAAACAGTAGCCTTAGTGGCTATGCTTTCGGCCAAAGAGTTTCTCCTTCAAATGCCTAATGCCTTCGAAGATAACGGCGAGAACGCCGATGATAACCGTAAATTGTTCAAAGTTGTTCATTTCGGTGATCTGATTTACTGTTTGACTAAGCGAATCAAAAAAGGTTACATTTGCTAGGCTTATATTTTAACTGTTTAGGATATTGTATGGTTAAATTGCTCGTATTGTTTGATTGTTGAGTTGTAAACCATTAAGAAATTAAGGTCTTGTTTCTAAGGTAAATCGAAAACCATAAACTAGCCATCCCGCCCTTTGGGCACTTCTCCAGAGAGGAATGGATTTTTTTCTATATTAAGAATTAGCCACAAACTTCAGACCTCGGACTCCTGACTTCCGACTTCCAACTAAAGTCCCGTATTCGTCCTGAACAGCTTAATCGCGATAGCCAAAAGGATAATCCCAAAAGCCTTCCTTAAAATATTCAAGCCTGTTTTGCCGAATAGTTTCTCTAAGCGGTTGGTGTTTTTCAGTACAAAATAAACGAAGAGCATGTTGAGGATAATGCCCACAATAATGTTCTGCGTGGCATATTCGGTTTTGAGCGATAGGAGGGTGGTCATGGTTCCCGCACCAGCAATGAGCGGAAAGGCAAGTGGCACGATGGAAACCGTATCGGGTGATTCTTCTTTAAACAGGGTAAGGCCCAAAACCATTTCCATAGCCAAGGCAAAGATGACGAAAGAGCCCGCAATGGCAAACGATTCGACATCGACTCCGATTACGCCTAATAGGGTTTTGCCAGCAAATAAAAAGATAATCATTAAAGCGGTGGCTACAATGGCTGCCTTTTCCGATTGGATGTGGCCGGCCTTCTTTCGCAGTTCGATAATGATGGGAATAGAGCCCAAAATATCGATGATGGCAAAAAGAACCATGGTGGTAGAAAGAATTTGGCTGAAGTCGAATTGCATAGCGGTAATGATTTTGTGACAAAGTTAAGGCTTTATATGAAAATATAAGGTAAACTTTACAACAACAAGTGAGTTCATGAGCTTATTGGTTGATCAAGTCATTAGTGGCTTCATTTAGACGATTAATTCCATCCCAAGAAAGATTCTGAAACAGTGTCAAGTTTGATGCTTGGAATAGGAGAACTATGAATTTATTCGCCATAAAAGATATTTAGGCCATATAAGAACAAAACTTAAATAAACTGATATGCCTTAGATGGTAAAATAGTCAAGTGCGCCTATGGGATTAAAACAAAAAAGCCCCGATAAATTACCGGGGCTTTCTTATGATGTTTTGTAAAACTATCTAGGTTCTACATTATTTACGGTAGCTATTCTGTAGCCATAAATAATGACGTGCAGGATGGCAAAGCCCAATGAGAAGTAGTATAAACCCACATCTGCAGTGGCAGTGGCGTCAACTTGCATCGCTTCTAGCGAGAGGTGGTGGTGTAAAATGGCTACCACAATAAGTAGCGCGGCCAATATCAAACCTACATAAGAAACGGTTTTGCTGCTCTTGATCATGGTGGCTTTCAGGTTATCTGAAAGGGCACTGTGCTTAATACCATAGAACAAATAAACGTTGATACCGATAATCATCCATACCAATAAACGTACCCAAGTATCCAATGGCAAGAACACCATCATACCTAAACATACCAATACGCCTAAAATAGGCACCAAAGGCACCAATGGCACTTTGAATGCTCTTGGCAAATCTGGCATGCGTTTTCTTAAGATCATGATGCCGATACACACCAAGATAAAGGCAAACAATGTTCCGATACTGGTCATTTCGCCTACCACACGTGCAGGAACGAAAGCCGCAAACAAGCTCACAAACACCATAAACAACAAGTTGCTTTTGGCAGGTGTGCTGAATTTAGGATGTACGCTTGAGAATACCTTTGGCAACAAGCCGTCTTTACTCATCGAGAAGAATACCCTCGATTGGCCCATCAACATCACCAGGATTACCGAAGCGTAACCGCCCAAGATAGCCAGGATGATCGCTTTGTTTAACCAAGGATAAGCAGGAGCAACAACGCCAGCCGCATTTTTAACACCCATGTTGTCGATCGCTACAGCTACCGGAGCAATACCGTCTTGACCTTTAAACAACTCGTAGTTGGCTACGCCGGTCATTACGTGGGCAAATAAGATGTAAAGGATGGTACAGATAAACAACGATACCAAGATACCGATAGGCATGTCTTTCTTCGGGTTTTTGGCTTCTTGAGCTGCAGTAGATACCGCATCGAAACCAATATAGGCGAAGAATACGATACCAGCCGCCCTGATGATACCAGAGATGCCGTACTCGCCAAATTTGCCGGTGTTGTTAGGGATATAAGGTGTAAAGTTTTCGGTGTTGATGTATTTCCATCCCAAGAAGATGAAAATCATTACGATAACTACTTTAATGGCTACAATTAAACCATTGATGATGGCTGATTCTTTGGTTCCTTTGATCAAAATCAAAGACATCAATACCACAATGAATACCGCAGGCAGGTTGATGACACCCGATACGATTGAACCATCGGCCAAGGTAGCGGTATCAAACGGCGACATTACCATCTGCGCGGGCAGGTGTATGTCGAAATACTGCAGGAACTTGACCAGGTAACGGCTCCAGCTGATGGATACAGTAGCTGCACCTACGGCGTATTCCAATACCAAATCCCAGCCAATGATCCAAGCGATAAACTCGCCCATGGTGGCATAAGAATAGGTATAGGCACTACCCGCAACCGGAATCATCGATGCAAATTCTGCATAACATAAACCAGCAAAAGCACAGCCGATAGCCGCAATAATAAATGAAATGGTAATCGCCGGACCTGCGTTGTTAGCAGCGGCAGAACCGGTGATGGAAAAGAGACCTGCACCGATAATGGCACCGATACCCAAGGCTACCAGGTTAACCGGCCCCAGGGTCCGCTTCAGCGTGCCTTCTCCACTTTCCTCCGCCTCTTTTGTAAGTAAGTCGATTGACTTTCTAAAATTCATAGTTTAAGTTTAGTTAAAGTGTTTCAATAAGTTTTTCAGTTTATTAAAGGTTCAAACCTAAATAAAAATAATGTAAAATTAAAGGGGATTTTTCTTCAAAACCCCCTTTATTTGGTAATATTAATGATGTGTTGTTACGTTAGTGCTATTTTTGATAGTGGCAAGCTTTTCACTACCCGAAGCAGCTACGCTCTTTGTTAGCTGCGCTTCCTTGGTAGTTGTGTTGATCGACGCAGTCATTCCGGGTGGCGTTATGCCAACAATATAGGGTGCAATTACTAAAGAAACGATAGACATCAGCTTGATCAAAATGTTCATTGATGGACCTGAAGTATCCTTAAATGGATCGCCGACCGTATCGCCTGTTACCGAAGCTTTGTGCGGTTCCGATTTTTTATAATAGGTTTCGCCGTTGATTTCAACGCCTTTTTCGAAAGATTTTTTGGCATTGTCCCAGGCTCCACCAGCGTTCGATTGGAAAATACCCATTAACACACCCGCTACGGTAACACCGGCCAATAAGCCTCCCAATACTTCTGGGCCAAATGCAAAACCTACAATTATTGGAGTAATCAAGGCAATGGCACCAGGCAATAGCATTTCGCGGATAGAAGCCTTTGTGGAAATGGCCACGCATTTTTCGTACTCTGGTTTGGCTTTATATTCCATAATGCCAGGGATTTCGCGGAACTGGCGGCGAACCTCCTGTACCATGTCCATAGCCGCTTTACCTACCGCCTGAATACACAGGGCTGAGAAGATAAAAGGAATCATGCCACCCACAAACAAACCAGCTAATACAGGTGCTTTGTAGATGTCGATGGCCGAAATACCGGCAATCCCTACGAAAGCCGCAAATAGAGCCAATGAAGTTAAAGCTGCCGAAGCAATGGCGAAACCTTTTCCGGTCGCTGCCGTAGTATTGCCCACCGCATCTAAATTGTCGGTACGCTCACGTACTTCGGGTGGCAATTGACTCATTTCGGCAATACCGCCTGCGTTATCGGCAATCGGGCCAAAAGCATCAATAGCCAATTGCATAGCCGTTGTAGCCATCATACCAGCGGCGGCAATAGCCACGCCATATAAGCCTGCAAAATAATAAGAGGCCATGATACCGCCAGCCAATACCAAAATTGGAATAACTGTCGATTTCATCCCTACGGATAAACCCCCAATAATGTTGGTGGCGTGTCCGGTTGACGATTGTTGAATGATCGAATTTACCGGACCTTTGCCCATCGCCGTGTAGTACTCGGTTACAAAGCTCATAATGGCGCCAACTACCAAACCTACGGTAATGGCATAAAATACGTTAATGCTCGAAAACTGATAACCGCGCAAAACCAAAGTTTCTGGAAGCATCCAGTTCACGATGAAGAAGGAAGCGATCGCAGTAATGATAATGGACGACCAGTTGCCCAAATTCAAGGCGCTCTGAACGTTAGATTTTTCGTCTTTAATGGTCACGAACCAGGTGCCGATAATTGAAAAGATAATGCCCAAGCCACAAATTACCATTGGCAATAGGATAGGCGACATACCGCCAAATTTATCAGTAACGGTAATCTCTTGGCCCAATACCATGGTGGCTAGGATAGTAGCTACGTAAGAACCGAACAAATCGGCGCCCATACCTGCAACGTCGCCCACGTTATCGCCTACGTTGTCGGCAATGGTAGCAGGGTTACGTACGTCGTCTTCAGGAATGCCAGCTTCAACCTTGCCCACTAAGTCGGCACCCACATCGGCCGCTTTGGTGTAAATACCGCCACCAACCCTGGCAAACAAGGCAATCGATTCGGCACCTAGAGAGAAACCGGTTAATACTTCAATGGCGGTTTTCATGTGGATGGTATCGATGCCATCGGGACCAATTACCTTAAACATGGCCAAGAAAACAATAAATAAACTACCTAATCCCAAGATAGCGAGGCCGGCAACGCCTAAGCCCATTACGGTACCACCTGTGAAACTTACTTTCAAGGCTTGCTTTAAACTGGTTCTGGCCGCCTGTGTAGTACGAACGTTGGCTTTGGTAGCGGCTTTCATACCGATATAACCCGCCAAGGCCGAGAAAACGGCGCCGATTACAAAGGCAATGGCAATGATCCAGCTCGAGTGCATCGGACGGCCATTGATTTCTTGAACAGAACCCGAATAGGCCAAAAGACAGCCTGCAATGAGTACAAAAAAGCTCAGAATTTTCCATTCTGCCTTTAAAAAGGCCATGGCGCCATTGGCAATGTGTCCGGCAAGTTCCTGCATGTTGGAGTCTCCTGCATCCTGCTTGCTTACCCATGCGCTCTTAACCGCCATCACCAGGATGCCAATGACGCCCAAAAGTGGAATAGCATAGATTAAATTGTTTTGTAAAAAATCCATAGTTTAATTTATAATTTGGTTGTTTAGTTGTGAAATAAAAATAATACAAGGGTCACAAAAATAATCGTGTTTAGCTAATAACCAAATTTTTATGAAAATGATTGTCAACATTTTCCGATTGCGGTTTGACAACTAAATACATCGTTGGCCGATTATGTGTTTTTTATATATATTAGCCCAATATAAGCTAAACTTAAACCAAAACAAACTAAAAACTGAACATGGAAAAACAAAGGGAAGAAGGTCCTCTGAAGAAGAAACTCGGGCTTTTTGATGGGGCTATGCTCGTAATGGGCTCAATGATCGGAAGCGGTATTTTTATCGTAAGTGCCGATATCATGCGGAATCTAGGTTCTGGCTATTGGCTCATTGTGGTTTGGTTGATTACCGGAGTAATGACAATCGCGGCTGCAATTTCCTACGGAGAACTTTCTTCGATGTTTCCCAAGGCAGGAGGACAATATACTTATCTGAAAGAGATTTTCGGTAAAATGATGGGGTTTCTCTACGGTTGGGGCTTGTTTACCGTGATCCAAACCGGCACTATTGCCGCTGTGGCGGTCGCCTTTGGTAAATTTACGGCTTATCTCGTGCCAGCTTTAAATGACGCCGCTCCAATTTTTCAAAGTGGAAGCTATAAAATTACTTGGATACAGATTTTGGCTATCGCTGTTATTTTGCTTTTAACCTATATCAATACAAAAGGCGTTGAGAGTGGGAAATGGTTGCAAAATATTTTTACTGGATCGAAAATTGTGGCCTTGATTGGTTTGATCATTTTGGGTTTTCTTTTGGTTAAAAGCAATTTCTGGACAGAGAACATGAGCTTGGGATGGAGTGCTTTCAATAACTTGAAAACAGATTCAGGCGGAAGCTTCTTGAAAGCTGGATGGGAATCTATTTCTGGAATGACAATCATGGGAGGGATTGCTGCGGCTATGGTTGGTTCGGTATTCTCTAGCGTGGCTTGGGAAAACGTAACATTTGTTTCGGGAGAAATTGAAAATCCAAAGAAAAATGTAGTGCGCTCTATGGTTTTGGGCACTTCGGTAGTTATGATCCTCTATTTATTGGTGAATTTCGTATACCTCAATACTTTAAGCAGAGATGGTATCGCTTTTGCCCCTAACGACAGGGTTGCTGTGGTAGTTTCAGAGCAGATTTTCGGTAATGGAATTGGAACGATTGTAATGGCTATACTCGTGATGATTTCCACTTTTGGCTGTGTCAATGGAATTGTGCTTGCAGGTGCACGGGTATTCCAAACCATGGCAAAAGACGGGATGTTCTTTAAGTCGGCGCTAGACAACAATAAAAATGGCGTTCCTGAGAAATCACTTTGGATGCAGGGAGTTTGGGCATCAGTGTTATGCCTAAGCGGACAATACGGTAATCTTTTAGATATGATTTCTTTTGTTATCGTGCTATTTTATATGATTACCGTTTTTGGCGTTATCTATTTAAGAATTAAACAGCCTAATTTGGAGCGGTCTTACAAAACTTGGTTATATCCGATTACACCGATTGTTTATTTATTGATTGGTGCCGCATTCTGTATTTTGCTCTTGATTTATAAGCAACAATATACTTGGCCTGGGCTTTTAATAGTTTTATTGGGTGTTCCTGTCTATTTTTACATTAATAGAAATAAGAACGCCGGCGCTGATTAATAGCGAAAACACTTGCGAAGTTTTCAAAACTTCGCAAGTGTTCTTCAATCGTACGCTTTGCGCCATACGCCAATCCCCGTACGCCAAACCCAATACGCGCTACGCTTATCGCATTACTCCATGCACATGACGCAATACGCCGTACGCGCTACGCATTCCGCAACTAATTCCGTACCTTTGTACCTCAATGGGCACAGCATTAGATCTAGGTTTTAAAAGCTACAACAATTACGGCACGCACCTGCGCGAAAAATACAATGGCCAGCGTGTGTTCAAGGTCATTGTTGATGGTGGCTTTACCTGTCCCAATCGCGATGGCAGCAAGGGCTTCGGTGGCTGTACCTATTGCAATGTCGATTCCTTTACGCCCGAACTTTCGCGGAAGTTGCCTACCATAAGGGAACAGGTAGAACAGGGCATCGAAAGAGCACGTAATTCTTATCGTGCCGAGAAATTCATCATCTATTTTCAGCCCAATACCAATACCTATGCACCGGCACATTACCTCAAAATGATGTATGACGAGGCGCTTTCTGTCAACACAAACGATGTGGTAGGCTTTGCCGTAGGCACAAGACCCGATTGCATCGATGCCGAAAAAATCAAGTTGCTCGAAAGCTATACCGATCGTTATGATGTTGACCTGGAAATGGGTATGGAATCCATTTACGACGAAACCTTAACCCAAATCAACCGGGGCTGTAGCCACCAGGAGTTTGTGGATGCCGTAAACCTGGTGCAAAACAGCAAGCTTAACCTTTGTGTGCATACCATTTTTGGCTTTCCGTGGGAAACCCGCGAAATGATGGAGGGCTATATCCACGAGGTTAACCGTTTTCCGCAGATCAAGTTCATCAAGTTCCACCACCTGCATATCGTTGAAGGCTCTATCATGGGCGTTAAGTACAAAAGAAATCCTTTTAAGCTTTTTTCTTTGGAAGAATATACCGATTTGTTGTGTGAATTCCTACCTTTATTAAGACCGGATATAGTGGTACAGCGGCTCTTCGGTATTTCCGATTGGGAATTGTTGATTGCACCAAATTGGGGGCTTAAAAAATCGGCTATCCAAACCTATATGGATAAGGAAATCGAACGCAGGGGCGTGGTGCAGGGGTCGAAGTTCGGCTTGTAGGCTATATCTAAAAACATCTTATCCTATCTAAAATGAAGATAAAATTTTTTATCGCGTTGCTGCTGTGTGTTAAATTGGTAGCGGCTCAACAATCGGCGCCATATGCCATTATCCCTAAACCTGTAAAAATAACCAGTGCTCCGGGAAGTTTTGCATGGAGCGGTTCAACAAAAATTACAATAGCCAAAGGCGGTGCCGACCTGATGCCTGCGCTGAACGAACTCAAGGCCATTGCAGGTGCCATCAAAACCAAAAGCACACAAGCAAATGCTATCGTGTTGCATAAGGATGCTACCATTACAGCCGAAGAAGGCTATCGGTTAACCGTTAACCAAAAACAAATAGAAATACGGGTTGCTGGTTTGCCGGGTGCCTTTTGGGCCATATCGAGCCTCAAACAGCTTATCGGAACAGAAGCTTTTGCCAGTAGTGGCAAAACAATCAAAGTGCCTTGCGTAGCGATAGAAGATCAGCCTCGGTTTGCCTGGCGGGGGATACACTTGGATGTGTCGCGCCATTTTTTCGACTTGCCTTACCTGCGCAAAATGATCGACAGGATGGCTTATTATAAGTTCAACAAATTTCACCTGCACCTTACCGATGATCAAGGCTGGCGCATCGAAATCAAGAAATATCCGGAACTTACCGCAAAAGGAGCTTGGCGCACCCTGAACAACCAGGATTCTGCTTGTTTGGAGCTGGCCAAAACCAATCCTGATTTTGCCTTGCCCGAAAAACATTTCAAAACCATCGATGGCAAAAGAATGTATGGCGGTTTTTATACGCAGGAAGAAATGCGTGCGCTGATTGCCTATGCCTTGGATAGAGGAATTGAAATTATCCCAGAAATAGACATGCCTGGCCACATGATGGCCGCTACCCAGCTCATGCCTTGGCTAACCACGCAGGGCAAAAGTGGCATGGCCAAAAACTTTAGCGAGCCTTTATGTCCCTGCAAGGAAACTACTTTTGAGTTTGCCGAAAATGTATTCTCGGAAATAGCCGCTTTGTTTCCGAGCCGTTACATCCATTTGGGTGCCGACGAAGTAGAAAAGGAAAGCTGGAAGCATTTGCCCGAATGCGAAGAGTTGATGAAAAGAGAAGGACTGAAGAGCGTTGATGAACTGCAGAGTTATTTTGTGCGCCGGATGGAAAAGTTCTTTAACAGCAAAGGCAAGAAACTCATTGGCTGGGACGAAATCCTCGAGGGAGGCGTGTCTTCAACCGCAACGGTAATGTACTGGCGTTCGTGGGTGAAAGATGCCCCGAAAATCGCAGCGGCCAAAGGCAACCGCGTAATCATGACCCCGTCGGCCTATTGTTATTTCGATTACAAGCAAGACAACGGAACCATCAAAACTTTATACGGGTTTAATCCCCTGGCCTTTGGTCTAGATGCCAAAGAACGTGAAAATGTAATTGGCGTACAGGCGAATATCTGGACAGAATATATCCCGACGGAAAACAGGTTGGAATATATGATTTTTCCAAGGATGCTGGCCTTGGCCGAAGTAGGTTGGGGCACAGCCGATGCCGATTGGACAAATTTTAATACCCGTTTGCAGACCCAGACTAAACTATTAGATGCGATGCATATCAATTACAGGATGCCCGACATTTTAGGTTTTACCGAAAAAAGTGTTTTTGTTGATAGTGCTTACCTGTCAGCCCAGAAGCCTTTTGCCGATATGCTGGTTCGTTATACAACTGATGGTACAGTGCCCAACCAATCGTCTAAAATTTTGCCCGACCAGCTGCTGGTCAAAACTTCAACCCACTTTAACGTTGCGGGATTTAGCAAAAGTGGCTATCGTGGCGATATTTATGCCATCGATTATGAAAAACAGGCCTATTTGAAGCCGGAAAATGTAAGCAGCCTGCAAAAGGGCCTTCGCTTTTATTATTATCCAGTCTTTTATAAAAACACTAAGGCGATTAACGAAAAAGATTTGGCTGCCGAGAAAACGACGAAGGCGATCGAAATCCCGGTTGGCCAAACGGCTCCGAGTTTTGCCACGCGCCATGTAGGCTATTTTTATGCGGCAGAAACGGGCGTATATTCATTTGCCCTGCGTTCTGATGATGGAAGTGTGCTCAAAATAGGCAATAAAACATTGATCGATAACGACGGCATGCATTCGTCGGTAGAGAAATCGGCTCAGATTGCGCTCGAAAAAGGCTATCACCCTTTTGAGTTGCTTTTTGTTGAGGGTGGTGGAGGTTATACCTTGCAATTGCAATGCAAAACGCCAAAGGGTAAGCTCGAAGATGTAAACGAAGCTATGTTTTTTCATTAAGTAGCCCTCAAATCTTTGGTTTTTGATAACTAGGCTAAGTGAAATAGATTAACAGATTTTTGTTGCCATATCTGTTGGTTTTAAGCTTAATCTGTCAAGCTGTGGCAAAAAAGGAGTGAGTCGGCTTGTGGTTATAGGTCTGTTAAGGTTGGCCACAGATTAACGGATTTCTTTTGTAGCGTTTTATGTTTGACCTAATCTGTCAATCTGTGGCAAAAAAGTAGTGAATCGGCTAGTGGTTAAAAGTTTGCTGAAGTTGGCCATAGATTGGCAGATTTTTATTGTTAGGTAACTTCGTTTTAAGGCTAACCTGTAGATCTGTGGCTGTTTAATAAGGGGTGATGGCTGGTGTTTTGCTTAAGCCATCACTCCAAAAAGTTCCGTCGTTTTTGCTTTCCTGAAATCGAAAATCTCTTTTAACCTCTTCCTTACAAAAAGACCATGCGCCATTTGTCCAAAAATACCAAGGGGTAAGCCATAGGTTAAAATGTCGGTCATTTCAACGCCGTTGGGTATGGCCCTGAAGTGGTGCTGGTGGTGCCAGAACTTAAAAGGTCCAAAACGTTGCTCGTCTATAAAGTACTTCTCCTGTGCTACTTGGGTAATCTCGGTCATCCAGTTGAGCTTAATGCCCAATAGTGGCGATACCTTATAGGTGATAATCATTCCCGCATACATTTTTTCGTCCGGATCCTGTTTGGAGGTTACGATAAACGCCATATCGCTTGGCGTAATCTGGGCCAGGTTCATCGGCGATGAAAAGAAGTCCCAGGCATTTTCCAGTGAAATCGGAAACCGTTGTTTAAAAGTCAATTGATATGATTTCATGATAAAATAAAGATACGATTAACTTTTTTGATATTGGTTTTTGTGATTTTTATAAAAAGTATAAAAAATTATATATTTTTTGTTTTAAAATTTAGTGTTTTATAAAAATTTACTATTAAAAATGATAAAAATTTATATTTATTCGATATATTTTTATTTTTAAGTATATTTTTTATTGTGTTTATAAATTATTTTTTCATGTTTTTAAAAATTTTATGGTTAATTTTAGGTAATTATCAAAAAATAAACAGAAAAATTGAAAATTTATGGCAAAAATTCTATTTAAACAGTGGGCTCCATTCGCGATTTTAATTTTAATTGCAGTTTTATCTCTTTTTGTGCCCTTGCTTCCTAACTTCGACGAAGGAAAATATAATGCGGCTGATGTTGCATTTATATTGGTTGCCGCCGCGCTGGTGTTTTTAATGACGCCAGGCTTGGCATTCTTCTACGGTGGCATGGTGCATCGCAAAAATGTACTTTCAACCATGATCAAAAGCGTAGTAGCCGCGGGAGTAATTACCGTGCTTTGGGTAGTGGTAGGTTTTAGCCTGGCTTTTGGTACCAGTATTGGTGGCTTTATCGGGGATCCCAAAACATTTTTGTTTTTTCAGGGCGTAAATTCCGGGCCTGCCTGGGGAACTATTCCGCTTTCGCTGTTTGCGGTTTTTCAATTGATGTTTGCCATCATTACGCCCGGACTTGTGGTAGGCGCCGTTGCTGAGCGTATCCGTTTTACTTCGTACATCCTGTTTATTGTATTGTTCGCGCTTTTTGTATATTCGCCATTGGCCCACTGGACATGGTCGCCAAATGGCTTTTTGCTCAAAATGGGCGTGCTCGACTTTGCCGGCGGAACCGTAGTGCATATCTCGGCAGGTATGGCCGCTTTGGCCGGAGCTTTGGTGCTCAAAAGAAGAAAATCGCACTTGGAACATAAAGAAGTGCCGCCAGCCAATATTCCTTATGTGTTAATCGGTACAGGTTTGTTATGGTTTGGCTGGTTCGGCTTTAACGCAGGTTCGGCCTTAAGTGCAAATGCTTTGGCGGTTTCGGCATTTTTAACCACCAATACAGCGGCTGGCGCAGCGGGCTTGTCGTGGATGTTTTTTGATGTTGCCCGAGGTAAAAAGCCTTCGGTATTGGGCTTTTGCATTGGTGCCGTGGTGGGCTTGGTGGCCATTACGCCGGGAGCGGGCTTTGTCAGCATTCCATCGAGTATTTTTATTGGTGTGGCTGCTGCGGTAGTGTCTAATCTGGTGGTTTCGTGGAAACAAAAAACCAGCTTAGACGATACCTTGGATGTTTTTCCTTGCCATGGTGTTGGGGGTATTGTAGGCATGTTGCTGACAGGAGTTTTTGCCACCAAAACCGTAAACAGCGCTGGTGCCGATGGCTTGCTTTATGGCAATGCGGAGTTCTTCTTTATCCAGTTAAAAGGAGCGCTCATTGTAATTATCTTCAGCTTTGTGGTGTCGTTTGTGATCTTCAAGCTGGTTAACCTCATTCAGCCGATCCGCGTAAGCGAAGCCGAAGAAGAGGTGGGGTTGGATGCCTCGCAGCACGATGAAAAATATAGCCAAGGCACTTTGATCGTTGCGGGAAAAGAAGTGGCAAACAACTAGGTAAATCAAACCAAATATTTTGGGCTATCTGCAAAATTGAACCACATTTTGATGTGGATAGTCCGGCTATTGCCTTTTAAGTCGTCAGATAATGGATTAAAATAAACCTCAAACCTAAAATTATGAAAATTAAATCTCTACTATCTACCTTTACCGCCTTAGGATTTACTGCCGCTGCTTATGCCCAAGAATCATCGGGTTCTCCCTTACAGATTTCCGGATCAGTAGATACCTATTACAAGTACGACCTCAATAAGGCAAGCAATATCAAAACCTATTTTGCCAACGAACAGAATTCCGTTTCGCTGGGAATGATAGACCTGGCGCTGAAAAAGGCAACCGGCAAAGCCTCTTTTGTGGGCGAACTGTCTTTCGGGCCTCGAGGCCAATCGCAGTCTGTCCCCAATGCGGCGGGTACCTACGATGAAAAGACCAATAGCTTCCACATCCAGAACCTTTACATTAGTTATGCCTTTACCGACAAATTTAATGTCACTGCGGGCTACATGGGCACTTTTATCGGCTACGAAGTCATCTCGCCCGCGGCTAATTTCAACTATTCTACTTCTTACCTCTTTGGTTCAGGGCCGTTTCAGAATGCGGGCATCAAAGCCAGCTATACGTTTTCGGATAAAGTAAGCCTAATGGCCGGCTTGTTCAACGATTGGAATGTATATCAGGATTTTAATGGCGTATCGCACATTGGCGCGCAACTCACCCTGAGCCCGGTTTCGGGTTGGACGGCTTACCTCAATTTTCTTTCGGGCCGTTCGGCAGGCGTGGCGGGCACGGGCACTATTTTCGATCTGACCACGGCTTATCAAATTACCGATCAGTTTAAATTGGGCCTAAACGCTGCCAATTACACCATTTCGAACAACAATGGAGGTTATGCGGGAGTTGCCCTATATCCGCAATATGCGTTTGCCAAGGCTGTGGCTTTGGGGCTAAGGGCCGAATATTTTAACTATAAAGGCGTAGCCGGTGCCAAAGATGCCGCGGTAGCTTCGTTTACCTTGTCGGGCAATATCAAGTCGGGTGGCTTGACCTTTATTCCTGAGGTGCGTTTAGACAGCGATAAAGACTTTTCGCAAGGCTTTTTAAGGCGAAACGGCATAACCGCGACTAAAAATGCCTCGCAGTTTTCTTTGGCGGCCGTTTATGCTTTCTAGTGTTGAAACCAACGTCGGGCGCAAGTCCGGCGTTTTTTAGGTGCAAAAGCTTATGAAAATTATATTATTGACAGTCCTGTTCTTCTTTAGTTGCAGGGCGGCCATAGCGCAAAGCGAAGGCTTGGCTATTAACGAAAATGGGAAATTCATTTATTACGAGGTGGTGAAACAGGAAGGCACAAGCAAAGATTTGCTAAAAAGCAGGTTAGAGGCCTATCTCAAAAAGCAAAAAAATCTAAAGTTGCAGTCCGTAGGAACAGATAGTACGGTGTTGGCGAAGGGCAAGTTTGTTATCAATAAAACCCTGCTGGTTGTGTCGCATCCCTCTGGCGAAGTGTTGTACAATTTTAATGCGGAGGTGAAGGAAGGGAAGTATCGTTTTTGGCTAAGCGATTTTGGCTTTATTCCCTATCAGCGGGATCGCTATGGAAACTTTGTAGCCACTACGGCCAAAGCCGTCCCGTTGGAAGAAAATCCGGGCAAGCTAAACGAAGGGCAATGGAAAGAATATCGAACGCAAACCGCTCAATATGCCCAAGATTTTGCCACCAAGCTGAAGCAGCATATGGCTAACGAAAAAGAGGCAGAAATTCCTGTGCCCACCCAAAAAGTGGTCAGTAAATCATGGTAGCCAGTCTGAAGTCGTCAGTTCCAAGTCTAGAGTCTAATTCTACTATGGACTATCGACTAAAGACTATTGACTAGGGCCTAATGTACCATCTTATCGGCGCAGGTCGAGCTGGCGAAGGCTTCGGGTTTGGCTTTAAAAATAAAACCCATGCTCAAAATGTAGCCCATAGCCTCGTTTAGAGCCTTGTTGGATTTAAACATCGGATTGGTATTGATGTCGGCATGCACCTCCAAATCTACGTCGTACACATCAAGCAAGTCGCAAACCGAATAGGCAGTTTCGATTGATTTCTGTACTTCGACCAGCATTCTTTCCTTGATACCCATTTTTTGGGTGGTTTTTTCCTGGCTGATGTACATAAAGCCACCATGGTGTTCCCTTAGCAAAACAATGACGGTAGCAAAATCGGTAATGGCGCCTTTAACCTGCGAATCTGTGCCGATGCACACTTTGAGTTTGAAGCCGTTTCCGGTTTCTCTGATAATCGCTTGTTCAACTTCTTCTAAGATTGACGAATGGATTACTTCGCCACTAAATTTTTTCCAGCTCATACGTTGTGGTGTTAAGGTTAACAACCCGTAATCAGGTTTCCTAAATTTAAGCGCTTCATGTGAAATTGCAGTTAACGGTATATTGTTTATTTGCTAACATTTAATTGGTTATCAACAAGATAAGGTTTTTTAGGGAGATGTGGAAGCAAAAATGGAAAAGGGGTTGGTGGGCCGAAGGTAGAAGGAGGGAAGGCAAAAGAATGGAAGATTGGAAACTTTCAAGCCGCTAAACCTGGAACTCTGGACTACAGACTGAGGACTATTGACTAAAATAGCTACCTTTGGACCATGATTCCACAGTCGGTGCTCGATAACCTTAAAATTGCTTCCTTTAACCAAATTCAGGAACAGGCCATAGTGGCCAGCCAAAAAGGAAGTGATGTTGTTATTTTGGCACCTACTGGTTCCGGAAAAACCCTTGCTTTTTTGTTGCCAGTGCTCAATAGGCTTAACAAAGAGGCGAAAGGCATCCAATGCCTTATTCTGGTGCCCTCAAGAGAACTGGCCTTGCAAATCGAATTGGTTTTCAGGCAAATGGCATCGGGTTTTAAAATAACCTGTTGCTACGGAGGCCACGAGGTAAAAACCGAGCTCAACAGCTTAAAAGAAGCTCCCGCGGTTTTAATTGGTACGCCCGGACGGATTGCCTTTCACCTCGATGCGCAGCATTTCGACGAATCGACCATCACCACATTGGTGCTCGACGAATTTGACAAGGCGCTTGAGTTTGGGTTCCAGGCCGATATGGGCTATATCATTGGCGCCTTGCGTTCTTTAACACAACGCATCCTGACTTCAGCTACCAATATGGAAGAAATTCCGGATTTTACGGGCTTGCAAAATCCCGTTACCCTCAATTTCTTAACCCATAGCGAAATAGTACCAGCCGTTACGCTGAAAAAAGTAGCAAGCAAAGCGGAGGACAAGCTAGAAACCTTGTTCGAACTCATCTGTAGCATCGGAAACGAAGCCATGCTGGTTTTTTGCAACCACCGCGAAACGGTCGACCGCATTAGCGATTTGCTCATTGAAAAAGACCTGATCCACGATATTTTTCACGGTGGCATGGAACAAGACGAGCGTGAACGTGCCCTGCTCAAATTCAGGAATGGGAGCAATCTTATTTTGATTACCACTGATTTGGCTGCGCGTGGCCTGGATATTCCTGAGGTAGCGCACATTATCCACTACCAATTGCCACATACCGAAGATGCTTTTGTGCACCGCAACGGACGCACGGCCAGAATGAATGCCAAGGGAACTGCCTATTTGATTTTGGCTCCCGACGAGCAATACCCTTTTCTAAGTGCCGAAATAGAAACTATCGATTTGAAAGGTCCTTACCCCATGCCACAAGATAGTGCCTGGCAAACTTTGTATATTAGTGCCGGCAAAAAAGACAAGGTCAATAAGGTTGATATTGTTGGGCTGTTGCTCAAAAAAGGCGGATTGCAAAAAGAGGAAGTAGGGCTGATCGAAGTGAAAGACCAGGCGGCCTATGTAGCCATCAAAAGAACGCAAATGGCAAAAGTGGTCAAGAAACTGGCCAACGAAAAAATTAAGAACAAGAAAGTTAAAATAGAAGCGGCTTTTTAAGGTCGACGAACTATTTAAGCTGCCAACCATACGATTATGAGCAATAACGATATCATGAAAAAACTAAGGGTAGCCTTATCCTTGAATAGCGATCAGATTATAGAGATTTGCAAACTGGTTAATTTTACGGTAACCAAAAGCGAATTGGGCGATATCTTCAGAAAAGACGATCATCCGAATTTCAAAAAATGTGGTGATCAAATCTTGCGTAATTTCTTAAATGGACTGGTTATTTACAAACGTGGTCCACGCGAAACCCAGGAATAAGGGAGAATTCAGGAACTAAGGAGATGTTTAAAGTTTTAGGCTGCTCTAGGATCTCTATCAAGTTAGCCGCTAAATGGGCTTGCAAAGCAATTGCTTCAAAAAGTTTTAAGAAGCCCCGCTATCAAGAATTAAAAATGGCCAGGTCGGCTTTTTAGTTCACCAGTTTCTCTATTTTACTGAGCAAGACATCCATTTTAAAAGGCTTGGCCATAAAATCGTTTGGGGCGCATTCCATATCCTGTATTTCCCGCAGGTCGTATAATCCAGACATCATCAGGATAGGGATGTGGGTGGTATCTTCATGAGATTTAAGTTGGCTGCAGATAATCCGCCCATCAATTTTACCCAACACTACATCTAGCAATATCAGATCGGGCTCAAACTCGGCGATGCGTTCGAACACGATTTCGGCATCGTTTAAAGGCTCTACATCGTAGCCGCCAATTTCTAAAATCACGGCAATGGTATCTAGCACATCATCATCATCGTCAACAACTAAAATTTTCTTCATAGGTTCAAATATAAAATATTGTACAGTTTAGCTACAGGTTATAACAACTAAAAACCGTGCATGTTTCTTTAAAATTCAATATACAGGTAGAAACTTTAAATCTTGGCCAAAAATAAAATTTTAGCGTACAAAATCGGGGTTTGGCAGGAAATAAAAATATATTTCAATTATTTTTGAAAGTTTGAAAATAAATTCTATATTTGGATATGGATTTCGCTACTGCCAAAAATAAATTTCTGCAAACCTGGGGCGCATTGGGCTCGCAATGGGGCATTAATAAAACCATGGCACAGATCCATGCCTTGCTTATGGTGTCGGACGAAGCCATTTCGATGGAAGACATCATGCAGGAACTACAGATTTCGAGGGGCAATGCCAGCATGAACCTCCGGGCTTTGATGGATTGGGGCATTGTGTATAAGGAAAACAAGCCGGGAGAGCGAAGGGAGTTTTTTATTGCGGAAAAGGATTTAGACGAGCTGGCCACCAAAATTGCCAAAGAAAGAAGCAAAAGAGAGATTAAGCCTGCCTTGAAAATGCTTAAGGAGGTTTCGTCTATCCAGGCCAATGAAACCCCTGCCGAAAAGCATTTTGTGGAGCAGACCAAAAAACTTTACGATTTTGTGGGCCGTGCCGATGAAATGATTGATAAGGTAACTACCTACAAAGACAACTGGCTGGGCAAACTGATGATTAAATTACTGAAATAGGCAAATTTTTTTGATACAAACTTTCAATAATTTCTGAAAATATAGTAAATAAAATATTATTATGAATTACAATCTGCTCGGCTATGCGGTCTTTATCACCTTGATTGTGCTCATCATTGTTTTTGTAGGTCGCAGTTGCTATCGGAACGGCAACCTGTTTGTGGCGGAGCTGTTGCCCGGCCACCTCGATCTTTGCCAGCAAATAAACAAGGTGCTGCTGGTTGGCTATTACCTGGTTAACATTGGCTATTGTGCCATTACCTTGGTTGCCTGGCAGCAAATTACAAGCATGCCCCAACTGGTTGAAGTCATCGCTGTTAAAATGGCCATTATTATCGGTATCATTTCGGTTTTGCATTACCTAAACATCCTTTTATTAACCACCCAGATCCAAAAACTAATCCGCTAACAACTCAATACTCAATAATATGGAAACTACAAAAATTCTGATCGGCTATGCAATTTATGTCCCTGTGGCACTTTTCCTGACTTTTTATGTGTCAAGAACCTTATTCAGGAACAGCAAGGTTTACATGCTCGATATTTTTAAGGGGAGGGAAGAGATTGCCTTTGCCACCAACAAGCTTTTCGAAACCGGTTTTTACCTGCTCAACTTGGGCTTTGCCTTAATGATCCTGCAACTTACGCTCTATAAAAACGACTACCAATCTTTGGTGGAAGCGCTTAGTTACAAAATAGGGACTTTCTCTATTTACTTGGGCCTTATGCTTTTTGTTAACCTCTATTTCTTTTTTAGGGGTAAAAGAAAAGCGAAAGAAAACAGTTTGCCTAAGCCTGGGCCAATGCCTCCAAAATTTGTAGCCTAAAAAGCAAAGGCTCCGCAGTACGGAGCCTTTCTTTGTTTTTTTGCTGTCGTTAATGTCTTTCATCAATGGGTAATATGGGCTTGTTGGTGAAGAACACCAACAAGTGCGATGCGATAAAGAACATCAACAAGAATAATAGCTAGAGCTAGATGCCGAATCGGGATCTATTTGCCATCGTTGGTGTTCTTCACCAGCGATAGGTGGAAAAACAATTAAGGACATTAAATAAAAAATAAATGATAATTAAATTTCTTTCGACGCTTTTATCAAGTATTGTCGGTATTTATTTGTGGGTGACCATCCTCGATTTTTTAACTCCTGTTTACGACTTTAATGAAACATTTTTTGGATTTCTGATTTATTATGGGCCTCTTATGTTTACGCTGCTTGTTTTTACAAAATGTGCGATTTATATAGTTAGGCGTTTTGAAGCTGTCAAAAAATTTCTGAAAAGCGAAACAGGATTATTTCTTACGCTTTTGGGATTAATGAGTTTATTTATCCCGTTGAAAGCTATGATTGTTAATGATTATGATTTCAAAGTCAGTTTTTTGATAGCTTATCTTATTTCTATGCAATTATGTTTTCTATCACAAAAAATCGCAAATAACTATTTCTAAAATAGCAAAGGCTCCGCAGTACGGAGCCTTTCTTTGTTTTTTTGCTGTCGTTAATGTTTTTCACCAATGGGTAATATGGGCTTGTTGGTGAAGAACACCAACAAGTGCGATATTTCGATGCAATTATGTTTTCTATCACAAAAAATCGTAAATAACTATTTCTAAAATAGGAAAGGCTCCGCAGTAAGGAGCCTTTCTTTATTTTTCTTGCTATCGTATTTTTCTTGCTCTTGTTGGTGTTCTTCACCAACGATTTAATTATACAGTTCTTATCGGTGAAAAACACAACAAGAGCTAGTTTTTGCTAGCCTAGTTTTTTATACTTGATGCGATGCGGTGTTACATCGCCGAGGCGTTTCTTGCGGTTTTCTTCGTAGTCAGAGTAATTGCCTTCAAAGAAATAAACCTCAGAATTGCCTTCAAAAGCCAGAATATGCGTACATATACGGTCTAAGAACCACCTATCGTGACTGATCACTACCGCACAACCACCAAAGTTTTCTAAAGCTTCTTCCAAGGCACGCAAGGTGTTTACATCGATATCGTTGGTAGGCTCATCGAGCAACAATACATTGGCACCTTTTTTTAGCGTAATGGCCAAATGCACGCGGTTTCGTTCTCCACCTGATAAAATGCCCACTTTCTTTTGTTGGTCGGCACCATTGAAATTGAATTTCGATACGTACGCGCGGCCGTTAACCGCCTTATTGCCTAACTGGATATTGTCTAATCCATCGGTAATGTTTTCATAAACGGTTTTGTTGGCATCGAGGTCGTTGTGCATCTGGTCTACATAGCCCAAAGCAACGGTTTCGCCTACCCTAAAGGTACCCGCATCAGCTTGTTCCTGTCCGGTAATGAGCCTGAACAAGGTAGTTTTACCCGCGCCGTTTGGTCCGATAATGCCTACAATGCCCGCAGGAGGAAGCGAGAAGCTCAGGTTTTCGAACAAGATTTTATCGCCATAGGCTTTGGTTACGTTGGTAGCTTCGATAACTACATTGCCCAAACGCGGGCCCGCAGGGATAAAAAGCTCCAATTTTTCTTCGCGTTCTCTGCCGTCTTCCGAGGCCAGTTTGTCGTAGTTGGCCAAACGTGCTTTCGATTTCGCATGACGTGCTTTTGGTGCCATTCGGACCCATTCCAGCTCGCGCTCTAATGTTTTTTGGCGTTTGCTCTCGGTTTTTTCTTCCTGTGCCAAACGTTTGGCTTTTTGGTCTAGCCACGAAGAGTAGTTGCCTTTCCACGGAATGCCTTCGCCACGGTCGAGTTCCAAGATCCAGCCTGCTACATTATCTAGGAAGTACCTGTCGTGGGTAACGGCAATAACGGTTCCCTTGTAGTTTTGTAAGAATTGCTCTAACCAGTCGATGCTTTCGGCATCCAAGTGGTTGGTAGGCTCATCGAGTAGCAGCACATCAGGCTCTTGCAGCAACAGGCGACACATGGCCACACGGCGACGCTCACCTCCCGATAGCACGCCGATTTTGGTTTCAGGATCTGGACAACGCAGGGCATCCATGGCTCTTTCCAATTTATTGTCGAGCTCCCAGGCATTAACCGCATCTATTTTGTCTTGCAGTTCGCCTTGGCGCTGCATCAGTTTATCCATTTTGTCGGCATCCGAATAGTTTTCTTCCAAACCGAAAGCCTCATTGATTTCTTCGTATTCTTTTAAGATGGCAGTAATTTCGGCTACGCCTTCTTCTACCACTTCGCGAACGGTTTTTTCAGGGTCGAGCTCTGGCTCCTGCGCCAAATAGCCTACCGAGTAGCCCGGAGAAAACACCACTTCGCCTTGGAAAGATTTGTCTAAACCGGCAATAATTTTCAGCAATGACGATTTACCAGAGCCGTTTAAACCAATTACGCCGATTTTTGCGCCGTAAAAGAAAGAGAGATAAATATTTTTAAGAACCTGTTTTTGTGGCGGATAGATTTTGCTCACCCCCGCCATTGAAAAGATTATTTTTTCGTCTGACATAATTTATAGTGTTTGTGCAAAGATGGTTAAAATGATGGAAAATGTAAGGCGGAAAATGCAAGAGGTGTTTTGGAGGGCTTATCGCATAAAAAAGCCACTTCAATTTTCGAAGTGGCCTTTAAAAGATTTCCGTTCGCTTAGCTTACATGTCTATTGCCGGAGCGCAAGGATCTGGATCGTTCGGCGTTGGATCTACCGGCCTGGCGCATGGGTTCGGTTCGCAAAGGTTAGCCGAGGCATAGGCCAAATAAGCCGATGGATAAGGCCACTCGCACGAACAGATTGGACACAGAGGATGCATCGGCTCTTCGCCGCCACCTCCCAAAACTTTCTTCAGCTCATTTCTGCTGAGTTTTGAAACGGATGATGTTTTCATATTTTATAAATGGTTAAGGTTGAACCTAAATATAAAAAAACAAAACGTGAATCAGGCCGTATGGATACAGAATGTAAAAAAAGTGAACTTTTAAAGCTGGTTGCTGTGGATGCTGATTGAGCCAAGGGAAATGCAACATACTGTCAAAACTGCTCGTTTGCCTATAGCGAATGTAACAATTTGTCAGTTTTTGACGGGAGCTAAAACCTTACAAAAAACCGACAATATCATGGCTCTTTGCACCTAAATTAGATTTTTGATGATAAAAACCTAATTTCTATCGGATTACGTAGATGCTAAAAACAGAAACTTCTTGGCGCAATTTGTTGTTTTTTGTTTAAGCTTGAAGAAACTATTGGTATTATCCACCAAAATGGCGTAATTGTTGATAAAATATAAAAATCTGGAGGCCGTATTTATAAAACAAATTTATAGTTTAGAGTCGTCCCGATTACACACATATTATGGAAGCTAAATTTTCACCACAGGTAAAAGATGTGATTTCTTTCAGCAGGGAAGAGGCCCTGAGGTTAGGACACGATTATATAGGTGCCGAGCACTTGTTGTTGGGCCTTATTCGCGAAGGTGACGGTATGGCCATAAAGATTTTGAAATCATTATCGGTTGATACTTCTAAACTTCGCCGCTCCATTGAAGAGGCCGTTCGCGGTACTTCGAGCGTAACGGTTAATTTGGGAAATATTCCATTGACCAAACAGGCTGAAAAAGTATTGAAGATTACTTATTTAGAAGCAAAAATATTTAAAAGCGATTTGATCGGTACAGAGCACTTGTTGCTGTCTATCTTAAGAGATGACGACAATATTGCTTCGCAGATTTTGTTGCAATACGGCATTACCTACGAAATCTTTAAACAAGAGGTTGAGGTAAACAAAAACGGCTTTAGGGATGAGGCACAGGGAGGCGGTACTTCTAGCGGTGGCGACGACGACTACCAAGAGGAGGAAAGCTTCAGCACGCCTAAAAAAGTTTCAGATATTAAATCTAAAACCCCGGTATTGGATAATTTTGGTCGCGATTTGACCCGTGCGGCCGAAGAAGGCCGTTTAGATCCGATTGTAGGTCGCGAAAAGGAAATCGAGCGTGTTTCGCAAATCCTTTCACGCCGTAAAAAGAACAATCCGATTTTGATTGGCGAGCCTGGCGTTGGTAAATCGGCCATTGCCGAAGGTTTGGCTTTGAGGATTGTACAGCGCAAAGTATCGAGGGTATTGTTCAACAAAAGAGTAGTGACTCTAGACTTGGCTTCGCTGGTTGCCGGTACCAAATACCGTGGCCAGTTTGAAGAGCGCATGAAAGCAGTGATGAACGAATTGGAGAAATCGACTGATGTGATCCTGTTCATCGACGAGATCCACACCATTGTAGGTGCGGGTGGCGCTTCAGGTTCGTTAGATGCTTCGAACATGTTCAAACCGGCTTTGGCCAGGGGCGAAATTCAATGTATCGGTGCCACTACTTTAGACGAGTACCGTCAGTATATTGAAAAAGATGGCGCTTTAGACCGTCGCTTCCAAAAGGTAATGATCGAGCCGGCTACACCTGATGAAACCGTCGAGATCTTGAACCGTATCAAAGAGAAATACGAAGAGCACCACGGTGTTACTTATACGCCTGAAGCCATTAATGCCTGCGTGGCCTTAACTTCGAGGTATATTACTGATCGTTTCTTGCCAGATAAAGCCATCGATGCTTTAGACGAGGCAGGTTCGAGGGTGCATTTGACCAATATCCATGTTCCAGAAAACATTATCGCTATCGAAAGCAAGATAGAAGATATCAAGGTTGAAAAGAACAAAGTGGTGAAGAGCCAAAAATATGAAGAGGCTGCCAAGCTACGCGATACCGAAAAGAACCTTTTAGAGGAACTGGAACGTGCCAAAGCAGAATGGGAAGCCGAAACCAAAACCAAGCGTTACGAAGTAAGCGAAGACAATGTAGCCGAGGTGGTTTCGATGATGACTGGTATTCCGTTGCAACGTGTTGGACAAACCGATAGCGTGAAACTATTGAATATGTACGATACCGTGGCCGAGAAAATTATCGGTCAGGACGATGCCATCAAGAAACTGACCAAAGCCATCCAACGTACTCGAGCTGGATTGAAAGATCCTAAAAAACCAATCGGTTCGTTCATCTTCTTAGGTCCAACAGGGGTTGGTAAAACCGAGTTGGCTAAAGAATTGGCCCGTTTTATGTTCGACAGCGACGATTCGCTGATCCAAATCGACATGAGCGAATACATGGAGAAATTTGCGGTTTCGCGTTTGGTAGGCGCGCCTCCGGGATATGTGGGTTACGAAGAAGGTGGCCAGTTGACCGAAAAAGTTCGCAGAAAACCTTATGCGGTCATCTTGTTGGATGAAATTGAAAAAGCGCACCCTGATGTATTCAATATCTTGTTGCAGGTATTAGACGAAGGTCAGCTGACTGATAGTTTAGGACGCAAAGTAGATTTCAGGAATACCATTATCATCATGACTTCTAACATTGGCGCACGCCAGTTGAAGGATTTTGGTCAAGGTGTTGGTTTCTCTACTTCGGCCAAGGTTAGCCAAAACGATATCCACAGCCGTAGCGTAATCGAGAATGCGTTGAAACGTGCTTTTGCACCAGAATTCCTGAACAGGATCGACGATGTAATCGTGTTCAACAGTTTGGGCAAAGAAGAAATCTTCAAAATTATCGATATCGAGTTGAAATCGCTGTTTGGCCGTGTACACAACTTGGGCTATGAAGTGAAATTGACTGATGTAGCGAAAGATTTCATCGCAGAAAAAGGTTTCGACAGTAATTTTGGTGCCCGTCCGTTAAAACGTGCCATCCAGAAATATTTGGAAGATCCGATTGCAGAAGAAATTCTGAAGGGAGAAATCCACGATGGCGATACTTTGGAGATCGACTACAATAAGGAAAAAGAAGAAATTACCGTAGTGAACAAAAGCAGCGGTAAGAAAAAGAAAAAAGAAGAGGGCGCTTAATACCATGTCAAGCCCCAAATCGTTAAACACCTATCATGAACTTGGTAGGTGTTTTTTTTTGACCTTGCCGAAAGTACTACTGAAATGAAGAGATTTGTTATTTTGTCTGTCGTACTTCTTTGTTTTGCGCTAAGCTGTAAAGACAATAAGGCGGAGGCCAATCCTGATCAAAATGGGGATGCTGATGCGGTAAGTACCAATTTGGATAATGCACTTTTGCTCAAATTGGTCAATCAGGTACGGGCCAGTGGTTGCAATTGTGGTACAATGGCTATGCCTCCGGTACCGGCTTTAAGCTGGAGCAATGTCATTGCGAAAGCCGCTTATCATCATAGCAGCGATATGAACAAAAACAATTTTTTTACCCATGTTTCGTCTGATGGCAAAACCTTATCCGATCGTTTTGATGCGGTTGGTTATCCTTGGAAAGCTATTGCAGAAAATATTGCCAAGGGACAAAAAGACGAACAAACCGTGATGAATTCCTGGCTAAGTAGCGAGGGGCATTGCAAAAATATCATGAGCGCGAATTACAAAGAAATGGGAACTGCCAGAGTTGGAAGTTACTGGACACAGGACTTCGGGGCAAGGCGATAAATGAATAGCCACAGATTAACAGATTATCGGTTTTATGTTGATTAGATTGCAAATCCAAAGTTAGGTAGGTTTAGATTGGGAACTCGGCGAACATGAATAGCCACAGATTAACAGATTTTAATATTTATAACTAATCGGATTTCAAATGCCGACAGGCAAAGGATTAGTTGATCAGCTTTATTAAGGCTTGATAATATCGTTCGCAGGCATTGGGGTCTGTATTTAAAAACAGGAAAGGTTCGATGAGTTCCAGTTCCATCAATAAAAATTCGTCATTTACCACAGTGCCATCAACACGAGCGTATAGGCAGTTGTGGGCAAACTGGTCTACATATTGTTGTGCGTTTTTAAGCAATTGGGTAGGTGCTTCTTGAGGGTGTATGCTGCCACCATGGGCGTGTTGCACCCGGAAATCGCCGGTTTTGGCTTTTTTGAGTAGGGCATGACTAAATTGCTGGTCGAAAAACAAGAACGACCATTCGCCGTTTTCCTCAATCTCGGATAAGAAAGGCTGTACAATAAATGCTTCTTCGTTTATCAATGTGCCCAATTTGACATTAATTTCGTCAACATTGGCTTTGGTTACCTTAAAGGTATTCTTGGCCCCGCCACTTACGCAAGGTTTCACAATGAGTTTTTCAGTCTTAAATTCCTCAAAATAGCTGTTTAAGTTAACAAGGGTATCCTTTTCTAAGAAGATACTCGGCGTAACCAATAATCCTTTGGCTTTGATGTCTTGAAGGTAATGCTTGTCGGCATTCCATTTAACGGTAGCTGTTGGGTTAAGTAACCTCACATTTTTGGCTGTTAGCATTTCCAGCCAGGCATAAAAATCGGTGATGAGGTCGAAATAGTCCCAAGGCGATTTTAAGATGGCCAAATCGTAGTTCTCCCATTGGATTTGAGGATTATTCCAAATTACTTTTTCAATGTTTAAACCTTTATCCTGCAGAAATTCCAACAGTTTGTCGTCTTCGTTTACTACAGTTGGCGAAGCATAGGCTCCTTGATCTTGATAGGTGATTAAAGCAATTTTCATGGAATGGGGTTGAAAATCAAAAGTAGCAAATGGCGGGGTGATGCCCAAGCGGACTTTGTAACGGAATTGCAAAAATGTGGCATGGATTAAAAATTCACAGCTATGGTGGTCGGGAAAGCATTTCCCGACCAGTGGTTAGAACAGGCTCAACTGGCTTTTAGGAACTTTGAACTGGCTACGGTCTAACTGGATTTGTTCCTGGTTCAATCCGTTTAGCCTGCAATGCAATTTAAAGGTATCGCGTATCATTTGGGCAAAATTGCCTTCGCCACGCATCCGCATGCCATAACGGCTATCGTTTACTTCGCCATTGTGGCAGCTTTGTATGGCATGCCACACTTTTTCAAAACGATCGGGGAAATTCTTTTGCAACCAATCTTCAAAAATGGTACTGATGGCTCCGTTCAATCGAACTACGGTATAGCCCGCCGATTTGGCACCATTATCGGCCACCGCCTTTAAAATAGCGGGCATTTCGTGGTTGTTGAGGCCCGGAATCATGGGGGCGGCCATAACGCCAGTAGGCAGACCAACCTTGCTTAGTTCTTCTATAATTTTAAGGCGTTGCTTGGCGGTAGTGGTACGCGGTTCGAGCTTAAGCCTTAGTTTTTCGTTTAAACTGGTTATCGAAACAAATACCATGGCTAGGTTTAGTTTGGCCATTTCCTGCAAAATATCCAGATCCCGTAAAATGAGGGCATTTTTGGTAATCATGGAAATAGGCTGCTTATAGGCCAAGGCAATTTCGAGCAGCTGACGGGTTAGCCTAAACTTGCGTTCGGCAGGTTGGTAGCAATCGGTATTGCCCGATAGGGAGATGGGATAGGCGTCCCATGATTTTTTCTCGAGAAACTTCTTGAACAGTTCTGGCGCATCTTTTTTGACAATGATTTTTCTTTCAAAATCCAAGCCGGCGCTAAAGCCCCAATATTCGTGCGAATTGCGGGCATAGCAGTAAATGCAGCCGTGTTCGCAGCCCTGGTAGGGGTTGAGCGAGTAGGCCATGCCCACATCCGGGCTATCCACCTTGTTTACTACCGATTTGGAAGTGCCGATAATGAAACTTGTTTTGCCACTGGTTTCCTCCCAATCGTCAATAGCTTCTACATGCGCTTTGCTTAAAGAGTTTTTAAGAAACCTATTAACCGTATTGATTTGGGCACCCCGGCCATTAAGATAATCGTCTTTGTTTTCTTCTCCGCTAACCATATTTAAAATTGCTAAAAATATTAGTAATTTTAAATTAATGTTTTCAACAGGGTGGTGAATAACTTTTTGGTAAAAAACACCAACAGATGCTGAGGAATAAAAAGCTTAACAGCTTGGAACCTATTTCTTGATGGTCGAAATGTAATCCATAGGCACCAGGTCGGCTACTTTTTCGTAGGCCCAAAAGCCTTTGTATAAGGTGCTTCGAGGGTCTACCACACCACCGTTGGCATAAAAACGCACAGGAGGTTCGAGCAGGCTTACCACAGAAACCTGGTAGTTTGGCATATCCATTGGTCTGTTTTGCCTGTTTCCCGAAAAATCGTACTCGGGCGTTTCGCGTTCGTTCTTGTAAATCACATACAGCTCGTCCTTAAAGTTCATGGTTTTGATATCGCTGTTGTAGGTTTTGACCAAGGTATCAACCAGTACATCGGCACGGCTAAGCACGCTCATGGTTAGGGGCTCGCGTTTTTGCTTGAGCCAGTAGGCCAGAGAATCGCCACTGGTAAAGGTCAGTGCACGGGTAAGTCCGTTTTGGCCGGTAGTTAGGCGTTTGATGTTGGCATTGATCAGGCTGTCGGGCTTGCGGTTGGTATTGGGAATGGAAACCAGTTTGTTGATCACGAAGCCATCTTGGGCAATGGTATTGTGGTATAAAGATTTAAAGAAATGCTGAATAGAGCCGTTATAGGCTATCTCGCGTGCCTGTTGCCATTTCTTTTGCTTCGATTTGCTGCCCTTCATTTCCTCAAAATAAGGATGTCCTGCATAAAAAACGATTTTTGATCTATAGTTGTATTCAAAATACTCGAGCAGGTATTTAAGTTTATAGCCCAAAGCCTTGTTTTCGATGACGATAAATTCGTTGGTCCTAACGGTCAGCATGCCGTTTTCCCTGTCGTCGTTAATGATGAGCACATCGGTATTCAGTATTTTGCATTGGGCGGCATTAGGCGATTTGCCGATAAAAAAATCCTTAAACAGGGCAATATGCGCCATCCGGTTAGGGTCGGGCTTAATCACTACCTCTTTCAGCATGACGGTATTTTCTTGAAGCAATGCTTCTATGTTTACCGATTTGTCGGCAATGACTACATTTTTTGAATAGGGCAGGTAGCCGATCATCTGTACCAGTACATCGTAGCTTCCGGGAGCCAAATTGGGAATAGAAAACTTGCCTTCGTTGTTGGTTACGGTCGAAATCTTATAGCCGCTGATGTAAATGGCGGCACCAGGCAGGGTTTCTTTTTGGTCTTTTACGGTACCGCTAATGGTATAGGTATTTTGCGCAAAAATATAGTTAGCGCACATGAGCAGCAAAATGAAGCTGGCCAGGAATTTTCTATTCATTCCGTAAATATAACTAATATTTTAGGTGCCTAAAATAAAAATGAACGTGTTCATATCGAAGCAGGTAACATTTTAATGGCTTTTTTTATGTATGTTTATAATAGACAATAGTCCTTTGTTTTATGAGCGTTCCCCTTACTTGCATTATTATTGATGACGACGATTTAGACAGATTGGCGGTAGAGGCCGAGCTTGCTAATCATGGCGATTTAAGATTGATAGGTAGTTTCAGCAACTGCCTAGAGGCCATCTGTTTTTTTAAGCAGCACCAGCCAGACGTATTGTTTACCGATGTAGACATGCCTGAAATCAACGGGATGGAAATGATCAAGACCATTAATCATTTGGGCTCTATCAACGTTATCATTTCTTCCCATCCCGAATATGCCCTGCAGGGTTTCCAGCTCAAGGCTTTTGATTTTATCCTGAAGCCTTTAACCAGCGATCGTTTTGAGGAGAGCATCAAAAGAATTGTAGATTTTACCCAGCTCAAAAGCAAAGCCGATGCCTACGACATTCTGTTCGAAAACGAAAAGATCATCTTTAAGGAAGGGCACAAAATTGTGAATATTAGCGCCAAAGAGGTCATTTATTTGGAGGCCTATGGCGATTATACCAAAATCGTAACGGGAAACAAGGTTTACCTGACCCTGATTACCTTGTCTAGTTTTCTCGAATCGTTGCCGGCAGGCAAGTTTATCCGTATCCATCGCAGCTATGTAATCGCCATAGGCAAGGTAAAATGCCTCAATGCCAAACAGGTTGACATGGGGAACAGCCGTCTGCCCATTGGCAAAACCTACCTGCGCGAAACCCGGGAGGTTTTGAGCAACTACATGGCCAATTGATTACATGGATTGAAATAACAGCTCTTTTATGTTTCCAAACGCTCGTTTTTATTTCGTTTTGTGGTTTTGCTGTTGCTGTCTTCAGTTGCAGGCGAAGCAATCGAATGATGAAAATAAAAAATGGCTGGATTATGCTACGCGTTTTTATAACAGAACTGTTGAAAGGGGCATTTTTAAAGAATTCGACAGTGTAATTGTAGTGGCCCGGAAAGGCGTGGGGCTCACCGCCAAAAACGATTACCATACCCTCTCGGCCTATTCCTTTTTCATTGGCCACACCTATAAGGTACAGCTCAAAAACGACAGCGCATTTTTTTACCTCGAGCAGAGCGCCAGGTACGGCATACTTGGTCAAAATATGGCGTACGAAGTGATGGCACGGCAGCAAATCAATTATTTGAACCGTTACTTGGGCCGTTTTGAAGAAACCAAGCCCCATGTAAAGCGCCTGCATCAATTGCTCCCTTTGGCTAAAGACGATGCCATTAAAGACCGTATCTTATCGGCGTTGAGCGAAGAATATTTAGGCACCGGTGATTATCATAAAGCCATTTCCTATATTCTCGAGTCGCTGCCCTTAAAAGAGAAGATACTGGCTCAAAAGAAAGATTATACCTCGAAAGTAAGTTTGGGTTTGGCCTATGCCAGCTTGGGTAATCTTTACCTGCAGCTGCATCAAAACCAAAATGCCCTCAATAGCTTCAAATTGGCCGCGCCCTATTTTGAACGATATATGGGCGCCAAAATCAGGCTGTACATTAATTTTGAACAGGTTTACCTGAACATGCACAAGGTAGATAGCGCCAAAATCTATTACGACAAGGTGTATGGCGCCATGGTCGATAAAAAACTATTCTATGCCAGGTCCGAATTAAGTGCAGTGAACAGGCTGTTTGCCTCCTATTATTTGGATAAGGATATTGAGTTGGCTAAAAAATATGCTACAAAAGCCTATCAGCTCGGCATGGAATCGGAAAGCAAGGAAGCCATGTTGTATGCGCTCAACCTGATGGGCAACCTGAACTACGAACTGAAGGATTACCACAAGGCCGTAACCTATTTAGAAAAGGCTTTGCCTGGGTCGTATTCCTTTAGCAAGGATGTTTATGCCTCTATTATGCTCAAGCTGGCCCAGAGCTATGAAAAATTGGGCAATAATGGCAAAGCCTTGAAGTATTACAAAGACTACAATGCCTTGTCGAGCAAAATTTACCAAGACAAGTCTGACGAGCAGATTGCCAACATCGAGTTCAAATATAAAAATGCCGAAAAAGAAAAGCAGATTGATTACCTGTCTAACGAACGTTTAGCTGCCAATAAGTTGCTGAAACAAAAGAACCAATTACAATTGGTCCTGATTATTGCCTTTGGCCTTGCCCTGCTTGTGATTATCCTGATTTACCGAAATTATAGAAACAAGAACAAATCAAATGTTTTGTTGCATCGATCCAACGCAGAGCTAGATTTGGCAAACAAAAAACTGGCCGAAGCCAACCAAACCAAGGCACGGCTCTTCGGTATCATCAGCCACGATTTGCGCAGTCCGGTAAGCCAGCTTTTTACTTTTCTTAAGCTGCAGCAAACCAGGGCAGGCTTATTGACCGAAGACCAAATGGCAAGCCATCAAAAAAAGCTGATCCAATCTTCAACCGCTTTGCTGGCTACCATGGAAGACTTGCTGTTATGGTCGAAAACCCAGATGGAACATTTTGAACTCCATCTTTCAAATGTAGCTGTGGCCGATTTGTTTGCCCAGGTGGCTGATTTGCTGCAAAGCCAGGCTGATGCCAAAGAAATACAGCTGGCTCTCGTTGTAGCAAGGGTAGAAAGCATAAGTACTGATGCAAATTTGTTATTGATTATCTTGCGCAATTTAGTTCAGAACGCCATCAATAATTCTTTTGAGCATACAACTGTTGAATTGAAAGCTGGCCTAAACGAAAAGGAGCAAGTTTATATTGCTGTAACTAATAAGGGGGAGGTTATTCCAAACGATCAGCTTCAAATATTAATGGGCAACAAGCAGTTGAAAAGCAAATCTTCGGGTTATGGCTTATTAATTGTTAAAGAGCTTGCAGTAAAAATTAATGCCCAGCTAGCCATGAGCAGCACGGCCGAACATGGCACGGAGATGGTTCTTGTTTTCGGAAAAGAATAGTTATATTTAACTAGTTATAAACTAAGAAATTGATGCTATGAAAAAAAACAACAAATCATTAAAGGCTATTGAAAAGTTCAAGGAAAAAGTTATTGTGTTGACCAAAGATGAACAAAAGAAAATCGTTGGTGGGGCAACTACAACCGAATATGCTATTTTAATAGGCTTGTAAAGTGTTTATGCTGATGAGCATAAAAGCAATTGAACCTTTGATGGCTGGTATCATTACCAGCCATTTTAATAATAACCTTTAAGAAAATTGGTTTGTCGCAAAGGTATTTCCCCTTTTGTCATATGGAACAGACCTAAAATGCATTTCATCTTCTGCAATATTGGATTATAAACGCGAAAATTGTTTAAAGTCGCGTATCAGGGGTATATGAAATAGCCCAACGAAAAGCAAGCTAGTTCTAGGGCAGTTGAAAACGCTGCTTTTTTAGCTTGTAGGTATTTGAGAATCGGATTATCCTGCCAAGCGCTTTGGGCGATACAGCCATTTTATAATTACAAAGCCTTTCAAACTGCCTTAGACTTCGGCAATGAGGCGAAGCAGTTTTTCTAATAGGAAGCTAGCCTCCAGATTGTATGAAGGTATTAATGGCACGTACAAAGGGCCATTTAAAAAGCTTAAACGCTCTTTCAGAGAAGACTAGATAATATGGTTTTGTTGGCTGGTTATAGCAACTTCGGAGAAGCGTTCAATGATCTTGTTGGTTTCATTTCCTAAAAACAGTTTTGCATCATAATAATTATTCAGCAGTAGCGAATTAAAAGGTACCTGTATGCAGGTGCTTTTCGAAAAAGCCTAAGCCAATTTCCCTTTAACGATTATTCCTATCCGTTCGTCGATAATTTGCCGGATGCACCTCCTGGCGGGCTAATTTCATGTATCCGAAAAGATACATTGATGAAGATGCGTTCTCCCATAAAAACAGCCATACGGTTTGCCCCGAGCAACAGGCAATTTTAAGGCTTTATGATTTCGGTTAACGTGTTAAGGCATCAAATTTTTCAAATAAAGGAACCGATATGAAGAACAATTACTTTTTTTTACTGATTTGTTTGGTTGGCATTGTGCTAGGGTCATGCTCCGAGTCGGGTTTGACGGGCCCAGAAGGTCCGGCCGGACCCCAAGGTGCGGCTGGTGCAGCCGGAGCTGTTGGCGCTGCGGGTAAAGATGGCAGTATAATTTATAGCGGTATAGGCACACCTGCCGGAGCCTTAGGCACAACCGGCGATTATTATCTTGATCGTTCTGCAGGAAGTTTGTATGGTCCAAAAACAGGAACAGGCTGGGGCACCCCCATTACTTTGATGGGCGCTGCTGGTACCAACGGCACCAATGGCAGCACTACTTTAAGTGGCAGTGGTACACCGACAGCCTCGGCAGGGGTGGTAGGCGATTATTATTTAGATAAAACCAATTACTTGTTATACGGACCAAAAACAGCCAGTGGCTGGGGCGCACCTATTTTGTTGCGTGGTGCCGATGGTACACAGGGCCCTGCAGGCGCGGCTGGTAAAGACGGCAGCATCATTTACAGTGGCACTGGAGTTCCATCTAATACAATAGGTCTTAATGGCGATTATTATCTGGATAAGAATACGGGCAATCTTTATGGCCCCAAAACAACCGCAGGTTGGGGAGCACCACTTGTTCTTAAAGGCACAAATGGTACAAATGGAACTAACGGTACAAATGGCACCAACGGCAGTACTACTTTAAGTGGCAATGGCGCGCCAGTTGGTGGCATAGGCAACTTGGGCGATTACTACCTGGATAAAACCAACTATTTATTATATGGCCCTAAAGATAATACGGGCTGGGGCGTTCCTATTCTTTTGCGTGGTGCTGCGGGTGCACAAGGTCCAGCGGGTCCGGCAGGTGCAGATGGTACAGTAATTTATAGCGGAGAAACTGCCCCAGATACGGCATTGGGTAAAACCGGTGATTTTTATATTTCTAGACTCCCAGTTATGCTTTATGGCCCAAAAACAGCTGGATTTGGTTGGGGTGTTGGAACGAGTTTAAAAGGCGCTGATGGAAGCAATGGAGCAAACGGTACGAATGGAAATACTTTGCTTAGCGGAACCTACGCACCACAAGACACCACTGGCCGAAATGGAGATTTTTATATCGCGTTATACGATTATAAGATATACGGACCAAAAGCCAACGGAACTTGGCCAGCTGGAGTGTCGTTAAAAGGTGCAGATGGCAATGCCAATGTAATGGCTTTTGAAACTACCGATGCTTCGACATTCGATTTTCCAAGCATTTTTATTGGTGGCTCGTCTAGCATGAATGTGATTTTAAGAATGGACAGGCATGTATTGCCTAACGATACCACCACTGTTTTTAATATTCCGTTAACAGCGGTCGAAGCAGCGAAAAATGGAGTCGTATTGGTTTACATGAGAGTAGTTTCGCCCGGAACAACGAAGAAGTGGGTGCAGTTGTCCTATACCAATACAGAAAGTACTTCAATCCAGTATTATACCTATAAGTTGTTTACCGATACATATTCGGCCGCTGTTCGGATTTATGGAGCCACGGCCAGTACTACAGCATGGCTAAGTGTTGATAAGGTACGGATTGTGGTAACGCCTCCAAGTTCTACAGGGGTACTAAGCCAGGCCAACTTGCAATTGCCTATGCTGCAAACCATGCAACGCCTCAACCTAAAGGAAAGCGATTTTGTAAAACTGAAATAGCTGGCAACCATCCTCAACCATTTAAATAACTAATGATGAAAAGATTAGTGTTGCCTTTTGCTGTTGTGTTTGCCTTGGCTGTTTTGCCAAGTAAGGTGCTCTCGCAAGATTTGGGAACGATAGCCAAGCAAAAGCCCTTTGCGTTGACAGGGTCGTTTGGTTTGGGCATCGGCACCTACCATGTGAGTGGCATACCCGCTAGGCAACGCGAGTTTTCCTATCTTTTGAGCGGTGCGCCTACATTGTCGCTTTATGGTGTTGCTTTTCCGTTTTCGGTAGTGGTTAGCGACCAGCAGAAAAGCTATACACAACCTTTTAACCAATATGGCATTAGTCCAACCTACAAATGGGCAACCTTTCATGCCGGCTGGCGAAGCCTGGAATTTTCGCCTTTTACCTTGGCCGGACATAACTTTTTAGGGGGCGGCGTAGAATTAAATCCTGGCAAGTTAAGGCTGGGATTTATCTATGGCCGCTTTAACAAAGCCATAGAGGCCGATCCCAATCAGCCTTTGGCACTGGCGCAGCAACTGGCCTATAAAAGAACCGGCTATAGTGTAAAGGTAGGCGTAGGCACAGAGCGCAACCACTTCGACCTTATTTTTTTAAAGGCGAAAGACCATGTCAATTCTTTAAGTACTCCACCTTCTGTGGAACTGAGTCCTTCAGAAAACATGGTGCTGGGCTTTTCTTCCAAATTTAGCTTCCTCAAGCATTTTGTAGTCGAAATGGATGCTTCGGGGAGCATTTATACACGTAATGTGTTGTCAGATACCGTACAAAACCTGAAACTTGATAAAATCAGCTTTATTAAAAAACTGATTACGCTCAATGCCTCTACGCAGCTGCTTACCGCGGCACAGACCAGTATCGGCTATAATGCCCAAAATTATGGCATAAAGTTGATGTACCGCAGGGTAGACCCCGATTATAAAAGTATGGGCGCCTATTATTTCGAAACCGATGTTCAAAACTATACCGTAGAAGGCATGTTGAAGCTGATGAAAGGCCAATTGCAAGTGAACGGGAGTTTTGGCATGCAGAACGATAATATTCTGCACGACAAAGCCTATCGCTCTAACCGTAAAATAGGCAGTATCAATGCCTCTTTCAACAAAACAAATTACGGCATCGATGTGCGCTACACCAATTATGGCATTACACAAGACCGCGGCCTCAATCCCATTATTGATATGTTGCGGGTAGCACGTACCAACCATAACCTCAACACGGTGCTGCGGTACAACATCAACCAGGAAAGTATAACGCACGGTTTTATTTTGGTAGGCAATATCCAGTCGCTGGTCGATTTGAACGAATATACCGCGCCAAACAGCAAATCGAACAGCAAGTCGGTTAATTTTTCTTATCAGTTTGGCTTGCCTAAAAAGAGCCTTGCGGCCAATGCCAATATCAATTATACGGTGGCCGATGTAGCTTTTGGCCGTACGGTTTTTTATGGGCCTACGTTGGGCGTAAGCCAAGCGGTTAACCATGGCAAGCTGGGGCTCAATGCTTCGCTCAGTTACCAGTTGCAGCGCAATAACAACCTGAATGCCGGCAATATCTTCAGCGCCAATTTAAATGGATCGTACCGCATAAGTAAGCGCGACGCGGCCAATTTGCAGGTAAACTACCTTAAAAGCAACTCGAAAGACGTTACCCTGCCGTCGTTCAACGAAATCAGGACGAATTTGGGCCTAGTGCACTCTTTTTAAAATACAGCTATGAACAGTTTTAAAAAATATATCGCTTTGTTCGACAGTAAAAATTGGAATCCCTGGTTTGTGGTTTTTGTTTTGGTGCTGCTGCTGTTTTTATGGAATGCCAAAACGGTTTACGCACAAACCAATGCCGTAAACATTACGGTAAACATCGTTCCGCCCTATTCGCCTTATTATTCGGATTATTCTGGGCCCAATGCCAGTAAGGTATTGCTCATTATCCAAAATACCTCGGCAAGCCAATTAAAATTGAAGCTTACCGGTCAGCTGCAGGGCGATAACGGCATTAAAATCTCTACCAAATCTACCTATGTGCCTTTGCAACCTATTATCTTAAATCCCCGGGAAACCAAACAGCTCAATGGATTGGCTTTAAAAGATATTTTCGACCTCAACTCGCTTAATGTTTATGGCATTGACAAGGTAAAATTGGTACAGACTTCGCGTTTGCCAGAAGGCAACTATACTTTTTGTATCCAAGCGGTTGATATGAATACCAACCAGACCGTGTCGGCCACGGCACCTTTGGGCTGTACAACCATCAGCATTGCCTATCCCGATGCACCGGTACTCATCAATCCGTTGGCCAATGCCAGTGTGAAGGCCGTAGATCCGCAACTGCTTGTTTTCAACTGGATCAATGCGGGCTATGCGCCACCCGTTACCCAATATATTTTGCAAGTGGCCGAAATGCCTTTAACGGGCGGAGATCCTAATCAGATCCTGAATTCAACTTCTTTTCCGCTCATCAATAAAACATTGACCAGTACTTCTTATACCTTAAGTCAGCTTGATCCTCCCTTAAGAGTTGGCAAAAGATATGCCTGGCGGGTTCAGGCCATCGATCCAACAGGGCAAACCCTTTTTAAAAACGACGGCAGAAGCGGGGCTCTTGTGTTTACTTATGGCTCGCAGCTTATAACGCAGCAAATTGTAGACGATACCAAGCTTTACTTGATCAATCCCAACGAAAAGGAAAACATCGTTACGGTAACAGAGAAAAGCCCGCTTAATTTTGGCTGGGTGTTGGCCAAGGCAGGCACTTTAGAAGCCTCGGCCCTTAACAATGATAACCTAAAAAGCAAAAGCAAGTCGGCAGAGATAGCTATCGATACCAATCTGTACCGAAAACTAGGTGTTAAGCGCTACTTTTTAATTGTGATGAAAACCAATGCGGCCATTAACGAAGCGCCGGTGCTGTTTACCGCTGTACTAAGGGAAGAGAAAGGCACATTGCTCAGTAACTTTAAAAAATCGAAAAAAGAAGCACTTGCATTGGGCTTTGTAGACAAACAAAAATATACGCTACAGGTACAGGCATTGGATGCAGAAGGCAAGGTGCTTAAAAAATCTG
Source organism: Pedobacter albus (assembly GCF_036324255.1). NCBI lineage: Bacteria > Pseudomonadati > Bacteroidota > Sphingobacteriia > Sphingobacteriales > Sphingobacteriaceae > Pedobacter > Pedobacter albus. Next base: position 21,582 of record NZ_JAZDQT010000002.1, on the reverse strand, counting down.
AGGTAATCCCTTTTACCTTTGCAATTGCACAAGACCCCGAAAAGAGATTTTATGTGCAGGTTAAAACCCAATTGCGCTACCGCTTTAAAGATATGGCAGGCGATTATGCCGTAGCCAAAACACCGGTTACGGTTAAGGTTAGCGCAACCATGAAATCGGATAGGGCCATACGCAGCACCTATGTAGAAGGCAGTGCCGAAACCGATGAACAAGGGAATTTGAAATTGGTAGTGGGCATTTCAGAAAAATATAAAGATTGGAACCTTGATGCCTCCATGAGTATTGCCAATGCCTACTATGGCAGCGACAGCCTCAAAAAAATCCCTATTCCGGCCTTTAAATCAGATACCAATTATGTCGATTTGGGCAAGCAGTTTGCCAATGTTTTCGGCTATGGACTTAAACTCTATGTGCAAAAGGAGTTTCCCGTTTTTAAAATCAGTGGACAAGGCAAGTCGTGGCTGGCCGGAGGCAATGAACAAAACGATTTTGGCTATGACGCCGGAGGAAACCTGGTGTATCAGGTCAAAGCCAAACAATACGAAGCCGGAATCAATATCAGGCTATACCGCAAGGGCAAACAGACCTATATCCCGCCGGGAGAAGGCTCGGTCGTAAAATTGGGCCTCATTAAAAAAGAAAATGATGTGTTTGTAGCCGAAGGCAAAACACAGCTGGAAACCGTTGGCGGGGTAACCAAATCATTCGTGAAATTTGAAAAGCTCTTGTGCAATATTTATGAAGGCGACGAATATTATGCGCTGGCCATAGATGCAACCAATGTACTTAAAACGGCTCAAGCTGGCGGTACGAGCAAATATTACATTGCCGATGCCAGCAAGGCTACTTTGGGCGATGGCTATACCGCTACCGAGAAAACCCTTAAGTTTTTGCCTAAGCAAAAGATTGCTTATTCGCAATTTGAAGACACTTACGTTATCTTGTCAAACAAGCCACCACAATCGGTGATAAGCGGCCGTATTTCCTATCAATGGATGGGTAATCCCGATAAGGTGAAAAGAGCCTATGCCAATCAGCATTTCCATGTGGAGGTGGCCTATCGGATGAAATACAACAATGGTAAAACCGAATATATCGGGCCAAATGTAAGCAAGGAGGGCGAAGAGAATTATTTTGTAAAGGACTTTAATGGTGCCGATCAGAGCCTGGTATTGCTGCGCGATGCTGGCGTTGTTGCCGGCGAGGGCATTACCGATGCCACAGGACGCTTTACGCTACAGATAGACAATCTGGGGCCAAAAGGCGATGTTGGAAAAGGTTTCATGAGCCGTTCAAAAAACCCATTGGAAAATTGGCAAAAAAACAAAGAGAAACAACCGCCAAAACCAACTGTAGAGAGCATTTTGGGCCTGTACAACAAAGGTATGGAAGATCCTGATTGGGGAACAATGATTGGAGGCATAGGTGGCATGGTTACCTTGCCGGCCGACGGCCAAGATGCTATGGGCAAAAATACGGGTATGATCACTCAGCTATCAGGAGGGTTGAACATCACCCAAAGTGCAAATACTTTTGGCCAGTACCAAGTTGGAGCGGCTACCAAAGGCGTAAAAGCGGCAAGCCTGGGTGTTGGTGCGCTTCAGAAAGGCGGTCCGGCAAGTGCCGAAGATGAACAGCTATACGAAGAAGGAGCGGGTACTTTAGAAAGGGTATTTATCATTGTGCCCGATAACTACCACTTATGGGAGGCACAAGAACCTTTGGTGGTCCAGCCTTTCGAAGCCAAAGACGGGGGCGAGTTTACTTCGGCCGTTTGGGAAACCCAGCTAAAGGTTTTGGCTAAAGGCAGCAATGGCAACGTACTCAAAGGCATGAAGGTAATTTTCTTCAGAACCAAGGAGCAGAAGTTCCCGAATATGCCATTGGGCGAGGGCAATAATCTATATAAAACGGGCAAGCTGATCAATCCGCAAACCTTTAATGTTTCGAACGTAAACATGAAAGGCAATAAGCTGTCGGCTAACGGAATTTACAACCAGGAGTTCGAAAAGCTTTGGGAGGGAGAAACTCTATCAGACGGTACTTGCCTCATTCCCTATGTATTGGCTGGAACCGATTATTACATGCAGGTAACCAGCGATCCTGCCAAGGGAACAGAAACTTACGAGTCGTACATTACCTACATCGACAGGATATACAGTGATATCAGAAACATGACAGTAGTGCTCAACCCCTTAACCTCGCGTGTGGCAGGGCGGGTACTCGAAGATGGCCAAAGCTCGCAACCTGTAATGGGGGCTGCGGTATTGCTCAATGGCCAATGGTGCAGCACCTCAGATAAAGATGGCTATTTTGAAGTATTAGCCAGTAAAAAGAATTTTCCTTTGCCTGCCAATAAGCTAAAGGTGCTTGCCAATGGTTACGCCGATTATGAAAAGTCAATCCCCCCTATTACCAAAACCACCGGACAGCAATTTTCAGAACCAGTGTCGTTGAAACTGGGTGCATTGGCCAAAGGCTGGGTTGGTAATAGAGACCTGTTTGACATATTTAGCGGCAAACCTATAGGCGTACAGAGCTATATTCGCAGAAAAAATGGAGCAATGGTGCTCAGCGGAATGGATGGGGCTTATGCTATTAATATCAAATCTGGATCGCCTGCCGAAAGACTCGAAATCATTCCATTGGATGTGGCATTTTTCCGTGATACCATCGATGCCCATCCAGACTTGTCGTTCCTAACCGGAAAACGATATTACGACTTGGTGGTTTCGCGCAACCACCGCATGAATTTCGTAACCGCAACGCTCGATGGCAAAGGAGGACTTAAAACCGTTCCAGATATCAACATACAGGTAGACGATTATAAAAAAGTAACCAACAGCAGCGGAAGGGCCGATTTCAATTTCCAAAACGTATCGGTTAATAATTACAATGTGATCCTTACCGGCAACCCGAACGATAACTGGATTCCTCAGGTGTACAATGTTACCAATCAGGAAAGCAGAGACCCGGTATATTATTACATTAGCATGAAAGCCGGAAATACGATCAAAGGCACGGTTACCTTAGATGGCAAACCCGTAGGCAATGCCAAAGTATACCTTGAGTATAAAGCTAACAAAAGCGGTTTGCTGAGCAGCAATGCCACCTTGGTAGAAACGCGCTCGGGCAAAGACGGCAAGTTTACGTTAACCGGTATTCCGATAGATCCTTCGAAAGCCTATGTCATTGCCACTTTGGACACCAATTTTACGGTTACCGGCAATAAACAGCTGGCCTCAAGCAATGGTGCAAACGGACCTGTGTTGGCGCTTACTTCGCTCAAAGGCACCTTGGTTAAATCGTTGCATGGTTTCCCGCTTTCGGTTGAAGAGCTCAAGCCGGGCTCTAACAACGAATTTTTGGTAACCGGTGTGATCGATCTTACCAAAGGCTCTACGCCGTTTAAAATACACCAAGAAGATGCGATGGTGAGGGTGAGAGACGTGCGTTATAAGATTGATGGCGATAAAATGGTAGCCGTTAACAACGAGGTGCCGATAGAAGGCGTGAGCAATATTTCGCTCAAATACTTAAACCGCTATAACGTATTGCTCAGCAAGGCCGGAGGAAGCCTTAACGAACTAACGATCGCCAAAAATGCTGCCGGCAAAGGCGAGATTTTGGGAACCGCAAAAATTATAGACAACTCGTTCAACTATCCGGGTTCTTACCTCAACTTTACCAAGGGCGAAGATTTTTACCTGGCCGATAAGGTGAATGAAACTATCAATACCAAAATTGCCAGCATGACGGCCGTCTCCACAGATGCTGCATACCTGAGCTCTATCAAAAGCGGTATGCCTATTTTTTACAGCATGGTTAAAAAGGATTTCCAGATCAGCAATGCTTTGGGAGCACCAATCAAATTTAAGTTTATAGATTTTGATGCAACCGCCAATCCATTGAATTCTTATGTGGCCACCGATGGAAAAATACACCTTAACGTTAATCTCGATTGCAACATTGCCAATTCTAAGCCCAATAAATTTACGGTCGACCTGAAAGACGTGGTGCTCGACAACGACAAGGTATATCCGGGTACTGGTGCCCCGATAGAACTGACCTTGGAAAACTGGAAACTGATGGTGAACAACTGGACCTTTGATCCTCAAAAAGGAGGAATCTATTCGGCTACTTCGGTTATCAAAACCAATAAAATGGATATTCCGATCAAGTTTTTCAACCTGCGTAGCGATATGATGGCTATTGACGAAATAGATGTGAAGAACTTTGCCTTAGGTGGCGGGGTAACCAAATTGCAAAATATCGACGATAAAAACGCCGTGCTGATTTACGATACCAAAACGGGCAGCGACATGAGTCCGCATTGGCGATTGAGCATTGCCGGCAATACCCCTAAACCCGCCGCTCAGCTCATTGGCCTGCAGGGTTTGGGTAATCTGGATGTAAGCTATGTACAATTGCTCAGCAACGACGAAAGTATTTTGAGCTTGGCGCCAGTAACAAATCCAAGAATGGTTTTAGGCAATAAAATGGCGGCTTTTATGCCGTCGACCGTAACCAACGGCCCTGATTTCTTTGATGTAAATGGTACGCTCGATTTAAAGGCACCCAGAATGGCACCTTTTGCCATGGGGCTTAGCTATGGCAAAAACGGCCTGTCGTTTACCAAAGTCGATACAGAATTTGAAGGCAAAGGCTATGTACACTTTGTAGCGGCCAACAGAAACATTAGCATTACCCAAAACCAGGTAAAAATAGATGGCGACGTACTCGAAAAACCAAATAAAAGTTTCGAAACCATGCCAGCAGCATTCTATGCCGAAAGCAATGGCTACCATGTAGATTTGCAAACCAATTACATGTTGCCTTTAACGCCCGATAAAAACCAGCAGTTCCAGATTGCTTCTGGTGGCATGAAGGTAACCGATAACGATTGGAGCATCCTCTCTTTTACTGGCAAGATGGTTTCGGCTACAGAAGGCGTAAGAGATAACAAAATGACCTTTAACGTGTATGGCGATGTACAAGTTGACGGCGATAAGATCCAAACCGGCACCGACACCGAATTCGGGAAGTTCAAAATGGTTTACGATTTCAAGAAGCAAACCCTGCAGGGATCGCTCAATTTTCCGGAGACAGAATTTGGTGCCTATAGAATGGCTGGCAATTTAGAAATGATGATGGGCTCGAAAGGCTTTTATTTCTTGGGCAGCGGCAAGCTCAATACGGCCATCCCGGTAGTGGGTGGTGGCTATACCGTAGGCTTTTTGGTGAGCAGCTATAACGACAACGGAACGACCATATCGGAAAACACCTGGAACACTTTGCAGGCTTTCCAGCTCAATAAGAACAAGTGTTTTTACGAAAGCCACAAAACAGATTTCAAGGGCTTTTACCTTACGGCCGGCCGGAGCCTGATCGATTACCAGAAAGACTTTGATTTTGTGTTAGTCTCGGGTTTTGTAGAGGCCAAGGCTGCTGCAGAATTGAGTATCTGGGCTACATTTGGCGGAACCACTTCTATTGGTGCATCTATCGGTGCCACTGGAAGATTACGGGCTGGTATGTCGGCCATTACAGGTACCAGCATGTCGGGAGGTTTCGAAGCAAAAGGTGCTGCGATAATGAAATATGAGAATAAAAGCTTTAGCATAGCCGCCGAAGCCGAAGCCAGTTTTGATGCCCATGTTAAACAAAGCCTCCTATTTACCTCAATTAGCATAGATAAACACGTGGCTGCCCGTTTGCACCTCGGTACCGATGGCTATTCGCTCGAATTTTCGTCGGGAACCAAGCTACCCGATTGTCCACCAAAAAATTAGAACATGAGAACGCTAATCTATATTTGTCTTTCCTTCGTTTCCCTTGCTGCGTTTGCACAGCCCTCGGCTAGGCCGGCCAGCAAAGGCATATACCTAAACCTAGGCAATGAGCTACCCGTTAATTTTCGCTATGTGATCAGTCGCAAGGCAACAGGCGATAAAACTTGGAAACAGGTGGGCGAAACGTCTTTCCCCAATTCGAGCATCATGCTCAAAGCGAGGCTGATGACCGCAGATCCGATATTGAGACAGGGGCAATTGATTTCAGACACCGCCGTAAAAGTACTTTGGCGCAGGGCAGAAGGCGCATTGTTTACCGATTCCATCAGGCCCTATCACGAAATGCCATTGTACGCCTCGGCCGTTGGCGTTGGCTATTTAGATACGACTGCCACACCAGGCGCTTACGAGTATCGGATCTACAAACGCGATGCCGACGATGCCAATATCGATTCGGCCACTTTGGCAATAACTTATCGACCGGCAAAACTGCCTAATTACCTAATTCCTGTCAGCTACGAAGCAGCCGACGAAGCGGTATCTATTTCCTATCAATATCCCGGTACCGAAAAACTGGGTGGCATTAAGGTGCTAAGGAGCAGATTTGGCTACAACCAATTTGAGCAGATACCTGTGTTTACCATCTTCTCTAAAGTAAACGATTCGCTGACGGCCCGAATTACCGACCAAACGGCAGCCTACAAAATGGCGTATCAGTATATCGCCATCCCTTTTGACGAGTTGGGTAACGAAGGCGAAAAATCGGATACGCTTTATGTTTACAATAATTCCAGAACGCACGACATCGGTTTTTTTAAAGCCGTAAGCGCAACAGCGGTTGATAAGGATAAAGCCATTGTGCTAAAGTGGAAATTGAGTAGCCCCGGCGATGTAACGGCAGTTAAAATCTATAAATCGTACAGCTGGGATGGAGAATATGCCTTGGTGGGAACCGCAAACGTAAAAGATACCGTTTGGGCCGATATCAAGGTAAAACCGATGGTTACTTACTACTATCGGCTACAGGCTCAAGGCCCCTACAGCAGCTCGGTAGGCAGCACCAGGGTACAGGCCTTGATGAAAGCGCCAAGAAAGCTAGTATTTCCGCCCCGAAACCTTAGCGCAGAATCTACGGGCAATACGGTAAAACTCACCTTTAGAAAAGTAGATCGCGATGCAAGGGGCTATTACGTGTACCGTAGCGAAGGCTATAATGGCATGCCGGTGCAGCTATCGAGGCTGTTGTTGAGTAAAGATTCGCTACTGGTTTATCAAGATACCATCAAAAATAATCTCAGGGCAGGCATCTATACCTACACGGTAGCTACCATCAATACTTCTTATGAAATCAGTCCGCCAAGCGATCGGGCATCGGTTATGCTAAGCGGACAAATTCCGGTGCCGGCGAAAGTGAAGGCACAGCTCAGCAAGGAGCAAGCCTTGGTATTTTGGAACGACATGACCAAAGAGAACAACATTTCGGGCTATATCGTTTACCGAAGCGAGAAATTGGAAAACGAGGAAAACTATGGCGAAATGAAAAAAATGGCCGATTTGTTGCCCGAAACCAATTCGTATGTAGACAGTACCTTGGCCGAAGGGCATCATTATGCCTATTACATTCAATGCAAAGGTATTGGCAATGATGGGGCAGATACCGGAGGATTAAGCCAAGTGGCCACCGTGCATTACAATGCGCAAAAACTGATGCCGCCAAACAACGTCATCGCCTTGGCGCAGACCGATGGTATTGCATTGACCTGGAACAATCCTTTGGGCATACCGCTAACCAAGGTTAAAATTTATAGAGGCAAGGCAAACGGCGAGCTACAATTACTCAAAGAGCTCAGTGCCAACGAAAAAGATTACGTAGATACCGGCATAGAAAAAGAAACAACTTATTTCTACACATTAAGCATTATCGATTCGAGAGGCAAAGAGAGCGTGCAAACCAGTCCCTTGGGTGTAAGAAGTAAATAGAAGTTGCTTAACCCAGCAACTCTCTCGCATTTTGCATTGCCGATTCGCCAGGGTTCTTGCCACTCAGCATTTCGGCAATGGCCATAATTCTTTCTTTTGGGGTTAGTTTGCGAATGCCAGTGGTTGTTTGATCACTGGCTTCATTTTATGTTAATCGGTTAGCTTAAAAGCAATGTCAGTTTGATAAATGGCATGGATAGGCCTTCCGTTTCTTATTCCAGGATTCCATTTTCTGCTTTTTTTCAAAACTTCAAGTACAGCCTCGTCACAGCCATAGCCCAAGCCATTTATAATGCTTGGAAATAATAATGTGCCATCTTTTGCAATGCTAAACTGAACGGTTACTGTACCTTCAATGTTGTTTTTTATGGCATTGGATGGGTATTTTAGATTTTTGTAAATATATTCTTCAAACTTAGACGGTCCGCCTGGATAAGATGGGTTTTGCGTGATGTAAAAAGAGCAGCCTGGAAAATCTGCTGTTTTAAATTCGCTTTTCTTCTTCTGGCTTGTTCTTTTTGCCGAGATAACCAAGGTTTGCGGAGTGGCATATTTCAGCGTGCCTGGCCAGATGGTAATGTTTAAAAACCGGCTTTCCTTATTTATAAAAGTATGTTCTTGATTTAAGGCAAAAAAAGTGAGCGTATCAACAGGCTGGATCCCTTCCAGTTTGAAATTTCCCAAACTATCTGTTATGGTGGCGTATTTTAGATTAGCATAGCTGAGGTTTGGAGATCTGGTTTCAATAACGATATTGGAAAGTTTGGAGCCATCTCCCGCAATTAATCTGCCGGCTACATGGATAGTGTCTAGTTTTACTTTATTTATTTTAGTTTGTGTAAATGCAACCTGAACGAATATAAAAGGAATGGAAAGCAGTACAAGTTTTTTCATATGCAGATGATGAAGGCTGGAATGAAATTCCATAACTAACCCAACAACTCTCTCGCATTTTGCATCGCCGATTCGCCAGGGTTTTTGCCACTTAGCATTTCGGCAATGGCTACAATTCTTTCTTTTGGGGTTAGTTTACGAATACCAGTGGTTGTTTTATCACTGGCTTCATTTTTATACACAAAATAATGCGATTCGCCTTTGGCCGCAATTTGTGGCAAGTGCGTAATAGAAAGTATCTGCATGTTTTGGCCCAAATCGGCAATCACCTCGCCAACTTGGAGCGCCGTTTCGCCCGAAATACCTGTATCGATTTCGTCGAAAATCAAAGTAGGCAAGGAAGTATGTTTGGCCAGCAAAGCTTTAATAGAGAGCATCAGCCTCGACAGCTCGCCACCCGATGCAATTTTGTTGACCGGACCAGGTGCCTGCCCCGCATTGGCGGTAAAAAGCAACGTAACTTGGTCTAAGCCGTCTTTATTGAGTTCGGTCAGTTCTTGTTGGGCCAACACCAGCTTGGCATTAGGCATGCCCACCAGTTTCAAGGTTTTAGTGGTTTCGGTTGCCACCAGTTCAGTAGCCTTTTTCCTGTTTTGGCTCAGTTCCTTGGCTTGAAGATAAAGCACATCGGTTAACTGTTTGATATCGTTTTGCAGGCTTTCAATCTGTTCGTCTGAAGAAAGCAACTGGTTAAGATTGGCTTCAAGCTCCTGCTGTATGGCCAATAGTTCGGCATTGTTGGCTACGCGATGTTTTTGCTGCAAACCGTAAAGTACATCTAAACGTTGCTGTACCTGCTCCAGTCTTTCGGCGCTGTGCGAGGTATTTTCTTCAATACCCGCCGTTTCTGCTACAATATCCTTGATCTCGATAATGCTCGACTTGAGGCGTTCGTACAAGGCACTAATGGCCGGATCGTATTTTTCTACATGGCCAAGTTGCGATGAAGCTTCCTTTAACAGGTCTAAGGCATTGCCCTCGTTTTCGCTGAGCAGGGCATTTGCGCTAAGCAGGCTCCTTTTAATTCCTTCGGCATGGTTGAGGCGTTCCAGCTCCTGTTCCAGTTCTTCCTGTTCGTTGGGTTGCAGCTGGGCCTGTTCCAACTCGTTAAACAGAAACTGTTCATAATCTTGTCGGCTGCGGGCTTCATTGGCTTTTTGGCTAAGTTCTTTAAGCAGCTGCTGATTTTGTTTCAACTGTTTAAATCCGGCTCTGTAGCGCGCCAGAAGTGAAGCGTGGTTGGCTAAAGAATCGACCAGCAACAATTGAAAATCAGGGTTGTTGATTTCTTGGGTGGCATGCTGCGAATGGATATCGATCAACGATTCGCCAATCTGTTTCAAGATGCCCAAATTAACCGGTGTATCGTTTACAAAGGCGCGCGATTTTCCATCGCTCGAGATTTCGCGCCTCAAAATGCTTTCCTTAAAAAAGTCGAGGTCGTTTTCTTCGAACAAGCCTTTTAGCTTATCGTCGGCCAGTACAAAAGTGCCTTCAATCACACATTTTTTATCCTGGTTAAAAAAGTACCTGCTTTCTGCCCGCTGTCCCAAAATAAGCGATAATGCACCTAAAATAATCGATTTTCCGGCACCGGTTTCGCCGGTAATGATGTTTAGTCCCTGGTCAAAATCGATGTCGAGGCTGTCGATCAGCGCGTAATTGCGTATAGAAAGTTTTTGTAGCATACCGATGCTAAATTACTACAAAAGCCCATGGTTTTCAAGAAACCACAGGCTTTAATTCAAAAGTAGCTTGCTCAAACAAAGTTATTTTTGGTTCAGGATTTGGCTGGTCTGTTCAACCCACTTGTAGGCCGGGATGCTTCTGTCCATAAAATAATCGGGCTGTATGCCTTTGGCATCAATGGTAAAATCAGGAATCCGCATACTTCTGGTTAGCGAATAGCCCAATTCAAATTCCTTGCAGGGCGAATCGACAAAATACATGTTCGAAATATCGAGTACACCAAAAGTAGTAGTGCCAAATAGCTTCACCTTTTTGCTTTGCTTGGCGGCCAACAGAAACTGTTCGTCGGTACTGCCATTGCCGTTGTTGATGATGATGCCCACATTTTTAGGGAAAGGCAATACTTTATCTTTCTTCACCAAGCCCACTACATCGTCGTTAAGATTTACAAACTTGCCCAATTGCTTTTCCAATTTGTCGTACGATTCCTTGGCCCATTTTTTGCCTTCTTCGTCAAAGCCATAGTCGGGTTTGCTGATGAAATCGAGCATCCTTTGGTTGTTCAGTTTTGTGGAGAGGTATTCAACGCCAACTTCGCGTATCGGGTTGGTGTAAATAAGCGGAATAAGGCTCGAAAAGCTATTGTCGCTGCCACCGGTTCCGCTTCTGATATCGATAATCAGGTTAGGAGTTTTCAAAATTTTTGCTTTGCTGGCATTGATCACGCTATCTATCGATTTCTTTTGCTGCGGTTGGAAAGAAGGGATGCGCAGATAAAGCGTAGTGGGGTTTAATTGCTCTAAGTAAGGTTTGCTCGAAGAAAGCAGCCTGAAATAATCGGTAAATATCTTGTCGTCTTTCAATTCTGGATAGCTTCTTTTTAAAGAGAAGTTGCCCACTTGCAGGTTGTTCTTGCCGGTCAGCTTCACCGTATTTGATTTGGTGGCAGAATGGTCTCTCATGTAAAAAACGCTGTTGGTCGAATCCTTGCTAGGACTGATTTTAAGTTTAACCTGTCCTTTGGTCCAGCTTGGTGCGCCCGATTCGATGATAAAGCCCATGTATTCGTTGTTCACTTTTTTAATGCCGATTTTATAGGGCGAGGTTTCCCAAATGCCTTCGTAATCTACTTCTTTTTTGTTTTTGAGGTAGGTTTTAAAGCTTTCGAGGTCAACTGCTAAAGTTTCCCAATCCGGAAACTGTTTTTCGGCTGCTGCGGGGGCACTAGCGGCCGGAGTACCTTGGTTCTTTAGCCTGATGGCAATATGGCCTGAGCGGAAAAAAGTTAACCATTCGTACAAAATAGGGGTACAGTCGTTTAACGTCTTGGCTTCTTTTATTTTGGCCAAAATCCGTTTGTTATGGTCTTCGTAGGCTTGTTTGCCCTTGCTGTCGATTACATATTTAAAACCGGCATCGTTTTCTTCGAAGGTCTTTTTTACCCATTCGAAATTGGTTTCGCAGTTGCAGGTTTGCGCTTGGGCCAAATTGTTGGCCAACAAGGCCACGATAAAGAGAAGATAGAATTTTTTCATTTGAGTTAATAGTTGGTATGGTCGTAAACTGCTTTAAAGACGTTGGTGTTTGGTAAAGGTTGCACCGTGACTTAAAATTAATAAAAAAGCCCATCATTTGGTTATGATGGGCCTTGTTCCAAACGTTTTGTCGGTTGGAATTAATTGCCGTTCGCTTTTTTATAGGCTTCTACATCCCATTTCATTTGAAAGCTTTTTTCCAGGTATTCGGCCAAAGGCTGCAGCCCCATGGCTTTTCGCCTTTCGTCTACATGGTCTGGATCATCCAACGGAAAAAGTGATTTTTCGCCCGTTTTGGCATCTGATTTTATTTGACTGCCATAAATCTGTTTTTTGCCTTGCCTCAAAGCCACCCGATCTTCTAAAATGGCCAGGTTGCTCGATAAGATGCGCCCGTCTTTCTCTGCTTTCCTGATCATGGGCAAATATTTTTCTTGCATGGGCAGATTGGCATGTTGGATCACCAAAAACAAAGCCTGGCTACCGTACATACCCACATCTTGAGGGGCTAGCCAGCCATATTTGCTCAGTATGCCTTCTACAAAAAGCTGGTTCAGCGAATCGGTTGCCTTCATTTTGGCAGTAGCGGCTTTTCCCTCGGGCGAATTCTGTTGCTTGGCGTTAACCAGTTTGATATAAGCCATGCGCGTATCCTGGTCTTCCTTGTAAATGGAATCGAGCTGCTTGGCCAATACCTTGTTGAATTTGCTGGTATCGATGTTAAAAGAGGTAACCTGTGCCTTAGCCGCAATGGTGGCGCAAAGGAACAATGATAATAAGAGGGATTTTCGTTTCATAAAATATAGTTCTTAAGGTTGAAGTAATTTGTCGATTCGGTTTGCTAAAGAGCCTTTGCCATTTTCGTCTTTTTCAAAGCCCGAAAAACGCGATTGGATTTTGCCTTCGGGATCAATAACCACGAAAGTAGGAGTGCCGGCTACACCGTATTTAAGCACAATTTCGCTATAGGTTCCTTTTCCGTCCCATAGGCAGGGCCAGGTTGGCTTGTCGCGAGTTAAACCTTCCTTTATGGTCTTTTTATCTTTTTCGACGTAGAAACTGATAATTTGTAACTGATTGGCATATTTAGCTGATAGTTTTTTCAAATCTTCGGTCGATAAGATGCAAGGCCCGCAATAAGTTTCTGTAAAATCAAGCAGTATATATTTGCCTTTGTAATCTGATAGGCGATATTTTTTGCCATTGATATTGTTGGCCTCGAAATCATAAAAACTTTCGCCCTTTTTCAATACGTTGCCTACTTTAAGGTAATCGGCTATGCGCTTGCCAAAAGTGCTGTTTTTAAGTTCGGGGTCAACCGTGTTGAATAGGGCCTCGAAATCAGCCCTTTTGTAGTTGCGCTTTTTGTCATAAAACTCCCGCAGTCCGCTATGCGAATTAAGGTTTTCTTTGATAAAGTTTGAAGTGGCCAGCTCCAACAGGCTGTCGATTTGACTAATTTGTTTGCCTATCGGATTGGTAATGGCTTTGAGGCTATCGGTAGGTGTTTGACCGATATGGGGCCTAAGGAGAAGAACCAGGCTGTCGCGACTTTTCCAGAGGTCCCTGGTTTGGCCGGTCAGTTTATTGGCCACATCCTGGTTTTTTGAACCTGTTAATTGCACATGACGGGGAAAGTCTTTGATGTCGCCTCTGATTGAAATCTTTTCGGGGCCTATTAAAAAAGTGGTATAGCGATAGTCGTTGTTCGGACGTGCAAATAGCCAAAAGGATTTTACCTCAGACGATTTGCCTTTCATGGTAAATTTGCCATCTTTAATTTCGACACTGTCAATAATTATGCCCGCATCGGTGTCTTTTAAATAGAATTTGGTACGATCGGCGAAACCGGTCAGTTCGGCACTTATTACATATTGCTGTGCACGCACAAGAGTTTGGAAGCAACAGAAAATCAGGCAAAAAAGGAAAGTTCTTTTCATTTGAAGCGTTTTTAAAGGGTAAAAAAATAAACTTTAATACTAGACATCAATAAAGAAAAAATGTTGCATGAGTACTTGGTCTGCCCGATTAAAAAAGGCAGGATTGCTCCTGCCCCTTGTTGTTTGTTTGGTTTGGTAAATCGGTTCGAACTAAAAAGAGCACCCGCCTGGGATGCTCTTTAGGTTTTATTTGTCGTTTGTTTTCATTTCTAATGTCATGTTGCCTTCCATTTTGAAGCTGTTTTTGAAAGCCTCTTTGAATTTGGCCGGTGCAAGCTCTTCAAATTTGAAGGTGTTTTTAGAATCCAATACCATTGGCTTAAGTGTGGTGTAGGTAAAATAGCTTTCGAAGGCTTTGGTGCTCGGCAAGAATGACAGGTCGATCGTGTTGTTGGTGTCGAACATCAAAAAGGTTTTATCGGTTTTAATGCCTTTTTTCTTTTTCAGTTCTTCCAAGTCGCTTTCGTATTTTTTTCTCAATTCTTTATATTCAGGCGATTCTTGCAGCTTTCTGTATTGTTCCATTTTTTCTTTCCACTCAGGCGAATTGAATTTTTTCTCGAGTTCTTTGCTGTTGAATTCGATTTTAGCCATTTTGTCTTTCCACTCTTTAGAATTGAATTTTTTCTCTAGCTCTTTGCTGTTGAATTCAAGCTTGGCCATTTTTTCTTTCCACTCAGGCGAGTTGTATTTTTTCTCTAGCTCTTTGCTGTTGAATTCAATCTTGGCCATCTTGTCTTTCCATTCCGGCGAGTTGAACTTTTTCTCTAGCTCTTTGCTGTTCTGCTCCATCTTGGCCATCTTTTCTTTCCACTCTGGCGAGTTGTATTTTTTCTCGAGTTCTTTGCTGTCGAATTCGATTTTGGCCATTTTGTCTTTCCATTCCTTAGAATTGAATTTTTTCTCCAGTTCTTTACTGTTGAATTCGATTTTAGCCATTCTTTCCTTCCATTCTGGCGAAGAGAATTTCTTTTGCAACTCCAAGAACCTGGTCTTGATGCTGTCAGGCATTTCATCTATCGAGGTGTACGTTATCTCTGTACCCCCTTGGTTTGTGGTATACCTGATTTTGCCGGTTTTCTTTTTCGATTTGGCCGTATCGGTATCGGCAACAACAATTAAATGGTTGTTCATGGGTTTGCCTTCGCTAGGCACTACTTTTACGGTGAGCAAGGTTTGTGCCTTTTTGGGTTTGGCAGCTACCGATTTGCTAGGGTTCATCCAGGCCAGCGATACTACTGTTGCAATGGCCAAGGTAAGGATGAAAAACTGCTGTTTGGCATTGATGTAATTGGTCTTCATAGCGGTTATTCGTTTAATACGTTGATACAAATGTTGATTATTGCCCGTGGCCGCAAGTGCCAAAGCAGGCGATTGTTTGTCTTTTAACAGCTCAAGCTTCAAGAGGGCATGGGCATAGGTTATCGGACTGCCTGTGAAATTAACCACCAAGTCGTCGCAGGCATGTTCTCTTTCTATGTGTATGAATTTGGTGGTAAGCCATACAAACGGATTGAAGAACAATAAGGTTTCTATAAAGGTTTTGGCCAGGTTGATCAGGTAGTCGTTTCTGCGGATGTGCGACAGTTCGTGGATCAGGATGGCTTCTACTTGTTGCGTGTCTAATTGGGTTGCCAAGGCAATAGGGAAGAGTACTACCGGTTTAAAGAAACCGATCACTAAAGGTACGTTCACCCTCGACGATAGGTAGAACTGAACTCTTTTTTTGATTTTAAGCTGAGCCAAGGTCAGTTCAAAAATAGGTTTCCAATGTGCAGGAATAGCATCTACATGAGCCTGTTTCAGCTTTTTGAGCTTGGCATAGCTCGAAGAGAGCACTACTAGTTGGAAAAGGATGCCGATGATGTAAACTATTACTACGATCGGAAAATAGGCTTCGGTTTTGGCATTGAGGCTGTTGGCCATGCCGCTTAGGCGTTGATAAATAGCTGGCGTTATGACAATGCTGTTTACTGATGGTGCTGCGCTTGGCCATTGAAAAATGGAACCAAAGGTGAAGCAAAAGCTTGCAAAAATCAGGAACAGCGAGCCAAAGGCAAGGTTATGCTTGATGCGGGCACTTATTTTTGGCCAAATCATTAATACCGCAAATAATAAGGCATAAATGATGGCACCTTGCCATAAAGAGTGGAGAATGCTCCAGCCGATTGCCTTAACGAGATTATTTATCATAGCTTCCATAGCCTATTTGTTTTCAAGTTTGTTTAAATATTCTTTAATCAAATCTATCTCCTCCTTGCTCGCCGTTTTGTTGCCTAGGGCCTGCATCACCAAACGGGCTGCAGATCCGTTAAATACATTGTCGATCATTTTGTTGACCAGTTGTTGCTGGGTTTTTTCACGGTTGATCAACGCTCTGTATACATGTGTTTTCGAACTGGTGTCGCGGTCTACCATTCCTTTTTCGTGCATAATCTGCATGAGTTTCAAAGTAGTGGTATAGCCAGAATCCTTTTTGTTCAGGTCTTCGTGAACTTCGCGAACCGTACAGTGGCCCTTTTTCCAAAGCACCTGTAAGATTTCCATTTCGCCTTCTGTGGGTTTGATGTTGTTGCTGCTCATTTTGTTACACTACGAATTTTTTCGTATTCAAATGTACGAACATATTCGTATAATCAAAATGTTTTAACAAAATTTTAACAAAAAAAATGAAAAAGCCCTCTGCAGTTAAGCGGAGGGCCTATTTTTTAATGGAAAATGTTATTTCGATTTTAATACCTCGTATTTTCCAATGTTTGCCGGATCGATATCGCTCAGCAGGTTGTAGGCTCTGATTTTGTCTTGGGGCAGGCAATTAGACAGTACGTTGGTAATTTCTTCGGCCTTGCTGGCAAAGTAAACGTTGGGGAAAATAGAGCCTAATTTCTGTTTATCCATTTGTTGCAGCGCAGGCAAAAAGCCCAAGATCGTTTTGGCGCCATCGGCTACATTGTCTTGTAGCTTGTCTAGCCCATTGCGGTGATAGTCGTAAATAAACACCCTCAATTCCTTGAATACGTTGTTCAGCAGGTTTTCGTTTAGCCAATAGCGGTTGCGCAAGCCATCAAAAGCTTTCCAGCCTTTATTGCCCGAAGTTTGGGCCACGTTCAATACATTCTGGGCTTTCAGAAAAAAGGGCGTGCCAGCTAGTCGACTAAAGCTGTCTTTGTCTATGCCGATAATGGTGTAGGCATAATAGCCCAAAAGCGAACTCAGGTTGCCGATAAAATTCTGGTCGGAAAAGTCTAGCGATTGGCCGTCGTTATAGTTGAAATCGAAATCCTTGTCGTTGATGTTGAGCAGGGTGCTGTAGTAGGAGCTGCCAAAAACGGGGCGGCTCGATTGGATCTGCGCTTCGGCGCTATAGCCAGAGCTGCCGTCCCAGTTGGTTACGGTAATTACAAAATTGCATTCGATGCGTTCTTGTGGCAAATAGGTTTCGTTTGTCCACTTGTTGTTGTTCAGGAAATCGCGGATGGTATTTTGCAACAGCTCGAGGTTCTTTTTATTGATGTTGGAAATGTTCGGAGCCAGAATCTGTACCCTTGCATTGAGCTCTTGCGCCCGTGTTAAGGCTGCAAAGGCCATTAAAAGAACAATACCTATAATTTTTTTCATTACTTCAGCAATTTGATGATTTGAGCGCAAATGTCTTTGGCCACTTCGGTTTTAGACTTGGTTTCGAAGCTGGTTTTTTCCAAATTTTTATGGAAGATAGTGATTTTATTGGTAGCTGTTTTAAAACCTGCGCCTTTATCGTTCAGCGAATTCAAGACAATAAAATCCAGGTTCTTCTTCTCCAGCTTCTCTTTGGCATAGGCTTCCTCCTGATTGGTTTCCAAGGCAAAGCCCACCAATACCTGATCCTTTTGTTTGAGTTTGCCCAGTTGTGCCAGGATATCGGTTGTTTTTTTGAGCGCTATGCTAAAGCCCTCGTCTTTCTTCTTGATTTTTTGAGTGGCCACGTCAATAGGGGTATAGTCGGCCACGGCAGCACTCATTACGGTGATGTCGCTTTCGGCAAAATGGGCCAGGCAGGCCTCCAGCATATCGGCGGCGCTCACTACATCGATGCGTTGCATTGGGGTGGTGGCCTTTTCAGCGGTTGGTCCGGCAATCAGGGTCACGCTAGCGCCCAGGTTAGCCAATTCGTTGGCTAGGGCAAAGCCCATCTTACCCGACGAATGGTTGCCAATAAAACGTACCGGGTCTATGGCTTCGTAGGTAGGGCCGGCAGTAACCATGGCCTTTTTGCCCAATAGCGGGAGGCCTTTCCTGATCTCCGCTTCCAAAAAGGCTACAATTTCTTCGGGCTCTGCCAAACGCCCTTCGCCATAAAGCCCACTGGCCAGTTCGCCTTTGGCAGGTGCAATAAGGGTATTGCCGAATTCCTTTAGCCTGGCAATGTTCTCTTGGGTACTTTCGTGCTTCCACATGTCGAGATCCATAGCCGGTGCCACAAAAACGGGGCATTTGGCCGACAGGTAAACCGCGGTAAGCAGGTTGTCGCAAAGGCCATTGGCCATTTTTCCGATGGTATTGGCACTGGCAGGCGCAACAATCATATAATCGGCCCACAGGCCCAGTTCTACGTGGTTGCTCCAAACGCCGGTTTCGGCTTCGAAATATTGGGTGTAAACAGGGTTTTTTGAGAGTGTGGCCAGGGTAAGGGGCGTAATGAAATTACTCGCATCCTGGGTAAGAATAACCTTGACGTTTGCGCCAGCCTTGATAAGTGCTCTTACCAAAATGGCCGATTTGTAGGCGGCAATACTGCCACAAACGCCGAGGATAATGTTTTTGTTGCTAAGCATAGTACCTTTGTGCAATTACAAGGTGCAAGTTACGCAAAGCCTTTATTATTTTTGCTCTTTTGAGGGATTTCTGTGGTAAACTTTACCATTCAAGAACTCGTCGATGGCAATCAAAGTAGGCTTAGGCAAACGCTCATAGTGCTTGCTGATCTCGATCTGCTCCCTGTTCTCAAAAATTTCTTCCAAATTGTCGTTAGACGAAGCGAACTCGGCCAATTTGCCGTGAAGCTCTTCTTTCATATTGTTAGAAATCTGATTAGCCCTTTTAGAAATAACCACTAAAGACTCATAGATGTTATCTGTAGCCCTGTCTAAATCGTGCACATTTCTTGTTACCGTTGTGTTCGGTATGGCCGGTTTTGGTGTATTCATTATGATTTGTTTTTAATATCGATTTTATTTGTTGTACTGTCTTTGCGTTTTTCGCTTTTCTTTTCTAGCGCGTTGTATTTGGCAATTTCGGCAGCCTGCTCGGCCAATACTTTTTTGGCGTTTGCAATGCCGGCTTCGCTATCGTCTTTCAGTTGTTTGGCCTCTTTGGCGTATTTGCTGTTCGGATAAGCCTCTATAAATTCGTTGTAGTAGCCTATCGCTTCGTTAAAACGGTCTTCCTGTCTGTTCGGATAACTGTTTTTTGCAAACATGTATTGCGATTTCACGATGAGCAAATTCATTTCTTCGGCAAACTTGATGTCGGGAAACTCGATTTGCGCATTTTTTAGGGCAACCACCGCCGATTTATAGTTGGTAACGTCATAGCCACCCAACTCGTAATACATTTTGGCATTCTCAAAAGCCTTGGTTTCCAGCTTGTTGCGCAAGTTGGCAATGTATTGTGCCGCCTGTACCGCACGGTCGCTTTTAGGGTATAAGTTAATGAACAATTGCAAGGCGTCTATGGCCTTATAAGTATTCTCTTGGTCTAATGACGATTTAGGAGAATCCAAATAATAGCAGTAAGCACCCATATAGCGGCATTCTTCGGCATTTTTGCTGGCAGGATAAGTGTCGGCAAATTCCTTGAACTTGTAACGCGCTGTGGTATAGTCTTTCAGGCGATACAGCGTAAAAGCATAATAATAGTTCAGGTCTTCTGCTTCTGCGGTACCCCTGTATTTTTGGGCCAGTCCCTCAAACAGAATGAGCGCTTTAGAATAGTCCTTTTTGTTATATAGCCTAATCCCTTCCTGGTATTTTCGGCCCACATCGTTGCTTAAACGCAATTTTTCAAAACTGCTTTTGCAACCGGAGGTACCTAATAAAAGGACAGTGAAACTTAAAATGAGTAGGTGTTTAATTTTAAACATTTTGCAAAGATAATCAATAATATAAATAACGTCAATAAAAAACAAATCTGCGCTAAGCTATACAAAGGAAACAGCATGCTGAAATGCTTAACAAATTTTAACATTTGCGATAAATACCGGCGAAGTTTTGAAGTCTTCGTCAATGTTGCTTGCTGATAAAGCCGATAAACCAAGGCAGGCCCGCCCTATCCTTTGCTAAAGCTTTGTACCTATGTAATATAAGAATATACCGGGCTAATTTGCGCTGTTTGAAAAACATTGTCAATGCTTATAGGCAATGGCAGCCCTTCTTTCCGCTTTACGCCATTGCATTCCGTGTTCGCTTCAATAAGGTTTAGCTCATAAAAGATTTTGGTTCTTCGGCCGATTGGGCCCAGTTGTTTAGATGTGCTCATCGGTGCAATCAGAATTGATCCAGATGGAATTGTAAGATGGCAGAAACGTTAGTATAGAATATAAGGCCGGTCGGATGTCACGTGCTGCTTCCTATTCTATATAAGGTGTGGGGCAGTTAATACCAAAACTGCTGCAGGTCGAAGTCTTGTATATATAATATCATACGGCTTTGTCTATGCTATTATATATATGTAGCAACTGGCTAGTCTGTCAAATCGAATAATTAGGTGTAGCTGGTTCTCAATCATGACAAGATAGTTTATATTATAATACTATAGCGTAGCTGCCAGATCGGGGGGGCGAATAAAAGATATGGCAACAGTCTGAACCGGCCCCTGTGGGCTAGTATTATTTCCTATTATATATGTTTAGGATAAGAATAGGATTAGCCAAAAAAGGCTTTATGAAGCCAATTAAGCTGAAGTGTACAGGTAGCTGTTAAATTTTTCTGCAACATTTACAGCGAGTTAGCCATTCGTTGCCACTATTTACTATAAATTGTTTTGCAAAAACGAAAAAGCTTTCTACTTTTGCATCCCGCTTCGGAAGGAAGGGGACACGGTTGAAAGGTTAGATTAAGGGATAAAGAGCGAGAGAATAACCTAAACCATTGAATAGCAGAAAGGGAAAATAAATTTTCAGATTTATTTTTGGGAAACGAAAAAGTTTTCTACCTTTGCAACCCGCTTCGGAAGGAACGGGAAATCCCGAAGGGGATGTTTGAAAGGCGGAAGGGAAAGGGAAAAAAAATAAAATTTTTTTCTTGGAAATTAAAAAGAAGTTTCTATCTTTGCAGTCCCAAACGAAACGGGAAGTTCATCGACGGATGTCGGAAGAACAAAACAAAAAGAAAGATTGAAATAAGCGAGAGGAGTTGAGGAGCATTAAGGCCGACACAAAACAAGCTTAAAGATATAACAGATTGCCGAGAGGTTAAATCGAAAAGTTCATTAAAAGGATATCATTTTTATAACAACGCAGCGAGGCAAACATTAAGTACACAAAGTACATGTGGTCTCGATGTTTCTTAAGTCTAATTCTAACAGACAATTTTTATTAGAATAATAAGACTATTTAGAATAACAAAATAGTCAGAGATTCAAACACAACATTTTACAATGGAGAGTTTGATCCTGGCTCAGGATGAACGCTAGCGGCAGGCCTAATACATGCAAGTCGAGGGGTAGATCGGAGCTTGCTTTGATTGAGACCGGCGCACGGGTGCGTAACGCGTA